>NZ_JAEHOQ010000005.1 GCF_016239305.1 Proteus vulgaris | reverse complement strand
GAAAGACTATTTATAATGTCAAATACTGTTTCATAATCTAAATTAGACAAAATCAGGCTTTAAATATTGAAATGCTGAAATATTTTGCTATGTAATACTGCTGGTGCTTTAAATGCTAATATTAAGTTTGTTGATCTATAAATGACTTAACTTATTTAACTTAAGAAAGAAAAAGTTCCGTTAGAGATATCAATTTGAAAACTAAAATCCAACGAAAGTGCCTTTTCACTCATATAAGGAGTGAGGTTAAGTATAAAAACGCTAAAATATGATTTAGATCAATAATTGAGGTGATTTTCGTTAAGTGTCCGGTTTTGTTAACTGAGATAAAAAATAATAAAGGTAAGACAAAATATATTTTACCTTAAGGTAAATTAAATGCCCTATCCAAAATGGCACTTTACTCTTTAGTTAAATGGATGCTTTGTTAGAAAAATATACTGCTTTATAAATATTTGTCCGAAAAATTAGCGATCTTTTTATGATGCTCGTTTTGTTATCTTCATATTGTCATCGAGTGATGAATAGTTTCTTTTTGTTAGCACATATCAATTTTATTAAACAAAAAATCAAAAAATAATCTCATTTTTTTCTAGAAATAAAAGACTGGGAAGAAAATATGGATTAATTTTATACAATCAACGAGCTATAAGAGAAACAGATCTACGGAATGGGCTGATAAAAGCATCAGTAAAGGGCATGAAAAGGAAGAAAATAAAAGAATAAAGCCATTATCTTTCGTGTTTTTTCGATAAGATAATGGCTTTATATCAAATTAATTGAAGTAGGTGGATTATAATCCACCGACTTCTCTAGGCGTCGCTCGCATAGAACTGCGGATTGTATTACCCATCATGTCCACTCTTGCTTGGAATGGTGGGAATGGCAGTGGAATACCATGTTCTGCAAAGGCTAAAAGAATATTTTGATGAATTTCATGTCTTGCTGGCATTCTGTGTCCCATCTCAGCTGCATAAACACGCAATTCGAAAATTTGAATGCCTTGTTGTAAATCGACTAAATAAACCTCAGGTGCCGGGTTTTCTAAAATCATCGTAGAGCGTTTTGATGCTTCTAATAAGACATTGGTGACGTGTTCACTGTTGCAGTCTGCAGGGGCAGGAATGGTCATCACAATACGGGTAACGGAGTCTGATAGCGACCAGTTAATAAATTGTTCTGTAATAAAGGCTTTATTCGGTACGATAATTTCTTTTCTATCCCAGTCGGTCAACGTAGTCGCTCGTGTGTTGATCTTAGAAATATTCCCCGTCAAATTACGAATGGTTACGGTATCGCCAATACGGATTGGTTTTTCAAATAAGATCATCAGCCCTGAAATAATATTGGCAAAAATTTCTTGTAAACCAAAGCCTAGCCCAACACCCATTGCTGCTACTAACCATTGTAATTTTGACCATTCAATCCCTAATAAAGAGAAGCCTACGATGCTACCAATTAGAGTGATGCTGTATTTAGTCATGGTAGTAATGGCGTAGCCTGTCCCTGGTGTTAGATCTAAATGTTGTAAAATAGCCAGTTCAAGTAAAGCGGGTAAGTTTCTCACCAATTGCGTAGTGATAATAATCACCAGGATCGCCACTAAAATAGAGCCCATGGTAATGGGTTGTATGGTGTTAACGCCATTCACCGATGAGGTTACATCCCAAAGACGAATATTATCGACAAAGGAAAATGCGGTGTTTAATTCAGACCACAATAAGATCATCGATACTAATGCAATCATGGTCAGAATAGAGCGAACTAAACCAATAGATTGCGCACTGATTGCATCAAGATCTATTTCTTGAGCCTCAATTTCAAGCCCTACTGTACTCTCACCACTACTGCCTACTATGGTATTTTCATCTTCGCCTTTTGCACGTTGAGCGAGAATTTCAGCTCGTTTCTGTTTTGCGCGTTCAAAGGCTAATTTACGACGTTGAATAAGCATCCACCGCTGAATAATGTGATAGATAATCAGTAAAGCAAACCAAATTGCTACTGACATTTCTAAACGGCCAAGCAAAACAATCGAGGTAGAAAGGTAACCTAAAACAGCGGCTAAGCCTGCAATAACAGGGGCAAGAAGTAAGAACCACCATAAGATGGTGTTTATTGCATTATCACCAGATCCATGTTTATCAAGATAAAGGGGAACATGGGCTTTTTTAAGGCTCGAAGTTATAAAACTTAAGGCAATACAGAGTAATAAGAAGCAGAAGCGACCGACCGTCGGTGCAAATTCTCTATCACTATAATATTCAAAGGTAATTAATGACATCATCAGCGGAACGATGACAAAAATAGAAAGCTGGTAAAAGCGCATTGCTTTTTTGACTCTGCTTTCTTTCCATTTAAATTGAGCGATAAATAAACCGTTATGACGTGCGAAGGTTGCACTGATCATAAATAGCCACAATACGGGAGCTGCTGCAGTTACACCATAGCCAATTGCGCCGGCCATTGGATAACGCCATTCAACACTTTGTAAGCCATAACCGACTGCAGACCATAACAGAGGTAACGGTAACGCAATTAAAATAGACCAAAAAACGGTGCGTATTGTCAGTGAAAAATGATCTTGAGTGACTTTACCTATACGGTTACTGACTCTTTCAAGAAAGGCGTTGTAGTGTTTTCGAGTGCGAAGGCTAAAACCAACAATTGATAAGGTAACAAACAGGAATAGGAATGTATCTTGGTTTTTAAGCATGCTAACAGCAGCATGGCCTAATTGTGAAAAGGTATCTAGCGAAAGTAGTCGAGTGATATCTTTGACTAATAAAACCGGATAATTGAACTTAATAGGGCTAATATCGGCAACCCAGAACATATAACGGTTTGTTGCATCTTTTGTTTCTTTTAAAGCATCCGCTAATTGTGTTGTCGCAACTTTCAGTTTTGTTAATTCAAGAATTTGAGAATCATAGCCTGATAGCAATGAGTTCAGTAATTCATGGCGTGCTTGAATAAGTGAATCAAAGATATATTGTTGAGCCTCTGGCAATTTAGAACCATCGGCGGTCTCTGGTGGCTGGATCTTATTTAAGTTCTCCAGCATATCTTCATAACCTAAACGTTCAACACGTAATTGAATAATATCTCTATCAAGTTCTTGTGAACGAGGCATCTCAGGTAAACGAGAAAGTTGTGTTCTTAATGCTTCACCTAATGCTGTTGATCCACTTAACCATTGTGCCTGCTCTCGAATAGTTGTTAGTGTTTGGCGGACTTGTTGTGTTTGTTGGGTGGTGATGCGCTGTTTTTCTGATAGCTCACTCATTTCCTGAGTCTGCTTATTCAGGATTTGCGAAAGTTCACGATTAGTTTGGATCTGTTTTGTCAGAAACTCAGGCAATTCACCACCTTGTTCTGCCAACATCTCTGTTTTTTCTAACGCAAGATCAGCTACTTCTTGGCGTTTTATATTCAATAAACTACGTAATTGTTGTAGTTGTACATCAAGGCGTTGATAGCGTTTTTTAAATAACTCTAAGCGAAGACGTGCGATTTCTTGGCGATTATTAGCTGACAGCTGTGCCATTTCTAGCTCATTAACCATCGCCTTACGTGCTGTGACTTCCGCTTGAGTCAGCTTATTTTGAGCTTCTGTTAACGGTGTTGTTGATGCACTGACAGAGGCTAGTCTTGCTGTTGCATCACTCAATAAACGACGTGCTTCAGAGAGTTGTTGAGGCAATAAATTTAAAGATTCACTAATTTCACGGCTTTTGTCTTGTTCTTGTTGTTGAAGCCTTGCTTGTTCCATTAGTTGGCTACTGACTTGAATAATTTTCTGTTCTAAATCAGGAATGCTAATTTTTTCTGGGATAGTTGGAACTGTATGGCTTTCTTCAAGAAGCTTAGTTCTGAGTTCTTTTGTTATTTCTGGGTAATCATCAATGGTTTTTTGATAGTTATCAGCATTTGTTTGTGCTTTTTCACCATCATTAATCCAGTTGATAGTACCTTGTAGCGCCTGAATAGCCTCAATATCTTGAGGATTAGTACTTCCTTCAAGTTGTTTAATATCTTGACGTAATTTCTCCACATCTGCTGATATTGCGGACGTGCTTAACGAAAAAGTCAAAAAGAGCGAGAAGAAAAGACAGGTTATCAGGCGCACAAAGGTTACTCCGAATTACGTATTATTCACTGATGGCGTTAGCGTCATTGCCAGCAACATTGATGATGGAACCTAATTGTTCCCCCATTAATGTAACGGAGCCATTCATAAGATCTTTATTCAATTGAACGGTATTTTCAGGGAAAAGGTTGATGACTGTTGAGCCTAACTTAAATCGGCCCATCTCCTCACCTTTTTTCAAGAATATCGCGCCTGCTTTATCTGCTTGAGGATAAGTCCAACGCTTAATAATACCTTCACGAGGTGGTGTTACCATGCCACTCCAAATGGTTTCAATACTACCGACAATGGTTGCACCTACCAGAATTTGTATCATTGGACCAAATTGTGTTTCAAAAAGACAAATAATGCGTTCATTACGTGCAAATAAGTTAGGTACATTGGCAGCTGTTAATGGATTAACAGAGAAAAGATCACCAGGAACATAAATCATCTCTTTTAATAAACCATCGCAAGGCATGTGAACACGATGGTAATCGCGAGGCGAAAGATATGTCGTAATAAACTGACCATTACGGAACTTATCTGCCAACATAAAATTACCGGCAAGTAATGCTTCAAGCGTGTAGTGGTGTCCTTTGGCTTGCAGAATTTGATCATCTTGAATAAGACCAAGTTGGCTAACAGCACCGTCTGCGGGTAATGCAAGTGTGTCATTACCTTCAACAATAGGACGCACGCCGTCTTTTAAAGCCCGAATAAAGAACTCATTAAATGTTGAATAAGCTTGGAATTGGCTGTCTTTCGCTTCATTCATATCGACTTTGTAGGCTTTTGCGAAGGCTTTGATAACAAACTGGGTGATTGCGCCCGCTTTTTTGTTTGCAAACCAACCTGCTAGCTGTGTGAGCCATAATTTAGGCAATAAATACTGTAGTTTAATTTTTAGCTTGTCCAAAATGGCAACCTCTGGGATTAAACGATAAAAAATAGACAAAAGGGGTCTATTGTACCCACCCTTAATAGGGTTGTCAGTGAATCAATTATTAAGAGTCTAAATTAATGTTCTTACGAACTTTCACCTGACTCATACTTTCTAAAATACGATGGTAGTTTTCAAAGCGTGTTTCTGATATTTCACCATTCTTTACGGCTTCACTGATTAAGCAACCAGGATCGTCTAAGTGTTTACAATCGCGGAATTTACAACCCCCAAGGTACGGTCTAAATTCAACAAACCCTTTTGTCACTTGATCAGGCGTTAAATGCCATAAACCAAATTCACGCACACCCGGAGAATCAATGACATCCCCGCCTTGTGGGAAATGGTAAAGGCGCGATGCTGTTGTTGTATGTTGGCCTAAACCAGAGTTATCAGAGACTTGATTAACAACTATACTTTCTTCCATTGGTGGTAAGAGGGTGTTGAGTAAACTTGATTTACCCACACCAGATTGCCCTGCAAAAATAGAAATACGGCCGATAAGTTCTTGCGTGAGCGCTTCTAGCCCTTCTTTAGTATAGCTAGAGACTTCAAGAACACGATAACCAATATCTTTATAAGTCTGCATCCATTCGCTTACTGTTTTACGGTTTTGTGCATCTAACATATCGATTTTGTTGAGTACAATCAGTGGTTCAACATTTAGCGTTTCACAAGCGACGAGGTAACGGTCGATAATATTTAAAGAGAGTTCAGGCAAAATGGCAGAAACAATAATAATTTGGTCAATATTGGCCGCAATAGGTTTAATGCCATCATAATAGTCAGGGCGTGTTAGCACGGAGGTACGCTCATGCACCGCTTCAACAATACCATTCACACGGACATTTTCTTGTGTTTGTAGTGCAGGGCGCCACACAACTTTATCACCCGTAACTAGGGATGAAATTGTGCGTCGGATATTGCATCGGGTAATCGTACCATCAGTCGCTTCGATATCCGCATGTTGACCGAAACGGCTGATGACTAAACCTTCGGAAGCTTCGCCTAATTGCGTATCGTCTAATTCAACGTGGTTTTTTTTCTCTTTGCTCTGCAAACGCTTTTTATGGTTTTCTTGTACTCGACGCTGCTGGCCTTTAGATAATTTACGTTTTGTCACCGATCCTCACTTGTATTATTCGGTTAGATGTTCTTCTGTCGTGCTTATTGAGTAAACGCGCTATGATAAACGCTAAAATATCATGTCTCACACTTAGAAACAGCTAGGATATATTATGTCAAAAAGCGAGAACAATCTGATCTGGATAGATCTGGAAATGACCGGTCTTGATCCTGAATGTGACCGTATCATCGAAATTGCCACCATTGTGACAGATCCTCAACTTAATATTTTAGCCGAAGGTCCGGTAATTGCTGTACACCAATCTGATGAACAGCTGAGTTTAATGGATGAATGGAATACACGTACTCATACAGGTAGTGGTTTAGTTGAGCGTGTGAAAGCCAGTCAATATGATGATAATTCAGCACAAAAAGCGACAATTGAATTCCTAGAAAAATGGGTACCTAAAGGGGTATCACCTATTTGTGGCAATAGTGTGGGCCAAGACCGACGTTTTCTGTACCGTTATATGCCAGATCTAGAGCAATATTTTCACTACCGCTATCTTGATGTAAGTACATTAAAAGAGTTAGCGCGCCGTTGGAAGCCTGAAATTTTAGATGGCTTTGAGAAAAAAAATACTCATCAAGCATTAGATGATATTCGTGAATCTATTGCAGAGCTAGACTATTATCGTAAAACCTTTATTAAAGAGTAAAAAATATGCATTCATGATTGATATTGCATCATTGTGATGATTTTATCGGCATGCAATCAAAAAAACGCATTTTTTTGTTGATAAGGGCTTGCGGTTAAGCATTTTTCTCGTATAATGCGCTTCCCGTACCGATGAAGAATTTTATTTGTACGGGCGTAAGAAAGACGCGGGAATAGCTCAGTTGGTAGAGCACAACCTTGCCAAGGTTGGGGTCGCGAGTTCGAGTCTCGTTTCCCGCTCCAAACTTTCTTAGGCAATTATTAGTAGTGTTATGCGACGCGGGAATAGCTCAGTTGGTAGAGCACAACCTTGCCAAGGTTGGGGTCGCGAGTTCGAGTCTCGTTTCCCGCTCCAAATCTTTCACTAGTAATTGTCAAAACTTACCAAATGCGGGAATAGCTCAGTTGGTAGAGCACAACCTTGCCAAGGTTGGGGTCGCGAGTTCGAGTCTCGTTTCCCGCTCCAAGTTTTTCTCTTCTGTTTCACCAAATCTTATCTTTAATCTCCATAAAGAAAATTTTAAGTTTTTTCTCTCGCTTTTTTAAATATCGACTACACTATTTTAGGATCACAAATTAAGGAATTTTACTTAATACACGTAAAAAGAGTGTGGATGATTATTGCGCAAAAAAAGAAATGTCGTTAATACATGTAAGATCAAGCTATTTTTTTGTGATCTATCCATGATCTTTGCTTGCTTTTCTATTTTGACAGCACTAGAATGTGCGCCTTTCCTCATTTAAGGGGAAAATAAAAGGCGAGATCATTTTTTCTATTTTAGGCCTTTATTCTGTTAAACACGCACTGAATAGTATTTTAGAAAAAAGAAAGGTTTTTTAGCGCTTTTCTTTAAAAAAATGTAATAAATATTCTACTATTCTTAAAATCTTCCTAAATCGATTTATCCACAGTTAGATGCTAATAACCACCGCATCTAAGCACTATTTATTTTTTTACTGCACAGAGTTATCCACAGATACCTATCATTAAGAGATAAGGATATTGTTCTCTTTAATAAATTAATTGGATTTTATATCTAATTGATAATTAAGCCTATTTTAATTTTTTTAAATTTGAGTCTTAGTTCGCTTGAATTTTTTTTTCATGTTGATAGGCAAGGAGTTTTTATTTTATTCACAGATGAAATTAAAGATTACTCATTATATATTTATTCTGTTAAAAACTAAGCATCTCTCGGTAATCCTTTAGTTATTGCTCTTACTAGGCGTTTTTGTTGTGAAGTCTGTATTTTTACCTCTTTTTCATTTCGCTTTGCTGTCTGCTGGGCTATCGCCCAATTCAAATGTTCATCTAAAACATCACCTAATCCAACGCGTTCTTTTAAGGCAAGTATAATTTTATCTTGATAAGGTGCATTTCCTAATGCCACACTAATATTTCTAAGCCAACGTAAGTAACCGATACGACGGATCGGTGAACCTTCTGTTATACGAAGGAATTTTTCTTCACTCCATTTAAAAAGATCGAGTAATTCAGGTGTATGGAGTGCCCGACGGGGAGAGAAATCCTCTTCATCTGTTAACGATGAAAAACGATTCCAAGGACAAATAAGCTGACAGTCATCACAGCCATAGATACGGTTACCCATTAATGGGCGAAATTCTTCAGGGATCGCGCCATCAAGTTCAATAGTAAGATACGAAATACACCGCCGTGCATCGATAGTATAAGGATCGACAATGGCGCCAGTCGGGCACGTTGTCATGCAGGCGACACATTTACCACATTGTTCTTCGACAGGGTTATCTGTGGGTAAAGGTAAATCAATAAGTAATTCACCTAGAAAGAACCAAGAGCCAGCTTGATTGTTGATAACAAGTGAGTGTTTACCAACCCAACCAAGTCCAGCTTTAACAGCTAAAGGGCGTTCCATTATAGGCGCTGAATCAACGAAAGGGCGAAAATTGACGATCCCTTGATATTCATATTGTTGGCAATAATGTGTAATTTTTTCACCGAGCTTTTTAAGACGCTGTCTTAATACTTTGTGATAATCTCGGCCTAGCGCATAACGACTAATATAGCCTTGTTCTGGGTTATTTAATGTCCGTGCAAAAGCAGCATCTGTGGGAAGATAATTCATTCTCACGCTAATAACCCGTAATGTGCCGGGCACAAGTTCATGAGGTCTTGCGCGTGTCATACCATATTTGGCCATCCATGCCATTTCGCCATGATATTGCTTATCTAACCATGCTTGTAAACGAGGCTCTTCAAGTGATAAGTCAGTATCACATATCCCTGTTTGTTGAAAACCTAGCTCAGAACCCCATAATTTAATGTTTTGAGCAAGAAGATTAAGATCAAGTGATGACATGAATAAACCGAATCAATAGGTAAGAGGTGAGTCCTAAGAGCGCGCAGTGTATCATAGTGAGGCAATAGGAAAAATCCTCGCAATAAATAGATTTATGGTATGGTTATTTGGTAGTGATTTCGATAACTATTTGCCTTAAGAAAATATAAAAAGCTTAGCATTTGATGTTTTCCAATGATTTCACTTTACTAAGCCGTTATAACTTAACAATAGATTATATAAATATGAAAGAATGGGTTGTTAGATTAGAAGATGAAGCTGCAACAGTTGAACTTGGGCGCGCTGTTGCAATGGCGACTAACCAGAGTGGGTTGATCATTTATTTATATGGCGATCTGGGTGCTGGAAAAACAACCTTTAGTCGGGGTTTCTTGCAAGCTCTTGGCCATAAAGGTCATGTGAAAAGTCCAACATATACATTAGTTGAGCCTTATATGCTCTCACCAAATCCGGTTTATCATTTTGATCTCTATCGTTTAGCATCGGCTGAAGAGTTAGAATTTATGGGAATACGAGATTATTTTGAGCAAGACGCGTTATGCCTTATTGAATGGCCATCGCAAGGCGAAGGCTTTTTACCTAACGCCGATTTAGAACTTCATTTAAGCTATGAAGATGAAGGTCGAAAAGCGCGTTTTGTTCCCCTTTCACAACGAGGGAATACTGTTTTATCCCATATTCAGTCTGCATAAAGGAATATTGATTATGTCGAGTCTCATCACCATTGTGAGTCAAAGTCAGCGCTATGTTGTTGTCTTTCTGTTGGTTGTTTTATCTTTTTTCTTTGTGCAAATAGCGCAAGCTGCCACTGTGACAGAAGTAAAAGTAGAAAATGGCAGTTCAGTAACAACCCTCACATTCTCTTTTAGTGATGGGAAGCCTAGCTATCGATATTATTCATTAAAAAGTCCTGACCGTTTGGTGATGGATTTTAAACAGAGCACAAAAATAACAGGGTTACCTGCAATATTAGGCAACGGGCAGTTAGTTCATAAAATTCGTGCAACACAATCAAAAGATAACCAATACCAAAGTATGGTCTTGGAACTTGCCCAGCCAATTGTTGTGACTGAAAGTCTAATGAATATAAGTGGTAGTTATAAGTTAGTGCTCACTATCAAACCAATAAATGCACGACAAAATAATCACTCTCAACCCACAGTGAATGTGGTCGCTTTATCACCGACAACAATGGCAGCGTCAACTTCAAATACAAATAGGGAAATGGCACCTTTAACCATGACACCTAAAGCTGAGGTTGCCCCAATTGCTCCTATTGTGAAACCACGTACCACTCCATCAAAACCACAAGCGGGCTCTCGTCAGATTATTATTGCGATAGATGCGGGTCATGGTGGACAAGATCCCGGAGCGATCGGTCAGAAAGGTAATCGTGAAAAAGATGTCACTTTAAGTGTGGCAAGAAAATTAGAAGCTCGTTTACATAACGATCCGATGTTTAAACCTGTATTAACGCGTAATGGTGACTATTTTATTTCCGTTGCAGGGCGTTCGGAAGTTGCCCGCAAGCAAAATGCGAATATGTTAGTTTCTATCCATGCAGACTCTGCACCTAATCGCAGTGCAAGAGGAGCTTCTGTGTGGGTGCTTTCTAATCGTCGTGCAAACAGTGAATTAGGTAAATGGCTTGAACAAAGTGAAAAGCAATCTGAATTACTTGGTGGTGCAGGTGATGCTTTATCTGATGGGGCTGATCCTTATTTAAGTCAAACGGTACTTGATTTGCAGTTTGGTAATTCACAGCGTGTGGGGTATGACGTTGCTGTTGCTGTGTTATCTGAGTTGAGAAAAGTAGGTTCTTTGCATAAAAAGACACCAGAACATGCAAGTTTAGGCGTGTTACGTTCACCAGATATCCCTTCAATTTTAGTTGAAACGGGTTTTATTAGTCATGCAGCCGAAGAGCAATTACTGATTTCTGATGCTTATCAAGAGAAACTCGCGGCATCGATTCACGCGGGTTTAAAAAATTATTTTCTGGCTCACCCTTTACAAAATGCGCCTAATTGATTGAGTAAAATGGAATAAAGGTAATGGCGATAAATTTATTACCTCCTCAGCTTGCAAACCAAATTGCCGCAGGGGAAGTTGTTGAAAGACCAGCCTCTGTCGTTAAAGAGTTGCTGGAAAACAGTTTAGACGCAGGTGCGACCTCGATTGATATTGATATTGATAAAGGTGGCGCCAAACTCATCCGCATTCGTGATAATGGGTGTGGTATCAATCGTGATGATTTGAAGTTAGCACTTGCTCGTCATGCAACTAGTAAAATATCAAGTCTCGATGATCTCGAAGCCATAATAAGTATGGGATTTCGTGGAGAAGCATTGGCCAGTATTAGCTCTGTTTCTCGTCTAACGCTGACCTCACGTACCCAATCTCAAGATGAAGCGTGGCAAGCTTACGCTGAAGGCCGAGATATGGCCGTTATCGTTAAACCTGCAGCTCATCCTGTGGGTAGTACGGTTGAAGTTCTTGATCTGTTTTATAACACGCCGGCAAGACGTAAATTTTTACGCACTGAAAAAACAGAATTTGCACATATTGATGAGGTGGTTCGTAGAATTGCGTTATCGCGCTTTGATGTCTCTATTAATCTTACCCATAATGGCAAACGTGTTCGTCAATACCGCGCAGTAAAAGATGAAAGCCAGCAAAACCGTCGTTTGAGTACGATTTGCGGTAATAACTTTGTCAATCAATCAATGCATTTATCGTGGGAACACGGTGATTTAGCAATAAAAGGTTGGATAGAACACCCATTATCGCCAGTACAATGCAGTGACATTCAATATTGCTATGTGAATGGACGAATGATGCGTGATAGGTTGATTAATCATGCTATTCGTCAGGCTTATGATGGGTATCTGCAAGGAGAACAACAGCCTTCTTATATCCTCTATTTGAGCGTTGATCCTCATCAAGTGGACGTTAATGTTCATCCAGCTAAACATGAAGTCCGTTTTCATGAATCACGTTTGGTACATGATTTTATCTATCAAGGTGTGTTGAGCGTTTTACGACAAGCCACACAGGCGCCTTTATCACAGACTTTAGATAAAGACGAAGATAATGAAATCGCGTTGAGTTTTCCTGAAAATCGTCAGGTAGCAGGTGAAAACGTATTTTCACAGCCTTATCAAGCGCCAATTAGTCAAAGCTCCCCTAATAGAGTCCAGTCACATCAAGTTAATGAACGGGATATTCATCATCAAAAACAACCTCGTCAATTCGGTGAAAATCGTCAGTTTGGTGAAAGCTATCAACGTACACAAGGCATACTTTATCAAAAAATGATGCAAGAAAGTGCTTCTACATCAAACGATAAAGAAAAAATACCATTATTTCCTGAGCGTGCCCCATTGAATTTAGATGAAATCGTTCATACAACTAATAATGTTGAAGAAAATGTGATTTCGGTGATGCCTCGTTCTGTCAATGCGAAAGAAGGGCAAACTGATTATACTTTTGGGCGAGTATTGGCAATTTATCAGCAGAAATATGCGTTAATAGAATCTTCACAAGGTCTTGGGCTGTTATCATTGGAACAAGCTGATTTTCTGTTAAAATGTGCGCAATTATTGCCTAAAGATGAAACATTGAAGCCCCAACCTTTGTTAGTGCCTTTAAAATTAGCATTGAGTAAAGAAGAAATTAATGTATTCAATCAGTTTCACGCATTAATCAGTGATTTTGGTATTACTATTGAAATTTCACAGGGTAAAGCAACAATATACGCAGTCCCATTGCCTTTGCGTCAGCAAAATTTACCCGTGTTATTGACCGCTTTATTAGCGTATTTATCGATTGAAAAATCATGTACAAAACAACAAATTGGGCAGTGGTTTGCAAAACAGATAAGCGCAGAGCAACCAACATGGTCACAAGCTCAAGCGGTCGGGTTATTGGCAGATATTGAAAGACTTTGTCCTCAAAATGTCAGACAGCCAGCAAAAAACTTATTACAATTAATAGAATTACAACCGGTGGTAGCGGCATTAAATAATGAGCGATGTAAACACACAAATAAAACCTAAAGCTATTTTTTTAATGGGGCCTACAGCGTCAGGTAAAACAGCATTAGCAATAGCACTAAGACAAAAACTACCTGTAGATATTATTAGTGTGGATTCTGCTCTTATCTATCGTGGTATGGATATCGGAACAGCAAAGCCAGATGCGACAGAGCAATCGCTTGCGCCACATCGATTAATTGATATTCTAGACCCGGCATTACCTTACTCAGCAGCAGATTTTCGCCGAGATGCATTAAGTGCAATGGAAGAAATTACAGCTGCTGGGCGAATTCCACTATTAGTCGGTGGGACTATGCTATATTTTAAAGCGTTACTTGATGGTCTATCGCCTTTGCCTAGTGCCAATTCTGATGTTCGTGCTGAAATAGAGAAAAAAGCAACAGAGCAAGGATGGGAGGCGATACATAAAGAGCTTGCATTAGTTGATCCCGTTGCTGCGCAACGAATACATCCTAATGATCCTCAACGGCTTTCTCGTGCGCTAGAAGTTTACCTGATTTCAGGTAAGACAATGACCGAATTGACAAAAATATCAGGCGAATCTTTGCCCTATGATGTTTACCAATTTGCGATTGCTCCGAAAGACAGAAATGTTCTTCACCAACGCATTGAAGCACGTTTTAAACAGATGTTAACGTGTGGATTTGAAGATGAAGTAAAATCATTATATGAACGGGGTGATTTGCATGAAGATTTACCTTCTGTACGTTGTGTCGGTTATCGCCAGATGTGGTCATATTTATCAGGCGAAATAGATTATGATGAGATGGTTTATCGAGGGATCTGTGCTACCCGGCAATTAGCGAAGCGACAAATCACCTGGTTAAGAGGCTGGAATGATATTCACTGGCTTGATAGTGAAGATCCGAAACAATCTCTTGACACTGTTTTGCAGGTAGTTAGTGCATAGATGGTAGGTTTGTGTAAAATTGATAGTTGCCAAAGCGCAATTTTTGAGTAGTTCATTTTTCGAACCAATTGGGTTCTAATATAAAACAACAAAATAAGGAAAACATAGAATGGCTAAGGGGCAATCTTTGCAAGATCCTTTCCTGAACGCATTACGTCGTGAAAGGGTTCCCGTTTCTATCTATTTGGTAAACGGTATTAAATTGCAGGGTCAGATCGAATCTTTTGACCAATTTGTTATTTTGCTGAAAAACACAGTAAGCCAGATGGTATATAAACATGCTATCTCTACCGTGGTACCTTCACGTCCTGTTTCTCATCATAGCAACACAGGTACGAACCAAACTGGTACAGGCTATAGCGGTAGCGCTACTCAGCAGGATGATGTTGCAGAATAATTATCCATTATTATTCTTGATATAAGAAAAACATAGGTAGGGAGACTTTACCTATGTTTTTTCCTGTTTTTATAAAGTCCAAGAGGTTTCGCCTTTGTTTGATCGTTATGAAGGTGGCGAACTCGCCGTCTTAGTGCACGTCTTCTTTTCTCAAGAAAAGGATGTTGATGATTTGCAAGAATTTGAATCCTTGGTGACATCTGCGGGTGTTAAGCCAGTTCAAATTATTACAGGAAATCGTAAAGCGCCTCATCCCAAATATTATGTGGGTGAAGGTAAGGCAGAAGAAATTGCCGAGGCTGTAAAAGCAAGTGGTGCAGATGTTGTTTTATTTAATCATGCACTGACACCTGCACAAGAACGAAATCTGGAAAGACTTTGTGAATGTCGTGTGGTTGATCGCACGGGAGTTATTCTTGATATTTTTGCTCAAAGAGCAAGAACTCATGAAGGAAAGCTACAGGTAGAACTCGCCCAGTTACGTCACTTATCAACTCGTTTAGTCAGAGGGTGGACTCACCTTGAAAGACAAAAAGGGGGGATAGGGTTAAGAGGACCAGGTGAAACTCAGCTAGAAACAGACCGCCGCTTACTTCGAGGTAAAATTAGTCAAATTCTAATGCGATTGGGTAGGGTTGAGCGTCAGCGTGAACAAGGAAGACAAGCGCGGAGTAAAGCTGATATTCCAACATTATCCCTTGTTGGTTACACAAATGCAGGGAAATCGAGTTTATTTAATCATATTACCTGTTCTGATGTGTATGCGGCAGATCAGTTGTTTGCAACATTGGATCCTACACTAAGACGTATTCAAGTTGATGATGTAGGAACGGTTGTTTTGGCTGATACCGTTGGATTTATTCGACATTTACCTCATGATCTTGTTGCTGCTTTTAAAGCGACTTTGCAAGAAACACGAGAAGCAACCTTGCTTCTTCATGTTATTGATGCAGCAGATAGCCGTTTTGAGGATAATATTCATGCAGTTGAAAGTGTATTAGAAGAGATAGATGCTCAAGAAATACCGACACTGCATGTCATGAACAAAATTGATCTTCTTGAAGACTTCACTCCAAGAATTGATCGAAATGAAGAAAACTTACCCGTTAGGGTTTGGGTTTCGGCACAAACAGGCGAAGGTATTCCTCTGTTATATCAGGCGTTGACAGAACGTCTTTCAGGTGAGATCGCACACTTTGAATTACGTTTACCGCCAGAAGATACAGGGCGCTTGCGTAGTCGTTTTTATCAATTACAGTCAATAGAACGTGAATGGATTGAAAAAGACGGTAAAGTTGGGCTAATCATACGTATGCCTATGGTAGACTGGCGTCGCCTTTGCAAGCAGGAACCCAATTTATTGGATTACGTGGTCTGATATTCGGCCATAAAAAAGAACATTAACTGAGAGCTGGTGACGAAATCGGCTCTTAAGCCTGATAAATCTAATCATAATAATGGAGCTAGAACATGGCGTGGAATCAGCCCGGTAACAACGGACAAGACCGCGACCCGTGGGGTAACCGAAACAGCGGCAATAATAATGGCGATGGCAACGGTAACTCCAACGGTAATCAAGGAGGTCGGAATCGTGGAGCATCAGATCTCGATGATATGTTCCGTAAACTGAGTGAAAAACTTGGTGGTTTCGGCGGTAAAAAAGGTGGGAACTCCTCTTCTGGGCAAAATGGCGGGCCTCGTGGTAATGCTGGAAATCTTTTGATTTCTCTTGCATTAGGTGCGGTTATCGTAGTTTGGGCTGCAAGTGGTTTTTATACCATTAAAGAAGCAGAACAGGGTGTCGTGACTCGTTTTGGTAAATTTTACCAAATCGTTGAACCTGGCCTGAACTGGAAACCGACTTTTGTTGATGAGGTTCAGCCTGTTAACGTGAAAACTATCCGTGATTTAACTACGGGTGGCATGATGTTAACGTCAGATGAAAATATGGTTCAAGTTGAGATAAACGTGCAGTATGTTGTCTCTGATCCAGAAACATTTCTGTTTAACCTTACAACACCTATTAACAGCTTAGGTCAAGCAACTGACAGTGCTGTACGTGGTGTTATTGGTCGTTCAGAAATGGAAAAAATTCTGACTTCAAACCGTTCAGAAATTCGTGACCAGACGCGTCAAGAATTAGAAGAGACTATCCGCCCTTATAATATGGGTATCTCTATTGTGGACGTCAACTTCCAAGTTGCGCGCCCACCAGAAGCTGTAAAAGCGGCATTTGATGACGTAATTGCGGCTCGTGAAGAAGAACAAAAAACAATTCGTCAAGCTGAAGCTTATAAAAACGAAGTGTTACCGTTAGCTAAAGGTAATGCACAACGTATGATTGAAGAAGCAACAGCGTATAAAACCAGTGTGGTGATGAGAGCAGAGGGTGAGGTAGCTAGCTTTGCTAAAATCTTACCTGAGTACCGTGCAGCTCCTGATATTACTCGTGAACGTCTTTACATTGAAACGATGGAAAAAGTGCTATCGAAAACACGTAAAGTCATTGCAAATGATAAAGGTAACAGCATGTTAGTGCTACCTTTAGAGCAAATGCTACGTCAGCCATCTCAATCGGGAGTATCAAATACCCTTGAGGCGCCGACTCGTATGCCCGCACCTGCTCCAACTGTAAATCCAACACCGACACAAAAACCAGCAACAACGACTTATGGTAATGGTGGATATGGTAGTAATAATGGCGGTTATGGTCAGCCTTACGGCAATAATCAAGGAGGACAATAATCATGCGTAAAGTTATCGCTGTTGTTGCAGTTATTATTTTAGCGTTGTTGTACTCCTCTGTATTTGTCGTTCAACAATATGAGCGTGGTATCATTTTACGCTTCGCAAAAGTTGTGCGTGATGCTGAAAATAAACCTGTTGTTTATGAGCCGGGTCTTCATTTTAAAATCCCATTTATTGAGAATGTGAAAAAACTGGATGCGCGTATTCAAACTATGAATATCCAGCAAGACCGTTTTTTATCAGGTGAGAATAAAGACTTATTAGTCGACTCTTATCTAAAATGGCGTATCAGTGATTTTAGTACTTACTATCTGGCAACAGGTGGTGGTAATACAACGCAAGCTGAAACTTTACTGCGTCGTAAATTCAGTGACCGTTTACGTTCTGAAATTGGTCGTATGAGCGTAAATCAAATTATTACAGATTCTCGTGGTCGTTTAACCATTGATGTCCGTAATGCACTGAATGAAGGTACACCTTCTCGTGATACGAGTGCTGCTGATGATGCTATTGCCATTGCAGCGAAGAAAGTGGCTGAAGAAACTAAAGGCCAAGCTCCTGCTATCAATATGAACAGTATGGCGGCATTAGGTATTGAAGTGATTGACGTTCGAATCAAGCAAATCAACCTACCTATGGAAGTTTCTGAGGCGATTTATCAGCGTATGCGTGCAGAGCGTGAAGCGGTTGCTCGTCGTCACCGTTCACAAGGTCAAGAGCAAGCGGTGAAAATTCGTGCAGCAGCGGATAAGACAGTAACAGAAACATTAGCTGAATCTGAGCGTGAATCTTTACGTCTTCGCGGTGAAGGTGATGCACAAGCAACAAAACTATTTGCTGATGCATTCAACCAAGATCCTGACTTTTATGCATTCATTCGTAGCTTACGTGCTTATGAGAAGAGCTTTAATCAAGACGGCAATGACGTCATGGTGTTAAGCCCAGATAGCGATTTCTTACGCTATATGAAAGCACCAACAAAAGCGCGTGCGATTGAAGAGTAATTAAAACGCGTTAGGTTGAATAAATAATAAAAATCCTCCACCTTAATAAGTGGGGGATTTTTTTTGATATCAATAAGATAAAAAGAATTACTTAGTAGAAAAATAAATAATTGTGCTGATTAAGATGAAAAATTACCCTTAATGGTTTCCAAAATGGCTTTAGCTGGGATAGTATAAAGTGAAAATTGCATTTCAAGATTAACCTTCGGCAATTCCGAAGCGTCTTCTTCGCCATTTTCACTTTTATGTCACTCTGCTTCCTATTTTTGCGATCAAAACTGTTGATAAAAGTCACAATACTTTTGTGGTGCGGATTTTTCGGGCAAAAATATTGACAATGGCAAGATAATCTATTGCTTAAAAGCGGGGATGACATAATTAGATAAAATCTACTGTAACTCTTGATTTGAGATGGTAGAATCCTTTTTTAAGCAACCGAGTGTATTTTGAAATGAGTAATAACGTTGTCGTATTGGGCACCCAGTGGGGTGACGAAGGCAAAGGCAAGATAGTCGATTTGCTGACAGAACGCGCTAAATATGTTGTTCGCTACCAAGGTGGCCATAACGCGGGTCACACTCTAGTCATCGACGGTGAAAAAACCGTTCTTCATTTAATCCCATCAGGCATTCTCCGTGAAAATGTTGTTAGCATCATAGCAAACGGTGTCGTTTTATCGCCAGAAGCGCTGATGAAGGAAATGACCCAACTTGAAGATCGTGGTATTCCTGTTCGCTCTCGTTTACTTCTGTCTGAAGCTTGCCCATTAATCCTTCCTTATCATATCGCATTAGATAATGCGCGTGAGAAAGCGCGTGGCGAGAAAGCTATCGGTACAACAGGTCGCGGTATTGGTCCTGCTTACGAAGATAAAGTTGCTCGTCGTGGTTTACGTGTTGGCGATCTGTTTGATAAAAAAGCGTTTGCACAAAAACTCAAAGAAATCATCGAATACCATAACTTCCAACTGGTGAACTACTACAAAGTTGAACCGGTTGATTACCAAAAAACCTTAGACGATATCATGGCAATCGCTGATATTTTGACAGGTATGGTTGTTGATGTTTCTGACTTACTGTACAAAGCAACACAAAACGGTGAGTTAGTGATGTTTGAAGGTGCACAAGGTACTTTATTAGACATCGACCACGGTACTTATCCGTATGTAACCTCTTCAAACACCACAGCAGGTGGCGTGGCAACAGGTTCAGGTTTAGGCCCTCGCTATGTTGGCTACGTATTAGGGATCATCAAAGCATACTCTACTCGTGTCGGCGCAGGTCCATTCCCAACTGAACTGTTTGATGAAGTGGGTGACTTCCTACGTGAGAAAGGCCAAGAGTTTGGTGCAACCACGGGTCGTAGCCGTCGTACTGGTTGGTTAGATATCATCGCTATTCGTCGCGCTGTTCAAATCAACTCACTGTCTGGCTTCTGCATGACTAAACTGGATGTATTAGATGGTCTGAAAGAAGTGAAACTGTGCGTAGGTTATCGCTTACCAAACGGTGAAGTGATTGATACAACACCTTTAGCTGCTGATGATTGGGAAGGTATCGAGCCTATCTATGAATCAATGCCGGGTTGGAACGAAACGACATTTGGCGTGAAAGATCACGCTCAACTGCCACAAGCAGCACTAAACTACATCAAACGTGTAGAAGAGTTAACTGGTGTTCCTGTTGATATCGTTTCTACAGGTCCAGATCGCTCAGAGACTATTATTCTCCGTCATCCATTTGATGCTTAATTTGCATTAAATAGGCTTGATGTGAAAATCGTCCCTGAAAATGACAGGGGCGATTTTTTCGTATCTGTTTGTTGGTGAATTAAAGATAAAAATACTTGTTACACAATAAGATAAGACAGCTTTACACTCGGTTTTGCTTCTGTTTTATCAGTAATGAGTAAAAACAATAAGACAATGTTATTGTTGTAATGGCAGAAATAGAAAAGCGATCTGTTGAAAATCGACAGTATCGCTTTTTCTTTGCCTGTGATGTCGCTATTATTTTGTTAGTAGTCAAGTGAGGGACGGAAATAACCCACTTTTGAGCATATCTTTGCTAAATGTCCAAAAATTAAACATAATATTGCTTAATAAAATGATATTCTCATTACTAATTACTTATCCCTTAACAAATTTAATAGGGAAAACCACTTTTCAGAGGTCATTGTGCAATTAACCAGTTTTACAGATTATGGATTGCGAGCATTGATATATATGGCTTCACTGCCAGAAGGCAAAATGACGAGCATCACAGAAGTGACGCAAGTTTATGGTGTATCGCGTAACCATATGGTGAAAATTATTAATCAACTGAGCCATTTGGGGTTTGTTGAGGCTATTCGTGGTAAAAATGGAGGGATCCGTTTAGGCAAGCCTGCAACAGACATCATTGTTGGCGATGTTGTTCGTGCTTTAGAGCCACTTTCATTAGTAAACTGTAGTGCTGAGTTTTGCCACATTACCCCAGCTTGTCGATTAAAACTGGTTTTAAATCAGGCGATTGAGCAGTTTTTGAAAGAGTTAGACCGTCACACACTCGCAGAGCTAGTTGAAAACAATAGCTCCTTATATAAATTGTTATTAGAAGATGTTTGAGTCTACTATTTCATCAAATCTGATAGCTTGGAGGTCATAATGTCAAAAGATCCTTTTCAAGATAGAGAAGCAGAGAAATACGCCTCTCCAATTGCTAGTCGCGAATATATTTTAGAAGAAATGAAAAAGCGCACGGCCCCCATGAGCCGTGAAGATTTAGCGCAGGCGTTAAAAATTTCTGGAGAAGAAGACCTAGAAGCGTTACGCCGCCGTTTAAGAGCGATGGAGCGTGATGGTCAGTTAGTTTTTACCCGTCGCCAATGTTATGCGTTACCTGAGCGCCTTGATTTATGGAAAGGTAAGGTAATTGGTCACCGGGATGGTTATGGTTTTTTACGTGCAGAAGGTCAAAAAGATGATCTTTACCTTTCACAAGATGAAATGAAAAAAACTATGCATGGCGACGTTATTCTAGCCCAACCTTTGGGTATGGATAGAAAAGGTCGCCGTGAAGGTCGCGTAGTGCGTGTTATTGAGCCAAGAAATAACCAAATTGTAGGTCGCTATTTTATTGAAGCTGGTATGGGATTTGTTGTACCTGATGATAGCCGTTTAAGCTTTGATATTCTTATTCCTAAAGAAGATATCATGGGTGCGCGTATGGGTAATGTGGTAGTGGTTGAAGTCACTACAAGACCAACTCGACGAACTCAGGCTGTAGGTCGTATTGTCGAAATTTTAGGCGAAACAATGGGAACGGGTATTGCAGTAGAAATCGCATTACGTACTCATGAAATTCCTTATACTTGGCCTGCAAAAGTTACAAAAGAAGTCGCTGATTTAAAAGAAGAAGTGCCTGAATCTGCCAAAGAAGGCCGTGTTGATTTACGTGGCTTGCCTTTAATTACAATTGATGGTGAAGATGCGCGAGATTTCGATGACGCCGTGTACTGCCAACGTAAAAAAGGTGGTGGTTGGCGTTTATGGGTCGCAATTGCTGATGTTAGCTACTATGTGCGTCCACAAACGGCATTAGATACAGAAGCGCGTAGTCGAGGAAACTCCGTTTATTTCCCTTCTCAAGTTGTCCCTATGTTGCCAGAAGTTCTGTCTAATGGACTGTGTTCACTAAACCCACAAGTTGACCGTTTATGTATGGTCTGTGAGATGACCGTTTCTGAGCAAGGTCGTCTCTCTTCTTATAAATTCTATGAAGCGGTGATGAGTTCTCATGCACGAATGACCTACACCAAAGTGTGGAAGATTATTCAAGGCGATGAAGAGTTGCGTGAACACTATAAACCTATCGTTCAAGATATTGAGCATCTGTATGAGTTATACCAAGCTCTTGATAAAGCACGAGAGCAACGTGGTGCAATTGGGTTCGAATCTGAAGAAGCGAAATTTATCTTCAATGCAGAGCGTCGTATTGAACGTATCGAGCCTGTTGTTCGTAACGATGCACACAAATTAATTGAAGAGTGCATGATCTTAGCGAATATCGCCGCAGCTCGTTTTGTTGAGAAGAATGAAGAGCCTGCGTTATACCGTATTCATGATAAACCGAAAGAAGAAAGTGTCCTGAATTTACGTTCAGTCTTTAATGAATTAGGTTTAACATTGCCAGGTGGACTAACACCAGAGCCAGCAGATTATGCGCGTGTCATGAAAGAGGTTGAAGACAGACCTGATCGTGAAATGCTACAAACTATGATCTTGCGTTCCATGAAACAGGCGATTTACGATCCTGAAAATCGTGGACACTTTGGTTTAGCATTGAAGTCTTATGCACACTTTACCTCGCCAATTCGTCGTTATCCTGATTTAGCCTTACACCGAGCAATTAAATATCAAATTGCCAAACAAGAAGGTCATGGATCACAGCGTTGGACCCCAACAGGTGGTTACCATAGTGATATGGACACCATGTTGCAATTAGGTGAGCACTGTTCTTTGACGGAGCGCCGTGCTGATGAAGCAACCCGAGATGTGGCTGATTGGCTGAAATGTGACTTTATGCTGGATCAAATTGGTCAACAATTTACCGGCATTATCACCAGTGTAACGGGCTTTGGTTTCTTTGTTCGCTTAAATGATCTATTTATCGATGGTTTAGTGCATGTTTCTACATTAAATAATGATTACTATCAATATGATAATGTGGGGCAACGTTTAATTGGTGAGTCTTCAGGACAAGTCTATCGCCTTGGTGATGAAGTAGAAGTTAAAGTTGAAGCAGTCAGTATGGATGAACGTACTATCGACTTCTCCTTAATTTCAACAACACGCACAGCGCGTAACCCGGGTAAAACAGCACGAGTTCGTGGGTTAAAAGGTGAGAAAGATAAGAAAAATGCAAGTTCTAGTAAGTCTCGACGTCGTGATGCAAGCAAAGATAAAAACTTTGAGCCAGATAGTGCCTTTAAAAAAGGAAAATCAGCTAAAGGTAATGCAAACAAAGACAAAGCTGTAAAAGACCAAGTCGCTAAAGATAAAGCGAGCAGTAAACGTAAGAAAGCATCATCACAAACCAAAAAGATAGAAGCAAAGCTTAAAGCTAAGCGCGCAGCTAAACGCGATAAAGCATAAGATTTGTTTTCTCGTTCTTTTTTAAAAGACGGAGTCTCCGCCTTTTATCTGTTTTGTGCCTTTTATTTTTTAATGAGTAAGCACCGCTATGAGCGAAGAAATTATTTATGGTATTCACGCAGTAAAAGCATTGCTTGAGCGTGATCCTGCACGTTTTAAAGAAGTTTATGTATTAAAAGGGCGTGAAGATCGCCGTTTAACTCCCGTCATCCATGAATTAGAAGCTCAAGGTATTTTAGTTCAAGTGGCTAATCGTCAGTGGTTAGATAGTCAAACGGAAGGTGCTGTTCACCAAGGTATCATTGCAAAAGTGAAACCTGGCCGTCAGTACCAAGAACAAGATTTACCCGACTTATTAGCTAAAGTCGGTACACCTTTCTTATTAGTGTTAGATGGTGTAACAGATCCACATAATTTAGGCGCGTGTTTACGTAGCGCAGATGCAGCTGGTGTACATGCTGTTATCGTTCCCAAAGATCGTTCTGCACAATTAAATGCAACAGCAAAAAAAGTCGCATGTGGTGCGGCGGAAAGTGTTCCTTTAATTAAAGTGACTAACCTTGCTCGTACATTGCGCTTTTTGCAAGAAGAGAACGTTTGGATTGTCGGTACTGCAGGGGAAGCCGACCATACTTTATATCAAAGTAAGCTCACCGGTCCTATGGCTTTAGTGATGGGCGCTGAAGGTGAAGGAATGCGCCGTTTAACGCGTGAGCATTGTGATGAACTTATCAGTATCCCAATGGCGGGTACGGTGTCTTCATTAAATGTCTCCGTAGCAACAGGAGTCTGTTTATTTGAAGCAATGCGTCAGCGTATTATTGTGAAATAAGAGCGTAAAATAATCGCTTAGTTTATTTTATTCTCTGTACTCCCTTGAGTTTTATTGACTGCGGGGGTATAGTTACGCGTCAATTTTTTCAGTCACAACTTAAACAAGTTCCTTGCCTCCATGGGTGGTGACTGACCCTGACAGGAGGCTGATAAATCCGTAAGGAGCAATATCAAATGCGTCATTACGAAATCGTTTTTATGGTTCATCCTGACCAGAGCGAACAAGTTCCGGGCATGATCGAGCGTTATAAAACCGCTATCACTAATGCAAATGGTCAGATCCACCGTCTAGAAGACTGGGGTCGTCGTCAATTAGCTTATCCAATCAACAAACTGCATAAAGCACACTACGTTCTGATGAACGTTGAAGCTCCGCAGGAAGTGATTGATGAACTGGAAACTACTTTCCGTTTCAACGATGCCGTTCTCCGCAACATGATCATGCGTACTAAACACGCAGTAACTGAAGCTTCTCCAATGGTTAAAGCAAAAGACGAACGCCGTCGTGATATCGCTGATGACCTCGATGAAGAAGATGAAGTTGATGATGTAGCAGAGGATTCTGAAGAGTAATTAGTGCTGTGACGGCTAATAATCATTTGGTGCTAACTGGCACAGTGTGCAAGGCATTAATTCGAAAAGTTAGCCCCGCTGGGATCCCGCACTGTCAATTTGTTATTGAACATCGTTCAATGCAAGAAGAGGCGGGATTAAAAAGACAATCATGGTGTCGAATGCCCATTATTGCTAGCGGGAAAGCGTTACAAGCAGTTACTCACAGTATAACGGTCGGCAGCCAAATCACCGTTTCAGGATTCATTAGTAGCCATCAGGCGCGAAATGGATTGTTTAAATTGGTGCTTCATGCCGAGCAGATTGAATTGATAGATTCTGGAGACTAGCCATATGGCACGTTATTTCCGTCGTCGTAAGTTCTGCCGTTTCACAGCAGAAGGCGTACAAGAGATCGATTATAAAGATATCGCTACGCTGAAAAACTATATCACTGAAAGTGGTAAAATTGTACCAAGTCGTATCACCGGTACTCGTGCAAAATACCAGCGTCAGCTGGCTCGTGCTATCAAGCGCGCACGCTACCTGTCTTTATTACCTTATACTGATCGTCATCAGTAATAGGTATATAGTCCATTAATGACTTGTAGAGGATAAGGTAATGCAAATTATTCTGCTTGATAAAGTAGCGAATCTGGGTAGCCTGGGTGATCAGGTTAACGTAAAATCGGGCTATGCTCGTAACTATTTAATCCCACAGGGTAAAGCTGTTTCTGCGACTAAGAAAAACATCGAGTTTTTCGAAGCGCGTCGTGCTGAGTTAGAAGCTAAATTAGCTGAAACTTTAGCAGCAGCTGAAGCTCGTGCAGCGAAGATCAATGCACTGGGTTCTGTCACTATCAGCTCTAAAGCGGGTGACGAAGGTAAACTGTTTGGTTCAATCGGTACTCGTGACATCGCTGATGCAGTAACTGCAGCTGGCGTTGAAATGTGTAAGAGCGAAGTTCGCCTGCCAAATGGCGTTCTGCGTACTACTGGTGACCACGAAGTTCACTTCCAAGTTCACAGTGACGTATTCGCTGAACTGAATGTTATCATCGTTGCTGAATAATCTTTGATTAAACAGTTAATGTTGATAAAGAAAACGCCAGCTTAGCTGGCGTTTTTTTTGAATGAATTTAATCTTTTTACCTTAATTTCTATGGAGTGCGGTAATAACTTCCATCACTTAAGCGTGTGTAAGTAATGACAGTACCTGCACTGTTTGTCACTTCCAGCATACTAACATCGCCTTGTGGATTGCGTTGTAATCGAATTGCCTGCCCTGAACGTAGTTGGCTTAATGATTTTTGTTGATCTTCAGATTTTGCCATAGAGAAAGCATCATTTACTGGCAGTTGATTATCTCTAAAGAGTTGCGCTAAGGTTTGCCCTTCTTTAATAGTATATGTTTGCCATTTTTGTGCAGATGTTGAAGTGGGCTCTTGTGGTCGCGCTGTTTGATCAATGTCTTCATCTATGTTGTTTGTCGTTGATGAATTCTCAATAGAAAGCTCCGTTCCTTGATCGGCGTTTAAGCTATCCTGTGCTTGAGGGATCGGTGCTTGATAAATTGGATCTTCGTTAGTGACTGATGGTGCAATTGGTACAGGAAGATCTTGCGTCGATGATGACGGTTGAGGTGGCTCACTATTATTTTCACTTGTTGGCCAAAAAAATAAGACCAACAAAACCACGGCAATAACCAGTATTGCTCGACGATGTAAGCCAGGGAATTTGCCCATATTCACCTCGTTATTGATCTGTGAATCAGTATTATGAATTGCTGTAACATCTTTTTTATTCCTTGTAGCCATACTAGCACGAACCATGATCCTAACCTGCTCCCTGAATTCTTTTCAGAATTATCTATTCGCTCTAACCATTAATGTTCTTCATTTCCTTGATGGTTAACTAAAAATAGCTTTATACGTTGATAAGCATTTTTATCGGTTTCTATGGTTAAGGCTTGTGTTAATTCAGCATAAAGATCATGAGGCAATAATGTATCAGACCAAGTTGAAAGAACATTCAGCGCCATATTTCTATCACGCAATGTTGGGCTACGTAACTGCCGTTTGATGAGTGACCAGCCGATACCGGGAAAACCACCAAGATCTTGCATAATGTATTCAACGGCATGATGAGGCTGATATTCAGAGTCAGTAGCTATTAATGGATCATTTGTACTATTTAATTGTGTTAATTCAATTTGTTGTTCTGCAAGTTTGACTACTCTTTCTATTTTATGAGAAGCATCTGTTTGCATTAACTGATGCCACCAGTCTGCATTGGGATTATCTTTTTGCAGTGAAAACAGCAATTCCCAAATATCAAGACGAAGAGATTTTGCTACTAAACTTGCTTGGTAATTTTTTGAGCGAGAAGGATGTTGTAATGCTTCAATAATGAGTGTTGACCACTCTGGTTTTTGAATAATATTTTGTGAGACAGACATAATTTGCTGTTGACCATGGTCATTCCACCCTAACGTTTCGAGTAATAACCAATCTTCACCACTATTTTGTACAAAATCAGCGATTTCGCAGACACAATGAAGCAATCTTAGCTCTTTGGGTGGCAATGCATCGACTTGTGAAATAAATGCTTTGCAAACTTGAGCACCTTCAATGTAATCATAAATATCTTTTGCTGGGCCACCATTAAGCAATGCACGCAATAAATCACTACAACCTAGTAGCAGTGTGTTATCTAAAGGATGCGTATGTAGCATTTCTAATAATTTGCCTTTTGTTACACAGTCATAAGCGACATATTCTGTCATTACATTATTTTTATAGCCTTTAGTGAGTAACCAATAACGATTATTTACCGAAAGTGTTGTTGGCAGAAATTCAATAAATTGAATACGTCCCCAGCCCTTAGTACGTTGGCCAAGTGAATATAAAAAAGGCTCAAATTCTTCACAAGAAAGGCGTTTTTTTAGTGAACGAATAGCATAGAGTGTAAATTCAGGATGAAGAGCAAATAATAAAAGCAAACGCTGAGAAGTATTATCATGAAATGATCCTAACAATCCTAAAGCAATTTTAACGGGATTCTTATCAGGACTCAGTTTTAATATCCATAAGATCAATTGAAAATAGATCTCATTTTCAAACAATGCTTCATCTTGTTCTATTTGGTCAATCAAATGGGAAAGATAAGTTATCGGGGCGAGTTTATCCTGACAGGCTATTGCATAAAAAGAAGTGACATGATCTTTATCGGGTAAAAGCACAACATGTTTGATTGCGTTATAGAGTGATAGGACGAATTCCTCACACGATTGTTGTGACGGTTGTTGTTCAATCGCGCGGCCTATCCGTTGATGCAGAATAATGCCTTCGCGAGCTCCTGCTGACCAACTGAAAGGAATAGACTCATTGTTTGATTTATCTTTTAAATGGCTTTCTGACAATAGATTTAATTCATCAGGTAAAGGCATATCGCCTATTTCATAAGGAACTAACAGTGAAAAAAGCGAAGGGGCAGAAGCGGGAAAAACGTTAGGAAAGTCTATATTAAGATCGATAGACAGAGGTGACTTATTGAAAAGCTTATCACGCCAATTAGTCATAATATGTCCTATTTGTTTTGCCGTCTTAGTATAACTCTAGCGGAAAATAGAAAAATTGGATAAAAAAAGGCCAGAAAATCCACTTATATCACTTAAAAAGTACACACTTAAAACAGCCTCCTTTTTCTTAAGATAAAAAATAGACTAAAAAAAACTGGTCAATGAAATTAAAAAACGTTACATTACTGTGATTCAATATTGTTATATTATAACATTACATTATAGAGTTGGGGTTTTATATGAAACCAGGCATTCATCCACAATATCGAACTGTCATTTTTTATGACACAAGTGCAGATGCTTACTTTAAAGTAGGTTCAACCATCAAAACGGAAAAAACGATAGAGTATGAAGGGGCAACTTACCCTTATGTCACGTTAGATGTTTCTTCTCAATCTCATCCATTTTATACCGGTAAGCAAAAAACACATTCTCAAGAAGGTAATGTGGCGCGCTTTAATAAACGTTTTGGCCGTTTTGTTAAGTAAAAAGGAAAGAAAAATGCAGGTATTAAGTTCATTAAAAAGTGCAAAACAGCGTCATCCTGATTGTAAGATTGTGCGTCGCCGTGGTCGCCTTTATGTGATTTGTAAGTCAAATCCGCGTTTTAAAGCAGTTCAGGGGTAAAATCATGCAAAGACCGATACTTTCTTGTGTTTTGATTATGGGATTGTTGAGTAGCACGATGTCTGTTTTAGCTCATGGGCATCATCATGAAAAAGTACAAACACAAGCACAAAGAGATGCTGCTAATGGTATTTTTGAGGACAAGGATGTTCTCGATCGTCAACTTAGTGATTGGGAAGGAGTATGGCAATCCGTTGAACCTTATCTTCGTAGTGGCGAATTAGATGAGGTTTTACAGAAAAAAGCAGAAACTAAAAAAGATAAAACGATTGAAGAATATCGTGCTTATTATACTCAAGGGTATAAAACAGACATTGATATGATTGGTATTGAAAATAATATCATTGAATTTCATCAAGGTGAAAAAGTAGAGCGTTGTGAATATCACTATGATGGCTATCGTATTTTACATTATGGATCAGGTAAAAAAGGAGTGCGTTATCTTTTTCGCTGTGATGATGCCAAAAGCCAAGCACCAAAATTTATTCAATTTAGCGACCACATTATTGCGCCAGAAAAAGCGGAACACTTCCATTTATATATGGGTAATACATCGCAAGATGAATTACTTAAAGAGCTAAGTAACTGGCCAACTTACTATCCTTATTCTATGAAAGCAGATGATATTGTTCATGAAATGCTTTATCACTGATTTAAATAAAATAAATAGAAAATGAAATAATAAAAATCTTCAGCAAAGGAATGCTGGATTTTTTAAATTAATTACGTGATATAAAAAAATTGAAGATATATAAATCTGATTTCATATCTTTATATTAAATAAAGGATTTTTAATATTTTTTAATAATAAGAAAAAATAGCAAGGGAAAAAGCAGTAGCATCCATGCTGACTTACTTTTATGAGTGGAGTAAAGATTATTTATAATCCTTGGCAGAGATACTTCATCTCCATATAGTCTTCAATACCATGTTCGGAACCTTCACGGCCTAAACCTGACTGTTTAATACCACCGAATGGCGCCACTTCATTGGAAATTAATCCCGTATTAATCCCCACCATGCCGTATTCTAGATTTTCGGCAACGCGCCAAATACGCTGTGGATTTTCACTATAAAAATAAGCGGCTAAGCCATAAATGGTGTTATTGGCTAAATGCACCACTTCATCTTCATTTTCAAAAATAACTAAAGGTGCGACAGGGCCAAAGATCTCTTCTTCAAGAATATGGCTATCAGCGGGCACATTGCCGATAACAGTAGGTTGGAAAAAGTTTTCACCCGCTTTATCACTTTCTCCACCACAAAGCAGTGTTGCACCCCGTTTGAGTGTATCGGCAAGCAATGATTGTGATTTCTCAATAGCTTTACGGTTAATCAGAGGCCCAATAGTGACACCTTCTTCAAAACCGTTACCGACTTTAAGTTTTTTAACAGCGACGACAAAACGCTCACTAAATTGTTGGTAAACATCTTTATGGATATAGAAACGGTTAGCACAAACACAAGTTTGTCCTGCATTACGGAATTTAGCACCCATGGCACCTTCAACCGCTTTATCAATATCTGCGTCGTTAAATACGATAAATGGCGCATTACCGCCTAATTCTAAAGAGACTTTTTTTACGCTATCAGAACATTGACGCATTAATAAACGTCCAACACCCGTAGAGCCAGTAAAACTTAATTTGCGAACACGATTATCAGAGGTAAAGACCTCACCAATTTTAATAGCATCACCAGTGACAATATTAATAACACCAGCTGGAATACCCGCTTGAGTTGCTAATTCAGCTAAAGCTAGAGCGGTATAAGGTGTTTCATTGGCCGGTTTAATCACCATAGTACAACCCGCAGCTAATGCAGGTGCGGCTTTACGGGTGATCATTGCAGCAGGAAAGTTCCAGGGCGTGATGGCGGCACAAACACCAATACCTTGTTTAATCACCATCAAACGTTTATCAGCAGAAGGTGAGGGTATGATTTCACCGTTGGTTCTTTTACCTTGTTCAGCAAACCACTCAATAAAAGAAGCTGCATAAGTAATTTCGCCTTCAGCTTCAGCAACAGGTTTTCCTTGCTCAAATGTCATTAATTCAGCAAGTTTTCTCTTGTTTTCAGTGATTAATTTAAACCAATTTTGTAATAATACGCTACGTTGATGAGCTGTTAGTGCACGCCATTGGGGTAAGGCTTTTTGTGCAGCATCAACTGCCATTATTGCTTCTTGCGTTCCCATATTAGGAACAGTACCCAAAAGTGTGCCAGTTGCGGGATCAATGACATCAACCGTGTCGTTATTTTTAGCGTTACACCAAAGGCCATTAATATAGCCTTGTTCGCGGAAATAGGGGTTTGTCGTTATCTTCACTTAATACCTCTCTGAACACATCGATACTTGTCATACTTCAAGCCACAGGGGATTAACTATGCTTAGCGAGTCGAGTGACATCGCTTTATATGCCTCTCCGCCTGACTATAACTTGAATTATTTAGAGTATATATATTGATATTTATAGATTTAGACAGTTTTATGCCTACTTATAAGTATATGCTTGTGTTGCGATGTTGTGAAAATAAGTATGGCAAATCACACTAAAAAAGTGCTAAAAACAGGATAACTAGAGTCAATTGTTTAGGTTTTTAACGAATAATTCCCATTACTCAAGACAGAAGGTTTACGCTGTACCTTACCACTGTTATTCTTGGGATTAACTTTCATAAAAAACGGTATTTTTCATGTCAAAACCATCATTTGATTCTATCGAATCACAGGCAAGTTACGGTATTGGTCTGCAAGTCGGTCAACAGCTGACTGAATCAGGTCTTCAAGGATTAGAGCCCGCAGCACTGTTAGCTGGCTTGACCGATGCATTAGAAGGTAATGCGCCTTCTGTACCTGTTGAAACATTACACAATGCCTTACGTACTATGCATGAGCGTGCTGAAGCTGTTCGCCAAGAACGCCAAGCAGAACTGGCTGATGCAGGCAAAATTTTCTTAGAAAAAAACGTAAACAATGAAGGCGTTCAAGTTACTGAATCAGGTTTACAGTATAAAGTACTGACAGCGGGTGAAGGTGCTATCCCTGCACGTACTGATCATGTTCGTGTTCACTACACAGGTCGTTTAATTGATGGCACTGTATTTGATAGTTCTGTTCAACGCGGTCAGCCAGCGGAATTCCCTGTAAATGGCGTTATCGCAGGTTGGATTGAAGCATTAACATTAATGCCAGTAGGCTCTAAATGGGAATTATATATTCCTTATCAATTAGCTTATGGCGAACGCGGAGCAGGTGCGGCTATTCCTCCATTCGCAACATTAGTATTTGAAGTAGAATTATTAGAAATTTTATAATTTCTTATTCTGCGGTAAATAAGAGTAAAAAATAGCCGGTTTTGCCGGCTATTGTTGTCTCTATACTAAAATAACGAGATAGTAGGGTAATTGATTTTTATAAGAGAAGTGATCATGCTTATAGAAATAAGAGAGGTGCATTATGTTAGAACAAGTCAGCAAATTAGCCCGCCAAGCCGGTATGGCGATAATGCAGATTTATCAGCAATCCGAGCCGATCCAAGTGCAGGAAAAAAGTGATAATTCACCTGTTACAGAAGCAGATTTAGCCGCTCATCAAATTATCAAACAAGGACTTGCTTCTATTGCTCCTGATATACCTCAATTATCTGAAGAAGATCCACCTGAATGGGAAGTTCGCCGTCATTGGGATCGGTATTGGCTAATTGATCCATTAGATGGTACTAAAGAATTTATCAGTAAAAATGGTGAGTTTACGGTAAATATCGCCTTAATCGAAAAGGGTATTCCGGTTTTAGGGGTAGTTTATGCACCAGTGCAAAATGTGTTATATGCGGCTGCCAATAAAAAAGCGTGGAAAGAGGAGTGTGGCCAGCGATTACCCATTCATGCAAGTCGGGCAGAACCCCCTGTGATAGTGATCAGCCGTTCTCATCAAGATGATGAGTTAAAAGAGTATTTATCACAGCTAGGTGAACATCAAACGGTCGCCGTCGGCTCATCTCTAAAATTTTGTCTTGTTGCAGAAGGTAAAGCCCAGCTTTATCCTCGTTTTGGACCCACGCATACGTGGGATACGGCGGCAGGTCATGCCATAGCGATTGCTGCTGGCGCACATGTCACAGATTGGAAAGGGGTAACGCTAGATTATTCCCCAAAAGAGTCGCTGATAAATCCAGGATTTAGAGTATCTATATTTTAGCATGTAGAGAGGCGGTCGGAGCCTTTTGTTTAATAAAGGCTCCGATATCTCACATTATTCTTTAATTAAATCATTGATAAGATTGATAGCTGTGGTTATCTCAGCACCACTTAATACACCTTCTTTCACAAAACGTACTTTGCCTTGTTTATCAAGTACAACAATCGCTGAGTTCTCTTTTTCTAACCCCCAGCCTTTTAATGCTGCACCATCGGCATCAACAATAAATTGTGACCAAGGAAACTCTTTTTTACTGTCTTCAACACTGCCACGTACAAAGGGACCTGTACCAAATACTGCATCATCTGTATTAATGATTGTCGTTGTTTGATAACCCGCTTGCGGGAATTTGGCCAATTTAACGGCTTCAATAAACGGCGCATTCATCTCTTTTGCCTTACTACGTCCTGCTATATGCTGAACCGTACGTACTTTTCCACTAAGCTGACCACTGTTCCAATTTTGGTAGCTAAACTTATCTTTGGCTGTGTCATAAAGTAGTTCACCTTTGTCATTAATGGTGACGGCTGGAAGTACGGTATTTTCAGTGATGTTATGGGCAAATACCCATGTTGATGTGCTAAGTAAAAGTGCAGCTAAGGTGAGTTTGTGCATAGCCATAGTCCTATTATTGAGATGACGTTAGGTTCTATTTAAGCATAGAAGCTAGTGAAGAATAATACCGCATTTTTGATACATTTATTTAACATTGAGAGGGTAAGATATTGCTTACGTTATCTTGATTTACATTCTTTTCTGTCAATAAATGTAAAAATAGATAAGAAAATTAAATAAGTTGAACCTAGTACTTATTATTAGGTCTTTAAATTTGATATATAAAGATAAGTCTTTATGACTTATTAAACTCAACAACGAGCATGGGAGACTAACTGAAAGATGAAAATCTTCAATCGCTATAACCCTGAAAAAATTGCTCTCTACGTTAAGACATTATTTCGTGGACGGTTTTACATCAAAGGAATGGGTGCATTTGAATTTGATTACGGCAAAATTTTACTGCCAAAAATAAAAGACAAGCTACATTTTAATGTTATGAGTGAGGTAAACCAGCAGGTTATTTTACTTAAGGCTGAAATGGGTTAACTTTTATCTGATAGATAACTGAGTCTTTCTCTTTGAATTTTCAGATAAGACTCAGTTATTAATTTCGCTCAGTTACTAACTAATCAGCAATTTTATTCTCATCTTTTTTGATTTCGACTTCCGTAGTTGTTGTCTGTGTAACAGGAACATACTCCTGTAAGACAGGTTTAACGGGAGGAATATCATCAATCTTTGTCACAAGTAATTGATCAATTTTATAATTATCAATATCGACAACTTCAAACTTATACCCTGAAAACTTCACATAATCTGTGCGTTTGGGGATTTTGCGTAAGCGAAACATCATAAAACCAGCAATAGTTTCGTAGTTACTTGAATCAGGGAAATCATCAATATCAAGTGCACGCATCACATCATCAATTGGTGTACCACCTTCAACTAACCATGAATGCTCATCACGACTGACAATTTGCTCTTCTTGTCCTGGTCCAATCAAGTCGCCCATCAATGTTGTCATCACGTCATTTAGCGTAATAACACCCATTACCATGGCGTATTCATTGAGGATAATGGCAAAATCTTCACCTGATGTTTTAAAGCTTTCTAACATATCTGAGAGTGTTAATGTATCAGGAATAATGAGCACTTTGCGGATATGAACGCCTTCATTGAGGTTTAGGCTTTGTCCATTGATAACTCGATTAAGAAGCTCTTTAGAATCTACATAACCAATAATATGGTCGATATCACCTTCACAAACTAAAAATTTAGAGTGAGGCTGGGTGGCAATTTTTTCTTTAATATCGTTTTCAGTTTCTTCACGATCAAAATAAACCACATCTTCTCGAGGGGTCATTGCAGAAGGAACGGTGCGTGATTCTAATTCAAAGACATTTTCAATGAGTTCATGTTCTTGTTTACGTAAAACCCCGGCAACAGCCCCTGCTTCTACAATGGCGAAGATATCATCAGAAGTAATATCTTCATTTCTGACCATCGGGATTTTAAATAGTTTGAAGATGAGATCAGCCATGCCATTAAATAACCATACCAAAGGGCGGAAAAAGGCAAGGCAGAAACGCATTGGATTAACGATTCTTAATGCGATGGCTTCAGGCTTAATCATACCAATACGTTTTGGTGTTAAGTCAGCCAGTAAAATAAACATTGATGTGACAATAATAAAAGAGCAGATAGATCCAAGTTGCTGCGCTAGAGGCTCTTCAAAAAATTGTAGGTAGAAACTTTTTAGTGAAGGAGAGAATGCAGACTCGCCGACGATACCCGCCAAAATGGCAACAGCATTTAATCCAATTTGAACGACAGTAAAAAACATGCCTGGCATTTCTTGCATTTTTAAGACGCGGGCAGCGTTAATATTGCCTTCATCAACGAGTTGTTTGAGTTTAATTCGACGAGAAGCGGCAAGAGAAATTTCAGACAGCGAAAAAAAGGCGCTGATAGCACAAAGCAAAAGCACAATGAGTAAACTATTAAGCATATAAGGCTCACATCACCCCAAGTATTTAATCCAAAGGGCAATACTAGAGTGTTAAAAATAGAAGATAAATCAATATATTGTGATGGATTTGTTCACAAAAATAGATAAGAGGACGAAATTATATCATCGCCCTGCTATTTTCTGCTAGTGTTACTTTTCAGGAGGAAAACAGATACCTATCCCACCTAATCCACAATAGCCTTGTGGGTTTTTGTGTAAATATTGCTGGTGGTAATCTTCAGCAAAATAAAAAGGGCCAGCTGGCTGTATTTCTGTCGTAATTTCCGCTGTTGCGCCTTGAGCATTCATTGCTTGTTGATAACGTTTTTTTGACTCAATAGCTTGCTCATATTGCTCTGTGTTAACAGTATAAATGGCAGAACGATATTGGCTGCCAATATCATTACCTTGGCGCATACCTTGTGATGGATTATGATTTTCCCAAAAAAGAGCCAGAAGTTGTTGGTAGCTAATTATTGCAGGGTCAAAAACAACTCTCACCACTTCACTATGGCCAGTTAAACCTTGGCAAACTTGTTGGTAAGTTGGATTTTCTGTTACACCACCGCTGTAACCGGCGCTTGTTGAGTACACACCGGGTTGTTGCCAAAACAGACGTTCAGCGCCCCAAAAGCAACCCATGGCAAAATAAGCGATACTCATCTTTTCGGGAGTGTTATTAATGGAATGCCCATTTACTGCATGATTAGCAGATATTTCTAATGGTGTCGAGGTACCCCTTAAGGCATTCTCTGGTTGGTAAGCTTTATGTTGCAAGGTAGACTCCATTTTTTATATTTGTAAACGCTTTACTATGGTAAAGGCTTAATATTGTTATAAACTAAATCTACAATAAAGCTTAAAACAGTTTTTCGTCAATTCATCACATGGATTAAATCATATTGAGGAGAAAACGTGCCGAGATACTCCGTTATCTACGTTCTCTGTCTGTCTTTTATCGCGCCTGTTACCTATGGGGCAAGTTTGCGTTTAAAAGTAGAAGGTTTAGAAGGGCAACTCGAAAAAAATGCGCGAGTCCAGCTATCAAACATTACAACAGAAGAAGTTGCACCTGACGGGCGTTTTCGTGCGCGTGTTGAAAAAGCAATTCAAGAAGGACTTCGACCTTTAGGCTATTATCAGCCTAGTGTGACATTTTCTTACCAAGAAAATACACCGCCAACACGTTCTGTATTAACCGCTAAAGTTGAACCTGGTATTCCTATTTTACTCAAAGGGGTCGATATTGTTCTTGAAGGTGGTGCGAAAACCGACGAACAATATGCTAAGGTAATTAAAGAAAATACGCCCCCTCTTGATAGTGTTTTAAACCATGGTGATTATGAAAAGCTCAAAGGCTCATTAACAGGGCTTGCTATCCGTCGTGGTTACTTTGATGCAGAAATGGATAAAAGTCAGTTAGGTGTTTCTTTAGATAACCATGCTTCGTATTGGGATTTTGTCTTTAATAGTGGAGAACGTTATCGCTTTGGCAAAGTGAATTATACTGGCTCCCAAATCCGTGAAGACTATTTACAAAATATTGTTCCTTTTAAAGAAGGGCAATATTACGCGTCTGAAGATCTTGCTGAATTTAACCGTCGTTTAGCAGCTACGGGATGGTTTAACTCTGCGGTTGTTACTCCTGATATTGCAAAAGCACGAGCCGAAGGCTCTCATCTTTTACCGATGAGCGCTGTTGTCACTCCGCGTTCTCGTAACTATGTAGAGCTTGGTGGTGGTTATGCCACTGACGTTGGCCCTCGCCTTAATATGCAGTGGGATAAACCATGGATGAATTCGCGTGGTCATAGTTTAACTTCCAACATTAGCGTTTCGCAACCTGAACAATCTATTGGTGCAAACTATAAAATTCCACTTAAAGTCAATCCATTAGAGCAATATTATGGTGTTCAAGGTGGTTTTAAACGTACCGATTTAAATGACACTCGTTCTGATACCACAACATTAAATGTGTCTCGTAATTGGGATATGTCTACTGGCTGGCAATACAGCGTGAATACACGTTGGAGCCTCAGCCACTTTACCCAAGGTGAAGTTACAAATACCACTATGTTGCTTTATCCTGGTGTTACAGCCAGCCGTGTGCGTCAACGCGGTGGCATGATGCCTTATTGGGGAGATAGTCAACGTTATACATTAGACTACTCTAATAAAATGTGGGGCTCTGATGTCGAATTTGTTGCATTTCAAACACAACATGTCTGGATCCGTTCACCTTGGGAAGGACATCGCTTTGTTGTAAGAGGTAATTTTGGTTGGATTGAAACGAATGCTTTTGAACAAGTTCCCCCAGAGTTACGTTTCTTTGCTGGGGGGGATAGAAGTGTTCGTGGCTTTAAATACCAAAGTATTTCACCAGAAGATAGCAAAGGTAATTTAACCGGGGCATCAAGGATGCTCGTTGGATCGGCAGAATATCAATATAACGTCACGGGTAATTGGTGGAGCGCTGTCTTTATTGATAGTGGTGAAGCCGTTAATGATTTTACTCGTAGTGATTTTAAAACAGGTGCAGGTGCAGGTGTGCGCTGGGCATCACCTGTTGGGCCAATTAAATTTGATTTAGCACTACCAGTGAGTGACGTTGATAAACGTAGACTCCAGTTTTATATCGGGTTAGGAGCAGAGTTATGATAAAAAAGTGGTTGAAATGGATTGCGTTAACACTCCTTATCATTATTTTGCTTACATTTGGCGCTGTAGCGTGGATCTTAGGAACACAATCAGGTTTACATTTTGCCATTAATAGCGCTGCACGTTGGGTGCCGGGTTTGGCTATTAAAGATGTAAATGGTGGTTGGCAAGATCTACGTTTAACGGGTGTTGAATATCAGATGCCCGGTGTTGATGTTAATGTTGGTGAATTATCATTAGGATTACGTTTAGCGTGCCTGACGGATAAACAAGTTTGTGTTGATACATTAGGGACACGCGATGTGATTGTTAATGTTGATACAAGTGCTTTCCCTCCATCTGAAGAAACTCCACCATCAGAGCCTTTAACTGAGCTTAATGCTCCGTTACCTATCTTTTTAAACTCGCTTTCATTAGAAAATACACATGTGAAGATTGACGATATGGCAATCTCGCTGGGCGAGTTTAAAACAGGTGCACAGTGGGAAGGTCGCCAAGTTACATTAAATCCAACCGTTATTAATGATTTGCTGGTGGCGTTACCCAAAACTCCGGAAGAAGGCAGTATTGAAGGCGTTGCCCAAGATGCAAAAGAAGTCGTAAGTGCGAAACCTCAAGCTGAACCTAAAACACCAAAAGAAAAAGAGCAGGCAATAGCAGACACAATTAAAACGATTTTTGCTAAGCCATTATTGGCTGAGTTACCTGAAATTATTATTCCTGTAGATATCAATATTGAAGGTATTGAAGGTAAGCAATTACAAGTGAGTGGGGATGCTCCAGTTACTATCAATCAATTATCTTTTGAGGCAAAGACTCAAGGTAAGCAAATTAATCTCACTCAATTGCGTGTTGATGCGCCAGAAGGTGAAGTCAGTTTAAATGGGGGGATCACGCTTGATAAACAATGGCCTGTTAATTTAGATATCAACGCAACCATTCGTGATGTTGCGGGGCTTGAAGATTTTAAAGATCAAAAAGCGACACTTTCTTTGCAAGGTGCGTTACTTGAAGAGCTTAAATTAGCTCTCTCGTTAACCGGAACAGTAACAGCTACACTTGATGCACAGGCTGAGCTCGCCAAGCCACATCTTCCATTAAAATTAACCCTAGAGAGTCAAAAAGTACGTTGGCCATTAACTGGGGATGTACAGTATCAACTTAATGACACTCGATTACGTCTCAATGGTCAGACGGATAATTACGATCTTTCATTGCGTTCTGATATCCAAGGTCAGGAGATCCCTCCAGCCAAATTAATGTTGGATGCAAAAGGTAACGAAGAAAAAATAGAGTTAACACGTCTGCGTTTAGCAGCATTACAAGGTCATGCTGATATCACGGGTGTTGCTGATTGGAGTAAGGCAATTAGTTGGAATGCATTGCTCACTATTTCAGGAATTAATACCGCAAAACAGTATCCTGATATGCCAGCCAAATTAGATGGGCATATCGCTACAACGGGAAGCCTGTATGGTGGAAGTTGGCAATTACGTGTTCCTGACATCACTTTAGATGGCAATATTAAAAATAATCTTATCAAGGCGAGAGGGAATGCCTATGGTAATGATTCTGGACAATGGAATATTCCTCAATTAAATCTGATACTGGGTAAAAATAAGCTTGATATCGAAGGACATCTTGGTGACAAGTGGGCATTAGATGCCAATATTAATGCACCAGGATTAAATGGTTTAGTGCCAGGACTCGCAGGCGTTGTAAAAGGTAAGGTGAATATTCGAGGTGATATTAATGCACCGAAGATTATTGCTGATATCAACGCTCAAGGTATTAAATGGCAAGATCAAGTGAGTGTTGAATCTATTACGATTAAAGGCGATGTTCAGTCTGATAAAGAGATTGGTGGTAAACTGGCGATTACTGCACGCCAGTTAAAACAAGCTGATTTAATTATCCGTAATTTAACGTTAGATGCAGCAGGTACAGAAAAACAACATAAACTCACGTTGAAAATGGATGGTGAGCCTGTTTCCGGTGGGCTGACATTAGCGGGCTCATTCGATAAAGAGAAACAACAGTGGAAAGGAACGCTAAATAATACGGCTTTTGATACCCCTGTGGGTGAATGGCGTTTAAATAAAGCAATGGCACTGAATTTGCTGGCAGAAAAGCAAGAGATTACGATTGGTTCTCATTGCTGGGTGAACCCAAATGCACAAGTCTGTGTTCCTAACGCGATAACTGTGGGTGAAAGTGGAACGGCCGCAATTACGTTAGCACGTTTTGATTTAGCAATGATAAAGCCGTTCTTACCACCTGAAACTTCTGTTCGAGGTGTATTTACAGGGGATGCCACTGCAACATGGAACTCAAAAGGCGGATTACCGAAAGCATCTGTCAATCTAAAAGGGCAAGGTGTTGCGGTAAAACAGAATATTGAAGGAACGATTTTACCTATTGATTTCGATGTCATTACCTTAAATGCGGGGATGAATAATGGTAAAGCAACATTGCAATGGCTGATTAGCATTGCGGGTAATGGTAACTTTAAAGGTAATGTGCATGTTGCCGATCTTGAGAAAAAGCGCCAACTATCAGGTACGGTTGATATTGATAATTTGACATTAGATTTAATCAAACCGTTCTTAGGTAAAGGTGAAATTGCTCAAGGGAATATTGGTGCTCAATTACGTTTAGGGGGAAGTGCTCAATCACCACTGTTATTTGGTCAATTCGGGATTAATCAATTAAAAGTGGTCGGGCATTGGATCCCATTTGATATTACTAAAGGTAATGTTGATATTCGATTTAATGGAGCAACATCGGACTTAGGTGGCAGAATTGAAACCCCAGAAGGTTACTTAAATCTTACTGGAAATGCAGATTGGCGTAAGTTAGATGAATGGCGCGCAGTGGTGGCCGCTAATGGTAATAAACTACGAGTATCATTACCTCCAATGGTGCGTATTGATGTTAATCCTGATCTCGTTTTTGAGGCTAGTCCTCATTTACTGAAATTAGATGGTCGTATTGATATCCCTTGGGCTCGTATTGTGGTTCAAGAATTACCGGAGTCAGCGGTATCAGCATCTTCTGATGAAGTGATGCTAGATAAAAACTTGCAACCTATAGCACCAAAAGAGACATCGATTCCAATTCAAAGTAATTTAGCGATTAATATTGGTGATGATGTGACGCTGGACGCATTTGGACTTAGCGCCCGATTGACGGGAACACTTAAAGTCAATCAGAATAAACAAGGGCTAGGTTTAAATGGGCAAGTTGATATTCCAAGAGGGGCATTCAAAGCCTATGGACAAGACTTACAAGTACGTAAGGGGCAAATCTTGTTCTCTGGACCTGTTGATCAACCTTACTTAAATATCGAGGCTATTCGTAACCCAGATAATACTGCAGATAATGTGATTGCGGGGGTTCGAGTAACAGGGCTTGCTGACCAGCCTAAAGTGGAAATTTTCTCTGAGCCGGCTAAAACACAACAAGAAGCATTATCTTACTTGTTAAGAGGCGAAGGTCTAGACAGTGGCGATGCTGATTCATCACAAATGACAGCAATGCTGATAGGATTAGGCGTTGGTCAGAGTGGTCAGCTTGTAGGGCGCATAGGTGAAACCTTTGGTGTTTCGGATTTAGCGCTTGATACACAAGGTGTGGGGGACAACTCACAAGTCGTGGTCAGTGGTAAGATAACGAACGATCTACAAGTGAAGTATGGAGTGGGTATATTTGATTCGCTAGCGACGTTAACCTTACGTTATCGCTTGATGCCCAGGTTGTATTTACAAGCAGTGTCTGGTATGAATCAGGCAATAGATCTGCTTTATCAATTTGAGTTTTAAATTATATGCGAATTATTGTTTATGGTAGTTTACGGCAAAACCAAGGTAACCATCACTGGATGACGTATGCGCAACTTTTAGGTGAGCATAAGTTAGTGGGGTACAAACTCTATGACTTAGGGTTTTACCCTGCGGTTATTGAAGGCGAAGGAGAGATAGAGTGCGAAGTCTATCGGATAACCCCCTCTATCCTGACAGAGCTTGATGAATTGAAAAAGAACGATCAGGATTACAAGCGACAACTGATTTCAACGCCTTATGGCAGTGCTTGGATCTACCTTTATCAAAAGCCTGTGGATGGTTTACGTGAAATAAAATGTGGTGATTGGCTAAAGCGCCACGAAGAAGAGTAATCAGTTATTACCCTTTTACTCAATATTATACAAAAACGGCTTGATAGAAATATTGAGCCGTTTTTATTTTTATAAAAAAAGAGAACATTTTTAATAGAAAATAGTATTTTTAATTAATCGTTGTTTAATCTAATAAAATAACTTAGTGATTTATACATTAATGGTAGTTGCAATTACTCTCACATTGATAGGTGATGGATTGCTTGTAATGAGCTTGAAACAAGGAGCAACGTCATCATAAAAAAAGCCCTTCAATAAAATGAAGAGCTTATTTATCAGTTAGTTATTCTGATAATGTCAGAATTATTTTTTAGCGCGTTCGAAAGAAGACAAAATTTCAGCTTTAGCGGCTTCTACATCTTCCCAACCGTCAACTTTAACCCATTTGCCAGCTTCTAAATCTTTGTAGTGCTCAAAGAAATGTTTGATCTGTGCTTTTAGCAGTTCTGGTAGATCAGTCACATCTTTAATGTGATCGTATTCTTTGCTCAGTTTAGTGTGTGGTACTGCAACCAGTTTCGCATCTTCACCTGATTCGTCAGTCATTTTCAGTACGCCAACAGGACGGCAACGAATAACTGAACCTGGTTGTAATGGGTATGGAGTTGGAACCAGAACGTCTACTGGGTCACCATCTAAAGATAATGTGTTGTTGATGTAACCGTAGTTGCATGGGTAGAACATTGCGGTTGACATAAAACGGTCAACAAACAGCGCACCACTTTCTTTATCAACTTCGTATTTGATAGGATCAGCATTTGCTGGAATTTCAATAACAACATAGATATCTTCTGGTAGTTCTTTACCAGCAGGAACATGATTCAGGCTCATAAAAAATTTCCTATAAAAAAATTAATTTTACGTGGCCTGTAGTATAGCGAAAAGTTTTTAACAATACCCGTTTTTTGCCGAACATGTTGCGTTCTGACGTAAAAATAAGCAGTAAATAAAAAGAAGTTCTATTTTCAAAGATGAAAAAACCGGACGAAAAAGAAGCCCGGTTTATCTATCTTGGTGCTAGACCAATGAATTAATCTTCGTCTGGATATTGTGCCATAAAGCTTTCAGCTTGCTCAACCATCGATTTAGTACCTACAAAGAAAGGCATACGTTGGTGAAGCTCTTTGGGTTCGATATCAAGAATACGTTCTTTACCATTACTCGCTTTACCGCCAGCTTGTTCTGCTAAAAACGCCATTGGGTTACATTCATAGAGTAAACGTAATTTACCAGTAGGGTGGCTTGCTGTGCTTGGATAGATATAAATGCCCCCTTTTAGTAAGTTACGGTGAAAATCAGCGACTAAAGAGCCAATATAACGTGTGGTATAAGGGCGATTAGTGGCTGCATCTTGTTCTTGGCAATACTTAATGTATTTTTTAACACCCAATGGAAATTTGATGTAGTTGCCTTCATTGATAGAGTACATATTTCCTGTTGGCGGAAAATGTACACTTTCATGAGATAGGCAGAACACACCCAAAGAAGGGTCATAAGTAAAGGCATGAACACCACAACCTGTAGTATAAACTAACATGGTTGATGAACCATAAACGACATAGCCCGCAGCAACTTGACGATGACCTGGTTGTAAGAAGTCATCTAATGTTACAGATTGGCCAATAGGTGTAATACGGTGGTAAATAGAGAAAATTGTCCCGACGGAAACGTTTACATCAATATTCGACGAACCGTCTAAAGGATCCATTAGTACAACATACTTAGCATTTTCAGCACGATCACCTTCAAAGATTACAATGTCATCTTCTTCTTCTGATCCGATACCCGCAACTTCACCACGTGCTTTTAATGCCGCTTTTAGTTTCTCATTCGCGTAAAGATCCAGTTTCATCTGGGCTTCACCTTGAACATTAGAAACGCCGTTAGTACCCAGAATATCGACTAACCCTGCTTTATTAATATCACGGTGGATAATTTTAGCCCCAAGCTTAATTGCCGAAAGTAATGCAGTAAGTTCGCCAGTTGCATGGGGAAAATCTTGTTGTTTCTCGACGATAAATTCGCCTAATGTTTTCATGACGCAGGTCCTGAATGTGAGTGGGTAAAGTAAAAAAGGAGGAAAATCTCCTTGGTGGTGGCAAGTTTAGCCAAAGAATCGAATGATTCAAAGGTTAATCCGTTCCTTATCTGCTTTTTGATCGTTAGAATAGTGACCAACTTCATGCTATTGGACAGAAATTCATGCACATTCATATTCTTGGTATTTGTGGCACCTTTATGGGAAGCCTTGCTATTTTAGCTCGAGCAAAGGGACATAAAGTCACAGGCTCTGATGCTAATGTCTATCCACCAATGAGTACCTTATTAGAAAATCAGGGAATTGAACTGATTGAGGGATATGATCCTAAACAATTAGAACCTGCTCCTGATATGGTGATTATTGGTAATGCAATGACGCGAGGAAATCCTTGTGTTGAAGCTGTACTTGAAAAAGGTTTGCCTTATACTTCAGGCCCTCAATGGTTACATGATTATATTTTACCGGAACGTTGGGTATTAGCGGTTGCAGGAACCCATGGCAAAACAACAACTGCAGGTATGTTAGCTTGGGTTTTAGAAGATTGTGGTTATAAGCCGGGTTTTTTAATTGGTGGTGTGCCCGGTAATTTCAAAGTTTCAGCGCAATTAGGTGAAAGTCCTTTCTTTGTGATTGAAGCCGACGAGTATGATAGTGCTTTCTTTGATAAGCGTTCCAAATTTGTGCATTACTCGCCTCGTACACTGATTTTAAATAACCTTGAATTTGATCATGCCGATATTTTTGATGATTTAGCGGCAATTCAAAAACAATTCCATCATTTAGTTCGTATCGTTCCAGGCAGTGGAAAAATCATCATGCCTGACAACGATATGAATTTAAAACAGACCATTGGAATGGGATGTTGGAGTGAACAAGAATTCACGGGTGAAACAGGCGATTGGCAGGCCAAAAAGCTCACTAATGACAGTAGTCATTTTGAGGTGTTTCATAAAGGTGAACGAGTTGGAGAAGTATGTTGGGGGCTTTCTGGTGAACACAACATGCAAAATGGCTTAATGGCAATAGTTGCAGCGCACCATGTCGGTGTTTTACCCGCAGATGCTTGTGAAGCATTAGATAAGTTTGTTAATGCGCGTCGTCGCTTAGAGTTACGTGGTGAAGTTAACCAGGTCAGTATTTATGACGATTTTGCACATCATCCTACGGCAATTTTAGCAACGCTTGAAGCGTTACGCAGTAAAGTTGGTGGAACCGCGCGTATTATCGCGGTGTTAGAGCCTCGTTCAAATACCATGAAAATGGGAATTAGTAAGGATGATATCGCTCCAGCATTGGGCCGTGCTGATGAAGTCTTTTTATTCCAGCCACCGAATATTCAATGGTTAGTGAGTGATATTGCAGAGCATTGTGTACAACCCGCTCGTTGGAGTACCGATCTTGATACATTAGTGGATATGATTGCGAAAGAAGCGCAAGCGGGCGATCATATTTTAATTATGAGTAATGGTGGTTTTGGCGGGATACATGAAAAGTTGCTTAAAAAATTAGCTCAGCCTAAAGGATCAGAGAATCAATATTAATAATAAATAAAAATAAGCCACTGAATGTTTAGTGGCTTATTTTAGGACGCTAGAGAAAAACGATTATAATTCCTGATCAAACAGGTTTAGGATTGCATCTCGCAACTCTTCTGTTGAAAACCCTGGCGCTGGTGTTGAGAAAATGGTGTCATCACCTGCAATACTGCCGAGGATCCCTTCTGCTTTGCCTAATGAATCTAATAAACGTGCAATAAGTTGTGCTGCACCTGGACTTGTTCTTATCACCACAACCGAATGGTTATGGTCGATATCAAGTACCAGATTTTTTAATGGGCTACTTGCTGTCGGCACGCCAAGTTCAGTGGGTAAACAATATACCATTTCCATTTTGGCGTTTCGGGTTCTTACTGCACCAAATTTTGTTAGCATACGAGAGATTTTGGATTGATTAATATTATCAAATCCAGCCTCTTGTAATGCGGTCACAATCTCGCCTTGTGAACTGAATTTTTCTTCTTTCAGCAGGGCTTTAAACGCTTTAACCAAGTCTTCTTGCTTAGAAGGAACGCGCATAGTTCACCTTTAGTGAGTTATCAATAACCTGCGTATTATGCAGAGAAGTGAATTTTTATGCAACAAAAGACGATGAAAGTTGAGAGGTAGTCTACTGAAAATTGTAAAGTAGAATATACTGCAAAAAAATTTTATTTATCGACTTTGAATGTGATAATTTAAGAAAGTAAAATATTTGTTAAATAAATGATAAGCTTAAATGATTATCATAAGGAGATAGAGCCACTTAACATTTTACCCAATTTATTGGAATTATTTATCAAAAGAGTGCCCACTATCTCATTAACAGATAAGCAATTTGTTTAGAATAACCAAAGTATTATTTTCCACTGTAAATGCCTTATTATGCAATATTGCTGTTAAATAATTGTTTTTTAAAAGGTGTATTGCGTAATAGTGAGTCTCTCTAAGGCGTTCCACTATCTCGTAACTAAGGAGTATCAGAATGAAAGTAGCAGTTCTCGGTGCAGCGGGTGGTATTGGTCAGGCACTGGCACTTCTTCTTAAAAACCAGCTTCCTGCTGGTAGTGAACTCTCTTTATATGATATCGCTCCCGTCACACCGGGCGTCGCAGCTGACTTAAGCCATATCCCAACCCAAGTGACTGTAAAAGGTTTTGCCGGCGAAGATCCATCTCCTGCACTAAAAGGCGCTGATGTTGTTTTGATTTCTGCAGGTGTTGCTCGTAAACCAGGCATGGATCGTTCAGATCTTTTTAATGTTAACGCAGGCATTGTGCGTAATTTAATTGAAAAAGTAGCACAGAACTGCCCTAAAGCACTGATTGGTATCATAACTAACCCTGTGAATACGACAGTTGCTATTGCCGCTGAAGTACTGAAAAAAGCGGGTGTTTACGATAAAAAACGTCTTTTTGGAATTACGACACTCGATATCATTCGTGCTAATACTTTTGTTGCTGAATTAAAAGGCCAAGATCCTCAAAAAACCAATGTTCCTGTCATTGGTGGCCATTCTGGTGTCACTATTCTTCCTCTGCTTTCTCAAGTTGCTGGCGTATCATTTACAGATGATGAAGTCGCAGCACTGACAAAACGTATCCAAAATGCAGGTACTGAAGTTGTAGAAGCAAAAGCTGGTGGCGGATCAGCAACATTATCAATGGGACAAGCCGCTGCGCGTTTCGGTCTTTCATTAATTCGCGCTTTAAATGGCGAGAAAAATGTTATTGAATGTACTTATACAGAAGGTGACGGAGAATATGCCCGTTTCTTTGCCCAACCTATTCTTTTAGGTAAAAACGGTGTAGAAGAATATTTATCTATTGGTAAATTAAGTGATTTTGAAAAACAATCTCTTAATGGCATGTTAGATGTATTGAAAAAAGATATAATTCTTGGTGAAGAATTTATTAATAAATAAAGAAATACTTTTTTTGCTATAAAAATAATGCAAAATTAAATAAAAACCGCTGATATAGTATCAGCGGTTTTTTTTATTAATTATAATGTATGTAATTATTAGTTAATTATTAGTTTTGTCACGAATCTTTCGTTCAAGTAATTCTCCTGTTTCAGGATGAAAATAACGGCTTGGCCAAATTTCAGAAGGGGCGACACCAAGATAATCAGCAATGATTTTTTCTCCTTTAGGCCAAGGGCGTGACAGTGCATTAGCGAGTGTTGAAGAGCTTAACCCTGCTTGGCGAGAGATGGCAGCAAGTGTTGTTCCTCGTTTTCTAAGTGCGGCAATAATATCGGCAGGATGCCAATCAGATTTCCTTGAAATCATTTTTAATCCTTTTTCTATAAAATTAATTGCTGTGTTAGTGGTATAAATAACAGTTTATTAGAAATGTCCTAAAGCATTTAAACTGATTATTTAGAAAATAAAATAACATTATTTTTCTAAAAAGATTTCTGATTTTTTTCTTAATAATTTCTTTTTTGAAGTTGATAACAATTTTAGAGAAACATAATGAAAAAAGAGTGGTATACGGCAAAGGAATTGACGGGTATAGGTGGATTACCTAAATCACCACAAGGCGTAAATGCAAAAGCTAAACGTGAATTTTGGCAAAAACAAAAGATAAAGAATAAGCAAGGTAATGGTGTTGAATATCATTATTCTTGTTTACCAGATAAAACTTTAATTGCTCTGGAACTTTATGAACCATTAGCACATTACAAACTAAATAAAAAAGAGGAGCCACTCGTTATCTGGGTGAAAGCATTCCAACAACTAAATGATGGTGAACAAAAAACATTAACAGAGCTGATATTGCGGGATGGTATTAGAAGTTTTTTAGAAAAACTCGTCAATGATTAGGCGATTTTAAAGAATCTATTATTGCGTTATCCGCAACAGATATCTATCTGACTAACCTCTTAGTTGAATGTGAGATGAGATCATGAAAAAAGAATGGTATACAGCGAAAGAATTAGTGGGGCTTGCGGGGTTACCTAACTCACCGCAGGGAGTGAACTTGATGGCGCGTCGTGAAGGGTGGGAAAATCGCCGTAAACGTGGTGTGCAGGGGAAAGCTGTCGAGTATTCAGTGAAAAGTCTACCTGATGAGGTCATTGGCGTATTAGCCGCACATGAACCTCCCGCAGAGTATTTATCAAAGCGTCAGGATGCTTTTTTGATTTGGGTAGAAGCGTATTATCAATTAACCAAATCAGAACGTGAAAAAATTGTGAAGTTTGTGCTTCGGGAAGGGTTAGCAAAGCTCATTAGTTATATTGATGCTGATAATCAAGATGCAATCGAGCGAGAAAATGAAGAAGTGCTCAATAAATTAAAAAACCCACCAGAGTCGACATAGTCGCTCTGGCGGGCTTTTCTATACCATTAATGGGGTAGTATTATTAGGATTACGATTGACGTTGTACAGCAACGTGAGCAAGCCCAATAAGCGCTTCTTTATAAGGTGAATCAGGTATGATAGATAAAGCTTCAATTGCTTTGTCTGCTTCTTCTTCTGCTTTTTGGCGGGTATATTCCAAAGATCCACTTTGTTTCATGGTATTTAAAACGGTATCCAATAAATGGCGACCATTACCTTGCTCAATAGCTTGGCGAATTAATTGAGATTCTTCTTCATTACCATTATGCATGGCATGAAGTAATGGCAACGTAGGTTTGCCTTCATCAAGATCATCGCCAGTGTTCTTACCCAACTGACTATTGTCAGCATCATAATCAAGCAGATCGTCAATGAGCTGGAAAGCAGTACCAAGATAACGTCCATAATCTTGGAATGCTTTTTCTTGCTCAGGCGTTGCACCAGAAAGGATGGCTGACGCATGAGAAGCCGCTTCAAATAGGCGCGCTGTTTTACTGTAAATAACTTGCATATAGTCATCTTCAGAAATGTTAGGATCGTTACAATTCATTAATTGTAAGACTTCACCTTCAGCGATCACATTGGTAGCGCTAGACATTAATTTTAATACACGCATTGAATCAAGATCCGTCATCATCTGAAAAGATCGTGTATAGATAAAGTCACCAACAAGCACACTTGCTGCATTTCCAAAGACAGCATTTGCCGTTTGTTTTCCTCTGCGCATATCAGATTCATCAACAACATCATCATGTAACAACGTTGCAGTATGAATAAACTCGATAAGCGCTGCGACCGAGATATGTTTGTCACCTTGATAGTCCAACGCTCGCCCAGTGAGCACTGCGATCATTGGTCGGATCCTTTTACCTCCACCACTAATGATGTAGTAACCAAGTTGGTTTATCAAAGAAACATCTGAATTAAGCTGGTAAAGGATTGCCTCATTTACCGCAGCCATATCAGCGGATGTTAGTTTTATAATAGATTCTAAATTCATGTTTTTTCGACTTTGGCTCGCCAATGAGCGCGTTATTATTAATAAAAAATGATCATGCCATAGATTTTACTCTCTTATAATTTAGATTGTACTTTAAAAATGGCTGAAATAAATATCGCATAAAAAACTCTTTTTTTTAACGCTAGTTTGCGATCTGTGCTTGTCATCGGCACTAAATTTGCGTAGAATTCGCGCCCTATGTGAATATTTTAATTGTGCACTCAAATTATACATATTGGGAGTGTGCGGAAAGCGGAGTTTATATGTACGCGGTTTTCCAAAGTGGTGGTAAACAACACCGAGTCAGCGAAGGTCAAACTATTCGTTTAGAGAAACTTGAAGTAGCTACTGGCGAAACAATCGAGTTTGACACTGTAATGATGGTCGCTAATGGCGATGATATTCAAATTGGCGCTCCAATCCTTGCGGGCGTTAAAGTTAAAGCGGAAGTGGTTGCTCACGGTCGCGGCGAGAAAGTTAAGATTGTTAAGTTCCGTCGTCGTAAACATAGCCGTAAACAACAGGGCCACCGTCAGTGGTTTACTGATGTTAAAATCACTGGTATCGCTTAAGGTTTAGGAGAGTAGTTCAATGGCACATAAAAAGGCTGGCGGCTCGACTCGTAACGGTCGTGATTCCGAAGCAAAACGTCTGGGTGTTAAACGTTTCGGTGGTGAAGCTGTATTAGCAGGTAGCATCATCGTTCGTCAACGTGGTACTAAGTTCCATGCAGGTACTAACGTTGGTTGTGGTCGTGATCACACCCTGTTTGCATTAGCTGACGGAAAAATTAAGTTCGAAGTTAAAGGTCCAAACAACCGTAAATTTATCAGCATCGAAGCTGAATAATTACCGGTCCTTTAATCACCGAGTCAAAAGCCCTGCAAGTCTGTTGCGGGGCTTTTTATATTTAAAAAAGGCCATCTCTGGGTAATTTCGGCCATCCAGCACGTTAATGGCTACTATACGGAGTAAAATCATGAAATTTGTTGATGAGGCCAAGATCCTGATCGTCGCGGGCGATGGTGGTAACGGCTGTGTGAGCTTTCGTCGCGAAAAATATATCCCTAATGGGGGACCAGACGGTGGTGATGGTGGTGATGGTGGTGATGTCTACATGATTGCAGACGAAAACCTCAACACTCTAATTGATTACCGTTTTACAAAATCTTATCGCGCAGAACGTGGTGAAAATGGTCATAGCCGTGACTGCACCGGTAAACGTGGTCAAGACATTACAATTAGTGTTCCTGTTGGAACGCGCGTCCGTGATTTAGCCACCAATGAAATCATTGCTGACTTAACTGTTCACGGCCAAAAACAGATGGTCGCTAAAGGTGGCTTTCACGGTTTAGGTAATACTCGCTTTAAATCTTCGGTTAACCGTGCTCCACGCCAACGTACTATGGGTACTCCAGGTGAATCTCGAGAAGTTCTCTTAGAACTAATGTTATTAGCCGATGTTGGTATGTTAGGTATGCCGAATGCGGGTAAATCAACGTTTATTCGTGCAGTATCAGCGGCAAAACCTAAAGTTGCCGATTATCCTTTTACCACCTTAGTACCGAGTTTAGGTGTAGTACGTATGGATAATCATCAAAGCTTTGTCGTTGCTGATATTCCTGGATTAATCGAAGGCGCTGCTGATGGTGCAGGTCTTGGGATCCAATTCTTAAAACACTTAGAACGCTGCCGTGTGTTATTGCACTTGATCGATATCGATCCTATTGATGGATCAGATCCTGTTGAGAACGCACAAATTATTGTCTCTGAATTAGAGAAGTACAGCGAAAAATTGGCACAAAAACCACGTTGGTTAGTGTTCAATAAAGTGGATCTTCTTGACGAAGAAGAAGCCAAAGAGAAGGCAAAAGCGATTGTTGAAGCACTGGGTTGGGATGAAAACTATTATATGATAGCCGCCATCAACCAAGAGGGTGTGAAAAAACTTTGCTGGAACATCATGGAATTCCTGAACGTAACGCCACGTGAACAAGATTTAGTGGCGACAGTTGCAGAGCCTGGAAAAGTTGACTTTATGTGGGATGATTACCACAAAGAACAGCTTGAAAATCCTGACTTTGAAGAAGATGACGATGATGATTGGGATGAAGAAGATGATGATGGTATAGAGTTTATCTACCAACGTTAATTATCATCCTTATCATGAAAAAATAAAAAACGCCTGATTAATCAGGCGTTTTCTTTTTATCTAGATATCGTAACTTTAACGGTTATTGTACATATCTTTATACAGGTTAGTTTCAAAACGTACTAAATAGGCGCGCCCTGCATTACGATTTTGCGTTGGAGGCGAATATGCTGAGACATACTGAACAAAAGCAACTTTTTGTCCATTAGCTGTCGTCATAAAGCCTGCAAGATTATAAACCCCTTTTAGTGACCCCGTTTTGGCAGAAACTTTGCCATCTACACCCGCTTCATGAAAACCACCACGGTATTGTAATGTTCCATCGTGCCCAGAAAGGGGAAGCATGGTAATAAAGTTGAGTTCACTTTCATGTTGGCCAATATATTGAAGGACTTGCATCATTGTTGCAGGTGAAATGAGGTTATGGCGAGAAAGACCTGAACCATCAACCATAACTGTATTGCCTAAGTCAATTCCTGCTTTTTGTTTTAAAATCGCACGAGTTGCTTCTGCGCCTGAACGCCACGTTCCGGCAACACCATAATATTCACGTCCAATGGTTCTAAATACAGTGTCTGCAATCATATTGTCAGACTCTTTTAACATTGTAGTAAGCAAGTTATGTAAGGGCTTAGATTGTGTTTGCGCTAATACAGTAACAGGTGCTTTAACGTAAGAACGACGTTTTATATAGCCATCAAGTTCAATATTGGCTCTTTGTAACTCTTCTTTTAAAATTGTACCTGCCCAATGCGCGCCGTCTTGAATAGAAAACATTAAAGGCACTGCATCGTCACGTTTAGGTATACACCCTGTTATTACATAGGTATTTAAATCACGGACAGTGACATCTAATTCGCAAAAACGAGTACGTGTTGAGCCTTTCTCATAAGTTTCAACTTCGCTTAAAACGGTAACTGGGTAAAACGAAGCTTTGCGTATTGTTGCAATATCGCCATCTTTATTGCCACTTTGCAATAAGACGGAAAAACAGTTTTTATCAACAATTGCGGCACTAGGTGGTGCACTAAAACATTGAGTCATATCATTCCAAACCCAACCTGGTGCTTTGTCATGACTCGAAAAAGCAGAAGTATCAATCAGCAAATCGCCATGGACTTTAGTGACTCCGGATTGTTTTAATACAGCGACCATTCCTCTTAACTGTTGGCGAGTTAAAGTTGGATCACCGCTGAAACGAAAGATCAAATCTCCATTAAGTTGATCATTTTTTATTTTGCCTTCCGTCTCCATTGTCGTGGTGAATTGGTAATCACCCCCTAATTGAAGTAATGCAGCCAAGGCTGTGACCACTTTTTGAGTACTGGCAGGAAGTGCTAATTGATCTGCATGATAATTGAGATTAGGAGAAGCTGCGCCCACAGGCTGGGTAATCAAACCTACTTGTGTTCCTTCAGGAAGAAGAGATGTATATTTTTCAACGGGTATTGCCTGGATTGAAAAACTGATGATACTTAATGTGTAAAGTATCCGTCGAAATGTTGATAATAAGCGCATAATTTCTCTGTCCGTGACTATAGCGTACTAACGTTACAGTATTGATTGCCAGAGACTAATACTAAAGGGCAATGAGGGCAAAAGTAAACGATATAACGAGTGATTACTGCATTATCAGAAAATATCTGTTTATTGATTTATAAAGAGAGATAAGGCGTGAAGCAATGCGTCTGTTGTGTTAGATTTAGTTTTAGGTCTGGGGGGCTAAGTTTGTTTCCCAACAACATGAATAAGGGAATAAACGTCTTCCCTTATTCACCGAACATATGTAGAGACAGGCCCGATTTAAGGTTGCCTGTGTCTTTTTTTGTCTTGAGAAGAGTAAATAGATCCTTTTCTCTGTGTTGTTAGTATAAAAAATCAGGATGATACCTATTTTTTATTAGGAATAGTATTGAGGTATTAACACATGAATCAGATCCCTATGACCGTTCTTGGTGCAGAAAAACTACGCGAAGAGCTGGAATATTTAAAAAGTGTTCGTCGTCCCGAAATTATTGCGGCTATTGCAGAGGCGCGTGAGCACGGAGACTTAAAAGAAAACGCAGAATATCATGCAGCAAGAGAGCAACAAGGTTTCTGTGAAGGACGAGTACAAGAAATTGAAGCAAAATTATCAAATGCTCAGGTTATTGATGTTACTAAGATGAATAACAATGGCCGTATTATTTTTGGTTCAACGGTGACATTGTTAAATGTTGAAACTGAAGAAGAGCAGACCTACCGCATCGTGGGTGATGACGAAGCAAACATTAAAGTTAACTTAATCTCTGTAAATTCACCGATTGCGCGTGGATTAATTGGTAAAGAGTTAGATGATGTTGTCGTTATCACAACACCAGGTGGACAAGTTGAGTACGAAGTTTTAAACGTAGAATATATTTAATTTATAATTTTACGTTTCTATAGAAAACTAGGCTGCTATCCTGTGGTAATATAAAAAAGGCCTTAAAAGGCCTTTTTTGCCATAGAGTTACTTATGGCATTTTTATATAAAGATACAAGTATTATTTCGGTAAAATAATCTTGCGTGCTTCTGAAGGACGATAAAGAACAAGAATTTTTCCGATTACTTGTACATTCTGAGCACCGCTTTCGCGTACAATCGCTGCCACGATCAAGTTTTTAACATCTCGATCTTCGCCTGCGATTTTGACTTTGATAAGCTCATGGTGTGCCAGAGCGAGTTCAATTTCTGCAAGAACGCCTTCAGTCAACCCGTTGTTACCAATCATAACGACTGGATTCAGGTGATGAGCGAGCCCTTTCAGGTGTTGAATTTGTTTTTTGTTAAGAGTCATCATTAATTTTTGCTTTGTTGGGATTGAAAACACACTATTCTAACGCCATCTCTCACTTATCACCATAAAATGTCGTTAAGACGAGGTTAAATGAGTGAAAGAGTAAAAATTTTGATAGCTAAGTGTATGATAGTTGGAAAACGCAATGGCCAATAAGAAACGTTCTGCAAGCTCTAGTCGCTGGTTACAAGAACATTTTAGTGATAAATATGTTCAGCAAGCAAAGAAAAAAGGGTTTCGCTCTCGTGCTTGGTTTAAACTGGAAGAAATTCAGCAAAGTGACAATATCTTTAAACCAGGTATGACCGTTGTCGATTTAGGAGCAGCCCCAGGTGGGTGGTCTCAATATGTTGTACAGCAGTTAGGAAGCAAAGGTCGAATCATCGCATGTGACCTTTTACCTATGGATCCTATTGTCGGAGTCGATTTCCTTCAAGGCGATTTTCGTGATGAACTTGTGTTGAAGGCATTGCTTGATAGAGTAGGTGAAAATAAAGTCCAGGTTGTCATGTCTGACATGGCTCCAAACATGAGCGGTACACCCGCGGTCGATATCCCTCGATCCATGTATTTAGTAGAGTTAGCGCTTGATATGTGTCGTGATGTACTGGCTCCCGGGGGAAGTTTTATTGTCAAAGTGTTTCAGGGAGAAGGCTTTGATGAATACCTGGGGCAAATACGCTCCCTGTTTACGAAAGTGAAAGTTCGTAAACCAGACGCTTCGCGGTCTCGTTCTCGTGAGGTATATATTGTAGCCACAGGGCGTAAACTTTAGTACCCTAAAGCTATTTGTTAACACAGTTGTAATATGAGGTTAATCCCTTGAGTGACATGGCGAAAAACCTGATCCTCTGGCTAGTTATTGCAGTCGTTTTGATGTCATTATTCCAGAGCTTCGGACCCAGCGATTCGAATAGTCGTAAGGTGGATTACTCTACCTTTATCAATGAGTTAACTAATAACCAGTTACGCGAGGTCAGCATAAGTGGTTATGATATTAATGTAACTAAAACAGATAACTCAAAGTACAGCACGTATATGCCTATGCGTGATGACAACCTGCTGACCACTTTAATGAACCGTAATGTAAAAGTAACGGGTGAACCACTTGAAGGCCAAAGCCTTCTGACTCAAATTTTTGTGTCTTGGTTCCCAATGCTATTACTTATTGGTCTTTGGATTTTCTTTATGCGCCAAATGCAAGGTGGTGGCGGTAAAGGTGCGATGTCTTTTGGTAAAAGTAAGGCTCGCATGTTGACGGAAGACCAAATCAAAACAACCTTTGCTGATGTTGCAGGTTGTGATGAAGCAAAAGAAGAAGTAAGCGAATTAGTTGAATATTTACGTGATCCGGGTCGTTTCCAGAAATTAGGGGGCAAGATCCCTAAAGGCATTCTGATGGTGGGGCCTCCTGGTACAGGTAAAACGTTATTAGCGAAAGCGATTGCAGGCGAAGCAAAAGTTCCATTCTTCACCATTTCAGGTTCTGATTTCGTTGAAATGTTTGTGGGTGTTGGTGCTTCACGTGTTCGTGACATGTTCGAACAAGCTAAAAAAACAGCGCCTTGTATCATCTTTATTGATGAAATAGATGCCGTAGGGCGTCAGCGTGGTGCTGGTTTAGGTGGTGGTCATGATGAACGTGAGCAAACACTGAACCAAATGCTTGTTGAAATGGATGGTTTTGAAGGAAATGAAGGGATTATCGTTATTGCGGCAACTAACCGCCCTGACGTTTTAGACCCTGCATTACTCCGTCCTGGCCGTTTTGACCGTCAAGTGGTTGTAGGTTTACCTGATGTCCGTGGACGTGAGCAAATTCTTAAAGTCCATATGCGTCGCGTACCTTTATCACCAGATGTTGATCCTGCAATTTTAGCACGCGGTACACCAGGTTTCTCTGGTGCAGACTTAGCTAACTTAGTTAATGAGGCTGCTTTATTTGCTGCTCGTGGTAATAAACGTGTTGTTTCAATGGTCGAGTTTGAAAAAGCAAAAGATAAGATAATGATGGGTGCGGAACGTCGTTCGATGGTGATGACGGAAGAACAAAAAGCATCAACAGCTTATCATGAAGCCGGTCATGCGATTATTGGACGTTTAGTACCAGAACATGATCCTGTGCATAAAGTGACGATTATTCCTCGCGGGCGTGCATTAGGTGTGACTTTCTTCTTACCTGAAGGTGATCAAATCAGTGCTAGCCGTCAGAAATTAGAAAGCCAAATTTCAACACTGTATGGTGGACGCTTAGCAGAAGAGATCATTTATGGTGTTGAGCATGTTTCTACTGGTGCATCTAACGACATTAAAGTAGCAACCAATATTGCACGCAACATGGTGACACAGTGGGGTTTCTCTGAAAAATTAGGACCATTACTGTACGCAGAAGAAGACGGTGAAGTATTCTTAGGTCGTTCTGTTGCGAAAGCGCAACATATGTCTGATGAAACAGCTCGTACTATTGATGAAGAAATTAAAGCTATCGTTGATCGTAACTACGTTCGTGCTCGTCAGATCTTAATGGATAACCTTGATATTCTTCACTCAATGAAAGATGCACTGATGACTTATGAAACTATCGATGCGCCTCAAATTGATGATTTGATGAATCGTCGTGATGTTCGCCCACCTGCAGGTTGGGAAGGCAGTAATGGCAATAGTAATACAACAACTACTGCCCAGCCGACACAAACGCATGTGGCAAGTGAGCCAAAAGATAAGCCTGAGTCAGAAAGTGATGCGCCTTCTGATAAAAATACTCACTAATCCTTATTGGGTTATACATATTGAGTAAGCTATAAATACAAACCCCAGGCTTCTGGGGTTTTTTTATGAAGGTATCAATGTAATGAAATTAATTGCTAGAGGAAGAGAGCTCAATTTATCAACACCTCAAGTTATGGGGATTTTGAATGTCACTCCGGATTCTTTCTCTGATGGTGGCACTCATAATTCGCTTAATGATGCGGTTAACCATGCGGCAAAATTAATTGCTGAAGGGGCTTCTATCATCGATATAGGTGGTGAATCGACAAGACCCGGCGCAAATGATGTCTCTATAGATGAAGAGTTACAGCGTGTTGTTCCTGTTGTTGAAGCTATTCGTCAGCGTTTTGATGTTTGGATTTCTGTTGATACATCCAAAGCTCAAGTGATTACTGAATCAGCAAATGTAGGTGCTTCAATTATCAATGATATTCGCTCTTTACAAGAGCCAGGAGCACTTGAAGCTGCAGCTAAAACGGGTTTACCTGTGTGTATTATGCATATGCAAGGTGACCCTAAAACTATGCAACAATCACCACATTATGAGAATGTGATGATAGATGTAGATTGTTTTTTACGAGAAAATATTCAACGTTGCGTTGATGCTGGCATTGAAAAAAATCAAATTATTCTTGATCCAGGGTTCGGCTTTGGTAAGAATTTAGCGCATAATTACCAATTATTAGCACACTTAAGTGAACTTCATCACTTTGGTCTACCTATACTTGCCGGGATGTCACGTAAATCAATGGTTGGACAACTATTGAATGTGCCACCACAAGAGCGTGTTGCTGGTAGCGTGGCCTGTGCTGTCATTGCAGCAATGCAAGGCGCACAAATTATTCGTGTACACGATGTTAAAGAGACTGTTGATGCGATGAAAGTCGTACAAGCGACTCTTTCTGCAAAGGAAAATAATGAATGAGCGAACGTAAATACTTTGGAACAGATGGTATCCGTGGAAAAGTAGGTGATAGTCCAATTACACCTGATTTTGTATTAAAACTGGGTTGGGCTGCGGGCAAAGTATTAGCACGTCATGGCTCTCGTAAAATCATTATTGGTAAAGACACACGAATTTCAGGCTATATGCTGGAATCTGCATTAGAAGCAGGTTTAGCGGCTGCGGGATTATCAGCTTCATTTACAGGGCCAATGCCAACACCTGCGGTTGCTTATTTAACACGTACATTTCGTGCGGAAGCAGGGATTGTAATTTCAGCTTCTCATAACCCTTATTACGATAACGGGATCAAATTCTTCTCTATTGACGGCACAAAATTACCAGATGAAGTAGAAGAAGCCATTGAAGCTGAAATGGAAAAACCAATTACCTGTGTTGAATCAGCAGAGCTGGGTCGAGCAAACCGTATCGTGGATGCTGCAGGTCGTTATATTGAGTTCTGTAAAGGCACATTCCCTAATGAAAACAACCTTAATGGCTTAAAAGTGGTTGTTGATTGTGCACATGGCGCAACATACCATATTGCACCTAATGTATTTCGTGAATTAGGCGCAGAAGTTATTACGATTGGTTGTGAACCAACGGGTATTAATATAAATGCTGAATGTGGTGCAACCGATGTTCGTATGTTGCAACAACGTGTACTTGAAGAAGGTGCAGACGTTGGTTTAGCATTCGATGGTGACGGTGACCGTATTATTATGGTTGACCATCAAGGCTTAAAAGTTGATGGTGACCAAATCCTCTATATTATTGCGAGAGAAGCGTTGCGCCAAGGCCAATTACGTGGTGGTGCGGTTGGTACACTGATGAGTAATATGGGCTTGGAAATTGCACTTAAGCAACTGGGTATTCCTTTTGTACGAGCTAAAGTGGGTGACCGCTATGTGCTTGAAAAATTACAAGAGAAAGGCTGGCGTTTAGGTGCTGAAAACTCAGGCCATATTATTTTACTAGATAAAACGACGACGGGTGATGGTATTGTTGCCGGCTTACAAGTTTTAAGTGCAATGGTTCGTAATCATATGAGCTTACATGATTTATGCAGTGGCATGAAACTATTACCTCAAATTTTAGTGAATGTTCGCTTCACAGGAAGTCATGATCCATTACAAACACCTGAAGTTCAGAAAGTCGCTAAAGCAGTTGAAGAAGAACTTGCAGGTAAAGGGCGTGTACTGTTACGAAAATCAGGCACAGAGCCTTTAATTCGAGTGATGGTTGAAGGCGAAAATGAAGAGCAAGTTACAGCGATGGCTAATCGTATTGCTGACGCCGTGAAGCACGTAGGCTAATTGATGCTTTTTTCTTCAATCAATCACTTTGTAGAAAAATAACCTTGCTTGTCAGTTCAGCTTTGGTTAGTATTCACACCCGCTTAGTAAGGTCTTGAACTAAAGCGGGTGAAGCAATCGAAGGTTATCGTTAAGACGATAAGTTCCATAGAAAAGGTAACGCAAATGTATACGGCACTCATTGTTATTCTTATCATTGTAGCAACAGGGCTAGTTGGTCTGATCCTGTTACAGCAGGGTAAAGGTGCTGATATGGGCGCTTCTTTTGGTGCAGGTGCTTCCGGTACAGTATTTGGTTCAAGCGGTTCAGCTAACTTTATGACCCGTATGACCGCTGTTTTAGCAACAGCTTTTATTGTACTTGCCCTTATTTTAGGTAATCTAAGTGCCAATAAAACTGTGCGTGAAGACAGCAAATGGATGTCTATCGAGCAGACTACAGAAGAAGCTAAAAAAGCTGAGCAATTAGCAGCGCCTGTAGCGCCAGCAAATACAGATATTCCGCAGTAAACTAAGTAAAGATTTAAATGAGATTGTTAATATTTACGCAATAACAGTCTCATTAAAGTGCCGAGGTGGTGAAATTGGTATACACGCTACCTTGAGGTGGTAGTGCCTATAAAACGGGCGTACGGGTTCAAGTCCCGTTCTCGGCACCATTATTCCAGATAGCTTGCGTTTTGCTTGTTATCAGCGTAAAATTTGCCACGTTTTTCGAACGCGGGGTGGAGCAGCTTGGTAGCTCGTCGGGCTCATAACCCGAAGGTCGTCGGTTCAAATCCGGCCCCCGCAACCACTTCTAACAATACAGCACTTTTCTCATTAATCATCTTTTTGAACCGATTATGATCCTGAGTGGAATGTGCCGTAAGAAGAGGTTATTCTCGAATGGCAAGTTACAGGGTCCAGTTGCATAAAGCCCCGAATTTCGGGGTTTTTTGTTATCAGAGAATAGAATACTGGGCTATAGGCCCTTTTTTTATGCCTTGGGGGTGGGTTTGTCCACATTAGAGCAAAAATTAACAGCGATGATTTCAGCACCAGTAGAAGCATTAGGCTTTGAATTTGTCGGTCTTGAGTTTATTCGTGGCCGAGAATCAACATTGCGCATCTATATTGATAGTGAAGACGGTATCACTGTTGATGATTGTGCTGATGTTAGCCACCAGGTCAGTGCTGTACTGGATGTTGAAGATCCAATTCAAACAGTTTATAACCTTGAGATTTCGTCTCCTGGTTTAGAACGACCTTTATTCACTGCAATGCATTATGAGCAATTTATCGGCGAAGAAGCCGCTATCGTATTACGAATTGCAATGCAAAACCGCCGTAAATGGCAGGGCATTATTAAGTCTGTCGCTGGCGAAATGATCACGGTTACTGTGGATGGTAAAGACGAAGTGTTCGCACTGAGCAACATCCAGAAAGCTAACCTGGTACCCCACTTTTAAGTTTTGAAGAGGCAACTAGGATGAACAAAGAGATTCTGGCTGTTGTGGAAGCGGTCTCTAACGAAAAATCTCTTCCTCGTGAAAAGATTTTTGAAGCACTGGAAACCGCACTAGCGACAGCAACTAAGAAAAAATACGAGCAAGAAATTGATGTTCGCGTATGTATCGACCGTAAAACCGGTGATTTTGATACATTCCGTCGTTGGGTTGCTGTAGATGAAGTGACTCAACCTACTCGTGAAATTACACTTGAAGCTGCTCAATATGAAGATCCTAGTATCGAACTAGGTGGCTATATTGAAGATCAGATCGAATCTGTTACTTTCGACCGTATTACAACACAAACTGCAAAACAAGTTATCGTACAAAAAGTACGTGAAGCTGAAAGAGCAATGGTTGTTGATCAATTCCGCGAACAATTAGGCGAAATTATCACGGGTGTTGTGAAGAAAGTAAACCGTGAAAACATCACCCTAGACTTAGGAAATAACGCAGAAGCCGTTATTTTACGCGAAGATATGTTACCGCGTGAAAACTTCCGTCCAGGCGACCGTTTACGCGGTGTATTATACGATGTACGTACAGAAACTCGTGGTGCACAACTTTTCGTGACGCGTTCTCGCCCTGAAATGCTGGTTGAACTTTTCCGCATTGAAGTGCCAGAAATTGGCGAAGAAATCATTGAAATTAAAGCTGCAGCGCGTGATCCAGGTTCTCGTGCCAAAATCGCAGTAAAAACTAACGACAAGCGTATTGACCCTGTGGGTGCTTGTGTTGGTATGCGTGGCGCACGTGTACAAGCCGTTTCCAGTGAACTGGGCGGCGAACGAATTGATATTGTTCTGTGGGATGATAATCCTGCACAATTCGTGATTAATGCAATGGCTCCGGCAGATGTTGCTTCTATTGTTGTCGATGAAGACAAATGTACAATGGATGTTGCAGTTGAAAGCAGTAACCTTGCTCAGGCGATTGGCCGTAATGGTCAAAACGTACGTCTGGCAGCTCAGTTACTGAAAAAACATCGTGGTGATGACAAGTGGGAATTAAACGTCATGACCGCTGATGAACTGAATGCAAAACATCAGGCAGAAGCAAACGCAGCCATTGAAATATTTACTAAGCATCTCGACATTGATGAAGACTTCGCAACTGTTTTAGTTGAAGAAGGTTTCTCTACCCTTGAAGAGTTAGTTTATGTGCCAATCAATGAATTGCTGGCTATTGACGGATTAGATGAAGACACCGTTGAAGCTCTACGTGAAAGAGCAAAAGCAGCACTAACAACGATTGAATTGGCTCAAAAAGAAAGCCTAGGCGATAACCAGCCAGCTGAGGACTTATTAGCTCTCGAAGGCTTGGAGCGCTCTTTAGCATTTGATCTAGCTGCCCGTGGTATCTGCACACTGGAAGATCTTGCCGAACAGGGTATCGACGACCTAACTGATATTGAAGGTTTAAATAGTGAGCGCGCAGGCGAACTCATTATGGCCGCACGTAATATCTGCTGGTTTGGGAATGATGCGTAACAACTGAGCAGGAAGGAACAGAATGACAGATGAAACAGTAAAATCACTGGCAGAAGAGATTCAGACACCGGTTGAACGTTTGGTACAGCAGTTTGCTGATGCCGGTATTAAGAAGACCGTCTCTGATCCTGTCTCCCAAAAAGAGAAAGAAACCTTACTGGCTTGGTTGAATCGTGATAAAGACGTATCAACCAACCAACCAGAAAAGTTAACGTTACAACGTAAAGTACGTAGTACGTTAAGTGTTCCTGGTACAGGTGGCAAAAGTAAATCAGTAGCCATCGAAGTCCGCAAAAAACGCACTTATGTGAACCGTGACGCCGTTGAAAAAGCGCAAGCGGATGAGCAAGCTCAGCGTGAAGCGGAAGAAAAGGCGCATCGCGAAGCCGAAGAAAAAGCCCAGCGCGAAGCACAAGAGAAAGCACAGCGCGAAGCTGAAGAAAAAGCAAAACGTGAAGCTGAAAAGGCAAAGAAAGACGCCGAAGAAAAAGCGAAACGTGAAGCTGAAGAAGCAAAACGTGAAGCAGCGGAATTAGCTAAGCGCGAAGCAGCGGAAAAAGATAAAGTGAAACAAAACGATAAACCAAAAGCTGATAAAGCAGCAGATCAGGAAAAAGCACGTCGCAATGCTGAACAGGCTGAACTCAAGCGTAAAACGGAAGAAACACAGCGCCGTAAAGCGGAAGAAGAAGCACGAGTTGCAGCAGAAAAAGCACGTCTTTTAGCTGAAGAGAATGCTGAAAAATGGACTGCTGAACCTAAAGCACCAGAAACTGAAGGCTCAGACTATCATGTAACAACATCACGTTATGCTCGTGATGCAGAAGATGAAAGTGATGCTGAAGTTGAAGGTGGCCGTGGCCGTGGTCGCAATGCTAAGGCTCCTCGTCCTAAGAAAAATAACCGCCATTCTGAAAAAGCAGATCGTGAAGAAGCGCGAGCTGCTGGTCGTACTAACAAGAAAGGTAAACGTAAAGGTAGTTCATTACAACAAGGCTTTAATAAGCCAGCAGCTGTTGTAAACCGTGATGTTATTATCGGTGAGACTATTTCTGTTGCTGAACTTGCTAACAAAATGGCAGTAAAAGGGTCTGAAGTTATCAAAACTATGATGAAAATGGGTGCTATGGCAACCATTAATCAGGTTTTAGACCAGGAAACTGCACAGCTTGTTGCTGAAGAAATGGGTCATAAAGTTATCTTACGTCGTGAAAACGAGTTAGAAGAACAAGTCATGAGTGATCGTGATACTGGTGAAGAAAGTGCCGTATCTCGCGCACCTGTTGTGACTATCATGGGTCACGTTGACCACGGTAAAACATCATTACTGGATTACATCCGTTCAACAAAAGTTGCATCAGGCGAAGCAGGTGGTATTACCCAGCATATCGGTGCTTACCACGTTAAAACAGATAAAGGTGAAATCACCTTCCTAGATACCCCAGGTCACGCCGCGTTTACATCAATGCGTGCTCGTGGTGCTCAGGTAACAGATATCGTCGTTCTGGTTGTTGCGGCAGATGATGGTGTAATGCCACAAACTATCGAAGCAATTCAACACGCAAAAGCTGCAAACGTACCTGTTGTTGTTGCTGTGAACAAAATCGATAAACACGAAGCCGATCCTGATCGTGTTAAAACTGAACTGTCTCAATATGGCATTCTGCCAGAAGAGTGGGGTGGTGAAACTCAGTTTATGCATGTATCTGCAAAACAAGGTTTAGGTATTGACGAACTGCTGGATGCGATTCTTTTACAAGCTGAAGTTCTTGAACTGAAAGCAGTTAAAGAAGGTATGGCAAGTGGTGTTGTTATCGAATCTTACCTCGATAAAGGCCGTGGCCCAGTGGCAACTATCCTTGTTCGTGAAGGTACGCTAAATAAAGGCGATATCGTTCTGTGTGGTTTCGAATACGGGCGTATTCGTGCAATGCGTAACGAATTAGGTCAAGACGTTCAATCTGCTGGCCCATCAATGCCAGTTGAGATTTTAGGTCTGTCTAACGTTCCTTCTGCGGGTGATGAAGCGACAGTTGTTCGTGATGAGAAGAAAGCGCGTGAAGTTGCATTATACCGTCAAGGTAAATTCCGCGATGTTAAACTGGCTCGTCAGCAGAAATCTAAACTGGAAAACATGTTTGCTAACATGGAAGAAGGTAAAACTTCTGAACTGAACATTGTTCTGAAAACAGACGTTCAAGGTACTTGTGAAGCAATTACTGATGCATTAGTTAAACTGTCTACCAATGAAGTTAAACTGAAAATCATCGGTTCTGGCGTAGGTGGTATCACCGAAACTGACGCAACATTAGCGGCTGCTTCTAACGCAATCATTCTTGGTTTCAACGTTCGTGCAGATGCATCTGCTCGCCGTATTATTGAACAAGAAAGTGTTGATTTACGTTACTACTCCGTTATCTATAGCCTGATTGATGAAATCAAGCTGGCAATGAGCGGTATGTTGGCACCTGAATATAAACAAGAAATCATGGGTCTTGCAGAAGTCCGTGATGTGTTTAAATCACCTAAATTCGGCGCGATTGCGGGCTGTATGGTGGTTGAAGGTAACATCAAACGTAATAACCCAATTCGTGTTTTACGTGATAACGTGGTTATCTACGAAGGCGAACTTGAGTCACTGCGTCGCTTTAAAGATGACGTCAATGAAGTGCGTAACGGCATGGAATGTGGTATCGGTGTGAAAAACTACAATGATGTTCGTGTTGGCGACATGATTGAAGTCTTCCAAGTTATCGAAATTAAACGTTCTATTGATTAATCTAGTACGTCTTGTTTTAAAAGGGAGCTTAACGGCTCCCTTCTTATTCCCTTCTTTGTTGTATTCTCTTTTATTTTCCTCTTCATTTTTCAATATAACCGAAATAGATTGGCTTTCAGTAATTTATGAAAGTGAGATAACAGAGTAAAATAGCAACAAAGAAATATTGTATTTCTAAAGAAAGAAATCAGAGAAAGCGGTTGTTAAATACCACTTCATGTATACTCTTTAGATATCATTGATTTTAGATCTGAATTAATAGTGACAATCAGGGCAATACCCTATTGTCAGGGAGAGATAAAATGGCAAGAGATTTTAGCCGTAGTCAGCGTGTTTCTCAGGAAATGCAAAAAGAAATCGCCATCATTCTACAACGTGAAGTGAAAGATCCACGTATTGGAATGGCCACTGTATCTGGTGTTGAAATTTCTCGCGATTTGGCTTATGCCAAAGTGTTCGTCACCTTTTTAAACTTATCGGGTGGTGAAAAAAGCGAAGAAGAGATGGTTGCTGATGGCTTAACGGCTTTGAATGAAGCGGCAGGTTTTATTCGTTCATTATTAGGTAAAGCAATGCGTTTACGTATTGTGCCTGAACTGACATTTGCTTATGACAACTCATTAGTTGAAGGTATGCGTATGTCTAATTTAGTTTCTAATGTCGTTAAAAACGACGAAGAGCGTCGTCACAAAGAGGAAGAATAATGGGGCGTCGTCGTAAGGGGCGAGAGATTAACGGCGTATTGCTACTCGATAAACCCCAAGATATTTCCTCTAACGATGCACTCCAAAAAGTCCGCCGTATGTTTAATGCCAGTAAAGCAGGACATACGGGGGCATTGGATCCTTTAGCAACAGGTATGCTACCTATTTGTTTAGGTGAAGCGACGAAGTTTTCACAGTTTCTATTGGATTCGGATAAGCGTTATCGTGTTATTGCCCGCTTAGGTCAACGAACAGATACTTCTGATGCTCATGGTGAAGTTATTCAAGAGCGCCCAGTGCAATTTACGCAACAAGCTTTAGACGATGCCTTAGAGAGCTTCCGAGGTGAAACATTGCAAGTTCCTTCAATGTATTCTGCTTTAAAGCATCAAGGTAAACCGCTCTATGAATATGCAAGACAAGGCATAGAAGTTGAGCGAGAAGCAAGACCGATTACCGTTTATGAACTCCAGTTTATTCGCTGGGAAGGTGACGAATTAGAACTAGAAATTCATTGTTCTAAAGGAACGTATATTCGCACTATCATTGATGATCTTGGTGAGAAATTACAATGTGGCGCTCACGTTATTTTCTTACGCCGATTAGAAGTTGCTGATTATCCTAAAGAACGGATGGTTACATTAGAACAACTCAGAACATTGATAGATAACGCACAAACAGCACAAGAGGATCCGTTCTTGGCGCTTGATGCCCTGTTATTGCCAATGGACACGGCGGTTGCTCATTTCCCTGTTATTAACCTCACCACGATCATTGCGAGTTATCTAAAACTAGGTCAGCCTGTTCGTGTTAATCATGAGATTAATGAAGGTGAATGGGTTAGAGTAACGGAAGGTGATGAAAAAAAATTTATTGGCCTTGCTATCATTAAAGAAGGGTTAGTTGCCCCGAAAAGAGTTGTTGTCGATTATAGTGGCCAAGATAACACTTAATAGCAATCTTGCGCTAAAAGTGTTTGAAGCGTAGAATAATGCGGCTATCTGTTTAGGTGGCTGAGTTGGGTAGCTGAATTAGAGATTGGCTGCCCTAAAAATTTTAATTAAATTGGAGTTTATTATGTCTCTAAGTACTGAAGCGAAAGCACAAATCGTTGCTGAATTTGGTCGTGATGCTAACGATACTGGCTCAAGCGAAGTTCAGATTGCACTGCTGACTGCAGAAATCAACCACCTGCAAGGTCACTTTTCAGAGCACAAAAAAGATCACCACAGCCGTCGTGGTCTGCTGCGTAAAGTTTCCAGCCGTCGTAATCTGCTGGACTACCTGAAACGTAAAGATGTTGCTCGTTACTCTGCACTGATTGAACGTTTAGGTCTGCGTCGCTAATCAAGTGAGTTTCAGTGGAAAGGGGCCTGTTGGCCCCTTTTCTACTAGAAAGTGCTATTTTTAATATTAGTCGTTATGTTTTAATGTGGTGATTGTTATTTAGTCTCTCTAGTTACGACAATTCGCGCGGCTAATGAAAGTATTTATTGCTAATAAGTGGTCAATATTTTCATTAGTCGCGAGGGGACGTAGCGGAGAAAAGATCATTCATCGTCGCTAAACATCTGGCGACAATAAGATAAAGGATATTATTTTGCTGAATCCTACAGTTCGTAAATTTCAATACGGTCAACATACCGTTTCAATCGAAACGGGTATGATGGCTCGTCAAGCAACAGCTGCTGTTATGGTTGACATGGACGGCACTGCTGTTTTTGTTACTGTTGTTGCAAAGAAAAAAGTTAAAGCTGGTCAAGATTTCTTCCCATTAACAGTGAACTACCAAGAGCGTTCATACGCTGCTGGTCGTATCCCAGGTAGTTTCTTCCGCCGCGAAGGTCGTCCTGGTGAAGGCGAAACGTTAATTGCTCGTTTAATCGACCGTCCTTTACGTCCATTATTCCCAGAAGGTTTCTTAAACGAAATCCAAATCGTTGCTACCGTTGTTTCTGTTAATCCACAAGTTAACCCAGATATCGTTGCAATGATTGGTGCTTCTGCTGTATTAGCACTATCAGGTGTTCCATTTAATGGTCCTATCGGTGGTGCTCGTGTTGGCTTTATTGATGGTCAATATGTTCTTAACCCAACCGTTGATGAGCTGAAAGTTAGTAAATTAGACTTAGTGGTTGCAGGTACTGCGGGTGCAGTACTGATGGTAGAATCAGAAGCTGATTTATTATCAGAAGAAGAAATGTTAGGTGCAGTGGTATTTGGTCATGATCAACAACAAGTTGTGATTGAAAATATCAATGCATTAGTTGCAGAAGTCGGTAAAGAAAAATGGGATTGGGCACCTGAAGCCGTTAACCAAACTTTACACGATCGTATTGCAGAATTAGCACAAGCGCGCATTGGTGATGCTTACCGTATCACTGAAAAACAAGAGCGTTATGAACAAATCGAAGCAATTCGCGATGAAGTTGTTGCAACGTTATTAGCTGAAGATGAAACCTTAGATGAAGGTGAAATCAACGATTTATTCTCTAGCTTAGAGAAAAACATTGTTCGTGCTCGTGTATTAGCAGGTGAGCCTCGTATCGATGGTCGTGAAAAAGACATGGTACGTGCATTAGATATCCGCACAGGTTTATTACCACGTACTCACGGTTCAGCGCTGTTTACACGTGGTGAAACACAGGCTTTAGTGACTGCGACATTAGGTACTGCGCGTGATGCTCAAACTATTGATGATATCATGGGTGAGCACACTGATACCTTCTTACTGCATTATAACTTCCCTCCATACTCTGTTGGTGAAACAGGTATGATGGGCTCACCAAAACGTCGCGAAATTGGTCATGGCCGTTTAGCAAAACGTGGTGTGTTAGCGGTAATGCCGACTATTGAAGAATTCCCATATACTGTTCGCGTGGTTTCTGAAATCACTGAATCAAATGGTTCATCTTCAATGGCGTCTGTATGTGGTGCTTCTTTAGCACTGATGGATGCGGGTGTGCCAATTAAAGAATCTGTTGCTGGTATTGCAATGGGTCTGGTAAAAGAAGGTGACAACTTTGTTGTTCTTTCAGATATTTTGGGTGATGAAGACCATTTAGGCGATATGGACTTTAAAGTTGCGGGTAGCCGTAACGGTGTCAGCGCATTACAAATGGATATCAAAATCGAAGGTATCACACGTGAAATCATGCAAGTTGCGTTAAACCAAGCAAAAAGCGCACGTCTGCATATTTTAGGTGTGATGGAAGATGCTATTAGCCAACCTCGTGCTGATATTTCTGAATTCGCACCGCGTATTCATACTATTAAAATTAATTCAGACAAAATCAAAGACGTTATCGGTAAAGGTGGTTCAGTTATCCGTGCATTAACGGAAGAAACGGGCACAACTATCGAAATCGAAGATGATGGTACTGTGAAGATTGCTGCAACAAGCAATGAGCAAGCTAAAATGGCAATTGCTCGTATTGAAGAAATCACAGCTGAAGTTGAAGTGGGCCGTATCTACAACGGTAAAGTAACTCGTATCGTAGATTTCGGTGCGTTTGTTGCTATCGGTGGTGGTAAAGAAGGTCTGGTTCATATTTCTCAAATCGCAGATAAACGCGTCGAGAAAGTGAGTGATTACTTGGAAATGGGTCAAGAAGTTCCAGTTAAAGTGCTGGAAATTGACCGTCAAGGCCGTATTCGCTTAAGCATGAAAGAAGCTCAAGCTAATCAGCAGGAAGCAACAGAAACTTCTTCTGAAGATTCTGCGAATTAATGATATTCTACTACCGATATCTAGACATAGGTATCGGTAGAGACTTATTATGATTGACAAGTAGGACGTCCAGAACGCTTTTTGTTGAAAGGTCTGACTTTGGGAGTGAGAAATGAAAACATTTCTGCGCGGTTGTTCTATTGCTGTTTTCATCTTTATTTCCGGATGCAGCACTAGTCCAGAATGGCGTCAGAATGCGATTTTCGCCACTCCATTACAACCTTCTTTACAACAAGAAGTGATATTGGCTCGTATAGAACAAATTCTTGCGAGTCGCTCATTAACCGAAGATGAATACGCACAGCTTTTATATGAGCGTGGTGTGCTGTATGATAGTCTTGGTTTACGAGCTTTAGCGCGCAATGATTTTTCAATGGCGCTATCAATAAGACCAGATATGCTGGAAATTTTTAATTTTCTAGGTATCTATTTTACGCAAGCAGCGAACTATGATGCTGCTTATGAAGCGTTTGATTCTGTTTTAGAGCTTGATCCAACTTACAATAATGCGCGTTTTAATCGTGGTATCGCTTTATACTACGGTGGCCGATTGAAATTGGCGCAGGATGATCTGCAGGCGTTTTATCAGGTCGATCCAAATGACCCCATTCGTTCGCTCTGGTTATATCTTGTCGACAAAGAGATAAACACTGATTTGGCTAAACAACAGCTGAAACAGCGATACCAGCAGGCGGATAAAACGGGGCAATGGGGATGGAATATAGTTGAGTTTTATTTAGGCAACATTAATGAAAAAGCATTAATGTCAAAACTACATGAAGCCTCAACCGATAACACTTCGCTCGCTGAGCATCTTAGTGAAACTAACTTCTATTTAGGTAAGTATTACCTAAGTCTGGGGGACATGGATAGCGCAGAAGCGTTATTCAAGCTGACGGTTGCCAACAACGCACATAACTTTGTTGAGCACCGCTACGCATTGTTGGAATTAGCACTGTTAGGCCAACAAGAAGACCTAGCGGAATCGGACCAGCAATAGCTGACGAACATTTCTCTGATCAGTTTGAAAGCCATCATCTGTATAGGATGAGGGCTTGTTTGTTCGTTTAATAATATAATTTGAGCCAGTTCACATTTTAGATGATAAAGACCGACAAACCATGCGGTATGTTATGTCAACTGGCTGCCATAATGAATGAGGCACAGTGACATGACTACTGAAACCGATATGACTTTTGCTGATCTAGGTTTATCAGCACCTATTTTGACTGCACTGAATGACTTAGGCTACGAGAAGCCTTCTCCAATTCAGCAACAATGTATTCCTTTCCTTTTAAACGGTAATGATGTTTTAGGTATGGCACAGACTGGTAGTGGTAAAACCGCTGCATTTAGCCTGCCGTTATTACACAATCTCGATGAATCATTAAAAGCACCACAAATTTTAGTTCTAGCACCAACTCGTGAGCTTGCTGTTCAGGTTGCTGAAGCCATCGAAGATTTCTCTAAGCATTTACCAAAAGTAAATGTAGTTGCACTGTATGGTGGTCAGCGTTATGACGTTCAATTGCGTGCATTACGCCAAGGGCCACAAGTAGTTGTAGGTACACCTGGTCGTTTATTAGACCACTTAAATCGTGGCACATTAGATTTATCTAAACTGAAAGGTTTAGTTTTAGATGAAGCTGATGAAATGTTACGTATGGGCTTTATTGAAGATGTTGAAAATATCTTAAGTAAGATCCCAGCGGAACACCAAACTGCGCTGTTCTCTGCAACAATGCCAGAAGCTATTCGCCGTATTACACGTCGCTTTATGAATGATCCGAAAGAAGTTCGTATTCAAAGCAGCGTAACAACTCGCCCAGATATCAGCCAAAGCTATTGGATGACATTTGGTGCACGTAAAAATGAAGCATTAATTCGTTTCTTAGAAGCGGAAGATTTTGATGCAGCTATTATTTTCGTTCGTACTAAAAATGCAACATTAGAAGTTGCGGAAGCATTAGAACGCAATGGTTATAACAGTGCGGCATTAAATGGTGACATGAATCAGTCACTGCGTGAGCAAACGTTAGAGCGTCTGAAAAATGGTCGTTTAGATATTTTAATCGCGACTGATGTTGCTGCTCGTGGTCTTGACGTTGACCGTATCAGCCTTGTTGTGAACTATGATATCCCAATGGATTCAGAATCTTATGTTCACCGTATTGGTCGTACTGGCCGTGCTGGTCGTGCTGGTCGCGCAATTTTATTCGTTGATAACCGTGAACGCCGTTTACTGCGTAATATCGAACGTACAATGAAGATGACTATTCCTGAAGTAGAACTGCCAAATGCAGAACTTATCAGTCAACGTCGTCAGGAAAAATTTGCACAGCAAATCGCTCAGCAATTAGAAACAAGCAACCTTGACCAATATCGCGCTCTGTTACCTAAATTAGCTCCACAAGGTGAAGAAGCGTTAGATATGGAAACACTGGCTGCGGTATTACTGAAAATGGCTCAAGGTGAGCGTGCGCTTATCCTGCCACCAGATCCAGTTCGTCGCCCTCGTCGTGAGTTTAACGATCGTGATGATCGTCGTCGCGGTGATAACGATCGTGAACGTGCTCCTCGCCGTGAACGTCGTGATGCTGGTGAAATGGATTTATACCGTATTGAAGTGGGTCGTGATGATGGTGTTGAAGTTCGTCATATCGTGGGCGCAATTGCTAACGAAGGCGATATCAGCAGCCGTTACATTGGTAATATCAAACTGTATGGTTCTCACTCAACTATCGAGTTACCAAAAGGTATGCCAACTGACTTATTAGGTCACTTTACACGTACACGTATCATGAACAAACCACTGAATATGCAATTAGTGGGAGATGCTCAATCTCAACCTTTCCGTGAACGTCGTAATAACAGCCGTCGTGATGGTCAGCCACAAGGTGGTCGTCGTTTTAACAATGGTGATCAACCACAACGTCGTGGTAATAACGACCGTGGTGGCGAACGTAGTAACGATCGTGGTGGCGAACGCGGTAACTTCCGTGGTCGTAGCAACGAAAGTACTCCACGTCGTCGTAGTAACTCTCATAACCAATAAGAGCCTACAATCAACTCAATGTTAAATTGAGCTGATGATAAAAAAAATCGAAACCAGTCAATGAACATTGGCTGGTTTTTTTATGCTTATTTTAATGGTATAAAATTTACGATATCGAGTTTTTATTAATATAAAAAATAGACATATTTATGAAAAGTAATTGGCTAGAATTACACTGTATTCAACAAAACAATGATACTCAACGTGCTGACTTTAATTTTTATATTGATGGCAAAGCGCTTGATGAATGGCTTGGGTTTGATAAACAAACGGATTTACGCTTTTCAGACTTTGATTTAGACCTTGTTGTGGTGGATAAAGTTCGTTTTCCTAATTACGATCGCCATAAAATTATTCGTAGCAAAATAGAGCAGTTTTTAGGTATTAAACCTATTTATACTCAATTAGATAATAATCGTTTAGTACTATATCGTTGCCATTGTGGTTGTGATTATTGCTCTGTGATTTCTTGTGAGTTAGACATTACGAAAGATCATGTAAAGTGGAATAATATTGCTTATGAAGATGGATTAGATAGAGAAGATGCCCTAGAACTTGATGAACATGGAATTATCCCTATTAAACAACTTATTTTTAATCGTGAGCAATATCAGGACGTTTTTAATGAGTATTTAAAACAGTATTTATAATTTCTTAAATACCCAATTTATTTTTATTATTAGACTTTATTAATTAACTCAATCACCTCAACATCCATAAGAGGTGTTTGTTTTTCACTGATCACAATTTTCTTATATTTACGATTAAATCCACTTATAATGATTTCGTTAAATAAACGAATCTCCACTTTTGATAATCCATCTTCTATTTTTTCCAAAGGATGGATAACCACATTTCTTTTTTTATAAAATAAAGAGAATGGATTAATACCGTGATCTTTTAGAGCGATATGAATGGCTTCAACCGCAGGATAGAAATCCCCAATTAACATTCGACTATGAGAGAAATTACGCGCTACGGACGCTTCTTTTTGGGTGTGAATATCACGAATTTCAATGCGGTTTTTATAAACTTTAATATAAATAGGTTCCATCCTATTTTCTCCTTTATAAATAATTAGCTTAATCCAATCGCTTCTTTTAACGGTTTTAGATATCGCCGACTAACAGGAATTTGGCTGTTATTGTGTAATATCAATTCAGCTTGGCCATTATCGCCAAAAATAATCTCATTAACATAATCCATATTTACTAAATATTGGCGATGGCAACGAACTAATTGTGTGCGTGTTTCTAATGTACGTAGTGTTAATTCAGTAAAACCTTCTTGGCCTTGATTATTCGTGACATAAACACCACTGAGTCTTGATGTGGCAAATATGGCTTCATCAATAGGCATTAACCAAATACGGCTATGTCCGGTACATGGAATGCATTTTAAGCGTTCTTCTGGAGGGGTTAATAAATCAATATTTTGCTTATTACCTTGGCGTAAACGGTTTAATGTTTTTGTGAGACGTTCTTGCTCTAAGGGTTTGAGTAAATAATCAAAAGCATGTTCTTCAAAGGCTTGGATCGCATATTCTTCAAATGCAGTTAAAAAAACAATATAAGGGCGATGTTCAGGATCAAGCATCGTGACCATTTCAAGTCCAGTAATGCGAGGCATTTGAATATCAAGGAAAACAACATCAGGTTTTTTACGATGTATTTCTCCTATGGCTTCAATAGCATTACTGCATTCACCAACAATATGAATATCCTTTTCAACTTCAAGTAAACAACGTAAATTTTCACGAGCCAGTGGCTCATCATCAACGATTAATATATTCATTGTTATGCAACGTTATCCATGCTTTTTTCTAGAGGTAAGCAAATTTTCACCTTTGTATATTCATCAGCTTGGCATTCGACTAAAACACCATAAAGTTCGCCATAGCGTAATTTTAATCGCTTATCCACCAGCCTCATGCCTAATCCTAATTCATGAGAAGGACATTGAGGTCGATAAAGCCCCGCATTATCACAGATTTCAATAATGATCAGATGGTGCTCTTGGTGCGCTCTAATTGTAATCTTTCCGGTGTCTAATAACTGTGATGTTCCATGTTTAATTGCATTTTCGACCATTGGCTGAAGCGAAAAAGCAGGTAAACGTGCATTGGCTAACGTTTCTGGAATGTGAATATCAATCTGTAAGCGATCTTGAAAACGGGCTTTTTCAATTTGCAAATAGGCATTTACATGTTCGATTTCATCACTTAATGTCACAACCGCTTCAGGTCTTTTTAAGTTCTTACGAAAGAACGCAGAAAGAAATTGGACCAATTGTTTTGCTTGTTCACTATCACGGCGAATAACTGCTTGTAATGTATTTAACGCATTAAAAAGGAAATGTGGATTTACTTGCGCATGTAGAAGTTTAATCTCTGATTCTAAAAGTGATTGCTTATTTCGCTCATATTGCCCGGCCAGAATTTGCGCAGATAATAAACTTGCGATGCCTTCTCCTAAAGTACGATTGATTGAACTAAATAGGCGATTTTTAGCTTCATAAAGTTTTATTGTCCCAATGACCTGGTTATTTTCACCTCTTAAAGGAATAACTAAGGTGGAGCCGAGTTTACAATGAGGGGAAAGCGTGCAACGGTAGGGAGTTTCATTACCGTCCGCATAAACAACTTCATTATTATTAATTGCCTGTTTTGATTGTTCTGATGAAATAGGTGTACCAGGTAAATGGTGATCCGCGCCAATACCAATAAAGGCGAGCAGTTTTTCTCTATCAGTAATAGCAACAGCACTGACTCTTAATTCTTGATAAATGACTTTCGCAACTCGAGTGCTATTGTCTTGATTAAATCCTTTACGCAAAATACCTTCGGTGCAAACGGCAATTTTTAATGCTTGTGTTGAGAAAGCGCTGGTGTATTTTTCAAATATTGCCCGCCTATCTTGTAATATTCTAATAAACATTGCAGCACCAATGGTGTTTGCAACAATCATTGGTGCTGCAATATCCTTAACTAAGGCAAGAGCTTCATTAAAAGGGCGGGCTAATAATAAAATAATACTCATCTGTATTATTTCGGCAAAGAAAGTCACTGCAGCCGCAGTCCATGGATTAAAAATTCGATGCATTTGTCCGCGTTTGACATAATAGCGGTGAACTAATCCACCAATTAATCCCTCTGCGATAGTTGAAACCATACAACTCAGTGCAGTCATGCCTCCGAGAGAATAACGATGTAATCCTCCTGTAAAGCCAACAAGAAAGCCGACATATGGGCCACCGAGTAATCCCCCTAAGACGGATCCAATCGCGCGTGTATTGGCTATAGAGTCATTAATATGCAATCCAAAATAGGTACCCATAATGCAAAAAATAGAGAAAATGACATAGCACATCAATTTGTGAGGGAGCTTTATCGTGACCTGTAAAAGTGGCGTAAATAGAGGTGTTTTGCTTAAGAACCAAGCAATAATTAAATAAACGCACATTTGCTGTAATAACAGCAAAATAAGATCAAATTCATACATAGGTATTGAGTACCATTCTCTTTTTTATCTGATTAATATAAAAAGTGCAGATAAAACGGGGCTATTAATTAGGTGATAAAGTTTGATATAAGAGTAACTTAATCGCATTTTCAAAGAAAATATTCCTTTGCGTCAGTGATCTGGCGCACAAAATTCTTAAAGAAATTCTGAGTTATTGTGTAATATAACTCTGTCAGTGAGTGTTCTACTTCACTATTAAGGTCTAATCGTTATATGAAAAAAAGAGCCATTTATCTTATTTTATTAATGCTAATTCTAATTGCATTAGCCATACTTTTCCGCGCGCACAATCAATATTTATTACTGCAAGGGGAAGTCGATGCACCAGAAGTGATTGTTGCCTCAAAAGCTAAAGGTCGTGTTATTGAGCGCCATATAGAACGAGGTGATGATGTCAAAGCCGGGCAATTAATGATCACATTAGAAAGCCCTGAGCTTAACGCACAAGTTGCGGCACTCGAAGCTGCCAAAGCACAAGCACAAGCACAATTAGATTTGTCGCTGCATGGCACAAGAGAAGAGAGTATTCGTAATTTAGAAGCAGTGTTATCTCAAACAAAAGTAGATGCCAGTAATGCGACACGAGATTATCAGCGTATTAGTGCGGTAGCTAATAAAGGTTATGTCTCAGCAACCGAACTGGATAATGCACGCCGTAGTCGTGATGTTGCATCACAACGAGTAAGAGCTGCCCAAGCAGAATTAGATGAAGCTAAAAATGGTGATCGCATTGAATTACGTCATAAATATATGGCTGCGGTACAACAAGCAGAGCAACAACTTATCGAGCTGAAGATCCAACAAGACGATTTACAAGTTAAAGCGCCTGTTGATGGTGAAGTTGGGCCTATTCCGGCAGAAATAGGTGAGCTTTTTAATGCCAATAGCCCACTCGCGACACTCATTCGTATTCCTGATGCCTATTTTGTTTATAACCTTCGCGAAGATATTTTAGCGGATATTCGCAAAGGTGATCGCATTACTATCATGGTTCCTGCTCTGGGCAATAAAGAAGTTGAAGCAGAAATTCGCTATATCGCCCCAATGGGTGACTACGCAACAAAAAGAGCGACAAGAGCAACCGGTGATTTCGATTTAAAAACGTTTGAAATTCGACTGTATCCTGTGACGCCAATTGAGGGACTACGTCCTGGTATGAGTGCGTTATGGCGCTGGGATAAATAAGGGCGAATAATGAGAGTAAAAGCAGCTTGGCGTGGCTTTAGTAGCGCATTTTCACGAGAAACTCATATGGCCGTTCGTAGCCCCGTTTTTCACTGGCTAAGCTGGCTATTTCCATTGATGTTATTCACGTTAATTAGTGCTAACTTTTCTGAAGGCACATTGCTGAATTTGCCAGTTTCAGTGATTAATAACGATAATAGCCCATTATCGAGAACACTGATCAGAGACTTAAATGCAGGCTCTCATGCGCAATTAAATACATTAGATGGCAACCCTCGTACAGCAATGGAACGACTCGGTAGTGCAAAAGATTACGCGATACTTACGATACCTCGCCATTTTGAAAGCAACGTATTAGCAGGAAAGCAACCTACCACACGTATGTATTACAACGGGTTATATTATGCTGCTGGGAGCTACGCAATACAGGACTTTAGTGGATTAATTGCAGAGCTTAATGCGCAATATCGTACTGTATTGGCACAAGAAATGAATAAACCTGTTCCACCATTAGCAAAAGTAACGCTCTCTTATGATAGTTTGTTTAATGCCAGTGGCAGTTATATTTATTATCAGCAATTTGCAGCAACGATCCATATGCTTCAATTATTTGTCGTGACCTGTACAATTTATTCGTTGTCGCGCGGTAATATGCTATTGAATATTAAGCCTTTTACATTTGCACTTATTGGTAAACTTACACCTTACACACTGTTTTTCTTAACCTTATTAATTGTTGAATTAGCGGCATTAGTGCATTTTTCCGGGGCAAAGGTAAACGGTAATCCGCTATATATGGTGTTGGTGGGATTCTTTTATATTATTGCGGCTCAAAGTGTGGGGTTATTGCTTTTTGCGTTTACCAATAGTGCGATCACTGCATACAGTATGATAGGTATGTTGGTGAGTATTGCATTGGCATTTTCAGGTATGGCTGTACCTGAGCTTTCAATGATATTACCTGCACAAATTATCTCGAATCTAGAACCATTAACACACGCTTTAAATGCGATGTTTGATATCTTCTTAAGAGAAGTATCACTACAAGGTATTTTGTATGTTTGTTCACTCTTGCTGATTTATCCTTTTGCTATCGCCTTTTTAGTTCGTAAACGTATTTTTAAACGATTGGAATTACAGGTAGGTGTTGCATGATGCAGATGTATTTCCAAACGTTTAAACGCGTTCTACTGGGCATGTTAGAAAAACCTATGTGGATGTTGTTAATTGTTTCTTTATGTGTGATGAGTTTGGTTTATGCCAAACCTGTTTTATGGGATCTACCTGTCGCTGTTATCAATCAAGATCACAGTCCTGCAAGTTATTCACTTATTCGCGCATTAAACTCGACACCTAAATTAAGCATTAAAAATTATGATAATTTAGATGAGGCACGCCACGATATGATTATGCGTGAGCTTTTTGCCATCATTATTGTGCCAACTGATTTTGAGAAGAAATTACTCAATGGTAAAGATGTCACTGTTCCTGTTTTTGGTGATGCTACAAACCGTCTTGCTAGTGGACAAATCCAGCAGGAATTGATGTTGGCTTATCAACAGTTATTAGATTCTTACAATGATCGTATTTTACAAAATGCCGGCTTTAGTGGTGAGCAATCGAAAATCCTGTTAAAGCCCATTCAAGGTGAAACCATTGCGATGTATAACCCTGGTGTAAGCTTTGCAGCGATTATTTTTCCCGGGTTATTAGTGATGTTATTGCAACACTCACTCTTAATTGCTTGTGTCCGTGTCAGTATTGCAGTGAGAAGTACGCCGAAAGGAAAACCACCGCTAGCTGTTTATTTAGGGGCATTATCTGCACTTATTCCGATTTGGTTATTTTTGTCGGCGGTATTCTTTGCATTATGGCCTTGGGTATTAGGCTATCGCCAAGAGGCTCCACTTTATCAAGTCTGGATGCTGACATTTCCATTCTTATTAGCAGTCTTAGGGTTAGGTAAATTAATTACAGAATGCTTGCGTAGTGTTGAGATGATTTATTTGACACTGGCATTTGTCACAACACCTGTGTTCTATATTTCTGGCACGATTTGGCCACTACAAGCAATGCCTGATTGGGTATTTGCCATTTCATCTGCATTACCTTCTACATGGGCTGTAAACGCCATGGCTGGCATAAATCAAATGGGATTATCATTCCAAAGTATATTGGGTGATATCGTGATGATGTTGGTTTTAGGTGTGATTTATACTGTATTAGGTGTGCTGGTAGGGATGTTACGTAATGGTGAGTTAAGACATATTACGCACCAATTTAAACATTGGTTACATCAGCGCGGATCTAAATAGATTATAATTCGAGAAATATCTTAATATTTATTTAATGAAAAACTTGCTAACTCTAATAGGGTTTTGATTAGAACACGACAATGTAACTCCCCCTTGAGAAGAATAAATCCACTCTATCATTAGATTAAAATAGAGTGGATAAAAAAGCCTTATTCAACCAACTCCAATCCAGCTAACTTACGCCAATAGCCATTACAGTCATGGTGATGAACTGTCGTCAGTGGTTGTTGACCTTGTTCATTTTGGCGAAATTGTTGCAAGGTATCAAAAATAGCGTCAGATTCAGGAGATAAACGGATAATATCCACTAAACCTGCCATTGATGTTTGATCGTTACCCAAGTTATAACAATAGCCACTTTGTGTTTGAATACCATTGAGCACAAATACTTGCTGATTTTCTTGAGATAATACTTCACGACCTTGAGGGTATTTTTGGCAACAAGTTTCACAATCATCTTTAGAGCGATTTTCAGAACGGGCAGTAAAACAACGCGCTGAATAAGCTAAAGGAAGATGCCCATAAGCCAAGACTTCGACTTCAAATTTATCCTTAATACCCAATGCTTCACATTGGTTTAGAAGATGACTTAGCCACTCACGAGAAAGTTCTACAGGCATACACCAACGCATCATTCCTTGTTTATGCAATAAACGTAGCGCATAAGCGTTGTAGCAATTTAATCCGTGACCCGCAACAAAAGGAAGATTACGCTCATGAAGCATATTGATAACGCCAAAATCATGAGCTTCAACTAAAAACTCGCCGTTATCAACCAGCTTAGCAATTTCTTTCAATTCAGAAGGAGCTTGTAATAACGCCAAAGTAGAAAGAACCACTTGTTTGCCACTTTTAGCGACTTCTTTGGCGAGATTAATCCAATCTTGAGGTTTAGTTTCTCGACGTTTACTGCAAACTGTTTCGCCTAAATAGATAATATCAGCATCACATTGTTTTGCTTTTTCATAGAACGCTTCGAGTGTCGCTTTTTGCCAATAATAAAGTACAGAGCCTAATGCATATTTCATTTTCTTATCCTTATTATTGCCATTTACGGTGATAAGCACCCAATGTTGTTTGTGTTCCTTCTGAAATTTTTCCTAACGCATTCATCCAACGAGGATCAGTGCTAAAGCCTTGAGGATCTTTCTTACATTGATCAATTGCTGTTCTCCAAACTCTTGCGACTTCAGTGACATAAGCAGGGCTACGCTGGCGACCTTCAATTTTGACAGAGGCAATATTCATTGCCATTAATTCAGGTAATAGGGAAAGGGTATTTAGGCTAGTGGGCTCTTCTAATGCATGATAACAATGGTCATCAACAAAATAGCGCCCCTTACATAGTGTTGGGTAGCCCGCATTTTCATCAGGTGCATAGCGATCTATCAGGACATCATTAAGGCGAGATTCCATCCCTTGTGGTGTTTGTTGCCAGCGTACAAAACGCGCAGGAGAGCAAGCACCTACCGTATTGGGTGATTCACCAGTTAAATAGGAAGAAAGATAACATCGACCTTCAGCCATAATACACAAGCTACCAAAGGCAAAAACTTCTAAAGGTACTGGGCTAGTTTGTGCTAATTGTTTAACTTGATGAATAGATAGAACACGAGGAAGAACAATACGGGCAACATCAAAATTGCGTTGATAAAACTCAATTGCCTGTGTATTGGTTGCTGAGGCCTGTACAGAAACATGACGTTCAATATGAGGATAACGCTCAGCCGCATATTCTAGCATTGCGATATCTGCTAAAATGAGCGCATCAGCACCCAAAGATGCCGCCATATCAACGGCCTTTTGCCAGCGTTCAAATCCATTAGGGTGAGCGAAGGTGTTTATCGCAATATGTAATTTTCGCTGGTGGCGATGAACATAATTAACTGCTTCTTGTAACTTTTTTTCTGTGAAATTTAAACCTGCAAAATGTCTTGCATTCGTATCATCTTTTAAGCCGATATAAACGGCGTCCGCACCATTATCTATGGCTGCTTTTAAGGCAGGTAAATTACCTGCAGGGCACAGCAATTCCATCTTCACTTCCCTTTAGAAATTAAGAATGATCGGAAATTGTAATGAGCAAGATAAAAAAAGGTTTTGATTTAAGGCAGAGAAGTTTGTTTTTTACTTAAGTAAAATCAAATAACTCAAAAAGTGAACAATGGATTAACAGAATATTGATATAGGATCGCAGAATATCTGTTCATTTCTGGCACAATAGCCCCTAAATTTATTTATAGGAGTCCGAACGTGTTTAACAAAATTCGTACCCATTTGGTAAAAGAGGGGCCTCGTTTTTTGCGTTACCCTTTACAAGTTACCCCATTTGCTTTGCAACGCGATATTTTAGAACAGTTTTTAAGTTGGCAGTTTCGTGAATCCCTTGCAGAAGGTGATTTACACTTCTTAGAAGATAAATGGTTAAAAGTTGAGATAAGAGACTTACATTTACAGTGGTTTATCAGTGTTCGTGATGATAAATTAGTGGTTAGTCGCTTAGAAAAAGAAGATGTCAGCTTTAGTGGTAATGCTAATGATCTTATTTTAATTGCAGCTCGCAAAGAAGATCCTGACACCTTATTTTTCCAACGCCGTCTACAGATTGAGGGTGATACAGAACTCGGGTTATATGTTAAGAACCTGATGGATGCAATTGAATTAGACTCAATGCCATCTGTGTTGCGTTTTGGTTTATTACAACTGGCTGAATTTGTAAAAAGTGGACTTCAAGAAGAAACTGAAGACAAAATGCACAGCCATGAACTGAGCTCAACTTCATGCTAATACGTGTTGAAATTCCCGTTGATATTCCTGCTATTGATAGTCTTTTACGCCAAGTGTTTCCGACAAGCGCCGAAGCTGATTTAGTCGGGCATTTACGTGAAGAAGGTCTATTAACATTAGGTATGGTGGCTATTAGCGATGAAGGCCAATTAGTTGGCTATATCGGTTTTACACCAGTTGATGTTGATGGAATAGATTGTCAGTGGGTTGGTCTTGCGCCACTTGCTGTTGCACCAGAGTTCCAAAACCAAGGTATTGGACGCCAATTGATTAATGAAGGGCTAGATAGCCTAAATGAATTTGGGTATGGCGCAGTCGTAGTGTTGGGAGATCCAAATTACTATCAAGTATCGGGTTTTATTCCTGCTAAATCTCAAGGTTTGCATTGCAAATGGCCTGATACAGAAGGTAGATTTCAGCTTTATGCGTTAGATAATGGCAATATTGATGAGATCCACGGTTTAGTCAACTACTCACCTTTGTTTGACCAGTTTAGTTGATCCGCTTAACTCAATTTATTTATCCTGTATTAAATACAGTGCAATGTCTGAAGGCTGGTCTGTGATCAGCTTTTCTTTTTGCTTTTTTTTTAACTGCTTTAATTGGTATTCAAGCTGAGATGCTCGTTGCCTATCGCCTATCTGACAATGAAATTCTAATAACAAAGGTCCTTTTCCTTTTAAGGCTTTCGCGCCAGTTCCATTCTGATGCTGTTGAAAACGGCGTTCAACATTTGTTGTGATCCCAGTATAAAGAGAGCCAAGGCGATTTCTAACAATATAGAGTGACCATATTGTGTCAGCCATCATTTTTTCCTTTTCGTGCTACTTTTTCTTTTGATAAATAATATTTCTTAGTTTTTAACGTGAGTAATTTAAGGCATATAAAAAATAAATCTATTAAGCATATCAATATGTTGAGAAATATTTGTGACAGTAAAATTTATAATTTAAAGAATAACATTCAATTTTTTTGAAAATGAACAGCAATTATTGCTAATTTTAAAGTTAAACTAAAGCGCATAATATGATCCATATCACAGAGACACACTCCGCGATACCTAACAAAATTAGAATTAAATTGGAGCTTATCATGAAAAAATCTACATTAATCGCTGCAACATTAGCTTTAAGTGCTATTTCATTCGGTTCAATCGCATCTGATAGCGTATCAAAAAGTCCTTCTATTAATGGTGAGTATATCACAATCACAGGCAGTGATACTTTAGATGGCTTAACAGCTAAAATTGCTCAAATCGCAAAAGATGAAGGGGCAAAAGGCTTTAAAGTTGTTGGCGCAACTGGTGAAGATTACCTCACTGTAAATGCTGAAATTTATCGTTAATTTTAACTATTTTCGATAAATAACCTGTAATAAGAGACACGCGGTAAGACGCTCGTTTTGATGATATAATTATCATCTAAACAGCGTCTCTTTTTGTTTCTATACAGGTGTATTATGTCTTCTCTAGACTCAATCAAAATAATTAAACAATATATATGTAATAACCATGTGTTTACCTTATGTACAACATGTTCATTAGATGATATTTGGTGTGCTAATTGTTTTTATTGGTTCGATGAAACTCAGATGAGGCTGGTTTTCCTTTCTGAAAAGAAAACTCGTCATGCTAAAATGATGCAGGAAAATTTATTAGTCGCAGGAAGTATTAGCACACAAGAAATTGTTGTGTCCAATTTACAAGGCATCCAATTTACTGGCGCTGTTTCTTTACTAACAGGTAAAGATGACTTCAATGCAAGAAAACATTATTGCTTACGTTTTCCAGTCGCATTAGCCGCCATCCATGTGCCTTTATGGGAATTACAATTGCAAGAAATTAAGATGGTGAATAATCAGCTGGGATTCGGAACTAAACTTTATTGGCAACGTAATTAAGCTTCTTTTTTTAATTATCTATTATTCCCAAAAATAATGACTTTTTTGTTCCCATCCTTTTAAAGACATACAAGAGGTGTAGAAAGTTTTTCTGTCTTCTTGATTAATGTCTTCAACATAACTTTCTGTCATTGGAACACGCTCAGTGTAGGTTTTTTTATCCCCGCAGTGGTCTTTATCATCTTTGCGACACGTCTTTTGCACATCACGATAAACGGTACGTTGTAGCACTTCTTTGCGAATAGGGTAGCGAGTATTCGCATCAAGTTCACAAAGCATTTTAGCTTCTTGTAATGTGTAATCTGATGCACCTTTAGATTCCCAAGTACTGCTACAACCAGAAAGTAAAATTATTGAAAAAAAAGGGAAAAATGTTATTTTCATATCAAATGTCATCATAAAAAGAATAGTAAAGAGCATTAATAATAAAACAAAACTAATCACTTTGACTATCATTTTTGAAAATGATTCGCATTTGATAACGGAGGTAATTAAATGAGAATGATGAAAGTAAAAATCTCATAATAAAAATGGGCTTCTAGATATTATTTCAATTTATGTATTACTTGGTTACTACTACCACGCCATAGTAATGCGGGATCATAAAGTTCTTGTACGAACTTCCCATCAATTAGTACGTTAATATAACTAACGACCTCTTGCTGTTCTGGGGTTAAGTCTGCCAGCAAATAACCGCTCCAAACCCAAATATCTTTTTCGGGACATTCAGTTTTGACTCGTTTCACCAGATGCAAAATTGTAGATAAGTTTTGTGGATGTAAAGGATCACCTCCTGAAAGCGATAATCCTTGTCGTTTAATACGACTATCTTGAAGATCAGCAATGATCTGATCTTCCATCTCTTGTGTAAATGGCTTGCCTGACGTTAATGACCACGTTGATTTGTTATAACAACCTCGGCATTGGTGTATGCACCCTGAAACAAACAGGGTGCAACGAGTACCAGGGCCATTTACAACATCAACAGGGTAATATTGATGGTAATTCACTTTCTTAACCTAACTGACCATTTGCCAGATGTTTTACTCGACGTTTAACTTCTTCTTGCTTACCCGCATTAAATGGACGTGAATCTGGGCTACCTAAATATCCACATACACGGCGAATAACTGAAACTCTTGCTGGGTTGTGATTGCCACAACGTGGGCAAGTAAAACCTTTGCTAGTACAAGAGAATTCACCGGTATAACCACAGTCATAGCACTCATCAATTGGGGTGTTTGTGCCATAGTAAGGAACACGGGTATAGCTGTAATCCCAAACATCTTCTAGTGCTTTAAGATTATGTTGTAAGTTTGGATATTCGCCATAACAAATGAAACCGCCATTTGCTAATGGTGGATAAGGTGCTTCAAAATCTAGTTTGTCGTATGGATTTACTTTTTTCTCAACATCTAAGTGGAAGCTATTGGTGTAATAACCTTTATCCGTTACACCGGGTAAAATACCAAATTCAGCCGCATCTAAACGACAGAAGCGATCACATAAATTTTCACTTGGTGTGCTGTAAAGGCTAAAGCCATAGCCTGTTTCTGCTTTCCATTGATCGGTTGCCTCACGTAGGCGATTAATAATCGCTACAGCTTTTTCTCTTAAGGCTTCATCATCAAAAACATGTTTTTGAGTACCAAACAGTGCATTGATGGTCTCATGAACACCGATATAACCTAATGAGATCGACGCTCTACCATTTTTAAAGATTTCAGACACGTTATCGTCTGCTTTTAAACGCACACCACATGCACCTTCCATATAAAGAATAGGGGCAACACGCGCTTTAACGTTTTCTAAACGTGCAATACGTGTCATCAGCGCTTTTTTCGCTAATTCAAGACGATCATCAAGCAGTGACCAGAATGTAGCTTCGTCACCTTGAGCTTCAATGGCAATACGCGGTAAGTTCAGACTGATAACACCTAGGTTATTACGGCCTTCGTGGATCATTTTGCCATTTTCTTCATAAACACCTAAGAAGCTACGGCAACCCATTGGGGTTTTAAATGATCCCGTTACTTTAACCACTTGGTCGTAATTTAAGATATCCGGATACATGCGTTTACTTGCACATTCAAGCGCAAGTTGTTTGATATCGTAATTAGGATCACCAAATTTATGGTTTAAGCCATCTTTAATGGCAAAAACAAGTTTAGGGAAAACAGCCGTTTTACGGTTTTTGCCTAAACCAGCCATACGATTTTCAAGGATAGAACGTTGAATTAGACGTGCTTCTTTTGATGTACCAAGGCCAAAGCCGAAAGTAACAAATGGCGTTTGTCCATTAGCCGTATGCAGTGTATTGACTTCATACTCTAAAGATTGGAATGCGTCGTAACACTCTTTTTCAGTACGCGCATTGGCGTAGGCTTCTTTATCAGCAATTTGCCATTCTTGTGCGACTTTATAGTGTTTGTCATAACTTGATTTTACAAATGGCGCTAATACTTCATCGATACGATTTATCGTTGTACCACCATAAATATGGCTTGCCACTTGTGCAATAATTTGTGCTGTTACTGCTGTTGCTGTTGAAATAGATTTAGGGGGTTCTATTTCCGCATTTCCCATTTTAAAACCATTGTTTAACATGCCCTTAAGGTCAATTAGCATACAGTTAAACATAGGGAAAAACGGTGAGTAATCGAGATCATGATAATGAATTTCACCACGCTCATGAGCGAGTACCACATCTCTTGGCAGGATATGTAATTTTGCGTAATGTTTAGCCACAATACCCGCAAGTAAATCACGTTGGGTAGGGATAACTTTACTGTCTTTATTCGCATTTTCATGAAGAATAGAGACATCACTTTGTTCGATAAGACCTCGGATTTCCTGAGTTAATCTTCCGCGTTGTTCACGGGCAACATCTCGGTCGTGACGGTATTCAATATAGGCTCTGGCGACATCTTTATGCTCGCCAGCCATCAGCTGATTTTCTACGGCGTCTTGGATCTCACGGATATCGACATTCGAACGTCCTGCGAGAGATTGTGAAACGGATTGCGCGACAGAATCGCAATAATCATCATCAGTGATCTCACAAGCTACGGCGGCTCTTTTGATAGCATCGCTGATGCGGGTTTGGTCAAAAGAGACTTTACATCCGTCTCGTTTTATCACTATGGTTTTCACAATCTTGCTCCTTAACTATTTATCCACAGGCTCAAATCCCATAAAAACAGGTGATGGCACAGCATTCAGGCTTATTGTGGATAAGATGTGTATAATTACTATATGTTGTATGTCGGTATGTATTAAAGCACAATATATAGTTATTGAAAGGGAAATAATCTTCATTAAAACTGATCTAAATCAAGGTATTTTTGCTACATCAGGCATCAAGAGGGGTTAGCTGATTTGTAAATATGTGCCAAAAATAGATGCGATAAATTATTCATCAAAAAATGAGAACATAAAAAAAGCAAAGTGCTCATAAAGAGACCTTTGCTTTTTTATGACCTATTCTTGAAATGAAATTAACGGATAGCGATAACTTCGATTTCTACTTTTGCATCTTTTGGTAAACGAGCAACTTCAACACAAGAACGAGCTGGGAATGCTGCATTATGCTCTTTAAAGAAGGCTTCATAAGCGGCATTAATGGTACCAAAATCATTTAAATCTTTTACGAAAACAGTGGTTTTGATGATATTAGCAACAGTTAAACCCGCTTTTTCGATAATTGCTTTTACGTTTTCTAAAGATTGACGAGCTTGTTCTGCTGCATTATCAGAAACAAATTCACCTGTAGCCGGATCAACAGGTAATTGACCTGAAGTGATCACTAAATTACCTAAATCAACGCCTTGTACATAAGGGCCAATTGCTGCAGGGGCTTTATCGGTATTAATTTCGTAAGACATGTAGAACTCCTGTTTTTATAAGATTAAGGCTAACGCTTGATTAGCACGGCGCTATTATAGCCAGCGCTGTAGGTTAGCAATATGACAGATATCAGGCTTTATCATAAAGTCTGCAAGTATAAAAAGAAAATGAACTCATACAATTGCCCCTCATTAATTCCTATTTTTATCACTATATATTCGATTGTTAGAGAATTTTTTTTTACAAAAGGTGGTTTATGTATAAATTCTATTTTTTACAAATATCTTCTTTATGATTTTAGGGGGTAATTATTCTATAATGAAAAATAATTAGCTCAGATATATGTAACATACCTCAAAGAATGATCAGTGGGATCATGGCAAGTGCCTGAGTGCCACTTAAACTGATAATAAGTAGATAACACAAAACAATATTGGGTAAGTCATCGTTGTTTTAACTATATTTCGCTGTAGATAGTGACTGAAAATAAAATATTATTAATAACTAATAAAAAACTCTCTGCCCTTGCGAGCAAAGAGTTAAAAAAATTAACGAATAACCGCGTGGCGTTCGAACTCTTTTTCACAGTACTTGCAGGTTAATACAACATCTGAGGCCAGTTTTTTGACACGGAAACTACTTTGTACTGGTTCGTTATGACTAATACAGTTGCTATTAGGACAAGGAACCACATCTTCAAGCAATTCAGGTAAGCTTAACGCCATCTTATTAACCACTTGATAATCATCGATAATATTGACTGTGGCTTGTGGCGCATACATTGCTAAACGGTTTGCTTGCTCTGAGGTTAAAAAGACATTTTCGATTTTAATTAAGTCTTTTTTACCTAAATTTTCTGAAGGTAAGTTAAAACCTACGGTTATTCTTTCATCAGTTTCAGTTAAACGGAACAGTGAAAGAATTTTAAAGCCCACCTGCGCTGGAATATGATCAATAACAGTCCCACGTTTGATGGCTTCAACTTTTAGTTTGTGATCATGTGTCATGGTGTGCTCCTTATTAAAGAACTAAGTTTTTATTCAGAACTAAGGCAAGTAATGCCTGACGTGCGTAGATACCATTTCCAGCTTGTTGGAAATAGTAAGCATAAGGCGTTTTATCTACATCTGTTGTGATTTCATCAATACGTGGTAGTGGGTGTAAGATCTTGAGGTTATCTTTCACATTCACTAAATCAGCACTAGTTAAAACAAACTGTGCTTTAACATTTGCATATTCAGAAGGATCTAAACGTTCTTTTTGTACGCGTGTCATATAGAGAATATCCAGCTCTGATATGACTTCATCTACTGTTTCATGTTGGCTATATTCAACACCATTTTCTTCCAGCAAGTGAAGAATATGCTCTGGCATTGCGAGTACTTTCGGGGCGATAAAATAGAGATGATTGCCTTTAAATTTTGCTAATGCTTGTGCCAGTGAATGCACAGTTCGACCATATTTTAGGTCACCCACCATTGCGATATTGAGATTATCTAAACGGCCTTGTGTCTCTTGAATGGTAAACAAATCCAGTAAAGTCTGCGTTGGATGTTGATTTGCACCATCACCTGCATTGAGGACAGGAATATCACCAGCAAACTCAGAGGCTAAACGCGCTGCACCTTCTTGAGGATGGCGAATAACAATAGCGTCAGCATAAGTGCGTAGAACAGAAATGGTATCCGCCAATGTCTCACCTTTTTTCCCCAGAGACGTGTTGCTTCCATCAGAGAAGCCGACAACAGATGCGCCAAGGCGGTGGATCGCTGTTTCAAATGATAAGCGAGTTCGTGTCGATGCTTCAAAAAAGCAACTCGCTATCACTTTGTCTTTTAACAATTCGTTATTAGGTTGCTGTTTTAATTTATCAGCAACGTGAAGAACAGCTTCCAAATCTTCCCTGTCCAGATCATTGATGGAGATAATATGCTTTTGGTAGAGCGGATTAGTCATTAGAGTTCTCCTTTAGCGATGAATTGTGCGATAAGTGGTTTTTTATAGGCCAAAAAAAACCCCTCAATAAGAGGGGTTTTAAAAAATTGGGCTATTGGAAAAAAGTGAATGCGCTTGCGACCTGTTAAGGTGCGATTTTTTTTAACACATTGGAATAGGCGCTGTTTCATCTTTCCTCCTGACAAATTGTGGCGCATTATACGCATCTTGGATTTACACGCAAGCGTTTGCTTTTGTTTTTTTCAAAAAAAATTTTTTTGATTTAAAAATCAATCAGCTTGAGATCAAACGAAGAAAACCCCTATTTTTTCGCGATTAAAAAATAGGGGTTTTGCATGATTATGTATTTCAGAATGGATCGGCAAGGGTGGCAACCATCACTGCTTTTATGGTGTGAAGACGGTTCTCAGCTTCATCAAATACAATGCTGTGTTTTGATTCGAACACCTCATCAGTAACTTCAAAACCACCATATAGGTTAAACTCTTCAGCTAATGCTTTACCCATTGTGGTTTCTTCATCATGAAAAGCAGGTAAACAGTGGAGGAATTTGACTTCTGGATTTCCAGTTAATTTCACAACGTCCATATTGACCTGATAAGGCTTAAGTAACGTAATACGTTCTTTCCAAACTTCTTTTGGTTCGCCCATAGAAACCCATACATCGGTGTAAAGAAAATCAGCATTTTTAACGCCTTCAGCTACATTTTCAGTGAGTGTGATTTTTCCACCATTTTTGTTAGCAATATCTTGGCATTGAGTAACTAAACTTGCTTCGGGCCAACATGCTTTAGGCGCCACTAAACGTAAATCCATACCTGTTAACGCGGCTGCTTCCAGCATAGTATTTCCCATGTTATTACGAGCGTCACCAAGGTAAGCAAATACGGTTTCTGATAACGGTTTAGTTTGATGTTCTGTGATAGTTAGTAAGTCTGCTAATAGCTGTGTTGGGTGAAACTCATTGGTTAAGCCATTCCAAACAGGTACACCAGAATATTGTGCAAGCGCATCTACCGTTTTTTGCCCATAACCGCGATACTGAATACCATCATACATACGGCCTAATACTCGTGCGGTATCTTTTATCGATTCTTTATGTCCAATTTGGCTTCCGCCCCCTAAATAAGTCACTCTGGCACCTTGATCAAAAGCCGCAACTTCAAAGGCACAACGGGTACGAGTTGAGTCTTTTTCAAAAATAAGCGCGATATTTTTTCCTGCAAGATATTGAGTTTCTTCACCTGATTTTTTGGCTTTTTTTAATTGTGCTGACAATGTCAGTAGTTGTTGAATTTCAGCAGGTGAAAAATCCAGTAAACGTAAGAATGATTTTTGATAAAAAGGGTTCATAGAGTGATATCCTATTATTGAATTTATATTCAATTTATATTAATAAATATTCATCATCAACCCCTAAAGAAAAACTTTTAATTTAAACAGTCTGCGATAAGCACATCATATTAGGTATGGAGTGTTGATTCGCCCTGTGGGAGAATGAACAAGATACCTTTTCAGACTATTGCGGAGCATGATTATGGCGGACAGCAAAGAATTAGCAGAACAACGTGAAGAAACACGTCTTATTATTGAAGAATTACTGGAAGATGGTAGTGATCCTGATGCGCTGTATGCTATCGAACACCACATCTCTTGTGAAAACTTCGAAACACTAGAAAAAGCTGCAGTTGAAGTATTTAAATTAGGTTATGAAGTGACTGAACCTGAAGAAATCGAAGTAGAATCAGGTGAAATTTTAGTTTGCTTTGATGCTGTGAGTGAAAGTGGTTTAAATGCTGAGCTTATTGATGCTCAAGTTGAACAGTTAATGAATTTAGCTGAAAAGATGGGTGTTTATTACGATGGTTGGGGAACTTACTTTGAAGATCCTGACGCTGAGTATGATGATGAAGACAGTGAAGACGAAGACGACGAAGAGGAAGAGTCTGATAAGTCATCACGCTTACATTAATTTTTGCTAAATGTTGTCCCTTTGTACCTGATTTATCAGTGCAAAATAATAGCACCAGCCACAAAATTATTGCTTTGTGACTGGTGTTATTGGTTTTAAGGGTAGAGCCATTAATCCATTACACCAAATTTGCCATTGTCATAATCATCAAAAGCTTGTTGTAACTCTTCTTGAGTGTTCATTACAAAAGGCCCTTGTCCTACAATAGGCGCATTAATCGGCTCACCTGTTAGAATTAAAATAATGGTGTCACCCATTGATTCTAATATCAGTGTATCGCCATGATTATCTAACACTACCATATCATGTTGACGTGCAATTTCACTGTCATTGATATGTACAGCACCTTTCACCACAAACAGCATTGCATTATGACCTTCAGGAATACTGTAGTGTGAAACACCTGCATGATTTAAGCGCAGATCCCACACATTAAGTGGTGAGTAAGTCATTGCGATACCTTGGGTATCAGCATAATTACCTGCAATCACCCGGACATAGCCTTGATCATTAGGTAATTCAACATGAGGGATATCCTCTGCTTTCAGCGCCTGATAACGAGGCTGTGTCATTTTGTACGCTGTCGGTAGATCCACCCAAAGTTGCACCATCTCTAGTACGCCACCTTTTTTGGTCATTTTTTCAGAGTGATACTCTTTATGCAAAATGCCAGAAGCAGCTGTCATCCATTGCACATCACCTGCGGTAATAGTTCCAGCGTGACCTTTAGAGTCATGATGAGAAACCTCACCTTGATAAGCGATTGTTACGGTTTCAAATCCACGATGAGGATGCGCTCCTACACCACGGGCATTGGTAACAGGTTTAAACAGTGTTGGCTCGGCGTAATCCATCAGCAGAAACGGGCTATGTTTCTCACCATTTTCCTGATAGGAAAATAAGGTACTGACTGGAAAGCCATTACCTACCCAGTGTGAATTTGGCGCCGAATAAATATGATTAATCTGTCTGATAGTCATGATTGTTCTCCGAGTTAAGGAAAGAAACCGCAATAACCAAGACACAGAAGGAGGTAATACAGATTATTGCGATTTCTTAATGAGGCTGATCATAAAGTGTTCGCGTGATGAACAAAATAGGGGGAATTTGTTGATGGTGTTCAAAAAAAATGAATAACTTTAATGGCTAGAAATAAAATAAATGCAATAAAGAGAATAGAAATAATAAATAGGTTATATTTTAATAATTGATAAAATAGTTTTTAGTGTAATAGGCTTAATTGTTGATCTTTATTTTCAGAAGATGAAAAATAAAAACCACATTCTTTCTTAGCAACAATAAGTCAGAATGTAGTTTATTAATAGATTTATTTCTTAAATCTTATTTGCTTGTGTCGCCACAACCGCCAATGATTTTAGAAATAGAAACTGCTGGGTGCAGTAAGTAGTCATAGTTACAGTCTTTTTCTTTATTGTATACGCTACCAGTACAACCGGTCATTACAGTAATTACAGAAGCAATAAGTGCAATTTTAACAAAGTTTTTCATGAAAAAATTCCTTTTAAATTTTAGAGTTATAAAAGCCATTGCATGACTTTATCTGCATAAAGATATTAAATTAGCTATAAATAGCAATCTAAAAAATAAGAAAATTTTAAATAGAAAAGATGCTAAAAAATATTTAACTTAAGAAGTGAAATATAATTATCTAGAGTGAAATGAATAAAAAAATAAACTTGTGTTTTTTAATGATATTTAAGATAAGGAATTAATGAATAATAAATAACTAATAATTTAATAATAAATCAATTTGAAAAAATAGAGGATAAATAGAGCTCTTTTATATCATTTTAAAAAATAGAATTTGTGTTTATAGATGCTATTTTTGATAATAAAAACCCGCATAAAAATGCGGGTAAAGTCGTGGTCACTTTATTTATTGTATTACGTAGAGAACAACAAGAACGGCTTAAAGTGATTTCACCATACGGATCTCACAATCACTATGTCCTGTATTACCTAAGGCTTCATCAATAAATTCGAATCCTAATTTCTCATATAAGCCCACCGCAGCTTTTAAGATGTCGGTGGTTTCCAAATAGCAACGGTTAAAGCCTTGTGCTTTACCAAACTCAAGAGATTGCAGAACGATTTTTTTTGCAATACCTTTACCGCGCAGTTTGGCTGAAAGATACATTTTTTGTAATTCACAGGTATTGCCATCACCACCAGCAAGTGGAGCGACACCGCCACCGCCAACAACTTCTCCATCCATTTCAACAACCCAGTAAGCGCTACGTGGCTGGTGATAAACTTCATAGAGAGTATCTAAAATCGGATCGGCAACCGCAAAGCCTTTATCGGCTGTTAAACCATGTTCTGCGGAGACTTCACGAATAACGCGTGCAATGCCTGCGTTGTCTTTTTCTTCAATCGCTCGGATAACAATATTTGAGGTTATAGTTTGGGTTGCAGTCATAGTTGCACTCATCGTTTTCACTTGTTAGTAGAATATTTTTTGATTATTTATTGAGAGAGCACCGGAAAGGAACTTCTTCATTGAAAGTAGCACTGATGGCTACGAAAACTATCTTAATTGATTAAACATATTTGTAAACCGAGGATCTTTTTTCTTTACCTACTTATTCCCTTTATTCCTAGTATTATATTTTAGTGAGTGATTAAATTTAAGTGAAAATAAGAAATGGAAAGGAGTATTGGCGAGAATAAAACCGAGAATAATAAGAAATGAAGTGAAAAATGGTTTTATTTTTTGGCTGAAAGAAACTAAGCAAAAACCCGCGATAAACGCGGGTTTTTATTATCAACCTCAGTGTCTTTAAAGCGATAGTGCTTATAAAGAGGCGATAGAGACTTTCTGTGCGATCAGTTTTTCTTTGGCATTTAAGCAAGTTGCTAAGCGTTCACGCTCTTTAGCAACAACTGCTTCTGGTGCTCGACTCACAAATCCATCGTTAGATAATTTGCTATCTAAAGTTGAGATATCTTTTTCTACTTTTTCTAGTTCTTTATCTAAACGAGCAAGCTCTGCATCTTTATCGATAAAGCCTGCCATTGGAATAAGCAATTCTGCACCGCTAACCAATTTAGTCACTGATAATGGCGCTTCTTCACCTTCTGCTAATGGACGAATATCGGCTAAACGACCCATGGCTTTTAAGAAACCAATGTTGTCGCTGACACGGCGCTTAGCATTGTCATCCGCACCACGTAAGATAACATCAAGTGGTTTGCCTGGAGCAATATTCATTTCAGCACGGATATTACGAACTGCAACAATAACTTCTTTGATCCACTCAAGATCGCTAAGTGCGTGTTCATCCACTAATGAAGCATCAAATTCAGGGAAAGCTTGTAGCATGATGGTTTCACCTTCAATGCCTTTAACTTCCTTGACTCGTTGCCAGATTGTCTCTGTGATAAATGGAATGATTGGATGAGCAAGACGCAATAAGCCTTCTAACACTTCAATCAGAGTATGACGAGCTGCGCGTTTTTGTGCATCATTACCTTTGTGTACCGCAGGTTTTGATAGCTCAAGATACCAGTCACAGAATTGGTTCCAAGTGAACTCATATAAAATACCCGCGGCGATATCGAAACGATAGTTGTCTAACGCTTCACGATAGGCTTTAACGGTATTGTTAAATTCAGCTAAGATCCAACGGTCAGCCAGTGAGAATGTCATCTCACCACCTTGGTAGCCACAATCTTGATCTTCAGTATTCATCAGAGCAAAGCGGCTTGCGTTCCACAGCTTGTTACAGAAGTTACGGTAACCAGATAGACGTTTCATATCCCAGTTAATATCGCGACCCGTTGAGGCTAATGCCGCTAAGGTAAAACGCAGGGCATCTGTACCGTGTGCTTCAATACCTTCTGGGAACTCTTTGCTAGTACGTTTAGCAATTTTTTCAGCCATCTGTGGCTGCATCATATTGCCAGTACGTTTTTCTAGTAAGTTTTCTAATGAAATACCGTCGATCATATCCAGAGGATCAAGTACGTTACCTTTGGATTTTGACATCTTCTGGCCTTCTTCATCACGAATAAGACCTGTCATATAAACCGTATTAAATGGAACTTGCGGTTTACCGTCTTCGTCTTTGATAAAGTGCATGGTCATCATGATCATGCGAGCGATCCAGAAGAAAATTATATCAAAGCCACTGACCAATACATTTGTTGGATGGAATGTTTTCAGTGCTTCGGTATTTTCAGGCCAGCCTAAGGTTGAGAATGTCCACAGTGCAGATGAGAACCATGTATCTAATACGTCATCATCTTGGCGTAATGCCACATCAGCTACGATATTGTTTTCACGGCGAACTTCTTCTTCGTCACGGCCTACATAGACGTTACCTTCATTGTCGTACCAAGCAGGGATACGGTGACCCCACCACAGTTGACGAGAAATACACCAATCTTGGATATCGTTCATCCATGAGAAGTACATATTTTCGTACTGTTTTGGTACAAATTGGATATCGCCATTTTTAACAGCTTCAACCGCTGGTTTCGCTAAAGGTGCAGCGCGAACATACCATTGGTCTGTCAGTAAAGGTTCGATAACAACACCACCACGGTCACCGTAAGGTACGGTTAAATCGTGAGGTTTGATCTCTTCTAATAAACCTAAACGTTCAAATTCAGCCACCATCGCTTTACGTGCTGCGAAACGTTCCATACCTTGGTAGGCTTCTGGAATTTCAGTGCTATAAACGTCAGATTCAACACCGTTAGTGTCTAAGACTTCTGCACTAACACGGATATTGCCATCAAAATCCATGATATTAATCATTGGTAATTGATGACGACGTCCAACTTCATAGTCATTAAAGTCATGGGCAGGGGTAATTTTTACGCAACCGGTACCTTTTTCCATATCCGCGTGTTCGTCCGCTAAAATAGGAATACGACGGTTGACGATTGGAAGAATAATTTCTTTACCAATTAAGTCTTTATAACGTGGATCTTCTGGATTAACCGCAACACCAGTATCACCTAACATGGTTTCTGGGCGTGTTGTTGCGACAATCAGGTAATCTTTACCTTCAGCTGTTTTTGCCCCATCCGCTAAAGGATAACGCAAGTGCCACATTGAACCTTTAACCTCGCGGTTTTCGACTTCAAGATCAGAGATTGCAGTGTGTAATTTAGGATCCCAGTTAACAAGGCGTTTACCACGGTAGATAAGATCTTCTTTATGTAAACGCACAAAGGCTTCTTTAACGGCTTTAGATAAACCCTCGTCCATGGTGAAACGTTCACGTTCCCAATCAACAGAGTTACCTAAACGACGCATTTGGTTAGAAATATTGCCACCTGATTCGGCTTTCCATTCCCAAATTTTGTCGATAAACGCATCACGACCATAGTCATGACGATTTTTACCTTCTTCAGCAGCAATTTTACGCTCAACAACCATTTGAGTCGCGATACCCGCATGGTCAGTCCCTGACTGCCATAAGGTGTTTTTACCTTGCATGCGCTGATAACGGATCATGGTATCCATAATGGTCTGCTGGAAAGCATGGCCCATATGCAGGCTACCTGTGACGTTTGGCGGTGGGATCACGATACAGAAGCTTTCTTTCGTTGTATCGCCATTGGCTTTGAAATAGCCATTCTTTTCCCAATGCTGATACAGAGGTTGTTCAATCTCTGCTGGATTATAAGTTGTGTCGAGCGATGGCTCTTTCGGTGCGGATTTATTTTCCATATTTTTTACGTATTCAATAGGTTGGCGGCGTAGCCATTGTCAAAGTAAAGCCGACGCTACGATAAATTTTGTATCGTTCACGCGCCAACTGTTTCAATTGTTCATCAATAGGTACAAAGTCTATCACTTCATGGAAAGCTGTGGCAAAGTCTACGAATTGCGATTGCAAATTAATCAGAAGATCACGAGGTGCATTACCACGTTTTCCAGGCCAACATAACTCAACAGGAGCGCCATAACGAGGGCCTTCCCCTGCAAGATTATGAGGAACAAACTGATGAGGTTCTCTTGCCCATAATGCCTCATCAAGCAATTCAGCTTGAGCCTGAGACTCACAAACCAACAAAATACGTTTGCCTAATCGCCAATGTTCAGCGGTAAGTTGACAGGCAAGCCACTCATGGGGCTGTAAATCGTCGTGTATTGATGGGTGTTCCATTAAATAAAACGTGGCGTTTTTCATGATATCCCGATAACAGAAGGGTATTGCGTTGCAATACCCTTCTTGGAGTCTGCTCTATTTACCATAATAATAGGTTAATACCTTAACCCTGATAATTATGCGGTATTACTCGTCGCTATTCAAACCCGCGCGATTAAGTAAGAACTGAGACAGTAAAGAAACAGGACGGCCTGTTGCACCTTTTGCTTTACCAGAGCGCCATGCTGTGCCTGCAATATCCAAGTGAGCCCAGTTATATTTCGTCGCAAAACGCGCTAAGAAACAACCGGCAGTAATTGCACCACCTAAACGACCACCTGTATTTGCTAAATCAGCAAAATTAGATTCGATTTGTTCATAGAACTCATCGCCTAATGGTAAACGCCAAGCGCGATCACCGGCTTGTTCTGATGCATTCATTAACTCATGTGCTAATGGATTATGGTTAGACATTAATCCACTGTAGTGATGACCTAAAGCCACCATACATGCACCTGTTAATGTTGCGATATCCACAACTAACTCAGGCTCAAAACGCTCAACATAAGTTAATGTATCACATAGCACTAAGCGACCTTCAGCATCAGTGTTTAATACTTCAACGGTTTGGCCGGACATGGTTGTTAAAATATCACCCGGACGATAGGCTTTTCCACCCGGCATATTTTCACAACCTGCTAGCACACCAATGACGTTAATCGGTAATTGCAGTTCTGCAACCACACGCATCACACCATAAACTGTTGCTGCACCACACATGTCGTATTTCATTTCATCCATGCCGTCAGCCGGTTTGATAGAAATACCACCAGAGTCAAATGTTAGCCCTTTACCCACCAATACGATTGGGCGAGCTTCAGGATCTTTACTGCCTTTGTACTCAATGATAGACATTAAAGATTCATTTTGAGAGCCCTGACCTACTGCAAGGTAAGCGTTCATGTTGAGCTCTTTCATTTGTTCTTCGCCAATAACACGCGTAGAAACATTTGAAGAGGAGTCTGCCAATTGACGCGCTTGGGAAGCTAAATAAGCTGCATTACAGATATTTGGTGGCATGTTTGCTAAATCTTTACATGCTTTAATACCTGATGCGATAGCTAAACCATGGGCAATGGCACGTTCGCCACTAGGTAGTTCACGGCGAGTTGGAACATTAAAGACCATTTTACGTAATGGGCGACGTAATTCTGTCTTATTGCTTTTTAGTTGATCAAAGGTATAGAGGCAGTCTTTTGCAGTCTCAACCGCTTGACGTACTTTCCAATAGTTATTACGACCTTTAACATGCAACTCAGTGAGAAAGCAGACCGCTTCCATTGAGCCAGTTTCATTGAGCGTGTTAATGGTTTTTTGAATGATTTGTTTATATTGACGTTCATCCAACTCACGCTCTTTACCGCAACCGATCAGTAAAACGCGCTCAGAGAGAACATTAGGTACATGATGTAACAGCAATGATTGCCCAACTTTGCCTTCAAGCTCACCTCGGCGTAATAAGGCGCTGATATAGCCATCACTGATTTTATCAAGTTGCTCCGCGATCGGAGATAAACGACGAGGCTCAAACACCCCCACGATAATACAAGCGCTGCGTTGTTTCTCTGGGCTGCCGCTTTTTACATTAAACTCCATGCGTTCTCCTGAATATTAAAGACAAAAACGGAAAGTATCGTTTAGAATAGTGATCCGCATTAATCTACCCCATAGAAAGTTTACTTTTTATGTTAAGCTAAATGCATTAATTGAACACAACTAATTTAGCTAACTTATAAGCTTGTTCTTATTGGGAACCTGTTTATAGCATGTTTTGATATCATTTGGGCTGCAAGAATGTCTAACTGAGATGCACAAATGATAGATATACAACGAAGTTAGCGATTTTCCTGCAAAAAGACAAGTTTTCACAGGCATAACTAGCGTGATTATAATTCGATATTTAGCTCGGGAAACCCTAAAAAGTCAGATAGCCATCTTATTTATCTTGATGCTTATCTTCTTTAGCCAAAAACTGGTTGAAATTTTAGGGGCTGCTGTAGAAGGTAATATTCCTACAAACCTTGTGGTTTCTCTGCTGTGGCTGGGGATCCCCGAGATGGCACAGCTTATTCTACCATTAAGCCTTTTTCTTGGTCTTCTGATGACTTACAGCAAACTTTATGTTGAAAGTGAGATAACCGTCATGAATGCGTGCGGAATAGGTAAAAAAGCATTAGTGCAAGCAGCACTATTGCTTTCATTACTGACCAGCGCATTAGCTGCAGGAAATGTAATTTGGCTTATTCCATGGTCATCAGCACATCAAGAACAAGTGCTTGAGGATGCCAAGGCAAACCCAAGTTTAGCTGCCTTGATGGAAGGACAATTTAAAATGTCCAGTGACCGTAATATGGTGCTTTATCTTGGTAGCGTGAAAGGTAATCAATTCCAAGATGTGTTCCTCGCACAGTTACGTCCAACGCAAGATCAGCGTCCGTCGGTTGTGGTGGCGGATAAAGGCTATACCAAGGAATTGCCTAACGGAAATCAGATTGTTGTACTCAGTGAGGGAACTCGCTATGAAGGTACAGCTGTATTACGTGATTTTCGTATCACCGATTTTAATGACTACCAAGCTGTTATCGGGCATCGTGAATCTACCATTAGTAGTAATCGTGTAGAACAAAAAACGATGACAGAACTTTGGCATTCTAAAGAGACAGAATCTATTGCTGAATTCCATTGGCGATTAACCCTGATTTTCTCTGTTGTCATTATGGCTGTGATGGTGGTGCCTTTAAGTGAGGTTAATCCACGTCAAGGTCGCGTATTAAGTATGTTACCCGCAATGTTGCTTTATCTGGTCTTTTTCTTATTACAAAGTTCGCTACATTCTAATGGTGAAAAAGGAAAAGTTGATCCTCTCATTGCGATGTGGAGTGTTAATGGCGTTTATCTTGGCTTAGCTATCTTATTGAATATTTGGGATACCTTGCCTATGCGTAAATTCCGAGCTCGCTTTAAGAAAGGAGTTGCCTGATGTTTGGTGTATTAGATAGATATATCGGGCGTACTATTTTACAGTCGATTTTGATGACACTATTTTTGCTGGTTTCTTTATCTGGCATTATCAAATTTGTTGATCAGCTTCGTAAAGTAGGGCAAGGGGATTTTACCACACTGGATGCAGGTATTTATGCGATCTTAAATATCCTGAAAGATGTGCAGATCTTCTTCCCTATGGCTGCGTTACTCGGTGCATTATTAGGGTTAGGTGCATTGGCAACACGCAGTGAGCTGGTGGTGATGCAGGCGTCTGGTTTTACGCGTTTGCAAATTGCCGGCTCTGTGATGAAAACCGCTATTCCATTAGTACTGTTAACAGTTCTGATTGGTGAATGGGGGGCACCACAAGGTGAACAATACGCACGTAACTATCGCGCTGAAAAAATCATGGGTAACTCTTTAGTTTCCACTAACCGTGGTATGTGGGCTAAAGATGGCAACCAATTTATTCATATCAACCGAATAAAGAGCCAAAACGAGATGCAAGGCATCACACTCTATGATTTTAATAATGATAGAAAACTAGAAACTGTGCGTTATGCATCAAGTGCAACCTATGATGTTGATAAAAAAACGTGGATGTTGAAACAGGTCGAACAGTCAGACTTAACAGATCCACAAAAAATCACAGGTAAAAAGCAAGTATCACTTGAATGGCCAACACGATTAACGCCAGAAAAATTGAGCGTTGTGGCATTAGATCCTGATGCATTATCGATTAGTGGACTCTATCAATATGTTAAATATCTCAAACAGAGTGGACAAGAATCAGCGAACTATGAGCTGAATTTCTGGAAAAAAATCTTTGCTCCAGTCTCTGTTGCGGTAATGATGCTAATGGCATTGTCATTCATCTTTGGCCCATTACGCACAGTGCCAATGGGATTAAGAGTTCTAACTGGTATCTCTTTTGGCTTCCTGTTTTATATAGTCAATGAGGTTTCAGGACGATTAAGCCTGGTTTATGGTATACCAGCAGTGATTGCGGCATTAGTACCAGGAATATTATTCCTAACATTAAGTTTATGGTTATTAATGAAGCGTAATCGCTAGGTAATATCGATTTCTGTCAGAAAAATAAAAAGCGCCGTATAAGGCGCTTTTTATTTATATAACATGGTGATATCAATGATAAAAGTCTTTTGCTAACGCACGAACAAGAGCATTGGTACCTTGAGTTACTTCACTAAATTTAGTGCCATTCGGTTTACGAGTGATCACAACAAACACACCAATATTTAATTCAGGTATCGTTGCCATATAGGTATTAAATCCACCACCACCGCCAGTTTTTTGGTAGATAGCTGGAATTCCATTGGCTGGTGCCATATAAACCCAGCCTAACCCCACACCATCGGCACGACCCGCAACATCCATTCCTTCTATTGAAGAGAGTCGATTACGAGGAAAATAGACAGACTGCTCTTTACTTGCCGTTATCTTTCGCATGGCATTATGAGAAGTCAAAAAGCCTTGCATCCAACGTTGCATATCTGCTGGCGTCGAATACACGCCACCACTTCCTGCAGCTGCTATCGTGTCAGAGCATGGGCTTGGTTTATATCCGACTAATAATCGTTGGCATTGCGTGGCTGTTGGCGTCAATGTGGTATTGGACATTCCTGCGGGTTGGGTAACATATTGTTTTAAGAGTTGCGGATAACTTTTGCCTGATGCTTTTACCAAGGCGTCCGCTAATAAGTCATACGCTAAATTTGAATATGCAGCTTGATTACCGGCGGGTGATGTTAATGTTGCTTTTTTTAACCAGTTCCAACGATCGCCATGGGTTGGCCAAATAAAAACAGGTCTTCCCCATTTTCCACCTGGTTGTTCTCGTGGAAAACCACTGGTATGACTGGCTAAATGATAAAGACGGATAGGTGATTGAGCACTCACTAATGGGATATCAACACCATAGTAATTGTATTTTTGTAATGGATCAGTAACTAATAATTTCCCATCATCTTGTAGTTTTAGCATGACTTCACTGGTCATTAATTTTGTAATTGAAGCAATACGAATAAGTGAGTTCATTGATGGTGCATTGTGGCTTTCTGGTGTCGTAGTTCCAAAAGCACGGTTTAAGGTTTGAGAGTTATTGATCATGACAATAACCATGCCTTGAGGATTACTTTTTTGATAGATCTGAGAAGCATATTTATCAAACAACACACGAGAATCACTCACATTAGGGCTTAATACTGTCGGCCATTGTGTAAGTTCAGGTACATTATTATTCTGCTGATTTAACATAGAAGGTTGGGTTGCTGGTGGTAGTGATGAATGCTGACTACACGCATTCAATGTCAGCAAGGCGACTGGGATCATAAGATATTTTAGAAAATATTTTTTCATTTTTACTTTCAACAGAAGTCAGTGAGGTGAAAGGAGTGCGATCAACATAAATGTTTTATGTTTTAATTTGATGCCTTTCTTATCGCGCTATTTTTTCTTTATCATTTTTAATACAGCACCTAAGATAATACCAACAAATATGCCCGTTATAATCCAGCCAACAATACCCATAACAACGCCTTCTAATCAGATTTAAACCAAATTTTGATTATATTATCAGAAATAAGAATGTCTATCAGTGCAAGTGCCAGTTATCAGAAAGTTGGCATTAAATGTGTCAAATTGTCTCTGATATAAAGATAGTGAAGAAAAATTGCATCATAAAAAGATATTTTTCTCCTGTTTCTCATCTAAAAATGAGATAATTATTACCATTAAGTTACAATCTCTCTCGTTTATCGTGCATTTCAACTCTATTATTAGCTTTTCTTTATTATTAAGTTAAAATGTGTATATCAAGAAAATGTTAATGAATGGTGTTATTCTCTAAATAACTTTTGTTTTTTGAGTTAACTAACTAATAATGTCTGTGGATTTGGCTGTATTTGGTCGTTTATAAAGATAATATAAGAGTGTGTCATATTTTGTAATAATTTAATGATTGTGGGATTATGAAATTAAACTTATTATAGTTTCATCAAGTCGAGAGACTGAGAATATAAGCGTTACAGAGCAAAGATAACACAGCAGTAATAGAGTGAAGTAATAAGAAGGCATATTATAAACTAGCCTCTTAAATAATAAATAAGTTATATATTAGTAGTAATATTTCAACACCATTATATTAAATAGTAGTACCTTTATCTTTAAATTAAATTTACTAAATTAGTTATAAATACCTTGATATTAGATAGCAGTACCTTCGTTATAGTAACAAAGCAGTACCTTTATATTAGATAGTAGAACTTTCGTTATAGTAGTTATGTTATACCTCTGTTTTAAAAGTAAGTTTGTTAATTTAGTAGTAAATACCTTGATATTAGATAGCTGTATCTTCGTTATAGTAGTAAAGCAATACCTTTATATTAGATAGTAGAACTTTCGTTATAGTAGTTATGTTATGCCCCTGTTTTAAAGTGAGTTTGTTAATTTAGTAGTAAATACCTTGTATTAGATAGCAGTACCTTCGTTATAGTAGTTATGTTATACCTCTGTTTTAAAAGTAAGTTTGTTAATTTAGTAGTAAATACCTTTATATCAATAAAATGCAGTATCGATAAAGAAGTTTATTTATCATATATAAAATATAATTACCTTCTTCCTCACACCAGGGAAGAAAAGGGCAGTGACGCTATAAAAATAACTTATAGTCATTAAAATAAAATCAAGCCCTCTATTAGCAGTACTGTTGGATCAAAACACTAACCCAAGTTTTGATCCTTTTTTTGTTTATCGCTGTATAAAAAATAACATATCGAATATATTGGATAATAATTAAAGATTATTTATATGAAAAAAATATTGCTATAGAAGAGTAAGTAAATATATTTACTATTAACTTTCTTTTAACTAAATGAGAATAAAATAAAATATATAAAAAGAATAAAAATAAATAAAAATTTAAAACTGGATAAAATTGCCTCAAAGAATTTTGATGATTGATACAAGGCGATTTAAACCTACACAATAGTAGTTTTTGAATAACACAAGAATTGTACTTTTATGGTAACGCCACAACATAAATGCACTTTTTTTCGCCAATCAAGCTGAAAACTAACAATAATTGTTGCGAGGGTTCACCATGCAAGTATAATGAGCAGGTTTTCCAGACACACTTCTAGTGCCGGAGTGGCGAAATTGGTAGACGCAGTTGATTCAAAATCAACCGCCTTCGGGTGTGCCGGTTCGAGTCCGGCCTTCGGCACCAAAAAATCAGACGCTAACAGCGTCTTTTTTTATGCTTAAATTTTATGATTTTTAAGGTTTTCCTTTCTTCTTAACCTTTCTAGTTATACTCAAGTTAATCAATATCAAGTAGTTACTATTCATGGGCTGATCTTTATCGACGATCATAACCCTAGAAAGCCAATGAGTGAAAATACGGTAAACAACGCATTACGAGTGATGGGTTATGACACTAAGACCGAAGTCTGTGGACATGGTTTCAGAACAATGGCATGTAGCTCGTTGATTGAGTCAGGGCTATGGTCGAAGGATGCAGTAGAAAGACAAATGAGCCACCAAGAACGCAACTCAGTGAGAGCGGCTTATATTCATAAGGCAGAGCATATAGAGGAAAGGCGGCTGATGGTGCAGTGGTGGGTAGATTATCTGGATGCGAATAGGGAGAGGGAGATTTCGCTTTTTAGTTTTGCTAAGTTGAGTATGGGCTGGTTAAAAGGGATTCTGGAAGGTATGCATCTAGCATGCCTCATTTTTTTGCTAATTTTGATATTTGTAGGTGTATAACTCAGCCAAAAAATTCTATTAATTGCTCTAGTAATCTGTGAATGCTAAGGTACTTTCATCTTTGTTTTCTAACAGTTTGACTTAACTGCTTTGCTTCCTGCGAGACTGAGCAGAACATGGAAGACGCATGAATAAATCCAACTTCGATTTCCTGAAAGGCGTTAATGACTTCATTTATACTATTGCCTGCGCAGCAGAAAATAACTACCCAGATGACCCCAACACTACACTTATAAAAATGCGCATGTTTGGCGAAGCTACAGCCAAACACCTGGGTATGTTATTGGATATACCCCCTTGCGATAACCAGCACGACCTTCTGCGTGAACTGGGCAAGATCCCCTTCGTTGATGATAGCATACTCTCAATTTTTCATAAGCTACGCCGCATCGGTAACCAAGCTGTCCATGAATATCATAATGATCTGGATGATGCGCAGATGTGTCTGCGGTTTGGTTTTCGTTTGAGTGTTTGGTACTACCGTCTGGTAACTAAAGATTATGACTTCGCGCTTCCAGTATTTGTTCTGCCTGAAAGGGGGGAGAGTCTCTATCATCAGGAAGTTTTGGTACTCAAGCAGCAACTGGAGCAACAGGCAAAAGAAAAAGTACAAAGCCAGGCCGAGATAAATGCTCAGCAGCAAAAAATGATTGTGCTGAATGGCTATATTGCCATTCTCGAAGGCAAACAGCATGAAACAGAAGAACAGTCCAAAGCGCGAGTTTCTGCTCTGGAAGCACAGCTAGCGACAAAAAATGCAGAGCTGGCGAAGCAAACTGAGCAGGAACGGAAGGCCTATCATAAAGAGATAACCAACCAAGCAATAAAACGTACGCTGGATCTGAGTGAAGAGGAAAGTCGTTTCCTGATCGATGCTCAACTGCGTAAAGCTAAATGGCAAGCTGACAGTAAAACATTACGTTTTTCTAAAGGTGCTCGCCCTGAGCTTGGTGTAAATAAGGCGATTGCTGAATGGCCAACCGGTAAAGATGAAAATGGTAATCCAGGCTTTGCAGATTATGTATTGTTTGTCGGACTCAAACCTATTGCCGTCATTGAAGCCAAACGTAAAAATACCGATGTTTCTGGCAAACTTCCTGAATCATATCGCTATAGTAAATACTTTGACAATGCCTACCTGCGTGAAGTGCTACTTGAGGACAATTCACTTGATGAGGTTCACGAAGCAGTTCCAGAGTATGAAGTTAGTTGGAAGGACACCAGCGGTAGTCAGCGATTCAAAATTCCCTTCTGCTATTCGACCAATGGGCGTGAATACCGGGTGGCGATAAAAACAAAAAGTGGTATTTGGTATCGTGATGTTCGTCATCCAGCCAATATGCCAAAAGCCCTACCAGAGTGGCATCAGCCGGAAGAACTTATGGCTATGTTGGGCGGAGACCCCCAGAAGCAAAATCAATGGTTTGCTGATAATCCGAGTATGAGCGAATTGGGGCTTCGCTACTATCAGGAAGATGCTGTTCGCGCGGTAGAGAATGCGATTGTTGCAGGGCAACAAGAAATTCTTCTGGCCATGGCAACTGGTACCGGGAAAACCCGTACTGCTATCGCACTAATGTTTCGCCTGATCCAGTCCCAGCGCTTTAAACGAGTGTTATTCCTTGTTGACCGCCGCTCACTCGGTGAACAGGCTTTGGGGGCATTTGAAGATACACGTATCAACGGGGACACTTTTAACAGTATTTTCGACATCAAAGGTCTGACGGATAAATTCCCTGAAGACAGCACTAAAATTCATGTTGCTACAGTCCAATCACTGGTTAAACGAACTCTACAGTCAGACGAACCGATGCCGGTGGGGCGTTATGATTGCATCGTGGTGGACGAAGCACATCGTGGCTATATTCTAGATAAAGAGCAGACCGAAGGCGAGTTGCAGTTCCGCAGCCAGCTAGATTATGTATCTGCCTATCGTCGTATTCTCGACCATTTCGATGCGGTAAAAATTGCCCTTACCGCCACTCCAGCCATACATACAGTCGATATCTTCGGCGAACCTGTTTATCGTTATACCTACCGTACTGCAGTGATCGATGGTTATCTTATCGATCAGGAACCACCGATTAAAATCACTACTCGCAATGCCCAGGACGGTGTGTATTTGGCGAAAGGTGAACAAGTGGAACGTCTGAACCCACAAGGTGAAGTGATCAACGACACACTGGCAGACGATCAGGATTTTGAAGTTGCAGATTTTAACCGAGGTTTGGTTATCCCTGCTTTTAATCGTGCAGTTTGTGGTGAGCTTACTAAATACCTGGACCCAAAGGGACAGCAAAAAACACTGATTTTTTGTGTCACCAATAGCCATGCAGATATGGTAGTAGAAGAGTTACGTACAGCATTAAAAAAACAGCATCCGCAGTTGGAACATGATGCAATCATCAAGATCACGGGCGATTCCGACAAAGACCCGAAGAAAGTGCAGACGATGATCACACGCTTCAATAAAGAGCGTTTGCCAAATATTGTCGTCACAGTTGATCTGCTGAGCACCGGCGTAGATATCCCGTCGATCTGTAACATCGTGTTCCTGCGTAAGGTAAAAAGCCGCATCCTTTACGAGCAAATGAAAGGTCGTGCTACTCGTCTTTGTCCTGCGGTGGGGAAAACTAGCTTCAAGATTTTCGACTGTGTGGATATATACAATACTCTGGAAAGTGTAGACACGATGCGCCCGGTGGTGATACGCCCTAAGGTTGAACTAAAAACGCTGGTCAACGAAATCACCGACTCTGAAACGTATAAAATTACCGAAGCGGATGGTCGTAGCTACGCCGAGCACAGCCATGAACAGTTGATTGCCAAACTGCAGCGTATTATCAGCCTAGCAATGTATAACCGAGATCGCAGCGAAGTAGTAGATAAGCAAGTACGCCGTCTGGATGAACTCTGTCAGGATACTGTTGGAGTCGGTTTCGGTAGTTTTGCAATGTGCTTACGTGAAAAGGGGCCACAGTGGAGTGCAGAAGTATTTAACAAGCTACCGGGATTTATCGCCCGGTTAGAAAAATTGAAGGCTGATATTAATGCCCTGCGCGATGCGCCTATCTTCCTCGATATTGATGACGAAGTGATCAGTGTGAAATCCTTATACGGAGATTACGATACGCCACAGGACTTCCTGGAAGCGTTTGATGAACTGGTAAAACGAGCCCCTAATGCTCAGCCCGCGCTTCAGGCCGTCATCAATCACCCAAGGGATCTCACCCGCAAAGGGCTCGTTGAACTTCAGGAATGGTTTGACCGGCAGCACTTCGAAGAATCGTCACTACGTAGCGCGTGGAAAGAGACACGTAATGAGGACATCGCCGCAAGACTTATTGGCCATATCCGTCGTGCTGCTGTTGGCGATGCGTTAAAACCGTTTGATGAACGAGTCGATCATGCTTTGGCGCGGATTAAAGGCGAAAACGACTGGAACAGCGAGCAGAAGGGCTGGCTCGACCGTCTAGCTACCGCATTGAAAGAGAAAATCGTGCTTGATGACGATGTGTTCAAAACTGGTAATTTCCACCGTCGTGGCGGTAAGGTAATGCTACAACGTACCTTTGATGATGGTCTTGATGGCGTGCTGGATAAATTCAGTGATTACATTTGGGACCAGCAGGCCTGACGCGTTATCATCTATGGTAATTAAATCTTTTGCGGTCCTAAATGAGGGCTGCTGCTTTTTAGGGAATTAAACATGAATAATAACGATCTGGTTGCTAAGTTATGGAAACTTTGTGACAACTTGCGCGACGGCGGTGTTTCTTATCAAAACTATGTCAACGAGCTCGCCTCGCTACTATTTTTGAAAATGTGTAAAGAGACCGGTCAGGAAGCGGAATATCTGCCAGAAGGTTACCGTTGGGACAACCTAAAATCCCGTATTGGTCAGGAGCAATTACAGTTCTACCGTAACCTACTGGTGCACTTGGGCGCAGATGAACAGCAGCTCGTACAAGCGGTGTTCCAGAACGTTAATACCACTATTACCCAACCTAAACAGTTGACAGAGCTGGTCAGCAATATGGATTCACTTGACTGGTATAACGGCAGTAATGGCAAATCTCGCGATGACTTCGGCGATATGTACGAAGGGCTGTTGCAGAAGAATGCCAACGAAACTAAATCCGGTGCAGGCCAGTACTTTACCCCACGTCCGTTGATTAAAACTATTGTTCATCTGCTGAAGCCACAGCCACGTGAAATCGTTCAGGATCCAGCAGCGGGTACGGCAGGTTTTTTGATTGAAGCTGACCGTTATGTAAAATCACAGACTAACGATCTGGACGATCTTGACGGCGACACCCAGGATTTCCAAATTCATCGTGCCTTTATCGGCCTTGAGCTGGTACCGGGTACCCGTCGTCTGGCGCTGATGAACTGTCTGTTACACGATATTGAAGGCAATCTTGAACACGGCGGTGCTATTCGCTTGGGTAACACGCTGGGGAGTGACGGCGAAAATCTGCCAAAAGCGCACATTGTCGCCACCAACCCCCCGTTTGGTAGCGCGGCAGGCACCAATATTACCCGCACCTTTGTTCACCCAACCAGCAACAAGCAGCTGTGCTTTATGCAGCACATTATCGAAACATTGCATCCCGGCGGCCGTGCAGCAGTGGTTGTGCCAGATAACGTGTTGTTTGAAGGCGGTAAGGGTACCGATATCCGTCGTGACCTGATGGAAAAGTGCCATTTGCACACCATTCTGCGTCTACCGACAGGTATTTTTTATGCTCAGGGTGTAAAAACCAACGTGTTATTCTTTACTAAAGGTACGGTGGCAAATCCTAACCAGGATAAGAACTGTACTGATGACATCTGGGTGTATGACCTGCGTACCAATATGCCAAGCTTTGGCAAGCGCACACCATTTACCGAGCAGCATCTGCAGCCGTTCGAAACCGTCTACGGTGAAGACCCGCACGGCTTAAGCCCGCGTACCGAGGGTGAGTGGAGCTTTAATGCCGAAGAGAGTGATATCGCCGACAGCGAAGAGAACAAGAATACTGACCAGCACCAAGCCACCAGCCGTTGGCGCAAGTTCAGCCGCGAGTGGATCCATACCACCAAATCTGATTCGCTGGATATCTCTTGGCTAAAGGACAAGGACAGCATCGATGCCGATAATCTGCCTGAGCCGGATGTGTTAGCGGCAGAAGCAATGACCGAGCTAGTACAAGCGATGGGAGAGCTGGATGCGCTGATGCGCGAGCTGGGTGCTGACGATGAAGCTGATGCCCAGCGCCAGTTGCTGAACGAAGCATTTGGTGAGGTGAAGGTATGACCAATTTTGCATTTCCACCAAACTGGGAAAAAGTGGAACTTAGCGATATTGCAATATTTCAGAATGGGTATGCTTTCAAAAGCTCAACCTATTCTGATGCAGGCGATTTTGTTATCCGTATAGGTAATGTACAAGATACAGGCATCAATCTGAATAATCCTGCTTACGTAAATGCCACGAAACTAAATGTAGAGAAATTCAGATTAAGTAAAGACGATATACTCATGTCGCTAACTGGTAATGTAGGTAGAACAGCAATTATAAAAGAAGAACATCTACCAGCCGTTTTAAATCAACGTGTAGCAAGAGTTATTTTTTCCTCTTTGATGGAAGGAAAATTTAATTTTTATTTACTGCGTTCAAGCATTGTTCAATCAGATTTATTAAAGTGTGCAAAAGGTGCAGCACAACTAAATATAAGTACAAAAGATATAGATAAAATTATCGTTGGTATTCCATCGATTAAAGAGCAAAAAATCATCGTTGAAAAACTCGATACTCTGCTGGCGCAGGTAGACAGCACCAAAGCACGACTTGAGCAAATTCCACAAATCCTGAAACGTTTTCGGCAGGCGGTGCTGGGTACTGCATTAAGTGGATTGCTGATTGGTATAAATAAACGACAACATCATCCATTGTGTAGTGAATGGCAATGGCCAGATATTCCATCAACCTGGAGGGTTCATAAATACTCTGAACTTGTTGATAGCAGGCTTGGGAAAATGCTTGATAAAGCTAAAAACATTGGTTCTGCAACAAAATATCTTGGGAATATAAATGTTCGCTGGTTTGATTTTGATTTGGAAAATCTTCAGAAGATATTGGTGTCAGATGTAGAGCGTAAAGAATTATCGCTCAGTTCTGGCGATGTTTTAATATGTGAGGGTGGTGAGCCAGGACGATGCGCTATATGGAATGAACTGCAGGAGACACCTGTTATTTTTCAAAAAGCTTTACATCGAGCAAGGGTAAAAGAAAAAATTATTCCTGAATGGTTAGCTTATAACTTGAAAAATGATTCAAATAATCTCAGTTTATCTCAGCTTTTTACAGGAACTACAATTAAGCATCTTACTGGAAAAGCGCTGGCAAATTATCCAATTAGAGTTCCTCCATTAGTGGAGCAACAAGAAATCGTCCGCCGTGTCGAACAACTCTTCGCCTACGCCGATACCATCGAAAAACAGGTTAACAACGCTTTAATCCGCGTAAATAACCTCACTCAGTCGATCCTAGCAAAAGCGTTCCGTGGCGAACTTACTGCCCAATGGCGCGCAGAAAATCCAGATCTGATCAGTGGTGAAAATAGCGCGACAGCCTTGTTAGAAAAAATTAAGGCCGAACGCGTCGCTAGCGGTAGTAAAAAAGCCTCGCGTAAAAAGAAATAACAGACAAACGCTCCCGACAATGCGTCGGGAGCAATAATCCCTTAAGGTTCCATCACTTCAACGACTACGTCTGTTGACCAGTTTTCCTCGCTATTAATCACTTTTCCTTCTATACAAGCTTTCGCCATTTTGTGGAGCTGAGAAGTAACATCATCATTAAAGTCAAAACTGCGCCAGACATATGGGAAGTCGATACGCCAGTAGCCCATTCCCTGATCAAAGCGGATCTGCAGAACCTGACCATTGTCAAAATTCACCATCAATTTGCGATGGTGTGGAATATCTCGTGAGTAGTCGAATACAGTTATGTCAGCCGTCTTACCCATTGATGCTACAAACCACTGATCAGCAAAATCCTGAAAATCAGCTTCACTCATCCAGTCATGGAACGGGCGATTTCCTGGTCGATCTTTGTTTTTGAATAAGGTATCAATTGCTACTTTTGCATCTTTGGTCATTAATGTTTTTAGTGGCTTAAGTAAAGCGCTGAGTAGCGCCAGCGCCACCGGGTTTTGCAGATAGCGATCGGTATAGTGAATATGTGTAATCTGATTTGTCGTCATCAGGTTTTGCACTTTTTCATGGCCCTCTATAAGTACATCCCAGAAGCGTTGGCCAAACTGTGAAAACGGCCCATTCAGCTCTTTATGAATTTGAAGGTCTTTCACCAAATCACTGAAGTTTGCTGTAAGTTCTGGCAGTATAAACTCACGCAGTTCGGCAGGTTTATAGCATTGGCTACGAACCACCACTTCACCACTCTGATGCCAGTGTGGACCCGGTACCGTTGCTTGCTGACTATGTGATGCCAGTGTTATAACACGATCGGCGAAAGTGATCTGCGCCACAATAGGGAATGACACTTTCTGTTCGGTATGGCACAACCTCACCTCAATAGCTGTAAACTGTGCCAGTTCGCGCAACACTTCCGGATCATCAATATCCTCTGGAATGACAATCTCAACCGCGACATTGTCTTTTAACCGGTAGTTTAGGATTGCCGTGCGGAACTGGCGAGCATATAAATCCCACTCGTTGAGTGGTCCGTTCATCCACAGAGTGAGTTTATCGGCACCTTCGTTAATTGTGCGACGTACGGCATCTTCGATAGTACCAGGGCAATACTGCGCATCGGGTAGCGAGAACTTCTCTTCGTCTGGCAAACCAATATAGTAGCTGAAATCATCCCCCAGCCAGTCCAGTGCCGCTTTACGATCCAAGTGGTCATGATCGTGACGCGTTTGCGAATCAAGTAAACAATCACTACAGGCGGTATCGCAGTGGGTACACCCTAGTTGTTTGACCATTCCCAGCAGTATAGCTTCGATATGTAATGGTGCACTGGAAGCGAAGCCTGCACCGCCGCTAATGACGTCGTAAAGCTGAACGGCCAGGACTGATCCCTCGTTCTCTAGCCTAACAGGACGCACTGCATAGCCCAGCTCTGCTACAGAAATGCCCAGTGCATCTGCGAGTGCCCGTCGTAATGCAACTGTTAGAGTCATAGCTATAATACGCCCTTCTTCTGAGCCATCTGGGATATACTCACCGTCCTGTGGGCGACGTAAAATCAGTTCAAATACATCAGTGCGAGCTAATGCCCCTAATGTAACTTTTGTATTTAATGCGGTAGAACCAGGACAAATAACTCTCTGATTCTGGCTGTCGCGATCGGCTTTTCCTGGGCGTGGTGGATAATGCGCTTCCATTGATTTTGGTACGTCTTTTTCACTTATCATCGATTCCGCACGACCGCAGCTCAGACACAGAGCATAACCATGTCCGCCTTCGCCCATACTCTGCTGGAACACATGGCCATTAGTGCCTGAAGCCATAAATCCCATCTCTGGGTTTGGTAGTGGCAAGCGTTCAGCCTTAACAAATACCCAGGCCGGAACTACAGGGATAAACTTCATCGTTTCAATGTTGTTCGTTACTGAATCATAAGCATCTGTGACAAACCCTGCAGGTTGCAACACTTGACGTGTGTTGTCACGAGTAATTCGCTCACCACAGTCACCATTGGTACAAAATAATTCTACAGAGCTACCAATACCTTCTTCATAGCCTAACGTACCACATTTCTGGCACCGCCAGGCACGGTCTAACCGTTGGGCTTCATTAGTATCTGCATTGATATTGTGCCAGTGTAATGATACACCAGCAGAACGGAACACTCTTCCGTCTAGAATGATTTCCGCTCCTGGCGCATATTCGCGAATGGCAACAGACAAGTTGCGTGAAGGCAGTCCTTTATAACGTGAAACGTTATCTTCACGATCACCCTTGTTACGACTTTTATGTGTTTTTTCGCGGATATAGTCTTCCATAGTGAAGTTATCAAAGTTCACAACATCTGTCGGGAAACCATAGCCAGGTAGGAAGGTTCGCGCTGCCAGGTCGCGCAACAGATATTCATCACAATGCCGTTTTTTCTCTAGCTCTAGGCGCTTACGATATGGAGTATTTGGCTGTGATTCCTTTTTCTGTTTCACTAGATCGTGGTAGATTTCTAGCCAACGCTTTTGTAATCCTGTAATTGCATGGAAAGTTTTTTCTCGTAATAATTCCGCTCGTGCGCCATGCAGAGCTGTACCGTTTACCAGGCACTCAAGCGCATCATCAATTTTAAGGGTAGGGCGTTCAAGCCAAATCTTAAAGCTGTTACATACAGACTGCCCAAACTCTTCACCAAAGAACCACTCACTATTCAGATTGGTTTTTTCTTTCTCAGTTTCTCCTACTACATGACATAAATATTCTGACAGTAGTAGCGAATTAACATGGCGTTGCACCAAACGTTCTGAGTTCATTGCCACCATCGGTGCGGGGATCACTGTCTCAAATGGCCATAGTGGATTGGCGAAAACCTGTTGGTCGTGTGGGTTTCCTTTACACAGAGTGTAGGAGATTGCGCGGGATTCTTTACTACGTCCGGCTCGCCCTGCACGTTGTAAATAGTTTGCCGGATGAGGAGGGACGTTATTCATCACTACTGCGGAAATACCGCCAATATCCACACCCATTTCCATGGTGGTGGAACAGTTAAGGACGTTAAGCTGACCGTTTTTAAACATCTTTTCGTAACTTTGTAGGCGATCAGCTGATTGCTGTGCTGAATGCTCAGCAGTACGGTAGTAAAAGCCGCCCTCCACCACACGGTCGTTAATATCCGTCCAGAGGTTTTGCGAACGTAAATGATCCACAAGTGGATCTTGTGCTACCCATTCCCGGACTTGTGCTAACCCTTCGGCATAATCCAACTGTGAATGGTCGTGTTTCCAGACTTCAGGTAGTATCACTTCTTGTGCCATATAGGTGCTATATTGTGCATTAGTTAGGTGTTCAAACTGGATATGTCTAGGTAGGTAAGGAGTTAGTCCTTTGAAAGTAGTATCCAACAATTTATTGGTAACAGGACAAATATTCGCCTTTTGAATCAATGAGAATGTCAGATGTTCTTTCGGCAAGTAAAAGCGGTTACCGTCAGGTTTTAACACAGCCAGAGGGCCGGTTAATTGGAGCCAAGCCTCTTTCAACCATGCGTTAACTATATCGATGGTAATCGTATTTACGGTTCTGAATTTTGCCGCGAGTATTAGTAACTTAACCAAACGATGGGTGGTATTGCCGTGACGGATTTGGGGCCAACGTTTGACTTGGTTATCGTCAGGATCTTTCGATTCAGGATTGCGTACAAATTTTGCAGAAAAACGGCTACCAATCCAGTTCTTCAGTTCTAAATCCAGTTGAATGAAGTTGTTTTCTCTGACATAAAAATCCAGTGCGACTTTCAGAAAATCACGCCAATCATCCAAAGTTAGCCCTTGTTCATGCCAGTGAATAGGGAGTTTATGTAGCTTTTCTAACCCTTGATAACTAATCTGCACCAGCCCTTGTGTTTCAAGGCTGTTGGTTCGTTTCGGACGGCGCATAAATTCACGAAATAGAAGCATCTCTGAAAGCTTCAGCGGTCCACTGTTCTCAGTGAAAATCTCAGGTTTAAGATAATGGTTGTACTGCAGAATCGAGCCTTTGATATCCGCCTTATCTTTAAGCTCATTAATCATCTCCTGCCAAGTCAGTGAAGTTAAAATAGTATTAACTTTGCCACCTGTTGTTTTTTGTATGATTTGTTCAATACGTTCTGCTTTTTCTTCTGAGAGAATTGCCTCTTCCAGCAAACCCCAGTCACGAAATTTTTTTGCTTCATCTCTGGCCAGTGTCGCCATCTCTTCTAGTTTTGTTACATCAGCTTGATCGTTAGGTGTATTTATAGTCTGTTTTCTCTGATGCCAAGAAAGTATCTCCACTACACTACCACGCAAACGACTACGTTCAGCTTCTTGCTGCATCCTTACTGCCATCCGTGCTGTTCCCTGGCGGCTATCGGTAAAGGTAATTAGTCGTCGTCCTCGTCCTGGCAATGATAATGGGCCTACACCTTTTTTGCCTTCACCGCTGGCGAAATCCTGGCAGTATTCCAACACTGTTGGCACAATATTCGTGACATAAAAAGGACCTCCTAGCAATGCGCGTCTAAAGGGGGACTGACCTTTCCCGCCTTTATAGCCACAATTGCTAGCACTACAAATTTGTTCATTTTCGTTTATTGCTAAAGGAAGACTGTCTTTGTGAACAACGCCAATGCTCCGGGTATTACGATCGAGCCGCTGAATTATATATCCGAGCTCAGCATTGCATTCCGGCGCAATAATTTGTGGAGATTGAAAGTCATGTTCTTTTTGAACTTTTTCTCCCGATGTTTCAAAGTCATCAGGGATATCATCGTGAAGCGAGAATTCATCTCCACCTTTATTATCCCACTGTATGAGCTTCCCTTTTTTATCCTTCGCCAACAGATGCGGTTCGTTACATTCATTACAGAACGCAAGTTCAAAAACAGGGCTACCACACTGGCAGCTTTGTCGTTGATTCACATACACGTAGCCAAAAGGCCAGTTTTCTTCCAGTGCAGTGTTATGCTTCGCTGAACAATCTTTATCTGCGCAGGCCCATATACCTTGGGTATTACGTTGAAAAATATGCGCTCTTACTTTGAGAAAAGCAGGCTCTTGCTCGTTGGGACTTGTGCCCGTACAGAGATCGATCCAGCGTAAAACTTCTTGTTGCGTGTAATGATTTTTTGTCAGCTCGTTTAAGCGTTTTGTCATTACATCTAGTTTCATTGGGTGAGGTTGGCTGACTAGCATCTCGCGTATATAGCGGGCTTCTGGGGAATGTGTTAATGCACTATAACGCTCAAGGCTAATTCCTTCGTTATCGGAGTCTGGAATTTGTTCAAGCTCATCAAGTGTAACTGGATAATTTTTGCATGTATCAAGTTCCGGAATAACGCGATTACCTCCCAAAACATCTATACGTTCTTGTGGTATTCCTGACAGTTCTGATAAGAATTTTTTTAACTGCTTTTCTGAATCGCTTCCGGCAATGGTGGCTGACGTTGCAACAAAACGAATATCATCAGGCGTGACACCGAACGCAGTCATTACACGGCGAAGTTGTAGGGCTAGCTCAGCTGCTTGAGACCCTACATAAGTATGCGCTTCATCTAGAACTATCCAGCGCAATGATTTTTTTGATTTCGATTGCTGAATTATTGGAGCATCAACCTGACGAACCATCATGTATTCCAGCATGGTACCGTTTGTTACTAGTATTGGTGCTGGCTCTTCGCGCATTTTCTCTCGTGATAAAACTTCATTAGGCTTGTTTGCCTGTTCGCTTTTTACCGAGGCATGCAATTCTTCTGTGTTGCCGTTATATAGGCAGTATCGAATCCCTGAGCCAAATCCACTGGTCCATGCATCTAGACGTTCACGTTGCGAATTAATCAGAGCATTCAATGGATAAAGGAATAATGCTCTTACTCCTACTAGCGGTTGATTGTCGCTATCGCGTAACTCTCGATAAAGATCCTCTAGAACTGGCACCATAAAGCATTCTGTTTTACCGGAGCCTGTCCCGCTGGTAACAACAACCGAATGCTTTTTCTCAAGTAATGATCCCCAGCTAGCCAACTGATGAGTAAAAGGTTTCCAATTGGCGCCAAAACGATATCGCCCATTTTTTTCACTATCTAGAGAGTCAACTACCTCTTTGCTCAGCAATAATTTCTCTGTAGCTAGTGTTCTCATGGTGTAGTTTGATTCTTCCCAGCCAAATGTTTGCTCAAATACTGGAGATGCAAGGAAAGAACCTACTGTGCCACAATCAGCCCCCATCTGCTGGGCAAGATGCTCCCGGAGTTGAGGATTTGTAACTCCCATGATGCTAAGTGTCGCTTCTGTTGAGCGAGAGAGTGATTGTTCAATAAGTGAAGAAAAATAGCGTGTAGTCATTCTTGTCCCTTTTTATTTTTCGGCAATATTACGCAATAAGCTGTATTGGAAAATGGCGTTAAACCAACGCGAATCAAAATCTCTGACTTGTCTTAAGAAAAAAACGGTACTTGGTTCATTGCCAAAAACACTTTCAAATGTTGTTTCGCCACTGGCGACAGCGGCACAAAATACGGGTAACCAGGCAACGGAATAGCGGTATTCTGTATCGGGAGAGACATCAATTGCGGAGTCTGTTTGCGACAGGATCCAGTTGTAAAGACGAGAACCACCATATTCAGGCCAACGTGATTCACTATGCTCACGCAGAAGATCCTGATACCAATCCTGAACAATTTCTCTCATCATCGAATGAGGTATTGAACGTGGTTGTTTGCCTAAACTTAACCACTCCTGCACTTCATTGGCATAGGTAGGAAAAATAGTTCCCAATTGCTGATACATTTTATTCAGCAATTTTTTCTGCATTTCTTCCGGTGCCCCTTTATGGGCTAGGAAGGCTTGAAATATTTCTGCTGCGTTTTTAATCTCAAGAATGGGTAAAAATTCCCAGAAAATAGGAAATTCATTTTCAATACGGTTGAGATATTCAACAGACATTTCAAATTTAAACAACGACATTGCTAACGCTTGCGGATGTTGAACAAGCGCTCTCCATATTTCGAAGGTAGCCAGAGGTAAATATCCGTACTGTTCATATAAACTTCGTAGGAACTGCCAGCCTGAATGCGCTGGGCTACTAGCCATTTGGTCAAGAACCAAGGTGATTGTATTTACGTCTGAACGGGGGTTAAAAAGCTGAGTCGCTTTTTGCATAGATTGGATGGCGTTAACTTCAGTCTGTAAGGGGGGCTCGCCACGAATAAAACATGGTCGAAATGCGGTTTCTTCACCTTTTCTGGGAACTACCAGCCAAGGCCCATTCTTCTGTATTACCGAACTCAGCTCAAATTCACCAACAGGTACACCCTCGCTCATTCGTGAAGTGAGAGAAACAGGTTTTCTTTCAGGCTCACTCAGTAGCATGATGACTGGTGATGGGATCAGCTCAGAGCGAGCAGTCATTGAGTTGCTAAAAAGAACCTGCCTTTCATAATCGTAGTTAAGGCTGTATTTATATCGTCGAATTTGCCAGGTATGTATACTTCCAGAGCCATCTATACGCATTTCCACAACTTGGTCAATGCCAGTTTCCAGAGATAGTAAGTTCTCAATATGTTCTCTTAGACTATACAAATTGAGTTCAACCGGACGTTCGCCTGCGGTATAACGCCATTCATGCCACGCTTGCTGTCTCGCTCTGGACATTAAACGTAGTTCAAGGCGGAATCTTGCTGGTTCGCCATTTCGTCCAAAGAGGAATGTTCTGGTTCCCAACAGGTCATTAATAGTTATATTTTTAGGTAGGAGTTGACCATTAACATCTAGAACTAGGCAGCCCTTAGTCGGGAAAGGTAGAATAATTTCAATGGGATTACCAGCAAGATTAGGCGTCACCTGTAATACTAAAGAGGTTGGTGGCACCCCCTCCGCTTTAATCATTATTTCCGTTTTATTTACTGATTTTTTGCGTCCAACTTCGAGCTCTTTATCTTTTAATCTATACCAACAAGAGTGTTGGGTAGAAATAATTATTACACCCTCGTTTGCCTGTTCTCTGCTTTTAATTTCTAGTTGAAAATCTGAAGGTAAAATCCCTATCTTTCGGCGTAATAGCGTTTCATTATTTTCATTTCGAATCGAAATATAATGCGCTCCCATCGTTTCATGTAAATCACATCCGTTAATATTTTTACCACTTAGGAAACGTTCATAACGAATACTCTGTGCTATGGCAAATTTGTGAATGACTTTGGGTATGCCAACAAATGTTTCATAGGGGCTGCATGGCCAGGCGAACTGATTACCTTGTAAAGCTAAATAGGTATGTTTAACCTGTTCCCGACCGGTTTGAATTCGATACGTTTCATTACCTTCAAAAACGACGTCCTGACGTCCTTTTATAGACAATGTAGGATATCCCAGCGCTTGAGTATTAGAAGAGTAATCATCATGATTCGAAGCTAGATGACCTTCCGCAGGAAGAATGATGAGTACGTCACTTTTACGTACACTACAGGAAGCCTGACCTTGTAATAACCAGCCACTTTTGTCACTTACGAATGTTAAAGGAATATCTCCAACTGCAATTTCTCCTCCATCCAGCTTGATCGTGCCGACAATGATGCCTCCAGCTCGAGCCACTAATGATAAGCTTGCTGTTGGTTGCTGTCTGACAAAACGAATTTCGCTCTTGCGAAGCCTCACAGTCGCCTGCATTTTCTCAAGGCTAGCATATGCAGGCCCCAGACTGGCTACTTCTTCATTATCTTCATAAACAGCGAGTTCAAAACGAGTCGTTGATGGCTCACTTGAAATAGCAAACATTAACTCATTAGGAAGGAAAATATGTGCATGAATCTCATCAGGATGTTGTTCTGACCAAAAAAAATTACAACTAGTTGTTCTATTTTTTTGTAATCGAGGTTTAGTTTCAACAGTGGCGGTGCGCAAAAGACCATTAAGGAAACTGGTGCCAGTTTCATCATCTAGGGGCATTGGGAAACTATCTCGCCATTTAGGATGAGCACGGTCAAGTTCTTTGACGGGCTCTAAATGATTACTGAGTTCGTAAGTCTGAACAAGAGAGATAAGCTGATCTGCCATACTACTAATAAGTTCAACTGATGTGTCTTCCTTGAAAACTGTTGGAAGCTGTGACTTATCGACAACTATTTGCACTAAGGATAAAGCTGAATATCCTGATGAATGAGATTGGCCGTACTGATTAAGAATTTGAGAAAAAACAGAGTGGAAACGGCTATCTGATTCTTTCAATAGCTTGAAGGGCAGGCCGCCTTCACTAAATAGAGATCCTAAAAAGTTACGCCGTTCTGAATCATAGAAACGAACAGGGCGTCCCCAGTAGCCTTCAAGACCTTTTGGTACAATATGACTCAGTTCCGAAGCGGATAGAGATAAACCAAGAGCTTTATAGATAGGCTCCCAACTCCAGCCATGAATTCGTTCGTACTCCCTTCGATACCATTCTGCGCAAAATAGTGTAAAGCATGCTGCGTAACTTTTATCGTTTTTAAGTCCTTCAGCCTGCCCGACATTGCAAAGTAACCGCTTTAGTTCTTCATACTCATCACTAGTTGCATGGTATTCAAATAACGGGCGACTATCTGTTATTTTCAATCCACGGTGGGTTAGAAATTTAGTTAGCCAAGAAGTACACTTAATTAGATAAATGTATTCTGATCTACTCACAACAAACCTCTCGTTAATTAGAATTTAGCATAAGGTTTAAATATAATACTTAAAAAATATTAAACATTACTAAATTAACATAACAAGCAACTGATGAGATGGAGTAAATCACATTTTTGTGGATTATCAAGGATAGATCACTATCTTCGTGGTTATTCATTACTGTAGTAGTCATTTAAAACAGAAAGTGAGGTGATGTGTGAACGTTTCTATCAACTGAGGGATTTTGCTTCACAACACCTTGAAGCGGACGCCATCTTCTACTTGATTGATTAATCTATTTTACGCATTTTACGCTTTCCTCCCGCCCCTATATTCACCCCATTTTCCTTATCTCTGTCTGCATTATCTCACTGTATGTAACGTATTTATCCAACCAAATAAATTATTTAAGGAATTGATGATGAGTCGATTAGCCTCACACTTTGGACGTGCCAACAGTATTCGTCGAGAGCATACCAAGCATATGTTACGCCTACGTCGTCATGACCAAATTACAGGAATACAAGTGCCTGAAATTATCCTCTTAAATAGCCATGATGGTTCAAGCAGTTATCAAATGTTACCGGGGCTATTTAGAGCGGTGTGTCAAAATGGGCTAGTGTGCGGAGATACCTTTGGTGAAGTGCGTGTACCACACAAAGGTGATGTGGTAGGTAAAGTGATTGAAGGGGCTTATGAAGTATTAGAGACCTTTGATGCTGTCGCTGAAAAGCGAGAACAAATGCAATCGTTATTGTTACCGCCACCAGCACAGCAAGCCTTAGCGCAAGCTGCACTTACGTATCGTTATGGCGAGGAGCATCAACCAATTACTGAGGACCAAGTATTACAACCTCGTCGTTGGGAAGATAAAAAAGACGATCTCTGGACGGTATATCAACGTTTTCAGGAGAATTTAATTAAAGGAGGGTTATCAGGCAGGAATTCAAAAGGTAAGCGAGCTCGCACACGTTCGGTGAATGGTATTGATGGCGATATCAAATTGAATAAAGCGCTGTGGGTAATGACAGAAAAGATGTATGAGTATATTGACAAATGAAGCTCCATTGAGTGTTTAGGGAGGGTATAATGTGGGTAGAGACTAGGGCTCTACCCTATATTAACGCCGTCCTAAAGATTCTAATGTCCATATCATTTTTAAATAAAATAATAAAATGATCACAGCTGAAATAAATATACTCCAATTGAATAATGTATCTTCTTTTAATTCTGAGGCTAAATAAATACCATAGGCTACAATAATATAATCAGAAATGATTAAGAGTCGTCTTGCAAGAATTAATCGCTTTGAATAATGGTAATTCGTGGTATAACGTTTTTTTATTTCAAAATAGGCTATTACCCCTAATAAAGCAAAAAAATAGTAAGCAATATAGGGGATCATTTCATAATATCCCCATTAGTGTGATACTTCTGCTCATTCCCTTTATCATCAGTACATTTGTAGTAAGAATTGTTTTCATCATTGTTTGAAATCACAATGTAAAGTTCACAGTTCTCAACAATATCTTTTACATTAGTAATGCTTTGTGGTTCAGCAACAACCATCATCACATTATTAGAGTCTTGGTCTAGAAGAAAAGCATTCTGAATGTCATCTTTTATTTTGAATAAATTGATAGTATCACTAAGTATTTCAATACTTAAAAGTTTATCACTCATTTGTTTGTATGCTTTTTCTAAATCTTGTCGCGCGTACTCTTTAATAAATAGATTTTTCTTTGGATCACCAAATTCATTTAGTTTTGGGACGAGTTTTAGCTTACCATGCACAGATATTCCTAAATCTATAAGGTCATAAATAAGATTTCCAACAGACTCATTAAAACCAAGCTCTTTAGCAGCTATTTGATAACCTTTTCTTAGTGGCCCATGAATATCGTCTCGTCCTTCTACTAAACCTTCTATACCCTCGTAAATACCATTAGCGCCATGTGCAATTAAAGGAGCTCCGATAATACAGCCAAGCCCTGTTCCACATAATGCACCACCAGCCCACACCATGCCTGCACCACCAAAAATTGAAAGACCATTAGTTAACCAGTTTAGTGATTGTTCCAGTAAGCTTTTCTCTTCCTGTTTTAACTCAGCAGAACCTTGTTCATAACTTTTTTGGCCAGATTCAACTTGATCAACAATAAGATAAGCAAAAGCTTCTACTTGGCTTTGGAAGGCATTTTTTATGTCAGGATAATAGAGATGTTTTTCACAAAGCTCATCTGCACAATCAATCAGGTGTTGTGCATCAATTCTAATTTTGTTGCTGTCATTGGCAATAATAGGAGGAGCATAATGATTACTTGGTTGGCTAATTGGTTGCTGAATAGGAGCCTCGGTAGCTACAGGGCTATATGCGCGAGACATCGGTTCATCTTCTTTACTGTAGCAATCTGTGATGGAGTTTATTAGTCTTGCTTTACACGGACAGGAGCTGAAGCTATCCAGTGTCCCAGCCATCATTCTACCATTACTCCATACGTTGCTAACGCCACCAAGTATGTTGTATGTTCCCGAGTGTTTGCCACAGGTGACTATGTCGCCTTGACGTGCAGCAGACCTTCCATAAAATTGAAAGGTATAATCACCCGTTAAAATCTGACCACCACAGGTTGTTTTATCACCAACTCGTAAAAAATATCCTATAGCCATGGCTGTCCCTAAACGTAATTGAACTTAAGTTAAATGTTATTGTTGACCAGTGTTAAGGCATTGACAAGTTATTTTTAACAATTACTAAGGGTTACAATAGATAAGAGTAGAGTATTGACGTTATTAATAATATCCAATGAAAATGATAAAGATGCTATTATGGCAACAGCTTATGTAAGAGGGGGGATGGTGCTAATTAATCTAGTTTTCAAACCCCAAACTACTGGGTATACATTTAAGTATACAAAAAATTATCTATAAATTTATAATCAATAAAAACAACGCATTGCCTATAAAAAGCGAGTCCGGCCTTCGCACCAAAAAATCAGACGCTAACAGCGTCTTTTTTTATGCTTAAATTTTATGATTTTTAAGGTTTTCCTTTCTTCTTAACCTTTCTAGTTATACTCAAGTTAATCAATATCAGAACTTGCTATTTGCTATGGTATGTTGTTGATATCTCTAGATTAGATAATAGTTTGTACCAACAGATAATGATGGTATGCACTTGATGGTACATACCAACGGCTCAAAATATTGGCGTTTACAGTATCGCTTTGGCGGTAAGTAAAAAATGTTGGCTCTGGGTGTTTACCCGGATATTTCACTTGCAGAGGCCAGAGAGAAAAGAGATGCCGCCAGAAAGTTAATTGCTAATGGATTTGATCCAAGCGAAAAACGCAAAGAAGTTAAAGAAGAGCAGCAAAAGGAATTTAATACCTTTGAGAAAGTTGCTCGTGATTGGCACGCAACAAATAAGAAGTGGTCTGAAGGCCATAGCCATAGAGTTCTCAAAAGCCTTGAGGACAATATCTTTTCTACTATTGGTAAACGCAATATTGCCGAACTAAAAACTCGCGACCTACTTGAACCCATTAGAGCCGTAGAGATGTCTGGACGTCTTTGTGTGGCAGCACGTTTACAACAACGTGTGACAGCCATAATGCGTTATGCCGTACAAAGTGGTTTAATCGATTATAACCCGGCACAAGATATGGCGGGCGCAGTTGCCACTGGTAAACGAGCCCATAGAGCCGCGTTAGAGCTTAAACGCCTACCTGAGTTCTTACAACGCATCGATGATTATAAGGGAAGGCCTTTAACTAAACTTGCAGTCAAGCTTACCTTGCTAGTCTTCATTCGTTCCAGTGAACTACGCTTTGCTCGTTGGGATGAAATCGATTTTGAAAATGCCATGTGGACGATCCCTGCAGAACGCGAAGCGATAGAAGGGGTTAAGCACTCACATCGCGGATCAAAAATGCGTACTCCTCATTTAGTACCACTAAGCCGACAAGCCATTGAGACCTTAAAACAGATCTACCAATTCAGCGGTAATCACGAACTGATCTTTATCGACGATCATAACCCTAGAAAGCCAATGAGTGAAAATACGGTAAACAACGCATTACGAGTGATGGTTTATGACACTAAGACCGAAGTCTGTGGACATGGTTTCAGAACAATGGCATGTAGCTCGTTGATTGAGTCAGGGCTATGGTCGAAGGATGCAGTAGAAAGACAAATGAGCCACCAAGAACGCAACTCAGTGAGAGCGGCTTATATTCATAAAGCAGAGCATATCGAGGAACGGCGACTGATGGTGCAATGGTGGGCTGATTATCTGGATGCGAATAGGGAGAGGGGTATTTCACCGTTTAGTTTTGCAAAATCAAGTAATTCAATAAAGGCAATTTAAATGGGGGTATTGAGTTACTGGGGTATAAAAGAAAGCTGACAGGACATGGCTTCCGCCACACAATGAGCACTATTTTGCATGAGAAAGGATATAACGCGGTATGGATTGAAACTCAGCTCGCGCATATCGATAAGAACGGGATCCGTGGTACGTATAATCATGCTCAATATATGGATGGGCGCAGGGAAATGATGCAGTGGTATGCGGATTATATGGATGAGTTGGAGGGGAGTTTGGGTAATGTGTTGAGTATAAATTTTAAATAATAGTAACCATCTTTACGTCTAGACGTAAAGATGGTTAATGTGGAATTATTTTTTATACGTTTTAGTGATATTTTGGTCTACACATAGTGTATATAGGAAGAATACAGGATTATATAAGTGAATGTGAGGTATTGTTACAGGTGTAGGCGGATCACATGGAAAGCTTGATAAAATGTATTAAGTCATTAGTGTTTTGATTTATTGTGATTTTATTTTTAATTTTATACTCAACAGTGTGCTTATTTAGAACAAGACACCACCAAAATAGTGCTGATAACATTCTTCTAAGTAAGTTAAAAGAACATTAAGATTAACATCATTATAATCGGGCATGTAGGCTGTATAAAATAAGTACGCATCAATAATCATCCCCCTTCATCTATTTATTTATCGACGATGTACCGTTAGATAATGACTTGTTGCAATAACAGTTTATTTCCATTTTGATGAATTATCAGGGCGGGCATCAGAGCGTCACTAGCCAAAGTGAGTGTTACGCTATGCCTCGCTAAACCGCCTATGCCCAAAAATATGTTTGAGTCATAAAAATGCTCAGAAAGACAACGCATATTTTGTTGAACATAGTGCGGAATACATTCTCCTTTATTACTCTCGTTCATATTACTGTGCCAAAGAGCGGTTAATTGAGGACCACTTAATTGAAATTCACATTGTGTCTTTAATGCATCAGCAAAAGTGTCTCTCTCTGTGGCTATTGGGCGTAGAAGTTTTGCTTTAATCGGGGACTTTAGTTGTTCATAAAGCCCTTGAGGGGCAAGCAATAGGCTCGTGGCTTCTTCGCTGGCCGTCGGATCTAACTGAAACGTTAATATCGCGTATACTTTAGGCTCAAAAGAATTTTCATACAACGCTAATAGCCATTCATTGAACGACGCGTAGGGCAACATTTCGACAGTATCTAGCGGTAATGATAAGTGTACCGCTTCTTGTTGAATAAGCGCTTGCCAATCAGTCTTTTGTTCTTCTACTTGCCAATATAATGTTAGTGGTACAGTCAGATTGTATTGATGATAATACTCTGCAATTGGAGTCAATAATTTTTGTACCACCCTTTCTTGTTTTTCCCATAAAGAACATGACGTTAATTGTTCGAGCTTGAGGATATTGCCCTTATTGGGAGTCAATGAAGATAAAGGCCCATCTTCTTTTCTCTCTTCATCAATATGCGTTAATCGAGCATGCGTTAATAACCCAAGATGCTTACCCGCCCAGTGACGCCACTTTTGTCTAGCATCATCAAGTATGTCGGTAAAAAGTTGATGACGATAAGAGGCAAAAGAATAAATAAAGAGTCGGATTAAACCCGTTAATAACGTGGGACAAAGCGCAAAGACAACGATTAGCATGGTGTTATTTATTGTGGGTGATAGTATTTCACTTATGGATAAATAAAGGCCGAGTGCAAATCCAATTGCTCCCATAATAATCATGATAAATAACCAACGTATAAAACGAGGAGGTTTAGGGGCGGGTGGGGGCGTTAAGGAAGGGATTTTCCAACTTATCATGATTGTTCACCTGACGATGATAAGCTAGCAATCAGCGTACAACCACATTCAGTTTGAAAACCATTGAGTGCAACTTGACGCCCTGACATTATCATTCGCGTTGAACCGGGTAAAATAGCGTTTATTCCATGTCCTTGCTTAGGGCAATTTACCTTATCGCCGACAAGTGCTATCGGTTTACCGTACATGATGGAACCCGATGCAGTAATCACTTCACCGCCATGGGTTGTCTTATCACCTAAACGAATAATCGCGCGCATACTCACATCCTTTTATTGGCTTATCTGTTGTTTTTTATACTCAAAAGTACCGTCCCATTCGGGGAGTTCAGCAGGAGGAAGAGGGACGATTTTATCGATATCGGGGAATTTGGCGTTGGGGTGTTCATCTATTTCGTCACTAATCAAATCATAACGGCGAGACCGTTCTAAGTCGATTTGCTGTCCTAAATAATCTGGATTTGTAGGATCAGCTGTTTTAAAAGCATCCACTAATTGAAAAGCACTTAGGGAATTACCTTGTTTTGCCGCTTCATGAAAGTAGCCTAGTCCTTTGGAATAGTCTTTATCTATCATTGAATAACTCATTCCTAACCAATAAGACGCATCTTTAAATCCCTGTTCTGATGCGCAAGCAAGCATCGCACGTCCTAAATCTAGGCGATATAATTCAGGGACTCTTCCATCCATAAACTTTTGCCCTATCACATATTGTCCATCCGGATTGCCCATCACGGCGGCTTTTAACATATAACTAAAGGCGGCTCCTTTATCCTGCTCTACGCCATAGCCTCTTTCTAAATAAGTCCCCATAATGTAATAACCAAAGGGAATATTCATTTGAATTAAGTGCTCGACTAATTCGATAACTTCATCAGTTCGATATTTACCCACGGAAGGTTCAATATCCCCTTCAGCTATCATAAGTTGCAGATTACCTATCGCTTTATAATGGCCTTTTTCAGCAGCTTGGCGATATAGCTGCGCTATTTGATTAAAATTGGGATTATCCTGTTTACTTAATTGCACCGCCTGTTTAAACCAGCTGTCTGCTTGTGGATCTAACGGTGGAAAAACATCTTTTTCATGAACACAGGTAAATTGAAAGTTTTTAAGGTTATCATGCATTTGTTTTTTTGCTCCACAGCCTGAAATTTGCGTCAGCATTACAGTAATAAATAAAAGAATAATATTGGATTTAATTACTCTTGTTTTTTCCATGAGGTATTCTCATCTAAAAATTGAATTAACGGATGATAAGGTGATAATGGTGGAGTACTTTTCTGATTAATACGGTTTTTATTAACAATTTTATTCCATTTTTTAAATTCCTGCTTTAGACTACTATTCACATCCCCAGTATGAAGTCGCCATAAAAATTCCCGCATCTGTTTAATTATTCCTACGGCATCGGTATCTTGTATATTAATATTTAATTCGCTATCAAATCGCATACTGCGATAATTAATATTGCTCGATCCTAATGTCATAAAGACATCATCCACCATTAATACTTTGCTATGCACATAAGTCGGTTGCCAAAGAGATTTTTGTGTTATATCTGGATTAGTCGACACTAATGTGCAAATAATCGTATTTAAGTCCGGTATTCTTTTTTCTATCATTTCATTTTTTTATCTTCAGATAATTTGTCTTTCTTAAAAAAATTAGGACACAGATCAGGATACTTTAATTTTTTTAGCATATCGTAAGTCGTAAAACTCCCCACTTTCATTTCTTCAAGTGCCGTGGTATTTGTCACCACAAATAAATACAGGGGTAAATGATATCCTTCTGCTTTTCTCTTTTTTACTGCCTCTGTTAATGTTTTTACAAAAGGTGAATAACGGAAATATTGATTTTCCATATAAATATAATTGCGAGCAGTCGATATTGCTTGTTGATAGACTTTTTCAACATCACTTACTGACAAGTTATGGTATTCGAGCAAGTATGGGCGATGTCGGAGCCTGTTGGGATAACGCCGTTGTTGAACGATTTTTTGGCAGTTTAAAACATGATTGGGTACTTAAAATCCCACAGCCGACTCGGAAACAGATGAAAGAGGAGATTATCGCTTATATGCGCTATTACAACCTAGAATGGCTTCATACTGCCAACGGTGATCTGTCAGCCATTGAGTATGAACAAAATTCCTTAAGAAAAGTGTCCTAATTTTGTTGTGCAGAACAATGCGGCAGTTTGCGAGTGAAAAGGACATCGCCTATTGGTTTACTGAGTCATTAACGAACCTGAGCAAACGGTTCAATGCGGGCGAACGATACCGGTGAGGGCGCTCCCCCATCAATTCGATATGATAGTTGCTATCTTATCTTTTTATGAATGAGAAATAACAATATTAGCAAAATAGGTGTGCTAAAAATAACATAAGCTATTGCAGTATCATGATACTCTCGCAAACTCTCTACGAAAGCGCGCCAAACGGTAATTGGATCATCATTACCTATCACAGTATAGTTGTATGTAAAGCTTGAACTAAACCCAAAGTCAAAGATGGCTAAGCCTAAATAAAATAACAAAATCAAAAGAATAGTCAAAAACCACCTTAAAAAAGTTTTATTTATCATAAGTACTACCTAAGACCCCTCCACCCATTTCTCCACCATCAAAACTTGTTGCCTCTCCGCCTATTTTCGCTGACGATGTGGCAAATTCAAAAAATTGAATCATAGTCCCTTTATCTGATGGCGTCAGATTGTCGATATTTGGATACTGTTTATGGAAGTCACTTGTTACTTCAATGACATCAAGCTTCTTAAAATTATTTTTCTTGCCATCCAAATAATTTTGGAATGAAACAGGTACTGTGAACGCCTCTTCTCGTTCGATCGGATACTGCGTTCTCATTGGTGTATAACTGTCTTCAAATATCCGTGTGCCAGATTGCTTTAACCCCTTTACAGTATGGGTTGTACAATTATTGCCTGAGACATCATAAATATCTATAGACCTGCCGTTTCTACGGGTCAATTCACCTGCTTTTTCAGGAAGGTTGGGGATGCTGCCTGATTTCCAAAGGTTATTAAAATACGTTTCTGTTTTGTCTGTATCTGCATCCGTTATTTTAAAAACCCTTGCATTCGTAATGTATAATTCATCTCTGATATATTTTCGAGCGTCTTCACCTGTCATATATAGCAGTATTCCATCACCCGTTAAAATCTGACCACCACAGGTTGTTTTATCGCCAACTCGTAAAAAATATCCTATAGCCATGGCTGTCCCTAAACGTAATTGAACTTAAGTTAAATGTTATTGTTGACCAGTGTTAAGGCATTAACAAGTTATTTTTAACAATTACCAAGGGTTACAATAGATAAGAGTAGAGTATTGACGTTATTAATAATATCCAATGAAAATGATAAAGATGCTATTATGGCAACAGCTTATGTAAGAGGGGGGATGGTGCTAATTAATTTAGTTTTCAAACCTCAAACCACTGAGTATACATTTAAGTATACAAAAAATTATCTTTAAATTTATACCAAACAAAAACAATATATTGCCTATAAAATGCGAGTCCGGCCTTCGCGCCAAAAATCAGACGCTAACAGCGTCTTTTTTTATGCTTAAATTTTATGATTTTTAAGGTTTTCCTTTCTTCTTAGCCTTTCTAGTTATACTCAAGTTAATCAATATCAGTACTTGCTATTTGCTATGGTATATTGTTGATATCTCTCGATTCGATAATAGTTTGTACCAACAGATAATGATGGTATGCACTTGATGGTACATACCAACGGCTCAAAATATTGGCGTTTACAGTATCGCTTTGGCGGTAAGCAAAAAATGTTGGCGCTGGGTGCTTACCCTGATATCTCACTTGCAAAAGCCAGAGAAAAAAGAGATATAGCCAGAAAGTTAATAGCGAATGGTTTTGATCCCAGCGAAGCTTAATTGATTATAACTCTGCTTATAATATAACTGGCCAGTTCCTTACTACTACTCAGTTAGTGAATGATACAAACTCACCTGTGATTATGAAAAACCTATCAAAAAGAAATAATTTCACTTTTCTTTCTATTATTGTTTAGTGAGTATCGAATTAAGATAATAAATACGTATGAAAGAAATATAGATCATATTGTTTATCCAAAGCATAAAAAATAGTTACGTTATTATTCTAAAATAAGTATTTATTAGATTTTTTATTGTTAGTGTTTATTTTTACAACATCACGAATAATGAGCTTTATCTAATAAGAATAAATTTATTTGAGTAAAATTTAATATATTAAATTGAATTAAGTATTTTAAAGTCAATTGTGAGTGAAATGTTTTTTTTGCTACTTGTTCTTAACAAGTAACACTCTGTCATCTAAAAAAATAAATTGTAAATAACTAGGTAATAATACTTAATTAATTTATATGTGAAAATAGGATCATACAATTATGTTGGTGTTCTGTTTTAGATAGACAAATAAGGACTTAATAATGACACTCATTAGACAATAATTCTAAATTTGTTTTTTTGATTTAAAGCATTATCTGGATTGGCGATATTAAATGTAAGTATTGATATAAGCTCAGCCTATGTTTTGTTTATTATTTGTTTCAAAATTGTTTATAAAATTAAATGCGTGTGTATTTTACGTATTTTACGTGTAATTTTGCTGTTTCTTATTGAATATCAATAGCCAAGAATAGTCTTAATTTCTGATGAATAATGTCATTTTTAATCTTAATGCGAGTATTAATAAATTAATCTTCTGCTCATATACAGATTATCCTAATTTGTTTTTTGGTTTATTATACTTATTATTGATCTTTTTTCGATGCTATTCGATCTTTTAACCCTACATTCTATTAAAAATCATTACTATTTTTTATTTAATCTTAAGTTCTTTTACAAATTGAAAAGAAATATTTCAAGTTATAGTATGTGCGTAACGAAACTTAGTGGGTAATTAAAAAATATAAGTTAATTATTTCATTAATAATATCTAGGTAATTAGATTAAGGTTTAAATATCTTAATCTAATAAAGATAAGCTCTACTATTTTAAAAAAATGACGTTAGTCAGATATTAACTTACTTTTGAGGTATACATAATGACATTTAAGAAATTAAGCATCGTTGGCGCTGCAGTTGCATTATCTTTAGCATCTTTCGGTTCTATTGCTGATAATAATGGCGTAGTTAACTTCGTTGGTTCAGTTGTTGATTCTCCATGTAACATTGCTGACGAAAGTTTAAATCAAACAGTTAAATTTGGTGAAATTTCTCGTGTATTTTTAGAGCAAGGTAACGAAAGAGAAAGAGCATTCACTATTAAATTAGAACAATGTAACTTCGACAAATTCAAAAAAGACGAAAATGGCGAATGGTTACCTGTTAAAACTATGAAAATCCAGTTTGATGGACGTTCATATGCAGATGCAACAAATACACTGTTAGCAACTGACAGAACTAAAGCTAACAACGTTGGTATCGCTATTGATACTTACAAATTTGGTGAAGCGTCTGATATCTTAGCTAAAATGCGTAACAAACAAGGTACTAACGTACTTGAGTTTACAGCTTTAGCTAAAGCTGTTGATGCATCTAAAGAAGTTAAAGAAGGTGAATTCTCTGCTATCGCTGACTTCCGTATTTCATACGAATAATGCACCAATATATGTATAGGGGATTTTCCCCTATACATATTTAAATAATGGTAATGAGATGATGAAATTTAATAAAAATAAGTATCTGACTATTTTAAATACGATGGGAGTACTATTTTTTGTATCATCAGTCTCTTTTGCTTTTGATGACGTAGTAAAACCTAAAGTCCTCAAAGGTAATGCATCATTAGTTGGCTCAATTATAGCATCGCCTTGCTCTATTGAAATGGAAGATCGTTATCAATATATTCAATTTGGAGATATATCGTTATCTGCCATTGATAATAAAGTAAAGAGAGAAAGTTTAAGAAAGAAATTTTATATAAGATTATCGAGTTGTGTTAGTCAATATAGTGATACAGACAAAAAAGCATTAAATATTCAATTTAATGGATTAGAAGCTAATAATGATTCTATATTTTCAATGTCTGGAAGTTCTAATGGATTAGGTTTTTATATTTTAGATGAGGATGATAATATTATCACCCCTAATAAATCTTATTATATTGATCATCTTATATATCATACTAAAGATGCGAAAAGAGAACCTATATTAAATTATCAAATTGAGCTTGCTTTTACTAATCAAATAATAGAAGCAGGAAAACACTCTGCATTTGTGTATTTTTCAATCGATTATAAATAGATAATAAATTTATTTTGTTGAATCACATTATCACGGTGAATGAATATGCTAATTTCAAAAAATATGGCAAAAGTAGTTTTATTACTAACAATGTCACCGTGCTTCTATGCTTATTCTGTCGAATTTAATACAGATATTCTTGATGCTTCCGATGCCGCAAATATTGATATCAGCCAATTTAATAGTGCTGGCTATATTATGCCAGGGGATTACCATCTTACTATTTTTAGTAATGGTGAAAGGATCGGTCCTAGTCAAAAAGTCTCTGTTTATCCAATTGAAAAAACAGCATCTTCAGAAAATATATTTAATACTGTCTGTGTGCCTAGTAATAATCTCGAAAAATTAGGGTTAACAGAAGAAGCAGAAAAAAAAGTTCTAACACACCATGATGGCCAATGTTTAGATTTATCACCATTAACGGGGACAAATTTAACATTTGATTTGCCCGCACTTGCGCTTAAATTAACGGTTCCACAAACGTGGTTACAATATTCAGATCCTTCATGGGTACCTCCTTCACGTTGGGAAGAAGGTATTGTAGGTGCATTTATTGATTACACGTTATCACTCAGCGGTGCTAAATATAATTCAGGTTCTAAGTCTGTTTATGCATCTATGAATGGTACCAGTGGTTTTAATATGGGTGTTTGGCGTTTTCGTAGTGACTACAGTATGAGTTACCAGAAAGAAAACGGCGGAAATAGCAGTGATAAACATGAATCACATAATTTTGATTTCAATCGTTTTTATGCTTATCGTTCTATTAAAGCGTTGGCCGCGACATTAACTGTCGGTGAAAACTACTTTTATTCACAACTATTTGATGCTTGGCAATACACTGGTATCACCTTAGAAAGTGACGACCGCATGTTACCACCTAAGTTGGTAGGCTATGCGCCAGAAATTGTTGGTGTAGCAAAAACGAATGCGACCATTATTGTTAAAAGCCAAGATCGTATTATTTTAGAAACAACGGTTCCACCTGGACCATTTAGAATTCAGACTTTGGATAGCTCTATCCAAGGGCAATTAGATGTCACTATTCGTGAAGATAATGGTGAAGAACGTAAGTTTACTATTTCTACTGCAACACTGCCTTATTTAACTCGTCCTGGGCAAATCCGCTATAAATTAGTGGGGGGTAAATCACGTTATGAAGATCATAGATTAACGGGTGACACTGCAATTGGTGGTGAAATTTCCTATGGTGTGAGTAATGCGTGGAGCTTATATGGTGGTAGCCAATTATCTCAACACTACCAATCTGTTGCTGTTGGTGTTGGGCGTGACCTTTCTATGTTTGGTGCGCTCTCTTTTGATATCAACCAATCATTTGCTAAATTATCAGAGAGTGATAAACAAGGTCGTTCATATCGTGTGAACTACTCGAAATCATTTGATGAAGTAAAAACCAATATTACCTTTGCAGGTTATCGCTTTACAGATGAGGATTATCGTACCTTAAGTCAAGCCATGGAAGAGCGGAGAACTGGGCAGGATGCTTATTCTCCAAAAGAAAGTTACCAAATTTATTTAAATAAATATTTTGATAATTTCTCACTATCACTTAATTATCAACATAATACATTCTGGAATAGCCGTTCTCAAACACAATATGGTGTTTATGCGAATACGCGCTTCTCTTTATCTAAAGTGAAAATTCGCGATATTAACTTAACACTCTCTGCTTTCCGCTCTCAGCGTGAAGGCGTGAATGATGACACTTTGAGTTTGTATGTATCTGTGCCTTTCGATCAAGGTGGCAACCTGACTTTCTCTGAACAATATACAAAAACAGATGGAAAAGGGCGTTACAACCATAACGTGGGCTATAGTGGATATGATGAAGGTTTAAGTTACAGCATGAATGCAGGCTTAACACATGGAAAAGAAGTGGATTCAGAATCTTCATTTAGTGGTTATGTCAGCAAAGATATGAGTCTTGCAAACCTTGCAGCAAGTGCAAGTTATGTACCTAGTCAATATAAGAGTTTGAGCGGGACACTTTCAGGTGGTTTAACCGGAACATCTCATGGTCTGGTACTTCATCAACCTGCTTATGGTGATACACGCTTACTTATTGAAACACCGGGAATAGCAGGTGTTCCTATTGAAGGTGAATCAGTAAAAACTAATGCATTTGGATTAGCTGTTATACCAAGTGTTACTAGTTTCCGTAGTTCATCAGCGGCGATAGATGTAAGTGCATTACCGGATAACTATGACGCTATTGATACGATGACAGATGTCACTTTAACAAGAGGTGCAATTGGTTATCGTCAAATGAAAGTAATTAAAGGCTATAAGTTATTTGCTACAGTTAAGATGAGTGATGGTAAACATCCACCATTTGGGGCAAGTATTCGTAATAAAGATAATGTGGAATTAGGTATTGTTGGAGACGAAGGTATAGCTTGGGTAGTTGGTGTCGCTGAAAATGAAGAACTAGGTGTCTTCTGGGGAAATGAAAAGCGTTGCACCATTAATTTACCTGAAGCCATTGATCCCAAAACACAAATGCTATTAATGCCATGTAAGTGATGCTAATAAGGTTAACCGTAAATGAAAAAAGAATTTAATAAAACTGTTATTTCCACTCTTTTCATCTCATTAATGGGGATCTCTAGTGTTGCTCAAAGTGCAGTAACACTAGATAGAACGAGAGTGATTTTTCCTGGAACTGAAAAATCGATTAACATTACTATTCGTAATGATAATCCAACACTTCCTTATTTAGCACAAACATGGATTGATGATGCTAATGAGAAAAAATTAACAACAGGACCATTAATTGCGACGCCACCTATTCAGCGTCTAGATCCTAAATCATCAAGTATCGTTCAAATTAGTACGACACCTTCTATCGCATCATTACCAAAAGATAGAGAGACTGTTTTTTACTATAACTTACGTGAGGTTCCACCTAAATCTGAAGAAGCGAACGTTTTACAAATTGCATTACAAAGTAGAGTAAAACTGTTCTATCGCCCTGCTGAAATTCTGTCACAAGCAGACAGCATGTGGTTTCATAATGTGACATTAACACCGTCAGCGAAAGGGTATACCGTGAATAACGTGACACCTTTTTATTTAACTGTGATTGGATTGGCTTCAACACAAAAAGCATCTGAAACAGGTGCCTTTAGCGTTGTGATGATCCCACCTAAATCAGATCATGAATTCGCTGTACCTAAAACAAATGTTCCCTATATGACCATTATTAATGATTACGGCGGAAAACCGACGCTACAATTTAAGTGTGAACAAGCGAAATGCACAGTAGCAAAAGAAATGTAACATAAGGAATAGAATATGAATTCCCAGAAATTTCGTTATCTAAAAAATAGCTGTTTATCTATGATAATTTTATTATCTGGGAGTTATGCCTATGCCAAAATAATTACTATTGAAACAAAACCTTTACTAAATTCTACTGAGACGATAGAAAGTGCATATAACAATAAAAGCAGTGGTTATATTTATGTCACTGCTAATCTTGTCAGTTCACCCTGTAAGTTTATTGACTACAAAATAAAAAGTTATCGTCCAAAAAATAAATTTCTAAGTTATGATGTTTTTTTAATTACAGCGAATTTATCCGAATGTGGTATGGGTAATTCTTTTTCTCCACAGGCTGTTAAAAATATGACGGCACCGACTCCCATTAATTTATCTTTTATTGAATATGATCGTGTTTTGTCAAAGCAGAAATTTTCATTACAAAATGGTAGAAATGCATTGCAATTCGAAACGCGAGAATTAGGTGCTCATAGTTATCTGATGGAGATATATTATGAATAAGTTGATTTATCTACTATTGCCATTATGTAGCCTCTCCACTTATAGCTATGCAGGTGGTTCATTAGATATTTCTTTTATGGGAAATCTAGTTTCTACAGGATGTAAACTTCCTGAATCACCTTATAATTTAGAGGTTCAGCTTAATAAGATTAGTAGCAAATACCTTTATGAATATGGGCGTTCTCAACCTGTTGATTTTTCTATACCCATTGTTGATTGTTATGTGAGTGATTTAAATAAAACGATTTCAATAAAATTAAATAGTAATACTCTTGTAACAGATAAAGGTACTAGCTATTTAAAAACAGAAGGTGGCTCTAATGTTTTATTAGGTCTACTGGATAACAATGATGCAGTCATTAAATTTAATGAAAAAATTGATATGGCTCGTGTTTTAGTGACAGGTCAAAATGAACAAAACTTATTGAATTTTAAGGTTTATGCACGCCCACCTGTCACTGGGGATTTAAAAGAGGGTGCATTCTCATCAACCATTACATTTAATATAGATTATCAATAGGAGGCGATAATGAAAAAAATAATACTAGCGCTAACTATTGGCTTATTATATGTACCTATTTCATCTGCTGAAATTTATATTACCGTTAATGCAACACTAATTAATCCAGCATGTACTGTGACGGATGCGAAAGGAGCCAAAGAGCTGTTTGTTGATTTTCAAAATGTGGATGTTAATGCAATAGTAAAGACACCACCAAAAACTTTTGATGTATTAATTAAAGATTGTAACTTAAATAAAATGATGAATTTATATCTTTCTCCTAAAGATAATGGTTATTTTTCTTATAATGGTGTTGATGTATTAGCCACAACAACAGATCAATTAGGGATTGAATTTTCTGATATTACCAGTGGTAAACGTAAAATTAATGTTCAGCGTTATGAACGTATTACACCCATTCTTAGTAGCAGTAATTCAGGGAAAATATCACTAAGTACTCAGTTGGTCTCAAATCGATCTGGCACACAGCTTAAAATGGGACCTTTTACAGCTAATGTCTCGCTATTAGTTGATTATAATTAGAGGTTAGTATGAAGAATTTTTTAATAGTGCTAAATAAAATTTCTTACACTATTTTTGTAACAGGACTATTGTTAACAAATAATACAGTAGCGGCGCCAGCTAAAATATATACTAGTACTGCACAAAACGCTCAAGATGGATATATTATTGACTTAAGTCGAAATGCAAAAATCTCAACTATACCCAGTGTTGGTACTGATGGGGTTTATTATTATAAAATCGGTGATACTTATGTTATAAGTGATAAGGGATTACGTCCATCAGGGCGAGTTAATTGTACGGGGGCTTTTTATCAAGAGGATGCTAGTGTAAAAGCAACAAGTAGAGAAGGTTTTCATAGAATTTTTACTTATATTCCTAGAGCTCCAGGTAATGCAACAATTAATGGGTTACCTCTTTATCAATTGAGTTTTAATACCTTTGTGACTATTTATTCAAATAAAGGTATGGTGGATAAATGGATAAATTATAAAGCTGCAATATGTCAAACTGGTAGTGGTACTGCCACTATGAAAAGCTTTGTTTATCAATTCCCATTTGAAGTAACCGTTTATGTAAAAAAGAGAAACTTAGACGGGATTACGGTTATTCCTTCTTCTGATTTCGCTGGATATTCTCGTGCATACAGCACATTTCCATTAGCTCAAACGATGGCTAAATTGCCACAAATGATGCCAGTATCTAGTGTAACCGCACCTATGCGTTTAATTGGTGGTACTATTATTTCTCCAGCAGAATGCCGAACTGATGTAGGTGGAAGCTTAATTATTAACCACGGTGTATTAAATGCTGAAAAATATGAAAGTCGAGTCGTTAGACCAATTAATTTCTCTTGTGACCACGTTGTTCCAACCCCCGTTGAGTTTGAACTGTTTTATACCAAAGATGGTGATCCTCAACAACGTTTACCTTTAAAAGTCGATGGTACAGATAGAACTATCTATAGCAAAATTCAAATGATTGATGCTGAGACTGGTAATAGAGGACAGAAATTTATTTCTAGAGTTGGGCAATATAAGCAGATCCAAATAGAAAGTATATTAAAAGGAACAAATGCTAGTGGGGGAAATTATAGTGGTACAGCCGTATTAATTGCTGCTTATCCTTAATTCTTTCTTATTGATAAAAAACGCTATTAAATTTAATAGCGTTTTTTTTAAGATTGTGGCTTATTTAATTATCAACGGCTTTTTAATTAAACTCTAATACAAAGTTTGCGGAGGCACTCAGCTTGCCGGGTTTTACCTCATCACCATAACGATAATATTCAGCTTTTAATGGAACACTATTGATCCCACTGGTTAAATCTGCCAGTTTTACAAACTGATTATTAATTAATACCGTATCATCATTTAAAGGAGATGAAACCACAAAGCCCACACCTTTGGCATTATTTCTATTATCTTCATTATCGGGTTTAATAATTGTTTTTTGCCCTTCATAACTTGTTGTATTATGTGCCATTAATTTTATTTTAGCTGAAGCATCACCTGTACAATTAATTCTAAGATGTTCTTCGGCATATTGATTATCGCTTGGGAATCCGATATCAGAAAATGCGGTAATAGGCATTTTAGGCAAATTCATTTCAAGATTGGTATTTTCTGCACTACAAGATGTTGGCGCACTAATAATATTTACCGATAGACGATAACTGAAACCAACCGCTGTGGTTCCACCACCAGAATTAAAGCGATTAATTAATATAGAGCCAATATATTGTGTCGTAAAACGCTGTGATTTAGGGTTATCTTTAGTTGAGTAAACAATTACTGTAGCGTCTCTTGTATTAAGTTTAGGTGCATTAACAGGGATTTCTTGTCCAGGTTGGCTTCTAAATGCAAGACCAGATTGGTTTTCGATTAAAACATAAGCATAATCATCTAAGCCTACCGTAGGACCATTGCGTACAACATAATATGCAGGTCTACCATCAATATCTCCATAATATGTTGGTATTACACCACTACCTTCACTATATGTTGCATAAGCATAGAACTCAGCACCATCTGGGCAATCTGCGACTGCAACATCAGAGCCATCACGCTTAAATGTAAAACGAGCCACTTCTTGGTTCTTTTTAATCATCCCTTTTAGTTCAATCGTGCCACCTCTGGCATCCATCGTACCATGTTTGATCCCCCCGTTATTGACACAATCAGGTGCAGCATGGCTGTAAAAAGAGAGAGAAGATAAACTAAGAATAAAAATTAGAAATAATAATTTGTTCATCTTATTTTTTAAATTAGTCATTTTATTTCCTTATTTACACTCAGTATCTAAAATATATAAACCATTAACTGGCGCTGTATTATTAATGTCATAAGTTGCATGACAGCTTTTTTGCTCACCGTGAATAGTCCATGAAACCTGAATGTTGCCTTGTGGTTTATTGGCAACAAAATAGAGCTGATGGAAGCTCGCCACTAATTGCGTATCATCGTTATCAATTTCGGCTTTAGCGCCCATTGGGATGGTACTTTTATCAGGTGTCTGTAATGTCAGTAGAAATTTAAATCCTTTTTTAGCATCAAAATCCGCTAACACTAACGCCCCTTTGGTCGGAATAATATTACTAATAATATTGTTTGAGATTTCAGTGTTACTCGGGATCGAATTGGTATTAACGCTAATGCTATTTTTTTGGTAAGGTGACATACCAGAAACAACGGCTAACCCACTATTATTGGTTTTGATGGATTGGCCATTAACCACTTCTATGCCAGAGATATCCTTGGTCAATATTAATGCATTTGTTTGTTGTAATGAAGGCGTAAACACCGCGCCATATTGTGTTGCTACTAATGCCCCACTAATACCGTAGTTAATATTCTGTTTATCTTCTGTATATGAATATCCTGCATTAACGACAGCATTTTGTGCTTTATAAGAGCCATTTAAACCACCACTATAATTAATATCTTTATTGCCATATCCTTGATAAATATCCCAATTGGCTTGATTTTTATCACCATAGGTTCCGCTTAGACGTGCGGTTTGTAATACTTGGTTATCATTATTAGTCGAAATACCGTAATTAGCCCAAATGTAGTTTTCATTCCATGAAAATGGAATGCTAATATTCATACTTAAATCATGGCTATTTTTATTTTTATCGTTATAACGACTGCCATCATAATAAGTGTAATAAACGCTATAGTTAACTTTATTAATAGAGCTATTAATACCCGCATTATAAGAGTGAACGGTTTTCCCATCGATATACTTATAAATAACAGAATTCAAATTAACTGAAGCATTATTAGAAAATAAAGGCTGATTAATGGAGAATGTATATTCATTCTTCAATCCATTGCTTGGATTATATTTTGTGTCCTTGTGTTCCATTGCTTGTGTAAAATTAAGAAAATTGGCATCGAAATGGCGATAACCTACTAATGAAAGAGTGGTATCTGTTACTGATATATTTTTAGAATAATTGACTCTAAAGGCATTACCATGTAATGCATCATTGCCATGGTTAGTGGAGGATTTGGCATATAATAAATCTGTGGTGATTGCGCCATAGCTTCCTAAATTTACCCCTGTTCCGACACCAGCAGATTGGTATTTTTCACCAACAAGTACACCGCCATAAAGAGTAACGTAATCAGTTAAACCATAGAAAGCCTCAGTTTGAACAACATAGGCGCCATCACCACTATTATTACCGTCATATTTACCGGTTGAAAAGCTATATTTTATTTCACCTTTTCGTTCAAGATTGGCAATAGAAGAAAAGGGGACTATGAAATTTTTTTCAGAACCGTCGGCTTCAGTAACGCTAACATGTAAATTTCCACCACTATTCATAGGATAATAATCGGTAATATTAAAAGGCCCCGCAGGTACACTGCGTTTATAAATAACTTGGTCATTTTGAGTAATAGTGACTATAGATTCTGAATTGGCAATACCAGAAACACTCGGTGCATAAGTTCTATTTTGTGTTGGTGTCATTAATCTATCAGTGACTAATTTAATACCTCTAAATTTTACTGAATCAAATAATTGTGAAGAAGAATAAAGATCACCAATCATTAATTCACTATTAATGCTGATGATTGCTCTAGAAATCACATTACTTAGTGTATTCCATTTTTTATCTCCATTCTCATTCTTTGCCCATGTTGAATAGTTATTAAAGCGCCAAGATCCTAAGTTAACTTGGGTTTGAATATTGCCATAATAACTGTCTACTGTATTACCATGACTACGGCTATTAAATGAAGAAAAGGCATAATTAACTAATAATGCTGGAATACCTGAATCCCAATTTTTTATTTCATTTTCTTTTAATCTATCTTCGTTAACATATAACTGTGGTATCGTTAAAATATATTGTTTTCTATTTAAATCAAGATGGCCATAGGTATTATTGATATCGTTGAGATTAATAAAATCATTATTTTTGTTTTTATTAATCACCTCATGAGGGAGGTCAACACCTGCTTTATACCACTCTTCAGCTGTAAGACGAGGTGCTAATATTTTATTACCCTCTTCATCTTCCATGAGAATAAAATCAAACTCACGGGTTAGTACGCGATTATCATTCACAAAAAGGGTTACGTTATATTGACCTGGGGCAATACTATTCTCTCTAAAAACATTAAGGTCTTCATTGGTAACTTGTTGGGTACTCCCTTCAATATTTAATAGATTAGCAGGATAATAATCGTTTGCAGATATATTAGAAGAAGCCAATAAAGTACCAGCAACCAAGAGGTATAATGGTGATTTATTGAAATAATTATCCATTACTTTTTTCATATTGAATAATGTCTCTTATTATAATGAGAATTCAACTGGAAGACTTTTACCGAAATCATCAATATAAATTAATTTTATTTTCTCTTTACCTGAAATCACTTTATTTATATTAATAATGGTTTCTGATTGTGGTGCGAAGTAACTGGGTACTGCTTCAATTTCTTTGCCATCAATAATGAGCTTTCCAATATTTAAAAAATAGGGTGAATTGTTCACAACAACAAGATCGTTATTTTTATACGACCATTTCAATTGATTGATTTTACTTTCAATTTTAGGGTTATTTAGTGCGTCTGGTCGGTAGATAAGTTTAATTCTATTGGTCATAGAATAGCGTAAAACATTTTCTAAATTCTCATTGCTAGGTGCGACAAATTTCACATTGATCCAATATAGAGACTCAATATTATTGGGTAATGTAGTATTTTTAGTCACTTGTAAGGTGTTTTTTTGTTGTGCCATTAATTTGATTAATGGTGGAGTAATAACAAAATCTTGTGTTAATTTACCATTAAGATCTTCAACCCAAGACTGTAATAAGTAATTAGTATTTTTATCACTATTAAAAGCGACAAAACCTTCGTTATTATTATTTTCATTATAAATAACACGAGTGGTTTCTAAACCAAATCCAGCAAAGCTTGAGGTGATTGAGCTTAATAATAGCCCTAATCCTAAAAGTGTTTTTTTTAGTATCATAAATAAAGACCTTTTTAATAATCGCAGGTTAACGAATTAACCTGCGATTATTTATTATTGATAAGTTAGGGTGTAATTTAGAGTGGCATCAGCACGACCAGCTTCTACCTCATCATCGGTGCTGACGTATTTAGCAATAAAAGAGATAGTTTTAGATTTAAGGTCACCATTGTCTTTGATTTTATATTCTTCAGTGAAATTTATATTGTAAGGGGTACTTAAATCATATTGGTCGTAAATATGGATACCGACATTTTTAGCAGTATTAGGATCACTCGAATTATCTAATGCTAAAATTTGATCTGAACTACTGTCAGTTTTACCGGATAATTTTAATTTCACCGTACCTTGAGGGGGGCAGTTAATTAAAGAGATATCTAATTTACCATTACCCGCGCTACCACCAACTTCACTACCTGTACCATCAAATTCACTGGTCGCATAACGACCCATAGTGACATTACCATCAGAGCCTGTGCCGTTAATATCGATGGTACAAGTTGATGCATAAATTAAACCTGTAAAAGAAATTTGTCCTGATTGCTCTTCAGCAGAAGTTGTTGCACTTGCCGTTATTGCTGAAATAACGAAAGTGATTGGAAGTAGTTTTTTTGTTAAAATAGGCATTATTGATCCCTAGTGATTGATATAAATAGTATTTAATAGATCATATTAGGCGCTATTTATTCTAAGATTAGTTTATTCTACTGCTTATAAATCAACGAAAGGCATCAGGAGATATAAGCAATTTAAATAGATAGATCTAATAAAAATATAATCTTAAATAAAATAGCTTTTAGTATTAATCATAAAATTCATAATTAATTTTCACTACGTTACTTTTTATAATTAATACTAATTCTGGATACAGAAAATGACTTCAATTTTTGTACATGTGGATTCTATGTGGTTTATTTAATTATGTCTTATGCACAGTGTTACAAAATTTTCTTATGTAATTTAAAGAAATCATTAATAAGATAATAAAAATAAAATTATTTATTCTTTTTTTTCAATTGGTTAGTTTTTAATGTGGTATAAGGAAGAATGAGGGATAGTTTAAATTTACTTTATGGAAAATATATTTTGTTACAAATAGCATTAAGTTTAAAATATCAGTATGACAATACTTTATAATAAATAGTCATTTAAAGAAGAGTTTCTAATAATCTAGATAGAATAATTAATGAAAATAATTCCTATTAAAGTTTTTATGTTAATTTAAATATGTTGATTAAATTATTAATACTTAAAAATTCATCTTAAATACCTTTTATCGTATTTTCATTTTTCTATATAAAGTCGCAATACTTATTCCTAAGATTTCTGCTGCTTTCTTCTTTCCTTCCAATGTTGTTCCTGTTTTTTCTAATATGCTCATAATGGTTTGATATTCTGATGTTAAGCTTTTGGTTTTAAGAAGTTCTTGTGTGTTTAAAGATTGAGTTTGATATTCATGGGTTGTGTTAGTCTTGGTATAGACACGACTAAAATTTTCTTTTTCTAAAATATCGCCATGAGAAGTCTCTAACAAGTAAGGTGGAAGGTGGCTGAGGTTTAAATCGACGGTATCGCCTTGCATAACATACATATATTCAATCACATTGCGTAACTCTCTAATATTACCGGGCCAATCATAGGAATATAAGTAGTTAATAACAACGTTAGGGATCTTCGTGGAAGGTCTTTGATAGGTTAAAGCCAGATCATCAGCAAAGAATTGTGCAAGTTCTGCAATATCTTCTCGGTGATCACGTAATGCTGGTGTATGGATCGGAACAACATTGAGACGATAGAATAGATCTTCACGAAATTGCCCTTTATTTACCATTTCACGCAGATCTTTATTTGTGGCGGCAATAATACGCACATCAATATTAATCATATTATTAGAGCCAACACGGGTAATACTTTTTTCTTGAAGTACACGTAAAAGCTTGGCTTGTAAATGCAAAGGCATATCACCAATTTCATCAAGAAATAGGCTACCACCATGAGCTAATTCAAATTTACCAATACGCCCTTTGGGATCAGCACCACTAAAGGCGCCACGTACATAACCAAAAAGCTCACTTTCTAATAATTGCTCAGGAATAGCAGCACAGTTAATTGTAATAAAGGGTTGTTTTGTGCGTAGGCTTTGTTGATGAATAGTGTAAGCAACCACTTCTTTACCTGAGCCACTTTCTCCTGTGATAAGCACACTGGCATGACTTACGGCAACTTTACTTAACATGCTTTTTAAATGAAGCATATTTTGTGAATTACCAATTAAAGGAGAATGGGGATTTTCATCAACAGAAAGGGTATTTACCTGCGTCATATAATCACGGGCATCATGAAAGATAACCATGGTAAGTTGGTCATTATCAACCGATGAAAAGGTGATTTTTTTACACAGCACATGATAGCGTTGCTGGTTTAATATCAACCACGCTTCTTCATCACCATAAAGGATATCGCCTGTCATATCGATATCAAGAGATTGACCAATAAGCTCACAATCAAAAAAACGTAGAGCAGAAAGATTGGCATGCCAAATCTTACCTTGGCTATCAATAGCAATCACGCCTCTATCCATTACATCAATTAAATTTCGAAAAGTACCAAATCGCTCTTGTTCTCGAAGTCTTTCAAGGCATTCAAAAATACGGCTTGAGATCATTTCTGAAAACTGTTCGATAAAGGTAATAAAAGCTTGTTTTTGCTTCATCAAAAACATTTTTTGTTCTCGATTAGAACAGATAATTCCAATGACACCAATAACTTGGTTATTTAGAAAAATAGGGGCATTAAGATCAAGCTCTTCAGTGCAGGTTAAGCGATTTTGACAGAGCTGGCAGAGACTATTTTCTTTTGGATCTTCAATTAAAATAGTCTTTTGTACTTGTAGCACATGGCGATAAATATGCCCATTATTGGAGACATCTTGATTGAGCATATAGCGGTAACGACCCGTACCCGCGATACGAATTAAATTGTTATCAATAATTTCAACATCAGTACCAGTGATCCCTGCAATGGCATCGGTATATTTGCTGATTTCATCTTGCAGTGTACTAAGTAACGAGTGCATCAGATCCTCACCTTAAAGTTATCATTATTGATAATAAATTATCATCATCTATTTTTAATATTTTATTTAATTGTTATTTATTAATAAGTTAATTTGGTTTTGTATAAAGCTCACACAGTTTCTTATTATTGATAATTTATCAACTAAATAAAACCGTCTAGATCACAGCTTTTCTGTATCAGAAATTTCATATCTTAATCATCAAAACAATAAATATATTAAAAATCAATTAATTATATTTTTATTAGATACTTTTAGAGTAAGTTGGCATACATATTGCGATATAGGGGATAACCCTATGTATTCCGATTAATCGCGATATTGGGTTATCGCGAATTTTAAAGTGTGATTAAGAGGTAATTCCATGCAGGAGCAATTGCAGTACCTGATTAACCAAAGTTCATTTACGCGAAAACCAACCGCTGAGCTCGCCCCTTTTCGTTATGAAGAGTTAGTTAAAGCGTTAGATTTTCACAGAACTATTCCAGGATACGCACCTACACCGTTATTTCATTTACCCCAATTAGCCAAAACCTTAGGGATTGGTGAGTTATATCTTAAAGATGAATCTTTCCGTTTTGGTTTAAAAGCGTTTAAAGCGTTAGGTGGTGCTTATGCGATGGCACGCCATATTGCTGACTTCCTCGAAATGGACATAAGTGAATTACCTTATGAGGTAATGATCAGTGATGAGATCAGGAAAAAGTTAAATGGCGTGACTTTTGCGACAACCACTGACGGAAATCATGGACGTGGCGTTGCTTGGATGGCAAGACAGTTAAAGCAAAAAGCAGTGGTCTATATGCCAAAAGGATCATCACAAGAACGTTTGGATGCCATTTTACGAGAAGGTGCTGTTGCTGAAATCGTTGATATGAATTATGACGACGCCGTGAGAATGACGGCTGAAATGGCTGAAAAATATGGCTGGATCGTGGTTCAAGATACGGCATGGGATGGCTATGAAGAGATCCCTCTTTGGATCATGCAAGGCTATGGCACTTTAATGCTGGAATCTCTCGCCCAATTACATGAAGTACCACCGACGCATATTTTTGTGCAAGCCGGCGTAGGCTCTTTTGCGGGTATGGTGCAAGGGATGGTAACTGCTGCTTATGGCAAACAAGCCCCGAAAGTGATTGTGGCAGAAGCGCGTATTGCCGACTGTTTATATCAATCTGCCGTATCAGGAAAAGCGGATGCTATTCCTGTTGGCGGAGATTTACAAACGGTTATGGCAGGGCTTGCTTGTGGTGAAGCCAATAGTATTGGTTGGAATTTATTACGCGATTATTCAGCGGCATTTTTCTCTTGCCCTGATGCGGTCGCGACTAGGGGAATGCGGATTTTAGGGAATCCTTTACCCGGTGATCCGCACATCATTTCTGGTGAATCTGGCGCTGTGACAACTGGATTGCTCTCTATTTTAATGCAATCACCTGTTTATCAAAGCGCGAAAGAAGAGCTGGGATTAGATGAAAATGCAAGAGTGCTTGTGATAAGCACCGAAGGTGACACCGATCCTGAACGCTATCGCGATATCGTGTGGGATGGCGAGTTACCTAGCTTCAAACAATTTTAAAAAACAAATAAGTCTTTTGGAGTGAAAAAGTATGTTATCAGCAAACCGATTTGATGAAGTTATTAAGAATTGCCAATTATTAATCCAACAAAAAAGCTATTCGGGTGAAGAAGGTAACGTTGTTAAAGTCATAGAAGAGATGATGAAAAGCTATGATTTTGACGATATTCATATTGATAAATACGGCAATATTATTGGTGGAATAATAGGTCAACACCCAGGGAAAACCCTTGTTTTTGATGGTCATATCGACACAGTACCTGTCAGTGAGCGTGATTGGAAAGAAAAGCCTTATGGTGCAGAAATAAAAGACGGCAAGATTTATGGTCGTGGTACTAGTGATATGAAAGGTGCTGTGGCTGCGATGATTTCGGCAATTGGTTTTTATGGCCAAGATAATCAGCGCAATTTTGCTGGCCGTATTTATGTCTCTTGTATTGTGCATGAAGAATGCTTTGAAGGCGTGGCGGCAAGACTGGTTTCAGAGCGCTATAAACCTGATTACGTGGTGATTGGTGAAGCCTCTGAATTAAACCTGAAAATAGGCCAACGTGGTCGTGCTGAAATAGTTGTTGAAACTTTTGGTAAACCTGCACACTCCGCTAATCCAGATGCAGGGATCAACTCTGTTTATAAAATGGCAAAACTGATCGAGAAGATCAGAACCTTAACGCCGTCTGTTCACCCAGTATTAGGAAAAGGGATCTTAGAACTGACGGATATAAAATCCTCACCTTATCCCGGTGCTTCGGTTGTACCTGAGTATTGCCGAGCCACTTACGATCGTCGCTTGTTAGTGGGTGAAACCAAAGAAGAAGTGCTGGCGCCATTACAAAAAGTGATTGATGAACTATCTGCTCAAGATACTGATTTTAAAGCTAAAGTCTCTTATGCTTATGGAACTGAGAAATGTTACACCGGTGCCACTATTGAAGGTGAACGTTTCTTCCCTGGCTGGGTATTAGAAGAGAGTGATCCTTATGTACAAAGCGTTTTAACAGGGCTGCAAGAGTCGGGCTTTAAACCTACGGTCACACAATACTCTTTCTGTACTAATGGTAGCCATTACGCGGGTGAAGCGGGCATTAAAACTATAGGTTTTGGTCCATCTCGCGAAAACCTGGCGCACACCATTGATGAGTATATCGAAATTGAACAACTAAAAGGTGCAGCAAGCGGTTACTACAGCATTATGAACAGCCTTTATCACCTTTAATTCTTACTCAAATAAATCCTTACTAGAAGAGTATCTGGCGAAATAGTCAGATGCTCTTTGGAGAAATAACAGAATGAAAACAATATTTAAAAACGCCACTGTTATTGATGGAACAGGGGCAAGTGCATTTCAAGCTGATGTTGTGGTTAATGAAGGAAAAATAATAAAAATCGGTCAGATTGATGCTAAAACAAATGATCAGATTATTGATGCTACTGGAAAAATTGTCTGCCCTGGTTTTATTGATACGCATACTCACTCTGATCTTTCAGCATTACTTAATCCCGCATTATCCGCAAAAATTCGTCAAGGGATCACCACGGAATTGCTAGGGCAAGATGGTGTCGCATTAGCACCATTGCCTGAGCAGTATATTTCTGCATGGCGTAAGAATATCGCGGGGTTAGATGGTGATTCTGACAGTATTGATTGGCATTTTAAAAATACCGAAGGTTACTTAGGGATGTTGGAAGCCAGAGGCTCTGCAACCAATCTCGCTTATCTTGTACCTCATGGCAATATCAGAATGGAAGCAATGGGATTAGAAGGTAATCCTTCTACTCGTGAAGATGTCGCCAAAATGTGTGAGATCTTAGAGCGTGAACTAAAAGCAGGGGCATTTGGTTTATCAACAGGGTTGATTTATATGCCTTGTGCTTTTGGCGATACTGCTGAAATGATCGAACTTTGCAAGGTTACCGCGAAGCACAACGGTATTTTTGTCGTTCACCAGCGTAGTGAAGCCGACGATATTATTCAGTCTACTCAAGAGCTTATTGATATCGCTAAAGCATCTGGAGTTTGGTTGCATATTTCTCATATGAAAGTGTGTGGCAAGAAAAACTGGAGATTAATCGACGAAATGCTCGGTATGTTAGAGCAAGCCCAAAAAGAGGGTATTCGTATCTCTTTTGACCAGTATCCGTATGTGGCAGGCAGCACTATGCTTGGGGTGATTTTACCGCCTTGGGTACATGCGGGAGGAACAGAGAAATTATTAGAACGCTTAGCTTCTCCTGAACTGCGTAAAAAGATGATTGAAGATATTGAAAAAGGTATTCCGGGTTGGGATAACTTTATTGATTTCGCTGGATTAGAAAATATTTATGTCACCAGTTCTAAAACAGAAAAAAACCAAGATGCGGTTGGACTTAGCCTTGTCGAGCTAGGTAAATTGAGAGGAAAAGATCCCTATAACGCTACGTTTGATCTGCTATATGAAGAAGAAAATGCGGTAGGAATGGTGGATTTTTACGGTACAGAAGAGCACGTTATCAAATTCTTATGTCGTCCTGAGCAAAACGTCTGTACTGATGGATTAATGGGCGCAGGAAAACCTCATCCTCGTGTATTTGGTGCATTCCCGCGTGTTTTAGGGAAATACGTCAGAGAAGAAAAATGCCTCACTTGGGAACAAGCTATTCGCAAAATGACAGGTAAACCAGCGGAAGTCCTTCGATTAACCGACAGAGGCTTAATTAAAGAAGGGTATGCGGCAGACATTGTGATGCTTGATCCTGAAACCATTATTGATAAAGGCACGTTCGTTGAACCAAACCAATATCCAGAAGGGATTGATTTGGTGATGGTTAATGGGCGTATCGCTTTAATTAATGGAGTCGAAAGTTACGCCTGTAGCGGTCATGTTTTAAGGGCATAACAACCCAATAGCGCTCTTAAACGTTTAAACCTTATCTCTGTTTATCACGGTTGTTCTTCAACCGTGATGGTTTCCCCTTACCTGAGGAACAGGAAAATGAGTTCAAATATTATTCCAGACCTTCAACAGAAGAAGACATGGAAAGCTCGTTACACCGTTTTATCTTTGATTTGGTTAGCATGGTTACTTTCATTCTTAGATAGAATGGTGATGAGTGTTTCGTTACCTTTTATTGGGCGTGATCTTAACCTTGATACTACTCAACAAGGCCTAATCATCAGTGCATTCTTTGTCGGTTATGCTGCATTCCAAATACCGGGTGGTTTCTTAGCTGACCGCTTTGGTGCACGTAAAATTATGGCGATTGGGATTGCTTGGTGGTCAGTATTTACCAGTTTAACGGGAATGGTGTTTACATTACCGTTAATGTTAGCGGTGCGATTCTTATTTGGTATTGGTGAAGGGTGTTTTCCATCAGCCTCTTGGAAAATGATCTCAACCTATTTCCCATCTAAAGAGCGTGGTCGTGCTACTGCAATTCAATCAACAGTAAATACGTTAGGGCCAGCATTAGCCGTAATTGTTGCAGCCAGTATTATCGGTGCTTTTGGCTGGCATATGGTGTTTATTGTCTTAGGTATTCCGGGCTTATTAATTGCCGCAGGTATCTACTTCTTTACTCGTGATAATCCAAAAGATCACCCAAGTATTACTCAGCAAGATCTCGATGAATTAGCGGCAGATGGTACATTAACGGATAAACCTGTTGAAGCCGTACCTTTTAAAGATGTGTTAAAAATGCCAGTGTTATGGCAAATGGCAGCCATTTGGTTTCTGTTTGATATTACCTTTTGGGGATTTTCAACATGGTTACCAAGCTATTTAATTACCGTTCGTGAATTCTCTTTAGCAAAAACAGGAGTAATGGCAGCTATTCCATTCTTATTTGGTGCTGGTGGAACATTATTAGGCGGTTATGTTTCTGATAAATGTAAATCACAGCGTAAATGGCTATATATGGTTACCGCAGTGATTGCCGCTGGCTTTTTATATATGACCTATACCGTTGAAAGTGCTGATATGGCTGTTGTATATCAGTGTATTTCAGCATTATTTATGTTCTTCGCCATGGCAATGTTCTGGGGTATTTTAATGGATACTATCCCAAATAAAATCATGGGGCGTGCTTCGGGTATTGTTAACTTTGGCGGTCAAATGGCTGGTGTTGTTTCCGCACCTGTTATGGGCTTCTTAATTAAAGCGAGTGGTGGCAGTTATGATAGTGCATTTATGTTTATGATAATTGCATTAGTTGCTTCTGCTGTTGTGACGTTCACCGTTAAAATGAGAAATACACCAGCACCCATTTAATTAATCAGTATTAATAATGTTTATATTTAAATAAGTGTGATGTTATTAAAATAAATAAGATTAATTAAATAGAATAAATGTATTAACTGTAAGATTTATTTATTAAAACTCACTATACGCTTTATTGATTTTTTAATTTAAAAAATCTTATTGCAGGGTATTTTTGTCTTAAAAAAAGCCACGATTAAAAAATCGTGGCTTTGCTTTTGTTAAATTAATAACATTATTTGCTTATAAGCACAAAATCATTACCACTAAAACAGAGTGTGGCATCACCTCGGATCACTCGATGATGAGCAATATGGCGTTGGCTATTTAATGAGGCATGTTGCTTCATCATATAAGCTTCTAAATGCCATGCAATAAGTTGCTTAGCGAGCTTTTTATTAGCGTGCTGACTACGTTCTGATTGCACTTTTACACTAATACCTGTGGCAATATGTGTTGCTCTGACTGCAGATTCTGTTTTGTTAACATGCTGACCACCGGGGCCATTTGAACGCATGGTTTCAAAGACAATTTCTTTGTCATTAATTTCATCAGGTTGTTCAAAACAAGCGACACCAATAAACCAATTTTTACGCTTGTGTCGAGGCCGTAATGTACTTGCACATTGCCATTGTATTGAACCCGCCCATTGTTGTGCGATAGCTTGTGCATCAGCACCTTCTAGAAACACTAATGCAGATTTTAAACCATAACGTGAAGGTTCTTTTTCAAGCACTGTCACGTTAATTTGTTGTTTTGATACTGATTTTAAAAAGTAATTTAAGGCTTTTTCAACCGCTAAACAGCACTCTTCAGGGCCTTGTGCGGAGGTGAATTGTAATAACATTACGCCATCTCCCCACTTGTTTTGTAGGTGATCACTGGTTTTAAGCGGGCAATAACCTCGATTAATCCAATGCTCACCATACTTTCAATCACTGTTTCAATTGATTTATAAGATTGTGGCGCTTCTTCATAAATCAGTTGTTTATTGGCACAAATAATACGGCTACCTAATGCAGTTCGTGAAAGTTGTAATGGCGTAAAACGGTGTGATAAACGCCCTTTACACTCTGTACGCATCCATTTTCTGCCTGCACCATGAGGTAATGAATGAAGGCTTAATTCAGACACAATGGGTTTAACAATATAACTGTAATCACCACGTGACCCTGGAATAACCACCATATCGTGATGTGCGGGTGTTGCACCTTTGCGATGTAACCAGCCTTGTTGACCGTGTAACTCACTAGGCTCTACAAGATTATGATTTACATCAGAAATAACTTCACCTTGAGTACGAATTTGGCGCATCATTCTTTCACCAATAAGGCGACGATTTAGCTTTGCATAATCAAGCGCTTTATTGTGAGCTTGCAAATATTCATTTGCGTCATCAGTGTTTGCAACCAGTCCTTTATGACCAAATTGTTCGGTGTGGGCACGTAAGATAGCTTGTCCTAAACCTCTCGACCCGCTGTGGACTAATAGTAATAACTGCTTTTTATTGATACCACTTTCAGCAAAAAGTATTTCATTAATCACTTGGTCAATTTGCTGGAATTCAGCAAAGTGATTACCACCACCAATAGAGCCTAAAGAGCCAGCAAAAGGGTGGTTTTTCATTTCAGTCGGTAGATGAGTTTCTAACCATTCTGAAGGTGCGATATCACTCATTTCACTCAACTGTTTTTCTGCTTTATCTAAGTTGAGTTTGCTGTTTTTAAATTCAGTTTGAAAAAGTGTCATACCACAGCCGATATCATTTCCGACTAAAGCAGGGTAAAAACGATTAACAGAAAAAAAGGCTGCCCCAATAGGATAACCGCGACCCGGATGTAGATCTGGCATACCTGCGACATAAGTCATATCAGGAAGTTGAGCTGTTGTTTCTAGTTGTTGGATTGCTTTGCTTTCAATCCAAGTACTATCTGATGCGATATAACAAACGCTATCAGATAAATAATGAACACACTTGTCCATATACCAATCCATATAATGTAAAGGATAAAAAATAAATTGATTGGCGGACAGCAAAAAGAAGGAAAAAGATTACTTCTGAGATTGTCCGCAAAGAGTATTCATATTTGTAGTTGTCATGGGATACCTCCTTGCAGTTAAGTGAAATGGATAAGAAATAATAAATCGCGGGCATAGTAACCACTTTTTTTTGCTTTAGCAATTAAAAAGTGGTGTTGTTTTTCTTTATTTTTTATAAAAAAGAATAAATATAATCGATTTAATTTAAGGCTAATTTTTCTTTATTCTTCATTTTAGTTAGTACTCTATTTTTAATTAATAAATCACTTTTACCGAGCTTTTTCGGCAATAATCTTCGTAATCATCTGTTAATTTTCTATCGGTGATAACAACATCAAATTGAGCTAAATCTCCCATATTGCCTGTCGCTGTTTCATCAAAATAGTGGTATTTGGTAAGTAAGATCTTACGAATAGATTTATCCATCGCTTTTTTCTTCATATAAAGATCGTCGATGTTATAACAGGTAACGCCAAAATCGAGATGGACACCTTCAGCTGAAATAAAGGCTTTTTTGGGATTAATGCTATCAAGATAAGAAGGTTGGGTAGGATTGTAGAATGAATCACTTTTAGGACGATATTCACCTCCGCAGAGTAAAACGGTGGCATTTTTTTTCTGGCTTAATGCTAAAAATACACGATGAGAATAACAGATCCCTGTGAAATGCAAATTATCAGGAATAAGTTCAATCAATGTAGGAATAAATTGCCCGTTATCGAAAAAAAGGACATCACCCTCAGAGACCATACCAGCGGCAAGATTGGGTATATGAAGTTCTTCAGTTTGATCTGGTGTAATAATATCGGATGATGTTGAAATTAAACCAGAATGAGGTTGGGCTAATGCAACAATATAGCCACCCAATAATGACATTGGAAATGGATTTTCAGCGTCAGAACTAAGATCGCGTCTAATCGTCATTTCAGAAACTTCAAGGATCCTTGCGGCGTCTTTAAGATGTATGCGACCTGAGCGTTTTATACATTCACTGAGGCGGCGCAAACGTTCGTGCTGTTTGGTCTCTATCACCGAAGGATCCTTGTGTTATCGAATAGCGTACTCCAAGAAAATATACGCTAAATAATTAGTAGTTTGATTCAGGTGCATCTGAATCTGTTGCGATAGCGACACTTGCACTAGCACCGATACGTGTTGCACCTGCTTTGATCATGTTTAATGCTGTTTGACGATCGCGAACACCACCTGATGCTTTCACGCCAACTTCATCGCCAACTGTTTTGCGCATTAAAGCAACATGATGTTCTGTTGCGCCCATTGTACTGTATCCTGTTGATGTTTTCACAAAATCAACGCGGATCTCACGACACATTTCACAAACTAAACGTACTTCGTCGTCAGTTAATAAGCAAGTTTCTAAAATAACTTTCAGTGTTGTGTTACCACAAGCCGCTTTTACTGCTTCGATATCTTGTTTTACGAAGTCTAAACGACCGCTTTTTAACATACCAATGTTAATAACCATATCGACTTCTTGTGCGCCTTGACGAATAGCTTCAGCAGCTTCAAATGCTTTTGTTGCGGTTAAACCCGCACCAAATGGGAAGTCGATAACACAACATACTTTTACATCACTTCCTTCAAGGCAAGTTCTTGCTAAAGGGATATAAGAAGTGTTAATACAAACAGAGAAGAAACCATGTTCTGCTGCTTCAGCACACAATTTCTTGATTTGTGCTTCAGTTGTATCTGCAGCAAGAAGGGTATGATCGATATAATTAGCTAATGGACGCATTGTATATTCCTTAATAAGAAGATTGTTATTTATCACTCATGTTAGTTTGGCAACATATTAGTGCTGTTTTAACGAGATAACAATCACAAATGATATTTAAATAACACGATACTGTTATACATCTATCAAAATGTCACTATTTTCACATTTATAAATTTTACATAAAAGTAAGAGGCGCTATGGATATCGCAGTGATTGGTTCAAATATGGTGGATTTGATCACCTATATAGATAGGATGCCAAAAGAGGGTGAAACCCTTGAGGCGCCGGCATTTAAGATTGGTTGCGGTGGTAAAGGGGCAAACCAAGCGGTTGCTGCTGCTAAATTAAATTCAAAAGTGATGATGTTAACAAAGGTTGGCGATGATATTTTCGCGGATAATACCATCATGAATTTAGGATCTTATGGCATTAATACACGCTATGTTGAAAAAGTACCGGGTACAACAAGTGGTGTTGCACCTATTTTTGTAACTTCTCAATCATCAAATAGCATTTTAATTGTTAAAGGTGCTAATCAGCATTTGTCGCCAGAAGATATCGATAGAGCGGCAGATAGCCTGAAAAAATGCAAAATAATTGTACTGCAATTAGAAATCCCCCTTGAAACGGTCTATCACGCTATCGAGTTCGGTAACAAACACCATATTCCTGTGTTATTTAATCCAGCTCCAGCGTCAAAAGCATTAGATCTTGATGTCGCTGCCCGTTGTGACTTTTTTGTTCCGAATGAAACAGAGCTAGAAATTTTGACGGGGATGCCAATCACCACAATGGATGAGATCCGCGAAGCCGCTTGTTTTTTACTACAAAAAGGCTTTAAGAATGTCATCGTTACATTAGGTGAGAAAGGCGCATTATGGATGAATGGCGAAATTGAAAAGTACATTCCTGCTATCGAAGTTGATGCTATAGATACCAGCGGGGCAGGTGATGCCTTTATTGGTTGCTTCTCCCATTATTATGTTCACACCAATAATATCGAAGAGGCATTAAATAAAGCGGTGATGTTTTCAGGTTTAAGTGTTGCTGGAAAAGGCACACAATCTTCTTATCCGAGTATTGAAGAATTTGGGCAGTTTTTGTCACAAGCAAAGTAATATCCTTTTTCATAATCACTTCTTTCTATTCTCTCAGTTATCTGGCTCATAAGGTAATTGAGAGGATCACTTTAAGATCATGCAATTAAATTATATTGAAGATCATTATTAAATTTCTCCCTGAAGAAAAAGACCTCGAGTTATGTGATTTATTTCACATCATTATGACAAATAAGATTGAAATATAATTTCATAGAGTGTAATTTTAATTGAAATTTAATTTCATAAGGTTGTTGTGATGAAAGAAGATGCATTGAGCCAATGTCTTAAAAATGAAAGTAACCAAGAAACAACCCAATTTTCAGAGTTAAGTGCATTGGAATTGGTCACATTAATCAATAGTGCAGATATGACGGTTGCAAGTGCAGTCAAAAAAGAATTACCTGCTATTGCCAATGTGGTAGAAAAAATTACTGAACGTGTGCAAAACGGTGGGCGTATTTTTTATGTCGGTGCAGGAACGAGTGGGCGATTAGCTGTATTAGACAGTGCAGAATGTCCTCCAACTTTCGGTGTACCTTCTACATTAGTGCAGGCGATTATTGCAGGGGGCCATGATGCAATGCTAAAGGCCGTTGAAAATATTGAAGATAGCCAAGAAGCGGCAATTGAAGAACTTCAACGTCGTCATGCTAGTGATAAAGATGTCATTATTGGTATTGCAGCAAGTGGTCGAACTCCTTTTACGGTTGCAGCGTTGCAATATGGTAAGAAACTAAAAGCGTTAACAGTATCTATTACCACGCGTGGCAAAAGTAAAATGAGTGAGATTGCTGACTTATCTATTGCACCAGACGTAGGCGCAGAGGTGTTAACAGGCTCCACTAGAATGAAAAGTGGCACAGCTCAAAAAATGATTTTGGGTATGTTAAGTACCAGTGTAATGACTAAGCTTGGCAAAGTGCATAAAAACCTTATGGTGGATGTGATTGCAAGTAATGAGAAATTACAACGTCGTGCTGAAGGCATTGTCAGCGAAGTGTGTGGAATTTCCAATGAAAGAGCCAGAACGCTGTTACAAATGGTTAATTATCATCCTAGAAAAGCCATTTTAATGTATGAGCTTCATCTGAGTGTGGAGAAAGTTGAGCAAATCACACAGCAATATCCTTATTGTTCGCTACAACAGCAACTTGCCCTATTTAATTAATAACAATATGAGTAAATACTCTGAACTTTAGCAGGCACACATATGGCTAATAAAATAGAACATCTCGACACGTTAGCAATAGAAATAGAAAAATACGCTGGTGGGTTTCAAAATGTGGTAACCCTAACACATTGTATGACTCGCATTCGATTGATTTTAAAAGATAGTTCGCTATTTAATGCTGATGCTTTAAAACAAGTCGAAGGCGTTAAAGGTGTTGTATTTAATGGCGAACAGCATCAAGTGATTGTCGGAATGGGAACCGCCGCAAAAGTTTATTCCATCATGAATAAGCGTATGCAAAAAAATTCAGCAAGTAGTGAAGATGAGCCTGTGTCAACACCAGTGAAAAAAGGCTTCTCGATACGTCGTATGCTCAATACATTAGCCGCTATTTTTGTTCCTACAATTCCTGCATTAATTGGCTGTGGTTTGATCATGGGGCTAATTAATATTATTCGTTTAATGGCGCCTGGTTTGGTTGATCAATTCCCTGAATTATTTAAGCTATTTAAATTAATTGGCAGTACGGTATTTGCGTATCTCTCAATTATGATAGGAATAAATACAGCTAAAGAGTTAGGCGCATCAACGTCGATTGGTGCAGTAATGGCTGGGTTATTAGCCATGCCAGGGCTTGCAGATATCACTTTATTTGGTGAGAAATTACAGCCAAATAGTGGGGGGATTTTTGCAGTATTAATGGTGGTAGTGTTCTCTTCAAAATTAGAATTATGGTTTCGTAGTATTGTTAAAGAGAGTCTTGATCTTATCTTAACGCCGTTTGTGACTATTTTAGTCTCTTCACTTGTGGCGATTATGATATTCCAACCTATCGGTCATTATCTTAATCAGTTATTAGCGCAAGGCGTATCATTATCACTATTAAATCAAGGTGGTGGTGCGGTTGTAACCGGTGCTGCGTTGGGGGGAAGTTTCTTATTTTTACTCTTAACGGGATTACACCAAGGGTTAATTCCTATTCATACCGAAATTTTAAATACTTTTGGTTTAAATTACCTGTTCCCTATTTTAGCCATGGGCGGAATGGGGCAAGTAGGCTCTTGTTTTTGGGTTTATCTACGTACTAAAAATCAACGTTTAAAGAAAACATTAATGGGCGCATTGCCTGTGGGTATTTTCGGTGTTGGTGAGCCGTTATTATTTGGTGTTTCTCTTCCATTAGGAAAACCTTTTGTAGCGGGATGTATTGGTGGTGCTGCTGGTGGTGCATTAATGGCCTATTTCCAAGTTGGGATCATTATTCCATTTGGTACTGCTGGGTTATCATTAATTCCGTTAGTCGGTGATGGGCAAATTATTAAGTTCCTGATCGCGGTATTAGGCGCATGGATTGTCGGTTTTATTGCCAGTATGCTAATGGGATTTACAGATCCAGAGAAATAAGTCAGAAATAAAAAGGATAACAGGATGTCGACACTGACCAAAAAACTTGAAAGTTTGCTAATACAGGGCAAAGGCACAGAACAACGTATTGCTCATTATTTATTAGAGAATAGTGAGAATATTGCCAGTATGAATGCAGCTGAACTGGCACTGAAAGCTGGTGTAAGTAGTGCTTCTGTTATCCGTTTCTCTCGTCAAATGGGATATCGTGGTTATCCTGAATTTAAAATTGATTACCTTTCAGAAGAAAAGCAACAAAAAAGCAGTGGCGGTATTCTTTATGGTAATTTAGCGAAAACAGATCCGACAGAATTAATTATTTCAAAAACAGGCCATCTATTTACTAGCGCTATTCAGGACTCATTGGCTTTGTTAGATCCCAAGTGTATTGATCTGCTGGCTAAAAAAATGGTCTCGGCTAAACGCATTGTCCTGTTTGGTATTGGTGCCTCTGCGGTTGTGGCAAGTGATATTTTCCATAAGCTAATTCGCGTGAATAAAAACGCCTTATTTAGTTCAGATCTTCATGCTCAACTGGCTTATTCTGCCAATTTATCAGTTGATGACTTTGCTATTGCAGTTACTGCACGGGGTAATACTGCTGATATTAATCGTATGTTGAAATCAGCAAAGAATGAAGGCTGTTTAACGGTGGCATTAACCCGTTTTGGGCAAGATGAAGCGACTCGTTTATCTGATTATACGTTGCCTTATTTTTATGATGAACAACACTCTCAATTGGGGGTGATCACGCCACAAGTTTTACAAATGGTGGCTTTTGATGTGTTGTTTTTTAAATATATGACACTGGCGAGTGAGTCAGCAGAAAAAGCCTTATTAAAAGGGCGAGAAGCTGTCATGCAAGGAAATCAATAATGTTACTTATCACTACATTAGCGGTAGGTGCTGCTATTGGTTTAATTATTAGCACAACGGGCGTGGGTGGCGGTGTTATTGTTTTACCTGTATTGACGTATTTTTTTGGTATGAATGCATTAATGGCTGTGGCAACAGCAAATTTATTATCGATGTTGATGAAAGTCACCTCGTCTTATATGCATTTTCGCCTTGGTAATATTCCTTTTAAAAGAGCAATGATTGTATTAGGAATAATGCTACCAAGTACCTTTTTGGCTAGTGTTTTGGTTAATTATTTAGGTTCATTAGAGCAGTATCAGCAACAAGTTGAATGGGGAATTAATGCGCTTGTTGTCAGTGCTATTGTGTTTTCTCTATTTCTCTTTGTACAGAGAATGTTTTTCTCATTACCTCCCGTTGTGGTTGAAAATACAGCGTTAGCGCCTTTAAATATAAAAGCACTATTACTTCCTGCGATTGCAGCAGGTGTTGTTTTAGGTGCAACAGGGGTGGGGGGCGGTGTCGTTGTATTACCGTTATTGCTACGTTATGCAAACCTCTCTATTAAGCAGGCCATTGGTACTTCTATATTTACCACAACATTGTTATCAGGCTCTTCAGCACTGGCTTATATGCAAGATGGGCATACGGATATTCATTTGGCGCTTTTGTTATTTTTAGGCTCATTGATCTCTATTCCCTTGTCTAAGTGGCTGTTAATCAGAATGCCTGATAAGGTATTTCAGTATGCAACTTTGATTTTAATTATTTGTAGTGGCGTAATGATGCTAGCTAAATTATTTTAATGTTAAAACACATCGGTAACATTAACATTTAAGAAACACAATAAATAATAACTAAATAAAGTTGAATTATTTCTATTAATTTATTTTATATTATATTGCTAATTTAATTGAGTTAGTCTGTTAATATAAACTCAATTCTCCTTATAGTATATGTGTGTTAATGGAATGTTTTATTCATTATTTATTTCTAATAAGATATGATTTTAGTCATAAATAGATAATTGAGATAATAATCACATTAATGTTAATTCCTATATGTTTCACTGTAATCCTCATTTAATACATATAGATGAAGGTACTAGTATTATGGAAAATAATAATAGGAAAACACCTCATATTAGACGTATTACCCACATCATGATGTATAAACAACGTCAATGTTTTCATTTCTCCGTTTTTAACGGTTAAGCCCTCTTTTTGCGCACTAAAAATATAAAGCATACTTCCTAATGACGTCTGTTATTGGGGGGGGCTCTATTTTTTATAAATAACAAATCATTTCTTTAACTCTATTATTATCAGAATAATTAGGAGATAGGATTATTATGTCTATTAATATTAAAGGTAGAAGTTTTCTAAAATTACTCGATTTTTCATCGGCTGAAATTCAATATTTATTAAAGTTATCTAAACATTTTAAGTCATTAAAAATGACAGGCATTCCTCATCGTTCTTTGGAAGGTAAAAATATCGTTTTATTATTTGAAAAAACCTCAACACGTACGCGCTGCGCTTTTGAAGTAGCGGGTTATGATTTAGGAATGGGGGTGACTTATCTTGATCCCGGCTCCTCACAAATGGGGAAAAAAGAGTCTATTGAAGATACTGCGCGTGTATTAGGGCGTTTTTATGATGGTATTGAATATCGTGGTTTCGATCAGTCATTAGTTGAAGAATTGGCTGCAAAATCAGGTGTGCCAGTGTGGAACGGTCTGACAGATAAATTCCACCCAACTCAGATGTTGGCGGATATGCTGACTGTTGAAGAAAACTTTGGTCATTTAAAAGGGCTTAAGCTCACTTTCTTTGGTGATGCTCGCAATAACGTTGCTAACTCTTTAATGGTAGTTTGTGCGAAATTAGGCTTACATTTTACAGCGTGTGGCCCAGCATCTTTAATGCCAGAAGAGCAACTTGTGAAAGAGTGTCGTGTAATCGCGGCAGAAAATGAAGGCTCTATCACGTTAACCGAAGATATTGAAAAAGGGGCGAAAGATGCGGATGTTCTCTATACCGATATTTGGGTTTCAATGGGTGAACCAGATAGTGTATGGGATGAACGTATTCGCTTATTAAAAGCTTATCAAGTGAACAGTTCTATGATGAAAATGGCTAATCCTCATGCGATTTTCTTACACTGTTTACCTTCATTCCACGATCGTCTAACTATTATTGGTGAAGATATTTATCAGAAGTTTGGTTTGAGTGAAATGGAAGTGGCTGACGATGTTTTTGAATCTCGTCAATCAAAAGTTTTCGATCAAGCTGAAAACCGTATGCATACCATTAAAGCTGTTATGTTTGCCACTTTAAACTAAAGCAAGGAGTTAATAATGCCTAAAAAGGTATTTATTGCTTTAGGGGGAAATGCATTAGGAAATACGCCACTAGAGCAAAAGCAGATAGTACGAAAAACCGCAAAGCCCATCGTGGACTTGGTTGAGAAAGGTTACCAAATCATTATTGGTCATGGCAATGGTCCTCAAGTTGGGATGATAAATTTAGCTATGGATTATGCATCACAACAAAATATTGGCACGCCTTATATGCCATTTGCTGAATGTGGTGCTATGAGCCAAGGTTATATCGGTTATCACTTACAACAAGCTATTAATGATGAGTTGTGTGCTCGACATCTGAATAAAAATTATGGTTGTGCAACGATAGTGACCCAAGTGGTGGTTGATAAAAATGATCCTGCTTTTTTATCGCCAACAAAACCCATAGGGGCCTTTTATACTCAACAGCAAGCTGAGGCTATTCAAGAAGAGCATGGTTTTCACTTTATGGAAGATGCGGGGCGTGGATATCGTCGCGTTATTCCATCACCAAAACCGTTAGAAATTGTAGAATCACCGATTATTAAGCAGTTAGTTGAACATAATATTGTGGTGATCACTGTTGGTGGTGGTGGTATTCCTGTTATTCGGAAAGATGATTTATTAGAGGGTATTGATGCCGTTATTGATAAAGATAATTCCAGTGCTAAATTAGCTGTCGAATTAAAAGCAGATATTTTATTAATATTAACGGCTGTTGATAAAGTGGCAATTAATTTTAATAAACCAGAGCAAGTTAATTTAGATAAATTAACATTTTCTCAAGCTGAAGAATATATTTCTCAAGGACAATTTGCTAAAGGAAGTATGTTACCGAAAGTTGAAGCTTGTCTTAATTTTCTAAAAGAAAGTCACAAGGATGCTCAAGCAATTATTACTTCTTTAGATAATGCACTATCTGCTTTAGAAGGGAAAACAGGTACAACAATTATCTCTAATTAATATTATTTTTATTATTCTAAATTTAATTCTAAAAATAAATACTGCCAGTTAGACATTATTTCTACTGGCAGTCGTTACCTCTTATTTAAGTCGAGGACGCTATGAAACTTAAAAAGTTTGCGTTTCCGACCGCATTTACTATTTTATTTGCAATTACAGTAATTGTGGTTGGCTTAACATGGATTATTCCAGCAGGCGAATATCAACGATTAAGTTATAACTCAGCAGAGCCATCATTAGTGGTTGCAAAAATAGACGGTTCTCATGAATTATTACCTGCAACTCAAGCCACATTAGATGACTTAAATGTCTCTATTGAGATTAATAAATTTACTGATGGAACAATTAAAAAACCGATAGCGATACCTGGAACCTATGAACGTGTAGCACAACAACCCAAAGGGATAATGGATATTACTGAAAGTATGGTGAAAGGAACGATAGAGGGGGCTGATGTTATTGTTTTCATTCTTGTCTTGGGGGGGCTTATCGGGGTTGTTAATAAAACTGGTGCATTCAATGCGGGCTTAACAGCACTGGCAAATCGAACCAAAGGTAAAGAGTTTTTAGTGGTGTTTGGTGTCACGATTATATTATCCATAGGCGGGACAAGTTGTGGGATTGAAGAAGAAGCCGTAGCTTTCTACCCCATATTAGTGCCTATATTCTTAATATTGGGATATGACGCTATTGTGTGTGTTGGGGCCATTTTCCTTGCCTCTTCAATGGGGGCTGGATTTTCAACAGTTAATCCATTCTCTGTGGTGATAGCCTCAAATGCATCAGGAATAAGTTTTATTGAAGGGATTGGCTTTCGTACTATTGGTTTGGTTATAGGTACGATTGGCGTTTTGGTTTATTTATACTGGTATTGTAAAAAAATCAAAAAAAATCCTGCTTTTTCTTATAACTATGAAAATGCCGAAAGTTTTAAACAGCGCTTTTTAAGTAATTACGATCCTAATGAAATATTAGAATTTTCATGGCGTCGTAAAGTGATCCTCTGCTTATTTGTTGCCGCTTTTCCTATTATGGTTTGGGGCGTCATGGATATGGGCTGGTGGTTTCCACAAATGGCCGCTCTCTTTTTAGCCATTGCCATCGTCATTATTTTCCTTTCTGGATTAAAAGAAAAAACGGCTATTGATGGATTTATTCATGGGGCATCTGAATTAGTAGGCGTTTCATTAATTATTGGTTTAGCGCGTGGTGTTAACCTTGTGATGGAACAAGGTAAAATTGCCGATACTATCCTTGAGTTTATGTCTCATATGGTTGCAGGAATGCCGCCAAGCTTATTCTTATTGGCACAGCTCATGGTTTTTATTTGCTTAGGTTTTATCGTTCCTTCCTCTTCAGGGCTTGCGGTTTTAGCGATGCCAATTATGGCGCCATTAGCGGATGCAGTCGGTGTTCCTCGTTATATGGTGGTATCTGCATATAACTGGGGGCAATATATTATGTTGTTCTTAGCCCCTACCGGACTGGTGTTAGCAACCTTGCAAATGTTAGATATCTCCTATAACAAATGGCTTAAATTTATTATGCCTATGGTGGTATTTATGTTTGTACTTTCGGCAACATTACTCTTGGTTCAAGTTGCGTTTTTATAAAATTGAGTTGGTGTGTTTACGCAGATAAAAGGATTTTTGGTTATTCTGTAATGTGAGGTTAATCTGGTTTTTTATGCTGTTATCGTCATTATTTTTTTATTTTCATTAGAAGTGATCTAGCTCTCGTTTTTAATGGTGATAAAAAATAAACCGAAAAAAAAGGTTGTTAATTTGTAGAAGTTATGTTTTTTTAAATACAGATAATACGTAAACACATCATTAAATTAATTGATAGGTAACCCATGATCATCACTACTCTACTACAAAGCCTACGACTAACAGCGCACATTGCGGCTGTGGTTGTCGTGCGTGTGGTGGTGGTCGTCGGCAAAGCGCCGTAACGGGTCCGAATCAACACAGTTTCGAAACCCCGCCGGCGCACTAACCGGGCGGGGTTTTTCTTTTCTACCTGCCCATCAAGTCCGGCTTAGAACAAAGGACAGATAAAAATGGGTGATCAACAAGAAAACGCCACAACAAGTAGAACGTTTACTGGCGCACAATTAATCGTTTATTTACTGGAACGACAAGGCATTACGACAGTTGCAGGTATTCCCGGTGGGGCTGCGCTTCCTTTGTATGATGCATTGAGCCAAAGTAAATCTATTCGACATATTTTAACTCGCCATGAGCAAGGTGCGGGTTTTATTGCACAAGGTATTGCAAGAGCAAATGGTAAACCTGCTGTGTGTATTGCCTCAAGTGGCCCAGGTGCGACAAATTTAGTGACAGCGATTGCAGATGCTAAACTGGACTCTATTCCTTTGGTTTGTATTACAGGCCAAGTCTCTTCAGCCATGATCGGAACCGATGCTTTCCAAGAAGTTGATACTTATGGCATGTCTATTCCCATTACTAAACATAACTATTTAGTACGCGATATTGCGGATTTACCTGACATCATTTGTGATGCATTTCGTTTAGCAATGTCAGGAAGACCGGGACCAGTTTGGGTTGACGTGCCAAAAGATGTTCAGCAAGCCAAAATTACATTAGAAGCGTTACCGCCTATTCCACAAAAAGATCCTGTTCCCGCATTTAATACTGATTTAGTGATACAAGCGGCGCAAATGATTAATCAGGCTAAAAACCCCGTTTTATATTTAGGTGGGGGGATTATTAGCTCTGAGGCATGTAAAGAGGCAATTGAATTAGCAGAAAAAAGTAACCTACCTACAACCATGACATTAATGGGATTAGGATTAATGCCACCTTCACATCCATTGTATTTGGGGATGTTGGGTATGCATGCAACTCGTAGTACCAATTTTATTTTGGAAGAAGCGGATCTGTTGATTGTATTAGGGGCTAGATTTGACGATCGTGCCATCGGTAAAGCCGAGAAGTTTTGCCCTAATGCTAAAATTATTCATGTTGATATCGATCGCGCTGAAATTAGTAAGATCAAACGCCCTGATATTGCGATCCACGCCGATGCGAAATCCGTATTATCACTGTTATTACCATTGATTAATACCAATAAACGTAATGAATGGATAGAACGTGTTACGACACTAAAACAAGAATATCCATTGGAGATGAAAAACTCTGAAAATATTCTGAGTGGTTACGGTATTGTATTGGCTGCCTCAAGCTGCGTAGATGATGATGCGATTATTACGACTGACGTAGGACAACACCAGATGTGGGTAGCGCAAGCGTATCCGTTAAATCGACCTCGACAATGGTTAACTTCAGGTGGATTAGGCACGATGGGGTTTGGTTTACCTGCTGCAATTGGTGCCGCGTTAGCTGAGCCAGATAAGAAAATTCTCTGCTTTTCGGGGGATGGCAGTATTATGATGAATATTCAAGAGCTTGCCACCGCTGCTGAACACCAATTAGATATCAAAATTATTTTGATTAATAATCAGGCGCTGGGTTTAGTGCATCAACAACAAACGCTGTTTTTTGAAGAGCGCATTTATGCTGCAGCTTACCCTTATCAAACAGATTTTATCCGTATTGCACAAGGTTTTGGTTTAGATACCTGTGACTTAAATCAAGAAGCAGATCCCGCCAGTGCATTGCAAGCTGCTATTGAAAAACCAGGCCCTTGCTTAATTCACGTTATGATTGATATCCATGAAAAAGTATTTCCAATGGTTCCACCTGGGGCTGCAAATATTGAGATGATAGGAGCTTAATTTATGTCAAACCAATCACAACCTATCGCGCTGGAATTGATTGTTCGCAACCATCCCGGTGTTATGACCCATATTTGTGGTCTATTTGCCCGTCGCGCATTTAACGTCGATGGCATTTTGTGTTTACCGATGAAAAATAGCGATAAAAGCCGGATTTGGCTATTAGTACAAAAAGATGATCGTCTAATGCAGATGGTCAGTCAGGTCGAAAAGCTTGAAGACGTAAAAGAAGTCAGATTTAGTGATGATTTACGTGTTTTTGAACAAATGGAAAGTTATTTAAATTAATGCAGATTGGCTCTCTCTTTAATCATTAAGAGGGAGCCAATATAGTGCTTAAGGACGATGGTGGTAATGCTGTTGATTTGGGCTAGACATAATCACAGAAGCGCGTAAATGTCCTTCCACACAGATATAAGAGTGGGGAGCATTGCCATGAAAAGCGTAAAAATCACCTGTTTCTAATAAGACAGTTTCGTCGTTATCAAAACGCATCATTAATTTACCAGAATAGACCATGATGTGTTCTTGCGTACCATCAGCGTGAGCAGGGCTATTAATAATTGCCCCATGCTTCATCTCAATATGCCAAATCTCAGTAATATTGCCGATACCAATACGGAATTTAAATTCTTGGGCATAATCACCAACGATAGGTTTATGTCGTTCTAAGCGAGGGTACTCTTCGCGTGTAAAACTAAATAAATCTCCCAAAGGAAAGCCAAGGGCTATCGCGATAGCCTCTAAGGTATCGATTCTAGGATTAGAATCACCGGATTCTAATTTTGACAATGCAGCCTTGGATATTCCCGATTTTCTTGATAACTCATTAAGTGACAAGTTTCGAGATTGCCTTAATTGTTTGACTTTATTACCAAGGTATTCATTTGTTTTTTTAGGAGGTTGTGGGTTCATTGCCAATTCAAAATATCGTTAGTTTAAAAGTGTCATTCCGATTAGATAATAACACTAATTAACCGTATTCGGAAAAATGAGATCCTGTTTCTGCTGTATTTTGTGAATCGTCTTACGATCACTGTTCGATTTTTAATAATTACGCTAATATCCTTCGTTAAATGATAATTATTCAAGGTTTATTATGATGGACTTACTTAGTTGGTCTGATCTTTTTATTTGCCTACTTACCTTATTTTTTGCTTATGTTATTTTCGGTATGGCAGGGTTTGGCTCCGCGTTAATTGCAGGCCCCGTATTAGCACTTTATTTACCTCTTTCAATGATAGTACCTTTATTGGCATTAATTGATTTAAGTGCTGCCATAGTGAATGTCTTAAGAGATGGTAAACAGGCTGATTTTAAAGAGATACGCTATCTTATCCCGCTTATTATTATTGGTAGTCTTGTTGGTGCGACAATTTTATTAACCACACGACCTGATTTGCTCTCTCTTCTTTTAGGTATTTTTGCTGCTTGTTATGCAATCTATGCACTGTTTTGGAAAAAACAAGAAAGCCAATTTTCTCAACGCTTGGTTTATCCTTTTGGGTTAATTGGTGGGGTCTTTAGCGCATTGTTTGGTAGTGGCGGTTTTTTATATGCGATTTATTTATCAGGTAGGATCGCAGACAAAAATAAGTTTCGCATCACACAAACCACATTGATTGGCTTTAGTACATTAACGCGAGTGGTGATTTTCTTATTTGCAGGAATTTATTGGCAATTAGATATTCTTAAATTAGCGGTTATTTTCTTGCCTGCTATGTTTGCTGGCGTGTGGTTAGGGCGAAATTTAACATTACGTATGTCAAAAGCACGATTTATGAGTGTGATTTATACCATTGTATTGGCATCCGGTACTGTGCTTATCTACCGTTATTTTTCTTAAGTGTTGTAGGATAAGTGACGGTGGAGTGAGAATATTGTGAAAGACAAAGATCTTCGTGAGTCAAACGGAGATCTTTCTCTGATTAATGTTACTTTTTAAGCATGTTTATCTATTTCTTATCCCCTATAATACAACAATATTTTATTTAACCCCCTTTCTTTTATTACAGAGGTTTCTGTTATTCACAGAAACAAATAAACATGTCATATCAAAACTATCGCCAATCCGAAGTTTTTGCGATAACAACTATCACGGTAAGTATTGGCGTTATCGGGATTGTTATCGGATTAACTATTCCCATGGTTGCACTACGCCTTAATTTAGTGGGTATTAGTGAATCTATCATTGGGCTTATTTCCGCAGCGCCAGCTATTGGGATGTTAGTTATTTCACCTTTTGCTCGGCGTATTGTGCAATGGATTGGTAAACGCTTTGCTATGCTTTTAGCAACCATTATTTCTGCAATAAGCTTATTACCTTTAATGGGAAGCTTACCTCTAGAGTTGTTATTTCCTTTACGACTTATCACTGGTATTGCCAGTGGTGTGATGATTTGTTTAGGAGAGACGTGGATTAATGAGCTTTCACCAGATAATAAACGTGGACGGATTTTAGCGGTATATACCACTGTATTTACAATTAGCCAGTTATTAGGGCCTTCAATTATTGCGCTTTATGGCGTCGCAGATAAGACACCTATTTTAATTAGTGTCTTTATTCATATTATCTCTATTGTCCTGTTTTTAATGATGGATCAGAAAACAGGAGATAAATTACCAAAAGATACGCAAGAGCCTAATTTTTCTATTATTCGCTTTGTTAAAGTTGCACCAGCAATCTGTGGTGGCATTGTATTTTTTGCTTTTTTTGATGGTACCGTACTTTCAATGTTTCCTATTTATGGTTTAAGTATGGGACATACTGAAGCTATTGCAGCCATGATGATAAGCGCTATTTTAGCCGGTGACGCCATTATGCAAATGCCGTTTGGCTGGCTTGCTGACCATATGAACAGAACGCGGTTATATCGAATTTGTGGTGTGGTAACGCTGCTCGCAAGCTTATTATTACCTATCACGATGTCTCATACATTTTTGATTTGGCCTTTATTACTGGTGCTGGGCGCAACAGCGGGTGCGATATACACCATTGCGTTGGTACAAATAGGGCAATATTTCTCAGGTAATGATCTGATGGTCGCTAATGCGTCTGCGGCTATGTTATGGGGAATTGGTAATTTATCTGGACCTTTGCTGGCTGGCGCATTGTCAGAAATTTCTTCATCTTCACTACCCTTTTTATTGGTTGCCATGACAGGCTTATTCTTAGTATCAACGATGGAACGTTGGAATCTAGGCGTTGAAGCACTCAATAGTCGCTCATCTTAATATCATTTCTTCTCTATCGTATTCCATTTAGGGTGATAGGAATACGATAGAAGAACTCTCTCTTTTCTCGATTTCTAAATATTCAAATTTTATCTTATTGTTTTTTATAAATGATTATAATTATTTTTCGTAATTTTACTTATTTTAAAATTTATTAAGAATAATCTAGAAATGCTTATATTGAACAGAAGGTCATTTGCTAAAACAATGTTTATTCATCTAATGTTAGAAGTAGAAGATAACACTATCTTCAGATAAAAATAACGAATACTGCAAACCATTAATGCCACACATAGGGAACGAGCGGTATTATTTATCTAAGCAACTGATTAAAGTGACTAATGATAGATAAATATACCTAGTTATTGTTTTTAAATAAACTAACGTTAAAAAACAATTAGTTAAGATATTCTTATTTCACTTAATACTATTATTTTAGGAAGTAATGAATGGCGGAATATTTTATTCATAAACGAAGAGAAGAAGATAAAGGAAAAACAACAGCAGGAGGTCAAGTAACTCCTGTTTCTGTTTCTATCTCACCGGCTAAACTGTTTATGGAAGCGCGTTCACTATCCTATGCGTCGCCTAAATCCATCATATTACCTAAACCTATCTTTAAACCTACCCCTGTGCCTTATCAAAGTGTCCTCGATGCCGTTAAAGATGTTGCGATTGCCTCCCGATGGGGAATTTTAGGCTTACTTTTTCACTCTGAGCCTGCTGGGGATCCGAATGAAGACCAACTGTTCATTGGAAGATTGATAAATTCTCCCCTTTTAGTCGGCGGGTTTTCTCGCTCATCGCAGACAGTCAAAGGACAAAACTATACGGAAGAAGTCACTTTACGGCAGCTTGCTCATAAAAAAGCACCGTAATCACGGGCGTTCGGTTTCGGATTGTTGATGATGAAAGTACAGGATATGCCACTAAGGTCGCTGGGTATGTTGTCAATGAAGCCAGCGGACTCAATCATGTCAGAGTCCGATTTGCCGAGCGTCATGAAGATGGCACAGCAACATTTTTAGATCCTGATATAGAAGGATCATTTCATTGGGACATGGTGAGGAATACCGCAGAATATATCCCCTCAAACACCAGTGATGCTTTTCATACCGTTAAGTTTAGTTTGGATAATGGGCAACAAGAAACACTTATTCATGACGGTGGTGAGTTTGGCTATATGACGCCCCCACTTCCGTTACCTGAACCTCAAGAAATTTGGCGCTTACCGAACCCTATTCCTGAACAATCGCTGAATGCGCCTCCTGGTTTTCCTGAAGAACGACAAGAAGGTTGGATCGAAACCTTTCCCTTGGAAGAAGACGATTTTAATGATTTTATTATTGTCGACCCTTGGGGGGAAGTCCCCGCCATTTATGTTTATTTTCAAAAAAGACTCGTGAATTTTTTAGAGGTCGACTATTACGGAAAATTAAGAAAACTCTCTAAAGGAGGGATTTATGAAGTTGACCATATTCCCTCACAAGCTGCAGTTAGACTGTACTATAAAAAATTAAATCCTCTATATTCAAAAAGTCAAATAGATATATTGGTCGATCAAGTCGCTTCCGTAGCTATCCCGAGATCCGTACACCAAAAATGCAGTGAAACTTTCGGTGGAAAAAACAGGAGCTGGGTAGAATTAGACGATGACATCAAATTACGTCGAAAAGAGTATGACAGTCAGGATTTAAAAGTCGCAGTTGAGCGAAATTGGGAAGCGAACAGAGGATGTTTAAAAGCGGAATATAATGTGTCTGATGAAAAACTGAATGAAGTCTTAGCTGAAATACACCGATTAAATAGGGAAAGAGGATTATATAAATGAGTGTGAATATTGAAGCCTTAGTGCTGCGATTAGGGGATACCTATAATGAGCTTTATGACGACGGATTAATCCCTTATAAAACTAAACCGCAAGGGAATTCAGGTGATGATGAAGTGACACTTAAAATGTCCAAAGAGTACGTTTCTTTATCTTTTGAAAATCCATCAAAAAAACTCTCTGAAATTACATTGACATTAATTCCGGATAATATGAAAAATGGCTGGATATTTCCCAATAAAATCCCATTTGGATTAGAACAAGTCATGACCGACCAATGGTTTTATCAGCATATGGGTAACCCGATTAGATATACTCCTGAACAAATTATTTTAAAAATACCTTTTGGTAAAATTGAAGTTTTCAAATTAACAAATATAAATATTGATAAAAATATAATTTTAATTGTTAATTTCCATCCAACCATGAAAACCTTTGCCCAAAATATAACATTTGAATTATTTGAGTCTTTAGAGGCTAGAGAAGAATATTCTAAAGGTAATAGACCTCACCCAAATCTTTATCTTTCAGACGAAGAGGTTTAATACTACAAATGAGTGTGAATACTGAAGCCTTAGTGCTGCGATTAGGGGATACCTATAATGAACTTTATGACGATGGGTTAATCCCTTATAAAACTAAACCGCAAGGTAATTTAGGTGATAATTCTTTAAAGTTACGGATGAGCAAAGAATATGTTTTTTTAGCTTTTAAAAATCCCTCGAAAAAACTCTCTCAAATTACACTAACATTAATACCCGATAATATGAAGAATGGCTGGATATTTCCCAATAAAATCCCCTTTGGGCTAGAACAGGTTATGACTGACCAATGGCTTTATCAGCATATGGGTAACCCAATTAGGCAAGCCCCCGAAAATATTATCTTAGGGACTCTCTATGGCAAGGCAGAAGTGTTCATATTAAAAGAGAGGACTCACTCAAATCAAAAAGTAGTTTTAATAGCGAGTTTTCACCCTACTATGAAAAATTTTGTTCAAGAAACAACATTTGAATTATTAGAAGATTTAGAAGCACGTTGGAAGCCAGATCACTACAAATAATCCCTTTTATGTTAAACGGGCGAGTGAGTTAGCGAAAACCGCCCGTTCATCCCCATCAAAGCCCCTCAAAATGATTTTAAGGCTTGCTCATTCAAAAATTTAGAATGATCTCTATACTATTTTAATTCATTTTTAATATCATCCGGAGTGACTAAAAGATCGAATTAAAATTGTTGAAAGAGACTCAACTTGATCTGATGTAGCTAAATTGGCGAACTAAAAAGTAGGTAGTCGCTTTCTTCTTTTCCTTCTTTTCTGGCTTTAAATTATCTTTTTATGACATTTTTATTAAAAATGTGTTTTTTCGCTTGATTCTTACCCTAAAAGCACCAGATAATCGTTTGCGTCAAATTCTCTCACTCAATCCACACGAAAAACCAAACGTTTGCTTTTGACTCCCTCTTAAGATTTTTATCAATAAGAGGCTATTTTAATTGATACGTAATCGTTTTCGTTTTTTGGAGAGTGAACCGTTTTTATGTCAGAGGAATGTAATGTCTGCTAATCAATCAGCAACCTCAGGTAAACTGGATAGCTATTTTAAACTTACAGCTCGCGGTACCACTGTTCGCAAAGAAATGATCGCCGGTTTAACGACATTTTTGGCGATGGTGTATTCCGTGATTGTTGTTCCTAGTATGTTAGGACAAGCCGGTTTTCCACATACCGCAGTTTTTATTGCAACCTGTTTGGTCGCGGGATTGGGCTCTCTTCTAATGGGATTGTGGGCAAATCTTCCTATGGCGATTGGTTGTGCTATTTCATTAACAGCATTTACCGCTTTTAGCTTGGTTTTGGGACAAAATATCTCTGTGCCTGTTGCATTAGGTGCCGTATTTTTAATGGGATGTTTATTCACTGTCTTCTCATTAACTGGCATTCGTACTTGGATCTTAAAAAATATTCCGACAGGTATTGCTCATGGCGCAGGAATAGGGATAGGTTTATTTTTACTTTTAATTGCCGCCAATAGTGTTGGACTTGTCGTTAAAAACCCATTTGATGGTTTACCTGTTGCAATGGGGAAATTTACATCATTCTCTGTTCTGATGTCACTTGCTGGATTAGCTGCTATTTTCGGATTAGAAAAACGCAAAGTTCCGGGTGGCGTATTATTGGTGATTGTTGCCATTTCTATTATTGGGTTGATTTTCGATCCTAATGTAAAATACCAAGGTGTTTTTAAAATGCCTCAATTAGGTGAAGAAGGGCTTTCTTTATTATTTGCGATGGATATTAAAGGAGCATTACAACCTTTAGTTTTACCAAGTGTACTTGCATTAGTCATGACTGCTATTTTTGATGCAACCGGGACTATCCGTGCTGTTGCCGGTCAAGCAAACTTATTAGATAAACGCGGACAAATTATTAATGGCGGAAAAGCACTGACTTCTGACTCTGTCAGTAGTATTTTTGCGGGTGTGATTGGTGCCGCTCCTGCAGCAGTTTATGTTGAATCAGCTGCAGGAACCGCCGCGGGTGGTAAAACAGGATTAACTGCAACTGTAGTGGGTATTTTATTTTTACTGATCCTTTTCTTATCACCTCTCTCTTATTTAGTTCCAGCCTATGCAACGGCACCTGCACTAATGTATGTGGGTTTATTGATGTTAGGTAATGTCACTAAGTTAGATTTTAGTGATTTTGTTGATGCTATGTCAGGTATGGTGTGTGCCGTCTTTATTGTTTTAACCTGTAATATCGTTACAGGTATTATGCTTGGTTTTGGTTGTTTAGTGATTGGCCGAGTATTTGCGGGCGAGTGGCGTAAACTCAATATTGGTACCGTATTAATTACTATTGCTTTAGTGGCATTTTATGCGGGTGAGTGGGCGATTTAATTCGAATCATCGGTTTTAAAGACAAAAAGCGGAATATATCTATATTCCGCTTTTTTGCTATTTATTTATCTACTTTAATTCGCTATTGTCGAATTTAAGCTTAGTTGTTAAATAGTTGGTAGAATATATGCAAGAAATAAAAATACGCCATGGCGAACCAGATGACGCAGCCGCAATTCAACAGTTATATACTCACCCTGATTTATATATTTGTACTTGCCAATTTCCTTACCCTTCTGTGACGATGTGGAAAAAAAGATTACTTGAATTCGCAGAACAAAATATTCCTAATTTTGTGGCAACTATTGATGGTCAAGTTGCGGGACATTTAGCTCTGATAATTAATAGTCATCCTCGTCGTCACCACATTGTAAGTTTTGGTATTGGTGTTGGTGCTGAGTATTCCGGAAAAGGTGTCGGTAAATTACTTGTTAATACAGCAATTGATTATGCTTTCAATTGGTTAGCAGCAACACGTTTAGAGTTGGAAGTCTATTCAGATAATGAAAAAGGCTTACATTTATATAAAAAATTAGGCTTTGAAGTTGAAGGTATACGCCGTAAAGCTGCGTTTAGAGACGGAAAATATTGTGATGTTGTCATGATGTCGATGCTAAGAACGATTGAATAATCATGTGAATAAGCGACATTGCTCTAAAAATTAATCGATATTGTCTTTTATTTGTTATTTTTATTTAATTTCTTAATGTTTTACGTTTGTATACGAGTAATTACATCACTTAGACGGAAAAAGAGAAATAAAAACGTATGCTTTCGATGTTTAATGCCGTTAATAAATAAAGGGCAATAAAAAGAGTGCAATTTGTTGCGTTAGATACGATTAATCTTAATTTTAAATAATCACGCATGAGTCAGCGTGGGATCTGTTTAAAATAAGGAAAGGTAAAGAAAGGCATGGCGCATAAGTTTTTGCAGGGTGTGTTTTTTTATCATTCAGTAGGGTTTTCTTTTTTAAGGAAAAGATAACAGGTTTTTGAGATAAAAATAGGCATGTAAGGGTAACATGGAAATTTTCTTTACTATTTTGATTTTAATACTGGTGGTTTCAGTTTCGGGGGTTATTACAAAACTAATTCCCTTTCGTGTTCCGTTACCATTAATACAGATTGTAATAGGGGCTTTATTGGCATGGCCTCAGTTTGGTTTACATGTCACTTTTGATCCTGAATTATTCCTCGTCCTATTGATCCCTCCTTTGCTATTTGTTGATGGTTGGAAAACACCGACACGAGAATTTATCCAAAATGGGCGTGAGATTTTTATTCTTGTGCTTGTGTTAGTGATGGTGACTGTTGTTGGTATTGGTTACCTGATTTATTGGATGATGCCAAGTATCCCACTGATTTCAGCATTTGCATTAGCGGCTGTACTTTCACCAACCGATGCAGTAGCACTTTCCTCCATTGTCGGTAAAGGGCGAATACCTAAGCGAATAATGGGTATTTTAGAGGGTGAAGCATTAATGAATGATGCTTCTGGCCTAGTTGCGTTGAAATTCGCGGTTGCGGTAGCAATGGGAACCATGGTGTTTACTGTGGGGGGCGCAACACTTGAGTTCTTTAAAGTCGCTGTTGGTGGGCTACTGGCCGGTATTGGCGTCACCTTAGTTTACAGTAAATCTCTGCGATTAATGAGTCGCTGGAGTGGCGATGATCCAGCTACACAAATTGTCTTTATGTTATTGTTGCCTTTTGCGTCTTACTTAATTGCCGAGCATATTGGTTTTTCAGGAATTTTAGCCGCTGTTGCTGCAGGTATGACTATCAGTAAATCAGGTGTTATTCGTAATGCACCACTCGCAATGCGTTTACGTGCGGATAGCGTGTGGTCAATGCTTGAATTTGTCTTTAACGGCCTTGTCTTTATTATGCTTGGTTTACAACTTCCGATTATTTGGACAAGCTCTGTTATTCAGGCTGACCTTGATCCAGAAGTTGAAGTGTGGATGTTGTTTGCTGCCGTATTTGTTATCTATTTTGCACTACTTATCTTACGCTTTACATGGTTATGGCTAATGAAAAAGATCAGCCGTATCTTTATGAAAAAACACCCACTTGATTTCGCCAATTATACAACGCGTGAGCTGTGGCTTTCGTCATTTGCTGGTGTTCGTGGTGCGATTACACTAGCCGGTGCGCTCTCTATTCCACTCTTTTTAGCCGATGGCAGTACTTTCCCAGGGCGTTATCAAATCATCTTTATCGCAGCGGGTGTTATTTTACTGTCAATCCTTGTCGGTATTATCTCTCTCCCTTTTCTATTAAAAGGCGTGAAAACGACCGATAAAGAAGTCGATAAAAATGAAGTTCGTTATGCGCGAAAAATCATGGCAGAAGTGGCGATTGTCAGCTTGAATAAAATGGAAGAGCGTTTAGCCGCTAGTACAGAAGAGCAACTCGATGCAGAAGAAATTAATGAAGTTGCTTCTCGGGTAACAGGCTATTTACGACGTCGTACTGCAAATCAAGATGAAATGGTTCATAACATGTTAGAAGAAGATCTTGAAAGACGTTTTCGCCTAACTGCATTACGTGCTGAGCGTGGTGAGCTTTACCATTTAAGGGCTACGCGAAAAATTAGTAATGAAACACTCCAATTGTTGCTACATGAATTGGATTTAATGGAAGCACTGTTAGTTGAGAAAGATAGTTAATTATGTGGTTGCTCATTATTACAACACTGTTATGGGCAGCCTCTTTTAGCTTGATCGGCGAGTATCTCGCGGGTCAGGTTGATAGTTGGCTCTCTGTTTTGATCCGTGTTTCTTTAGCGGCTTTGGTCTTCTTACCTTTCTTACGTTGGAAGGGAATTCGTTTTAAGGTAATTTTGCTTTATATGAGTGTGGGAGCTTGCCAACTTGGTATTATGTATCTGTTTGTCTTCCATGCTTATAACTATTTGACCGTCGCAGAATTCTTACTGTTTACCGTATTAACACCGCTTTATGTCACGTTAATTTATGATCTATTAGAACGTCAAAAATTACGCTGGGGTTATGTATTCAGCTCCTTACTCGCAGTATTAGGGGCAGCTATTATTCGCTATGACCATTTAAGTGATGATTTTTGGTATGGATTGTTATTAGTGCAACTTGCTAATATTTTCTTTGCTATCGGTCAGGTGGGGTATAAGCGATTAATGGAAGTACATCCGATCCCACAACATCATGCGTTTTCTTGGTTTTATCTTGGTGCGGTTGCCGTTTCACTGGTTGGTGCGTTATGTTTTGCTGATTGGCAGAAAATGCCAACAACATCACTACAATGGGGGGTTTTATTCTGGTTAGGAGTAGGGGCTTCTGGAATAGGCTATTTCATGTGGAACTATGGCGCTACACAAGTTGATGCTGGAACCTTAGCTATTATGAATAACATGATGGTTCCAGCTGGGTTATTAGTCAATTTCTCTATTTGGCAACAACATCCAAATTGGCCAAGTTTCATCATAGGCGCGAGCCTGATTGTTGCATCACTTTGGATCCATCGACGCTGGATACACCGACCTGTTTTACAAAAGGAAGGTTGTTAACGGCGTGCTGACCTGACAGACGAATAAATTCACGAATTGCCGGTTGATGTTGCTCTCCACTACGATTAGCTGCATATAGCCGGCTCCATAATCCTTCACCTAATGTTTTTGTCACAACTAATCCTTGTTTTTCAAAATTCTCTACTGCCCAATGAGGTAGCGCTGCGATCCCCATACCAGCCGCAACCATTTGAATTAACAATAATGTATTATCGACATGTTTAAAATGTGGTGTTATTCCTGCGGGCTGTAAAAAATGACGCCACACATCAAAGCGCTCTCTTTGCACAGGATAAATAAATAAGGTTTCTGCAATTAAATCTTGTGGCTGAATATGTAAGCGATCCGCGAGAGGGTGGTCGGGGGATAAAACCAGTTTAACTTCGTAGTCAAACAACGGGGTATAGTGTAAACGCGCATCATCTAAAATATCAGAGGTTAGCACTACATCTAATTCACGTTGTAGTAATGCCGGCTGTGGATCAAATGTAACCCCCGAATGGAAATCGACATTGACTTCAGGCCATGTTTGGCGATATTGCTGTAATGCGGGTGTTAACCATTGAATACAACTATGGCATTCAATCGCAATATTTAAATTTGAACTCCCCGGCTCATTACAGGCTTCAATCGCTCTGCGCACGATAGGTAGAACTTCTTCGGCTAATTTGACCAGCACTTCACCTTGTGAGGTAAAACGCAGTGGCTGGCTTTTACGCACAAAAATTCGATAACCCAGACGATGTTCTAATTCACTAAATTGATGTGAAAGAGCTGACTGTGTTTGATGTAGTTGATTTGCTGCGTTAGCAAGAGAGCCAGTGTGCTTTAATGCCAATATCGTTTTTAAGTGTTTTATTTCTATCATGAGAAACCTTCAGGTTGTTGATGAAAAATTTGCGCTTGTGATTTATACACTACCTGTAGATTATGGATGTGTAAACATCTAGACGGCTAAAAACAGGATTTTAATTATGACAATTCGCAATCACACACTGGGTTTCCCTCGTATTGGCTTAGATAGAGAGCTAAAAAAGGCACAAGAAAATTATTGGGCAGGCAAGATTTCACAAGAAGAACTTATCGCAGTAGGTAAAACGCTTCGTGCTCGTCACTGGCAACAGCAAGCAGATGCAGGAGTTGAATTATTACCTGTGGGTGATTTTGCTTGGTATGACCAAGTTTTAGGAACAAGTCTATTGTTAGGCAATGTGCCACCTCGTCACCGTAATGAAGATGGCTCATTGGATCTTGATACATTATTTAGAGTTGCGCGTGGTAGAGCACCAACGGGTAAGCCTGTTGCTGCATCTGAAATGACGAAATGGTTTAATACTAACTATCACTATATCGTTCCTGAATTCCAACAAGGTCAATCATTTACCTTTGCATGGAAAGAGCTATTAGATGAAGTAGATGAAGCATTAGCTCTTGGCCATAAAATAAAACCAGTGTTGCTGGGTCCCGTGACTTATCTTTGGTTAGGCAAAGTGAAAGGGCCTGAATTTGATAGATTAACGCTTTTAAAAGAAATTTTACCTATATATCAACAAGTTCTTACTGCATTAAAAGAGAAAGGTATTGAATGGGTACAAATTGATGAGCCTGCATTAGTATTGGATTTACCAATTGAATGGCAAAGCGCATACCAAACCGCTTATCAAGCATTAGCAGGGCAAGTTAAATTACTGTTGACGACTTACTTTGATGGTATTTCTCATCATCTTGATATTATTAAGGACTTACCTGTTAATGGGCTTCATGTTGATATTTCAGCAGGTCAAGATGATTTGCAACATTTACATCAAACATTACCCAAAGATTGGGTGCTGTCATTAGGTGTCATTAATGGCCGTAATGTTTGGAAAGCCGATTTGAGTACACGTTATCAGCAAGTCGTTGCGCTAAAAGGTAAACGCCCATTATGGATCGGAACTTCATGTTCATTACTGCACAGCCCAATTGATTTAAAGGCAGAAACTAAACTTGATGATGAAGTAAAAAGTTGGTTTGCTTTTGCTGTTCAAAAATGTGAAGAAGTGGCTTTGTTGGCTAAGGCACTAAATGCATCCGAAGGCGAGTATGATGATCAATTGGCACAATACAGTGCTCCAATTCGCCAACGTCAGCATTCTACACGCGTGCATAATGCCAAAGTGGCGGCTCGTTTAGAGGCGATTAAAGCACAAGACAGTGAAAGAAACTCACCTTATACCCAACGCGCAGAAGTTCAACGTGCTCGGTTTAATCTGCCATTATGGCCAACCACGACCATTGGTTCATTTCCACAAACCACTGAAATTCGTACTGTGCGCCTTGATTTTAAAAAAGGAAATATTGATACAGTAGCTTATCGTAAAAACATTAGTGAACATATTAAGCAGGCGATAACAGAACAAGAAAACCTAGGCCTCGACGTATTAGTCCATGGTGAAGCTGAACGTAACGACATGGTGGAATATTTTGGCGAGCATTTTGATGGTTATGTCTTTACACAAAATGGTTGGGTGCAAAGTTATGGCTCACGTTGTGTAAAACCACCAGTGATTATTGGAGATATTAGCCGTCCTGAAGCCATTACTGTAGATTGGGCAACTTACGCGCAATCATTAACTGAAAAGCCAGTTAAAGGAATGTTAACCGGGCCAGTGACAATTTTATGTTGGTCGTTCCCTCGTGAAGATGTGACGCGTGAAACGATTGCAAAACAGATCGCGCTAGCACTGCGTGATGAAGTAGATGATTTACAAAAAGCGGGTATTGGTATAATCCAAATCGATGAGCCAGCCTTACGTGAAGGATTACCACTGCGTCGTGATGAATGGCAAGCTTATCTTGATTGGGCAGTTGATGCCTTTAAATTAAGTGCCGCTATTGCCGATGATGAAACCCAAATTCATACTCATATGTGTTATTGCGAGTTTAATGACATCATGAATTCTATTGCTGCATTGGATGCTGATGTAATTACTATCGAAACATCACGTTCAGATATGGAGCTTTTAGAAGCCTTTGAACACTTTGATTACCCAAATGAAATTGGGCCTGGTGTTTATGACATTCACTCGCCTAACGTGCCAAATGTGGAATGGATTGTGGGATTATTAAGAAAAGCGCAATCACGTATTCCAGCAGAGCGTTTATGGGTAAATCCAGATTGTGGATTAAAAACACGAGGCTGGGCCGAAACACGTGCAGCATTAGCGAATATGGTGGAAGCCGCTAAATATTTACGTCAGAACGTATAATAAAATAATTACTGATTAGTCTGCTATTTTTGAATGGTCATTTTGAAAAGAAATCATACCATCAAAATAGTAGGCTAATTTTATATAAATAAAAAAGAGTATTAATGAAAACTCGGAGCAAATCTTATTATTGATATTCTGAAGAGTTGTTATACTGCGAAAACTCGCTAATTTTATGGATATAATTATTGTGCAAAGCAGTATTAAACTTTCGGATAAAATATTAGATGCTTTCCCTACCCGACCTTTGACATTGGTTCCACTAAGAGGAGACGGTGGATTATTTCGCACCTTATTTTTAGTGATTGTGATGTTAGCATTGACTGTATTTAGTGCATATCAAATCCCTAATATTCTTTATGATTATAAAATCAGTGAGAATGCAGTACCCGTTGATGCTACGGTGAAGGGCTCTTGCCGCTCACAACTCTTCGTTCTTACTAACTGTAGTGTTGATTTACGTTATAAAGGCAATGAAGTTTCGCGTAATTTTACTTTTTTAGATTTAGGTCCAAAAGATGTATTAGTTGAACCCGTTGCTGATGCAAATGATCTTAGCAAAATGACCGTTGATGTAGCGATAAATAATATTTGGCTTCGCCTAATTAGTACGGTTATTTTTATCGGCTTATTTGGGTTTAGTGTGATCTTTTTTATTTATCGTCAAATATTGACGAGTAAAGTGAGAAAAGCATTATTATCAGTGGGAACTCAGCCTCTAAAATTAATAGCAATCCCAGCAAAAATGGTTGTGAGTAATAAGCAATTTATTGCAACTTATCATCTTAACTTGGATGGTAAAGATATTCGTACTGCTTATTCAGGAAATAAGAAAACGCCTCCTATTGTGATTGAGCAAAATGGAAATACCTATGTATTAGCCGTTTATTCACCACAACAAAATATCCCTTATGCTTTAGATGTGCCTTTAGAGCGTATTCAAGCAACGCCAGAAGAGAAGCAACGTTTCCATGACGCGTTAATTGAAGAAGGTTTGCTGTAATCAATTTTGATTATTAAGAGCGTAATGCGTTTTCTCTTATGGATGTAAGGGAAAACGCATTAAATAAGCACGATTAAAACAGTTTGTTTATTTAACTACCAAAAATCTTCGCTTTTAGGATATCCATCCCTGCACTGACTAAATCTAAATCTTTAGGTACCACTCCATCTGGTGTCACTTTATCAATTAATTTAGGTAAATATTGAGCTGCCATTTCAGAGGCTTCAGTTGTACTTAAATTAATCTTTGACGCAAGTTCGTTAATAACAGGCGATGAGAAAACAGTTACAATTTGTTCAGCACTGATAGGTAAATTTGTATTTGTACTTATCCAAGATTGGATCAGCTCACTTAAACCCGCTGTATCAAATTGCTTTATTAAGCCTTCAATACCGCCTTGAGACTCAACCCAGTCGAGGACAGTTTTATATTGATTGATTTTTTCGCCACCCAATAGGCTTGCAATTTGGTTAAATAAGCTCATGTTTACTCCAGTGACGAGGTGTTTGTCACATTAAGATGTTTGTTTTAAGGGCGGGTAGTGTACGCGTTATGCTCGTTAGACTTCAAGCTACTCGTCATACTTCAAGCTGTAGCGTTGTTGACTTCATTCTCTCGCACTAGTCACATACTATTTATGCTCCTAGCGACTCGTTCATTTGTCGCCTAGCTACACCTTGAATTATTTAGAGTATGTATATTGGAGTATGTATTTGGGTATTTATATTCGATAAGGTGTTTATTGCATCTATACTAATTAATTAGGATGGATGTATGAGTATCTTGAATGATTGAAGTAAGCAAATATTGATAATGTATTTGCTGAAAATGTATTTCGAACGCCATATTTCGTGATGATAATCACAATTTTATGAAATTGTTACTTTGTTTAGCGCCTTGTAGGTGATATTGGTCACTAAAAAGGTCTGTAAAGCTGATAAAGTAAGCCTTAATTTAATGATCATTGGTTTTGTCCCATTGAGGAGTCCGATATGTCTGATGTATTTCACTTAGGTTTAACCAAAAATGACCTACAGGGTGCCACTTTAGCAATTGTTCCAGGTGATCCTAAGCGTGTTGAAAAAATTGCAAAATTAATGGATAACCCTGTCCATCTGGCTTCTTTACGTGAATACACGTCATGGCGTGGCGAAATTGATGGCAAAGCGGTTATTGTTTGCTCAACAGGTATCGGTGGCCCATCTACCTCTATCGCAGTTGAAGAATTAGCGCAATTAGGTATTCGTACTTTCTTACGTATTGGTACAACAGGTGCAATTCAAGAACATATCAACGTAGGTGATATTCTTGTGACTACGGCCGCCGTCCGTTTAGATGGCGCGAGCTTACACTTTGCTCCAATGGAATTCCCAGCTGTTTCTGACTTTGAATGTATGAATGCACTGTACAAAGCCGCTAAAGACAATGGCTCAACTGTACACGTAGGTGTAACTGCGTCTTCTGATACATTCTATCCAGGACAAGAACGTTACGACACTTATACAGGTCGCGTTGTTCGCCGTTTCAAAGGCTCGATGAAAGAGTGGCAAGAAATGGGCGTAATGAACTATGAAATGGAATCTGCAACATTACTAACAATGTGTGCAAGCCAAGGTTTACGTGCAGGTATGGTTGCGGGCGTTATCGTAAACCGTACTCAGCAAGAAATTCCAGATGCAGAATTACTGAAGAAAACAGAAAACAATGCACTTGGTATCGTTATTGAAGCGGCTCGTATTTTAATGAAATAAGCGTTTCAATTGAATGCTAAAGCCCTTAATACAAAAGTATTAAGGGCTTTTTTTGTATGGTAATTCATCACGTTTATATGACATGACAATAGAAGATGATTTCTGTTAAGGTTCTTTAAGAACTTAACAACATAATAATGAGAAGAGGCGTTATGACTGATATCTTACAAATACATCCTTCGGTGTTGCCTTTAGTTGGTGGGATCAACTTTCGTGATTTAGGTGGGAAAAAATTAAGTAACGGTGGTGTTATTAAACCTGGAATGCTCTTTCGCTCAGGATCATTGGATAGATTAACCCATACAGATCAATCTCTTCTCATCGATAGAAATCTTTTTCAAATCATTGATTATCGTGATGCAGGCGAAATTATTGATAAACCAGACAGGGTTTGGGAAGGCGCTCAATATTATCATGCTCCTGCAAATCCATTATCAAAAGAAGTCTCCGCTAATCTTGAAAAATTGACGCCTGAAATATTAGAGCAATTTGATGCTAAAGCATTTATGTTTCAGTTATATAAATTACTACCTATTAATAATCCTGCGTATAAGCAACTGGCTACGCTATTAAAGCAACCTGAAAAAGGGGGCGTAGTGCAACATTGTGCAGTAGGTAAAGATAGAACAGGGGTTGGTTCTGCATTAGTCTTGTTTGCATTAGGAGCTTCTTTAGATGTGGTGATGGAAGACTACCTACTGACTAATGAAACATTGGCACCTTATCGTGCTTACCTTCTAGAAGAACATGCTAAGACCATGAGTGAAAATATTGTTGATAAATTTGCTTATGTTTATTCGGTACAAGAAGAGTTTTTACAAACGGCACTAGCCAGTATTAATCAACACTATGGCAACGTGGATACATGGCTAGAGAAAGATATTGGTTTAGATGCTACCAGCCGAGATATTTTACAAAATTATTTTCTCGAATAATGAAGTGATTTATATTCGGTTAATCAGTCTGTTTTATTTTACTTAGGTTAACCGAATTTAAGGCCTCTATTTTGACAGTACAAGACATCATTCATACCATCACTCTCTTCGTAAAAGAGCACGAAATCTGGGCTATTCCTATCGTGTTCCTTCTTGCTTTTGGTGAATCACTTGCTTTTATCTCTTTGTTGATCCCCGCAACGGTTATTTTATTGGGATTAGGGGCTTTAATTGGTGAAAGTGGCTTGTTTTTCTGGCCGATTTGGCTTGCTGCTGCATTAGGTGCTTTTTTCGGAGATTGGGTTTCGTACTGGGTGGGTTTTCACTATAAAGAAGGTGTGAGAAATTTATGGCCAATCTCGCGATCACCACAAACCCTTGTTAGAGGTCATCAATTTTTTAATCGTTGGGGGATCTGGGGCGTATTTATTGGGCGTTTTTTTGGGCCTTTTCGTGCGATTGTTCCATTAGTTGCGGGCATTTGTGCAATGCCTCAGCGTTATTTTCAAATTGCTAATTTAACATCGGCCATGATTTGGGCATTTGGTATTTTGGCTCCAGGTGCTTTTGGTTTGCAATGGCTTGCGAAATGGGTGGGATAACTGCGTCCTTTATCGCAAATCAAGTCACGATGTAAATTGTTGCTAGACAATATTACCTATGCGTTTTAACGTAGCCCGCTGGAAAGTAAAAAGGTCACTTTAGTGGATATTCAGTTGTTATATGGGATCATTGGTTTATTAGGCGGTGTACTGGTCGGTGGCGCGCTTGTTTGGTGGTCTATCCAACAACGTTTAGCTGATAAAGAAGCCATGCTACGTGAAAATTACACACAGCTTGCCGTTGCTCAAGAAAAATCAGCAATTATTCCCACTTTACAACAGCATATAGAACAACTAGAGCAAGAATTGCGTGCTCAACGAGAAATTATTACCTCTCAAGAAGCAGAATTAAGAGAAGTGACAACGCGGTGGGAAGAAAGCCGTTTATCTGCTGAAGAAAAACAGCGACTATTAGTCAATAGTGAACAACGTCTTGCGACGCAGTTTGAAAATCTGGCTAATCGTATTTTTGAACAAAGTGGACGTAAAGCTGAAGAATTAAATCGACAAGGACTAACGCATTTACTATCACCTTTTCGTGAACAACTGGAAAATTTTCGACGCCAAGTTCAAGATGGTTTTGGACAAGAGGCCAGAGAAAGACATACCTTGGTTCATGAAATTCGCCAGCTTCAACAATTAAATGTCAAAATGGCACAAGAAGCGGTTAACCTAACAAATGCCTTAAAAGGGGACAATAAAGTCCAAGGTAACTGGGGTGAAACGGTATTAGCGCGTATATTAGAGTCTTCAGGATTACGTGAAGGCCATGAATTTGAAACACAGGTGAGTATTCGCCATGAAAATGGTGGTCGCTATCAACCTGACGTTATTGTGCACTTACCTCATGGTAGGGATGTTATTATTGACGCTAAAATGTCGCTGGTGGCGTATGAAAAGTATTTTAGTAGTCATGATGATAATGAACGCAAACAGGCGCTTTGTGCGCATGTAAACTCAATTAGAACACATATTAAAGGATTGAGTGTAAAAGATTATCATAAACTACCCGGTGTCACATCTTTAGACTATGTTTTGATGTTTATACCCATAGAGCCAGCTTATCTTGTTGCAATTGGCCATTCTCCTGACTTGTTAGAAGAAGCATTGAAAAACAATATAATGTTAGTTGGGCCATCTACTTTACTTGTTGCTTTGCGTACAATAGCCGCATTGTGGCGATATGAATATCAAAGCCAAAATGCGCAAGAAATTGCGGACAGAGCGGCTAAAATGTATGACAAATTAAGACTTTTCGTTGATGATATGCAAGGGCTAGGAAACAGTATTCAAAAAGCGCAGTCTGGCTATTTATTGGCGATGAAAAAACTCTCTGAAGGTCGCGGAAATCTTATCAGTCAAGCGGAAGGCTTCAAATCCCTAGGGGTTGAGATAAAAAAAACGATTGATAATGATCTCATTGAAAAATCGACGTCTGATTGATTTGAAAAATAAAGAGATAAAGATTTCCAAAAATAAGATCAGTACTGAATTTACTAAATTTTGATTAATTAGCGGGCAAATAATATGACTCAACAAACTAAGGAAACAACAGATTTTGGTTTCCAAACCGTTGACAAAGATGATAAACAAACCATGGTTGCAAGGGTTTTTCACTCTGTCGCGTCTAAATATGATTTAATGAACGACTTGATGTCTTTCGGTGTCCACCGTATCTGGAAACGTTATACCATTGAAGCAAGTGGTGTAAGACGTAACCAACGTGTTCTTGATCTTGCGGGCGGTACGGGTGATTTAACAGCTAAATTCTCTCGCCTGGTAGGTGAAAATGGGGAAGTTGTTTTAGCTGATATTAATGATTCAATGCTGAAAATGGGGCGTGAGAAGCTACGCGATCACGGTATTGTGGGTAATGTTAATTACGTACAAGCGAATGCTGAAGAGTTACCTTTCCCTGATAACCATTTTGACTGCATCACTATCTCTTTTGGTTTACGTAATGTGACTGATAAAGCGAAAGCATTACGCTCCATGTTTCGTGTATTGAAACCAGGTGGACGTTTGCTGGTGCTGGAGTTCTCTAAACCGGTTCTTGATCCTTTAAGTAAAATTTATGATGCTTACTCTTTCCATATCTTACCAAAAATTGGTCAAGTGATTGTGAATGATGCAGAAAGTTACCGTTATTTAACGGAGTCAATTCGTATGCATCCAGACCAAGAAACCTTAAAAGGTATGATGGAAGAAGCGGGATTTGACCAAGTGACCTATACCAACATGACTGGCGGTATAGTTGCTCTACACAAAGGATTTAAATTCTGAGATGGAAAAAGCCACTTTTTCTTATGATATTGCTTCTCAAGTGCTGTATCCGCTGTTAACAGCATCGATGGAAACCGCACTTAATCACGTTTTATATCAGGAAAATGTGCTTAAACCTGCCCGCAATCGTCTTGCGGGCAAAGTGTTGGCGCTTTCTATCAATGAGTTTCCTCGTTCCATCTACTTAGTCTTTAGCGAACAACAAGTTGATGTATTAAGCCAGTGGGATGATGAAACTGATTGTTTGATAAAAACAAAATTACTCACTCTGATTAAGCTTCGCGATCGCCAGAAAATGTCAGAACTGATCAATCGTGGCGATATCACTATTGATGGTGATATGCAGGTTGTTCAAAATTGGTCTGCATTGCTAGATATGGCGCAGTGGGACCCCGCGCAATATTTGGCGCCTTATATTGGCGATATAGCAGCGCAAAGTTTGACTGTTGTTGCAGGAAAGGGCGTTCAGTTATTTTCTTCACTCTTGAGTCACCAAAAAGGCTATTTACGTGATGCGTTAATTGAAGAGTGGAAAACCGCACCTAGTGCATTAGAAACAGTCCATTTTTATGATGAAATAGAACAACTTGCACAGCAAACAGCCGAACTGGAAAAACGGTTAGGCACATTGGAGAAAAAATAATGCTCCTTAGTGAGTTAAAGCGCCTCTATCATATTATTCAGGTATTCTTATCTTATGGGCTTGATGAATTAATTCCTAAACATCGAATTACTTTACCTGCAAGATTAGGATGCCGAGCACTCTTTTGGATCAAAAATAAGCATCCAGAAAAACCATTAGGTGAACGCTTACGACTCGCATTGCAAACATTAGGGCCAGTTTGGATTAAATTAGGTCAAATGTTATCAACTCGACGTGATCTTTTTCCTCCTCAAATCGCTGACCAACTTGCGCTATTGCAAGATAAAGTTGCTCCTTTTGATGGTAAGAAAGCACGACAATATATCGAAAACTCATTTGGTGGCCCTATCGACCAATGGTTTGATGATTTTGATGAAACACCTCTGGCTTCAGCTTCTATTGCTCAGGTTCATACTGCGAGATTAAAAGAAAACGGCAAAGAAGTTGTGCTAAAAGTTATTCGTCCCGATATTCAGCCTGTGATCAAAGCGGATATACGTTTGATGTATCGCTTGGCAAATTTATTACCCTTTTTACCTGATGGTCGTCGTTTACGACCAAAAGAGGTGATCCGCGAATACGAAAAAACATTACTTGATGAGCTAAATTTACTGCGTGAAGCCGCTAATGCTATTCAACTTCGTCGTAATTTTGAAAATAGCTCAATGCTTTATATTCCTGAAGTGTATTCAGATTATTGCCATGAAAATGTGATGGTGATGGAACGTATTTATGGTATTCCCGTTTCTGACATTGAAGCGTTGAATGCACAAAAGACGAATATGAAGCTTCTTGCTGAGCGTGGCGTAAAAGTCTTTTTCACTCAGGTGTTTAGAGACAGTTTTTTCCATGCGGATATGCATCCTGGAAATGTGTTTATTAGCTATGATCACCCTGAAAATCCATATTATATCGGCATTGATTGCGGTATCGTCGGCTCATTAAATAAAGAAGATAAACGTTATTTAGCTGAAAATTTCTTAGCTTTCTTTAACCGTGATTATCGAAAAGTTGCAGAGTTACATGTTGATTCAGGATGGGTACCAGCAGATACCAACGTGGAAGATTTTGAATTTGCGATCCGTACTGTGTGTGAACCGATTTTTGAAAAACCTCTTTCTGAGATCTCATTTGGTCATGTGTTGCTTAACCTGTTCAATACCGCACGGCGTTTTAATATGGAAGTGCAGCCACAATTAGTGTTACTTCAAAAAACATTACTTTATGTTGAAGGGCTTGGGCGACAACTGTATCCACAATTAGATTTATGGAAAACGGCAAAACCTTTCTTAGAAGATTGGTTGCATAGCCAAATTGGTATTACAGCGTTAATGAATGGCATAAAGAGTAAGGCACCTTACTGGATTGAAAAAATGCCAGAGATACCCGAGCTGGTTTATGATAGTCTGAAACAACATAAAAATATGAAGTTAACACTAGACAAATTGACGGAACAAATAAGTTCGCAAAGAGTCAAACAGAGACAGTCTCTATTTTTATTGGGTATAGGTACGACACTGTTTTTATGCGGTAGCCTGTTTTTCGTTTCTGGTTTTAAAACATTATTCAGTGTTTTTATCAGTTTAGGTCTTCTTGCATGGATTTGGGGTTGGTTCAAATCTGGTAATGCACAATAAAAACACATCAAAGTTTGTCTTTGAGCAAGTTAAAAGATGAATTCGAGATTCCCGAAAATTGAATTCGTTGTATATAATGGGCACTGTTATTAAGTATAACCCCGAAAATAGTTGAGGAACATAAAATGGGCGGTATTAGCATTTGGCAATTACTCATCATCGCTGTCATCGTTGTCTTATTATTTGGTACAAATAAACTGCGCACATTGGGCTCAGATTTAGGTGCTTCAGTAAAAGGCTTCAAAAAAGCGATTGGTGATGAAACTGCAGATAAAGACACCAACAACGCTGAAAAAACAAATAACGACGCAGATTTTGATACTAAAAATTTAGCGCAGAAGACTTCAACAGAAGAGAAGTCTACAACTGAGAGCAAAAACAAAGAGCAGGTGTAAACCGTGTTTGACATTGGTTTTAGTCAGCTGCTATTGGTCATGGTGATTGGTCTTGTTTTTCTGGGGCCAGAACGTTTGCCCGTAGCAGTAAAAACAATTGCTGGCTGGGTAAGGGCGCTACGCTCTTTGGCTGCGAATGTACAAAATGAGCTGACTCAAGAACTCAAGCTTCAAGAGCTCCAAGAGAGTTTGAAGAAAGTTGAAGAGAAAGCAAATTTACAAACGTTATCGCCAGAGTTAAAAGCGTCTATGGATGAGTTAAAAGAGGCTGCTCAGTCTTTAAAGCAGACTTATCAAACACCTTCAACGCCAGACTCAACAACAGAGCAGTCTGTAAAAACCGACTCTACGGAACCTTCACCTTCTGATCTTGCCGCGCTTGCTGAAGCTGATGAAGTTAATGATGATGCTAACAGCCATAAACCTGTTGTGGCAGAAAGTATTACAAAGACAGAAGTTCCTGTTACTAAAACAGTAACAATAGAGAAAAAAACAACTGATCAGGTCAATGGTGAGCATTAAAACATGGCAGTAAATGATACCCAACCGCTGATCAGCCATTTAATAGAACTACGCAAGCGTTTGATGTATAGCTTGGTTTCTGTTTTAGTGGTTTTTTTAGGGCTGGTTTATTTTTCTAACGATATCTATCAATTAGTCTCGGCGCCATTACTTGATAAGTTGCCGCAAGGGTCAAATATGAGTGCGACAGATGTTGCCTCTACGTTTTTGACTCCGATTAAATTGACAATAATGGTATCCGTTTTTGCTTCTGTACCTGTTATCCTTTATCAGGTATGGGCTTTTATCGCACCAGCATTGTATAAACACGAACGTCGCCTAATGTTGCCGTTACTTGTTTCAAGTACGGTATTATTCTATCTCGGTATGGCGTTTGCTTATTTTGTTGTGTTCCCTCTTGCATTTGGCTTCTTTGTTAATACAACCCCAGAAGGGGTTAACTTTATTCCAGATATCAGTAAATATCTCAGTTTCGTCATGACTCTCTTTATGGCGTTTGGTGCGGCATTTGAAGTACCTATTGCGATTATCTTACTGTGCTGGAGTGGTGTAACAACACCAGAAGCATTAAAGAAAAAACGTCCTTATATTCTTGTGGGTGCCTTTGTCGTTGGTATGGTATTGACGCCACCAGATGTTTTCTCTCAAACCTTACTAGCAATACCTATGTACTTACTGTTTGAAATTGGTGTCATGGTATCGCGTTTTTATGTGGGTAACGGAAGAAGAAAAACACCTGAAGAAGAAGCTGAGGAAGCAGAGGCGGAAGCTGAAACAGAGCAGCAAAAATAGTTTTAGGAACAAGTTTTCTGAAATCATATGATATTAACCCAGCAATAGCTGGGTTAACTTTTTCTAGGGTGACTCTTTTTTAAATTCTTTATTACTCACTGATTTTTTCACTTCGTTGTTTAATATGTTTAAAAGCAAAATTGAGCGAGCTTCACCATCAGGCTCTTGATATATTGCTTGTATCCCTTGGAAAATACCTTCTGTAATCAATACGCTATCTCCACTATGAGGTACATTTTCTTCGCTATATGTCATCGATGAAAGTTGAGGTATTTGCAATGTATCAATCACATCTTGAGGAACGGTGACAGGATATTGCCCAAAGCGAACAAACGAGCTCACTCCACGCGTTGAGTTAATGGTCGTAGTATGGATCACTTCAGGATCAAACTCGATAAAAAGGTAATTAGGAAAAAGAGGCTCGGTTACTGCGGTACGTTTTCCTCTTACTATTTTTTCTATGGTAACCATCGGTGTAAAACAGCCCACTTGCTGACGTTCTAAGTGTTCGATAGCGCGAGGAATTTGGCCTCGTTTACAATACAGCAAGTGCCATTTTTTCATAATAGAGACAATAAGTTAGTTAATTTTAATTTAAGTGATAATAGCAAATTTATAATTAAGGTAACAGCCATCTATTGGGTTTAAATAAAAATAACCTAACGCGATTTTATACTGGAAAAAGAACAGAAAAGCTGTGTTCATACGCAATAAAAGGAGGTGTTTTTGTTACTTTCAATTGGATCTCAGATAGAGGTAACAAGTTGACAAAAAAATGATGGTAAAAACAAGAAAAAGCTTTCAAGATAATTATCTTAGAATTTTATTCATAATTATAAAGAGGTTCTGTAATGGAAGTTTTTTTATTAAGTAACGGAAAAATTGCCGGGGATCCACGATGGTTAAGTTATGCGAAAGATAATATCGATAGCATGATCAAAAAACGTGGTATTCGTTCTGCTGTATTAATTGCCTATGCTGTTATTCGTTCTGATCATGACCAACGTGCTCGTGATTTATCAGAAGTGTTAGGTATTGAAGTGACTTGTATTGAGCATTTCGATTCAGAAGTTGATGCAATCAATAATGCGGAATGTATTTTAGTTAGCGGTGGTAATACTTGGTTATTAAACCAAATGCTGCATGAAAAAGGATTAGTTGTTCCTATTCAACGTGCTGTCCGTGAACGTAATATTCCTTATATTGGATGGAGCGCAGGTTGTAACGTTGCAACCCCGACAATTCGCACAACCAATGATATGCCAGTACGTTCCTCTGTTATTATGCCATCACTCGGCTTGTTCCCTGTTCAAATTAACCCACATTACATTGATGCTTCTATTAGTGGCCATATGGGTGAAACACGCGATGAGCGTATTGCTGAATTTTGTGCTATCAACCCTGAAGAGATTGTTGTGGCTATTCGTGAAGGGAGTTACTTATATATTCAGGGTGAAGAATTACATTATTATAGTGCTAAAAATGAAGGTTTTAAAATCTTCCAACATGGAAAAACATTCCCTGAACAGTTTGATACTAAATTGCTTTCAGAGTGGGTTCCATTCCGTTGTTTATAAGTATAGTAAACGCTATCAAATAAAAAGCATTGCATTTTAGTGAGTTATGCGTTTAGCTTATAGCGTCTCAAAGAGGGCATTGCCCTCTTTTCTTTCACTCACTGGCTCGTAAGATTATGATGAAATACCGCGATTTAAGAGATTTCCTTTCATTATTAGAAGAAAAAGGTGAATTAAAACGTATCACCTTTGAAATAGATCCCTACCTTGAAATGACCGAAATAGCGGACAGAACTTTACGTGCCGGTGGGCCAGCGCTGTTGTTTGAAAATCCCAAAGGATTTGATATGCCAGTGCTTTGTAACTTATTCGGTACACCAGAGCGTGTGGCAATGGGAATGGGGCAAGATGATGTTAAAGCTTTGCATGAAGTCGGCAAGCTATTAGCATTTCTAAAAGAACCCGATCCACCGAAAGGTTTTCGTGATCTTTTTGATAAGTTGCCCAAGTTTAAGCAAGTTTTAAATATGCCAACGAAGCGCTTGAGTAAAGCACCTTGTCAGGAAGTGGTTTTAACTGGTGATGATGTTGATTTAACGAAGATCCCTGTTATGCATTGTTGGCCTGAAGATGCAGCACCTTTAATTACTTGGGGATTAACGGTGACTCGTGGCCCATTTAAGGAGCGCCAAAATCTGGGTATTTATCGCCAGCAAGTGCTGGGGAAAAATAAAGTGATTATGCGCTGGTTATCGCATCGTGGTGGTGCGTTAGATTTTCAAGAATGGTGTCAAAAACATCCTGGTGAACGCTTCCCAGTTTCTGTCGCATTAGGGGCAGATCCTGCCACTATTTTAGGTGCTGTAACACCAGTTCCAGATACATTATCTGAATATGCATTTGCTGGTTTATTACGGGGTAATAAATCGGAAGTGGTAAAATGTCTTTCAAATGATCTTGAAGTGCCTGCAAGTGCTGAAATTATCCTTGAAGGTTACATTGAACCCGGAGAATTAGCTCCAGAAGGACCCTATGGTGATCACACAGGATATTATAATGAAATTGATTCTTTCCCTGTGTTTACCATTACGCATTTGACGCGCCGTAAAGATGCAATTTATCACTCCACCTATACAGGGCGCCCACCTGATGAACCAGCAGTATTAGGTGTTGCACTCAATGAAGTGCTTGTTCCAATACTACAAAAACAGTTTCCTGAAATTGTAGATTTTTATCTACCTCCTGAAGGGTGTTCATATCGTTTAGCCGTTGTGACTATGAAGAAGCAGTATGCGGGTCATGCTAAACGCGTAATGATGGGAGTTTGGTCCTATTTGCGGCAATTTATGTACACCAAATTTGTGATTGTTTGCGATGATGATGTCAATGCAAGAGATTGGAAAGATGTGATTTGGGCAATTACAACCAGAATGGATCCTGCGAGAGATACCATTATGATGGAAAATACGCCTATTGATTATCTCGACTTTGCTTCACCTGTTTCAGGATTAGGATCAAAAATGGGTCTTGATGCGACCAACAAATGGCCAGGTGAGACAGATAGAGAATGGGGTAGACCTATTGTGATGTCTGATGAAGTCAAGCAACGAGTCGATACTATTTGGGAACAGCTTGATATTCTTAAATAATAACAGAGGAACAACATGGCAATACTGAATTGTAAAGTCTCACTTGTTGAGCCGATGACAGAGACGGTTTATCGTGTAAGGCTATTACCCGATGGCGAATTTGATTTTCAGGCTGGGCAATATCTTTTAGCCGTTATGGATGAACGTGATAAACGTCCTTTTTCTATTGCATCTATACCTGAAAATAAAGACTTTATTGAACTTCATATTGGTGCGTCTGAACTTAATCTTTATGCGATGGCTGTGCTTGATGTGATATTGGAAAAACAGCAACTCACCATTGATATTCCTCATGGGAACGCATGGTTTAAAAAAGAGAGTCAGCGTCCTCTACTATTAATTGCTGGCGGTACAGGGTTTTCTTATACCCATTCAATTTTATTGGCGGCATTAGCTGAAAATCCCCAGAGACCTATTACAATTTATTGGGGGGGAAGAGAAAGCATTCATCTCTATGATCTCAATGAATTACAACAATTATCAGAGTTGCACCCTTCTTTAACGGTTGTCCCAGTGGTTGAACAACCAGATGAGACTTGGCGGGGTAGAAAAGGTACGGTATTAACTGCAATAAGTGAAGATTTCGGTGATTTATCAGAATATGATATTTACATTGCGGGACGTTTTGAAATGGCAAAAATAGCCAGAGATCGCTTTTGTAATGAACGTAATGCAGATAAAACACGTTTATTTAGTGATGCGTTTGAATTTATTTGATAACGTTTTTACTACGTTCTTGTCGATTTTGTTTTTAAAACCATAAAAAAACCCGCCCCTGACGGCGGGAAAATGGTTTTTAACCATGCAATCGAAAAGAATACCTTTCTAACGATAAGAACGTGGATATACAGAATATCGCATTAAACACGTTCTATAATCGTTGCAATACCTTGCCCTAATCCAATACACATTGTGGCTAAGCCAAATTGTGCATCTTTACGCTCCATAATATTGAGTAACGAGGTTGTTATACGTGAACCTGAACAACCTAAAGGGTGTCCTAAGGCAATAGCACCACCGTTTAAATTAATCTTGTCATCTAGACTTTCTAGCAAATTCATTTTCTTCATACAGGCTAATGATTGTGCTGCAAAAGCTTCATTGAGTTCAAAAATATCAATATCACCGAGTGTTAACCCTGCTTTCTTCAATGCAATTTCTGTGGCAGGAACAGGACCATAACCCATAATTGCGGGATCACACCCTGTAACAGCCATAGCACGAATAACAGCTCGAGGCTTTAAGTTGTGCTCTTTAGCATAACGTTCACTGGTGATAAACATCGCAGATGCACCATCAGAAACCGCAGATGAATTGCCTGCTGTTACAGAGCCAGTTGCAGGATCAAATACAGGTTTTAATTGTGCCAAATCATCAAGGCTTGGGTTATAACGAATAACTTCGTCATTTTTGATATTGATGAAATTACCCGTTGCATCATGACCATTGATAGCCACTATCTCATTATCAAAATAGCCTTGTTGTGTTGCAAGAGCTGCTAAATGGTGAGAACGATAAGCAAATTTATCTTGGTCTTCGCGCGAAATTTGGAATGATTTAGCTAACATTTCTGCGGTTAAACCCATGGAAAATGAGGCTTTAGCAACAGAAAGATTAAGAGAGGGATTAAAATCTGCATTATAAGTCATTGGTACATGACCCATATGTTCAACCCCACCAATTAATGCGACTTGGCTATCACCAAGCATAATTTGGCGAGTGCCATCATGTAATGCTTGCATTGATGAACCACATAAGCGATTAACCGTGACCGCTGGCACTTTATGTGGAAGTTCGGCTAATAACGCAGCATTACGTGCAATATTGAAACCTTGTTCTAAGGTTTGCTGTACACAACCCCAAATTACATCGCCAATATCATTAGGATTAATATTGGGATTACGTTTTAGTAGTGCTTGCATCAGGTGAGCAGAGAGATTTTCTGCTCTAACATGGCGAAAAGCACCACCCTTAGAGCGTCCCATAGGAGTACGAATACCATCAATTATGACAACCTTTTCCATTTCATCTCTCCTTAAGCGAGTTCTCTGATGTTAACATCTACTTTTGCGGGTTTTGGATAATAGGTTTCGTTGTGTTGCGCTTTCTGTTTTAAGCTTTCAGGGATTTGATAGAGAGGTCCTAAGGACGCATATTGTTGTGCATCTGCAACAAATTTCGCTGTTCCAATAGTATCAAGGTAACGGAATATACCACCACGGAAAGGGGGAAATCCTAGGCCATATACTAGTGCAATATCAGCTTCGGCGGGGGAAGCAATAATCCCTTCATCTAAACAACGAATAACTTCATTGATCATTGGGAGCATCATGCGAGCAATAATCGTGTCTTGGCTAAACTCTTGTGTTTTACCCACATTTTGTTGAATGAGTGTTTGAATTTGTCCATCAACTGATTTCTGTTTTTTACCTCGTTTATCAACTGTGTAATTATAGAAACCGTGATTATTCTTTTGCCCATATCGCTGTTGTTCATATAACAGTGCAATAGTATCGCGTTCAATTGTTCCCATTCTGTCAGGGAAGCCTTGGGCCATAACTGCTTGAGCATGATTGGCAGTATCAATACCCACAACATCAAGTAAATAAGCTGGACCCATTGGCCAACCAAATACTTTTTCCATCACCTTATCAACAGCAATAAAATCAGCACCGTCTCTTAGCAATAGAGAGAATCCCGCAAAATAAGGGAAGAGAACTCGATTTACAAAGAAGCCAGGGCAATCATTAACAATAATCGGTGTTTTGCCCATTTTGCTTGCATAACTAACAATACGATTAATGGTTTCTTCACTGGTTTTTTCACCTTTAATAATTTCCACTAAAGGCATGCGATGAACAGGATTAAAGAAATGCATACCACAGAAATTTTCTGGGCGTTTTAAGGATTTTGCGAGTAATGAAATAGGAATGGTTGAGGTATTAGAAGCAAGGATCGCGTTATCTGCTAATAGTGCTTCTGTTTCTGCAAGTACAGTTGCTTTTACTTTTGGGTTTTCAACAACCGCCTCAACCACAATATCTACATCGCTTACAGATGCGTAATTTAATGTTGGTTGAATAGAGGCGAGTGTTTTCGCCATATCAACAGCGGTCATACGACCTTTCTCTTGACGTTTTTGTAATAGGCTTAACGCTTCATTCATACCTAGTTCAAGGGATTTTTGGTTAATATCTTTCATAATAACCGGAATACCTTTTAAGGCTGATTGGTAGGAAATTCCACCGCCCATAATGCCCGCACCTAATACAGCAGCTTGTTTAGGTAATTCTGCATGCCGTTTTTTTGTAATATTTTTGACATATTGATCATTGAGAAAAATACCAACTAAGGCTTTTGCAACATCAGTGCGTGTGAGTTTGACAAAACTTTCAGTTTCAAGGGCGAGTGCTTCATCTCTATTTAGAAATGCTGCTTTTTCTATAGTCTTAACTGCGGTAATAGGGGCTGGATAATGAGAACCAGCTACTTTCATCACCATGCCTTTAGCCACACCAAAAGACATCTTATGTTCAAGTTCTGTCAGTCTTAATGGTGCTGTTTTTGGGTGACGTGCTACCTTCCAATCAATCTCACCATCAATCGCTTGCTCTATTAGAGAAAGAGCACTCTCTTTTAATTTTTCCAGTGGAACAATAGCTTGGATCAATCCATTTTGAAGTGCAGTTTGAGCATCAACATCTTTACCTGCAGTAATAATTTCTAATGCATTATCGACACCAATTAAACGAGGAAGGCGTACTGAACCACCAAAGCCGGGCATGATCCCAAGTTTAGTTTCCGGAAGACCAATACGTAAATCAGGGGATGCAATACGGAAATCGGTAGCAAGTACACATTCACAGCCCCCACCAAGTGCATAACCATTGATAGCAGAAACAGTGGGGACGGGTAAATCTTCGAGTCGACTAAAGATTTGGTTAGAAAAGTGTAGCCACTGAGTCAATTCTTCTTCAGGGGCATCAAATAGGGATAGAAACTCAGTGATGTCAGCACCGACAATAAAGGCAGGTTTTTCAGAACGTAAAATAACACCTTTTAGATCTTGTGTTGCTTCTAATACGGTTAAAGCTTCGCTTAGCATCGCAACTGTTTTGGTATCTAATTTATTAATAGAGCCTTTGGCGTTAAAAACGAGTTCAACAATACCTTGTTTCACCCAATCGACTTGAATATTTTCGCTTTGATAGAGCATTTGTATTCTCCCTAAAAGTATAGACTGGTATGACCAGATAATAAGAGTGTGAATACAATGTTAAATAAATGCAAATAATTGATTAAAAAACTGCAAGGAGGATCACAGTGAAATTATTTAACTTATTGAATTTTATGTTGTTGCTCTATTTGATAAAAATAAGTGAGATAAATCGCTAATAATCTATTTTTGTTATGGTGTTAGCCACTAAAAGAGTTGGCGTGTTAAGCTGAATCATTAACAATGAATAAGATAAGGTAATTAATAATGGAAAAATTGCTCTCTTTGTACCAAGAACATATCAAAACTCTACAAAATCGTACGCGTGATGCTTTATCCAGACACCATCTTGATTCCGTATTAATTCATTCTGGTGAGCCTATTCGTATTTTTCTTGATGACAGTGATTATCCTTTTAAAGTTAACGCACATTTTAAAGCATGGGTACCTGTGACTGATGTACCTCATTGCTGGTTATTAGTTGATGGTGTTAATAAACCAAAATTATGGTTTTATTCTCCAGTTGATTATTGGCATAGTGTTGAAGCCCTACCAAGTAGCTATTGGACGCATGAAATTGAGTTAATTCATCTCAAAAATGTTGATGATATTCAAAAAGAACTTGCTCCTTATATTAATAAGAATACTGCTTATATTGGCCCAAATACGCAACGAGCTGGATCATTAGGCGTGAGTATTGATAATATTAATAATCAATCTCTTCTTAATTATTATCATTACTATCGTGCTTATAAAACAGGTTATGAATTAGCCTGTATGCGTGAAGCGCAGAAAATGGCAGTGAATGGACATATTGCTGCACGCGAAGCTTTCCAAGCGGGATTAAGTGAATTTGATATTAATATGGCGTATTTAATGGCAACAGGTCATCGTGATACCGATGTACCTTATGGCAATATTGTTGCATTAAATGAACATGCTGCTGTGTTGCATTACACAAAATTAGACCATGAATCACCAGATGAATACCGTAGTTTCCTTATTGACGCTGGTGCAGAATATAATGGTTATGCCGCTGATATAACTCGTACTTATAGTGCCAAAGAAAATCATGAATTTACGTCTTTAGTTAAAGATATGAATGATGCACAACAAGCGCTAATCGCAACGATGAAAGCGGGTGTGCGTTACACGGAATACCATGTTCAAATGCATCAACGTATTGCTGGATTACTTAATAAATACGATATTGTTAAAGGTGTTAGTGAAGAAGAGATGGTGAGTGCTGGCTTAACGACCCCATTTTTACCTCATGGTTTAGGGCATGCTTTAGGTCTGCAAGTTCATGATGCTGCTGGCTTTATGCAAGATGATAAAGGAACTCATTTAGCAGCGCCTGCTATGTATCCATTCTTACGTTGTACACGTATTGTTGAACCCGGCATGGTATTAACAATTGAACCTGGATTTTACTTTATCGATTCTTTATTAGAGCCTTGGAAAGAAGGGAAATACAGCACTCATTTTAATTGGAAGCAGATTGAACACTTCAAACCCTTTGGTGGCATTCGTATTGAAGATAATATTATTATCCATGATAACAAAATTGAAAATATGACCAGAGACTTACACCTAGCCTGATGAAAGCGTATTTGATCCCTGCTGAAACTGTAGAGTTCAGTGAAGAAATAAAGAAAAGCCGTTTTATTACATTTATTGCTCACACTGAGGGCATTGATGCAGCTAAAGCTTATATTCAGTCTATCAAAGAGCAATTTCCTGATGCTCGACATCACTGTTGGGCTTTTGTTGCTGGTAGGCCAGATGATTCGCAACAATTAGGATTTTCTGATGATGGTGAACCAACAGGCACTGCGGGAAAACCTATTCTTGCTCCCCTTTTAGGAAGTGGAATGGGAGAAGTAACTGCAGTGGTTGTTCGGTATTTTGGCGGGATCAAATTAGGAACAGGTGGGTTGGTTCGTGCTTATGGTAGTGGTGTTCAGCAGGCATTAAAAATATTATCCACAAAAACAAAAGTGCCACAATTGCACTTTTGTGTGGAGTGTGAATATTCACTTGTTTCATTACTTGAACAAGTCGTTGAACAATATGAAGGGCAAGTGCTCTCAAGTGAATATACTGATAAAGTCACATTTATCCTTTCATTGCCGGCAGTACATAGTGGTGAAGTGGAAGTTAAACTACGCGATATGAGTCGTGGCAGTATGCAATTAATCCCGTTAGATAAAAATGAATAATCTTTGCTACCAAGGAAATCGCTAAATGCATTTTCGTTCAATAACCCGTATTGTCGGACTGCTCGTTATCTTATTTTCTGTCACGATGATCATTCCTGGTATTGTCGCGTTAATATACCGAGATGGTGCCGGACGAGCATTTAGCCAAACATTTATTGTCGCATTGATCATTGGGTTAATGCTATGGATCCCCAACCGACATAAGAAAAGTGAACTAAAACCCAAAGAGGGCTTTCTCATTGTGGTTTTATTTTGGACTGTATTGGGTAGTGTGGGGGCATTACCGTTTATTTTTTCTGAGCAACCTCACCTTTCTATTACAGATGCATTTTTTGAATCTTTTTCTGGGCTTACTACGACAGGGGCTACAACCTTAGTAGGACTAGACTCCTTACCTAAAGCTATTTTGTTTTATCGACAAATGCTTCAATGGCTAGGGGGGATGGGGATCATTGTATTAGCTGTCGCTATTCTTCCACTTTTAGGTGTTGGGGGAATGCAACTCTATCGTGCAGAAATGCCGGGGCCATTGAAAGATAATAAAATGCGGCCTCGAATTGCAGAAACAGCAAAAGCGCTGTGGCTTATTTATGTATTGCTTACAATTATTTGTGCTTTAGCGTTATGGATTGCAGGCATGGATGTGTTTGATGCTATCTCTCATAGCTTTTCAACAATTGCAATTGGTGGTTTCTCTACTCACGATGCCAGTATTGGTTATTTTAATAGCCCAACCATTAACATTATTATTGGTGTATTTCTTTTAATTTCTGGTTGTAACTTTGGCTTGCACTTTGCTGTATTAACAGGAAGAAGCCTTAATATTTATTGGCGTGATCCTGAGTTTCGTATGTTTATCTCAATTCAAGTGGGATTAGTCATTATCTGTAGCGGTATTCTTTGGTTTTATTCTGTATATGATTCAGAATGGATAACCATAAATCAGGCCTTTTTTCAAGTTGTCTCTATGGCGACAACGGCTGGTTTTGCAACAGACAGTTTTGCACAATGGCCAGCGTTTCTACCTCTTCTATTATTATGCTCTGCTTTTATTGGTGGGTGTGCGGGATCAACGGGGGGGGGATTAAAAGTGATCCGTATTTTACTTTTATTCTTACAAGGGAATCGTGAATTAAAACGCCTTGTTCACCCAAATGCAGTTTACACCATCAAACTTGGTCATCGAGCATTACCTGAACGTATTATTGAAGCAGTCTGGGGATTTTTCTCTGCTTATGCTTTGGTATTTATTATTAGCTTAATGTTGTTGATTGCGACGGGAGTTGATGAGTTCTCTGCATTTTCTGCTATTGCAACAACATTAAATAATCTTGGTCCTGGATTAGGTATTGTCGCTGATAACTTTACGACAATGAATCCGGCTGCAAAATGGATACTCGTCGTAACAATGTTATTTGGACGACTAGAAGTTTTCACATTATTAGTTTTATTTACCCCAACGTTTTGGCGTGATTAATCTAATACAAGGAGTGATGTATGAGCGCGCTATTGTTGTATTGTAGTACTGATGGTCAAACTAAAAAGATAATGACACAAATCGCGAATGAATTAAGACAACACGGTTATGAATGTGATGTGAGAGATTTAACCACTGTTCAGCAGAGTTTAAATTTATCTGCTTATAATAAAGTTTTAGTGGGTGCTTCTATTCGCTATGGTTACTTTAATAAAGCTCTTGATAAATTTATCACTCGTCATCTTGCACAATTGAATAGTATGCCGTCCGCATTCTTTGGCGTTAATCTTACTGCAAGAAAAGCAGAAAAGAATACACCTGAGACGAATGCTTATATGCGTAAGTTTCTAGATAAGACTCCATGGAAGCCAACGTTAACAGGTGTATTTGCTGGTGCACTTTTTTATCCTCGTTATAAATGGATTGATAGAGTTATGATCCAGTTAATTATGAAGATGACTAAAGGTGAAACTGATCCTACAAAAGAAATTGAATATACGGATTGGAATAAAGTAAGTGAATTTGCTTCTTATTTTGCCAAGATTGAGTGATGTTTCGCCTCTATTGTTGGGTTTTTATACGTCTTGATGGTGTTTTGAACGAACGAAAAATTATTTTTAAA
>NZ_JAEHOQ010000004.1 GCF_016239305.1 Proteus vulgaris | reverse complement strand
GCGCATTATAGGGAGTTTTGTGAAGCTGGCAACACTTTTTTTGAGTTTTTTTACTGACCGTTGAATTTTCCACCAAATTGCACTTAAAGCGCCAGTTTTCTGAGCGATTCAAAGCCAAAACTTGCTAAAACAGGTTTTAGTAATTCGCTATTCTCATCTTCTTTTAGGCAATAAGCGAAACTAATTTCATTTGAACCTTTTATTTTCGCTTGATTTACGACCAACCACGCAGTTCTCCGTGCAATTGCAGCGCCAGAATCGATAATTCGTGTGCCATCAGGTAAAACAGAAAGGATCTCATCTGCTAATAAAGGGAAATGAGTACAACCTAATACTACAGTATCTGGCGGCTCTTTCATTTTTAACCAAGGTGTAAGAATTTTGCGAAGCTCATCTAAAGAAACTTCCTCACCATGAAGTTTCCTTTCTGCTAACTCCACCAGCTCTGCCGAACCTAAAGAGTGAACTTTGCAATCAGTTGCAAACCGTTCAATCAATTCATGAGTATAAGGACGTTTAACTGTTGCTCTCGTCGCTAATAATCCAACCACACCATTACATGTTAATTTAGCGGCGGGCTTAATAGCAGGAACAACCCCCACAATAGGAATATCAGTAAACTTTGCACGTAAAGCTGGAAGGCTTACCGTGCTAGCGGTATTGCAGGCAATAACAATTGCCGCGAGAAAGTGTTTCTCAGCAACCGCGCTAATGATATGAACAACACGGTCAATAATGAATTCCTGTGATTTCTCACCATAAGGGAAAGCTTCATTATCGAAAACATAGATATAATGAGCATCCGGTAATTTCTCACGGATCTCACGATAAACAGATAAACCGCCAACCCCTGAATCAAAAACTAATACAGTAGGGTTAGCGGTAAGTTGTGCATCAGAAGTTGTAGCTTCCTGTGAGGAAGTATTCACGTCCTGGCGTGCGATAGCCATAAGCTGTCTCATAATCTTTATCAAACAGGTTGGCTATTCTACCACGAATTGAGAGATGTGATGTAATAGGATATGACGCAGTTAAGTCCCAAATACTCACTCCACCTAAAGAAACATTCTCATAAGTGCCGTAATCTTTATCCGTGCGCTGACCGATATATTGGTAAGTCACTCCCATATCGAGTTTCTCAACTTGCCAATCAAGTTGATATTTCAGCTGTTGGCGAGCACGACGATCAAGACGTTGATGCGTTTCTTTATTTCTTGCATCTATATATTGAAGGTTAAAAGTGTGATGAAAAATCCACGTATCCATCTCACCCGTAAATTCCACACCTTTAATTAAAGCTTTGCCCACATTGTAATTACGATATGGATAACTCGATTCGCCTTGGATCAACGAATCAACATTATTACGATATGCAGTTAATCGCCACTCTAAAGGCCCTGTTAATCCTTCAAAGCCCCCTTCCCACTGTTTACTCTTTTCGGGTTGTAAGTTTGGATTACTTCCCCATTCACTATAAAGTTGCATCAGTGTTGGTGCTTTAAAAGCCGTACCATAACCACCAATCACACGATAGCCATCGATAAATTCCCAACCTAAGTTAGTTTGCCAAGTGGTATGCCAACCATATTCAGAGTGCTTATCTGAACGCACTGAAGCTTCAGCGATAATCTCGCCTAACTTTTGCTGTCCTGTTAGATATAAGCCGGTATTGTCGAAGTGTTCTTTATTTGGAAATCCACTAGAGCCTGCTTTAATAGATTGGCGTTGCCAATCAACACCTCCACCTACACTGCCATTTTCTAATAAAAGGTGATTACCCCACTGCACATTATATTGTTCGGAGTTAGTAAAACGACTTCCTTTACCATAGCGACCATAACGAGGCTCATAGTCATAATCTTTGGTGTAGTTATAGCTGGTATTTAAAGAAGAAGAGTAGTTATCACGATTAAACTTCACACCACCGTCATAGGTACGGCTAAATAGTGCTCTTGTATCCGTTAAGATATCGTTACCACTGTCATAATAAGCATCATAAGCAGTGCGATTATCAAAACCATAAGCACGTGCATATAAAGAAACGTCATCGTTAATATCGTGATTAACCCCTAACCACAACGATTTGTTCATAAATCCATCGCGATCAGGTTGTGGATGCCCACCGGTATTCCCATTTGCTTCTACATCATAGCCTTTGGTATAGAGATAACTGCCCGCTACCGTTAATGTCGTTCTATCTCCAACTTTCTGTTTTACAGAGCCATCATATTCTTGATAGCCATGAGAACCCATTGTGGCATTAAGCGTTCCTCCTTCCGTTCTTCTTTCTGTGAGGATATTAATCACACCACCAATTGCATCTGAACCATAAACAGAAGAACGAGGCCCTCTTATATATTCAATACGTTGAACAAGAGAAAGGGGAATTTGGCTAATATCAGAACTACCAGACACATTAGCCTGATTTAAACGCACACCATCCACCAAGATCAGCACATGTCGAGATTCAGCTCCACGTACATAAATAGAGCTCATTTGCCCTATTCCACCATTTTGCCCGACATCAATACCCGGCATTCTGCGTAATACATCAATCACACTATTACTCTGCCAACGATCGATCTGTTCACGTTCAACAACCGTAATAGGCGCTAAAATAGAAGAGTTCGGCTCTTGAAAGCGGTTTGCTGTCACACTTAATGTATCGCTGTTATTAGCAAACGCACCAAAACTGCTCACCATTACACTCAAAGCTATACTTGAAATAAAGAAAACTTTTTTATTATTCATGAAAATCTGCATCCAACAGAATAAGTAGCAGGATGCCGCCAAAATTAAATAAAGCGCGTATTTAATTTAAGATGCGACAGGTCTTCGGCAGGTCTTCGGACTCTAGGTTAAATAAACAATTTTGTGTATTTAAGATAATGACTTCCCACCGCACTTATATGAGTGCTTTGCAGTGTCTTTTATTATCCTTGATCCTATTACCGCTGCGCGTCAGTTCTGGCTTTGCACCAGATTCCCTTTTCACTCCTATTAAGGAGACCGAACAACTATGCTACGATTTCAACTCCATTGAGTCCAGAAATTGAACATGAAGAATACTGGACATCTTCATGAGGATCTCTACAATTTCGCTCGCTTAACTTTATTACTGCCAAAAAAAAGGCGAGATACCATGCAGAATTCATTACCAACGCAAACATATCAGTCTCAACTGAATGAAAAAACACAACGCCTACAAACGATGATGGCCCCTTTTAATGCGCCTGAAGCAGAGGTTTTTTCATCTCCAGAACAGCATTATCGTATGCGTGCGGAATTCCGTATCTGGCATGAAGAAGATTCTCTCTATCATATTATGTTTGACCAAGAGACTAAGCAGCGTATTCGTGTTGACCAATTTCCCGTAGCCAGCCAACTTATTAATAAAATGATGGTTGCTTTGTTGGCAGAAATAAAAGACAAGCCAACACTTAGAAAGAAACTATTTCAGATTGATTATCTTTCTACGTTGAGTAATAAAATTATTGTCTCTTTGCTGTATCACAAAAAAATTGATGAAACTTGGCAACAAGAAGCACAAGCATTACGCCAGACCTTAATTGCCCAAGGCTTTGATGTACAGTTAATTGGTCGTGCATATAAAACAAAAATTATGCTCGATAACGATTTTATTGATGAAGTGTTACCTGTCGCGGGTAAAGAGATGATTTATCGCCAAGTTGAAAATAGCTTCACGCAACCTAATGCTCAGGTCAATATTAAAATGTTGGAATGGGCATTAAAGGCAACAGAAAACGCGAAAGGTGATCTGCTTGAATTGTATTGCGGTAATGGCAACTTTTCATTAGCACTTGCGCGTAATTTTGAGCGTGTGCTGGCAACAGAAATTGCAAAGCCATCTGTTCATGCTGCGCAATACAACATAGCAATGAACCACATTGATAATGTAAAAATTATTCGCATGTCTGCAGAAGACTTTACGCAAGCAATGAATGGGGTAAGAGAATTTAAACGTCTAGAAGGGATTGATTTAAGAGATTATCAATGTGAAACCATTTTTGTCGATCCACCTCGCAGTGGTTTAGATGAGAAAACTGTAGAGCTGGTTAAAACTTACCCTAGCATTTTATACATTTCTTGCAACCCTGAAACATTGTGTCAAAATTTAGAAACGCTAATTAAAACACATAAAATCAGTAAATTAGCTTTATTTGATCAATTTCCATACACTCATCATATGGAATGTGGTGTGTTATTAGAAAAAAGATAACTGCTTATTTCTCTTCTTAGAGTAAAAAATCCCTCAATAACACAAATAAAAACAAAAACACCAGCAAGATAACTTGCTGGTGTCAAAATTTCGCTGTGTTTACAACAAAGAGGTAAGTACAGACTAGTACTGTTCTGCTTGTGATGCTCTTTCAGCTTCTTCAGCCTGTAGACGTAAGCGTTGGCGCTGTTTAAATTGACGATAAATCCACAACGCAACGATAACAATACAAACAGAAGAGAAAAAGTTTGAACCCCATTCAGGGTTAACGGTTCTGGTGTAAGCGTTATAACCGAATAAGCCTAATAAAAAGAATGAAAAAATCAGCTTAGGCATACCATCGGTCATTGGTTGATTTAAATAACGCTGATATAAACAGTAAACTGCCAAAATTAAACTGATTAGTGGGAAAACTGACCACGTCTCAATAAATGAATTAAAAAAACTCGAATAAGTACCATGTAAAGCGACACCAATGACTGTGGCAAGTAATAGCGTGCTTTTTTCACAGCGATTTTGTTCCATCATTTGTCTCCTTTCTGATGCGTTTTTTTCTTTATTTCTGGGTTATCTTGTAGAGGTGTTTGCGTCTCTTGCTCACGTCGATACCAATAATAAGCACCTTTAGCAATCATACGCAGTTGTAAAACTAATCTTTCTTCTAATTGTTGACGCTTTTCAATATCAATATCCAGTGCTTCTGCGCCTGCACTAAATACAATAGTGACCATTGCTTCAGATTGCATTTCTGTAAAATAACGTGGCATATGACTTTCTTGCTCAAGGTAGTCTGCCAGTTCTGCAATAAAATGTTGGATCTCTCGTGCGACAGCGGCACGAAATTCTGCCGAAGTCCCAGAACGCTCACGTAATAATAATCGAAACGCATTAGGATTATTGCCAATGAATTCCATAAAAGTAGCTACTGATGTTCTGATAACACTGCCACCTTTCGCAATACGCTGACGTGCTTGCCGCATTAGTTGGCGTAACATCAGTCCACTTTCATCAACCATTGTTAGCCCAAGCTCATCCACATCTTTAAAATGACGATAAAATGAGGTAGGCGCAATACCAGCTTCTCTAGCTACTTCTCGTAAGCTTAAGCTAGTAAAACTACGCTCAGCACTCAGTTGGCTAAAAGCAGCTTCAATTAAAGAGCGACGGGTTTTTTCTTTTTGTTTAGCTCTGATGCCAATATTATTACTCACAGAAATCCTGATAATCCTAATTTGGTTTATGCTCAATATATCAAACTTTGTTAAAAAAGCAGTGCGTACAATCATCTCTAAACACACATTCTCATAAAAACTCAACAAAGTGTGACTAATGCCCTTAATGTCAATTGGGCTATTATTCATTCTAATGTTAATATAGCGTTGTCGGTTTGTATAAAACAGGTCTCTTCCTATGCAACATTCTCATTTCGATGCCATTGTTATCGGTTCAGGTCCTGGCGGTGAAGGCGCGGCCATGGGGCTTGTTAAACAAGGAAAACGCGTCGCAGTTATAGAACGTTATAACAAAGTTGGTGGTGGCTGTACTCATTGGGGCACAATTCCCTCTAAAGCCCTACGCCATGCAGTAAGTCGCATTATCGAGTTTAATCAAAACCCACTTTATAGCGACCAATCTCGTCTTATTAACTCCTCTTTTTCTCAAATACTTCGTCAAGCCAGCACCGTGATTAGTCAACAGACTAAAATGCGTCAAGGTTTCTACGAGCGCAACAATTGTACAATGTATTCGGGTGAAGCGGCATTTATTGACGAGCACAGGATCAGTGTACGTTACCCTGATGGTACTTGCGATATTCTCTCTGCTGAGAGCTTTATTATTGCAACGGGCTCTCGTCCTTATTGCCCACCGGATGTCGATTTTTCTCATTCTCGTATTTATAACAGTGACACTATACTTGATTTAGAGCATGAGCCTCACCATGTCATCATTTATGGCGCGGGTGTTATTGGTTGTGAGTATGCCTCTATCTTTAGAGGGTTAAGAGTAAAAGTAGACTTAATCAATACTCGTGATCACCTATTGTCTTTCCTTGATCAAGAGATGTCTGATGCACTTTCTTATCACTTCTGGAATAACGGTATCGTTATTCGTCATAATGAAGAATACGAAAGTATTGAAGGTGTCGATGATGGTGTTATTGTTCACCTAAAATCAGGCAAAAAAGTCAAAGCGGATTGCCTACTCTACGCAAACGGCCGAACAGGAAATACAGACACTCTAGGCTTAGAAAATGTGGGCATTAAAACAGATAGTCGTGGACTCGTTTCTGTTAACGCCCATTATCAAACCAGTTGTGAACACATTTATGCCGTAGGTGATGTGATTGGTTATCCAAGTTTAGCGTCAGCAGCTTATGATCAAGGCCGTATTGCAGCTTTAGCGATTACAACGGGAAAATCAGAAACACACTTGATTGAAGATATTCCAACCGGGATCTACACCATTCCTGAAATTAGTTCTGTTGGTAAAACAGAGCAACAACTCACCGCAATGAAGATCCCTTATGAAGTGGGTCGTTCTCAGTTTAAACATCTGGCAAGAGCACAAATAGCGGGTATGAATGTAGGGAGTTTGAAAATTCTCTTTCATCGTGAAACCAAGCAAATTTTAGGTATTCACTGCTTCGGTGAACGTGCCGCAGAAATTATTCATATTGGCCAAGCGATTATGGAACAAAAAGGTGAAGGCAATACTATCGAGTATTTCGTTAATACGACCTTCAACTATCCAACAATGGCTGAAGCCTATCGTGTTGCAGCACTTAATGGTTTAAACCGTTTATTTTAATGTACTTTGTTTTTCTGCATAAAAGGCGGTCATATGTTCACGGATTGTCTCTGCCAATTGTTCATAACGATTACGCAAAGGCGATCCGGGACGATAAACCAAAATAATAGAACGTGATGGATTTGGATCCGTACATTCTAAGTAACAAACTCCATCACGTTTTTGCTCTTGAGGTACTGATAAATCTGGTAATAGGGTTATTCCACTACCAGCAGCGACCATATTACGTAATGTCTCTAAGCTCGTAGCCCTAAAATGAGTGTCTTCTTTTGCGCCCGCTTGAAAGCAGAATCCTAACGCTTGATCCCGTAAACAATGCCCGTCTTCTAGCATCAATAAACGCTGACCCGCTAAGTCGCCCATTGGTACAGACTCGCGCTCATGCCATGGATGCTCTTCATAAATTGCCAATTTCATGGGTTCTTCAAATAGAGGCACTTCAATAAATGGTGCACTCTCTTTTACCATGGCCAAAATTGCACAATCGAGTTTTCCGCTATCTAATTGAGCCAATAAGCTATGAGTTTGCGCTTCATGTAGGTACATCTCTAACTTAGGGTAGTTCTTATGTAATTCAGGAATAATATGAGGCAATAAATAAGGCCCGACAGTAGGGATAAGCCCAATATGTAAAGGCCCTGCCATACTTTCGCCTTGCAATGAAGCCATTTCTTGTAGCACTTTTACTTCACGTAGAACGGTTTTCGCTTGATCCACCAGCAACAAACCTTGTTGCGTAAACAGAACCTTACGGCTAGTTCGTTCAAGCAACATCACACCCAGTTCATCTTCAAGCTTACGAATTTGACCACTTAATGTTGGTTGACTCACATGGCAAGAATCTGCCGCACGGCGAAAATGTTTATGCTCAGCTAGAGCCACCAGATATTCCAAATCACGGATATTCATTGCAGATCCCACATTTATTGCTGATAGTTAATGTCTATAGATAATATAGCAACTGATAAAATTTTCTATCAGTCGAATGTTATTCTGTCTCTCTTTTTTGATATTTTCTTAATAAACAAATCTAATTACTTCATATTCTAAAGAATTCAAGATGAGTACAGATATTATCGGCAATTCAAAATAAAAAAACAGGGCAATGAATACCCTGTTCTTATGGAATAACAGTAAGTTGTCTTAAATAAACTCTTTTTTTATTTATCCATATTTAGTGCTTCTTTTGCTTTTTCTATCGCATAAGCGACCTGTTTTTGAGAAACGCCTCCTTTTGCAAGACGTTTATCTAAACAAGATTGAAGCGATAAAATCTCGTACACATCAATCATAATTTTATCGTTAAACATCTGTAATTCAGAAAGAGGAAGCTCTTCAATCGCTTTACCTTGCTCAATGGCACAGACAACTACTTCACCCACAATATGGTGCGCTTCACGAAATGGTACGCCTTTAGCAACAAGATAATCTGCCAGTTCAGTAGCGTTAGCATAACCTTGTTTAGCTGCTTCTTCACAACGAGGACGACGGATTTGAATACCATCAAGAACTAATGTTGCCATATGCAAACAATCAGACCATGTATCAATGGCATCAAATAATCCTTCTTTATCTTCTTGCATATCTTTATTGTAAGCCAAAGGTAGACCTTTTAAGGTCATCATCATACCCGTTAATGCACCTTGAACACGTCCACATTTTCCGCGGATAAGCTCAAGCGCATCTGGGTTTTTCTTTTGAGGCATTAATGATGAGCCAGAAGTCACTTTATCTGATAATTCAATAAAGCCGGCTTCTCCGCTATTAAAGAAAATTAAATCTTCAGCAAAACGAGATAAATGCACCATCCCAATAGATGCGGAAGATAATAGCTCTAATACGTGATCACGATCGGATACGCTATCTAGGCTATTATTAGTTGCGCTCGCAAAACCTAACCATCCCGCTAATTGTTCACGATCGATATCATAAGCTGTACCTGCTAATGCACCACATCCCAGCGGACTGATATCCAAACGTTTCAAAGCATCGGCTAAACGGCTTTCATCTCTGGCTAACATTTCATTGTAGGCTAAACACCAGTGTGCGAATGTTATTGGTTGAGCGCGTTGTAAATGGGTATAACCAGGCATCACTGCATTTTGATTTTGTTCTGCGGTAATAACTAAAGCTTTTTGTAGCTCAACAATCGCTTGGCGAAGATGGATCACCTCTTCTTTACACCATAATTTTAAGTCTGTTGCGACCTGATCATTACGGCTACGACCTGTATGTAATTTTTTACCTAAATCACCGACTTTAGCTATAAGTTTACTTTCAACCCAACTATGAATATCTTCTGCATCACTTTGCAAAATAGATTGTGGGTTTGCTGTTACTTCTTCTGATAATTCATTTAACGCTTGCTCAAGTTGAGCTTGTTCATCTTGCGATAAGACACCCACTGTAACTAACGCTTTAGACCAAGCTACTGAGCCAAAGATATCCTGTTGTGCCAGTCGAAAATCAAACCGCAGTGAATCATTGAATTGTTTAAACCGTTGATCAGCTTCCTGACTAAAACGTCCACCCCAGAGTGCCATAATCGTTTCCTGTATTTATTCTGTGTAATAAAAAAGAGTGAGAGTGATGCTTATTAGTACCACTCTATTGCTTCACATTATTTCTTGCTCAGCGCACGAATACGTGATGGCAGAGAATATAAACGGATAAAACCTTCAGCATGACTGTGATCGTAAACTTCATCTTCACCAAAGGTTGCAAACTCTTCAGAGTACAGGCTATTTTCTGATTTTTTCTGAATGGCATTCACATGGCCTTTATAAAGCTCTAAAACCACTTCGCCATTCACATCTTTTGCCAACGATTCAGCAGCTGCTTGTAGTGAAGCACGAATTGGCGTAAACCAACGACCGTCATAAGCCACATACGACATCTCTAAACCAAGTTGTTGACGCCATTTAAACGCATCTCTATCAAGAACAAGTTGCTCAACACCACGTAGAGCAGCCATCATGATAGTACCCCCAGGAGTTTCATAGCAGCCACGAGATTTCATTCCTACTAAACGGTTTTCAACAATATCAATACGTCCTATTCCGTGCTTAACACCTAATGTATTTAATGTATCTAAACACTCAAAAGGTGATTGTGTTTTGCCGTTTACAGCAACAACTTCACCCGCTTTAACTGTAACAGTGACTAATTCTGGTGTCTCTGGTGCTTTCTTAGGATCGACAGTCCATGCCCAACAATCGTCATTTGACGCATTCCATGGACTTTCTAATACACCACCTTCCGTTGAGATATGCCATGCGTTTTCATCACGACTATAAATTTTCTCAAGTGTAGCAGTAGTGGGAATATGACGGACTTTCAGATAATCCAGCAGTGCTTCACGAGAACGTAAATCCCACTCTCTCCAAGGCGCGACGACTTTAAGTTGTGGAGCAAGTGCCGCATAGGTGCTTTCAAAACGAACCTGATCGTTACCTTTACCCGTTGCACCATGAGCAACAGCATCAGCACCTAATTTTAATGCCAATTCAACCTGTGCTTTAGCAATAACAGGACGTGCCATTGAAGTACCTAATAAGTAACTACCTTCATATAAAGCACCTGTTTTTAATACAGGATAAACGTAGTCTTTGATGAATTCTTCACGTAAATCAACGATATAACACTCAGATGCTCCTGACGCTAATGCTTTTTGTTCTACACCAACTAAATCATCACGGCTTTGCCCTACATCTGCAACAAAAGCGACAACTTCACAGTTATCATAATGCTCTTTTAACCAAGGAATGATCGCCGAAGTATCTAATCCGCCTGAGTACGCTAATACGATTTTCTTAATACCTTTAGTCATAGTGATAACCTTCAATTCCTAATTTGTTTAAATTCTGCCAACTATCAAATAGCGATAAGATTTATAGAGTCATTTTTAAGCTAAAATACGGGTTCCTACTGCTACACCATTAAACAGTGCAGTTAGTTTTTCAGCATGGCGCCAACTTGCAATTTCAACAGGTCGGCCGAGTGTTTTGGCGGCTTCTAACGCTGCATTTACTTTCACAATCATGCCGTCAGTGATAATGCCTTGGTCAATTAATGCCTGTGCTTTTTCGGCTGACATCTCTGCTATCTTCTGACCTTTACCATCTAAAATGCCACTGACGTCTGAAAGCAACACTAAATCAGCATTCAATGTTTCTGCGATAGCGGTTGCAGCTTGGTCTGCATTGACATTCATCAACTCACCTTTCTCAGTCATACCAATAGAGCTGATAATTGGTAGATAGCCCGCACCCAGTAATAAATTAAGTAAATCAGGAGAGCCGGGAGTTGCATTTCCTACATGGCCTAACTCTTCATTGATTTGAGTGACTTTCGCTAATTGCCCATCCCCCAAAGAAAGCCCTACACCATTAAGCCCAAACTGAGTTGCCCACGATAACAAGGTCTTATTAGCACTTCCGGCCAGAGCCCCTGTAATGATGTCTATCTGATCAGCAGGTGTAACACGCAAGCCTTGCTTTTTCACGACAGGTAATTGCAATTTACCCATCAATTCATCCACCAAACAGCCACCACCATGTACGATGACCAAAGGGCGAGAGTGTGTTGAACGATATTGTTGTAATGCTGTGAAAAAACGTGTTAGCGCTTCTTCGTTATCAAGGAGTACACCACCCAGTTTGATAATTAATGGTTCCATGAAACTTCCCTACTCATTATTTAAATAAGTGATTCGGTTTCATCGAAACCAAACCGAATATTCATACATTGCACCGCCTGCGCCGCAGCCCCTTTTAACAAGTTATCTTCGACGCCCACCACAATCAGATGTTCACCTTGTTGAGCAAACCCGATATCACAAAACGCGGTTCCGACCACAGCTTTTAATGCAGGTAACCCTTTGTCATATATACGCACTAATGGCTTGTCTTGATAAGCTTCGTCAAAGGCCTGTCTAACTTCGTCTTGTGTCACGCCTGCTTTTAACTTACAGGTGATAGTAGCTAAGATCCCTCTGGCAAAATTTCCTAAGTGGGGAGTAAAAATCACATCAATGCCCAGGTGTGTTGCAATTTCAGGTTGATGGCGATGGGTAAACACACCGTAAGGTTGCAAACTCACCTCACAAAAACTGCTGGTTAAAGAGGCTTTTCTACCCGCACCACTTACACCGCTGGTAGCATTAATGACTGGCCATTGCGCGGTATCTAACAATCCCGCTTCCACTAAGGGTTTTAATGACAACTGAGATACCGTTGGATAACAGCCTGGCACAGCAATTAATTGCGCCTGACTGATAATGTCAGCATTCCATTCAGCTAATCCATAAACAGCCTGTGATAACCAATCTGTATTCTTATGTTCGAATCCATAGTATTGTTGATAAAAATGCTTGTTTTGTACTCGATAAGCACCCGATAAGTCGAACACCACACAACCTTGCTCTAAAAAAATCGGGGCAATGTCATGGCTGACTTCATGGGCTGTTGCTAAAAAAACGATATCAATATTTTCTGCCGCTTTAACAACATCAACCATTGGCTCTAAAGGGAGATCCACTAAGCCACGATATTGAGGATGAAGTTCAGAAAAGCACTTTCCTGCATCTGCACTTTGAGCTGATACCATCAGTCTGCTCAAATTCACATGAGGATGCTGCTGAAGATAGGCGGCTAATTCAGCGCCAGTGTAACCACTTGCTCCTACAATCAGAGTATTTAACATGTCATTCTTACCTTGTACTATGAACACAAACCGATTAATGTATTTTTATTCAAAAAAAGTGCATGAATATTGATACTATTATGAAGAAAGGCTGTCAACAGTGAATATTAAATTACCTACATTTATTGAGATTTATCGTCAATTAATTGCAACACCCTCTATCAGCGCTACAGACGCTAAAAACGATCAAAGTAATGAAGCGCTGATTGATTTGCTTGCTAATTGGTTGGAAACATTAGGTTTTTCAATTGAAATTCAACCTGTACCTGAAACTCGAGGAAAATTTAACCTTTTAGCAACATTAGGAACAGGAAAAGGCGGGTTATTACTCTGTGGTCATACTGACACAGTGCCATTTGATGAAGGTCGTTGGACACAAGATCCTTTTACACTGACAGAAAAAGAAAATAAGTTATACGGCTTAGGCACTGCAGATATGAAAGGCTTTTTTGCTTTTATTCTTGATGCATTGCGAGATGTAGATACTAATACGTTAACTCACCCTCTTTATATTCTCGCTACCGCAGATGAAGAAACCTCTATGGCAGGTGCACGTTATTTTGCCGCCAATACAACAATCCGCCCTGATTTTGCCATTATTGGCGAACCGACATCCCTAAAACCTATTCGTGCTCATAAAGGGCATTTATCAAATGCGATACGTATTACAGGGCAATCAGGACACTCTAGCGATCCAGAAAAAGGCGTGAATGCGATTGAGTTAATGCATGAATCCATTACTCATCTTAGTACACTGCGCGATACGCTAAAAACGCGCTATAACAATCCTGCATTTGTTATCCCTTATCCCACCATGAACTTTGGTTATATTAATGGCGGTGATGCAGCAAATAGGATTTGTGCTTGTTGCGAACTTCATATGGATATTCGCCCATTACCCGGGCTTACATTACAAGATTTAGATGATTTACTGCACGAAACATTAGCGCCCGTAAAAGCACGTTGGCCGGGTCGCTTAAATGTTGAAGCATTACACGATCCTATTCCCGGTTATGAGTGCCCAACCGATCATAAAATGGTTGCAGTCATTGAAAAGTTATTAGGTGAGAAAGCACAAACGGTAAACTACTGTACTGAAGCGCCATTTATTCAAGATCTCTGCCCTACCTTAGTATTAGGCCCAGGTTCGATTGAACAAGCCCACCAACCTGATGAATTTATTGATATGGCATTTATTGAGCCAACTCGTGAATTAATGGGGCAATTAATTGAAAACTTCTGTTTAACAGAAAAAACTCAATAATAAAAAACCCTATCGGCTTATGTTGATAGGGTCTTTATCTTCAATTAATACTCTAAATAATTCGAGTTGCAGGTAGGCGATTAACGTAACCAATTCGTTTTAGCGAGTTGAACAATTTCATCACCTCGGCCATTAATAATCGCTTTCATCATATACAAGCTAAAACCTTTTGCCTGTTCAAACTTAATTTCAGGAGGCATAGAAAGCTCTTGTTTTGCAGTTACCACATCCACAATCACAGGGCCATCATGTTCAAAAGCCTCTTTCAGAGCCTTATCCAGATCTTCCCCTTTTTCAACACGGATACCTTTGATACCAGATGCATTAGCAATGGCAGCAAAATCAGGGTTATGCAAATCTGTGCCATCTGTTAAATAACCACCGGCTTTCATCTCCATAGCCACAAAACCTAATACACTGTTATTAAAAATAATCACTTTCACTGGCAAATTCATTTGTGCTAACGAAATAAAATCGCCCATTAACATAGTGAATCCACCATCACCACACATTGCAATAACTTGGCGTTTTCTATCTAATGCTTGTGCACCAATAGATTGAGCCATCGCATTTGCCATAGAGCCATGATTAAACGAGCCCAGCAAACGACGTTTTCCATTCATTCCTACATAACGAGCTGCCCACACTGTTGGTGTTCCGACATCGCAGGTAAAAATAGCATCGTCATTTGCCAACTCACTCAATCTACGTGCTAAATATTGTGGATGAATAAGTTCTCGCTCACTTGGTTGTGCAAGCGCATCCAGATCTTGTCGTGCTTTCGCGTAATGTTTCAATGAAGCATCAAGGTGAGAGGTATCTGTTTTCTCTTTTAAACGAGGCTGTATAGCATTTAGCGTTGCTTTAATATCACCAATCATTGCCATATCGACATGACAATGTGAACCAAGACTGCTTGGATTAATATCGATTTGAATAATATTAGCTTTTGATGGATAAAACGCACGATAAGGAAATTGTGTTCCTAATAGCACCAGCGTATCCGCATTTTCCATCGCATGATAACCTGATGAAAAACCAATTAACCCAGTCATTCCTACACTGTACGGATTTTTCCACTCAATGTACTCTTTGCCTCGCAATGCATGTACAACAGGCGCTTTTAAAGTTTGAGCCAATTTAATCACTTCATCGTGTGCCTGAGCACACCCAGCACCGCACATTAGGGTAATATTTTTTGCGTTATTCAGTGCATCAGATAATTTTTCGATTTCAAAACGATTGGGCATAATCAATGGGAACTGTAGCGGATACCAATTTTCATGCGCATCTTCTGGGGCAGGTTTTAGTGCAACATCACCCGGTAAAACCACAACAGCCACCCCTTTTTTCAAAATTGCAGTTCGCATAGCAATAGCGAGAATTTGCGGGATCTGCTCTGGGTTTGAGACTAATTCACAATAATGACTGCATTCACGAAAAAGCTCTTGAGGATGAGTCTCTTGAAAGTAATTACTACCAATTTCAGCAGAAGGAATATGTGCAGCAATAGCTAACACTGGAACATGATTACGATGGCAATCAAAAAGTCCATTGATAAGATGTAAATTTCCCGGTCCACAAGAGCCAGCGCAAACCGCCAATTCTCCATTGACTGCGGCTTCTGCACCTGCAGCAAATGCGGCCACTTCTTCATGGCGAGTTCCCATCCACTCAATTGTTCCCATCTTTCGCAAGCTATCACTTAATCCATTGAGTGAATCACCTGTCACGCCCCAAATACGTTTTACACCTGCATTATGGAGTACTTTAGCAATATAAGTTGCAACTGTTTGCTTACTCATGGTGATGTCTTTCCTCAGTTTTGGGTAAATTGTGTCTCTGTGAGCTAAGCCTATTTCCTTGTGTTCTTCGATTACTTTCCCTTACCTGCTTACAGAGAAATTTATTTTACTAACTCAAATATAAAGAATAACACCAATCACTATAATGTCACTGTCGTGATAAAGTAAGCATCGGTAAAAATGTAAAAAATAAAATATCACTTCCAAATACATTCATTAAATTTATAATAACCGCATTAAATAAGAATATATCTCATTAATAACGTATTATTATTTACTAAATAATGGACAAAATTTATTTATAGGATTATTTTAATAATTAAAATAATTTTTAATTATTATTTTTCACTACACATCTTTATTAACAATTAAGCTAACTCATTTCAGCCTTAATCACTGTCTTTATTAAAAAATTTAACTTTCTTCTATTTGTTAATAATTTTATCACCATTGTATTATTTCATGCCCCATGAAAAAGAGGTATGAAATAAACATGACATTGGTCACGCTACCTTTTGCTTTTTGTCCTCTAAAATAAAGCCTGATTATTTTTCGACGGAGATTAACGGATGGACAAAAGTAGAAGTCCGATAAAGGTTTTCTTTATTAGTATTCTGGCAGTCCTTTTCTTAATTTTTATTTCACAATACGTGATTGGTAAAAAAGAAATTAAGATTGGCATTGCAGTAATACCTATTCTACCAATGCTCTTTGCTGTCATTATTGGTATGTGTATATCTTCTGGATTTACTCGTAAAAAAATTAAAGTATGGGGTAAATTATTTACAGAAAAAGAAGAAGGCTTCTGCGGTAAAATGGTAGGTTTTAGCCTACTTATTTTAGGTACACAATATGCAGGGATGATTGTTCCTAATATTAAAATGATTTTAAGTGTCGGTATTCCTTTATTTGTTCAGGAACTCGGAAACTTATTACCTGTATTAATTGCAGTTCCATTAGCCATTAAATTTGGATTTGGTCGTCGTGCAATTGGTGCTTGTTCATCTATTAGCCGTGAACCTTCTATTGCTGTTATTCAAGGTAAGTTTGGTACAGGCTCACAAGAATATATTGGTGTATTAGCCATTTATTTATGTGGTTCTGTTATCGGTACTTTATGGTTTAGTGTATTAGGTAGTATTGCTCCATTAACAGGATTGCACCCACTTGCGCTTGCTGCAGGCTCTGGCGTGGGTTCTGGTTCAATGTTAAGTGCTGCATCAGGTGCGTTAATTAATGGTCTTGATGAAGCTTTAGCACAGCAAGTATTAAGTGTTGCCGCTGCATCTAACTTATTATCATCAGCACTTGGCGCACTGTCATTAACCTATTTAGGTTTACCTCTTTCAGAAAAAATTTATAAAATTTTCACCAGAGGCAAAACTGCATGAAAAATATAATTATTGATATGAAATTTGTATTCGTTGCTATTTTACTGGCAATGTTTACTCAGACGTTAACATCAGGGATCGCTCTTTATGCAATGTGGGATAGCTTTATTGCTATGTCATTAGTGGTATTTATTTCACTCGTTGCAAAACATTATTTACCTTCATCTTTACCAACATTTGCTTATGCAACAATTATTGGGATACTTATTTGTTTACCCGAAACACCAGTAAGAGATTTCTTTATTAGTTCTATTGGTAAAGTCTCTTTCTTATCTTGTTGTGTACCTTTATTAGCATTTGCTGGTTTATCTGTTGGTGGTCAATTAGAAGAACTTAAGAAAATGTCATGGAAAGTTATTCTTATTTTCATGATTGTTTCAACATGTTGTTTCTTTGGAGCATCAATCGTCGCGCAAATTGGATTTACTATCCAGGGAGTTATCTAATGAATAATATTTATAATGTCAGTGAAAAACTCTTTCAATTAAATGACTTTAGTAAAAAAACACGACAAGACTTGCACAAAATACCTGAGTTATCAGGTGAAGAATATAAGACATCAAAGTATTGCCGTGAATTAATGGAAAGTTTTGGTTATCAAATTAGAACTTTTGATGGATATACCGGTTTTACTGCTGACTTAATTGTTAATGCTGAATTCCCATTAATTGCGATCCGTGCTGATATGGACGGATTAGAAATGCCAGACTTAACCAATAATGAACACAGTTCCATTCACCAAGGCTGTGCACATAACTGTGGTCACGATACCCATATGACTATGGCATTAACCAGTGCAAAATATCTTGCCGAAAATAAAGAAGAGATGAGCGCGAACGTCCGCTTTATTTTCCAAATGGCTGAAGAAGATATGCGTGTTCCTGGTGCTGAAAAAATGGTTGAAATGGGTTGCATGGAAGGCGTTGATGAAACCTATGCACTTCATAATGATGCGGCTATTGAAACGGGTTGTGTACGCTTTAATGATGGCGTGATGTCATCTTATGGCTCAGCATGGACATTAGATGTTTATGGGGTTTCTGCACATGGTTCAACACCACACAAAGGTTTAGATGCCATTCGCGAAGCGACTCGCTTAATTGATTATATGGATTATGTTGTTGCGAAAAAAACAGATCCATTTAGCCCAGCAGTCTTTGGTTGTGGCATGATCAATGGGGGAACTATCCCTAACGCATTGGCTGACCACGTTCAAGCTCGCGGTACTATCCGTTCTATGGATGAAAATACCGACCAAATACTGAAAGCGAGTTTTGATGAAATTGTGGCTCGTAGTACAGCGGGTGGATTTAAAACCACATTAAGCTATAGCGGATACCCTGCTGTTGTAAATCATCCAACTGCACATCAGCGTTTACTAGATGCGATGCGTAAATTTTTACCAGAAGAGAATATTGAATCGAACGGTAAGCCTATGACAGGCAGTGAAGACTTTAGCTATATGGTTAATGCCACTAAAGGTAAAGTCGGTGCAATGTTCTTCTTAGGAAGTGGTAACCAAGCGAAAGGGATTAATAATTACCTTCACGCAAATCCTTATTTTGTCGATGATGATTGTTTATTAGTCGGTGCTCAGATTTTTGTTAATATTCTGACCCGCTAATCTTTTATTATTCTGCCCAAAGCCCGTTATTGCCCCCGCACAACGGGCTTTTTTTATTTTGATATCTATTCTGCAACGCTATTATTGATATTTACAGAGCGTAAATCAGGTAATTCTTGATAGACCTCTTTACTGTGCCATTGGCTTTCCCACTGTTCTGGCATCTGAATAATATTTTTATCAATATGAGGAGCATAAAGAGAAATAAACTCATGCATATAATCTTTCATATGCGTATGTTTACTGACACAAATATGGGTATAACTCGGTTGTACAAGATGATCGATATTTATACATTTTAATGCACCACTATCTTCCGTTTCATCATAAGAAGCCGTTGCAATAACACCAATACCTAAATGGCGCTTAACGTAATATTTAATAATTTCTGTATCCGTCGCTGTTAATGCTACTTTAGGCTTAAGATTATTTTTATAAAATACCTTGTCTAACTTCGATCCTCGCGTAAAACCAAAAACATAGGTAATTAATGGATACTCTGCCATTTGTTCTATAGTGACTTGTTCATCGTCTTGTAATTCGGCGAGAGGATGGTCGTAAGGAACGAGTAAACTTCGCGTCCAACGATAACAAGGCAGGGTAATTAAATCTTCATACAAGTGCATAGACTCTGTTGCGATAGCGAAATCCACATCACCATTTTTGACCATTTCCGCTAACTGAGCAGGAGCTCCTTGATGAAAATGTAAGGAAATATTAGGGTAATAGCGCCGAAAATGGTCAATAACATTGGGTAATGAATAGCGAATTTGGGTATGTGTTGTTGCAATATGCAAATCAACTTTTTTATTACGATCCTCTTCAGCCACAATGCTTTTAATTCGATCAACTTGCCCAAGAATATCACAGGCAATTTTATGCACTTCTTTACCCATTGGGCTTAGTGCTAATAAATTATTATTTTTACGGACAAACAGAGACACACTGAGCTCATCTTCTAATATTTTGAGTTGTTTACTAATTGTGGGTTGAGAGGTGTAGAGTTTTTCAGCCGCATTAGTAATGTTGAAATTATTTTTTACGACTTCAACAAAGCTTTTCAGTTGATTAATGTTCATAGAGGTACCTGGGTTAATCTGCACAAATGCGCGGTTAATTATTAATTTTATAAATTTTTATTCTAAATATGAGTAATAGATAAGCTATCTTTAATATCTCTACTGTGATATCTCGTCATACTCTCTTGATTTAATCTTATAATAAGAATAGCGAGATCTATTCCATTATCCACACCTTCACCTTAACTATTCGAAAGAGTAATAAAGCAAAATAAGGTGTTATTATTTTCTACTTATCTATCAACCTTTGTATTATGCACAAGACTCATGCGAATGCGTTAGCCTGAATCAAAAAAAACAATAACCTAGCCTAAAACCATGTTATTAAAATAGAATTTTAATTTTACTTTCACCCTTTTATTGCAAAAACTTTCCTTTTACTTAAACTAAATTTACAATCACTAACACCATAAATTTTACAGAAAAGCAGAATTACGTTATGATATTGATCACATTTTAATACTTAGAGGCTATGTTTTGTTATATCAAAACAATAAAGAAAACTTCCTATTATCTTATTCAAACTCATCTATACTTAATAAATATTCTCTTATCTATTAGCTTAATATCACTATTTAATTTTGGTAGAAGTAAGCTGTTTTTTAGTGAATTTTTATCACTCACTCTTCTCGCTAACAAATAGTCACTTCATTTCTTTTAATTAATTGAATAACAAGAAATTACGAATACCTTAATAAAGGTCACTTAATATGAAAATGAAGAAAAAAAGAAACAAACCACTACAAATCAATGATATAACCATTATTGATGATAGTAAGCTCAAAAAAGCCATTACTGCGGCCGCATTAGGTAATGCCATGGAATGGTTCGACTTTGGTGTTTACGGCTTCCTTGCTTACGTTTTAGGTCAAGTCTTCTTCCCTGGTGCATCACCTGGCGTACAGATGATTGCGGCTCTTGCCACCTTCTCTGTACCTTTCTTGATAAGACCATTAGGGGGTGTTGTATTTGGAATGCTAGGGGATAAATTTGGTCGTCAGAAAGTTTTATCTGTCACCATCATTATTATGGCACTCAGTACGTTTGCCATTGGCCTTATCCCTGCATATGAAACCATCGGTATTTGGGCGCCAGTCTTATTATTACTTGCCAAATTAGCACAAGGTTTCTCTATTGGTGGAGAATATTCAGGAGCAGCAATTTTCGTTGCTGAATACTCACCAGATCGTAAACGTGGATTTATGGGAAGCTGGTTAGATTTCGGTTCAATCGCAGGCTTTGTCATGGGTGCGGGGGTTGTTGTACTTATCTCAACTATTTTGGGTGAAGCTGCATTTCATGAATGGGGATGGCGTATTCCATTCTTCTTGGCATTACCGTTAGGTCTTATTGGCTTATATTTACGTCATGCTTTAGAAGAAACACCTGCATTCCAACAACATGTTGATGCAATGAATAGCGACGACCGAAAATCTATTCAAGATCCACCTCGTGTTTCATTACGTGAAATCGCATCGAAATATTGGAAAAGTTTAACCGTATGTGTAGGTTTAGTGATTGCCACTAATGTCACCTACTATATGTTATTAACTTATATGCCGAGTTATTTATCTCATAACCTAAACTATTCGGCAGATCACGGTGTGCTGATCATCATCGCGATTATGATAGGTATGTTGTTCGTACAACCTGTAATTGGGTTACTGAGTGACAAAATTGGCCGAAAACCCTTTGTTATTGGCGGTAGTATTGGGTTATTTGTCCTTGCTTACCCCGCGTTTATGATGATTAACAGTGATGAAATCGGGTTAATTTTCTTAGGATTATTAATTCTTGCCGTTTTACTTAACTGTTTTACTGGAGTCATGGCATCCATTTTACCAGCCATATTCCCGACCCATATTCGTTATAGTGCATTAGCAATCGCATTTAATATCTCAGTATTAATTGCGGGTGCAACACCAACAGCGGCTGCATGGTTAGTTGAAGCAACAGGTGATTTGTATATGCCTGCTTATTATCTGATGATTGTTGCCGTTGTCGGTTTTATCACTGGGATTAAGATGATTGAAACTGCCAATAAACCGTTGCGTGGAGCAACACCAGCAGCATCTGATAAATCAGAAGCTAAAGAAATTTTGTCAGAGCACTATGATAGTATTGAACACCGTGTTGAAGATATCGAAGCGGAAATTGAAGCATTGCAGAAAAAACGCCAATCCCTTATCGATCAACATCCTAAATTAGATTAAGAGAGGTTACATGCACCCGTCTCCTGTTCATTTAGTTTGGTTTCGTAATGATTTAAGAGTGACGGATAACAAGGCACTCTTTAATGCTTGCCAAGATAAACACGCACAGGTGCATGCCCTTTTCACCATTACGCCTGAACAATGGAAAGCCCATCATATGGCTTTGTCATGTCAGGCGTTTATTCATGATGCGTTACTTAATCTTTCGATATCGCTGGCAAAACTCAATATTCCACTCACATTAGTGATTAGTAATACTTATTCAAATGCAGCCAATGAAGTGGCGCACTATTGCCAACAACATCAAGTTACTGCGCTTTTTTTCAATCACCAATATGCCCTTAATGAGCAACGCCGTGATAAAAAAGTCTCTGAGTTACTAGAGAATAAGACAACCGTTTATGCCTATCATGACAATGTGTTTATTCCACCGGGTAATGTAGTCACCCAACAAGGAGAGATGTATAAGGTTTTTACTCCCTTTAGAAATGCATTCTTGCGACTCTTTTTTTCACAAAATAATGCTTCGTTACCGATCCCTGAGATCAGAACACATCAAAAAGTTGTATCACCTTTAAAAGCCCCGCTGTTTTCACTTGAAAATACAAGCTCGCCCTCTTTTATCGCCACTGAAGAAGAGGCACTTAAACGCTTAAAACAATTCTGTTATGAAAGCGTCCCACATTATGCAAAATGGCGAGACATTCCAGCAGTTGATGGCACAAGTCGATTATCCCCTTATCTTTCGATTGGATTACTATCTATTCGCCAATGTTTTAATCGCCTATACCAAACGGAGCCTGATTTTTTAGAAAACAGTTCATCAGGTGCCTTTGTGTGGTTTAACGAATTGGTTTGGCGAGAGTTTTATCAACACTTAATTGTGGCTAATCCTCATTTATGCAAACACATTGCCTTTCAGCTTTGGACTGAAAAAATTAATTGGCGTAATGATGAAGAGGAATTTAATGCTTGGACACAAGGTTTAACCGGCTTTCCTATTATTGATGCCGCCATGAGACAACTTAATCACACAGGTTGGATGCATAACCGCTTACGTATGCTCACAGCCAGTTTTCTTATAAAAGATTTATTAATTGATTGGCGTTGGGGTGAGCGTTATTTTATGTCACAGCTCATTGATGGCGATTTCGCATCAAATAACGGTGGTTGGCAATGGGCTGCGTCCACAGGAACCGATGCAGTACCTTATTTTCGAATTTTCAATCCCACAACCCAAGGTCGCAAGTTTGATCCTGATGGCGAATTTATCCGTCATTGGCTTCCTGAGCTAGCCAATGTGCCTAGTCGGTATATTCACACACCTCATGAATGGGCCGCAAAAACCAATAATTCTCTTGATTATCCATTACCGATAGTTGATCACGCCAAAGCACGAATAAGAGCGATTGAGTCTTATGAAAAGGCAAAAAAGGGGTAAGATAGCAAAACTTTATTTATTGATAACTGGCTCAATATTGTGAAAATACCCAAAATTTCTGTCATTGTTCCTATGTTTAATGAAGCGTCTCGTATAACGAGATTATTGGATAGTGTGCTCACACAAACTTTCACTGATATTGAAGTCATTATTGTTAATGATGGTTCGACAGATAATAGTGCTGAAATCGCAACCTCTTATTGCCAAAAAGATGTGCGTGTGACGCTTTATCAACAAACTAATCAAGGATTATCCAGCGCAAGAAATACGGGTTTAAAATATGCTCAAGGTGAATGGATAATTTTTTTTGATAGCGATGATTTTATTAAACCTGAATTGCTCGCACATTGGTATCAACTAGCCGTTACGCAACACGTTGATGTTTTAATTGGCAATGGCGAACGATACAATCCATGTGATCTTAAAAAGCACCAAAAAACAATCCATCAACGACAACCTTATCAAAAAGTCATAAAAGGCAGTGAGTGGATCATTCATGCCGTCACTCAACACCAATGGCCACATTTCGTTTGGTTGCAATTAATCCGACATGACTTAATAAAAAAATACCAACTTCAATTTATTGAAGGTCTTTATCATGAAGATATACTGTGGACAACACAATTAGCGCTTGTTGCAGAGCGAATGGGTTTTGATAACCAACCTCTCTATTATTACTGCGCTAATCCTGACTCTATTACACGCAAACCCGACCAACAAAAAGAAGCCAAACGAACCCAAAGTTATTTGCAGATAATCTTACAGTTATTAAAAGAAGCAGATAAACAATCTGATCAGTTATTAGCGAAAGCACTCCGCCAACAAGCTGTTCGTGAATTAGGTAGTTTTTTTATTCTTTTTCGTAAATGTTGTGATGCACAAAATCAAAAAATAATCGCAAAACAATTTTCTAGTTACTCTTTATTTTCTTCTCTTAATAAAGGGGTAACTAATTGGCATCAACGCTGGTTTATTTTTCGTGTTAATTGCATTTTATTTATCGCGTCTTTAAAATAAATAAGCATAAAAAAACAGCGCCTAATTAAGCGCTGTTTTTAATTTTTCACTCGCTAAGCACTAACCAGTATTACGCATACCCGCTGCAATACCAGCAATTGTTACCATTAGCGCTTGTTCAATACGTGGATCAGACTCACTATGAGTACGAGAGCGCTGTAATAACTCAGCCTGAAGTACGTTTAATGGATCAGTATACACATTACGTAGCGCAATAGATTCCGCTACCCACGGTAAATCCGCCATTAAGTGCTCATCTTTTGAAATTGCCAAGACACTCTTAATATCATCAGAAAGTTGTTGACGTAATTTCGCTCCTAATGGCCATAAACGCTCTTCAACTAAACGTTGATCATAATATTCCGCTAACCATAAATCCGCTTTGGCATACACCATTTCCAACATAGCAATACGTGTATTGAAGAACGGCCAGTTCTCACACATATCATCTAATACCGCTTGTTTTCCGCTATCGATTTCATGTTGTAACGCGGCTCCTGCCCCCAACCAAGCAGGTAACATTAATCGGTTTTGAGTCCATGCAAAGATCCACGGGATCGCACGCAAAGTTTCAACGCCCCCTGTTGGACGACGTTTGGCTGGGCGTGAACCAAGAGGTAATTTCCCCAATTCCCCTTCTGGGGTTGCCGCCCTAAAGTAAGGCACAAAGTCTTCTTGTCCTCGAACATAATCACGATACATTGCACAAGAAACGTCAGACAATGAATCCATCACTTCAATCCAAGGGGCTTTGGGTTCTGGTGGTGGCAATAAGTTAGCTTCTAAAATCGCGCCTGCATAGTGAGCTAGACTGCTAATTGTCACTTGTGGCAAACCAAACTTAAAGCGGATCATTTCACCTTGCTCAGTTACACGCAGGCCACCTTTCAGGCTTCCTGGTGGTTGAGATAGTAATGCTGCATGAGCTGGTGCACCGCCACGACCAATGGTACCGCCACGTCCATGGAATAATGTTAATGTTACGCCTGATTTTTCACAAAGTTTGATCAGAGAATCTTGAGCTCGATATTGTGCCCATGACGCAGCCATCACACCCGCATCTTTTGCAGAGTCTGAATAGCCAATCATCACCATTTGCTTGTCATCAATTAAATCGCGGTACCACGGAATATCAAACAGACGAGTCATCACGCTTTCAGCGTTATTTAAGTCTTCAAGTGTTTCAAATAACGGAGCAACCGGTAAGCGAATATCCGCACCCGCTTCTTTTAATAAAAGTTTTACTGCTAATACATCAGAAGGCACTTTTGCCATTGAGATAACATAAGAAGCGATAGAATCTTTTGGTGATTGCGCAATAACACGGCAAGTCTCAAATACTTCTTGTGTCGGGGCACTAGGTTGCCAATTTGTAGGAATAAGAGGACGCTTAGAGTTTAATTCTTCCAGTAAGAATGTTTGTTTTTGCTCTTCCGACCAAGCCGCATAATCGCCCAACTCTAAATATTGTGTTAATTCAGAGAGCGCTTCCGTGTGATTGGTGCTTTCTTGGCGAATATCCAGTTTAACTAGTTGTAAGCCAAAACAACGGATACGACGTAATGTATCTAACAATTGCCCATTGGCAATAATACGCATACCACACTGAGTCAACGATTGATAACATGCATAAAGTGGTTCCCAAAGCTCTGCATTATCAATTAATAGCCCTTCAGGTGGCAGAGATTGTTGGCCTTTAATGCGTTGTTCTAAATAATCACGGGTCACTTGTAAGCGAGTACGTAACTGTTTAGCAATTTCACGATAAGGCTCTGCAACTTCAGCACCCCCCGCTAATTCACGCAGTTCAGGTGTACTTTCTGTCATCGAAAGTTCTGAAACAAGCACTTGGATATCATTTAAGAATAAATCAGCAGCTTTCCAACGACTTAATAGTAAAGCATGACGCGTAATTTCTGCTGTAACGTTTGGGTTACCATCACGGTCTCCCCCCATCCATGATGTAAAACGAATAGGTGAGGCTTCTACTGGTAAGTTGTAATCTATCGATTCTTTAAGCTGCTCATTAAATTCACGTAAGAAAGCGGGAACACCTTCCCATAAACTATTTTCAACAACAGCAAAACCCCATTTTGCTTCATCAATTGGCGTTGGACGGATTTTTCTAATTTCATCTGTGTGCCATGATTGAGCAACTAACTGGCGTAAGCGACGCATAATATTCGTGCGTTCATAATCGGCTAAATCATCATGATCGAGTTGAGATAAACAGGTATTAACTTCAACCAGCTTATGGATCAGAGTACGACGTGCAATTTCGGTTGGATGCGCCGTTAATACCAGCTCAATAGAGATTTGTTCTACGGCTTCTTTTAATTGTGCATCCGTAAAATTCTTATCTTTTAGTCGAGAGATTAATTTTGCCAATGCCACCGGATTACTCGCGGCTTCACCATGAGGTGAAATGCTATGGTATTGTTCGGCTACATTCGTCAGGTTCAAGAATTGATTGAATGCTCTAGCAACGGGTAATAATTCATCATTAGAGAGATTCTGTAACGTGAGTAACAACTTTTGTCGCTGCACTTCATTACCTGCTCGTGATGATTTAGATAATTTTCGAATAGATTCGACCTTATCTAAAATTTCCTCACCAAGTGCTTCTTTTATCGTATCTCCAAGTAGCTTGCCAAGCATACTGACATTGCTACGCATAGCAGAATATTGTTGATTCATGAGACTCCTGACCTTGTCTTTGTGGCGGTAACAACATGCATCTTCCTATTAGAAAAGTCATGTCCTCCCAGTTGTGTAATTAACTTTCATTTCTAATGTGACTTTATTTTGATTTTTGTGATAAGCCACACTGCTTTTTTTACTTAGCCTACTATTCATATCAGAAAATAATCGTTTTGGGGGATTTTTCTGAAATTTAATTACGGCTTTAGTCTTATAAGAATGGCTAATATTCGTGTTGTTTTGGCTCAATTTTGCTAAGAATAAGGACATTTTTTCGTTTCTTATCTACTAAGAAGAGTTTTTTACTAGAAAGGGGAGGATACGTAAAAATTTATCTGGCGAAAAATTTAGATGATTTTTTTTAATATTGATAATTTGTCTGGTGTCTTTTCTCCTATTTCACAATATCAATACCTGTTAAATAGAAAAGGCGCTGACTATGCAGCGCCTTGTGTTAACAAATAGCATATTCATTTTTTCAATGAATCAATCTTTTTTTCTACGTTTTCTTTAAGATCAGATGCACCATGTTTTATATCGTGGGCAACTTCAGATAATTCTTCTTCTGTCCGATGCTTCACCTCCGTCGCTTTATCTTTTAGCTGATCAACATGTTTTTCAATTTTTGACATTAATCGCTCCTTTCTGACTAGAGATGATTTAAGTATAGCCAAGGTTAAAAATAACGACGTGTTGTAGCTCTCATTTTATCACTCTTAATTGGTTTTATTCGCCCGCTTGCTTCGTTTAGAGATCTTCTCTAAATATCCCATCACAAAAGCGGAAAAAACAAAAGTCAGATGTAGCACCACATACCATAGTAACTTGTTATCAGGGATATTTTTTAAGTCCATAAAAACCCCTAATAAATGAATAGAAGAGATAGCAACAATAGAAGCAGCAACTTTATTTTTCAGCGATTCTGCATCCATATTACCTAACCAAGAGAGTTTATCCTTCGCACCTTCGATTTCCATATTGGTAATAAAATTCTCATAACCTGAGAAAATTACCATTATCAATAACCCACCCACTAATGCCAAATCAATTAGCGATAATAAACGTAAAACTAAATCAGCTTCAGATAAGGCAAAAATATTAGGCAAGATCTCGTACATTGACTGAAAAAACTTGATCGTCAATGCCAATAATCCAAGCGATAAACCGATATAAACAGGTGCAAATAACCAACGAGAGCGATACATCCATTTTTCTACAACTCTATTCATATTTCCTCTCTATCTACACAAATTAATAATGATCTTTTTCAGTATAGAAGAGAAAAAAATACACAGAAAACTATCAGCAATAAAAAAATCACTGATAGTTTTGATTAAAAAGAAAATATCGTTTTACAATAATTGAGAAAGACGATTGAGATCAGACTGAATAGCACCGGCAGTCACATCGCGCCCCGCGCCGGGACCTCTAATTACTAATGGGTTATCACGATACCAACGACTTTCAATCGCAAACAAATTATCTCCGGGTAACAATGATGCCAGTGGATGATCTTTTCTCACTGCTTCCACTCCCACTTTGGCTTTTCCATTGGCATCAAAACGCGCGATATATCGCAATACCATATCCATTTCATTGGCAGCCGCTAATCGCTGTGCCATTTGTTCATTGATCAACGCGCTGTTATCAAAGAACTCTTCTAACGAACCCGTTTCAGCTTGTACAGGCACTAAAGATTCAACTCGTACTTGCTCTGGTTCGATGTCATAACCTGCTTCACGAGCAAGAATAACCAGCTTACGCATTACATCTTGTCCTGATAAATCAATTCGCGGATCAGGCTCCGTTAACCCTTGTTGCCATGCTTGTTCTACCAATTCACTAAACGGCACAGAGCCATCAAATTGTAAGAATAACCACGATAATGTACCTGAAAAAATACCACTAATTGATAAAATGGAATCGCCACTTTCACGTAAATCGCGCACTGTATGGTTAATCGGTAAACCTGCGCCTACAGTGGCATTATATAACCAATGACGGCCAGTTTTAGAGAAGGCGTCTCGTGTGGTGCGATAGCGTAAACTTGATGCAGAGCCTGCAATTTTATTAGCGCTAATAACATGAAAACCATAGCTGGCAAAATCTTCATAAGATGTAGCAAGGGATTCATTCGCTGTAATATCAACAACCACTAAATCATCATAAGGGTGTGCTCTCATCCAAAGATAAAGTGATTCTTCAGTATGTTCTGTTGATTCTTCATCAAAGAAAGCCAATGCTCGACTAGGATCAATACCTTGATAATCAAGTAAACTACGGCGACTATCAACGACACCAGCAAGAATAAATTCAAAATCACTGCGTGCAGATAACGGCTCTTGTTCTCGAGCAAAAAGCTCTAACCAACGAGAGCCAATATTTCCTTTACCAAACAGCACTAAACCAATTTGTTTTTCGGCTCTAAATAAAGTTTGGTGTAAACCTTGTAATAGATGCTCAGTATAATTGCGCAATACAGCGACTAAGCTGATGTTATCTTCAGCATGCCAAATAAATTCAACCGGCTGATCTTTAAGTTGCTGATAAAAACGATGGCAATGCAGTGGATTTTTACACACACCCGCACCAACTAACGCCACTAAAGAGAACCCTTCACGTAAATGTAATTTACCCGGCAAAACCGCATCTTGTAATACATCTAAAGCACTGTTAGCCACTTCACTGGTATAACAAAGTTGTAAAAGTTGACTGTCTTTATCCACGCCAATTGCTAAAGGACGAATTTGCGCACGCTTAAGTAATTCATCAACATCTTTTACTACTTGCTCAAAGTTTTGATGGGATGAGAGTTGTAGCTCAATTAAACAAACATCGTCATGGCTTGTGACTATCTTCGCGCCAGTTCCTGATGCTAAAACACGTTCTATGCGAGTAGAACCCTGCTCTGGTTGATAACTACAGCGAAGTTGCAAATCAATGTTACTACCTGATACGGGTTGCAATGTACGTGTATGTAAAACTGGGGCGGCTAAACGCGCCAATTCACTGGCTTCATCTAAGCGTAATAAAGGCAATAAGCAGGCATCTTTAACTTTACGTGGGTCAGCGCTGTATACCCCCGCAACATCACTCCAAATTGTCACTTTTCCGACATCAGCTAACGCACCGACTTGTGTCGCTGAATAGTCACTGCCGTTACGACCCAATAAAACTGTTTCACCTTGTTGGTTACGACTAATAAAACCCGTTACTACAAAACGACTTTCAGGGTGCTTGGCTAATAGTGATTGCAATAATGGCCGAGATAACGTTTCGTTCACTTGAGGTTGTGCGGCTCTTTCTGCACACAAAAACTCACGGGCATCTAACCAAACACTCGGTAAACCTTGTTCAGTCAGTAATTTTGCCATTAATTTCGCAGACCAAATTTCACCATGACCGACAACTTCGGCATAAGTCGCATCTGTAATAGGCTTATCAAGCAAATAACTCAAACGTTCGAGATCAGCAATAAAGGCTTGAGAGAGAAGCTCTGCATTCTCTTTTGAAAGAAGTCCTTCAATTAAGGATAATTGGTAACGTCGTAATGTTTGCTGAACTTGATGCGCTGAAATGCGATCACTTTGACTCAGTTTGAGCCAGCTAATTAGCTGATTAGTTGTTGATCCTGCAGCTGAAACCACCATAAGATCATTAGGTTGGCTATAGTTTGTCATGATATTCACGACACGTTGATAACATTTTATGTCTGCAAGACTGCTACCACCGAATTTATGTAACTGGCGGCAAATCGGTTCCGCCTGTTGTTTAATTGCCACTACGCTCATGATCCATGGTTACCTTTTAGTTGCTGCATCAAACGCACTTTGCAAATCGTTAATTAAATCCTGACTATCTTCAATGCCTACAGAGATCCGAAGTAATGAGGGACTGATCCCCGCTATTTTTTTCGCCTCTTCTGACATACCTGCATGTGTCATCGTGGCAGGGTGACAAATTAAGGTTTCTACCCCACCTAAAGATTCTGCCAGTGTAAAGAGTGTTAATTGAGATAAAAAGAGTTTAATCACCGCCAATCCTCCTTTTAACTCAAAACTTAACATCGCACCGAAACCTTGCTGCTGTTTTTTTGCTATTTGATGGCCTGCATGATTTTCCAGTGCGGGGTAATATATTTTATCGACTAAAGGTTGTGTCTGTAAAAATGCCACTAATGCCTGTGCATTTTCTTGTTGTAGTCGAATTCGTGGCACGAGTGTTCTTATACCTCGTAATAATAAATAGCTATCAAACGCGCCAGATGTAACACCGATATTATTTGCCCACCAGCTTAACTCCTCAAGCAATTTCTGACTCTGACAGATAACAACACCTGCCACAATATCAGAATGTCCATTAAGATATTTTGTACAGGAATGCACAACGATATCGGCTCCCAAGGTCAAAGGTTGTTGTAAAACCGGGCTCATAAAGGTGTTATCCGCCACCACTAATGCCCCTTGTTGGTGAGCTAATTCACTGATCTTTCGAATATCCGTTATTCTTAATAATGGATTGCTAGGTGTCTCAATAAAAACAATTTTAGGCTTATGAGCTAAGGCTTGTTGTAATGCGACATCATCATTTTGATCAACAAAAATAACACGATAAGCTCCACGTTCTTGTTGGCTGTTAAATAGACGATAGCTTCCCCCATAGCAGTCATGAGGTGCAACAATGACATCATCTGGCTTAAGAAAAACTGTGCAAATTAAATGAATTGCTGACATTCCACTACTGGTGACAACTGCGCCTAAACCACCTTCTAATTCAGCTAATGCTTTTTGCACCATATCGCGGGTAGGATTGCCACGGCGAGAATAATCATGTTCGCGAGGCTGATTAAATTCTAAAAAATTATAGGTACTAGAAAGATAGATAGGCGGTACTACACAACCAAATTGTGAGTCTTCATTTAGCCCATTATGGATAGCAATTGTTGCTGTTTTCTTCGTCATACAGGCACCTTGTCACAGCGATAAGTGGGGAAGTCGACAACAGCATATCTAATTAGACACCAAGACGTCAATACATCTAGACATCTAAACTCCTTTACGGATAGATTAAGTAATGGAATAATAGCCGAATTAAGGATATCACCAGTAACTATCACTTTTTCTCTCACCTTCAATCAGAAGAGTCGGTGGTTTTAGAAAAGTCATGATAAACTGGTATTGCCCATCAGAATGTGGGTTAACCCTATTCTGACTTCAACTAAATGATATTAATAAAGGTAATCCATGGCTGAATGGAACGGTGAATATATCAGCCCTTACGCTGAGCATGGCAAAAAGAGTGAGCAAGTTAAAAAAATCACAGTTTCAATTCCATTGAAAGTGTTGAAAATTTTGACCGATGAACGCACTCGCCGTCAGGTTAATAACCTAAAACATGCAACCAATAGTGAATTATTGTGTGAAGCATTTTTGCACGCATTTACCGGACAGCCTCTCCCAAATGATGAAGACTTACGTAAAGAGCGTAACGATGAAATCCCTGAAGAGGCAAAAGAAATAATGCGCCAGCACGGGGTTGATCCCGATACTTGGGAGTATTAATCAGCGTCGATTTATTGACTCATTGCTTGATTAACACGAACAAAAAAGCCCAAAGCAAAAACTTTGGGCTTCAGATTATGACAACCCCCTTGGTTTTACTCGAAGGGGGTTATTTAGATATACATCGAAGATTTTTCCCATCAGTTATCTGCGTCAAACACAGCAATGCATTATCTTAACTTAATTTTTTTAAGTCTATTTGTCATTATCCTAGGCGAGATATACGCGAACTTGCTTCATCAAGATGACTACGTAATGCTTTAAGGCATGGCGAAAAATTATCGGAAAAACAATTACAGCTATTAGCTAAAGTATAAAACTGCTCGGCTAACTCTAAACATTCCTGCCAGATTTCACCACTGATCCCATCAAGTAATGTTACTGGGCGAAGCGTATTAACTATTTCACCACCAGACTTAGGCGCAAATCCCATTGGTAAAATATCGTAGGCAGGTGAAAGCGCATATGGGCGACCATGGCTACTGATAAACGATAAGTTGCCATGGTGCATATCAGTATTCCCAATTAACATACCAAATGCCCAGCGACGTACTGTGCTAATTGCAGCATCAGGATGAACATGTTTTTGTTTAATTAGCTCATTAACTAACACAGGCCAAGGCTCTCTTGCTCGTCCTATAAACTCAACATCTAGTGCTTGTAAAGAAAAAAGTCCTATACGACCTAATGGACCTACACGGTCAAATCGTGGGATTTCAAGAAAGCGTTGCCCTTCAAAATCAAACACCTCTGTTTCAACGCCAAGTACTTTTAATACCAGATGCTCAGATTGAAGCAGATCACGCCAACGCTCACTAACAGCGTTATCATCAGAAGCCGTAAATTTTACGATAACATGGCCTTTATCTGTATAGGTGCAAAATTTGGGTTGCTCCCCACCAGCGGATGAACCAGGATCTTCTCCCGAACTAACGGTTCGCGCTAATATAGGATACGCTTTAGCACGTTCAACAATTTTTGGTGTCTGCATACCCAAAAATTGATCTCTTGCCTGCTCTCCTATTAGCAGATTTCCCACTACATCATGTCCATGAGTCAGTAATGCTCTAATTATATCTGTATCAGACCAACGCTCTGGATTGTGAGGTAAACCAAGCTCAGCCGAATAGGCAGAAGCATAAGCTCTCCCAAGATATCCTTGGGGACGCATATCCAATAACCACCACGGCAAACCTTCGCTATGAAGACTCACATTATCTATTCGCTCCATAACAAAGCCTTCTGAATAAACTGGCGTTAATTTACCTAGAGGTTTGACTTTACCTTCTTCATTTATGCGATAAATAGGTACAGAATTGAACCCACGGAAACTATCACGCAAAGCATATTGAATAGAAGCTCCCGAGCCAATTCTAACAATATCGTCACCTAACGCATTTAATGCCCGTGATAACGTTGGCTGACTAACATTAATTATATCAGTCAGTTGCCTTGATGATTTAGGGCCATCACGTAGTATTTGCCGTATCACTTCAGAGCGTGTTGTCATAACATTAGTTACTTTATGAATAGATTTATGAATAGATTTATGAATAGATAACTTATCAGTTGTAATCTAGCTTGTCACTCTCAACAACCATTATTTAAAAAGAGAAAACGTTGCCCATAAAAAAAGCCCAAAGCAAAAACTTTGGGCTTTTCTTCAATTCCAAACTGTCCGCAAGATACTAGGCATTGCTGATATCTTGTGACAACAAATATCTTATTTGCTGCCTGGGATTTTGAAACGTTTGTTGAACAGATCAACACGACCACCGGTTGCAACATCACGTTGTTTACCAGTATAGAATGGGTGGCATTTATCACAAACGTCCAGATTCAGGTTATGACCTGCAGTGGAGTTGATTTTCATAACGTTACCGCAAGAACAAGATGCAGTAATTTCTTCGTATTTAGGATGGATATCTTTTTTCATGGAAAACCTCTACTAAGGCCGTGTCGCCATTCAGCCCACAGCCGAACACCACACGTCGTGTTGATTGAAATTAAGTGTCTGGTAATTTATCTACCAAAGGGGGCGGATCATACAGAATATCCACTAAACGCGCAATGAAATCTGCACACTTTTTGTGATATTCTTAACGCTACCTTTTCGCAAAAATACTCGGAAACCCTGATATGACTATAGTTCAGGTAATTTTACCTGTACCACTGTTCTCCTCCTTTGATTATCTGTTACCAGAAGAGATCAATACGCCTGTTATTGGCAATCGGGTGATTGTTCCTTTTGGGAATAAACGCCGTTCTCTAGGTATTGTCAAAGGGCTCAGCACACACAGTGAGTTTCCTATCGAAAAGCTAAAACCTATTGAGGAAATTCTCGACACTGAAACACTTTTCCCGGGTGTTCTGTGGGATATGTTAAATTGGGCTTCAGCATATTATCACTACCCTTTAGGGGAAGTATTATTTCATGCCATGCCCATTTTGTTACGGCAAGGCAAGCCGGCTGAATTTACTCCGTTATGGCAATGGTATGCCACAAAAGAGGGAGCGAATATCGACCTTAACAGTTTAAAAGGGGCGAAAAAACAGCAACAAGCCTTAGCCGCACTTCGTCGTACACCTTTATATCGCCATCAGCTTGATGAATTCGATATCACCACAGCAACACTCAATAACCTAAAAAAGAAAGAGTTTGCGGACTTACGCCCAATACAACCGGCCCCCATATATTGGCACAATGATTTTGCAGTACAAGGTGAACGATTTAAATTAAATACCGAACAAGCTATCGCAGTTGGTGCCATTACGGCTCAAGCTGATCAATTCTCACCTTGGCTATTATTAGGGATCACCGGTTCAGGCAAAACAGAAGTTTATTTAAGTGTATTAGAAAAAATTCTCGCACAAGGTAAGCAAGCCTTAGTTCTTGTGCCTGAAATTGGCTTAACGCCTCAAACTATTCGTCGTTTTAAAGCACGTTTTAATGCCCCTGTAGATGTTTTGCATTCTGGATTAAATGATACAGAACGTTTAGCCGTTTGGTTGCGCGCCAAGCGTGGTGATAATGCTATTATTATTGGCACACGTTCAGCACTTCTTACTCCTTTTCAACATCTTGGCATTATTATTATCGATGAAGAGCACGACAGCTCTTATAAACAACAAGATGGTTGGCGTTACCATGCTCGTGATTTAGCCGTATTTCGTGCAAAACAAGAAAATATTCCTATCGTAATGGGAACAGCAACGCCATCAATTGAAACCAGTTTTAATGTTGAACAAAAAAAATATCAGCAGTTAACACTCACCCAACGAGCAGGCAATGCGAAGCCAGCAACCGAACACTTGATTGATTTAAAAGGGCAACCACTCACAACCGGGCTGTCTCCTATCCTTATTAAAGCGATAAAAGAGCATCTTAATGCAGGGAACCAAGCCATGCTCTTTTTAAATCGTCGTGGGTTTTCCCCCGCATTGTTATGTCATGAGTGTGGGTGGATAGCAGAATGTCCTCGGTGTGATCACTATTACACGCTACATCAAAAGCATGGTATGTTGCGTTGCCATCAATGTGATAGTCAACGACGAATTCCAGCCCAATGCCCACAATGTGGTTCAACTAATTTAATGCCTGTAGGGCTAGGAACAGAGCAACTTGAACAAGGGATTGGTGAGTTATTTCCTGATACACCTGTAACTCGAATTGATAAAGATACCACTAGCCGTAAAGGGGCTTTAGAACAACAACTTGAAGATATTTACCAAGGTGGCTCCCGCATTCTTATTGGTACACAAATGCTGGCCAAAGGGCATCATTTTCCCGATGTGACTTTAGTGGCTTTGCTGGATGTTGATGGCGCTCTGTTCTCCAGTGATTTCCGTGCGGCCGAACGCTTTGCCCAGCTTTACACACAAGTATCAGGTCGCGCTGGCCGAGCTGGTAAGCAAGGCGCTGTATATTTACAAACACACCAACCTGACCACCCTCTTTTGTTAACGCTATTAGAAAAAGGCTATGATGCTTTTACCAAAGAAGCTTTACAAGAGCGACAAGCCACCTTCTTACCGCCTTATTCCAGCCATATCATGATCCGCTCAGAAGATCATAATAACCAACGTGCGCCTCAATTTTTACGGCAACTCAAACAGTTTTTTGAACAGCATCCAATGCGAGATCCCAATTTATGGGTTATGGGGCCTGTTCCTGCTATTCAAGCTAAACGCGGAGGAAACTATCGTTGGCAATTATTACTACAACATCCTTCGCGGGGTTATTTACAAAAATTAATGTCTGTTACTTATCCTCAAATTGTGGCGTTACCTGAGAGTAAGAAAGTGAAATGGAATATTGATGTTGACCCAACAGATTGTTAATCGTCTTTTTATGTCTATTTGAATATATTTCAGCCAAATTTATGTTGATAATAAAATTCTGATTAAATTCTAGTTACAGTCCAAGACTATTTATCAATTTTGCGAACTAACTCATAAAAACGATTGGTATCACACTTTTTATGCAAACTAGGTAACAGTATCTATTTAAAAAGCGGGTAGAATAACAATTTAGAATATTTCTCGAATTAAAACCGTCGATAAAATCTTTTTTTTGAGCACCGGCGGTTTTTTTACAAATAAAAAAGCAATCGTTTAACTAAACCATCCAAAAGGGAGGTATGGGGTTTGCAACAGAATAATAAAGATAATACGCAAGCAACAATGAAAGATGTTGCCCTTGCAGCCGGCGTGTCCACAGCAACCGTGTCACGTACTTTAATGAATCCGGAAAAAGTATCCTCACAAACCCGTCAGAAAGTTGAACAGGCTGTTCTTGACGTGGGCTATTACCCACATAACCTGTCAAAAAATCTTAAGCGCAATGAGTCAAAAACGATCCTTGTGATCGTCCCTAACATCAGTGATCCCTTTTTTACTGATGTTGTGTGTGGCATTGAAGAAACGGCTGCACAACATGGTTATCTCGTTCTTATTGGTGATTGTAAGCATCAGCAAAAACACGAAAATGCATTTATTAATCTCATTATCACCAAACAAATTGATGGTATGTTACTACTTGGTTCACACATTCCTTTCGATGTTTCCAAAGAAGAGCAGAAAAACCTACCTCCAATGATCATGGCAAATGAGTTTGCACCTGAACTTGAGCTGCCTACTGTTCATATAGATAATCTCACTGCCTCTTTTAGGGCAACGCACTATTTACAGCAAATGGGTCATAAGCGTATTGCTTGTATTACGGGCCCAGAAGATATGCCTTTATGCCGTTATCGCTTACAAGGCTATATTCAAGCTATGCGTAGAACAGGTGTTCCTTTACGTGAAGATTATATTATTCGTGGTGATTTTACCCATGAAAGTGGTGCAGAAAGTCTGAAAAAACTGATTTCTTTACCAGAACCACCGACTGCTGTGTTTTGCCATAGTGATATTATGGCGATTGGCGTTATGTGGCAGGCGAAAAAGCTAGGGTTAGAACTCCCAAAAGATCTCTCTGTTATTGGTTTTGATAATCTTGATATCACACGTTACAGCGAACCCGCACTAACAACGATGGAACAACCTCGTTATGAAATTGGACGCCAATCTATGTTGTTGTTGCTCGACCAATTACAAGGTAGACCTGTCGCACCCGGTTCTCGCTTATTAGATTGTGAGCTAATTATAAGAGATAGTGTCTATCAGCTTAAAAGCTAGGCAAAACACACTATGTTAAGTAACATATCGTTTGTGATACCTATTCCTTTAATTATCAGCGAATCGAACTGTGGCACAACGAGACTATGTGGGACGAGGGCAGACATCTGCTCGTCGTAAAAAAACAACGAAAAGTAAAAGTAAAAAGGCTGCTAAAGGGCTGCCTTTGACAACACTTATCGCGGCAATCGCAATTGTGGCGCTGTTTATCGGTGGCCTCTATTTTATTACGCATAATAAAAAAGAAGTCGTAGAAACAGCACCTGCAATCACAGGGCAGCATCCAGCGAATAGTTTACCGCCTAAGCCGCAAGAGCGTTGGCAGTACATTAAAGAACTGGAAAATCGTCAGGTGGGTACACCTTTATTGCCCGAATCTTCCTCTTCAGGTAGCCAGATTAATCCGAAAGCAACACTTTCACCTGAACAACTGAGATTTTTGCAACAAATTGAAGCAGATAAACGTCAACCCGCGGTTCAGTTACCTGAAGTTCCTTACAATGGGGAAGTTCCGCGCTCGCAAGTGAGAATAACACCACCAGCAACAACCCAGCCTTCTGTTGTTCAACAACCAATACAGGCTCAACCGGAGCAAGTGCCTGCACCTGCTGTTGTTACACCACCTAAACCGGCGGTTACTGAAGCAAACTTTTTAGTGCAATGTGGCTCATTTAAAAATACAGAACAAGCCGAATCAGTAAGAGCAACACTGGCTTTTTCTGGCGTTGAAAGTCGTGTAACAAAAGGTAATGATGGCTGGATACGTGTATTATCAGGCCCTTACAGTAAAGAACAAGCCAATTCAGTAAATAGACAAGCCGCGGGTGCTGGCGTATCTGGTTGTATTCTTCGCTCTTCTGGGGGTTGAAAAATAAATTTTCTCCCCCACCTATAATTCTAATTCACATAACGGGCAGTGCTGTATTTCAAATATAAGCACTTCCCGTCTCATTTTTATTGATTAAACCAGGGGCTGACTCATGACTACAATCGTAAGTGTTCGCCGTAAGGGCCAAGTTGTAATCGGTGGTGATGGACAGGCGACGATGGGTAATACCGTCATGAAAGGCAATGTTCGCAAAGTACGCCGTCTTTATAACGACAAAGTCATTGCGGGATTTGCTGGCGGCACTGCTGATGCTTTTACTCTTTTTGAACTGTTTGAACGCAAATTAGAACTTCACCAAGGGCATTTAACCAAAGCTGCGGTAGAGCTCGCAAAAGATTGGCGTACAGACAGAATGCTGCGCAAATTAGAAGCACTACTTGCTGTTGCGGATGAAAGCACATCTCTTATCATCACGGGTAACGGTGATGTTGTTCAACCAGAAAACGATTTAATTGCTATCGGCTCTGGTGGCCCTTATGCACAAGCAGCGGCAAGAGCCATGCTAGAAAATACTGAACTTTCTGCACGCGAAATCGCTGAAAAAGCGCTGAGCATCGCTGGAGATATTTGTATTTACACTAACCATAATGTCAACTTTGAAGAACTCTCTTCAAAAGAGTAAGGATTTGAGAGCATGTCTGAAATGACTCCTCGCGAAATAGCCAGCGAACTTGATAGATTTATTATTGGTCAAGATAAAGCGAAACGTGCTGTGGCAATCGCCCTACGTAACCGCTGGCGTCGTATGCAGCTCGACGAAGCGCTGCGCCATGAAGTAACACCTAAAAATATTCTGATGATTGGGCCTACTGGTGTAGGTAAAACTGAAATTGCACGTCGTTTAGCAAAATTAGCCAATGCACCTTTCATCAAAGTAGAAGCAACTAAATTCACCGAAGTGGGTTATGTAGGTAAAGAAGTCGATTCTATTATCCGTGACTTAACCGACTCTGCAGTCAAAATGGTGCGTAGCCAAGCGATTGATAAAAATCGTTTCCGTGCTGAGGAAATGGCTGAAGAACGCATTCTTGATACACTTATTCCTCCTGCAAAAAATAACTGGGGTGTTACAGAGCAAGCCTCTGAACCTTCAGCTGCTCGTCAATCTTTCCGTAAAAAATTACGTGAGGGTCAATTAGACGATAAAGAGATTGAAATTGAGTTATCTGCAACACCAATGGGTGTTGAAATCATGGCTCCTCCAGGAATGGAAGAGATGACAAACCAATTACAATCTATGTTCCAAAATTTAGCTGGGCAGAAACAAAAAGCGCGTAAGATGAAAATCAAAGATGCGTTTAAGCTTATTGTTGAAGAAGAAGCAGCTAAATTAGTTAATCCTGAAGAGCTTAAACAACAAGCTATTGATGCGGTAGAGCAACACGGTATTGTCTTTATTGATGAAGTAGACAAAATCTGTAAACGTGGTGGACAAAGTTCTGGCCCTGATGTTTCTCGTGAGGGTGTACAACGTGACCTCTTACCTCTGGTTGAAGGTTGTACAGTTTCAACAAAACACGGTATGGTAAAAACAGACCATATCCTGTTTATTGCGTCAGGTGCTTTCCAAGTTTCCAGTCCTTCTGATTTAATTCCTGAATTACAAGGACGTCTGCCAATTCGCGTTGAACTTCAAGCGCTGACAGCAGAAGATTTTGAGCGTATTCTTACAGAGCCTAATGCATCGTTAACAAAACAGTATGAAGCTTTAATGGCAACCGAAGGGGTTTCTATTAGCTTTACTGAAGATGGTATTCGTAAAATTGCTGAATCAGCATGGCGTGTGAATGAAACGACCGAAAATATCGGCGCTCGTCGTTTACATACTGTTTTAGAACGCTTAATGGAAGAAATTTCCTACGATGCAAGCGAACGACAAGGTCAATCTATATTGATTGATGCAGAATATGTGAAACAGCATCTGGATGAGCTTGTAGCAGATGAAGATCTGAGTCGATTTATTTTATAATCAACTTGTGCGATCCTTATCAGCAATATTTACGTGGGAGGCTTGCCTCCCATTCTTATTTTTATAATAACAACGAACATGAGTATCGAATTTCAGCATGAGCTCTCTAAATTCCACTAGCCGGACTCAAGCCTGGCTTGAAAGTTTACGACCCAAAACACTGCCTTTAGGGTTAATTGCCATTGTGACTGGCTCCGCATTAGCGTATTGGATGGGGCATTTTGAGCTACCTATTGCACTACTTGCTATTTTGACAGCAGGTACATTACAAATTCTATCAAACCTTGCTAATGACTATGGTGATGCTGTAAAAGGCACCGATACAGAAGAGCGTTTAGGGCCACTTCGTGGAATGCAAAAAGGCGTAATAACGCCAGCTCAAATGAAAAAAGCCTTAATATTAAATGTCATCATCTCTTGCATTTCAGGTATTGCACTGATTATTGTCGCGTGCAAAAAACCCGAAGATGCCATTGGCTTTTTAGTGATGGGATTACTCGCCATTGTCGCTGCTATTACCTATACCGTAGGTAGACGCCCTTATGGCTATATGGGATTAGGTGATATTTCTGTCTTAATATTCTTTGGTTGGTTAAGCGTAATCGGAACTTATTATTTACAATCCAACACCTTTGATATTGTCACACTACTTCCTGCCACAGCCTGTGGTTTACTTTCTGTCGCTGTTCTAAACATTAATAATATGCGCGATTTAGAAAGTGATATTCAAGCGGGTAAAAATACATTAGCCGTTCGCTTAGGCCCTGCTGGCTCACGAACTTACCATACCTGTGTCATTTTTCTCTCTATTGCTTGCTTAATTATCTTCACTCTACTTTATATGCATCGCTGGACAGCGTGGTTATTTTTACTCGCTACCCCTATGCTTTTACTGCATATCAAACGTGTTAATGCCGATCATTCTGGTGAAGCGATGCGCCCTTTACTTGAACATATGGTAAAAGCGGCACTACTCACTAACGTGCTCTTCTCTTTAGGTTTAGTTTTAGAATAATTTAGCCCGATTGTTGATTTGACTCACTGAATTTTCAGTGAGTCTTTTGCCAACAGCCCCTGTTAAGGGATATACTGGCTTTTCCTGTGGCAACCTGACGTAATCTCCTATGAAATATGATACTTCTGAACTCTGTGATATCTATCAAGAAGATATCAATGTCGTAGAACCGCTTTTCTCAAACTTTGGTGGTCAAAGTGCCTTTAGTGGGCAAATTATCACCGTGAAATGTTTTGAAGATAATGGCCTGCTTTATGACTTACTCGAAGAAAATGGCAAAGGCCGTATTCTTTTAGTTGATGGCGGTGGCTCTGTACGCAAAGCCTTAATTGATGCTGAATTGGCGCAACTTGCCGTATCGAATGAATGGGAAGGCATTGTCGTTTATGGCGCAGTACGTCAAGTTGATACATTGTCAGAACTTGATTTAGGTATTCAAGCCATGGCTGCGATACCAGCAGGTTGCCCGAGTGAAGGTATTGGTGAAAGCGATATCCGCGTCAACTTTGGCGGTGTTACGTTCTTCTCTGGTGATTATCTTTATGCCGATAACACGGGGATCATCTTATCAGAAGAGCCTTTAGGCTTAGATGAAGATTTAATTGAAGAATAATTTTACTTTCATCTGCTTTCTTATGATTTAAGAAACAAAAGCCACCGTCTGGTGGCTTTTGTTTTTAGGCTTTAGAGACAAAATAAAGACAACTACTGTACGTCTTCCATTTTGCCTAACAGCGCGCGTAAACGCTCTTGCCAGCTTGATTGCTCTTGTTTTAGCTCTTCGTTTTCACGAACAAGAGCTTCGCGTGATCCTTTCGCTTCTTGAACTTCTTGGCTCAGCGCATCATTTTTTTCTTTTAGCTCTTCAATTTCCATCTGTAATAACGTGATGGTATCAATAGCTTGTTGTACTTTTGATTCTAACTTTTCGAAAACTTCAAATGACATACTGTAATCCCCCATATAATCGATACTCCCGATTGTAAGTAGCCTATCAACAACTGTCTAGCATCTTCCGTGGAATTACATTCTTTTTTCAATTTATCAAAAACACTGGTCAGATCACATTACAAATGTCGATCGAGTCACTAATTAAGAGCGTTTTCACTCATTTTCTTGATGAGACACACAAATTTCAATTTCGCTTATTCTCGTTTACGCTCATTAACGATAAATTCACAGTTATCTTTTCAATTCGAAAAGAATACTAACAATAAATAACCTCTTTCAGGATAGAATATATGAGCCAGACGAAAACCTCTCTTATGGGTCAATGCATTTCTGAATTTATCGGAACTGCGTTGCTAGTCTTCTTCGGCCTTGGTTGTGTTGCTGCAGTACGTATTGCAGGAGCAGAGCTAGGACTGTGGGAGATAAGTATTATCTGGGGGCTAGGTGTTGCCTTAGCCGTTTATCTTACCGCGGGCACATCTGGTGCTCACTTGAACCCGGCAGTTACCGTTGCGTTTTGGTTATTTGCTTGCTTTGAACGCAGAAAAGTTATCCCTTATATTATTGCTCAAATGTTAGGTGGCTTCTTTGCCGCTGCCATTGTGTACTTTATGTACTACAGTGTTTTTCTCGACTACGAACAAGTTAATGGCATTGTCAGAGGCTCACAAGAAAGTCTCTTCACTGCCGGTGTATTCTCTACTTATCCCGCAGCTCAAATTTCTGTTGCACATGCCTTTGTTGTCGAAGTTATTATTGCCGTTATCCTTGTTGGCTTAATTTTAGCCTTAACTGATGATGGTAACGGTGTACCTAAAGGCCCATTAGCACCTTTACTAATTGGTATCTTAATTGCCGTTATCGGTGGTGCATTTGGTCCATTAACAGGATTCGCCTTAAACCCTGCTCGTGACTTTGGTCCAAAACTGGTTGCGTACTTTGCTGGCTGGGGTGATATTGCACTGACTGGTGGACGTGATATTCCTTATTTCTTAGTTCCAATGATTGCTCCATTTATCGGTGGTATCTTGGGTGCATTGGCTTACCGTAAATTAATTGGCCGTCACTTACCTTGCGATACCTGCAAAATTGAAGACGATAAATAATACTTAGAGCAAGATTGTTGATTATCAGAACAGGTTACTAACATGACAACAGAAACAAATACATCGAATACCGAAAAAAAATACATTGTTGCACTTGATCAGGGTACAACCAGCTCACGTGCCGTAGTTATTGATCATGATGCAAATATCGTCAGTATTTCACAACGCGAATTCACTCAAATTTATCCTAAGCCAGGCTGGGTTGAACACGATCCAATGGAAATTTGGGCAACACAAAGTGCAACCTTAGTTGAAGTATTAGCAAAAGCAGATATTCCATCTGATCATGTAGCAGGCATCGGTATCACAAACCAACGTGAAACCACCATTGTATGGGATAAAGAAACGGGTAAACCTGTTTATAACGCAATTGTATGGCAATGTCGCCGTACTGCTGATTTCTGTACTCGCTTAAAAGATAAAGAAGGTGTTGAAGAGTATATTCGCCAAAATACAGGCTTAATGGTTGACCCCTATTTCTCTGGTACTAAATTAAAGTGGATCCTCGACAATGTCGAAGGGGCACGTGAAAAAGCAGAAAATGGCGAGTTATTATTCGGTACTGTCGATACTTGGTTAGTTTGGAAAATGACACAAGGCCGTGTTCACGTTACAGATTTCACTAACGCTTCTCGTACCATGTTATTTAATATCCACTCTTTAGATTGGGATCAGAAAATCCTTGATCTACTGGATATTCCTCGCAATATGTTGCCAAAAGTGGTGCCATCTTCAGAAGTTTATGGCCAAACAAACATTGGTGGTAAAGGCGGTACACGTATTCCTATCGCGGGTATGGCTGGTGACCAACAAGCTGCACTTTATGGTCAACTTTGCGTACAAAGTGGTATGGCAAAAAATACCTATGGTACAGGCTGTTTCTTACTGATGAATACAGGTACAGAAGCTGTTCGCTCTAATCATGGTTTGTTAACAACTATCTGCTGTGGCCCACGTGGCGAAGTGAATTATGCCTTAGAAGGTGCCGTATTCGTTGGTGGTGCGTCTATTCAATGGCTACGTGATGAATTAAAACTTATCGATGAAGCAACCGACTCTGAATACTTCGCTACTAAGGTTAATGATACTAACGGTGTCTATGTTGTTCCAGCCTTTACCGGCCTAGGTGCACCTTATTGGGATCCGTATGCGCGCGGTGCTATCTTCGGTTTAACCCGTGGTGCTAACCGTAATCATATTATTCGTGCAACCTTAGAATCTATCGCTTACCAAACACGCGATGTTTTAGATGCAATGCAAGCCGATTCAGGCGCACGTTTACAATCATTGCGTGTTGATGGTGGTGCGGTTGCTAATAACTTCTTAATGCAATTTCAGTCCGATATTTTAGGTACTCGTGTTGAACGCCCTGTTGTCCGTGAAAGTACAGCATTAGGTGCGGCATTCCTTGCGGGTCTTGCTATTGGTTTCTGGAACGATTTAGAAGAAGTTAAAAATAAAGCGGCGATTGATAAAGAATTCCGCCCTGGTATTGAAACCACTGAGCGTAACTACCGTTATAACGGTTGGAAAAAAGCGGTTGCTCGAGCACAAGAGTGGGAAGATCGCGCTTAATTAATACAACGATTTGAGAGAGAAGTAGCCTAGGCTACAAAACCAAAATGCCGAGAAATATCTATTCTCGGCATTTTTTGTTTAATTTACTACAGCAATAATCTAAATAGTATGTTCTTCATGGCTAAAACGGTGAGCCAAAGGAAGCCAACAAAGCATAATAGCCACTGACATAGCAAACATAATCATACCTAAGCTAAATTGATTATGTTGTGGTAACAAGGCTGAAAACCATGTTGCAACACCTGATCCCACATTTTGTAATCCACCCACCAATGCACCCGCAGAGCCAGCTAAATATGGAAATGGCTCCATTGCACCGGTTGTTGCTAATGGGAATAACATACCTGCACCAAAGAAAAATAGTGCCGCAGGTACCAGAAGAGTCCAAATATTAATAATATTTAGCCAACCGGGGATCCACATTAAAATACCGGCTGATAAACAACAAAAAACAGAGTGCCACATCAGTTGCACAAAGGTTTTACCTTCACGACCTGCATACCAAGCTCCAAAGAACGCAGCAGGGATCGGTAAAATAAATAATATACTGATAGTAATGCTATTTAAGCCTAATACTCCGCCCATTAAGACACCACTTGATGCCTCAAAAACCGCAATACCTGATAATGCACAAATTAACATAATCAAAAATGCACTGAAGGTACTATTGGAAAGTAGTAAGTAAAATGATGACAGCATCTTACGTTTCTCAACTTGTACTGGGCGAGTTTCTGGCATCCAACGATACATAGAGAAAAGAACGCTACTTCCCAATAATAATAAGAAGATATAACACGCATGCCAGCCAAAGAAGTGAGCCACAACACCACCAATCATCGGCGCTAATAATGGGCTAACTAAAACTCCCATATTTAACAAACTATTGGCGTAACGTAATGCCGTACCTGTATATAAATCACGAGGTTGAGTACGCGTCATGACACCTGCAACACCTGTTCCCATCCCTTGTAACGTACTTGCAATAACCAGTGTGGTTAAATTTTGTGAAAAAATCGCTACCAGTGTTGATAAACAAAAAATCGTCATTCCGACTAAAATAACGGGGCGACGCCCTACTTTATCGGAGATTGGCCCATAAATGAGCTGTGAAAAACCATAAGAAAAAAGATAAGCGCCCATTACTTGCTGCACAGCGCCTGTCGGCTCACCAAAGTAAATCGCCATATCCGCAATCACTGGAACATAGATGGTTTGCGTCATTTGCCCCACAGCAACCAGTGCAATTATCAATAATAATAGATTTGCATGCTCTAACTTTCTCATTTCTTTTCTTTGCTCAGGAATTTCAAATAAATAAATTAACGGACAGGCGTACGCTACAGAGAATTTATAAAAATAAACTCTGCAAAATATACACCTTTTAAGAATGAGACTAAGTTAACAAATTTGTAGAAATTTGCGAGATAGTCAGCAATTTTTGTATATCACCTAATGTCAGAGAAAAACACCATAGTTGTCAATATAAATGTACATATTGTGTCATTCATTGACAAAATCTCAGATAAATAATACCACCACATCATCTTGATAAATAAAAAATCGCTTCCTATTTAGAATGAATAAGCGACATAAACGCGTTTATCGTAAGGAGATAACCTCTATGGCAAATTGGGTGAATGGAAAAGTTATCCAAGTTAATCGCTGGACTGACTCGTTAATAAGTCTTGTTGTAAATGCCCCTGTTGATAAATTTACAGCGGGACAATTTGCAAAATTAGCATTAGATATTGATGGCGAACGAGTGCAACGTGCCTATTCTTATGTGAATGCGCCGAATGATCCTAACTTAGAATTTTATCTGGTGACTGTACCCGAAGGAAAATTAAGCCCTAAATTAAGTGCTCTAGAAATAGGGAATGAATTACTTGTCACCGAGCAAGCCAGTGGCTTTTTTGTATTAGAAGAAGTTCCTAGTGCCAATACACTTTGGATGCTTTCTACAGGAACAGCCATAGGGCCTTTTTTATCGATTTTACAATTAGGTCAAGATCTGGATAGATTTGAAAATATCGTTCTTGTTCATGCGGTTCGATATGCTAATGACTTAAGTTATCTCCCTTTAATGGAAAACCTGGTTGAGCATTACCAAGGAAAATTACGTATTCAAACGATTGTGAGCCGTGAAAATCATATTGGTTCATTAACAGGTCGTATTCCGGCGTTAATTGAAAGTGGTGCCTTAGAAAAAACGGTGGGGTTAACCATTTCCCCAGAAGAGAGCCATATTATGTTATGTGGTAACCCACAAATGGTAAGAGATACCCAACAACTATTAAAAGAACAACGAGAAATGCGTAAGCATTTACGGCGCAAGCCAGGGCATATCACCAGTGAACAATATTGGTAATATGAAAAAAAATAAGGGCAATTTTCTTTTTTGCCCTTATCTGATTTATTTCAATAAAAGGATTAGCGCCAGCGACGGTAATTCACTAGCTCTGTATGTTTACCAAAGTAGTTTTCACTTTGATTGCCAATAAATACGCCACAATCAAGCAACATAATCATCCCGATAAAGGAAGGAAGAAAACGCCCCATCGCCCACTGCCAAAAAGGTTCTAAACTGCTTGTATCAGCCAGCCCCAGCATCACGGCAAGTAAAAGCAATAAAAGCCATATTCCTCTTTTATTTCTATCATGGAGTCTTTTAGTGAAAATCGCACACAAAGGGTACAGAATAAAAAAGATCAATATCCACATTACAATGGCAGGTAATGGATAAATCATATCATTGATAATAAAAAGGCCTAAAAAAAGAGCAAAACAAGCACCTAAACCTGCCCAGAAATCACGACGTCCAATTCGCCCTTTGAATGAAAATGCCCAATGTTGTAAGGTCATAAATTCTCAATAATTTACTTAATGTGTGAATTACACTGTCCATTTAGTATCAAATAATACAGACTAGCTAATAACAGCGCTGACAAACGGAGGACAGATGATAAAAGAAAGTACACTTTCTACGTTATACCTGATAATCATAAGCATTGCTCTTTGTTTGCCAACTACTGTTTTTGCAACAGAGATATCTGTCGCACAAAAACAGCCCACTAAAGATGATATTGCTTATCTTAAACAGGATGCACCCGTTTTTGAGATAACTATTCCGGAGCTTCGAGCAAAATTCAATCAACAAAATCCGTTGCTATCGCTTAATGAATATAAAATTATCACTAATCACGATATTGCGATCCCGCTTGTCAGAGCCGCAACTCGAATTACACCTTATCTTTACTCTTCAGCAATATTAGAACGTGGTAGTGAAAAAATTAAAAGCCTGCAACTAACACTTATCCACACACCAGACTCACCTGAATTAGAAAAAATGAATCGTGAGATCACCACACAATATATTATGGCCTTGATCACTCAATTTGACCCTTCAATCACGCCTACACAAATTCAAGAAGTTCTCGATTTGTTTGCATTTAAAAACCAACCTCCGGCTTATGTAAGCCACAATGTTGGTGCGATCCGCTATATTATTGCGCATGAAGGCGAACAATTAACGACCTTTGCCATTGAACCGATTAAGCTTTCTTTAAACAGCAAGATCGTTTCAGCTATTCCGTGATAAAAAACAAAGCTATTCTATTCATTGTTCTCTATACTGTTGTGTATCAACAGAATTCATGTTTATTAGCAAACTAAATTTAAACCACTCGGTTGGAGGAAAAGTTATGCGCCATCCATTAGTCATGGGTAACTGGAAACTCAACGGCAGCATTCATATGGTTCATGAATTAATTGCTGCACTACGTAAAGAAGTTAGCGGTGTTGCAGGTTGTGATGTTGCTATCGCACCACCCGCAGTTTACCTATGCCAAGCACGCCATGAAATTGGTGGAAGCCGTATTGCATTAGGAGCTCAAGATACAGGTGTTAACTTATCTGGTGCTTTTACTGGTGAAACTTCAGCAGAAATGCTGAAAAACGTTGATGTTAAATACGTTATCATTGGTCACTCTGAGCGTCGTACTTATCATAAAGAATCTGATGAGTTTATCGCTCAGAAATTCGGCGTGTTAAAAGAATTAGGTTTAACGCCAGTATTATGTATTGGTGAAACCGAAGCAGAAAATGAAGCTGGTAAAACACAAGAAGTCTGTGCTCGCCAAATCGATGCTGTTTTAAATGCACACGGTGCAGCTGCATTTAAAGATGCGGTTATTGCTTATGAACCAATCTGGGCTATCGGTACTGGTAAATCTGCAACTCCAGCACAAGCACAAGCTGTCCATAAATTTATTCGTGATCATATCGCGAAGAAAGATGCAGCTATCGCTGAACAAGTTATCATTCAATACGGCGGTTCTGTTAACGATAAAAATGCAGCTGAACTGTTTGGTCAACCAGACATTGATGGCGCATTAGTCGGTGGCGCTTCACTGAAAGCAGATGCATTTGCCGTTATCGTTAAAGCAGCGGCACAAGCGAAAGCGAAAAAATAATTTTTATCTTTCTGACTTACGCCTTTAATGGATAAAAAATAAAGAAAATCACCTTGCTGAATATAAAACCAGAAGGTGATTTTTTTGTTTTTGCTTTATGACACATCAACGACGGCTTATTTCATCAAACACACCCCCCGTCGCAAAATGTATTTTCTGTGCTGATTGCCAATCACCAAAAATCTCATCAATCGTAAATAGTTCAAGTTTTGGAAAGCTGTTTTGATATTTCTCAGCAGTCACTTTATCTCTAGGGCGATAATAGTTTTTTGCTGCAATTTCTTGCCCTTGTGCTGAGTAAAGATAGTCTAAGTACGCTGTGGCTATTTCTCGTGTTCCTCGTTTATCGACAATTTTATCCACTACCGATACCGTAGGCTCTGCAAGAATAGAAACCGAAGGTGTAACAATTTCAAACTTATCGGTACCTAATTCATTAATTGCCAATAATGCCTCGTTTTCCCAGGCAATCAATACATCACCAATACCTCTCTCAACAAATGTATTGGTTGCACCTCGCGCTCCTGAGTCTAACACTTCAACTTGCTGATAAAGTGCTTTCACAAATGCTTTTGCTTTTTCGTTATCTTGATGATTAGCTTTTAGCCCATATCCCCAAGCAGCAAGATAGTTCCATCTTGCACCACCAGAAGTTTTAGGGTTAGGTGTAATAATGGAGACACCCGGTTTTATCAGTGAATCCCAATCCGTTATCTGCTTAGGATTTCCTTTTCTCACCAGAAAAACAATCGTTGAAGTGTAAGGAGCGGAGTTATCTGGTAGTCGTGTTATCCATTGCTTATCAATACTTCCTCTTTGTGCAATCGCATCAATATCATAGGCAAGAGCTAATGTCACAACATCTGCCTCAATACCATTGATAACTGATGTCGCCTGCTTTCCTGAACCACCATGTGATTGGCGGATAGTGATTCTATCTCCCGTTTTCTGTTCCCAATATTGACTAAATGCTTGGTTATACTGTTGATAAAGTTCTCTTGTCGGATCATAAGAGACATTTAATAACTGAATATCTTTAGCCCATAAATTATTAGCAAAAAGTAATGCGACTAAAGTCGTTGATAATAAACCCCATTGTTTAAACATATCTCTCCATCCCCTCTTGTTAAATATTTAACTAGGCTGACAGAAAGTTTTATAACGATGAAATAACAAAAAGCCGATTGATATACATAACAGGAATATAACAACCTATACAAGGGATGTTAGGTGGTATTAAAAGAGAATAGGATTATTAAATGAAATGTTTTCACTCGAGAAGCTACTCTGACACAGAGATAACATGTATCAGAGCAGTTCACGAATAAGGATAGCACTCAGAAAGGCTAGGGTATTACAGTAACACTATTGATTAATAGAGTTTTTTAGCTGTTTCATACCAATCAGCTTTAAAGACACGTTTCATATTCATGACCGCATCAATAATATCATGGTGAACCAGTTTTTCATTTTGGATACCAACACAACGACCGCCATAACCTTCTAATAGCAGTTGTACAGAATAAGCACCCATACGTGAGGCTAAAATACGATCGTAAGCAACAGGAGAACCACCACGTTGAATATGACCTAATACCGTTGCCCGCGTTTCATGCTTCGTTTCTGCTTCAATAAAACGAGCCAATTCATGCACATCACAAACGTGCTCTGTAATTGCGACGATTGCATGGCGTTTACCACGCTCAATACCCGCTTTGATTTCCGCCAGCAGTTCATCACGATCAAACGGTAATTCAGCTTCAGGCAGAACAACAAATTCACATCCACCGGCAATAGCGGCAGACAATGTTAAGTCACCACAGTAACGGCCCATCACTTCTACGATAGAGATACGTTTGTGAGACGTTGAGGTATCACGTAAACGGTCGATTGCTTCCACTGCCGTTTCTAACGCCGTGAAATAACCAATGGTGTAGTCAGTACCTGCTACGTCATTATCGATTGTGCCCGGTAAACCGATGCAAGGAAAACCCGCTTCCGTTAATTTTTTCGCACCTAAATAAGAACCATCACCACCAATAACAACTAAAGCGTCAAGCTCATTTTGTTTCATGTTTTCAATGGCAACAGCACGCACATTGTCTTCACGGAATTCAGGGAAACGAGCAGAACCAAGGAATGTACCACCACGGTTGATCATATCTGACACGCTAAAACGGTCGAGCTTTTTCATGCGATTTTCATATAGCCCCATATAGCCATCAAAAATCCCATAGACCTCTAAACCTTCACTTAGTGCGGCACGAACAACACCACGGATCGCGGCATTCATTCCGGGTGCATCACCACCACTTGTTAAAACCCCAATTCTTTTGATCCCATTGACCATGATTACCTCTGATTCTTATTCGATGTAATTATTGCAAAATTGTTGGAATAACTTTTTATTTCAATATCGGCTTATCTGGTGTTATTTTCCGATATCGTAAATGCTGAATTGATTCAACAATACCATTGTACGCATATTTTTTACCAGTTCATCATTATCGTACATTTTTTTTCATAAACTTGATGCGCATTAAACTAATCAGACAGCCTGTATAAAGTTTAGACTAGCTTATCTCAAATGTGTTTCACTAATAAGTTAACACTTTTTATACAGACACTTTACTGCCTTTTTGCATTCATCTCAAAAAAACGCTATTTATGCTAAAAAACAGCATCGGCATATTTTGATAAATATTCAGTTTTTCTCTGGCACAGCATTCTATCTGACGTTTATCTCTCTATTTTGTGATGTCATCCATTCAAAGAAAAAAATTATCTAAGATACATTTGTGACCCACAACAAAGTTCTCTGGGTGATTTACCGCTTTTCAACCTAGACTGATACAGTAGAACTCACACTTAATAGGAGGTTTTATGTTTGATTTAACGGGTAAAATCGCTTTAGTTTCAGGTGGCGCAAAAGGCATTGGTAAAGGTATTGTCATCGCCCTAAAAAATAGTGGTGCTAAGGTGATTATTGCGGATATTGATGATGTTGCTGGCAATAAAACAAAACAAGAACTAAATGTTGAGTTTATGCACCTTGATGTCACTCATCAATCCGCCTGTGAAAAAGTGGTTGATGATGTCGTAAAAGAGTATGGCAAACTCGATATTCTTTGTTCCAATACCGGTATTTTCCCTCAAGCAACAATTAAAGAGATGACCGAAGCTGATTGGGATAAAATGCATACCGTTAACCTTAAAGGTATGTTCTTTTTAGTGAAAGCCGCACTTCGTGTCATGGAAAAACAAAAACAAGGTCGCGTGATTATCACGTCATCCATTACGGGAGCAATCACAGGCTATCCTGGTTGGAGCCATTACGGTGCAAGTAAAGCAGGACAACTAGGCTTTATGCGTAGCGCAGCATTAGAATATGCACGTCATGGTATTACTATTAATGCCGTGATGCCAGGAAATATCCTCACTGAAGGCTTACAAGCCCAAGGCGAAGCGTATTTAAATCAGATGAAGGCTTCAATCCCAACACATACTTTAGGTGAGCCAGAAGATATCGGCTACGCAGCCGCTTTCTTTGCCTCAAATGAAGCGAAATATATTACAGGCCAGACAATTATCGTCGATGGCGGACAGATTTTACCTGAATCTCCAGAGGCGTTGTTGTAGATTTTGGGCAAAAAAAAGCCCCTCTCCAGAGGGGCTGCAAAAGACAGGGATGGTGTCTATGGCAAGGAAAAAACTTCGTTGTTGCTACTTACTCTCTAACTAGGTACTGCTGCACTACACTCTTACTTACTTCATTACTGGTTTTGTTGACCTTGTTGGTCAAAGTCTGACATTTGTTGTTGGTAATTCTTTTCCAACTGAGCTTTCTGTTCTGGGGTTAATAACTGATACATCTGATTATGGACTTTCGCCATCTCAACATGACGCTCAATCGCTTGTTTATCCATATCTTGCATTTGTGCTCTTACTGCTGCTTCATCAAATTGAGGTGCAGTGACTAATTTATGCATATTCTCATGACGTTGACGGTAGTTTCCGTTATATCTGTCTTGATGATGCTGGCGCATTAAATCGCGCATTTGAGTACGTTGTTGCTCAGTTAATGTGATTCCGTTAAACATATGAGATCCGCCATAATTGCGATCCATCATATGTCCACCGTTATTCATCATATGGCCACGTTGTCCGCGGTGACCTCTATAATCACGGTCGCCATGCATACCATAGCCATAATCGCAGTGATAATTACCATTATATTGTTGCTCAGTAGGCGGATTGGTATTTGCTGTTTCAGCTAATACCACCGTCGGAGCTGCTAAAAACATTGATGCTAATGCAACTACTGCTACTTTACGCATTGCTCTTACTCCTAAACTCGGTGATTAATACCGACCTAATTAATGCTACCTAAATATGTGTAATTCTTTGCTATGTGGATTACTATACCGTTGCGGCTGCAAACTAGCGTCAGAGCGTGTAAAAGAACGTAAAGTCATAGATTCGCGCTATTTATTATCGTATTTTTCTCTTGGAGGAATTGACGAATGCATAAAATCTTATTAGTGGATGACGATCGCGAATTAACATCGCTATTGAAAGAACTACTTGAAATGGAAGGCTTTAATGTTGTAATCGCCTCTGATGGCGAACAAGCACTTAAACTTTTAGATGCTTCTATCGACTTGTTATTACTGGATATTATGATGCCACGTAAAAACGGGATTGAGACACTCAAAGAGTTACGCCAAAATTTCCAGACCCCTGTCATCATGTTAACGGCAAGGGGCAGTGATCTTGACCGAGTGCTTGGCTTAGAGCTTGGTGCTGATGACTATTTACCAAAACCTTTTAATGATAGAGAGCTGGTTGCTCGTATCAGAGCTATTTTACGTCGTTCTAACTGGAGCGAACAAAAACAGACTGATAGCAATACATCTCCAACATTACAGGTTGATAAACTGCAACTTAACCCAGGCCGACAAGAAGCGAGTTTTGATAACGAACCGCTAGAGTTAACAGGAACTGAGTTTACTTTGCTTTATCTACTTGCTCAGCATTTGGGGCAAGTCGTATCACGCGAACATCTAAGTCAAGAAGTGCTTGGTAAGCGCTTAACACCTTTTGATAGAGCGATTGATATGCATATTTCCAATTTACGCCGTAAATTACCAGAAAGAACAGATGGACAACCGTGGTTCAAGACGTTACGTGGCCGTGGTTATCTGATGGTTTCAATAACTTGATAAATATTCTTTATGATAAATAGTCTGTCAGCGCGTATTTTTGCAATATTCTGGCTGACGCTAGCATTAGTTCTGATGCTAGTTATGATGGTTCCAAAGCTGGACTCGCGCCAGCTTACCCCTCTTTTAGAGAGTGAGTACCGTCAAGGTGTTATGCTAGAACAACATATCGAAGCGGAATTAGCTCAAGATCCAGCTAACGATCTCCTTTGGTGGCGTCGATTAATCCGCGCTATTGATAAATGGGCTCCACCTGGTCAGCGTTTAATTATCGTGACTAGTGAAGGACGCATTATCGGCGCTCAACGTAATGAGATGCAGGTTGTCAGAAACTTTATTGGTCAATCTGATAACGCCGATCACCCTAAAAAGAAAAAATATGGCCGTTCTGAGATGTTAGGGCCATTTTCAGTAAGAGATGGTGAAGATCATTACCAGCTTTATCTCGTTCGTCCATCAAGTAGCCCTCAATCTGACTTCATCAACTTATTATTTGATAAACCGTTATTGCTACTCATATTTACTATGCTTATCAGCACACCATTATTAGTATGGCTTTCTTGGAGCTTAGCAAAACCGGCAAGGCAACTTAAAAATGCGGCTGATGATGTTGCGAAAGGTAATTTACGTCCTCACCCTGAACTAGAAACTGGCCCTCAAGAGTTTTTAGCAGCAGGTACCAGCTTTAATCAGATGATAAGTGCTCTTGAACGCATGGTTGAGGCACAACAACGGTTAATTTCTGATATTTCTCACGAACTACGAACACCATTAACACGCTTACAATTAGCGAGTGCATTATTACGTCGTCGTAGTGGAGAAAGTAAAGAACTAGAGCGCATTGAAACTGAAACTCAGCGCCTTGATGGCATGATTAATGATTTACTGGTTCTTTCACGCAACCAACATAAAAACGAGTTATTACGCGAAACGGTAAAAGCCAATGAGCTGTGGGATGACATTTTAGATAATGCCAAATTTGAGGCTGAACAAAGTAATAAGACGCTACAAGTGACAACACCTCCGGGAGCATGGCCTATTTACTGTAATCCATATTCTCTGGCTAGTGCATTTGAAAATATTGTTCGTAATGCCTTACGTTATTCAAATTCTCGCATTGAGGTTGCCTTTACTGAACAAAACCAAGGTATCACGATTATTGTTGATGATGATGGCCCTGGCGTTAGCCCAGAAGATAGAGAGCATATCTTCCGGCCATTTTATCGCACTGACGAAGCCAGAGATCGTGAATCAGGTGGCACAGGCTTAGGATTAGCCATTGTTGAGACAGCAGTAAGCCAACATAGAGGCCATGTTAAAGCCGATGACAGCCCATTAGGCGGGTTGAGGGTTGAGATTTGGTTGCCAAAAACAAAGTAAAATCTATCTAAATGTAATTTTTAGCCTTAAAATACGATTTTGCTAAATAATATTTTATTACCTTTATGAATAAATACCTGAAAATTTTAAGAAATAAATTACGTTATAAATATTGCGATACTTTTCCAGAATTAGTAACTAAATCAATATATAAAGAACGAATGAGAAAAACTCTAAATTTAGAGTTTCCACAAACATTTAATGAGAAATTACAGCACCTAAAGTTAAATTTATATAAAAATAACCCATTAGTCACAAAATGTGCCGATAAATACGCAGCTCGAGAATATGTTAAGGACTGTGGTTGTGAAGAAATACTCAATGAAATCCATCAAGTATGTGATCAACCTGACGATATTAACTTCTCTGAGTTGCCTAATAAATTTGTACTAAAATGCAATCATGGTGCAGGTTATAATATCATTTGCAGAGATAAAGATAAGATATCCCCAGATAACATTAGGCAAACATTAACAACTTGGCTAAATGAAGACTATTGGCGATTAGCTGTTGAATTTGTTTATAAGGATATCTCTAAAAAAATAATTTGTGAAAAATTCATAGAAACAAAAAATAATGAACTTCCATATGATTACAAATTATTTTGTTTTCATGGTAAGCCTCTATTTGTCATGATCTGTACTGAAAGAGAGTCACAACATCCTAAATTTTATTTTGTTAATAAAGAATGGGAATTATTACCTTACGGTATTGACTATAAGAATAATGAAGTTTCAACCATTTTAGATAAGCCTCAAAATTATCAAAAACTCTTTGAATATGCAGAAAGGCTATCCAAACCATTTCCTTTTGTTAGAGTCGATTTATACCTAAATAATGGTGTAGTTCATTTTGGAGAATTAACCTTTATTCCATCAGCAGGTATGGATAAAGAATTAAATAATGAAGAAAACAAGAATGTTGATCTGATATTTGGAAATTATCTAAAATTAAACTAAGGATTCCCCCTTAGTTTAGAGCCTTAATCATTTTCCTATTCATTAAGTAAATAAGCCTTGCTTTAACCTTCATATAAGGATAAAAAAGGCTTTTTTTCTCACAACGCCGAAACAATGATACTTTTTTTCGCACAATAGCAACTTCAAGATTTTTGTAAAAATAAGGGCAAAGTTCTTTATTTTTAGTTTTAATCTTATCCAAAACTGCATTACATTTTTTTATATCATCTAAACTTAGATTTTCAATTGAAAAGTTCAAGTTATATAATACATCCTCATTCACCTCAATATTAAACATATCTAATGCATTAATTTGTGCTTTTATAGCAAATGAGGTTTGTATACTAAAATAGTTCTTTCTATTTCTATCTGGATGAATTCTATATTTTAATAACGCTTCTTCTAGATTGGAAAAAATATTTTCCTGATTTAGCTTTAATAAATTTATCCATAACCCATAATCTTGAGCATATTTATAATCTTCTGGATACATAATTTTATTTTTTTTAATAAAATCAGATCTAAACATGACTGTTGGATGATAAAAATTAGTTCCAAAAATTAATCCAGCGGCTATTGCATTATGCTTTATTGGAAGAATCATGAATTTGTTGTCGTATTCATAGATTTCCATTGATGTACCACAGACCATAATATTTTTATGGTTTTCCATGAACTCAAACTGCTTTTGAAGGCGAGTTGGATATGAGTAATCATCAGCATCCATTCGAGCAATATAGTCACCAGAAGCAAGTAAAAAACCTTTGTTCAAAGATTTAGCTAACCCGATATTAGATGCATTAGTATACACTTTTACTCGACTATCTTTTTCTTCATATTCTTTTAAAATATCAAGAGACAAATCGGTAGAACCATCATTAATGATGATAAATTCAAAATCTTTAAAAGTCTGATTTAAAATAGAATCTATAGCTTCATTCAAATGTATTGAATCATTGTACACTGACATCAATACGCTGATTTTAGGTTTATTTTTCATTTTTGGCTTAAATTTTTTTCTTTTGTAACCGGATACTATAAAGGAAGGGAGGAGATTAGTGAATACTACTGTGATTTGAATTTTAAAGAAGTTCTCACGGTGAAATGTGAGTAACATCCTCCCAAATAGACAATCTCCTCACAAACAGAAATTTAGCCATCCCGAATAAACGCTATAAACATATAGTACATGTAAGTTCAATAGAGTAATTAAACTATTGTATCAAAATATCCTGCCACCTATTGAAGAATAGGTGGCATATTCTTTTTGCTAGCACCTAACGATGTAATTCAGAATGATCTGCCCGAATTGAACGTTATTCCAGTATTTATATATCCTCAATCAATGCTAAAATACCGAGCTATTACTTGACCGTCTGGTTTGAAGAGTCTACTCTCAGTGCGGTTTTTAGCATATTGATAAAGTATGCTTATATAATAAAACTCTTATATTACATATAGATAAGAGTTTTTCTAGATGAATTTTGGCGCTCTGGGGGCCGTAAACCCAGTGCGGTAGCTTTGTGTTAAAGAAAGTATAATTTGATATAGTTTCTTTAACACAAAGTGTTTAATTAATACGAAATTAATAAATATTTTATGTACATTTATTTTCTATAGAAAATAAATGTACATACCTTCTTAAGGTTTAAAAATGAAAGGTATTATTTTAGCAGGTGGTTCAGGAACAAGGCTTTATCCAATAACAATGGGTGTATCTAAACAGTTACTACCTATTTATGATAAACCCATGATCTATTATCCCTTATCAGTATTAATGCTTGCAGGCATTAGAGAAATACTGATTATTACAACACCTGAAGACCAAGATGGCTTTCAGCGTTTACTTAATGATGGTTCGCAATTCGGTATTTCTATTCAATATGCAATACAACCAAAACCTGAAGGATTGGCTCAAGCATTTATTATCGGTGAAGAATTTATTGGTAGTGATAGTGTATGCTTAGTTTTAGGAGATAATATTTTTTATGGTCAAGCCTTTTCGCCAAAACTAAAGGAAGCTGCATCAAAAACTAATGGAGCAACTATATTTGGTTATCAAGTAAAAGATCCTAAAAGATTTGGTGTTGTAGAATTTGATGAAAGTAAAAAAGTTATTTCGATAGAGGAAAAACCCTTAGAGCCTAAATCTAATTATGCCGTAACTGGATTATACTTTTATGATAATAACGTTATTAGTCTAGCTAAAAAAATCAAGCCATCAAAACGCGGTGAATTAGAAATAACAACACTAAATGAAATATATTTACATAAAAATAAGCTAAATGTTGAAATGCTAGGCAGAGGATTTGCATGGCTTGATACAGGAACTTATGAAAGCTTACTTGAAGCAGCCCAATTTGTTGAAACTATAGAGAAAAGACAAGGCTATAAAGTTGCTTGTCTAGAAGAAATTGCGTTTAATAATAAGTGGATTACTAAAGAAGATATATTAAAACGAGCACAGTTAATGGCAAAAAATAGCTATGGCGAATATTTATTAACTCTAGTGAAATAATATAATGGATGACTTACAAAAAAAGACTTCCAATAGTTTGAAATGGAGTGCAATAGAAAGACTAACAACACAAGCAATACAACTCATAGTTATGCTAGTTTTAGGTCGGATGCTAGGACCTGTCGCATTTGGCCTGATTGGAATGTTAGCTATTTTTATTGCTATAGCACAAACCTTAGTTGATAGTGGCTTTAGTAATGCTTTAATTAGAAAAAAGATTAAGACTGAATCTGATTTTTCGACTACATTTTATTTTAATATATTTATTTCCTTTGTATGTTATGTAACATTATATATATCATCACCTTATATTGCAGATTTTTATAATCAAAAAGAACTTGAGTTATTAACCAGAATATTAGGGCTAGTAATCATAGTTAATGCGTTTTCAACCATTCAACGCACAAAATTAACTATAAATATGGATTTCAAAACCTTAGCAAAAGCATCATTACTCAGTGTTTTTTTTAGTAGTCTATTATCTATATATTCTGCTTATTTAGGATTAGGTGTATGGGCATTAGTAATACAAACTCTTAGTTTTAATACTTTAAATTCTTTTTTTCTTAATATATATTTTCCTTGGATACCAAAGAAAAAATTTTCAAAGAGATCATTTCATTATTTATTTGGATTTGGCTCAAAGCTATTAATATCAGGATTAATAGATACTATTTATAATAATATTTATCAAATAATTATAGGGAAAATATTTTCAGCTAATCAGCTTGGACTATTTTCACAAGCAAAAAATTTATCTTATATTCCTGCAATGACCTTAACTAATATAATACAAAGAGTTACCTATCCTATGTTAAGTAACATACAGAAGGATAAAAAAAACTTTGATATTATATATCTTTTAACATTAAGATTAACTGCAGTAATTGTATTCCCTCTATTAGTAGGCTTAGCAATAATTTCACAACCTTTTATATTTATAATATTAGGTGAAAAATGGAGTTATGCGGCAACATTACTTAGTATTCTATGTATTGGATATATGCTATACCCAATACATGCAATTAATTTGAATTTATTACAAGTTAAAGGTCGCTCAGATCTTTTTTTAAAATTAGAAATTATAAAAAAAATAGTTGTTACTATTACTTTATTAGCTACAATTCCTTTAGGAATAAAGGCTATTTGTATAGGTATAGTTGTACAGTCTTATATTGCCTTAATAATAAATACTTATTATACAGGAAAATTAACAACTATTAACTTTAAGAAACAATTTAAATATTTATTTCCAATTTGGATAGTTTCAATTATATGTTGTTTATCTAGCTGGCTAATTTCTTTAAATTTTGAAAGTCAGTATATTCAGATAATATTTATGTTAGTAATCACACCTATTATATACATAATAAGTCTTCGTATTTTTCAATACGATCTCTTTAGAAGTATTATATCAAATATTTTTAAGAAGAAATGTTAAATGGAAAAAATTACAGTTACAACACCGCTTATTCCACCTCTAGAAGAATTAACACCATATTTAGAAGATATCTGGAACAGAAAGTGGTTAACAAATAACGGGCATTATCATCAGCTACTTGAAGATGAATTATGCAAATATTTAGAGGTAAAGTATATTAGTTTATATTCTAATGGTACATTAGCTCTAATTGCAGCATTACAGGCTTTAGAATTAAAAGGTGAAGTAATTACTACACCATATAGCTTTGTGGCAACAAGTCATGCTATCGTTTTAAATAATCTGAAACCTGTATTTATCGATATTGATCCTACTACATATAACCTTGACCCTAGAAAAATAGAAGAAGCAATAACAGATAAAACATCAGCGATATTACCTGTCCATGTGTATGGAACTCCATGTGATAACGATGCAATACAAGAAATTGCAGATAAATATAACTTAAAAGTTATCTATGATGCAGCGCATGCCTTTGGTGTTAAAAAAGATAATATATCGGTACTAAATTGGGGTGATTTGTCTATTCTAAGTTTCCATGCTACGAAAGCCTACTCCACAATTGAAGGTGGTGCAATTATTTGTCATACACTCGAAATGAAAAAAAAATTAGATCAGTTAAAAAATTTTGGCTATGAATCAGAAACTGAAATTCCAATGCTAGGCTCTAATGCTAAAGTAAATGAAATCCAAGCTGCATATGGCTTAGCTAGTTTAAAATATATAGATGATGCTATAGCTTCAAGAAAACGCTCTGCAGAATTATATAAAAAAGAATTATATAACATAAAAGGTATTTATTTTTTAGATATAGAAGATGATGTGAAATTAAATTATTCGTACTTTCCTATTATCGTTAATGAAAAAGAATACGGTGAATCCAGAGATAGTTTATATTTCAGACTACGAGAAAATAATATCTTATCAAGACGATATTTTTACCCCTTAATTACTGATTTTGATTTTTATAAAACCAAGAATTATAAAAAATATGACCTTAGTATATCTAAATATGTATCAGATAATGTTATTTGTTTACCGATGCATCATAATTTATCCATAGATGATATTAATTTTATTATCAACGTCATTAAAGGTAATTGAAAATTATGATTTTAGCCGTAATGCAACCTTACCTATTTCCATATATAGGATACTATCAACTAGCTTATCATAGTGATATGTTTATATTTTATGATGATGTTAATTATATCAAAAAAGGATATATAAATAGAAATAATATAATCACTAAAAATGGAATCTTATTATTTACATTACCAATAGAAAGTGCTTCACAAAATAAATTAATAAATGAATTATATTTTACACAAGAAACAAAAAAAATTTTATCTACAATAGAAATGTCATATTCTAAAGCAAAAAATTTTCATGATATATACCCATTAATAGAATCAATTTTTAACAACGAACAAAGAAACGTATCAAATATAACATCACTATCAATAATAAAAATTTTCGAATATCTTGATTTAAATTTAAATTATAAATTTTCCTCAAATATAAACTATAATCGAACCGAAAATGCCCAAGAGAAAATATATGATTTATGTAAGATAAATAATGCTAATATATATATAAATGCTCACGGTGGTATGGAACTTTATGACAAAAATGAATTTACAAAGAGGAACATTGAATTAGGGTTTATAAATCCTATTTCAACTCCTTATTCTCAAATAAATTCAAAAGAATTTATAAAAAATGCATCAATGATTGATATTTTAATGAATTGTAGTAGAGACGAAATAATAGACCAATTGAATAATTATACAATTATATAGGTGAAAAATGTCTTTTTATACTCAAGAACAATTATTAAAAATTGGATTAAAAAAAATTGGAAAAAACTGTAAAATAAGCACTAAAACTTCCATATACAGACCAGAAGAAATTGAGATAGGTAATAATTGTCGTATTGATGATTTTGTTATTTTATCTGGAAAAATCTACTTAAAAAACAATATTCACATTGCGGCTTTCTGTAATTTAAGTGCTGGAGAATGTAGTATTTTATTTGAAGATTTTTCTGGATTAGCATATGGATGTCATGTATTTACAGGAACTGATGATTATAGTGGTAGAACAATGACAAATCCAACTATACCTCTAAAGTATAAAGGATTAAAAGAGAGAAATATCACTATAGGAAAACATTCAATTATTGGTACAAATTCTATTATTATGCCTGGTGTTAATATTGCTGAAGGGACAGCCGTTGGGGCTTTATCTATGGTAACTAAAAGCACCAAACCATGGGGAATCTATTTTGGTAATCCTGCTAAAAGAATTAAAGAGAGAAAAAAAGATTTACTAAATTTAGAAGCTGAATATTTAAAAAATGAAAATAACTAAATTAACTCCTCCTCTATCTGAAAAAGAAATATTGGATAAATGGATTTATACTGATATTACTTATATTAGTATAATTTGCTGTACATACAATCAAGAATTATATATATCTGATGCAATAAATAGTTTTTTAGCGCAAAAAACAAAATATAAATTTGAAATAATTATCCATGATGATTGTTCAACAGATGGAACAAATAATATATTAAATTCATTTAAAGAAAAATATCCGAATATACTAAAAATTATAAAACCAGAAGAAAATTTATATTCAAAATATGGAGTTAATGCGCCAGGTTTAAATGCAATATCTCAGTCTTTAGGAAAGTATATTGCTTTATGTGAAGGAGATGATTTTTGGATTGATGAATATAAAATACAAAAACAATTTATTACTTTAGAAAAAAATGATGATATAAATATATGTTTTACTTCCACAAAAAAATTATTTATAAATGATAAATTGCTTGAATATGCCAATTATGGAAATAAAGAAAGAAAATTTGATTTATCTGATGTGATTATAAAAGGAGGAAGCTTTATACCAACTGCCTCAATTCTAGTAAGGAAAAAAGCTTTGGAGGAACTACCTAATTGGTTTATTGATGCACCTGTTGGTGATTATTTTTTACAAATGTATTGCTCTAAATCAAATGGTGCTATTTATTTACCACATACATCATGCGTTTATAGAGTTAATTCCGCAGGATCTTGGTCATCATCAAGAAAAAAAATTACAGCAAAAAATATACTTAATTTTTGCTATCAGATGTGTAATCTATTATCTTCTATGAAAAATGATGATGGATTTAATGGTTTTTATATAGATAAAGCAATTTCTACTCAAGAGACAATTGCAACTTATCAGTTAATTAAAAATAAATATTTTACTGAAGCAGAAGAATTAATCTTTAACTCATGGAGAAAAAATCGGAATTCAAATAAAAATCAGAAAATACTTTTTTATATGAGAAAATTTTTTAAACTATTTCCACTTATAATATTTATTAAAGATTTAAAAAATCGCAATAGATAATAATTTAATTTGAATTTTAAAATAGTTAACACATGATGACAAAACTGACTGTCACACAAAGAAAATTTATTTTATTTCTAATCTTATTCTCTTTGTTTTATTTTCCTAAAATAGGTAATGTTGATTTTACAATAGTCTTATTGATCCCTTTTTCAATCTATATTCTCTTAATTAAGAGAATACCTATAAATAAAGAAGTAATATACTCAGCATTAATATTATTTTCTATCCAGTTATATGTTTTAATAACAAGTTTAATAAATCAAGAAATTACACCTAATGTACTATTAAATCCAATAAGAGAATTATTAATATTATTAAGTTGTTATATAATTATCTTTTATCTGAAAATCAACTTTGTTAAAATAATAAACTTATTACTTTTTATTTTTTTATTAAACTCTATACTTATTTTTTTGCAGTTTTTTCTACATATAAAATATGGTATCGTAAATAACCTTTATAATCCTGAATTTCCTGAATTTATGGTAAATACAGTAAGGAAACCTGGTTATTTTACTGGATATCCAGTTGCTGGCTTTATTTCTAATATTGGGTTATTATCTTCGTTATACTTATATAGTTATAATAAAAAAAATTATTATATTTTTTATCTTGTTATTTTCTTTGTTACTTCCTTGTTAACGGCAAGAACAGCATTATTGTTTAATCTATTAGTCACTCCTTTTTTATTTTTATTATTAAGTAAAAAACATATTTTTATAATTATATTAACGTTTATTCTTGGTCTTATATTACTAAGTATATTTCATAATGATTTTATATTTGCAATTTTCGAAAAAATAAAGGTTGTCTTTGACCTAATCATAACGCAAAAAGGTGACCATAGTACAAATGATCTATTTAACAACCATTATAGAATACCTCAAGATATACAAGTTTTTATTTTTGGAAATGCATTAAATCCTCAGGTTTTTTCTGATGTAGGATACATACAAGCCTTATTTAAGGGAGGAATAATTATTTTTTCCCTTATACTTTTCTTTTATTATTATATTTTTGCTATAATGCTAAATAAATCTAAGAAAGATAAAAGAAGTTATTATTTTATTATATCTATTATTTTATGTTTTATTTTCTACAATTTTAAAGGACCCTATTTATTATCAAGAACTGTTGGAGATTATATATTAATAATATTTCTATCATTATTTAATTACTTCATAGACTCATCGTCTAAAAATATAAATAAAAAGGTTCATAACTAAAAATGAAGATATTACTAGTTATAACAGGTCTAAGTATGGGTGGAGCTGAAAACTTATTAGTTAATCTTGCAGATTCTTTATATATTAAAGGACATGACGTTATCATTGTTACATTAAAAAAAGATATTGTTATTTCTCCAATAAATAATATAAAAATAATATCATTAGATATCGATAATAAAAATAATAAAGTAATAATGGCTTATCCTAAATTAATTAAAATTATTAAATCTTTCTCTCCAGATATAATACATAGTCACCTTTATCATGCAAATATTCTTTGCAGATTGGCCAAACCTTTCTCGAAAAAATCAAAATTGATTACTACCTCACATAGCAAGTATGAGGGAGGAAAACTTAGAATGTTTCTGTATAGGTTAACAAATATATTTTCTGATCTTTCAACTAATGTAAGTGATGATGCAGTACAAACTTTTATTAGAAATAAATATATTAGCAAAGAAAAAATGTTATGTGTTAAAAACGGAGTTAATACAGAAAAATTTAAATATAATGAAGCAGACAGAAAAAATATAAGAAAGGAATTGGGATTACATAATGATGAAAAAATGCTACTATCGATTGGCCGGCTAGATATCCCCAAAGACTATCCTAATCTTTTAAAAGCAATACAACTACTCACAAAAACACGAAATGATTTTAAAGCTTTTATTATTGGAGATGGTCCACAACGGGAGCAAATAAATAAATTAATATTAGAATATAAATTATCTAATCATGTTCTTCTATTAGGTATAAAAAAGGATACTTATAAATATTATTCTGCATGTGACTTATTTATATTATCTTCACAGTGGGAAGGATTACCCTTAGTAGTTGCTGAAGCAATGTCAAGCGAGAGTTTAGTTATTTCTACAAATTGTGGTGGTACAATTGAATTATCAGATGGCGTATTTGAACTTATTGAAATAAATAATAGCGAAAAACTTAAAGATAAAATAAATGAGTATTTGAGTCTTCCTATAGAGGAAAGTAATCTCATAAAAAAATCATCTAGAAGAAAGATTGAAGAAAGTTTTTCAATAGAAAAAACCACAAATGAATATATATTATTATATAATAAATTAAAAGGAAATTAATATGGTTATTTTTTCTGCTAATACTTCATGGTATTTATATAATTTTCGAAAAAATACTATTACTACATTAATTTCTCTAGGATATAATGTACTCATAATTGCCCCAGAAGATAGTTATACTATAAAATTGAAAGATCTGGGATGTGATTTTTACAATTTGTATATAGATACAAATGGAAAAAATCCATTCAATGATATAAAAACTGTATTCTCTTTTATCAATTTTTATAGAAATAAAAAAATAACTGCTATATTTAATTTTACACCTAAAATAAATATTTATAGTACATTAGCAGCAAAATTATTTAATATTCCTTGTATTAATAATATTGCAGGTTTAGGTTCACAATTTATAAAAAAATCCCTCACTAGGCTTTTCTTGGAATTTCTATATAAATATAGCCAAAGAAAAGTAAAAAAAATATTTTTTCAAAATAAAGATGATCTAATATACTTTTTAAAAAAAAACCTCGTAAATACATCACAAATAGATTTATTACCAGGCTCTGGTGTTGATTTATCCCGTTTTAAGTTATCACAATTAGAAAATAAAAATAAATTAAGATTTATACTAATTGCAAGAATGTTATATGAGAAAGGAATTACCTTTTATGCTGATGCTGCTCGTATTTTGAAAAAAAAATATGGTGATAAAGTTGAATTTTGCCTTTTAGGTTTTATTGGCGTTAATAACCCATCAGCAATTACCCAAAAACAAATGGATAGTTGGGTTTCAGAAGGTATTATTAATTATTTGGGCACTTCTGATACTGTTGAATATGAAATAGCTCAAGCTGATTGTATAGTATTACCTTCTTTTTATCGAGAAGGAGTACCAAAAACATTGCTAGAAGCGGGAGCTATGGGAAAACCAATAATTACTACTGATAATGTTGGTTGCCGGGAAACTGTTACTCATGGATTAAATGGGTACTTATGCCAACCTAAATCTGTATCAAGCTTAGTCGATGCAATAGATACATTTATTAAATTACCTTATGAAAATAAATTAGAAATGGGTAAAAATAGTAGAAAAAAAATCGAATATGAGTTTGATGAACAAATTGTTATTAAGAAATATTTAGATGCTTTAAAAGAAATTTTATAAGATTAGGATTAAGAAAAAATGAAAATCACAATCTCAGGAACCGGCTATGTCGGTCTATCTAATGGGGTACTTCTTTCCCAAAACAACAAAGTTGTTGCGTTAGATATCAATAAAGAAAAAGTTGAATTACTGAACAAAAAAATCTCTCCAATTACAGATAAAGAAATTGAAGAATTTTTGGCAACCAAAGAACTTGATTTTACTGCAACCTTAGATAAAGAGTTCGCTTATAAAGATGCGGATTTTGTTATCATTGCAACGCCTACCGATTATGATCCTAAAACAAATTACTTTAACACCTCTTCTGTAGAGTCTGTTATCCGTGATGTTTTAGAATATAATCCAAACACGACAATGATTATTAAATCAACCATTCCTGTTGGTTTTACAAAAGAAATGAGAGAGAAATATAATACGGATAATATTATTTTCTCTCCTGAGTTCTTACGTGAAGGTCGTGCACTTTACGATAACTTATACCCTTCTCGTATCGTGATTGGTGAACAATCAGAAAGAGCACAAAAATTTGCAGACCTTTTACAACAAGGCGCACTGAAAAAAGATATCGATGTTCTATTCACTGATTCTACAGAAGCAGAAGCGATTAAACTATTTGCTAATACTTATTTAGCATTGCGTGTCGCTTACTTTAATGAGTTAGATAGCTATGCTCAAGCTTATGGCTTAAATGCAAAACAAATCATTGAAGGCGTCTGCTTAGATCCTCGTATTGGCAACCATTATAATAACCCATCGTTCGGTTATGGCGGTTACTGCTTACCAAAAGACACCAAACAGCTGTTAGCAAACTACGACTCGGTGCCTAATAATATTATTAGTGCCATCGTTGAAGCAAATCGCACACGTAAAGATTTTATTGCCGACTCAATTATCGCTAAATCGCCAAAAATCGTGGGTGTTTATCGTTTAATTATGAAATCTGGCTCTGATAATTTCCGCTCTTCTTCTATCCAAGGCATTATGAAACGTATTAAAGCCAAAGGTATTGAAGTGGTAATCTATGAACCTGAAATGAAAGAAAAAACCTTCTTTAACTCAAGATTAGTTCGTGATTTAAATGAGTTTAAATCAATCTCGGATGTTATTATTACCAATAGAATGTCATCAGTGCTAAACGACGTTGAAGAAAAAGTTTATACTCGTGACCTATTTGGTAACGATTAATTAATAAATACGGGTTAATTACGTAATGAAATATTTAGTCACTGGTGCAGCAGGATTCATTGGTTTTCATCTAATAAAAAAACTAATCCAACAAGGTGAAACTGTTGTTGGTATTGATAATCTCAATGATTATTATGATGTCTCCTTAAAAGAATCCAGACTTAACATTCTGAATAAACTACATAATTTTTCATTTTCTCTTATTGATCTAGCTGATAGAGAAAAAATAGCTAGTCTATTTGAAACTGAGAAGTTTGATAAAGTTATTCATTTAGCTGCACAAGCTGGGGTTAGATATTCACTAATTAACCCATTTTCTTACTCTGATAGCAATTTAACTGGCTTTCTGACAATCTTAGAAGGTTGTCGTCATAACAATATTAAACATCTTGTTTATGCTTCTTCCAGTTCTGTTTATGGCTTAAATGATGAATTACCATTTTCACCTCATGATCAAGCTAATCACCCTGTTTCTTTATATGCGGCAACGAAAAAAGCTAATGAATTAATGGCTCATAGCTATTCTCATTTATATGGTATACCAACAACTGGATTACGCTTTTTTACCGTTTATGGCCCTTGGGGTCGTCCTGATATGGCATTATTTAAATTTACTAAAGCCATTATCAACGATGAGCCAATTGATATTTATAATAATGGCCAAATGAAACGTGACTTTACTTATGTCGAAGATATCGTGGAAGGTGTTGCTCGTATTGCGGATGTAATACCAACACAACAACAAGATTGGAAAGTAAGTATAGGAACTCCGGCTAACAGTTCTGCACCTTATAAGGTTTATAATATTGGTAATGGTTCTCCAGTTAATTTAATGGATTACATTAGTGCATTAGAAACTCACTTAGGAAAGACTGCAGATAAAAACATGTTACCAATGCAACCTGGTGATGTTTACACCACATGGGCAGATACTGAGGATTTATTTAAAGCAACTGGCTATAAACCCCAAACAAATGTAGATGAAGGTGTAAAACAGTTTGTTAATTGGTATAAAAACTATTATCAAGTTAAATAAACCATGCTCAATATCGTCTTATTTGAACCCGAAATTCCACCGAATACGGGTAATATTATCCGCCTGTGCGCTAACACAGGCTTTCATCTTCATTTGATCCAACCATTGGGTTTTACTTGGGATGATAAGCGTCTACGTCGTGCAGGGCTTGATTATCGTGAGTTTGCTGATATTAAACAGCATCACGATTACTATGCTTTTTTAGAAAGTGAAGGTTTAAACCCTGATAATGCACAATCACCAACTGGCGCACGTGTATTTGCGTTAACGACAAAAGGCACACCAGCGCATAGTAATGTCAGCTATCAAGATGGAGATTATCTCCTTTTTGGTCCTGAAACCCGTGGTTTACCGCCTTATGTATTGGATAATATGCCAACACAGCAGAAAATCAGAGTTCCGATGCTTGCTGATAGCCGTAGTATGAACCTATCAAATACGGTAGCTGTTGTTGTTTTCGAGGCATGGCGTCAACTAGGTTATCCTGGTGCGTTATTAAGAGACTGAAATGTAAAAAGCGCTGATCATAAATAATGACCAGCGCTTTTTTAAATTTCAAACGGCTAAAAACTTAATTTATTACTCTGACGATTGTCTAATTTCGGTAACGACTTTTGTAATATATCGACACCCTTCCCCTACATCCTTTAATACTAATGCATGAGCACCAATCACTGCATTATCACCAATCTCTATCTCTCCGCCAATAATCGAAGAATTACAGCCAATATAAACATGGTTGCCAACTCGAATATCTGCTTTGCCATCCTTTTCTTTTACTCCAATGGTGACACCTTGCATTAACGTCACATTCTCACCTAATTGACAATAATTAGTCAGTACGATCCCTATGGGATGAGGTAATGAAAGACCTTTACCTATGCGCGTTCTTAATGAAATATCGTTGCAATATTTACGATTGTTTTTAGCACCAATACGAATGCCTAATTTTTTAAGAAAACGATTTTTAGAAAAATAAAAGAATTGGGCGACACGCCACCAAAATAGATAACGTGAACGTTGGCAGAAAAAGACGCGATGAAATAGTCTTATCCAACTAAAAGGCTTGTTATCACCAATATACTCGGCGTGTAAACAAGCCTTAAGTTCAGAAAGTGTCACTTCTGCTAATGCCATTAAATGCCATCACCACATTCAAAACCAGGCACCACTCCATTAAAGTGTTGATCCATATCGAGTGAAGGCTTGTCACTCGTTGGCTTGCCAACAATGCGAGCAGGAACACCAGCAACTGTAGTGTGTGCAGGAACTTCATGTAAAACGACTGATCCCGCACCAATTTTGGCACCGCGACCAATCTCAATATTACCGAGTATTTTAGCACCTGCACCAATCATCACACCTTCACGTACTTTAGGATGGCGATCGCCACAGGTTTTACCTGTACCCCCTAAAGTGACGGATTGTAGAATAGAAACGTCATTCTCAACAATAGCGGTTTCACCAATCACAATACCTGTTGCGTGATCAAGCATAATGCCATGACCAATGCGAGCAGCCGGATGAATATCGACACCAAAGGTCACAGAAATCTGATTTTGCAGATACACGGCAAGCGCTTTGCGATCTTGGTTCCATAACCAATGCGCTATGCGATAAGCTTGTAAGGCATGAAAACCTTTTAGATAAAGCAAAGGTGTAGAGTATTTATCAACTGCGGGATCGCGTAAACGAACGGCTGAAATATCATAAGCCGCTGATTCAATCATAGAATTATCGCTACGATATGCTTCTTCAACAATCTCACGAACAGCGATCGCAGGCATAGTCTGGGTTGCCAGCTTATTCGCCAACATATAACTTAAGGCGCTACCTAAGTTTTCATGTTTGAGTAATGTCGCATGGAAGAAACTCGCCAAAATCGGCTCACAATCTGCCAAACATCTTGCTTCATTTTTAATATGATCCCAGACTCTTTTTAGCTCTTCTAGCGACATACTCACTCTCATTCTTTTTACATTGAAGCCTAAGTAAAAACTTAGGCTTTTTATGTTTAAAACCGAAACGGATACCTTAAAGCCATATTTTAAAACAATATTTTAAACAAGGTCTTAAACCAATACCTTAAAACAATGCCTAATACGACTGATTATCTAAAATAGACTTAGAGCAGATTGCTGTCTATCTCATCTTTAGTGGCTCGGCCTAATAAAGATAATGCCGCTTCTTTCGCGTCTTTATGCTGATATAAAATTTGGTAGATCTGCTCTGTGATAGGCATTTCAACACCGACTTGTTCTGCTAATGCGCGAACTTCTTTGGTATTGCGATAACCTTCAACCACTTGCCCGATTTTCTCTTGGGCTGTATCAACATCAAAACCTTGACCTAGCATCATGCCAAATCGACGATTACGAGATTGGTTATCAGTACAGGTTAAAACTAAATCACCTAAACCCGCCATTCCCATAAAAGTAGCAGCATCTGCACCTAATGCTTTACCTAAACGGCTCATTTCAGCAAGGCCACGAGTAATTAGTGCTGTACGTGCATTCGCACCAAACCCCATACCATCAGACATACCTGCGCCAATAGCAATCACGTTTTTTACCGCACCACCTAATTGCACACCGATAAAGTCAGGATTTTTATACACACGGAAACTTTTGCCACAATGGAACAACTGCTGCAACTCTTCAGAGAAGGTATTATCCGTTGATGCAACAGATATCGCAGTAGGCAGACCTGCCGCAAGCTCTTTGGCAAAAGTAGGGCCAGATAAAACTGCAAGCGGGATTTCATTACCTAATACTTCACGCGCTACATCTTGTAATAAGCGACCAGTATGAGCCTCAAGTCCTTTTGTCGCCCAAACAACACGCGCATCCTGACGTAAAAAGGGTTTGATCTGCTGTAATACGTCACCAAAAACATGGCTTGGGATCACAACCAGAATATTACGGCTGGCTTCAATGGCTTTTTGCAAAGAAGCTTCCATGTATAAACTATCAGGAAAGGAAACATCGGGCAGAAATGCCTGATTACAGCGTGCTTGCTCTAATGCAGCAACATGCGCAGGATCATGACCCCAAAGTACAACGTCATGACCATTGCGCGCTAAGGTAATCGCTAAAGCGGTGCCGTATGAACCGGCACCGATAACTGTCATAGAAGCGTTCATTAAGCTTCTTCAGCCCCTTCATTAGCCGCATCAGTTTGTTGCTGTTGTAAATAGTTCATAAACAACGCATCAAAGTTAACAGGTGCTAAGTTCAGTTGTGGGAAAGTACCACGGCTAACTAAGTTAGTGATACATTCACGAGCGTAAGGGAACAGAACGTTAGGGCAATATGCACCTAAGCAATGTGCTAATTGAGTGCCTTCGATACCTTCAACGGTAAAGATACCTGCTTGTTGAACTTCACACAGGAATGCAGTTTCGTTATCCATTGTTGCGGTTACAGTAACGCGCAGAATAACTTCATAGACGTTTTCAGCTAGAGTATTAGAAGAAGTATCCAGATCTAATTTAACTTCTGGTTGCCACTCTTTTTGGAAAACTTGTGGGGCATTAGGCGCTTCAAAAGAGATATCTTTTGTATAGATACGTTGAATTTGAAAAGTCATCTCTTGGTTTTGCTGTTCTGACATAATAATCTTACCTTTTTATATCCTTATTAATTGAATAGCAGTAAGTATAGAACTCAATCTGCCCGCTCGTTACTTTTTACCTTTAGCCAGTGGTAAATTCTCACCACTCCAGCCTGAAAGACCATCTTTTAAGATAAAGACTTTTTCAAAACCGAGTTTAATTAGGCTTTCTGCAGGTTTTGCACCTTCAATACCTGATGGTGACACAACAATAACTGGCTGTGATTTATATTTCTCCAGCTCAGCAATATTATTACTTTTGATTTCAGAAGGCGTTAAATTGATAGAATCAATGATGTGTCCTTTACGGAATTCATCACGGCTACGGATATCAACACATACCGCATTCTCTTTATTTATCAAAGAAATCGCTTCTGTACGGGAAATATTTTTCGTCTTAGAAAAAAGCCCTTTAAAGGTCAATACAATGACCGCCACCAGCAGCGCAACCCAAACAAAACTTAACAGGGTGTGCCGGTTGAAAAATTGCATTACTTCTTGCAGCATAGGATGCAATCACTCTCGTTAGTTAAAAATAGTATCAAAGAGCCAAAGTATACCTTTGTCATGGCGCAATTACAGCCTATTCCTGCGTTTCTCTTTCAGTTTTTGCGGAAAGTTTCTCAACAATCATTTTTTTTATTGACGGATTTATGTACCATTAGCACCGGATTTATGAAAAATGATGAATTAAAAAGGTCACTCCTTTTTACTCTACAAGATCCCTCTTCAGGCAAGCTATTAATAAATCAGCATCCCTTATAATGGCTATTTACGTAGAAATCACCCTTTGCGTAAAATTCATACCTGTCTGAGAAACAACAATCTGTTATTTATTTAAAAGTATTGAGAACACGAGCATGTCGCAAACAAATCAAGTGCCTAAAATTGGATTCGTTTCATTAGGTTGTCCTAAAAATTTAGTGGACTCTGAACGTATCCTAACCGAACTGCGTACAGAAGGTTATCAAGTTGTTCCTACCTATAATGATGCTGATTTAGTCATCGTCAACACCTGTGGGTTTATTGACAGCGCAGTACAAGAATCACTAGAAGCAATTGGTGAAGCACTCGATGAAAACGGTAAAGTCATTGTTACTGGTTGTTTAGGTGCAAAAGAAAATCAAATTCGTGAAGTGCACCCAAAGGTACTCGAAATCACAGGGCCTCATAGTTATGAACAAGTTTTATCGCATATTCATCACTATGTGCCAAAACCTGATCACAACCCTTTTATCAGCCTTGTACCCGAACAAGGTGTCAAGTTAACACCTCGTCATTACGCCTATTTGAAAATTTCTGAAGGGTGTAATCATCGTTGCACGTTCTGCATCATCCCATCAATGCGTGGTGATTTAGACAGTCGCCCAATTGGTGAAGTATTAAATGAAGCTAAAAGATTAGTCAACGCAGGGGTAAAAGAATTACTGGTTATCTCACAAGATACCTCTGCTTATGGTGTTGATACTAAGCATCAAACAGGATTTTGGGATGGAATGCCGGTTAAGACCAGTATGGTGAGTCTATGTGAACAGCTCGCAAAATTAGGGATTTGGGTTCGTTTGCATTATGTTTACCCGTACCCACATGTTGATGAAGTTATTCCTTTAATGGCTGAAGGCAAAATTTTGCCTTATTTAGATATTCCATTGCAACATGCAAGTCCGAAAGTTTTAAAACTGATGAAGCGCCCTGGCTCTGTTGAACGCACCTTAGAGCGTGTAAAACGTTGGCGTGAAATTTGCCCTGAATTAACCTTACGTTCTACTTTTATTGTTGGTTTTCCGGGTGAAACAGAAGAAGATTTCCAAATGTTATTGGATTTCCTCACCGAAGCACGTTTAGATCGTGTTGGTTGCTTTAAATACAGCCCTGTTGATGGCGCGAAAGCGAATGAATTAGCCGATCAAGTACCTGAAGAAGTGAAAGAAGAACGCTATCACCGTTTTATGAAACTACAACAACAAATTTCGACTGAACGCTTACAAGAGAAAATTGGCAAAGTGCTATTTGTTATGATTGATGAAGTCGATGAAGAAGGTGCAATCGGTCGTAGTATGGCTGATGCACCTGAAATTGATGGCGCAGTTTATCTTAATGAGCAGTTTGACGTTGAACCCGGGCAAATCGTTCGTGTTCTTATTGAACATTCAGATGAATATGACCTTTGGGGTACTATCGTCGAATAATCTTTCTCGTGGACAGCGTGATATTTTATTGCGCTGTCACACGGATTGCCTCTTTTTTCATCTCTCCTTCTATTATTGCTTTATAATCTCTTATTAATTGAATAGATTACCTGTTAGGTATTATCTGAAATTTCGGCTTTATTTCATGTTAGCTGGTCAGTTGTTTTGTGGCATGAAATAATCTTACAAACTGTTATGAAAGGTACGTTGGTCAGATGGCAGAGAAAATGGATCTTCAAAAAAAAACACATCAGTCTTTTCGTGTATTTTCTTTACCGTTAATCACGTTGCTTATTAGTACAACTCTCTTTTCAGTCACCCCTGTTTTTGCCAATTCATTAACAGATAATCGCAATCAATTAAAAGATCTACAAACCACGATTGCGGAAAAAGAAAAACAAGTGCAAGAACAACAAAAACAACGTACTGCACTTCTTAATCAATTAAAAACACAAGAAACACAAATCTCTAATGCAAGTCGTTCTGTGCATGAAACTCAAAGTCGTTTACAAACTTTAGGCAAAGAGATCAAAACGATCACCGCGAATATTGCACGCCTGCAAAAACAATATCATTCACAACAAGAGTTATTAGCCCGCCAAATGGATGCCGCTTATCGTCAGGGTAAACACCAAGGTATTGAGCTCCTATTTCGTGGTGAAGAAGGTCAGCGTGAAGAGCGTATTTTAGCGTATTACAGCTATATCAACGACGCACGAAAAGAGACAATGGCCGAACTGACTCAAACCTCAAAAGAACTTGAGGCAGAAAAAACCACACAGCAAGCAAAGCAGAACGAACAAAAACAAGTCTTAACTAAACAGCAGCAAGAAAAACAAAAGCTTGATAACGCATTAGCGGCTCGACAAAAAACACTAACCCAACTTGAATCCACCTTAAAAGCGGATCAGAAAAACTTAGCCACTATGCGAGCTAACGAAGCCCAATTAAGAAATAAAATCGCTCAAGCAGAGCGAGAAGCTAAAGCCCGCGCAGAGCGAGAAGCTCGAGAAGCTGCCCGCATCGCCGCCAAACAACGTGAAGCCCAACAGCGAGGTTCAACCTATAAACCAACGGCTGAAGAGCAATCATTGATGTCACGTACAGGCGGTTTAGGTAAACCTGCAGGACAAGCCATTTGGCCAATTAGGGGCTCTTTATTACACCGTTTTGGTGAATCTATTTCTGGCTCTGGTGAATTACGTTGGAAAGGAATTGTGATACCAGCAGCCCAAGGCACTGAGGTAAAAGCGATTGCTGATGGTCGTGTATTACTTGCAGATTGGCTTCAAGGTTATGGTTTGGTTGTCGTGGTTGAACACGGGAAAGGTGATATGAGCCTTTACGGTTATAACCAAAGTGCTTTAGTGAATGTCGGTCAGCAAGTAAAAGCGGGCCAATCTATTGCTTTAGTCGGTAATAGTGGTGGACAAGAGCGTTCAGCACTCTATTTTGAAATTAGACGTCAAGGAAAAGCAGTGAACCCTGTTCCTTGGCTTGGGAGGTAGGTTTGAAATTACTTGGCACATTACAACGCAAGAGTGCTTTTTTACTTAGTTTAATGTTGCTAAGTCTGGTTGTGAGTACACCTGCATTTGCAGCCAAATTAGCCATTGTGATTGATGATTTTGGTTATCGTAAAAAAGAAGATAACCAAATTTTGCAACTTCCAACTGCGGTTTCTATCGCCATTTTGCCTGATTCACCTCATGGAAAAGAAGTGGCGAATAAAGCTCATGCACAAGGGCGTGAAATTCTCATCCATATGCCAATGGCGCCCATTAGCAAGCAACCTCTAGAGCGCGATACCCTAAAACCGTCAATGGATCAGACTGAAATTAACCGTATTATTCAACATGCTATTAATAATGTCCCTTACGCTGTCGGTATGAATAACCATATGGGCAGTGCAATGACATCAGATAGACAAGCGATGGATAGAGTTATTAAAGCGCTTAATCACTCAAACCTCTATTTTTTAGATAGCGTAACCATTGGTAATACACAAGCAGCCATTGCGGCCAAAGCTGCGGGTGTTCCCTCTTTGCGTCGTCATGTTTTTCTCGATAACGTACAAACAGAAGCTGAGACTCGCCAACAACTTGCTCGTGCAATTGCTTTAGCGCGAAAAAATGGCTCAGCCATCGCTATTGGACACCCTCACCCTTCTACTGTCAGAGCATTGCAACAACAACTACCTTTACTCCCTGCTGATATTCAACTAGTCGCACCAAGTAGCTTATTAAACCCGCAAACAGAAAAACCAGCACAGCCCGAACCACCCAAAGTTGCACCACCGACGGAGCAACCACAGGAACAAAAGCCTGCGTCATGGTTAAAACCTGCGCAAGAAGCGATTATTTCGATGAAAAAAAGTACGCTGATTAATACATTATCCAATGGATTTGGCTCATCAGAAAAAAAGAAATTACCCTCTCCACCTAGTCCTAATTCAATGGATGAAATTGAAAAGTAACGCAACAAAAAAGAGCCTTGAAAGGCTCTTTTTTTGCTTAATGATCGCTTATTACTGCCAATCTAGGATCACTTTACCTGATTGGCCAGAACGCATGATATCAAAGCCTTTTTGGAATTCATCGATTGGAAATTGATGAGTAATAATTGGAGTAAGATCAAGACCTGATTGAATAAGCGCGGCCATTTTGTACCATGTTTCAAACATTTCACGACCATAGATACCTTTAATAAACAGCCCCTTAAAGATAACCTGTCCCCAATCAATTGCCATATCCGAAGGTGGAATACCTAAAAGGGCAATACGACCACCATGATTCATGGTGTTAAGCAGAGTACGAAACGCTGGAGGTGCCCCAGACATTTCTAAACCTACATCAAATCCTTCGGTCATACCCAACTCTTTCATAACATCAGTCAGGTTCTCTTTGCTAACATTAACGGCTCGGGTAACACCCATTTTTTTCGCGAGACCAAGGCGATATTCATTCACATCGGTGATCACCACATGACGAGCCCCAACATGCTTACAGATTGCTGCCGCCATAATTCCAATGGGACCAGCGCCAGAGACCAGCACATCTTCACCCACTAAATCAAAAGATAACGCAGTATGTACAGCATTACCAAAGGGATCAAAAATAGCAGCTAATTCATCAGGAATGTTGTCTGGAATTTTAAACGCATTAAAAGCAGGAATAACTAGATATTCAGCAAAACAACCTGGACGATTTACACCGACACCAATAGTATTACGGCATAAATGAGTGCGACCACCACGACAATTACGACAATGCCCGCAAGTGATATGCCCTTCACCCGAGACACGATCACCAATATTAAAGCCTTTAACTTCTTGTCCTATCGCAACAATCTCACCGATATATTCATGGCCGACGACCATAGGCACAGGAATTGTTTTTTGTGACCACTCGTCCCAGTTATAAATATGAACATCAGTGCCACAAATCGCTGTTTTACGAATTTTGATCATCACATCGTTATGACCAAGTTCAGGTACTGGAACATCGGTCATCCAAATACCTTCTTGTGCTTTTAATTTTGACAATGCTTTCATATGGGAGCCTTATGCAATCACATTAAGTTGTTTACCAATTTTAATAAATGCTGCCACTGCTCGTTCAATTTGCTCTGGAGTATGTGCAGCCGACATTTGCGTACGTATACGTGCTTGCCCTTGTGGTACAACAGGATAGAAGAATCCTGTGACATAAATTCCTTCATCAAGTAAACGAGTTGCAAATTCTTGCGCTAATTTAGCTTCACCTAACATCACTGGAATAATGGCATGATCAGCACCCGCCAATGTAAAACCAGCGGCACTCATTTTTTCACGAAAAAGAGAGGCGTTGCGCCATAAACGAGCACGTATTTCATCTCCTGATTTCAGCATATCTAAAACAGCAATAGAGGCTGAAACAATTGCAGGGGCTAATGAATTGGAGAATAAATAAGGGCGAGAACGTTGACGTAACCATTCAACCACTTCTTTACGTGCTGCGGTATAACCACCAGAGGCACCGCCTAGCGCTTTACCTAAAGTACCCGTAATAATGTCGACTCTTCCCATTACATCGCAATATTCATGGGTGCCCCGACCTTGTGCTCCTACAAAGCCCACGGCATGGGAATCATCAACCATGACGAGAGCACCAAATTCATCTGCTAAATCACAAATAGATTTTAGATCAGCAATAACACCATCCATTGAAAACACACCGTCAGTAGCGATCATAATATGACGGGCATTATCTGCTTTGGCTTGTTCTAGTTGAGTGCGAAGTTCTACCATATCGTTATTGGCATAGCGATAGCGTTTCGCTTTACATAAACGCACACCGTCAATAATAGATGCATGATTTAAGGCATCAGAAATAATGGCATCTTCTGGGCCCATTAGTGTTTCAAATAATCCACCATTGGCATCAAAGCAAGATGAATACAAAATGGCATCTTCCATACCTAAAAATTCAGCAATTTTATTTTCTAATATTTTATGTGAATCTTGAGTACCACAAATAAAACGGACAGATGCCATACCAAACCCGTGACTGTCCATACCTACTTTTGCCGCTTCAATCAGCTTGGGATGATTTGCTAAACCTAGATAGTTGTTAGCACAGAAGTTAATAACATGGCTTCCGTCAGCAACTGCGATATCAGCACTTTGTGAAGAGGTGATGATGCGCTCACTTTTAAAAAGACCATCTTGACGAGTTTGTTCGAGTTGTTGATTAATTTGTTGATAAAATGCGGGAGTAGACATACTTTCTCCTAAGACAGCAAGCTGAAAAGTGAACACATAAATAGTTTGACTATAATATAGTCAACTTTGTTTCTTATTCTATGCCTTTACTCTATTAAAAACGACAAATGTAAATAAATAATGTTATTTATGTAATTAAGATCACTAATACACACTGCATTTTTTGAGAATTTCAGTCTGTTGTTCCGTGATGAATACTACCGTTAACGCTGTTCAGTGTTATTATAGACCTAGAGCTAATTTTAAGATTTTTATATGAAGGGGTAGCCACATGATTATCGTCACGGGCGGTGCAGGTTTTATCGGCAGCAATATTGTTAAAGCATTAAATGATGAAGGTTATACCGATATTTTGGTTGTTGATAACCTCAAGGATGGCACCAAATTCGTTAATTTAGTTGATCTAAATATCACCGATTATATGGATAAAGAAGATTTTATTGCGAGCGTTGTTGCTGGTGATGATTTTGGTGATATCGATGCTGTTTTCCATGAAGGTGCTTGCTCTTCTACCACTGAGTGGGATGGCAAATATATGATGGATAACAACTATCAATATTCTAAAGAGCTACTTCATTTCTGTCTTGAACGCCAAATTCCTTTCTTATATGCCTCTTCTGCAGCCACTTATGGTGGTCGCACTGATAATTTTATCGAAGATAGAAAATACGAAGCACCTTTAAATGTCTACGGCTATTCAAAATTCTTATTTGATGAATATGTACGCCAAATTTTACCTGAAGCAGATTCGATGATTTGTGGCTTCCGTTATTTTAATGTTTATGGCCCTCGTGAAGGACATAAAGGTGGCATGGCAAGTGTTGCATTCCATTTAAATAACCAAGTAAATGCCGGCCAAAATCCAAAATTATTTGAAGGTAGCGAAACCTTCCAACGTGATTTTATTTATGTTGGAGATGTGGCTGCGGTTAATTTATGGTTCTGGCGTAATAATGTATCCGGTATTTTTAACTGCGGTACAGGCCGTGCTGAATCATTCCAAGCCGTTGCCGATGCCGTTATTGCTCATCATATAGATAAAGATCTTTCTATCGAACATATTGAGTTCCCTGAAAAATTAAAAGGTCGTTATCAAGCCTTTACTCAAGCTGATCTCACAAATTTACGTAAAGCAGGTTATTCCGCACCTTTTAAAACAGTTGCTGAAGGCGTAGAGCTTTATATGCAATGGTTAAATCAAGGTAAGTAATCACTGTTTATGAAAATCTTTGTGGTAGGGCCGTCATGGGTCGGGGATATGATGATGTCCCAAAGTCTTTATCGAACATTGAAAGCATTACATCCGGCGGCAACGATTGATGTAATGGCACCAGCATGGTGTCGTCCATTACTCGAAAAAATGCCAGAAGTTGATAATGCGATCCCAATGCCATTAGGACACGGTGCTTTAGCCATTGGTGAACGCCGTCGTTTAGGAAAACAATTAAAAGAGCAAGGTTATACTCACGCTTATGTATTACCTAACTCGTTTAAGTCTGCATTAGTCCCTTTCTTTGCAGATATTCCTAAACGCACAGGATGGCGTGGAGAAATGCGCTATGGGCTATTAAATGATTTACGACCTTTAGACAAAGACGCATTTCCTTTAATGGTTGAACGCTATGTTGCACTTGCTTATGACAAACAAAAGGTGCAAAAAGCGACTGATTTACCTCAACCTCTGTTATGGCCTAAGTTATCCGTAACCGAGAGTGATATCTCTACCACATTGCATCAATTTTCATTATCTACTCAACGTCCTGCTATTGGTTTTTGCCCAGGTGCTGAATTTGGCCCCGCTAAGCGTTGGCCTCATTACCATTACGCCACTTTAGCACAGAAACTGATTGAGCAAGGTTATCAAATCTTCTTGTTTGGCTCTCAAAAAGATAAAGACGCGGGTGAAGAGATAAAACAAACCTTAACACCAGAAGCACGTGAAGCGTGTTTTAATCTTGCTGGCGAAACCAGTCTTGAGCAGGCGGTTAATTTAATTGCATCTTGTAAAGCGGTCGTCAGTAATGACTCTGGCTTAATGCATGTTGCTGCCGCATTAGAGCGTCCGTTAGTGGCACTTTATGGCCCAAGTAGCCCTGACTTTACCCCTCCTTTATCACATAAAGCGCGCGTGATCCGTTTAATTACTGGCTATCAAAAAGTACGTAAAGGGGATGCCGAACAAGGCTATCACCAAAGCTTAATTGATATTCAGCCAGAGAAGGTTTTTGCTGAATTAGAAAATTTATTGTCAACGGAGCCATCAGCGTGAAGCGGGTATTAATCGTTAAGACCTCTTCCATGGGCGATGTTTTACATACTTTGCCAGCATTAACTGATGCAATAAATGTTTATCCTGATATTCGTTTTGATTGGGTAGTCGAAGAAGGCTTTGCACAGATCCCTAGCTGGCATCAAGCCGTTGATACAGTTATTCCTGTGGCGATACGCCGTTGGCGAAAAAACTGGTTTAGTGCGCCTATTCGCGCAGAACGTGTACAATTTCGTCGTGCTATTCAAACTCATCATTATGATACCGTTATTGATGCGCAAGGTTTACTGAAAAGTGCATTTTTAGTAACTCGATACGCCAAAGGCACTAAACATGGTTATTCTCGTCAATGCGCCCGCGAGCCTTTAGCAAGTTTCTTTTACGACATTCGCCATAATGTCAGTAAAAAAATGCATGCTGTTGAACGAATTCGCCAACTATTTGCACTAAGCTTGGGCTATCCCATACCACAATCTCAGGGGGATTATGGTATTGCACAACATTTTCTCTCACTTCCCATCTTTGATGAACGCCCTTATCTGGTATTTTTGCACGCAACAACACGTGATGAAAAACACTGGCCTGAATCTCATTGGAGAGAGTTAATCGCCCTACTTGCAGATTCTGGAGTACGCATTAAATTACCTTGGGGTGCAGAGCATGAGCATCAACGAGCCATTCGCCTAGCAAAAGATTTTGACTACGTTGATGTGTTGCCAAAAATGTCGCTAGCCCAAGTGGCTCAGGTTATTGCTGGGGCTAAAAGTGTGGTGTCTGTAGATACCGGATTAAGCCATTTAACGGCCGCATTAGATAAACCCAATATCACCCTATTTGGCCCTACCGATCCCGGCCTAATCGGCGGTTACGGTAAAGCCCAAATTTCTGTAAAAGCGGAAGGTGGGGATATTGGGGAGATAAGTGCACATGATGTTTTTCAATACTTTAACTAATCTAGCTTCAGTAAACAGAAAAGTAATCTTAATTGACTCTATTGACGTTATGATTACACCTAAAAATATATTTCTGACTCTATGCATCACACCTTACCATCAAGATTATTTTAGGATTTATTATGATTTTATCTATTATCATTAATATAAAAAATCTAGAAACACTAATAGAAAAATGTGTTAATTCAATTAATTATGCTCTTAGAAATTGTAATCAAAATGACTATGAAGTGCTTCTTATTGATGATAACTCAACCGATAGAACAGAAGAAATATTAAAAGAATATATAAATACACATCCTTCTTTTTACTATAAAAAAGTTTGTTTTAATAATGTTGGCAAAGCAAGAAAATACACTATTCCCTTATGTAAAGGTGAATATATTACTTTTATAGATGGTGATGATTTTCTTTCTGATTTTGATATGCTAGATATTTTTTCTATTCTAAATAAAGAAAAACCAGATCTCCTTATAACAAAAATACAAGAAGTATTTAATGATAAACAAATAATAGAAAAACAAGAAAATATAAAATATAAAATAGAAAGTAAAGATGAAATTATATCTGAATTTTTAGTTCATAAAAAATTTCAAGCTCATCTTTGTAGTAAATTTTTCTTAAGAGAACTGATGTTAAAAATAGAGTTTCCTGATGTTTTTTGCTATGAAGACGCTTTTTTCTTCCCAAAATATCTAAATCTATCCAATAGATTCCTATATTCTGATAGTATTTTATATAACTATATAAAACATCCAAGTAGTCTATCAAATAATTTAAGTAAAGAAAAAATAGAGTTGATGGCTGAAGCTATAATCTCCATGCTAGATACACTACCCAAAAAACACCTCCATTTAAATATATCGCACTGTATAATTCATTTATATAAATATAAAAAGGAACTAAAAAAAGAAACTATCGAAAAATTAAAAAATAGAATTAATGAAGTCAATATGCTTAGTTTTATTCTTGATAAAAAAATAAGACTAAGTATAAAGAAAAGATATTTAAAAATTAAATTTAGTTAATTACTTAAGATAAGGGATCATTTCCTTATCTTTTCATTTAATGCGTATAATACTTCATCCACTTTAATAGCAGCCATTATATCTTTTTCAGTGCTATTTATTGGTAAATATTTATCAATCACTTTATGTAAATCAGGATCTTGATAAGGCCCTGTCCATTTTGGATCAGCAGTTACAAATAGACTAATTGTAGGTATTTGTAACGCTATTGCTAAATGCAGAGGTCCTGTATCCCCAGTGACTAATACATCCATTATTTTTATCTGACTTAACAAATCAGGCAATAAAGTTTTACCGACTAAATTTTCAATATTGCTATGATATTTTTCTGGCAACAATACAAAAAATTCTTCAGGTAATTCTAGTTCTCGCGGAGATCCTATTAATTTAATTTGTATTGTTGGTTTACTATCAATAAGCTTCTGCGCTAATTCAACAAAGTATTTAACAGGCCATCTACGTTCTTGCGTTGATGCCCCCATTTGAAATCCAACAATATGATAATTTCCTTTATCTAATTGTTCTATTTTACAAGGAATTTCCATTCTTGTATCAGCACTATCTATTCCTAAATAATGAATAATATTAAGTTTACTTTGGATAATATGGCAATTAGGGGGCTGATGCTCTGCAATAATCCATTTTTGAAACCATTTTGGGATAATATGAAAGGTATTACGTAAGATATACTGGCAACCCGCCATTACGGCAAATAACACATCATAAGGAAGATGTGAATGCAATATAACCGCTAATTCAGGTTTATATTTTTTTGCCTGTAGTGCGATAGGAAGTAGATTTCTAATTTTATTATCCCAGTAAACCACACTGTCTATTTGATCATATTTTTCAACTAATAATCTATTTTTTTCGCTGGAAACCAATGTGATATGTGCATCAGGATAATGTGCACGAATAGCTCTTATCGCGGGAGTATTAAACATAAAATCCCCCAACGCTGTTGTAGAGAAAATAAGAATACTGTTAAATTGAATATCTGATGAAAATGTATCCGTTTTTTTCATCTTTCCTAAAAGTAGGTTATAGATAATTAGGAAATTATGTACCCATTTTAATTTCTTTAACTTCATCTTATTTTGCCTGCATCTTACTTTGATAATACTCAGCCAACGTCATTCCCTGCACTTTATCCAATAGAAAACTAAATAACGTTTCTAAATCATCATAAAGCCCTTCAATATCTTTTTCTGTTCGGAACGTTGGGCTACCACCCTGCATAAATTCAGACGAGTGCAACATAAACTCAATATGGTCATGACCTTGAGCTAACGATTTTTCAGCAACATCAATCATCTGTTGGGCATTTTCGCCTTTAGGGCGAAGCCAATTTACTGAAGGGGCTCGTTGCTTACCTCTTAACTTATCGTAGCCTTGCTTAAATTTATTCATTAAAGGCGAGTGCTTATATTGAATACTCATTGGCACTTCTAGCAACGATGAATTACCTGGTTTAGTGATATCTTCTAGATCCATAAAATAAGCATGGCTTGGAAAATGGGTGTAATTTGTTCCACCCACTTGTGCAGGATCGCCTTTAGTAAAACGCCAATCTACTTTAGGCGTAACAGAGCAATCGACTTGATAACCAAATTCAACCAAGAGTTGCGCATAAATCTCATTAAATGCCCAGCGACCCGCACGGTGGCTTAACATTTTGGTTTGCAGTTTCTCTTCAAGTAATTCAGTCATTAATGCGATTTTTTCTCGCATTTGATCTTTGGGATATTCAATTAAATAAGGCTGATAACGTAAATCATCATCCGTTAAAGGCGTTAATGGTGGGCTATTCCAAGCATGTAAGTGCATACCAATTTCACCCGTATTACGTGCAATAACATCACGAGCAAACTCGATATAGGCATCATCCATTACCATTTCATAATTTGTTAGCCAAACAGGTTTAAAATGAAAACGTTCACAAAGTTGCTGAAAACGAGGAAGAAAGTGCGTATTTTGAGTGGTGATCCCACCCTTATTTTCCCAAAGATTATCACCTTCAGTATCTAATGTGATAATAAATGCTGGTTTAGTCATTGAAATACCTTACGCCTTCTTTAGAAATAAATAACTTTATGACTTAATAAGTGATATGTACTGATCAATCACTTCATCAATATCAAATTTTTGGTACATTTCTGGTGTAATTTCAGGTGGCGTAAAATAAACCAATCGCATCTTTTCGGCTAACGATGCTGCATTTAGCTCTGCTTTATAATTAGCAAGCTCACCTTCCATAATTTCACCAATACCACCTGGACAATTGGTACTCACAATCGGTGTATTACAAATTAAAGATTCAACTAACACATTGCCTAAACCCTCGCTATCAGAGCTCAAAACAACCGCTTTTGCATCATTAATAACAGCAAATGGGTTTGCTAAAAAACCAATTAAACTCACTTTATCTTCTAAATTAAGCTCTACTATTTTATTTTTAATTTTAGTTGTCACTTCAGAAGAGCCTTGTCCTGCAATAAATAATTTACAAGGTAAATCCGCTAACGCAAATGCTTCTAATAATCTGTCATGTCGTTTAACTTCATGAAAACGACCAATATGCAGTAAATAATCTTGCCCCTGATACGAATTACTTTCTAAAGCTAGATTTCTAATTTCTTGAATATCAAACGGATTATAAATTGTTTTTAATTGTTGTGGTGATACCCCCACATTTTGGATCAAATCCTGTCCTGCCGCATTGGAAACCGTAATAATATTTTTCCCTTGATATACTTTTTGGATCTTCTTTTGTTTTAACCAACGAGAAAAACCGGTTTTATTACCTAAATAAGATTGGGAAAATATACCATGAATGCAATACCACGTATTTTTATCTGCCAACTCTTTAGATAAAGCGACTATCCTATCTGTCTTATGCAAATTCGAAACAACAAGTGATGGAATACCTTTACGTGAAAATAACGATTTTAGCGTATTATCCATTGATTTTGCTCGACGTTTCAGTTCAGTTTGTCGATGAAATAACCCACGGTAACTATCTGCATCAATCAATAACTCAATATTAGCGGGAATAGAATAATCACATTTTTCGGCTAAAGAGAGTAACGTAACGGTATAACCACGCTGGCTTAAACCATGACATAGCCTGATAGTGACATTTTCAGCACCACCACCAGGTAATCCATCAATAATAAAAAGGATATGTTCCTTCATAAACTAAGAACCTTTTGGTAAAGCCCAATCAGTTGTTGAGATAAATGCTCTGGCGTATAAGGCAATATCTTATTTCGGGCAGCTTTAGACATTCTATTATCAAGATTATCGGCAGAAATTGTTTCTATTGCACTTACCATTGCCGAAATATCTAGTGCATCAGTGACAAAACCATTAACACCTTGCTCAATAAATTCAGAGCCACCGCAAGTATAACTAGTGATCACTGGTAAACCACATGCCATTGCTTCTAAAACAACATTAGGAAAAGGATCATATAAAGTGGGTAACAATAAACCATCTGCCATTTGATATAAAGGTAAGGTGTCTTTTTGCACACCTAAAAAATGAACTCGATCATGACTTTTTAATTGATGAGCAAGTTGCTGATATTTTTTCTGCTCTTTATCTTGTCCAACCACAATCAAATGTGCACTTGTACAACTGATTGCTTCTATGGCCGCTTTTAAGCCTTTACGTTCAAACCCAGAGCCCACATAAATAAAACATTTTGCTTCAACAGGAATATGGTATTGCTGGCGTAATTGCTCACGATAAAGTGTTGTTGCTGGAAAAAATCGCTGATTATCAATCGCATTATAAATTACGCTAATGCGCTCACTTTCAACTCCAAAGTCTTCCATCACTTCACGTTTTACCATCTCTGAATTACATATAACGCGTTTTAGTTCTGGTGAATGATACATCTCTTCTTCAACCTTCATTACATAGCGGTGATAACAACTATTAAGCAATAATTGACTACGTAATGGGCTTAAAACACGCGAACGTTGTGATAACCAGCGGTGATGAACACCATCTCCTGCACGATAAATATCGCATCCTGCAATACGTTCATGACTTTGCACTAAATCGAACTTTTCTTTTTGCCAACATTGTCTTGCTACTCGAGCAAAGCCTTTTTCACGGCTAATTCGCCCCCATTTCATTGGGTTGACAATATGAATATGCCACTGAGGTTGTACGGCTCCAATCCATGAACGCGTGATCACATTAAGTTCTACGGCTTGATTATCTAATGCCTCAAGTGCTCGAGAAACAAATCGTTCTGCCCCCCCATCAGGTCGGTATTTTTGACGCACTATAGCCAATCGGAATGAATTCATTTTAGTTGTCCCCTTACGGCATTCAGTACATCTTCGACAGGTATTAAACTAAGATAACGCGTTTGTGTGTTGGTATTGACATCATCAGGATCAGGGAGTTCACCATAATTTCCCGCCCATAACACTTCACCAATATGTTCCCATGGTGACCAATGAAATAATTTTGATGGCCCAAAGAGTGCAATAAGAGGAGTTTTAAGTGCTGCGGCCATATGCATGGGAACAGAATCAACCCCAATAAATAAACGAGCATGATCAATTAACGTAGCAAGTTGAGGTAAAGAGAGTTGTCCTGATAATGAAACCACACTGTTTGAAGTACACCCTTTAATTATAGTTTCAACCATCTCTTGCTCTCTTGGATCGGGACCTGATGTTAAAACAATTTGATTTCCTTCTTGTTCTAAAGCATCAATTAATTTCGACCATTTACTTTCATCCCAACATTTAAAAAACCATCGAGATGTAGGTTGAATAACAATATAACTACCCAATACTTTATGCGTTTTTAATTTTTCGGTAACGATATGTTTATCTTGATGACTATATGCCATTGATACTTGAGTATCTATTTTAGGCAACTGTAATGGTTGCAAGAGCGCTAAATTTTGCTCAACAATATGTTTGTTATCTACAGAGCCTAGCGGGATCAAATGCGTAAAACATTTTTTCCAGATAGGGCTTTGACGTTTATAAATATCATATCCAACACGAATTTTAGCCCCCGTAAAACGCGTTATTATTGCGCTATTCCATTGATCGGCTAAGTTTATAACAACATCATATTGTTGATTTCTTAAATCGGTTATTAACTTCCATTCATGACGTAACCTTGCTAGCTTCCCTTCATTTTTCCATGCTTTGTCTAGTACAAAGATATGATGAATAGAAGAAAAGTGCTCAATCATTGGCATCGTTTCTTTATTGATTAATATATCAACTTCAGCATTTGGAAAATTAGCTTTTAATGTATTAATAACAGGGGTAATCAACAAAGTATCACCATGATGTCGTAACTTAATAATAAGAACCCTTTGTATTAACTTCATTTTTTCACTCATAACATTCCAAATGTACTTGAATAATTAGCAATGTGATTTGATTATAAAAAAAATTCTATCAAGTTTCCTGAATAAAGCCTGTTAAAATTAATAAAAAAGCATTATACCGCGTTGTTTATCGCCACAACGTTTGTTTTTACACACTTTCTACTACACAGTGTGATACTATAAGCGTTCGTCCAGATAAGTGAATTTGATAGCATGTTGTTGCGTTTATATCAGGTACTTCTTTACCTTATTCAACCTCTGATTTGGTTGCGTCTTTTATTACGTAGCCGTAAAGCACCCGCCTATCGAAAACGGTGGGGAGAGCGCTATGGCTTTTGCAAAGGCAAAGTCGTGCCTCAAGGGATATTATTACATTCCGTCTCTGTGGGTGAGACTCTCGCCGCAGTGCCGCTTGTTCGCGCCCTTCGCCATCACTATCCTGATTTACCTATAACAGTCACTACTATGACTCCGACAGGTTCAGAACGTGTGCGTTCTGCGTTTGGTGATGATGTTTACCATGTCTATCTTCCTTATGATTTACCTGGTTCAGTTAATCGTTTTCTTAAAACGGTCGATCCGAAATTGGTTATCATTATGGAAACCGAATTGTGGCCTAACCTGATTTCAAAACTGCATCAACGAAAAATTCCGTTGATTATTGCCAATGCACGTTTATCAGAACGCTCAGCTGCCGGTTATCAAAAATTAGGTAGTTTTGTCAAAACGATGCTCCAAAAAATCACCTTAATCGCTGCTCAAAACCAAGAAGATGGTGAGCGTTTTATTGAATTAGGGCTTAAACGTTCACATTTGCATGTTACAGGTAGCCTAAAATTTGATATTTCTGTCACCCCTGAATTAGCCGCAAGAGCCGTTGCTTTACGTCGCCAATGGGCAGCTCACCGCCCTGTTTGGATTGCAACGAGTACCCATGAAGGTGAAGAAACCATTATTTTAGAGACCCATAAAAAGCTTCTGACACAATTTCCACAACTTTTGTTAATCTTAGTTCCTCGACATCCTGAACGTTTTCCTAAAGCTGAACAATTAACACGCGAAGCGGGATTAAAGTACACATTACGTAGTACTGATGCTGTTCCTGATGCACAGACTCAAGTCGTCATTGGCGACACTATGGGTGAACTGATGTTGCTCTATGGCATTGCAGATCTGGCTTTTGTGGGGGGGAGTTTAGTCGAGCGAGGTGGTCATAATCCTTTAGAGGCCGCAGCGCATGCTATTCCCGTCATTATGGGACCTCATACTTTTAATTTTAAAAATATCTGTGCCAAGCTTGACCAAGCTGAAGGATTAATTACTGTCACGGACAGTCAATCAATGGCAACCGCGATCGCCTCACTGCTTAATGATGAAGATTACCGCCGTTACTATGGTCGCCATGCTGTTGAAGTGCTTTATGAAAATCAAGGAGCATTACTGCGTTTACTCACCTTACTTTCACCCTATCTTCCCCCTCGGAGTCACTGATGAGCCTGAGTAAGCGCCTTTCTGTCGTGATGATCAGCAAAAATGCTGCTGATATCATTGGTGAATGCTTAGACTCCGTGCAGTGGGCTGATGAAATCATTGTGTTAGATTCGGGGAGTCAAGATGACACCTGTCGTATTGCAATAGAAAAAGGGGCGAAAGTCTTTGTCAACAGTGAGTGGCCAGGATTTGGTAAACAGCGCCAATTGGCGCAGCAATATGCCACAGGCGATTATATTTTTATGATCGATAGTGATGAACGTATCACACCTGAACTCAAAACTAGTATCCTCGAGATACTGCAACAACCTGAAGAAAATGTGGTTTATAACTGTGCTCGCCGTAACTTGTTTATGGGACGGTTTATGAAACACAGCGGTTGGTATCCCGATAAAGTCACACGTTTATATGCTCGTGAACATTATCAATATAACAATAATTTGGTTCATGAATCGTTAGAAACTCAAGGCGCAACAGTCAAAACATTGCAAGGTGATCTTCTGCATCTAACTTGCCGTGATTTAATGGAGTTTCAGCAAAAACAGTTAAAATATGCCACCGAATGGGCAAAAGAGCGTCACCAACAAGGTAAAAAAACTAGTTTTAGTTCAATTTTAAGTCATACATTAGGTGCTTTTTTTAAGACTTGGTTGTTAAGAATGGGTTTTTTAGATGGAAAGCAAGGTTTGATATTGGCATTTGTTAATGCACAGTATACCTTTAATAAATATGCCTCTTTATGGGAACTCAGCCAGAAGACAATCGATCATGAAAAATAAAGCTATCTACCCCGGAACATTCGATCCCATCACTTATGGTCATATCGATATTTTAACCCGCGCAGCGGGTATGTTTGATACAGTTTTATTAGCTATTGCTGATAGCGCCCGTAAAAATCCGATGTTTACCTTAGAAGAACGCGTCAATTTAGCTAGAGAAGTTACGAGTCATTTACCCAATGTTGAAGTAGTGGGTTTTAGTGAGTTAATGGCCAATTTTGCTAAACAGCAACAAGCGACGATTTTAATTCGCGGTGTTCGTAGCGTTTCTGACTTTGAATATGAATGGCAACTGGCGAATATGAACCGTCACTTTGCACCTGATCTTGATAGCGTATTTTTACTGCCATCTCAAAACCTTTCTTTTGTCTCTTCATCTTTAATTAAAGATGTGGCACGCCACGATGGTGATGTTTCTACCTTTTTACCTGAAGTTGTCACCACCGCAATGCTAAAAAAACTCGGCAAAATTTAACGCTCGTTGTCACCATGTTGGCAATGTCGGCAGAAAAATGTGCTACGTTGCCCTTGCTTTATACTTTCAATCTGTTGCCCACAAATTAAACAAGGTTTGTCTTTACGCCCATAAACAAAGAGCTCTTGTGCAAAATAACCGGGCTTACCATCAGACTGCAGAAAATCTTTAAGTGTCGTCCCACCTTGCTCTATTGAGCGCGTTAACACCCGTTTGATCGCCGTAACAAGAACCTCACACTCTTCTTGTGTTAAGCTATTGGCTTTTCTATCTGGCATAATACCCGATGAAAATAGTGCTTCGTTAGCATAAATATTGCCGACACCCACCACTAATTTATTATCCATTAACCACGGTTTAATAGCTGTTTTTTTGTTTTTTGACTGTTGATATAAATATTCGGCATTAAATTCATCAGAAAGCGGCTCTGGCCCTAAATGGGCTAATACTGAGCTGGTTGCCAAATCTTCACACCATAACCAAGCACCAAAGCGTCGTGGATCGGTATAACGCAATACTTTGCCATCACGAAAAATTAAATCGATATGATCGTGTTTTTCCTCAGGCTGTTCCTCTAATAAAATACGCACACTCCCTGACATCCCCAAATGGATTATGATCCACCCGGTATTAAGTTCTATTAGCAAGTACTTAGCACGACGCTTCACACTTAAAATAGGTTCATCCAGTAAGGTTTTTATTTTTTCAGAGACTGGCCAGCGTAATTTACTATTACGCACAATAGCATAGTGCAACACATTACCCACAAGGTGAGGTTCAATGCCTCGGCGACTGGTTTCGACTTCTGGCAATTCAGGCACAGGTGACTCCATGATTATCAGATAAGAGATACAGCGATAACATCATTTTTATTGTATGATCAGCTTCCATAAAAGCATAAAGGACGATAGCAGATTATTATGATGGTGTTTAAAGACTGTAGTAAAAAATCCCTTTGGAATTTATCCATTATCGGGCTTTACATTATATTGATCTACTTACCAGATATCACCCGTTATAAAAACATTGTAATGGGATTAATCGGTGCAACAGCATTGTGGTATCTGATACGTGATTTTAAGGCTATCTGTAAAATATTTAAAAATAATCTGTCATTTTCACTACTGTTTTTATTGTTGGTGATTGGCTATTCCATTGTAATTTCTGTCGAGCCCAGCATCAGTATAAAAGAAATTAATAAACCCATTTTAAATGGATTACTGCTTTTTGCCGTTACCTTTCCGATTGTATTGTATAAAGAGAAACCTGCTGATATAGCCAAGATGGTGATGGTAGCTTTTGCGGTTGGGTTGCTGGTGATTATGGTTAAAGAGTTAGTGCAATATTATTTGGAGTATCAGAGAGGTATTTGGCCATTTACAACAACAAGCCAGTTAATTCATAGAGAAGTTTCCTATGCTCTTCTTTTTTTCTTTCCTATTATATTGGCTTTGTGGGCTTTAAAAAAACAAAACTCAATTATTACTTGGTTATTATTAGTCGCCATTAGTTTATCTTTTATTTTTATAACGTTAGGAACATTAGCTCGTGGTGCATGGGTAGCAATAGCAATTAGTACATTACTTATCTTAGTTATTAATCGCCAATGGCTCTTAATTTTAATCGGTTTAATCTCTTGTGCTCTTTTATATGTTAATACAACACAAATACTCACTAACCAAATTTTTAGTAAAAAATTTCAGTATAAATTAACCAATATAAATAGTGGAAATCGATTTGATAACGGCACTCAAGGCTCAGCTTTAGACCTTATTTTAGAACAACCGATAAAAGGCTATGGTTATGGTAATCAACTTTACCATAACGTCTATAATGAACGAGTTAAAGACTATCCAAATTGGAAATTTAAAAAATCCATCGGCCCTCATAATATCTTTTTAGCTTTCTGGTTTGCTGGTGGTATTTTAGGGCTATTGGGTATTCTTTATTTCTGCTCTTCGATTATTGCCCAAGGTATCCAACTAATAAGAAAAAATCACGGGATTATTCGCCAAGCCGCCTTGGTATTACTAATGTCTTTCTTAGGCGTTTATGTATTACGAGGATTATTTGAAAATGCCTATATCAATCAGGTAGGTATTTTGGTGGGACTAATGTTGGCATTGCGTCATGCTTTACTTAATAATCAATCAGTCACACCATCAGATAAATAACAATAGGTTACTTAATTAACTTCTCTATTTTTTTTAATATCGTCTCTGCCCGCTTATCCCAGTTGTAATAGTTTTCAACCAGAGAGCGGGCATGAGTTGTTTTTTCTTTAGCTCGTTGCGGGTTTTCTCTTAACTGTATTATCTGTTTTGCAAAACTCTGCGCATCACCACTATCGGCAAAACTCACCGCTTTCTCATCTACAACATCACGAATTGAAGGAAAATCTGAAATTACCACAGGTTTTTCCATCGCCATATATTCAAATAACTTAAGCGGTGAAGTGTAACGACTTCCAATGCTAGTTAACGTAAGCGGAAGTACACAGATATCGTGTTGACCAATTGCTTCAAAGCGTTTTTTGGGATCAATAAACCCCAAGAAATTCACTTTATCTTTTACATCCATTTCTTGAGCTAATAAAGTTAATCCTTCAATCTGCTCCGGTGTTCCTCCAGCGATATTAAGCCTTGCATTATCAAGGTATTTCATTGCTCGCATCATGGTTGGAATGCCTTTCCATTTATGCAAGCTCCCTAAATACAACACCTCAGTAAAGTTTTTCTCAGAAATTAACGGTTTGGCCTGATAATCAGCCACAGCATGTAAATCAACGCCATCAGGAACCACGGTTATTGGCGTAATCACTTGATACTGCGAAACAATATCATCTCTTAACAATGAAGTAAGAACAAAAATACCCGTCGCTCGGCTATAAACCAACTTCTCCATTTTTAATAGCTTATGATATTTAGCACGATTCTTTTTTTTCTCAAATGAATGAGACTCTGCAAAAGATTGAGCGAAAATTTCATGGCTTTCAAAAAAGAGAGGAATTTCTGGATAATTTTCACAAAGATAACAAGCTAGTTTTAAATTACGGGTAAACAACGCATCAACATTATTTTGCTTTACCCAGCGCGCTATCTGTAATGAGAAAAGTTTTTGTGAATTAAATGGAAAATACCATTTACGGCGAATATCCCTTAAAGAAACTAAATTCGCATTAGTGTGAATTGAGCGACCTAATATATCACTATCCCGATATTGCCCTTTAGGTGTGACTAATGTCACTTGGGCGCCTGCTCGAGCGAATGCATCCACATTTTGTAAAATTTGTAATGAAGCCACACGTAAGTCAGGCACTGGATAAGGATCAAGATAGGCAATATTCATAATTATGACGCCAATGCCTGTAATAAACGTTGCGCAGAGTGTTGCCATGTATAACGTGATTCAATACGTAGACGAGCCTGCTCTCCCATGCTTTTGCCTCTATCCGGTAATGCACGAAGATGATTAATCGCCATCACAATTTCATCTGCACTACCTGGTGCAACGAGAAGCCCAGCGGTACCTTCATTACCCACCACTTCCGGAATACCCCCGATATGGCTTGCAATGACAGGTTTTGCACACGCCATCGCTTCTGCAATCGTAATACCGAAGGCCTCATCTCCTGTACTCGGGAAAATACCTACGTCACTTGCTGCATAAAATTCAGGTAATACATTATGTTCGACAGGCTGATGAAAAATAACTTGCTCTGCAATACCTTTAGCAATTGCTTTCTTTTTTAAGCGCTCAAGATCATCACCAGCACCAATAATCAGCAACTTAACATCTTCATCTTTTAATTGGCTTATCGCATCAATTGCGACACTCAAGCCTTTCCAACCCACTAACCGTCCTGCAAATGAGAGTAAAAAAGTAGACTCATTTATTCCTAATTGCTCACGCAATGACGTAGTCATAGGTTTAAACTTTTCAATATCCACACCATTATAAATCACGTTTGGAAACTGCTTAAAATGATGTTGGATTTGCCAAGCATTAAAGTGGCTACATGCAACCCATGCTGAAATCTTTTTACCTAACCTGCGATCACCTTTAAAGAAACTAGTCCCTCCACTCATATAACAAAAGCGAGTTGAGGATGATTTAGGCATCATTGAGGGCCAAAAAAAATCAAAAGGCTTTGTTAAAATCACCCAATCAAAATGTTGGCTGATCACCTCTTTTTTGGCATGTCGCGCAAAAGTATAACGCTCAACAATACGACGAAAACGCCCACCAAGATCAATCACTTTATCTCTTGGGGTATAAGGGTAAGTGTGAACCTGTATTTGGCGTCCAGCCAGATTGTGTCGAATATCGCCATTGCCACCATAAAGATGAACTTCATGTCCAGCATCATGTAATTGCTTAGCCAGTTCCCAAACCGCTGTTTGGATCCCGCCATAAGACATGGTGATTGTGACATCAATTATACCGATCTTCATGGATTACTTTTTCACCTTCATTCCATCAATGATATTACGCACTGCATTCCACACTTCTTCAACTGATATTTCAGCCATATTGTCTTCGCGACGAGCATTTTCCAACGAGGTTGGGTGTTGGATAACCTGACAACAAGAATGTTGTAATGGCGCTAAATAGCATCCTGGGTGATAGCTATGGTATAACGCCACCATTGGGATATCTAAAGCCCCTGCTAAATGTGTAGGCCCTGTATCTACCCCTACATAAAGCGATAAATTTGCCATAATTGCTGCATTTTGTCGCATTGAAACTCGACCAGCTAAGGCTAAACAGCGCTCTTCACCGATTTTTTTCGCTAAATCAATGGAGAGTTGTTCACTTTCCTTACTACCTAATAGCAAGAAATACGTACTCGCGTCATGGGAAATTATCTGCTTTGCTAATTGCAGAAAGTTCTCCACAGGCCAATCTCTATAGGCTTTAGCCGGAAAACTCTGTAATTGAAAACCAATAATATTCTTATTAATTAATGAATTATCTTTTAAAAACTGTTGTGCAAAACTGGTTTCTTCATCACTGATAAAGTAACGTAACTGCCAACAACTCGGATAAATCCCTAACGCATTAATTAATAAGGCACGTTCTTTTTGTGCAACCATCGGCGATTTGGGACGTTCAACCCAAGTCACATCAGTTTGCTGTTGCGACTTATCAGAAAAAGTCACAGTATGGTGAGATTGACGACGAGCATAGCTCACCAGCTCACTATCATTGCCATATACTAGCGCTAAATCATAAGGCTTATGAGGTAACCTGCCTGCCCAAATAGCTCTTTTTTTAGAAAAATGTCTAATACAATCAATATCAGGATTATGCTCAAGAATGCATGCACTACGCTTATGTGCAAACACATGAATATGAGCATTAGGCCAACGCTGTTTTAATGCATGGATAACCGGTGTGATAAGTAATGTATCACCGAAACGGGCTATCGCTATAACCAATATATTATTTGGATCCATATGCTTTTTATTTGGCTTAAATGATACATTTACTTCTCAGACTATACACTAAAAAGTATTACAAATATTCATCAATAATATGAATACACTAAGTTGATAATAGAGATAATCGTTTCACGACTTTATTATCAACATTAATCATACTGATTTATTTTTATCGTTAATTGCCTGAATAAAGATCCTTTCCATCTTATCTAGCATATTATCCAAGCTAAATCGTGCAACAGCATGTTCAAGCGCGTCTTTTCCCATCTGTTCACGTAATTGTTCTGAGCCCATTAATTTAGCTAAATGGTTTGTTAGTACTTCTTGTTCTTGTGGTGGCAATGTAAAACCGGTTTTACCATCAATAACTGCTTCGCTAATAGCGCCTACCGTTGTAGAAATAACAGGTAAACCGCAGGCCATTGCCTGCATAATGCCTTGAGGTACACCTTCATTACCAAAAGAAGGTAATGCAAATAAATCCATCGCATTTAAACAATCAGGCACATCATTGCGATTGCCTAAAAAGAAAATACTCTGCGCTAATCCCTCGTTTTTAACCATTGGTTCTAAATTTTTACGCTGAGGTCCATCACCGACAAAAATTAATTGCCAATCAGGAAACTGTTGGTGTAATGATTTCCATGCTTCGACTAAATATTTATGCCCTTTCCATACTCGCATAGTCGCCACTATCCCTAACGTTGGTTTATTAGGGATACCTATTTTCGCTCTGGCACACTGTTTATCCTGTGGAAAAAAGCGTTGTAAATCAATACCAGTAGGTACTGATGTCATTTTTTCTAACGGAAATTGATTATGTTGATGCAGTGTATGACGTAATTTCTCACCTGTTGTCACGATATGGGCACTAGATGAAAGATAGAGCCAGCGAGTAGGCAGCGAACGAGAAACATCTGTAGAAACATGTCGAGTACGGATAACTACTGGTGAATGGCGTAATGTGGCACAAGAAACAGCCACTAGCCATGCATCGGTAGAACTGTGGGTATTAATAACATCAAATTGGTGATGATGTGATTTCAGCCACTGACGAAGTGCTTTTAATGCAGAAACACGTTTTTTTTCAATAGGTAATGTAAAAACATCAATACCATAATCAGGTGCTGCTTTAGCAATTTTAGATGTGGGGCAACACACAAGTGCAACTTTATGCCCTCTACGGATCATGCCTTGAGCTTCTGTCAGTATACGAATTTCCTGACCACCCCACCCACAAGATGATTCTGTATGTAATATTGATAGCACTGACTTACTCATCCGCAATCCATTCACCCAATGAATTCAAAAGAGCCACAGTATAACTAAAGAGCGAGCGAAGATCACAATAGCTTTACTTTGTTATACTTAGCAAACCTCAGATAACAAAAAACCCGACACAAAGGTCGGGTTTTTTAAGAAAACTAAAATTATTTAATTTTAGCTTCTTTATAAAGCACATGTTGACGAACAACTGGATCGAATTTTTTCATTTCCAGTTTTTCTGGCATAGTGCGTTTGTTCTTCGTAGTGGTATAGAAGTGACCTGTACCAGCAGAAGAGACGAGTTTAATTTTCTCGCGAATACCTTTAGCCATTTTTCAGCTCCTTAGAACTTCTCACCACGGGCACGTAAATCTGCTAATACAGATTCGATGCCTTTCTTATCAATCACACGCATACCTTTAGCAGATACACGCAGAGTTACGAAACGTTTCTCAGACTCAACCCAGAAACGGTGAGAGTGCAGGTTTGGCAGAAAACGGCGTTTAGTCGCGTTTAATGCGTGAGAGCGGTTGTTTCCACTCACAGGACGCTTGCCGGTAACTTGGCAGACTCGGGACATGTCTATTCTCCAAAAATCTAATCAGCTCGAGCTTTAGTATCAGGTTTGACCGCCTCGTCAGGCTTTGGAGCCCATCTCAGCAACTTTTAACGATTGAAAAACTGTGTTAACACCTCAGAAAAAACTTGCTGAGATAGGCTCTTCTCGCCAAACCCAAGATCCTCAAAGGTGGCGTAGTATACGCCCAATGGCCTCAACGCTCAAGACCCGTACAAATAAAGATTGACAATAATTACAAAAATATTTGCTACAACCAACCACGTTCTGCAAAAGAAACGCAGTCGTCATGCCCTATTACAAGGTGATCGAGTACTTTTACACCAACTAACTGGCAAGCCAGAAAAATTTTTTCAGTTATTTCTTTATCTGCGAGACTTGGTTCGCTAATACCAGAAGGGTGATTATGAGCAAGAATGATGGATGTTGCATTCTTTTTTATTGATTGACGAACAATTTCTCTGGGATGAACTTCTACTCGATTAATCGTACCTTTAAACATTTCATCAAAAGCAATCAATTGATTTTGATTATCAAGAAATAACACTACAAACACTTCTCTATCTCGCCAATGAAGTAATTTTTGTAAGTAATGTTTGGTATCTTCTGAAGAAGAAAGTACATTTTTATACATAAATTGCATTGTTGAAAAGCGTTGTGCCATCTCATTAATCGCTTGGAGCTGGGTAAATTTACCGATCCCTACACCTTTAAAGCGCCCTAACGTTTCATAATCAGCATTAATAACATGATACAGAGAGCCACACTCTTTTAGTAAAAAAGCCGCCAACTCTAATACTGATTTTTCATATGTTCCTGTACGTAAAAAAAGCGCTAGTAATTCAATATCCGAAAGAGATCCTACGCCATAAAGTAATAATTTTTCTCTGGGTAAAAGCGCACTAACCGATTGATTTTCCATCCTTGGGCTCCTTATTAAGTAAAGGTTTTAGGGTTAGTAATTGATTTTCTTTATATTAATTGCATTGTTGTCTTTTTATTACACATCATTAAATGCCAATCATAAAACAACTGTTGTTTTATACAGTCAATTTACTATAAACTGCTTATATTGTATGAAAAAGACACATATCAAAATTGTGCGAGATGACCCACAAAAATTTAATCAATAAAACATGAGGTTACATAGAATTCCGAATTCATAGATACCTTGTGGTAAAATTGCGGACAATTATTTATGTACTTAGGCATTTCATCATGACTACACTTCACAACAAAAAGATTATTCTCGGTATTAGTGGTGGTATTGCGGCCTATAAAGCACCTGAACTTGTTCGCCGTTTACGTGATAAAGGTGCTATTGTCCGTGTTGTAATGACACCCGCAGCACATGCTTTTGTCACGCCATTATCATTACAAGCGGTTTCTGGCTTCCCTGTCGCTGATGACCTACTTGATCCCGCAGCAGAAGCAGCTATGGGACATATTGAATTAGGTAAATGGGCTGATTTAATTCTACTGGCACCAGCAACGGCCGATCTTATCGCCCGTTTACGCGCAGGAATAGCTAATGATTTACTCACTACCCTCTGCTTAGCCAGTAGTGCACCTATTGCCATTGCCCCTGCAATGAACCAGCAGATGTATCGAGCCACTATTACACAAGAGAATTTATCTGCTTTAGGGCAACGCGGTAGCTTAATTTGGGGACCTGATTCAGGTAGCCAAGCTTGTGGTGATGTGGGCCCAGGGCGAATGCTAGATCCTTTAGAGCTTGTCGCATTAGCTGAAAAACAACTGGCTTCACAACCACAAGATTTTGCGGGTAAAAAAATCACAATCACCGCAGGACCTACTCGTGAAGCCCTAGATCCGGTACGTTTTATCAGCAATCATAGCTCTGGAAAAATGGGCTTTGCAATTGCACAAGCCGCCGCACTACGTGGAGCGGATGTCACGCTTATCGCAGGGCCTGTCACATTACCGACACCCTCTTGTGTTAAACGTATTGACGTTGAAAGCGCACAAGAAATGTATGAACAAGTGATGATACTAGCGCCTTCACAAGATATTTTTATCGGTTGTGCAGCCGTTGCAGATTATCGCGCTAAACTTGTTGCGACGGAAAAAATTAAAAAACAAGGTGATGAAGTCACCATCACTATGGTAAAAAACCCCGATATTGTTGCCAGTGTCGGAAAAATGATTGAGCGCCGTCCTTTTGTTGTTGGATTTGCAGCCGAAACCCAGAATGTGGAAGAATATGCCCGCAAAAAACGAGAACAGAAACAGCTCGATTTAATCTGTGCCAATGATGTTTCAATAGAAAATCAAGGCTTTAACAGTGACAATAATGCATTACACCTTATTTGGGCTAATGGAGAAACGCGTTTACCACACAGTAGTAAAGCACAACTTAGCCATCGCCTACTTGACGAGATAGCCAAACACTATGATGAAAAAAATTGATGTTAAAATTCTTGATGCTCGTATTGGTCAGGAATATCCACTTCCTGCTTATGCCACAACAGGCTCTGCTGGTTTAGATTTACGTGCTTGCCTTGATGCACCATTGGTACTTGAACCGGGGCAAACTGAATTATTACCGACAGGTCTCGCTGTACATATTGCCGATGAAGGTTTAGCAGCAATGGTGCTTCCTCGTTCAGGCTTAGGTCATAAACACGGTGTTGTATTAGGTAATTTAGTTGGCCTGATTGATTCTGACTACCAAGGCCAACTGATGGTATCAGTGTGGAATCGTGGGCAGAAAGCGTTCACCATCGAGCCGGGCGAACGTATTGCTCAAATGGTTATCGTACCAGTTGTTCAAGCTGAATTTAATATTGTTGAAGATTTTACCGCAACGGAACGTGGTAGTGGCGGTTTTGGTCATTCCGGCCGCCAATAATAACGACGTCTTGCATTAATTATTTCAATGACGATATCACTCCCTTTGCACTGAAATTGAGTGCAAAGGTTTACTGATTTGTTTTGCTTTTAGCAGGGGCCTTATCAGTCATGGCAGAAGAAAAAGAAACCAAAAAGAAAAGAAATAGACGGGATGAAATCTTACAATCACTTGCTCAGATGTTAGAGTCAAGTGATGGTAGCCAACGCATTACAACGGCAAAACTGGCTGCAACTGTCGGTGTATCTGAAGCGGCACTCTATCGACATTTCCCAAGTAAGACAAAAATGTTTGATAGCTTGATTGAGTTTATCGAAGACAGCTTAGTTTCTCGTATTAATTTGATCTTAAAGGACGAAAAAGAAACGATAGCTAGAATTCGCTTAATTCTTATCTTGATCCTCGGTTTTGCTGAAAAAAATCCAGGGCTATCTCGTATTTTAACAGGTCATGCTTTAATGTTTGAGCAAGACAGATTACAAGGTCGCATAAATCAACTTTATGAGCGTATTGAAGTTCAGCTTCGACAAGTTATCAAAGAGCGTAAAATTCGTGAAGGTAGCGCTTTCTTACATGATGAAGCCTTGCTTGCCTCACAACTACTCGCTTTTTGTGAAGGTATGTTAGCGCGCTTTGTACGTACTGAATTTCGCTATCAACCGACCCAAGAATTTGAAGCTCGCTGGCCATTAATATTGGCACAATTACAATGAAATGATGGACTCGTGATTTAACTCAAGAATTTGAAATTGACAGATATGCCGTTTTTTTCTTATTTGTGTTAACATGCGTCCTCTGGTACATAAGTACCTCAATGTATTTATCAGGAATGGCATTTGTGCAGTTCCTACATTGTGGCATTAGCGAATCGCTTTGCCCCTGCTGTAAAAGTCCTTTTTATATTTTCAATATCTGTGGTAATTATCACAGAAGATTCATTGTACTACTCACCCCGCCCATTATTGGGCGAGGGCTTTTTTTTATCTACAATCAATCAGTTATTTATCGTATTTTAACTTTATTAATTAACGCCATAGCGCTCACGATAAGCTTTCACTGCAGGTAAATGCTCAGATAACGTTTCATTCTCACTTAGATAGTTAATTAAATCATCCAGAGTAATAATCGAATACACTTGGCATTGATAATCACGTTTTAACTCTTGTATTGCAGAAAGTTCTTCTCGCCCTTTTTCTTGTCTATCTAAACTTAATAGCACAGCGGAAAGCGTTGCATCATGCTGTTTAATAATTTCCATTGATTCACGAATAGCAGTACCGGCTGTGATAACATCATCAACGATCACGACATCACCCTTTAAAGGACTTCCTACTAATGTTCCCCCTTCCCCATGATCTTTAGCTTCCTTACGATTAAAACAATAAGGAATATCAATATCATGATGTTCAACTAATGCGACTGCCGTTGTCGTTGCAATGGGGATACCCTTATAAGCAGGCCCAAACAACACATCACAAGACACATTATTATCTAATAATGTTTGCGCATAAAACTGCCCCAGTAAAGCCAAATCACGCCCTGTATTAAATAAACCGGCATTAAAAAAGTAAGGACTCACTCGTCCTGATTTTAGTGTGAACTCACCAAATTTCAGCACATTTTTTGCTAATGCTAGTTCGATAAAGCGGCGTTGGTAGGCTTTCATTTTTTTCTCCTCTCTACGTTACTTAATGACAAATTTTAGGCATAAAAAAGGCGACTTCTCAGTCGCCTTAAATATAAAATTTATTGCTTAAGCGCCTCTTTTTGCGCTTCAAATATCTTCTCTAATCCCCCCTTCGCTAGGGCGAGTAAAGCAAGTAATTCTTCATGACTAAATGGTGCACCTTCTGCCGTACCTTGAACTTCAATCATACGACCATCATCGATCATCACCACATTCATATCAGTTTCTGCTGCGGAATCTTCAACATATTCAAGATCGCATAATGGTTCACCATCAACAATACCCACAGAGACTGCAGCCACCATTGATTTTAGAGGGCTTTTTTTCAGCTTACCTTCTTCAACCATTTTATTTAATGCATCAACTAATGCTACGCAAGCGCCAGAGATAGACGCCGTACGTGTACCACCATCAGCTTGAATAACATCACAATCAACAGTGATGGTATATTCACCCAATGCTTTTAAATCAACCGCAGCACGTAATGAACGAGCAATTAAACGCTGAATTTCCATAGTACGGCCAGTTTGTTTACCGCGAGCCGCTTCGCGTGCATTACGGCTATTGGTTGCGCGAGGAAGCATGCCGTATTCTGCGGTCACCCATCCTTGCCCTTGTCCTTTAAGAAAACGTGGTACACCGTCTTCTACAGTGGCGTTACACAAGACTTTAGTATCACCAAACTCAACTAATACAGAACCTTCAGCATGTTTTGTATAATGGCGAGTAATGGTAATAGGGCGTACTTGGTCTGCTTGTCTGTCTGCTGGACGCATGGTGTTATCTCCGCTTTCTCTGACATATTGGGGGCGCATTATACGACCTAAAATGGCTTATGCCTATCCTGTATCGACGCCTAGGGTTATAATCGTATCATCTTTTACACTATTGAGACCCTATTATGATCCGTAGCATGACCGCTTTTGCTCGCCGAGACATCAAAAAAGACTGGGGTAGCGCTGCATGGGAACTGCGTTCCGTAAACCAACGTTACCTTGAAACTTATATTCGTTTACCTGAACAATTACGTAGTTTAGAACCGGTTATTCGTGAACGTCTACGTAATCGCTTAACTCGTGGTAAAATTGAATGTAACTTACGTTTTGATCTTAACGCTCGCTTTCAAGGTGAACTTAATCTTGATGAAAATCTGGCAAAACAACTGATTGTTTCTGCCAATTGGGTAAAAAGCCACAGCCATGAAGGCACTATTAGCCCATTTGATATTTTACGTTGGCCGGGTGTTATCTCAGCACAAGAGCAAGATTTAGATGCCATTGGTACTGAGCTTTTAGCTGAATTAGATTTAGCAATTGACGCATTTATTGCTAGTCGTGAAGCAGAAGGACAATCACTCAAAGAACTTATCGAGCAACGTTTAGATGCCGTTAGCGCAGAAGTGGTGAAAGTGAAAACCCAAATGCCAGAAATCTTACTCTGGCAACGTGAGCGTTTAACCAGCAAATTAGAAGAAGCTCAAGTTCAAGTTGATAATAATCGTTTAGAGCAAGAGTTAGTGATGTTAGCGCAACGTTTAGATGTTGCTGAAGAGCTTGATAGATTAGAAGCCCACGTTAAAGAAACACGCAAAATTCTTGTGAAAAAGGAAGCGGTAGGTCGTCGTCTTGATTTTATGATGCAAGAATTTAACCGTGAATCCAATACACTCGCATCCAAATCAATTAATACTGATGTCACCAATTCTGCTATTGAATTAAAAGTATTAATCGAACAGATGCGTGAACAGATCCAAAATATTGAGTAAGATTTCTTAGCGGTTTACAGCCTATCATCAAGCCAGTAGATACCTTGTATTTGCTGGCTTTTTTGTTATCAGAGGATTGCAGGATGAGTCACAATAGCGCATGATTTATATGTACCCCTTAAATGTACCTCTTAGTATTCAAGATAACAGACTAGGGGTACACTTATATTTTAACTAGGATGCGTAATGCCAAAACTTACAGATAAAGAAATTAAAGCATGGATAAGGTCTGGTGAACGATTTGAAGGAAAAGCGGATGGTAATGGCTTATATCTGTGTTACCGAAAAACCTATAAATATCCAGTATGGCGGTTTAGGTACAAATATTCTGGCTTATCCAGAGTGATGGTACTAGGTTCATATATTGATTTATCTCTAGCTAAAGCAAGAGAGTTAACAAAAGAATTATCGGCTAGAGTCTCTTTAGGCTATGACGTAGCCATGGAAAAAAAAGAACGAAAAGCAGAAGCTTTAGCAAAAATAGAATCTGAAAAAAATGCAATCAAACTATCTGATTTAGCATCTGAATATTATCAAAGACAAATATTACCAAGATGGAAGCATCCTGATATTTTACGCAGGCGCATAGATAAAGATATCAATCCTCATATTGGGCATATGAAATTAGAAGATATAAAGCCTAGGCATATTGATAATATGTTAAAAAATATTGTTGACAGAGGTGCTCCCACTATTGCAACAGATGTCCTACGCTGGGTGAGGCGTATGTTTGATTATGCAATTAAAAGGCAAATGATAGAAATTAATCCTTGTTCTGCTTTTGAAGTGTCAGATGCTGGCGGGAAAGAAATACCAAGGGATAGATGGTTGACTAGAGAAGAATTAACTATCGTTTTAAAAACATTTAGAACATCATCAATCAGCCGACAAAATGAAATTAGTTTCAAGATATTACTCGCTTTATGTCTTCGAAAGATGGAGTTATGTGGAGCTCAATGGAGTGAATTTAACTTTGATAAATCTGTATGGCATTTCCCTGCAGAAAGAAGTAAAAATGGGGATGCTATTGATATCCCACTCTGCCCAACAGTAGTTGACTGGTTTATAGAATTAAAATCTATAGCTTGTGGTAGCACATATGTATTACCTGCTAGAAAAATGCAAAGCCGAATGATCCCTCATATTCAAGAATCTACTTTATCAGTCGCTTTGGCGAAAGTTAGACGAGCATTACCCTCCAATATAACAAACTTTACTATTCATGATTTTAGACGAACAGCTAGAACTCATTTAGCATCACTAGGAGTAGATCCTTTTGTTGCTGAACGCTGTCTAAATCACCGCATAAAGGGAGTCGAAGGTATTTATAATCGGCATGATTATTTTGAAGAGAGGAAAATTGCATTAAAAAAATGGTGTGACTTATTAGTGCTCTTAGAAAAAACAGGCATTAACGATATTATTTCGACAAATACTACTTATAGGTGCTGATATGAAAATACCAAAGCTCAATAAATTAGAGTTAATAACAACACAACAGCTAGTGACCACTAATGCAATAACATTATCTTTATATGGATTAGATCCATATATATCTAATAAAGATATTCCTAACGATATTAGTGATGAGTTAAATGCACTAAGAACTGCAATACTAAGTAATATCAGAGCTATAAACCTAGAAGAGTTTCATTATTTTACCATAAGAACTAATACCGAAGTTAACTCTGATGTCGTGTTTGGATGTGCTTATCAATATATAAAAGATGAAACACCAGAAATAATCAGTATTAGGATAAAAAAAGCATTAGACAACATATACAAAGAATATAAAAAAGATGGTAAATGGAAAAAATATTTTAAATCATTTGGTGGTCAAGCACTTGTTGATAAAACTACCAATGAAAATAAGAAAGGACAAGGTTCATACAGAAAAAATGATGAGATAAAAGGTACATTTAAACTCATTGGTTTATTGATATGCCTGCTTCAGGAAAAAAATAAAAATGAAAATGACACATCAAAAAATTATGGAAAAACTATAGGCAATCCAATAATTAGCCATATATATAACGATATTTGCCAAATAGCCAAAGATGAAAAAATCGATTTATCAGGTGTAGGAAGTTCAACTTTTTCACAAAAGATTAAAGACGCATTATTTGAACTAAAAGATGAATAATTAAATATTAATAAATAATTTCATATAATTAATCCTAATCTAAATTGCCAGTAACCCTCCTTCTGCAAATCATAGCATTATTACTGGCAAATTATAAATACACACAAATAAGAACGGATACACACGGATAAGTATGGATATGTGGAATACAGATATTAATCATTAACAAATTTACACATAACGCATTGATATATAAAATAAAGATTAAAAAACGCAAATAAAAAGAATTAAAAAAGTTTCAATGGAAAAGGTATTTTTTAATGGAATGCCTATTTTTTTCAATGGATTCCAGTTTCAATGGATTAAGATTTTTATATCTCCTAGAGTACTCCTAACAAATCACAAGGAGGCTAAACACGCTATGAGTAAGCAACGGAATTCTCGTATGAGAAATAACACGCCATATCCAATTTGTGGAAATGCACGCAAAAGACATACTGCAGATTTTTTAGGTATATCAGATGCAACGCTTAACCGATGGGTAAAATTGAAAAAAATACCACTGCCCTTTGAATTAGATGCCGGTTTAATGGTTTTTGATGCTGAAGAAATTAGAAATTGGGTAGAAGAGAAAAAGATACAGAGAATACAGTAAATAAACCATTTATTTAAAATTAGGATAAATAATGAATAAACTCACTTTTTATAAAGATGAACATTTACACGCCATTGCAAATTACAAAGCTATTCCATTTAATGAAACACATGAAGATAATGGCTTTATTATTCGTGTTATTGAACTATTTAAGTTTACTCAAATTAAAAATCAATTAATACAATTGCAAAAGCTTACAGGGTTAACGTTAGATAATATCGAACCCTCAATAGAAGAAGTTATTGCGTTAATTGAAAGAGGGAAAACTATTTCAAAACGAAATGAAGAAATCGTTACTGAATTATCAAAGAATTACGATTTAGCAAAAAATATAAAAGAAAGAGCCGAAGAAGGTGGACTTAAAAAACCTGATAGCGCCCCATCAGTAAAGGCTTGGAAAGAAAGTCTTTCTGCTAGAGTAAGTCAGCATGAAAGTAATTTACTTGTTGCCAAAGAGCAATTAAATGATTTCAATGGCATTTTTGGGTTATTGAGAATAATCATTCAATCTCTTCCACAAGAAAACATAAAAAACATTAACAAAAAACAGATGAATATCATTCCTGATGAAATATATAAAGGGAATAAATTTCGTATAAATGTATTTTATGGAAAACCGATGAAATATAAAGATGCGTATCAATATATTGAATCATCCTTTGAAAAATTGAATGAAAATATCTTACGTATTCTTAATTCTTGCACGCCCTCTAATGATAGATACAAATTGCGAATGTGGGAGCACCAACGAGGTGTAGAGTTATATCAATATTATTACAGTCAGACAGATTGGATTATAAAAACCATTCTGAGCGCAGATGATTATGTGAATTATATTCTAACTCAAGAGAAAGAAGTTCACGATAAAAAACACTTAATGACTAAATCATTTATTTAATAATAAGGAAATTAATTATGTCTTATATTGCACCTCAAGGCGCAAGGGTTTTCCACGAGAATTTTACCCGTGGCGTAAAATATTTATCTTCAGCGCGTCGTTATTTTTCATTATCAGAACCGTCAACGAATTTAATTCGTGTGGCATTAATGGATTCCAATTGGTTAATTAATCAATTAACGCTTGCTGATGTTGATGAAGCTAAAGGGGATACCGTTAATTTAGGGAATAATTCACTGCATACGGGGCGAGAAGTTGAAAGCCGTTTCTATAAAAATGTCGCCTTTTCGGGAACACCTTTTGCGCTAGAAGAAATGGATACCTGCTGTTCGCTCACGTATCAACAATTATCTTTAATTTGCAATAGTGGCAGTGGGGATGATGACCATATCAATAAATCCATGTCCGATTATATGTCAAAAGCGGTTGCTTTAGATATGTTACGCATTGGCTTTAATGGTCACTTTTGTAACTATCCGACCAATCCGCAAAAATTCCCTAAAGGGCAAGATGTTAATATCGGTTGGCATGAAATCGCCAAAACCACGAATGATGGTACTCAAATTATTACTGACAAAATTACCTTAGGTAAGGATGGAAAATTTCCTAATTTAGATGCGTTGGTGAATTACCTCATTATGCAAAAAATTCCCGAAGAATACCGCGAAGACCCTCGCTTAGTGGTACTTGTGGGCGCTGAATTAGCAGGTATGTATCGTACATCCTTATTTAATGGCGCTAACAGCCCATCGGATTTAAATGCCAGTCAAAAAATGCTCAGTACCGTTGCAGGTCGTCTTGCTATTGTACCTCCCTTTATGCCTGGGCGACGCATTGTGGTTACTCGCCTTGATAATTTGCATATCTACACACAAACAGGAAGCCGTCGCTTTAGAGCGGAGTTTGTTGATGACCGTTCAGCCTATGAGCATAGCTATTTACGTAACGAGGGTTATGGCTTAGGTGATATCAATTTGTATGCTGCGATTGATGAAAGTGCCATTGAGATTGAGGAAGGAGTCTATTCCTTATGAGTGATAAAAATACATCTCAGTTAACAACCAGTTGGATATGTGTCGCAACGGCAGGGCTTACAAGTATGGATAAGCGAGAAATTGAGGCACAGTGGCTAACGGATATTGCCGAGTATTACGACCCCAGTTATTACACCGCATTAATTTGGGAAGAGCATAACCGCAATTTGGATAACTTAGGCGAAGTGCTCGATGCCAAAGTGGATACCGTTGACGGTGAAACAAAGCTCTACGTTCGTTTAAGACCGAATGGAAAGTTACTGAGCTACAACGCACAAGGACAAAAGCTATTTTGCTCCATCGAAGTAGAAGAAGATTTTCAAGGTAAAGGGATATTTTATTTAGGTGGACTTGCCGTCACGGATAGCCCCGCCAGTGTAGGAACGGATAGGCTTCAATTTAGTATCAATCGAGCACATTTTTCCCGAAGAAAACGTAAGTTGAGTTTAAGTTCACCTTCCGTTTTTCATTTAGATAAAGGCTTGAAGCAAGCCAAAAACCTCTGGTTTTCCGCTATCTCTGCGGGTTAATGCGATGCCCAGTTTCAGCTGGGCTTTTCATTTCATTTCCTATTCAACTTTTTTAAGGATAATAAAAGTGTTGCATACCTTTAAATGGATGGGCTATATTGCTGATGCGTTAGCAAAATCTAACGTCAGGCGTGGAAACCTGAATCAGTTACTGGCGACACATGACGCGCCTAGCGTCTTTTTTTGTGTCTATATCAATGCCTACCTTATGGCGAATTACGCCTATACAGATTCTATGGTGGCGTTGTTAGGGCAGTCCTCGGACTGGCTGGATTCCAGTAACTCCAGTATTTCCACCCCTGATAACGTCACCGCCCTTACTGAGCGTGGAAACTCTCGCGGTGACTCCTTAACTAAGTTACTGGAGATCATCATCATGATGGCTATCCCTACCCCTACTCAAATCCAATTCCTCTTTTTGAGCGTTAAACGCGCGGATACCTCGGCTAAACCTTGTCGTCTTGAAGTAACTGCATCTAATGAACATGATGCTCGTTTGTCTCTCTCTCGTGATTATGTTTTATCATTTGCGGGTCAAATTCCTCTGCGCACAGGAGGAAATGCATAATGAAACACATTATTAATCGTAATGTCGTGTTATCTCAAGAAGGTGAAAGAACGCTTATACGCACCGCTCAAGCGACTGCTTTTATCTCCGATTTACTCATTAGTCATAGTATGACAGGAAGCAAGCTAGTTTCTTGTGAGGGTATGACTGCACTGATGGAATGCCTTTCTGAGCAAATGGAATCCATTATTCAAGAAAGCAGTTTAATGAATGAGGAGATCAAGTCATGACTCAGACTCATTTTTCAGCAGAAACTCCCTCTGTCACCGATATTGTGAATGCGTCACAAGGGCGTTGGCTCTATATCCTAGCAAATCTCGGTATAACCGTACCTGATAATCATAAACATGGTGCATGCCCTAAATGTGGCGGTAAAGACCGATTTCGTTTTGATGATAAGAACGGTAAAGGCACATGGTTTTGTAACCAATGTGGGCACGGTGACGGGTTAGATTTAGTCAAGTTGGTAACAGGAAAAGAGACGAAAACAGCGTGTCAGGAAGTGAATAAAATTATTTTATTACCCGCATTTAAAGAAATAGCGCCAACTCCCCTGAAGAAAGTTAGCGCTAAGAAAGGCATTGAACATTATGAAAAAATAAAAGCCTTTTGTTCTTTGGGCGAAAGCCAGTATTTAATCAATAAAGGGTTAGCCAACCATCAATGCTTAATAACTCGCCAACAGTATACACAGGGTGAGTTTAGCTTTCCAGTAGGCTCTTTATTGCTTCCGTTGGTTGGTACTGATTTGCTGATTAAAGGCGGGCAACTGATTAGCCTAAACGGTGAAAAAAGTCTGTTATCAGGCTCGACCCTTTCAGGCTCTTTTATTGTTGTTCGCCAGCCAGAGAAGACGCCTTTAGAGCAAATCGTTATCACAGAAGGTTTTGCCACGGGATTAAGTCTCTCAAAATGCCTTGATGCGTTGATTGTGGCGAGTGTTTCCGCGACTAACTTAGTGAAAGTCGCTCAACAGCTACGGGCGCAATACCCTGAAACGAAGATAATTATCGCAGGGGATAATGACTTTGTGGATGGTAAAGACAACACGGGCAAAATGTGGGCGGAGCGTGCAGGGAAAGCGGTTGACGGATGGGTGACATTACCACCAACACACTATAAAGCCGATTGGGATGATTTCCGACAAGAAAATAGCCTTGAAAAGCTCAAAGAAGCGTTCTTTGAGGAAATGACGTATTACGGCAAAGACCGTACCCGTTTACCGCAAGGTTTTCGTCTTACGCAAGAATACCTGTGGTTTGATAAACAAATCACTAAATCAGACGGTGATATCGAAGTCAGAAACATCAAAATCAGCAGTCCAATAAAAGTTACCGCGATTACGTGTGATGCGGATGGGAGTAACTACGGACGCTTATTGGAATGGGAAGACACTTACGGTAATTGCCGTAAATGGGCAATGCCTATGGAGATGCTAAGCGGAAGTGGGGAAGAATTACGCCGAGTGCTTTTGGTGAACGGATTATCTTATATCAATATCTCAGGACAGGCGCGCGCCCATTTAATGGAGTATATCTCCCTTTGTCGTCCAGAAAGAAAGGTTACCTGTGTAAATAAAACGGGTTGGCATGGCAATGTGTACGTTCTACAAGATGAAGTGGTCGGCAACGGGGCGGACTCGGTAATTTTACAAACATCCAGTGTTCAAGGTAAAGACTTTAGAGTCTCAGGTACAAGCGAACAATGGCGTGAGCATATTGGTAAATATTGTGTCGGTAATGCCCGCCTTGCCTTTTCGGTGAGCCTTGCCTTTGCTTCCCCTTTATTACGGTTAGCAGGTGTAGGCGGTGGCGGTTATCACTTAAAAGGTGAATCCACAGACGGTAAAACAACCACAATGAAAGTGGCATCGTCAGTGTGTGGCGGTACGGATTATTGGTATACATGGCGCGCCACGGGGAATGCCCTTGAAGGAACGGCTTGCCGTCGTAATGATGCCACGTTGATGTTAGATGAAATCAGGGAAGTAGACGGACGTGAAGCGGGGAATATTGCTTATATGCTGGCAAATGGGCAAGGGAAAGCCCGTGCTAAAACGGACGGCAGTGTCCGAGAGACTAACCGTTGGAATCTCTTATTCCTATCAACAGGGGAACTCTCGCTTGTTGAACACGCCTCAAACGCAGGCGAACGCACTTATGCAGGGGTTGAAGTGCGGATGATACAAATTCTGAGTGACTCCGGTAAATACGGTGTTTTTGAAGACTTACACCACTTTACCAGTGGTAAAGCGATTGCCGAATACCTTGAACATGCAGTCACGCGCTATCACGGTACGCCCTTTCGTGATTGGCTTAAATACATCACTAACAATTTATCTGATGTGTCGAATACCGCTAAAGCCTTATTGAAAGAGTACACCACAAAATTGATGCCTGAAAATGCAGGGAATCAAGTGGGGCGCGCTATTACACGTTTTGCGTTAGTCGCTATGGCGGGGGAAATGGCTACGCGTGCAGGTATTACAGGCTGGAAAGAAGGCGAAGCGTTTATATCGGCGAAGAAATGCTTATCCGCATGGATGAAAGAACGCGGGCACACGGCAAATCAGGAAGATATGACCGCATTGGAGCAAGTCAGTGATTTTATTTCTCGACATCAATTTAGCCGTTTTGCGGATTGGTACGATGAATACAGCCGACCTGTAAGCATGATGGGTTTTAGGCGTGTTGAGAAAGACACAGGTAACGGTGAAAGCAGTATCACCTTTTATGTGTTACCTACCGCATGGAAAGAAATCTGTAAAGGATTTGATACCCGTAAAGTGGTGCGTTTGTGTGTTGAAAAAGGGTGGCTTGAAACAGGTAAAGACGGCAAACCACAGACCAGTATTCGCCTGCCAGAAATAGGCGTTAAACGGGTTTATATCTTTAATAGCGAAGTTTTAGGTTGTTCCGAAATAGAGTAAGAAAAACTGACCCTCTTATCTTTTTAATGTAACAAGGGTAACTTGGGTTACAAGATTGATTTTAAAGGGTTTTAGTTGTTACCCATTTAACTTTTTTATGGGTAACAATGGGTAACATACCCGCTTTGTTACCCTTGTTACCCTTTTATTTTTTAATTAGGTAACAGAATAATTTCTTTATATTCAACATTGTAACCCATGTTACCCGTGTTACCCATCAAAATAGCAAGAGATGTATTTAATTGGCTTTTTTCTGGTAGGCATAACGCCCGATAAGGAGAATAACGTGAAAGTAATGAAAGTCCTCTGCCCTGAATGCTCCACAAAAGCGAAGATCCATTACATTAAAATGAAAGGCGAAAACAATGACCCTGAATTATATTGTTCTTGTAATAACCTAGAGTGTGGAATGACGTTTGTTTTAGATGTTACTTTTTCACATGTGATTACTCCCGGTAAATCAACGAAATCACGTTCTTTCATTGAGCAAGGAGAAAATAGCCATGTTATTTAAAACAACACCGTCTATTTCTGTCGAAGTGAACCAAAATTCAATGGTGATTAATTTATCTGGATTTAGTGCTGAGGATGCAATAAAAATTATTCAGGCTCTCATATCAGAACAAGTAAAACATCCATTGTTACCGCCCCACTCTTGATTTATTTTTTCATTCGATTTCAGTTTGAATTTTCTGTGAACCCGCATGAATTGGGCATTTCAGTTTTTCATGTGAGGTTTACATTAAAAATAATTCTCACGTAAAGTATGAAAACTCTTTTATTTTCATGGCATTACAAATCTACTTACTTCTCTCTTTTTTTCGTCAAACTGAAATAATCTGAAATCCTTTTCAATCATTTCAGTTTGATGCTGACGCAAAGAACCCAGTCACCATGCGTTCTCACGATATGTTTTGTAAAAAATTCAAACTGAAATAATTTTTAGATCCAAATTGTGCAGGCGGGTGCGGAGTAGTGCATTTTACGTGAGTTTTTATTTTACTTCTCTTAATTAAAGTTAATAACGAATTAATTTATGATAAGCATAAATAAAAGCTTCCTCATCAAGCAAATGAGCATATACATCAACATTTATCACAAATTTCTGGTATAAATAAGATTCAGTGTTAGATGGTAAGGAAAATGCAGCATTGATCACCTTATCTATTAATCAGGCGAAAAATAGTTGTATTTTTTTTAAAATTAGTTAATACTAAATACGAACCCTGATTCCCAAGCTTCAGATTGTATGATTTGCGGCGCTTTAAGGAAAAAGGGTTTTTTTTTGGGGTTTTTATGGCTAAATATCAAATATTTGCAGATGAAGCATGGACACATGGAACACCACCACCAAATAGATATCATTGTTTTTTTGGTGGAATAATAGGTCTTGAATCTGATATTGACAGTTTACAGACTGCTTTGCTGAATATAAAAATTCGCTCCGGTATACTTCATGAAGTAAAATGGTCTAACGTATCTGCACTAAACAAAAGTTACTATATTGAATTAATTGATTGTTTAAAGCATTACATACTAACTAGAAACATAAAATATAGACAAATGTTTCGTGATCGTTCATTTCATGTAGATCCCTCTCCTGACACCTCAGAACTAGATGTTCAGTTCAAAATTTACTATCAGTATATTAAACATATGTTTGGGATGAAATTCTTACCTAAAGATAATCCTAATGGTATTGAAATTTTAGTAAGGTTAGATGGTCATTCTAGCGAAAAACATAAAACCAAGCTCAAAGATTACATTGAGAGACTGCCCCAAACGCTAAATAGAAATGACATAACTCTCAATGTTACATATGAAAATAGCAAGCACTCTATGAGATTACAGGTTTGCGATCTCATGATGGGGGCTGCGGGTTATTATGGTAATAAATTCCATTTACGTAGAGAAAATAACCGTAGAGGAATGACTAAAAAACAAAAAATAAAGCTGGAGCTAGCCAAGCATATTTATAATACGCTTAAAGATATCGATGCCCAGACTAGAGGTTCAAAGGCATTTAACTGGTTCGAATCCACAGGAACCAATGGCGATACTGAAAATTATTTGCATCATTGTATAAGAATCTGGAAATTTGAGCCTACAGGTTACAGGATAAATAAAGGCTGGCAGAATGATAACCTCGATAACCAAGGTAGGTTTATCAGGGATAATTTCATCTAAATACAATAAAAATACAGTAAGTTAAGCACTTATTGTATTTTTATAATCATGTACCCTATCGTGTACCTCAAATGACAGATAAAATTATAAATTTTGCATTATCAATGCGTTAGGTTGTTTTTGTATAATCAGATCCAAAATATTGAATAGTGTTTGGCCCATCTAAGAATGCTTTAAAAGCCCTGTTATTTTATTGTAAATAAAGGGCTTTTTTATTTTTCCCATCCAAATCGTTTTGCAGATGTCCGTTACCAACTACCTGTATAGTTTCACTTACTCATTAAACGTTAAACGCCGATTTTTTCATGGCTTGCTCAGCTCGGCTGATCCCTAGCTGCTTAGCAACGGTTTGCCATTGCTTAACCGCAATTAATACTTCATCGTAAATTTGCGTAGCTTGGGTTTGCGAAAGTCGGAAGAAGTCTTTTACATCAAATACTAATTGGTAGTCTAAGGCGTTGTCTACATCGGTAATATTCAGATGCAGGCCATGCTTACCCACTATCGGGTTTAAATCATAAGCAGGTGATAGCTTCCAACCATTCTTTGTTAATAAAAATCCATGGTTACGCAGGTGATCATCCGTGTTGGACACAGCAATATTAAACACGATACGTCGCCATAACTGTGCTAAATCAGCTTCAGTTTGTGCACCACAATTGGAAATAAATTCAGCAATCTCTAAGTAACTGGCACCTTGAGATTGTTCACCATCATAGTATTGAAGCTGTGTCATGGCCGATGAAAAATGCAGCCGCTTTTCACCGTCACGATCAAACCGTTTTGTTAAAAAGGTATGATACCCAGAGGAAAACTGCCTAATCTCACTTGGAAACATGTCAACACCTGCTGCCAAGGCCAATTCATAACAGACCATCTCCCACGCCCCCACGTCATGGGTATCATTTAAATTGGGAAACTTGGCAATCCACAAGTGGCCTTGCTCATCTGTCACACAAGCCTTGGGCCTTGCACCACCTAATGATGAGCCTGGAGAAATCAGCATTTTTAACCAGCGATAATACTCGTCACTGTCGATGTTATCGTCTTTTTCAATCTGTATGGCTGCGTGCTCTAGCTCTCGCAGAGAAGTCATTGGCGGCGCAGAAAATTCAGAATTGTCGTCCAAAAAAGCATTCGAGCCTACTCGTTTAAATCGAATACCACCCATCCGGTAAGAGTCGTGCACACCCAACAAGTAATCCAATTCGTTTAATCGACTTGTTGCTCGAATGCCTTTGCGCGCTTCAATGGCTGCACGCCGTTGCATTAAAATACGTCCCCATCTATCGGGCGATGAATCAAGAAATGCACGAAAGTTTTTATCGGCTTCATCGTTGTAAAGTTCACCGGAGTGAAGCGTTAGGATTGGATCAATTTGCAAGCGATAGGCTGAGGTTAAAAATGTTTTATCGTAGGTAAAACTAAACACGCCACCTCGGCTTGAATCGCTGTAAGCAAGCTGCCCAACTAACAAAGGCGCTTCAATTGGTTGCCAGTCAGCATAGACTTCGACGATTGTACGGCTCATCTTGAACCTTCCAGCAATTTTATATTTTGCAGCTTAATACCCACTTCATCATGGGCGGCCATTTCTGCAAAGTTGCTTTCCATGCCAAGGACGGCCATCACTTTTAAGTAAGTACCTATGGCAACGCCCGGATCACCTGCGAAGACTTTGTTCACGGTTTTATGATCAAAGCCTGTACGTTCACACAACAGCTTTTTTGTAAAACCACGTCGTTTCATCGCTAACAATAAGTCTTCACCAAAATGAGTCAGGATTTTGCGCTGCTTTGGAAACAGTACATTGTGCAAATCACGCTTAGCCATATCACCAATCCATAGGACTATAATCCCATTATTTAATCATTACTAGGAATATAGTCCAACTTTGAAGTCCAAGCAACTCCAACAAGTTAAATATGGGACTATATTCCTATTTTACTCAATATAATTGGATTTATATCCTACTTTTAGGTTTAGTTTGCACATTGGCCAAGGTGATGATGTGGATCCCTGAATACCAAAGGACACCAAAGGACACCAAAGGACACCAAATTACACTTTTACGCGTAAAAGTGTGAAATGCAAGTTGAGTACTCGTCTATGCGTTTTACAGAACGGGAAAAACGCCTTGCCGATTCTGAGCCAAGACTCCAACAGAGATCTGTTCACCTGAGCTTAACGTTGCGACGAATAACACACCAAGATAATGTGGAGATAGCATTTATCACCCAGCTTAAAATCAAGTCTGTATAACGGTCAGTTAGCCAGTGCTTGTCTAATAAATCCTTTATTTTGAGCCAACATCTGTATCGCTCGTTGTGCATCTACGCCCGCTAAAATCATCAAAATAGCCGTTTTACAATGGCGTTGGCATTGTGATAGAGCTTGTTCAGCCGTAGCTCGTTCACATTCTGTGGCTTGCATTACAATACGAATTTGGCGCTCAACCAATTTGGCATTGGTTGCTTCAACATCCACCATTAAATTACCAAATACCTTGCCAATTTTTATCATCGCACCTGTGGTTATCATATTTAAGATAAGTTTTTGTGCTGTACCCGCCTTCATACGTGATGATCCGGTTATCACTTCTGCACCCACAATCGGTGTAATAGCAATATCAGCAAGTTTGGCTATCGGGCTTTCAGGATTACAACTAATCGCTCCCGTTATCGCTCCGAGTGATTTTGCATACTGTAAAGCGCCTATCACATAAGGCGTTCTGCCACTTGCTGCAATACCCACTAAAATATCTTGCTCATTAAAATTATGTTGGCGTAAATCCTCTTCACCCAATTGCGTATTATCTTCTGCATTCTCGACAGCTTGTAAAATCGCTTTATGCCCACCCGCAATTAAACCAATCACCATTTCATGAGGAGTACCGTAGGTTGGCGGGCATTCACTAGCATCTAAAATCCCTAATCGCCCTGAAGTCCCCGCACCACAATAAATAAGGCGTCCACCCTGTGTAAATGCAATAGCAACTTTATCAACGAGTTGTGCAATTGCAGGTAGCACTTTTTCTATCGCAAATGGCACTTTTTTATCTTCATTATTAATGACACTTAGCATATCCAACGTTGAAAGCGTATCGATATTCTCACTGTCATGATTCCTACTTTCAGTCACCAGATTGCTAAGATCAATAGCCATTTTGGCTCTCCCAATATTATTATTCATATGATTAAGTCGAAGAAATTAACTGCTTTTATACCATTATTATTGGTAAGATTTTCAAAATCATTACAAACGGCACTCTACATGACATTTATTAAATATATTTCGACCTTTATCAGTCTATTTACACTTTTTTGTTCGTTTTCTTTACACGCTAATTTTGAAGAACAAGATAAAAGAAAATTTGAAGATACTCGTAAAGAAGCACTAAACCATAATGCACAAGCTCAATATCAGTTAGCCGAAATGTATTTGATGGGAACGGGCGTAGAAAAAAACCTTCTTAATGCACAACTGTGGGCAAATGAAGCGATAAAAAATGATTATGCTGATGCCTACGCACTGCTTGCTGATATCTACTTATTTAATGCCGATCCTTATTTTAAAAATAATTATATCGAAGCAAAGAAATTAGCTACTCTCGCGGTAAACAAAGGAAGCATAAGAGGTAAAATAAGTTTAGCAACCGCTCTCATTGCGCCATTATCTGGTGAAACAGATCACAAAAAAGCGATTATATTATTAGAAGAAGCCGCCGCGACTCATCAACAAGAGCTTGTTTACGCTCCAATTTGGTTAGGGCTTATCTATAGTGGTGTTGGTAATGTACCTGTAGATACAGAAAAAGCCAATATGTGGTTTGTAAAAGCTAACGAAATGACTTTTGAAGGATTTGCTCAAGCAATGGCTTCTTTTATGTTCTCTGGCCAATATCATATTATCGAGCCAAACAAACAAAAAGCTGGTGAATTAATGAATCAAGCATGTGAAGAAGCAAAAAAAGTTGGCAATGAGTTTTATTGCCAACAAGCATTTAATTAACCCAAATTGAATCTAATAAATAACCCTAATTCAGAAAAGAGATGGCAAATATTGCTATCTCTTTTATACCCTATCTGTCCTGCCTAACGTACTTTTACAGCGCCATACGGTATTCAATAACACCTGGTTTTTCTGCTACCCAGTCATATAAGCGCTGACCACGTAAATTGGTTTCCTGCGTATGCCAATATAAACGAGCACAATTACGCTGTTTTGCTTGTTGATGAACAAACTCAATAAGTTGCTTACCTACATGGCGACCACGTGTATCTGGTGAAACAAATAAATCTTCTAAATAACAAAAATCACTCTCAGCCCATGTTGAGCGATGAAAAAGATAATGAACAAAACCCAATACCTTTTCACCATCCATTGCTACGACACAATAAACAGGTTCTTTTTCATCAAAAAAACGTGCCCATGTTTTTAATGTTATCTCTTCTGATAACTCAACTTTATAAAATGCTTGATAACTTAGCCAATGTGGTAACCATTGAGCATAATGCTCTTGTTCAACAAACTGAATTGAAACAGTTATTGGTGTTGTGCTCATCTCTTCACGTCCTTCTACTTTCATTAATGCTATAAAAAAGTATCACCTGTCTTTAAACGTGGTCATGGTACGTTTAATTTTGGCTCTCAATAAGGTACACTTTTTGTGTTTTTATAGGATCCACTTTATGAAACAGAAAAAAACGGCTTATTTTCCTAACCTTGTTTTAGAAGAAGGACCTATTGGTTCTCAGATTTACCACGCGATTAGAAAAGCGATTTTAGATGGGCGCTTAACATCTGGTAGCCGTTTACCATCAAGTCGCACATTGGCTGAAATGATGTCGATTTCTCGCAACTCTGTTATTGCAGGCTTTGAACGTTTAATTGACGAAGGCTACTTATTTACTCGTTGTGGTGCGGGAACTTTTGTTGCAAACACAATCCCTGATGCCATTATTTCAGATAAATGGACCAAAACAATCCACTCTGTTTCTTCATCACACATTAAAAATTCATTAGAAACGCTAAATCCCAATATGCAAAAAGCACACGCTTTTTGGCAACAGTCACAACCAAACATCAATAGTAGCCCTACATTTCATGTTGGCGTTGGCTGTGTGGATCTTTTTCCTCATGAACTCTGGGGAAGGTTATTAGGGCGGGTTTGGCGACAATCCAAAAAAGCACTCGCAACATTTAATTCGCCAACAGGCTATACGCCATTAAAAGAGATGATATGCCAATATGTTCAATCAACTCGTGGGCTCTCTTGCCAGCCTGAGCAAATCATTATTGTAAATGGTACACAGCAAGCGATTAATCTTACCACTAGAGTGCTATTACAAGAGGGAGATACCGTTTGGCTAGATGATCCTGGTTATGACAGTGCACGAGGTATCTTCACTTCCTATGGTATAAAATCACACCCAATAGGTTCAGATATTGATGGAATGGATATCTCTCAAGGAATAGAGCAGTGCCCAGACGCAAAACTTGTTTTTACAACCCCTTCTCATCAATTTCCTTTAGGTAATACGCTCTCACTTTCACGTCGTATTGCATTATTAGAATGGGCATCTTCCAATAATATGTGGATCTTCGAAGATGACTACAATAGCGAATTTCGCTATCACTCTAAACCTATTCAATCTCTACAAGGGTTAGATAAATATCAGCGAGTTATCTATGCTGGAACATTTTCAAAAATGATGTATCCCGGGTTTCGTTTAGGCTTTTTAGTCGTACCTCAAACTTTAATTGAAGCCTTTAAAGTCGCTAAATACTACACCGATTCACATTCAGGTTTTTTAGAGCAAGCAACATTAGCGCTGTTTATTTCTCAAGGGCATTATGCACGTCATGTTAGGCGAATACGAAAAGCCTGTTATGAACGCTATCAAGTGTTAACTAATGCCATAAAAATACATCTATCCCATGTTTTTCATGTTGAGCCCTCGGATTCAGGTATTCATATTGTATGCTGGTTACAGTCAGGTTATACAGAAGAATATGTTGTGAAAAAAGCACGAGAAATAGGATTAGCCATACAGCCTTTGGCGCGTTACTGTATTCAAACATATCCAAAGAAAGGTGTTTTATTAGGATATGCTGCTCATAATCCAAATGAAATTGAAAAGAGTATTATCTTGCTTGCTCAAACTTTATCTAAATAAATAACATCTATTCTTATTTGTTATTTACAATATAAAAAGCGAGCAAGCCTTGCATTTACCCTATCTTATTTTTAGGCGTGCAATAATAAACCCAAGCAGGGGGAACATTAAGCATGACTAATTTCTTTTCTAAATGAAAATAACGAGATAACGTTTTTTCATATCGAGTGGTATATTGAAATAAGACAAAACAACCTTGTGTTTTTAATAACTCATTATGCACTCGTTTTAAAACTCTTAAACCTGTTTTCTTTGGTATAGATAAAAAAGGTAATCCTGAAATAATCATATTATAATGACTGTCTAATTTCTCCGCTGACGCGGTATAAACCTTTAATCGATTATCATTGATTTTATCTAATTCTGTTGCAAAACTAGGTTCTATTTCAAAAACATCTAATGAAGAATTCACTGACATTCTTTTTAAAATTTGCTGAGTAATAACCCCTGTGCCAGCACCTAACTCTGCAACTTGAATATCCTGTTGCCAATTGAGTTTATCCAGCATTTCATAACATAACCAGCGAGATGAAGGCGCGATAGTACCCATCGTGGTTGGTGAAATCACAAACCGTTTTAAATACGAGTAGTACGTAGATAATGGAATGACCGTTGATATATCCATTTCGCCTCCTAACACCACTTAATAAGTGGTAAAATAAAATTCAAATAAAATGAAGAACATTCATCATTATTTTTTATTTATGAAAATACATCATCTATTAAACAGTAGTATTTAGTATAAAGCGTGGAGTGACCTCTAAGTAAATACGTTTTTCTTATATATTACACTATTTTACATTTTTCTATTTTTACTCTATTTTCTTAAACAAGAATATATTTTTATTTATCCAAAAAAATAAAATAAGATATAACAGAATATTCTTACATTTTTATGGCAAGCCTATTTTCTTTTTTAACAACTCATTGATATTTGTTCGTTCTGTGACTTTCTTTTGTTAACTCTACGAAGACTATAAGAAACACTTCTAATTCTTTGGTAAATAATCAATAAATTCACTTGCACCTATCTCTATATTTTGTCAGGTTAGTGTGAGGTCTCTCACTATTCCTACAGACAAAGACAGGGTAACTACAATGAAAAATGTTGGTTTTGTGGGCTGGCGTGGTATGGTCGGCTCCGTTTTAATGCAAAGAATGGTTGAAGAACGTGATTTTGATGGGATAAACCCTGTTTTCTTCACCACATCTCAATTGGGTGAAGCAGCACCTGCTTATGGTAATCACCGTAGCACTCTGCAAGATGCTTATGATATTGATACCCTAGCATCACTCGATATTATTATTAGTTGCCAAGGCGGTGACTATACCAATGAAATCTATCCAAAACTGCGCCAAGCAGGTTGGCAAGGTTACTGGATTGATGCCGCATCTGCGTTACGTATGAATGATGATGCTGTGATTATTCTCGATCCCGTCAACGGTCAACATATTCAAGACAGCTTAAACAAAGGCATTAAAGCGTTTGTTGGTGGTAACTGTACGGTCAGTTTAATGCTGATGTCATTAGGTGGTCTATTTACTAACAACTTAGTGGAATGGGCAAGTGTCTCTACCTATCAAGCAGCTTCTGGGGCTGGCGCTCGTCATATGAGAGAGTTACTGTCACAAATGGGCTCGCTACATACTCAAGTCGTGAAAGAGCTTGAAAACCCAGCTTCAGCCATCTTAGATATCGAACGTAAAGTGACTAACTTTACGCGCAGTGGTGCGATGCCAACGGAGCAATTTGGTGTTCCTCTGGCGGGTAGCTTGATCCCTTGGATTGATAAACAATTAGAAAATGGCCAAAGTCGTGAAGAGTGGAAAGGACAAGCAGAAACCAATAAGATTTTAAACACAGGTTCAAATATTATTCCTGTTGATGGTCTTTGTGTTCGTATTGGTGCATTGCGTTGCCACAGCCAAGCATTTACTTTAAAACTGAAAAAAGATTTACCTGTTGCGGAAATTGAACAATTACTTGCCAGCCATAACGACTGGGTAAAAGTCATTCCTAATGATCGTGAATTGACTATTAGAGAATTAACACCTGCAGCAGTAACGGGTACATTGAGCACACCTGTAGGGCGTATTCGCAAACTGAATATGGGCCCTGAATTTATTTCAGCTTTTACTGTTGGTGACCAATTGTTATGGGGTGCCGCAGAACCTTTACGCCGTATGCTGAATATTCTGCGTTAATCTTTCGATAAAATATCGTCTATAAATATAAAAAAACCAGCTAATTAATTAGCTGGTTTTTATTTTATGTGATGAAATCACTCGTAATTAGATATCAATATTTGCCGCTTTCAGCGCATTCTCTTCGATAAAGGCACGACGTGGTTCAACCGCATCACCCATTAACGTAGTGAATAACTCATCCGTTGCAATCGCATCTTTAACAGTCACTTGCATCATACGACGTGTATCTGGGTTCATGGTGGTTTCCCATAATTGCTCTGGGTTCATTTCACCAAGACCTTTATAACGTTGTACAGCAAGGCCACGACGTGATTCTTTTGTTAGCCACTCAAGCGCTTCTTCAAAGCTTGAAATCACCTGACGACGCTCTCCACGTTCAATAAACGCACCATCTTCAATCAGGTTACCGATAATGTCACCTAAATGAGTAATACGTTGATATTCGCTACTGTGGATAAAGTCATAATCCAGTTTATAGTCTGTATCAATACCGTAAGTACGAATTCGTAATACAGGCTCAAATAAACGGTTTTCATCGTTTTGAGTGATAGTATAGCTATAAGTACTGCTTTGCTCTTCCGCATTATTTAAACGGTTGACCAAGCCACTCATCCACTCTTCAACTTTGGTTTTATCAGATAAATCTTCTTCTGTGAGCGTTGAGTGATACACCAAGCTGTTTAACATGCTCAGTGGATAAATACGCTCCATACGACGAATAATTTTATGTGCAGCATGGTAGTCAACAACCAATTTTTCAAGTTGCTCACCGTGCATTGCTGGTGCATGTTCACTAATATAAAGTGCTGCGCCATCAAGTGCGATAGACATCAGGTATTCGTCCATCGCGTCATCATCTTTGATGTATTGCTCTTGCTTCCCTTTCTTCACTTTGTAAAGTGGTGGTTGAGCAATAAAGATATGACCACGTTCGATAATTTCTGGCATTTGACGATAGAAAAATGTCAGTAACAAGGTACGAATGTGAGAACCATCGACGTCGGCATCCGTCATGATGATAATACTGTGATAACGCAGTTTATCTGGGTTATATTCATCACGACCGATACCACAACCTAATGCGGTAATTAATGTTGCTACTTCTTGAGACGCCAGCATTTTATCAAAACGCGCTTTCTCAACGTTTAGAATTTTACCTTTTAACGGCAAAATAGCCTGCGTTTTACGGTTACGCCCTTGTTTTGCAGAGCCACCCGCAGAATCCCCTTCCACTAAATACAGTTCAGAGAAAGCAGGATCACGTTCAGAACAGTCTGCTAATTTACCTGGTAAGCCACCTAAGTCTAAAGCGCCTTTACGACGTGTCATCTCGCGTGCTTTACGTGCAGCTTCACGAGCGCGAGCAGCATCAATAATTTTGCCAACAACAATTTTGGCGTCATTTGGATTTTCTAACAGGTATTCCACCAGCTTCTCATTCATCAGCGTTTCTACGGCTGTTTTAACTTCAGAAGAAACCAGTTTGTCTTTTGTTTGTGACGAGAATTTAGGATCAGGTACTTTAACAGAGATAACCGCAATCAGACCTTCACGAGCATCATCACCTGTTGCACTGATTTTTGATTTCTTATTAAAGCCTTCTTTATCCATATAGTTGTTTAACGTACGCGTCATTGCTGTACGGAAACCGACTAAGTGTGTACCACCATCACGTTGAGGAATGTTATTGGTAAAACAATAAACATTCTCTTGGAAACCATCATTCCATAGCATCGCAACTTCAACACCAATACCATCTTTTTCGGTGGAGAAATAGAATACATTTTGGTGAATTGGCGTTTTATTACGGCTTAAGTATTCAACGAATGCCTTAATACCACCTTCGTAGTGGAAATGATCTTCACGATTATCACGTTTATCAATTAAACGGATAGAAACGCCTGAGTTTAAGAATGACAACTCACGAAGACGTTTTGCTAAAATTTCATACTGGAATTCAGTCTCACCTTTAAAGGTTTCAAGACTAGGCCAGAAGCGAACAAATGTTCCTGATTTTTCAGTATCACCAATTACTTTTAAGCGATCATCAGGTACACCATGACGATAAATTTGCTGATGGATTTTTCCATCGCGATGAATAGTCAGTTCGAGTTTTTCAGACAACGCATTAACAACAGAAACCCCTACACCATGAAGTCCACCAGAGACTTTATAGGAGTTATCATCGAATTTACCCCCAGCATGCAGAACCGTCATAATAACTTCTGCTGCTGAAACACCCTCTTCTTGGTGAATGCCGGTTGGAATTCCACGACCATCATCTCGAACAGAGACGGAGTTATCTGAATGGATAGTGACAATAATCTCATCACAGAAACCCGCGAGGGCTTCGTCGATTGCGTTGTCGACCACCTCGAAGACCATGTGATGCAGACCGGTTCCATCATCTGTATCCCCGATATACATCCCCGGGCGCTTACGCACCGCATCCAGCCCTTTTAATACTTTGATACTTGAGGAGTCATATGTATTCGACATCAACGTTTCTCGCTTTATTCCTATGGTTTAACCTCTATTTTGCCACGTTCTACGCTAAATAGCCTGCTATTTACATCTAGCATATCTTTCACTTGCCCTTGTGTTATCGCACTGACAAACACTTGAGCTTGCGTAGATTTTAGACGCTCGGCTAATAACTGACGCCGACTTGCATCTAATTCGGAAGCAAAATCATCGAGCAGATACAGGCATCTTTGCCCATTCTTACGAGTGAAATATTCACCTTGCGCCAGTCTCAGAGCACACATCAATAGCTTGAGCTGACCTCGTGACAACATATCTTCTACTGGCGTGCCATTTGCTCTAATGCGTAGATCTGCTTTATGAGCACCAAGTGAGGTATACGCTAACATTTTATCACGTTCAAATTGACGTGCTAGCAACTCACCATAATCAGTTTCTTTATCCCAGCCTCGCTGAAAACTGACTTTCAGCGAAAATTCAGGTAAAAACAGACGACACGTTTCTTCAATATCTTTAGCGATATCTTCGGTATATTGAGCTCGCCATTCACTTATCTGTTGCGTTAATAAGATAAGTTCTTTATCCCAAGGCATCAGCTGTCGATAAGACGTTGCTTGCCTTAGTGCTGCATTACGTTGCTTTAAAACACGTTTTAAATCCGACCATGCAGCGAAAAATCGAGGTTCATTATGAAAACAACCCCAATCGATAAACGCGCGACGATATTTAGGCCCACCATTTAGTAAGGTAAAACCTTCAGGTGTAATTAATTGCATGGGTAACAATTTTGCTAATTCTGCAATTTTATGACCATCGCTTCCGTCAATGCGTACCGTGCTATTACCTTCGCGATCTTTACTCAATCCAATCGCATAGCCACGGCTCTCTTCATTAAGCCCACTTAAGCGCCCATGAAGAATAAATTCATTTTCATCATGTTGGATCACGCGATTTGCTTGAGAACTACGAAATGCTCGTCCATGTCCTAAGGTGTAAATCGCTTCAAGTATACTTGTTTTACCACTCCCGTTTGGTCCAACAAGAAAATTAAAGCCATCCGCTAATGGCAGATCCGCCTGTTCAATATTTCTAAAATGGCGGATCAATAAACGGGATAAAATCATGTTAGTGACTATTATAAACGCATTGGCATAACAACATAAGCAGCCGCAGAACTTGCCACATTTTCAACTTGAACACTTGAAACGGCATCCGTTAGTAACAGCTTAACTTCTTCACATTTCAAGGTATTCAATACATCAAGGAGATAGCTGACATTAAAGCCAATTTCCATTTCTTCACCTTGATACTGAACATCAACAATTTCTTCTGCTTCTTCTTGCTCAGGGTTGTTCGCTGTGATTTTCAATTGACCACTTGTGAGGTTAATACGCACACCGCGGAATTTCTCATTAGATAAAATTGCAGCACGAGAAAATGCCTGCTTAAGAATATCACAACCTGCAATCACTGTTTTTGTTGGGTTTTTCGGTAATACGCGACGATAGTCAGGGAAACGACCATCAACCAACTTCGAGGTAAAAATAAAGTCACCCACATGCGCACGTATATTGTTACTACCGATTTGCAGTTGCAGTGAACTCTCACCACCACCATCCAGTAGACGCATTAATTCGATAACACCTTTACGAGGGACAATAACTGAGTGGCCAGGTAAAGATTGCCCGATATCCATCGAACATACGGCTAAACGGTGCCCATCTGTTGCAACTGTGCGTAATTCTGTATTTTCAGTTTCAAACAACATACCGTTGAGGTAATAACGCACATCTTGATGTGCCATTGAAAACTGTGTGGATTCAATGAGGCGTTTTAATGTTGCTTGAGGCAAGGTAAATTCAACATCACTTTGCCAATCATCTAAGTTAGGAAAATCAGATGCTGGTAAAGTTGATAATGAAAAACGGCTACGACCTGAGCGCACTAAAAGGCGATCACCATCGAGCTCAACACTGATTTCTGCGCCTTCTGGTAACCCACGCCAAATATCAAAAAACTTACGCGCAGGAACAGTTGTGGCGCCAATTTCATGAGACTGGCTGAGGTTAACTCTCGCCACCATCTCCATTTCAAGGTCAGTTCCTGTTAGTGATAAGGTGTTCTCAGTCACCTTAAGCAATAAGTTACCTAAAATAGGTAAGGTAGGACGACCACCCAAAGGGCCACTCACTTGTTGTAGCGGCTTAAGAAGCTGTTCACGTTCAATGATAAATTTCATAGCGCTAGGATGATAATGTTCTGATTAAGTTAGAAAAATCTTCTTTGATATCGTGACTTTCTTCACGCAATTGCTCTATTTTACGACATGCATGAAGAACAGTTGTATGATCACGACCACCAAAGGCATCCCCGATTTCAGGCAAGCTGTGGTTTGTGAGTTCCTTTGCCAGCGCCATTGCCATTTGCCTCGGACGGGCAACCGATCGGGATCTCCGCTTCGACAGTAAATCGGCCACTTTAATTTTATAATATTCAGCAACTGTTTTTTGAATATTATCGATAGTGACTAATTTTTCTTGTAGAGCGAGTAAATCACGTAATGCTTCACGTACAAAGTCGATAGTAATCGCACGACCTGTAAAATTCGCGTTAGCAATTACTCGGTTTAATGCACCTTCAAGCTCACGGACGTTAGAACGAAGTCTTTTAGCAATAAAAAAAGCCACTTCGTCAGGTAACTGAATTTGGTTTTCATCCGCTTTTTTCATCAAAATCGCGACTCGGGTTTCAAGTTCTGGTGGCTCAATCGCTACCGTTAATCCCCAACCAAAGCGTGATTTTAATCTATCTTCAACACCGTTAATCTCTTTTGGATAACGGTCTGAGGTTAAAATAATTTGCTGATTACCCTCTAACAATGCGTTAAAGGTATGAAAAAATTCTTCTTGTGAACGCTCTTTATTGGCAAAAAATTGAATATCATCAATTAATAGTGCATCCACAGAACGGTAATAACGTTTAAAGTCTTCTATCGCATTATTTTGTAACGCTTTTACCATATCTTGTACGAAACGTTCAGAGTGCATATAAACCACTTTTGCATTCGCTTTACGTTCCATAATGCTGTTACCCACTGCGTGTAACAAGTGCGTTTTACCAAGCCCTGTTCCACCATATAAAAAGAGTGGGTTATAAGCACCACCAGGATTATCAGCAACTTGTCTTGCTGCAGCTCTCGCTAGCTGGTTAGATTTACCTTCAACAAAGTTATCAAACTTATGTTTTGGGTTAACATTAGAGCGATAATTCAGCTCAGGCAGTTGAGATGCGGGTTGATTATCCCAGCTAGGGCGAACAGGCTGACTATACGTAGGTGCCGTATTTACTGTTGGGTGTACAACAGCTTTAGGAACACTTTCCGTTGTACGTGTCGATGCAGGTTTATTACCTACTTCAAAGCGTAAAGAAGGGACTTCAGAGCCACAAAAATCCACTAATAACGCATTGATATTATTAATGTATTTTTCTCTTACCCAATCTAAAACAAAACGATTAGGTGCATACAGCGCCAGCGTATTATCGCTTAATTCTGCCTGCAAGGGACGTATCCACATACTAAATTCAGTGGCAGGTAACTCATCCTGCAATCGGGCAAGACAATGCTGCCAAAGCGAAAGTGACACGGCGGACTCCCCTAAAAAAACAAGACTAAAAAATAAACAGGAAAAATGCAGTTGTACAATGCAACTAAACACAGCGTGCTTAAACACAAAGTGCACAACATCGTTCCTCTTCAATTCTTAATAAGGAACAACTCTTGGTGACAACGATTTATTTACATCGTGATTCACGATCGCAGACTGGCTATTCTGATCGTGACGGGGGATCATATCGCAAAATGAAACGAAGATCCTCTTTCTTTTGCACAGTTTTTATGGTTTTTATCCACAGGCTTGATGATTTGTGATAATTCACCAAATGAAATATGCAAAGGCATTCTAGTGTACTTGAGTCGCCCTACAATTAGCAATTGGGGATAACTTTCTCTTTGCATAAATCTCTCTTTCTTATGGTAAGTGATCAAATATCTCTCACTTGATCCATCAAAGATCCTTGCGCTTTCACCATGAGTCCGTATAATCTTGCACCCTGCGTGCTTGTACCAACAAAGTCACTTATTAAGGCTCTCTTTTAGGTCGCTAATAAGCGTACTCGTTGCGCATAAGTCAGGATTGATTATCGGGTTTGCTAAAAAAGACGACAAAAATCGGTACTTAAAGCGTCATCTTGATTGACGCATTTGAGTGATTTTATTACAATCCCGCATCTTTCCATCATTGATGCTGCGATTGAAGTACCGGTTTGTTTATTTATTGCACGCCTGTCTGTCAACGCATTTGCTGAATCAGTAATTATATTAAGTAGGTAGAAATCGCCATGAAACGCACTTTTCAACCGTCTGTACTGAAGCGCAACCGTAACCACGGCTTCCGCGCTCGTATGGCCACTAAAAATGGTCGTCAGGTTCTGGCTCGCCGTCGTGCGAAAGGCCGCTCTCGTCTGACCGTTTCTTCGAAATAATAAAAGCTAACCATTCCGTGGTTAAGCTCGCTTTTCCAAGGGAGTTACGTTTGTTAACTCCCAAGCATTTCAATTTTGTTTTCCAGCAACCACAACGCGCGAGTTCACCAGAAGTTACTATTTTGGGTCGCCAGAATGAGCTGGGGCATCCCCGCATCGGTCTAACAATCGCAAAGAAAAACGTTAAACGTGCTCATGAGCGCAATCGTATTAAACGATTAGCCCGTGAATACTTTCGTTTACATCAGCATGAATTACCGCCGATGGATTTTGTGTTATTAGTAAGAAAAGGGGTTGCAGAACTTGATAACCACCAATTGACGGAAGTGTTGGGTAAATTATGGCGTCGTCATTGTCGCTTGGCTCAAAAGTCCTGATCTTGCTGATTAGGGGCTATCAACTGGGGATTAGTCCTCTGTTGGGGCCTCGTTGTCGTTTTAATCCTACGTGCTCTCATTATGGAATTGAGGCATTGCGCAGGTTTGGAATGATAAAAGGTAGTTGGTTAACAGTGAAACGCATATTAAAATGCCACCCTTTACACGAAGGTGGTGATGATCCTGTCCCACCTAGAAAAAACGACGATAACAGAGAAAATTAACGATGGATTCGCAACGCAATCTTCTATTCATCGCTTTGCTGTTCGTTTCTTTCCTGATCTGGCAGCAGTGGGAGGGTGATAAAGTTTCACAAAACACCACCACTACTACTCAGATCTCGCAACAAGCGGACATGCCAAGTAGTGATAGTCTTGCTGTAACTGGTAACAGCAATGAGCAGGCAAAATTGATTACCGTAAAAACTGACGTACTTGATCTTAGTATCAATACTCAGGGCGGTACAATCGATGAGGCTGATTTGTTAGCCTATCCCGCCGAGCTTAATTCACAGACACCTTTCCGTTTACTGGAAACTACACCTCAATTCCTGTATCAGGCTCAAAGTGGCTTAATCGGCCCGGATGGTCCAGATCAGAAATCTCGCCCAGTCTATACTGCTGATAAAAACGAATTCATACTTGGTGAAAATCAAGATGAATTACGCGTACCTATGACTTTTGTGAATGAAGATGGCGTAAAATTCGTCAAAACCTTTATTCTGAAAAAAGGTCAGTACGATATCGGTATTGAATATAAAATTGAGAATACAACAGATAAAACACTGACAATGAACTTCTACGGTCAGTTAAAGCAATCTGTTAAATTGCCAGAAAGCCGTGATACTGGTAGTAGCAACTTTGCGCTACACACTTATCGTGGTGCGGCATATTCCTCAGATGAAACCAACTATAAAAAATATAGTTTTGGTGATATCGAAGATAAAAACTTATCTCTAACCACGAATAATGGTTGGATTGCGATGTTACAACAATACTTCGCAACAGCATGGGTTCCTTCTAAAGATAGTCAGAACAATAACTTCTACTCGATTACTTTAGAAAATAAATCCATTGCTCTGATTGGTTATAAATCAGCACCTGTCACTATTGCACCAAATAGTACAGCTGACATCACCTCTACATTATGGGTTGGCCCTGAGATCCAGTCTGAAATGTCTGCTATCGCGCCACATTTAGACCTATCTGTAGACTATGGTTGGTTATGGTTTATCTCTCAGCCACTGTTCAAACTGTTGAAATTCCTTCACAGCTTTATCGGTAACTGGGGCTTCTCCATCATCATGATCACCTTTATCGTTCGTGGTATCATGTACCCGCTGACCAAAGCGCAGTACACCTCCATGGCGAAAATGCGTTTACTGCAACCAAAACTGGCTGCTCTGCGTGAGCGTATTGGTGATGACAAACAACGTATGAGCCAAGAAATGATGGCGTTATACAAACAAGAGAAAGTGAATCCTCTGGGTGGGTGTTTACCGCTGATTATCCAGATGCCAATCTTCCTTGCGTTGTATTACATGCTGATGGGCTCAGTTGAATTACGTCATGCTCCATTTATGTTATGGATCCAAGATTTGTCTGCACAAGACCCATACTACATCCTGCCATTATTAATGGGTGTAACTATGTTCGTCATTCAGAAACTGTCTCCAACTGCAGTAACTGATCCGATGCAACAAAAGATCATGACCTTTATGCCGGTTGTATTTACTGTATTCTTCCTGTGGTTCCCATCAGGTCTGGTTCTGTACTATATCGTCAGTAACTTAGTGACCATCATCCAGCAGCAGTTAATTTACCGCGGTCTGGAAAAACGTGGCTTACACAGCAGAGACAAAAAATAAGGTCATATGAGGAAAAACCTCTTCCTTGGTTACATTCAAAGGAAAGTGACATAAAATAGCGAAGGCGGTCATTATAGACCGCCTTCTGTTTTTTAATTTTAGATGATTAATGATTATTCTGATTAAGCGAGTACACCATGCATAGCACTGATACTATCGTCGCTCAGGCCACACCTCCTGGAAGAGGCGGTGTTGGTATCCTGCGCGTTTCTGGGCCTAAAGCGGCTCTTGTGGCACAAACCGTCTTAGGCAAATTGCCTAAACCTCGTTATGCCGATTATCTGCCGTTTCGTAACGAAGATAACTCCGTGCTTGATCAGGGTATCGCCCTTTTCTTCCCTAACCCTAACTCTTTTACGGGTGAAGATGTTTTAGAACTGCAAGGCCATGGTGGCCCAATTATTCTTGATTTATTACTAAAACGTATTTTACAAATTCCTGGTGTACGTATCGCTAATCCTGGTGAGTTTTCTGAACGTGCATTTTTAAATGACAAACTCGATTTAGCACAAGCAGAAGCCATTGCCGATTTAATTGATGCCAGCTCAGAGCAAGCAGCGCGCTCAGCAATTAACTCATTACAAGGTGCATTTTCCTCTCATATTAACGAGATGGTGGAATCGTTAACCCATTTGCGCATTTATGTTGAAGCAGCCATTGATTTCCCAGATGAAGAAATTGATTTTCTTTCTGACGGTATCATTGAAGGAAAACTTAACGCTGTTATTGCTGAGTTGGATGATGTTCGTGCTCAAGCTCGCCAAGGTAGCTTATTACGTGAAGGGATGAAAGTGGTTATCGCGGGTCGTCCTAATGCGGGTAAATCGAGTCTATTAAATGCATTAGCTGGCAGAGAAGCCGCAATTGTTACAGATATTGCTGGTACAACGCGTGATGTATTACGCGAACATATCCACATTGATGGTATGCCGTTGCATATTATCGATACTGCGGGTTTACGTGAAGCCAGCGATGAAGTTGAACGTATTGGTATTGAGCGTGCTTGGAAAGAGATTGAGCAAGCAGATAGAGTGCTCTTTATGGTTGATAGCACAACAACGGATGCAACAACACCTGAAGATATCTGGCCTGAATTTATGGCTCGATTACCAAACACCTTACCCGTTACTGTTATTCGTAACAAATCTGACCTAACCGGTGAAAATGTCGAGATCACAGCTCAAGGTAATTACCCAATGATCCGTTTATCTGCACGTGATGGAATGGGGATTGAATTACTTCGCTCACACTTAAAAGAAGCGATGGGCTTTAATAGTAACACTGAAGGTGGCTTCTTAGCACGCCGTCGCCACTTACAAGCCTTAAATACTGCAGCAGAACATTTACAGCAAGGTCATGAGCAACTAGTTTATGCAAAATCAGGTGAGTTATTGGCAGAAGAGTTAAGACTCGCTCAACAAGCATTAAGTGAGATCACCGGTGAATTTACTTCAGATGACTTATTAGGTCGTATTTTCTCTAGCTTTTGTATTGGGAAATAAGTTTTAGTCTATCCTAGCCTGAGAACGTTCACTAACTCGCATTAACTACATGTTAATGCGAGCTTTTACTTTCTGTACTGGTCCATCGCCGTGCGAGTTTATACGTGATTTTTGTGTCCTGATTATGCCCATCTTTAAATTCCTCGAATGTAATTGTTTGTTTTTTGAGCTAAAAATCACATCGAATGGACACACTGTTGAGATGAAGTATGGCACTTTTAATTCGGTCAGGCACTTGAAAAACTCATTACAACAATAAATGAAGATATGGGAGCACCTCCAAATCGATATGCTAATCATGGGCGAGCGAACCCAACAGGTATTCCATATTTATATTTAGGATCAATGCCAGATACAGCGATCTCTGAGATTAGACCGCACACTGGTGAAATAGCAACGGTAGCTGAGTTTGAAATCCCAGCAGTACTAATTATTGTTGATTTAAGAGAACCGAGAAAACATGTTTCTCCCTCCCCAGATCTACCTATCTTCAACTCATAGTAGCACCCATAAAAGCTTCCCGTTCTAAGACGAACTACGACGCCTTTGACGGTCAGCCCATGCTGGTAACTCCCCCTATGAAGTGTTAAAAAATAAGCTTGGTCTTTATAAGACTAAACGTCAGCCGAGGTTATGAGTAACACAGCTAGATTTTCCAGCTTCTGTATTAACCCGCTATACCGTGTAAATTTTAACTTACCGGTTATAGCAGGTAGTTTTAATTCTACACGCTATAACCATTAGATCTTGATCTACACGTTATAACAGGTATATTAGATGTTAACGCCTATAACCGGTAGAAGATAATGATTATAATTAACGCCTATCAACTCAGCGTACATCTAAAGGATGTCCGATTAACAAAAAAACTGTCTCAAAGTAAAGTTGCCCAAAAAGTAGGGATCCGACAAGATACCGTGTCCAATTTTGAACTTAATCCTAATTCCACCAAACTAGAAACTTTTTTCAAACTACTCTCCGCACTAAATTTAGAGATGGAAATTCATCCTAAAGATGCTAAAAATAATTTAGCACACAAAAGTGAGTGGAAGGAGGAGTGGTAAATGGCGAGTCTTGATGTATATATGAATGAATACTATGTGGGCATTTTTACTAAAAAAAGCTCAGGTGCGCATTCATTCCAATATGCTGAAGATTGGGTTAATCAACTAGGAAGTCGTCCTATCTCTCTTTCGATGCCATTACAACTTCAAGAATATCAAGGAGACTGTGTCTATAATTTCTTTGATAATCTGTTACCTGATAATACTGAAATTAGAAATCGTATTGTGAGTCGCTATAATGCGAACTCAAGTCAACCCTTTGATCTATTAGCGGCTATCGGTGCAGATACTGTTGGTGCATTAAGGTTACTTCCTAGTGGCAGTACGCCCGCGAATATCAAAAAAATAGCATATCACAAACTCGATGATACTGAGCTTGAGAGAATTCTACTAGGATATCAATCCAATACTCCACTCGGTATGCTTGAAGAATATACTGATTTCAGAATTTCCATCGCTGGAGCACAAGAAAAAACCGCGTTACTTTTAAAAGATAATCATTGGTGCGTACCACATAATAACACACCCACTACCCACATTATTAAACTGCCAATTGGCGTTATTGAAAGTCATTCTTATACAATGGATTTATCCAATAGTGTAGAAAATGAGTATCTTTGTACCTTAATTGCCAAAGAATTTGATCTTCCCGTCCCTCACTGCTCTATTATTAAAACAAAAAATATTAAAGCGCTTGCTGTAGAACGTTTTGATAGAAAATATTCATCAGATAAATCGTGGATAATACGTTTACCTCAAGAAGATTTTTGCCAAATTTTAAATATACCTTCTGCTCTAAAATATGAAAATGAAGGAGGGCCTGGCATTATCGATATTATGAAATATTTACTTGGCTCATCAAATGCCGATCAAGATCGTTTTCATTTTATGAAGGCGCAAGTGCTATTTTGGCTTTTGGCTGCAACAGATGGACATGCAAAGAATTTTTCTGTTTTTATCAACCAAGAAGGACGTTTCCATCTCACTCCTCTTTATGACATTATGTCTATCTATCCCAATTTCGGAGGAAGAGGACTTAATCCACGAGATGCAAAACTTGCTATGGGATTAAAAGCAAGCCGAGGTAAAAAATACGCAATAGAACAAATTTTCCCTCGCCATTTTTACCAAACAGCTGAAGCTGTCGGTTTCGATCCTTCATTGATGAGCGATATTCTTCATTATTTTTATCAAGAAATGGACGATGTCATACAACGCGTAAAACAGCAACTACCCGACAATTTCCCTTCTGAGATTAGCAATACAATATTGGATGGAATGAAAGCACGTGCTATTAGATTAGCTAATATTTAGCTGCTTACCTGCTATAGCGTGTAATTCTGAATTTAACGGCTATAGCAGGTAAAAGTTAAATGCATTACGATTAAACTTAAGAAATAAAATTTTTCAAAAAGAGTAAGATAAATTACTTAACTTTTTTACTTTTATATTATTTAATACTATTTTTTAATTAAACTATTAATAATAAATATTGAATAATAGACCTAGTTATTTTTTATTTAATCATGATTCCAATACGCAATCGTTTACATTGTCTTTTTCTTTTTTTTAAAGAAAAATAGATTTTACATATAGAAAAAATATGTATTTAAATGATGATGTTTAATGATCTAAATATAGTAAATTAACTAATGACAATGTTAAACTTCGCCTTTAGTTAACTGGGTAAATATCCCCCTTATATTTAAGAGTCTATCGTGAGAACGCTTTATTTTACTGCGCTGACAACAGGCATTCTTTCTGCCATTTGGGCATTTATTGCTAATCAATTTGGTTTATTAAGCTGGGCTGGCTTTTTAGGTTGTACCGCTTATTTTGCTTATCCTAAGGAAGGCATTAAAGGATTAGCGGTCACAATAGCAACCATTATGAGTGGCGTAATTTGGGCATTAGCCATTATTTATGGTAGCCAGATTTTTAATGATATTTCTGTTTTCGGCTATGCCGTAACGGGTGTTATTGCCTTTGTAATGTGCATTCAAGCTAAAAGCGCCTTACTTGCTTATATTCCCGGCACTTTTATTGGAGCATGCACCATTTTTGCTGCGCAAGGCGATCTCACTCAAACCATCCCTTCACTAATCGTGGGTGTTTTATTTGGTTATGCAATGAAAATGAGTGGAATTTGGGTTGCCAATAAATGGCCCAAAACAGCGTAATTTATTTATGCTAACCCAAATCGAAAAGCGGTATTTAGTCACACTAAAGCCGCTTTTTTATTGCTCAACAATAAGTTAGCAAGGTACTATCATTGGTGTTCCAACAATAGGATCGGAAATAATTTTACATTCTAAATCAAAAACTTGTTTTATTAATGCCTCATTAATAATAGATTGTGGCTGGCCCTGTGCAATAATTTGACCTTTTACCATGACCACTAGGTTATCTGCGTAACGACAAGCTTGGTTTAAATCATGTAAAACAGCAACGACAGTACGCCCTTGTTGTTGATTAAGCTTTCGAAAGATATTCAGTAATTCTATTTGATAAGCAATATCCAAATATGTTGTTGGCTCATCTAACAGCAAAATCTCCGCTTGTTGCGCTAATACCATCGCAACCCAAACCCGTTGTCTTTGTCCTCCAGATAATGAATCTACCGTTTTATCTGCAAATTCAACTATTCCGGTCTCTTTCATTGCCGTTTCTACGGCTAACTTGTCTTCTCTGCTCCATTGATGCATAAAGCTTTGGTGAGGAAATCGCCCTCTTGCAACTAAATTAGCTACAGTGATCCCCGAAGGTGCTTGCATCGTTTGTGGTAATAACGCGATTTGACGAGCTAACTTTTTAGTTGGCAATGCAGTTAAAGGCTGTCCATCTAATGAAACATGACCTGATAATGGTTTTAATAAACAACACAAGCTGCGCAATAACGTTGATTTACCACAACCATTAGGACCAATAATGACGGTGACTTTTTTATCAGGAATAGAAAGAGAAATATCTTGGCAAATCGTTGTTTGTTGATATCCCAACGTTAAACAGTGTGTCTGTAATCGGCTATTGTGCATAACATTATCTTTTTATTGAATTATCACATTAGATAAAATAAGGGTGATGATAAGTTAACATCACCCTTTTCTGTGATTTATATTTAGAAACGAACTTCTACTGAAGCACCGATCATACGTGGGCGCTGATAAATAGCGGTATCTTTATTATTATCTGGAATAAGAATTCGTTTATCTGAATCAAATAAATTCTGAGCAAATAACGTTGTTCTACCCCATTTAAAGTTATATCCAAGCTGTAAATTGGCTAACCAAAAACTATCGACTTTTCCACTATCCGCATTATTCGCATTAGAGAAATAATCACCCGAGAACTGAACATTACCGCTAATATCCATAGCCTGAGTTAATTGATATTTAGCACCGACATTCGCCGTGTAACTTGGCGCACGAGCCAGCTCTTTGCCTTCAATACCACTATTACCAAAGTCTTTAATTTTGGTTTTTAATAAACCGACACCTGTATTTAATTCAAGGGAGTCTATTGGTTGATAAGCCACCGTTAATTCCGCACCGTAAGTTTCTACTTTTTTCGCATTGCGAATAGTGGAAGAATTTGGCCCCAAATAGAAAGGTAATTGCATATCTTTATAGTCGTTATAGAACAAATTCGTCATCACACTTAATTTGTTGTCAAGCAGGCTATTACGTGTATAAAGGCTATAGTTCCACACATATTCTGGGGAATAAACATAAGTGACAATTGGCTTACCAATCGTCACGCCGGCACCCCCTCCGTTATAACCACGCCCTACCGCAAAACCGACGGTTTGATTCACACCCGGTTTCCATGCAATATCCGCTTTAGGTAAGAAAGTGTTATAGGTTTCATCAAAATCGATAGCAACAGTCGCACTCCCCCCGTTACGAGTATGGTGCTCCCGTTCAAAACGCCCGGATAACGTGACATCAATTTTAGGAAATAGTGCGTAAGTTAATGAACCATAAGCGGAAGCTGTTTCTGTTTTATCATCAAAATAACTGCCACCAAAGATATTCACAAATTCATCTTGTTTAGCATGGAAATAACGTAGACCAAAAATCCCGCTTAATGCTTCACTGTCCGTTTTAAAACGGAGCATAGGTTCAAATTCAAATTCTTTAGCATCAATATCTGCACGAGGGCTTTGTGCTTCTGTTAAGCGACGTGTTGAAAAGTCAGTATAAATCAGAGTGTTTTCAACACTTAAATTGTCATTCGCTTCCCATGTGGTATTTAAAATACCACTGGTTGTTTTACGTTTAATCACAGGACGGAAGCGTGATGCTGCATTCGGTGCAAGATTGCTCGCCATATTAGCTTCATTTTGCGGTGATCGACTATCAAGATGGCTGACTGTTAGCTTGGCTTTAAAGTCAGGATTATCTAAAGAGTCATAGAGCAGTTTTCCGCGAAATGTATTGGAGTGAATATCTCGCGGATCACCTGTCGGAGAGTATTTATCCATATGCACAAAGCTTTCACGCTCTTGTCTTTCTGCAGTAAAACGAAACGCTAATTTATCTTCAATCAGTGGCCCAGAAGTCATCACGGCATATTCACGAAGATCTTGCTGCCCCGCCCCCAGTTTTACTGCATTTTCCCAATAGAATGTTGGATCTTGAGTTTTCACCAAAATTGCACCAGCAATAGCATTTCGACCTTGCACATAACTTTGCGGATCACGGAAAATTTCAACGGTATTCACATCCCATAACGATTGAGCGCCATAACCAAATTCATTATAGGTAAATGAGCGTCCATCAACAGAGAAGTTAACTCTTGGGCGAGTACCGCCTAAAAAAGCAATTGCTCCTTGTGCTGGCCCTGAACCATCAACACCCCGAATAGCGGGTAAAGCATTGCTATTCCCATTATCAACAATATTCGGTGTCATTTGCAGTAATGTATTCACATCCGCATTTGGAATAGCTTCTATTTTTTTCGCATCATACACTGTGACACTTGAGCCGGTGTCATAAATAGATTTATTGAGTTTCTCACCCGTTACAATTAACACATCCACTTTTTCATCGTGTTTTTTGTTATCTTGTAGCCTTGATGTTTTTTCTATTTCTTGTGCATTTACATAAGGAACCGCAATACATAGCGTTCCTAATAAAGCCACTTGTACAAGTGTTGTTATTGTGGCTTTTTTAGCGCGTAGAGTAAGAACAGCAGACATAAGTCTATACCTTTCATGCCATAGAGCATGCCATTAGACGATTTATAAAATACCCACATTACATCCTAAAAATTTAATAAGTCTTTTTGGCGACCATCCTTTTCACTCATCCATAAGTTGATAAATATTTACTTTATTTATTATTATTCATTAACATTATATAAAATGATAATCATTATATATACGTAATAAAAATCATTATCAGTCTAGGCTTTATATTTTCGTGTTAGTAGCCACAACAAATAAAGTCCGCCAATAACACCCGTCATTAAACCTACGGGCATCGTGACATCAATAGGTAGGCTTTGTGACAATACGTCAGCAGAAAGCAAAAGAAGTGCTCCCATTAGTGCAGAGCCTACGATGGGTAGCTTTCCTGAGTGGCTTAATCGGATCACTAATTGAGGTGCTGCGAGTGCAACAAAAGCAATCGGTCCGGCGCTGGCAGTCGCTAATGAAGCGAGTAATACCGCACTAAAAATCATCACCCATCTTACTCGGCCAACATTGACGCCTAATTGTTGTGCCATATCATCCCCCATTTCCATTAAAGTGAGTGATTTAGCATAAAAAACAATGAGAGGAACAAGCAGCAGTAAACCGATAAAAGTAGGATAAACATGCGACCAAGTACGAGCATTTAACGAACCAGCAAGCCAAAGATTGGCCATAATGGCATTATCAATATTGCCCTTTACCAACAATAAACCATTAAAGGCATGTAAAATGGCACCGATGCCAATACCGATTAAAATCATGGTGTAACCGGACATAACACCATTTTTTAATGACAGCAGATAAACGATTAATGCCGTTGCCATTCCACCTATTAACGTAGAAATAGCGATATCCACAACCGCTCCATTAAAAATAATGATTTGCAGTAATGCCCCTGTTGCTGCCCCGGTTGTAAAGCCAATAACATCGGGTGAGCCCAAAACATTGCGGGAAATTGACTGGAAAATAGCGCCTGAAATACCTAATGCGGCCCCAACACCCATTGCGGTAAGTAGTCGAGGTAAACGGATATCCATTACAATTTTTTCTTTAATACCACCTTCTGATTGCCCGACAATAATATCTATTAACGTAGAAAATTCGATGGGGAACTTACCGGTTGTCAGAGCAAAAAAAGCGAGAAAAATCATCAAAAAAAACAGAATAAAAGCGATGACAATATCTTTGAGAGAGAAGCGCCAAGACCATGTACCCAATTGGTAGACAATCTCATTATTTTTAGATTTCATAATGTAATGATCCGCCAACGTTTAACCAAATAAATAAAGAAAGGCCCACCAATAAGTGAAATCATAATACCGACACTGATTTCGCCTGGTGTGCCGATTAATCGCCCTAAACAATCCGCCATCAGCATGATTAATGCACCAATTAACATCGACATAGGTAAGATCTTTCGATATTCAGCACCGACTAAACGGCGAGCAAAATGAGGAGCTGTTAAGCCTAAAAAACTAATAGGTCCAACCGCAGCGGTAGCACTTCCAGCAAGAAGAACTATCGAAAATGCTGACAATAGCCAAACTCGTTTTTGATTCGCACCTAACGCATGACTAATATCATCACCTAATGTCACTATATCTAACGAGCGTGTTAGCGAGTAAGCAATCACACTACCAATCACAACCAACACAGTAATAGGGTACAAAACATCGAAACTACGCCCTTGCAATGAACCCACGACCCAATGACGGAACTGATCAAAAACACGTTCATCACTATTGACCGTAATAAGTTGAGTAATAGCCAGTAAAACGACAGAAAGAGCAACGCCTGCAAGTACCATTCTAACGGGATTAAGCCCGTGTCTTACTCCACTAAGAAGATACACTCCAATACCCGCTAAAAAAGCGCCTAATAAACCAAACCACATATAAATAGTGACATCAGTGATCCCCGTTAATGCAATAACAGAGACGATCGCGACCATTGCCCCGGCATTAATTCCAAATAGTCCCGGATCAGCTAGTGGATTTCGTGTTAAAGCTTGCATTAACGTTCCAGCTCCACCTAATGCAACACCGATGACTATGGCTAATAATGTGCGAGGAAAGCGTAGATAACGTACTAATAAGTGCTCACTATTTGTCGTATCAAAATTGATAAAAGCCTGCCATGTTGTGTACATAGAAACATGCCGGCTTCCAACAAATAAGCTTAATAGTGCAAAAAAGAACAATAGGAGAATAGCACCTCTTATTCCCCACTTTATGGCGTAATGAGAAGTAAACATACGTTATTGCTTATGCGAATTAAAACGCGCAACCATATCGTTGATAATTTCTTGTGCACTGTAATAATCAATACGAAATGAATTTACGCCTAAACCATAAACTTGCTTATTTTTAACAGAAGGCAGATTTGCAAGGATAGGATCAGCCATAAACACATCTGCTTCTTTGGCGGTTCCACTTAAGAGAAAAGTGGTTGGTGCGGTGAGTTGCGTTAAATGCTCATATTGAGCCCACACAAAATCAGAAACAGGCTTATCTTTCGGCTGCCATGCAAGATCTGCACTTTCAATGGTAAAACCAAGTTGTTGTAATAATACCGCGTGAGGACTGGTAGGTAATGAAACAGGATTAACGGTACCGGCACCAAAATAAGAGATAATATTGACCTGACCTTCTGGAAGTTGTAGTGCTTCTTTGCCTTCTTTTACTAAGCTTGAAAAATGCTGTAGTAGTGTATCCGTCTCTTTTTCTTGGCCTGTCGCTTGTGCCAATTGTAAGGCCAAGCTTTCCCAACTCTGTTTGCCGTAATCTAAAACAATAGTAGGGGCGATTTGTTGAAGTTGTTCAACTTGAGGATAAACCGTATCACCACCATTTACGGAAACAACGATTAAATCAGGTGCATAAAGATAAGCCATTTCTAATGAGACACTGCCTGCTGACCATAATTTCTCAACCCCTCTTTCTTTTGCCACTTTATCCCATTGAGCAAAATATTGGCCATTTGCCGCGGTTGAACTTGCAACGACGGGCGCTTTCATTGCGAGTAATGTCCCAGTGATAGAAACTGACGCAGATAAAATACGTTGTGGCTTTGCTTTAATTTCAACTTTAGAGCCATCCACACTAGTAAATGTACGAGGCCAATATTGACTATCTGCGCCTACATCAGAAGCGTTAGCAATATTAACAAAGAGAGAAAAAAGGAAAAAAAAGGCAGTAGAGACAGCGAATTTAAACATAACTAATTTCCAAGTAAGCAAGCTTTACTTTAAATAATAAATGCAATTATTAATGTTAATCATAATCAATATCATTAACAATAGACATTTATGTACTTGTAATTGGAAAAATGCGAATGAGTGCACAAAAAATAACTTTATAAAAAAGCACCTAAGTTTAAATTTAACTTAAGTGCTTTCACTGGTTCACTAATTTAATTGAAAATCTAATGAGACAATTAAAGGGTTCAATAGGTTTTCAGGCTTAGGTCCTATCGATTTTACGCGTTTAACCGCAGCAATAGCCGCATTATCAAGGGAAGAAATACCAGAAGTACTTTCTATCTCAACCCTTGAAACTGTGCCTTCTGATGTTAGTGAAAAACTCACCACCACCTGGCCTTCATGCTGCATGCGACGAGCTTGTGATGGGTAGCGTTTATGACGCTCTATTTCTCGACGCAGTGAACTAATATAGTGATTGTCAGATTCACCTTGCCCTATTCCTTTCTCACTTAATGCATGACTTCTTCCGGCTAACGAGCTTGCTGTATGTTGCGTTAAGCTTTCTGCCGATGCTTCTGAAGCCGTTTGCGCTATTTGGCTTTCTAAATCACGCTGTTTTATCGGCTCTACTTTTTCTTGTACCACCTGTTTTTTTACTGGTGTAATTGATTTTGGTTTTATAGGTATGGGCTTCTCTTTTATTTTTTTAGGTGGTTTTTTTTTTGCTTCAACAAACTCCCCTTTTTCTGAACTCGGTAAAATAATGGCGCTGTCTTGAGGTTCAATTTTATCAATAAGCTCATGCACGACAGTAGATTGTTGGGGCGGTGAAAATACCACTTGGTAAACGGATAATGTATTTTCTTGTTGCTGATGAATATGGTGTGCACTTTCTGTCATAGAAAGTGAACGCAACACCCAACTTAATATGGCGATATAAACTAACGATATGCCAATCAGCCAATAATAAATATTAAGCGGTTGCCTGACAGAAAGTGCCAACATAAATAAAAGCTCCTTACTCTCTTTTAATTAAAATTGTGCAGTCACACCCAATCGGAATGTTCTTCCGGGCGCAGGCATACCTGATCGCGTTAAAGGATCAATGTAGTATTCGTTTAATAAATTACTGCCCGTTATTTCAAACGATAAATTAGGGCTATATTGATAGTTAATGTAAGCATCAACGGTAAAGACTTTTGCCCAACGCATTGGGTTATTATTTTGACCGTACATTTCTCGTGGTAATTTTTCTTTTAGCCATTTTTCATCTTTATTTTCCACTTCTGATGAATAAAGCCAGCGACTTCCAACTTCTAATTTATTATCTAACCAACGAGTCCCTAAATGTAAATTAACCGAATATTTAGGCTGAATAGAGGTACGTAAAAAACCACCAGGATAACCCCCCGTCATACATTGTTTAACACTTAATAACCCTGAAGGATCGTAGTTACTAAAGGCATTTTTATCACATACTTTATTTTTATGGCTATAAACTAAAGCTGTATCCATAAAAATAAAACCATTATCAAAACGAGCTTGAACTTCCAGCCCCTCTAATACTTGCTTTTCAAATTGCCTAATTTGCCAATTCGCATCTCTATCAAACACATTTTCGATATTGGTATGGAAATAATTTATTTTTACATCAGCATGGCGCTCTATATTTAGCCAATCGGTAAAATCGAAAATAACCCCAAACTCAGTGCTTTTCGCACGCTCAGGTTTTAATTTAAAACCATAATAACGCGCTTTTGATCCTGAAAAGCCACTGGTATTTTCAAATAGATTAGGTAACCGTAGTTGCTCGGTATAACGTCCATAAAAACGCAATATATCGTTGGCATATACCGTCGCAGACACTAAGGGTGAAAATGCGCCATGATGATAGCTGGGCTCTGGTGCAAATTTATCTTTATCATCATCAAGATAGATAGGTGTAGGACTAGAAATACCCATTTCATATTTATTAACTAAATTACCTGTAATTGGGTGAGCTACTTTTTCATCCATATTAAGATAACCGTTTAACAAAATATTATTGCTTTTTAATAACTCTCCATCTTCATCAAGACCCCAATATAATAATTCCGTTTTCATTGGTCTCATAGTAGTAGAGTTAAAAACAATATTCCCTTTCTCATCACGGAGATATGTTCTATTTTCAAAATGTATTTGTTTTGAACTTTTTATTATACGATTAATTTCTTTTTTTATATTACCAGGTAGTTTTTCATACTCTGGATGAGTTAATTTATACTCTTGCACTATCCTTCTTTTTTCTCCAAGTTCAGGATCTCTTATTACTCTTTTATATTTTTCTGGTAACTGTTGTTCCGTAATTCCACATAGAGTGCCAACTAAATAACACTCTTCCTGTGTCAATGTTCTTTTATAACTTACTAAATATCCTCTAATAGAGGGAGTTTTCTCATAACCTTTTACGTTATTCCGTCGCTTATTATTTAAAAAAGTATCTGTTAAATGATAATAATGGTATTTGCCACCCGCAGTAATAGCTAACCAAGAAAACGGCTTCCAATCTGTGGAAAGAGCTAAATTAATTTCATGACGCTGCCCTGCTCGCCCTGCGGTAACAAAATCAAAAGCTACAGGTACTTCCAATTCATCACTATCTAATTTTTCAAATTGATAATTACTGGAAAATGAAATAGAAAATTGAGGCGATAATTTAAATATCGAAGATAAATCGATACCATAGCGATTGTTCTCTTGATAAAGAGAAGAAGTATCAATAAATCCAGTTTCATAATTGAGATTCCATTGTGTATTTCTATTAGAAAATGTGTCAACTTGTTTTGGCTCTCGTGGCTTTCCTCCTCGAGTATTAGTATGACCCATAGTTAAATTACCCCATAATCTTAATAGTAAATCTGTTTTTTTATCTTCTGGTTTATATTGATAGGTTAATGTTCCTGCCTGTTGTGTAATATTTCCCAAAGGCCACTGATTGACTAAATTTTTATCATAACGAACCCAACTTAGACGTGATGGCATAATGTCGCCAAATAGTAAGTCAGTGTATCGATAATTAATGGAAAAACGGTGCATTGATTCAGAAAATAACGTTCCCTTAACTAGAACGGAGCGACTACGATTAGAGGTATTAGGTACTTCATTATCAGGTCGATAAATATGAGCAATAAAAGGTAAATAAGGATCAAAAATTTTTGTCCCATCCCTTACATGAACTGATTCCAATAATTCTTTATTATTTTCACTATATTTTTTAGCATTTCTTTTTCCTGCAAAGTAATTTCCTTTTTCTCGCAGTGCATAAGCAAATAATAAGTTAAACTTTTCTTCTTCAAAACCAATCCCAAGACGGAATGAATAATCTTGAAAGTTTTGTAATTTGCTTTTTTGAGGAGTTATTTCTAAAGCAGGATCAATAAGGTAAGCATTTTGCTGATAGAACCTTGGATAATAGCGGTAATCTTCAATCATATTTGTATAAACTTCTTTATACCGTGTAGAGTTATTACTGATATCCCCTTTAAAATTAATTCCAAAAGAATCACCAATAGGCACAACATCTCGGATATCTAAGGTTTTTACCGCAATACCGCCACCAATACCGGTTTTCATATCTGGCGTTAATGAAGGGCCTTTTTCAATATAGATACTGCTAATCAAATTAGAATCAATATAGTTACGATTAGATGCACCACTATAACCTCGATACACAGTTATTGCCTGCTCTGTTCCATCCACAGTAACAGGTATGCGGCCTTGCCCTTGAATCCCCCGAATATTAGGATCAAGCGCGCCACCATTGCGTGCTTCACCACTATAAACCCCAATCGCACTTTTCAGTAAATCAGCAGGAGAGGCACCTTGATAACGCTCTAAGAGTTCTTTTCCTAAATAAACATTAGAAACATCTTTCTCATAAACTTGCGAATAACCTTTTTTATCTTTTTCTTTATTATCAGAAATCTGAATATGACCAAGATCGGTTTTATCTTCTTTGGCTTGCAGATAAAAGCACGGAGAAAATAGCGATAGAGAAACGAAGATTGAAACAATTTTCCGCTTTCTAAAAAGCATTGTATGCATTGTTTTACCTACTCAATTAATAAAGGAAGTAACTAATTTAATTAAAATTGCTTTTCTAATTTAAATAACACTTCATGTTGCTGATATTGATATAACCAATCCACATTGCTTAATCTTCGGGTATAACGTAATTCTATTATTGGGTAAAACCCTAAAATAAAAGGTGATTTATTTTTAATATTAGTTGTAAAAACGAATCCATTGTCTTTTCTTCTTTTTTTTAATAAAGGGTTATAATTATTAAAGTATTTAAATTGATACTGTAAAAAAAGAGAGATATTCCAACTCACTGACAATGGATAATAAACACCAGCTTTTATATCATACAGCTGATAATTTAATAAAGTATTTTTTTTACGTCCTAACTGATAATTTAATTGATTAACTAACTTAACTCTATTATTAAAATAATAATTATGGTAAAAACTATAACTAAATCGCTGACTATTTAAATTATTTAATGCTTTTTGATATTTTTTTATTTTATAATCAAAGCTTAAATTAATAGCTTGCTTTTTATTAATAAAATAAGAAAATTGTGTTTCACTTCCCCATGCTTGATATTCATATTGTTCCCGTGATGATTTTATTTCGTAATAAGGTGTCATTGACCACTGATATTGATCTCTTTGATAGCGATAAGCTAATTGTGTATATAATGCAAAAAAATTAGCGTTACGGTAAGAGTGATAATCTATATATTGTACATAATTATAAGAAGAGAAAGTATGGTGAGAATAAATACTAAAAGGCTGATAAAAAGAAAAATAATGGGTAAGACCTGTTGATGTAATAGGTTTTGCACCCTTTAGGGTGATTTTTCTTTGAGTGGATTGAGAGACAATTTGTTCAGCTAAATCAGGTGCATGGTTAATATTATCATCATAGAAGAAACTAAGCTGATAGAAACGTTGGCCTTGAAAATAAGATGTTAACTTAACCTTATAAAACTCAATAGATTGGACAATATCTTTTGGCAAATCAATAATATTGCTTAATTGATTAAGTTGTTGCTGTGCTTTTTTATATTCTCGCAAATGAAAATAAAGCTGAATTAATCCTGTTTGCGCCGGTATAAAATCGGCTTTTTGCTTAAGCTGTTGCTGATAATAAAACTCAGCATTTAAAAAATCACCTTTATTCTGTGCCAGTAACGCCTTTGTGTAATTAACAAGTAATATTTCATATTGAGGTTGTTGTTGATAATAAAGCAGTAATCTTTCTGCTTTTTGCCACTGCTGTTGTTGCAAATAGTGATAAAGTTGCTGACCCACTTCAGCTGTACTCTTTGTTTCAAGATAATAAAATAACTTGTCGTTGCTCTCTTTTGCACTCCCATTAAATGAAAATAAACTTAGCAGTAAAGCCAATTCCCCTCTTATTAAGGGTTTATAATAATTCATGGTATATCCTTATAATAATAAAAAAATAATTCCTTTAGATCGGCTTAATTTAGATAAAAAAAAACAGATAACCCTATACCAGATTATCTGTTGCTAACATTTAGCTTAATGACCACTAATACCACTTTAACGAATTAACCGATTATTTTACCGAATAAATCTATAATATTTATTTTAAAACTTAAGAAGCGTCCGTGCTTACTATCGTTTCTTCATTTCCACTGCTATCTTTGATACCACCAAAACCAATATCTTTTGTATGGTCCGAACTGAACACCACAATACCCGCTAATCCTTCAGCACTTTCGCCAAAAAAGGCACCTTCAACAATTCCTGATGTTGTGCCTTCTTTTGCATCCGCAGAAAACGTCACTTGGTTATTTGCGGTATAAAGATTTCCACTTTCTAACTCAACTGTACGTTGACTATTAACCAATGAACCTTCAATTTTCTTTTGTGAGAAATCAACATCAAACGTACCTGAAAGTAGGTTATTACCACTGTATTGGCTAACACCAATTACTGTATAAGTGGCGCTATCTGTCGGTAATGTGGTTGTGACATCTTTACCCACATAATAGGTTTGATGTGTCGCATCTGTTGCTGATGTTGTTTTTGCCCAGTCACCAAAATAGACATTGGCATCAGTGATTTTGGCAAAGTGAAAAACACCCATATCACTATGACTAGCAGGCGTACTTTCATTAGGCTGAATAGTGTAAATTCCATTACTGTCCGCCCCACCACTCATCATTGGCGATGTTAACGAAGCAAAACCAATTTTTTTCCCGCCTCCTACTGTGCTAACACCAACACCAGGCTCTCCACCCGCGGATTGATGAGGACCTTGATTAACAGCATCACTTGCTCCCACTTTCATCGTTGTGAAAGGACCACTTTGATTAGAATGGATTTCAGCATGTACAGCATGGGTGCCCATTAATACGAATAACGCACAAGTTATTTTATTCAGTTTTTTCATAATAATTTCCATATTATTTATTTGAGGGTGTGGCTACTTATTAAAAATATAAATAACAAGTAGCCACTTACAGAGATAATTATACTTTATCTTTCTAACTTCACTTACGAATATAAAGCTTGCTGTGTTGTCGGTGAACCATATTAAATAAATCTCCTTCATTGTAAATAACTCTTTTTAATAACAATAATTTTAATTAGCCTTATTTATGTCATGGAGATAAACTTAATATAATGTTTTAATTTAATTTTTTATTAAAACACGTTAAAAAGTCATTATTATTTTATGTTATTTTTTGTGAGCAATCTCGCAATTAATTAAATCACTTCATTTTAAAACTAATTAATATTAATTGGGAGTTTAAAGTTCTTATAGATTAAAATTATAAAAACAATAAAACCAGAAAATAAAAAATAATACTTAATCAGTTAAACTATATCTATTTCTTCAGAAATTATATTTATAATAAGATCACGATCTTTATTTTTTATATTATTATTCCAAATAATGCCTATTTCCCATTGTGTATATAAACCAGAAAGTGGTAATAGTGTTACTTTTTGCTTATCACAGATAAGTTCAGCACTTTTAGGAACAAAAGCGACCCCCAAACCTGCGGCCACTAACGCTAATTGTGTTTGAATATCTTGTGATTGTTGTAATACTCGAGGCTTTATTTGATGATACTTTAAAAAATCATGGATCTGCTGATAAAGCTTTTTTCCTTTTTCAGGCACAAGTTGAATAAGCCCAAGCGTCTCAAAATAGCGTAACGGATTATCATCCACCTCTAATACCGTAATATTTTGTATTGGAACCGCTAACATTAGTCTCTCTTGTGCTAATTGGAGACCTTTTAATGGCTCAGAAATAGGCAAACGTGAAAAAGCTAAATCCAATTCACCTAAAAGTAATTTATCTTCCATTATATTAGAGGGCATATCATCAATATGAACCGTAATATCAGGGTGATCTTGCTTAATTTTAGCCAATAAAGGGGTGATAAAGCTTAATGATGACAAGCCAAACCCAGCATAAAGCTCGATCTTTTGAGGCTCAATTAATTGGCGAGCCTGTTTTTCTAGAAGACGAACTTCTCTTAATACTGATTGACATTGGTTGAGTAAATATTGCCCTTCTAGAGTAAGTTTTGCACCTTGGCGCCCACGTTGAAAAAGTGTAATACCCAATTGAGATTCTAATGTTTTTATTTGTTTAGTGAGTGCAGGCTGGCTAATACAAAGCCTCGATGAGGCTTCACCAAAATGTTCCGTTTCAGCCAGTACAACAAATGCGTTCAATAAACGAGTATCCATGATTAATCATTAATCCTACAATATTTTTCCTTTTATTATTCTACCATAAAATAAACAAATGAAATTAATAACCAAGACTAATAATCTGCTAAATGAAATGATCTATTTTTCTTTGAAATTATTCTCTAACTAAAACGAAAACAGCTAACAAGATGTAAGCTGTTTTTTTATTGAATTATGCTTTACCAAATCGCACCGAAATCGGATCTTGCTCATTACCTAATGTCGTTGTCAAAATCGAATACAACTCTGGTCTTCGCCCTGTTAGCCAACGTCTTCCTGTGGCATTTTCTAATAATGTAAGATCAATATCGGCAATAACCATATCATCATTAATAGCGTTGCTTTCTTTTACGATCCGTCCATAAGGATCAATAATCATCGCATTACCAGTGCGAATTTCTTCCTCATCTCGCCCAACACCATTGCTAAAGAGCACAAACATCCCATTATCATGAGCTCTTGCTGGTAGCCAACGCATTAACCAACCTCGTCCATGTTCTCCTTGAAAAGCATCTTGTAATGATTGTGGATCTTGATGTCTGTTTTTCCAAAGTGCCATCGGAATGGGCTTCATGCTATATGGACTTCGTGAATTTGTCCCCCCCGTTTGATGAGGCGCCAGCAAAATATCAGCACCTAATAATGCATTAGCTCGCGCATTTTCAACCAAATTATTATCCCAACAAATAAGTATCCCCATTTTGACGCCCCAAGGGGTATCAAATACTGTGTATTGCTCACCACTATTGATGATCGGATGTTCAAAGGCATGTAATTTACGGTGTTTATGTAATAAGCCATCAGGCATACAAACAACCCATGTATTATAAAGAGAGTTATCTTCATCCCGTTCGATTAATCCAACACCTATGGCCATCTGATGCTCTATCGCTTTTTGTTTTATTAACGCTAATGACCCACTATCCGAAATTCTTTCACTTAATGCATACACTGATTGTTCTGATAGTTTAGGAACATGCCAATACCCCGTAATACACATCTCAGGAAAAACTAAAACATTTACCTTTTCAATCGCAGCCTTATCAATAAACTGATGAATTTTCGCTAAATTATTAACTTTATCGTTCGCCTTATGCTGAAATTGCACTGTCGCGACACGCAGTGTTTGGAATGTATTCATACGTTTTCACCTATTAGGTCTCTTTTTCTCTTACTATAAAAACGTATTTTTTGTTCAAAATACAATCACTTATTTTTTATTTTAGATAACCATTTGGAATCGATGGGGATTACAGCAAGAAATAACAGGGTTCTACATCTCTGTTTCACGGAATAGATACCTTATTTTCTGGCATCATAATGGCAATAAAGGAGTATTTATGTTTGCTAAGTTCCTATTTATAATTCTTTCATTATTAGGATCCTCTGTTTCCTGTTTTGCAGGAAATGGACTGGTGGACAGAACATGGAACGCCACAGGGCTTGATACACAAAGCTATCGACAAGCATTAAGGCAACCTACCGCAAGCTCTCGGTATACTCTTTTTAATATCACCCCAGATATGCCCGTTCCTGGTGGTACAAACCACTCTGATCATCAAGGTATTCGTTATATTGCAATGAAATATGGCCCTTATGGTCAACCTGAACACTATAAAACCTACCAAATTATGTTTTCGCATTATTCAAATAGCAGTACAAAAAAAATTCGCTATTTAGGTGAGCTATATACCGTTGTCGGTGATATCTATTTAATCGATCCTTTTGCAACAACCAATGAATGGCAACGTGGTCGTAGCCAAATCGTTGAAGAATATTATGAAATATTAGATGCTCACGGAAATAGAACTGGCAAAGGATTACGCTTTAATAATTGGGATAAACCTATTCATATAACTAAATGGTCATCTAATTAATATATTCTTAATCAATCTTCATACTTGTTAATTATCTCTTAATGTCGCTATTTTTATATTAATTTAAAATAATCTCAGCCAATATTCTCTATGTTGATGTATTGATATCTATGTTAATAAAAATTAGAAATAGATATTGTTTTTATATTATTCATTTTAGAACTTACCACTACATTACTAAATTAATACTCCTTTAATATAAATTTAATTATTTCTTAATATAAAAATAAACTCATATATAAATTCGCTTATGAAAATTATAGAATATTATTTCAAACAATTTCGTACTATCGCATTACCAGATCGTATTTACTTAAAAAATAAATTTATTCGTAACTTAGGTTATCAGCCCGATTTTAAAATACCGATCTCATTAAATGAAAAAATCAATGCGCGTATGTTATTTGATAGAAATCCAATTTATACGTGTTTAGCGGATAAGATTAAAGTGAGAGACTATGTGATAAAAAAAATAGGTCCATCTTACCTTGTTCCTATCATTAAAATTTATTCACATCCTGATGAAATAGATATCACTCAACTCCCTTCACGCTTTGTATTAAAATGCAATCATGACAGTGGAAGTACTGTGATATGCCTTGATAAATCAACCTTTAATTTTGAAAAAGCAAAGAAAAAACTCCATTTTCATTTAAAACGTAACCTCTATCCAGTAACGCGAGAATGGCACTACAAAAATATAAAACCTCAAATTATTTGTGAAGAATATATTGATTTGTTCGATACACAAAGCCCTATGATCCCAACAACTTGTCGTCTTCATTGCTTTCATGGGAAACCTCATTATGCCGAAATTGATATCTCTGATACCAAAGGAAATGAGTATATAAATGTGTATGATACAAGCTGGCAGCTACAACCTTTCACATTAGAAGATCCCAACACGCCCAAACCTGTTGAAAAACCAATCCAATTTGAAAAAATGTTGCAGTTAGCCACAAAAATGGCTGATAACTTTAATTATTGCCGTGTTGATTTTTTAATGTCTGAAAATAAACTTATCTTTAGCGAAATGACCTTTACTCCAAATGCAGGGCGGATCCCCATCAAACCGAAAGAGTGGGATTACAAATTAGGTGCATTGTGGTCATAATTCACTTACTACGTTTATTAATAAGTTAACTATGAAGAATATCGTAATTACTAGTTTTCAGTCTCGTACTGATTTACTCGAAAAAGCAGAAAAAATGATAGCAGACCATTGGCCTGATTTTATGATGGGAACATCGATTAATGAAAGCTATTGGGATCGCTTATATACACATCCTTTTTCTCATTACCAATTTCTCGCTGTATTAAAAGAAAATGACCAAGAGAACGTTGTTGGCGTAATAAATGCCGTTGCTTTACCTTGGAAACATAGCCGTTTTGATGCACTTCCTGATAATGGTTGGGATTGTGTATTTGAATTAGGTATGCAAGCAGATGAAAAACAACTCCCATGCCAACTTATTTCTGCATTATCAGTGACTGTTGATAGTCGTTATCGTGGTCAAGGTATTCCTCAACGTTTAATTAATACGTTAAAAGACTACGCAAAAAAACAAGGTTATCTTGGTGTTGTTGTCCCTGTTAGACCAACATTAAAACACCGCTATCCATTGCACTCTTTTGAAGAATATTGCCAATGGAAAAATGATAACAATGAACCTTTTGATCCTTGGATACGTACACATTGGCGTTTAGGTGCAACGATTATCAAAATAGCCCCACAATCTATGAAGATCGAAGCCCCAAAAGAAACGTGGGAACAATGGACTTCGTTACAATTTCCAATTAGTGGTGATTATGCCATTCCTATGGGGCTTGCACCGGTGAATATTGATATTCAACGCCAATATGGTACTTATCTTGAACCTAACCTTTGGATGTTCCACGATATTCATTAATCAGTTAGTCGTTGTGGGTGAGTAAACACAGTTGCTCTTCCACGACGACAAAAACCCACCAGCGTCACATTATATTTATTAGCGACTTCGACAGCTAAAGAGGTTGCCGCAGAAACTGCAAATAAAATTTCAGCACCACACATAGCCGCTTTTTGTACCATTTCATAACTGGCACGACTAGAGACTAATACTGCGCCTTCACTCCACTTCTCTTGTGCTTTCATACCTAAAAGCTTATCAAGTGCGACATGACGACCAACATCTTCACAACCCCCTTGCATTTCACCTTCTGGTGATAACCAAACAGCGGCATGAGTACAGCCTGTTAATTCACCGATTTCTTGAACGGTTGTCATCTGCTCTAACGCTTTATCAAGATTTGAAAGTGAAAATGTTTGTGTAAAAGGTAATGGCGTAATAGGACGAAAAATCTCTTCAAGTTGCTCTGTTCCGCAAATCCCACAACCTGTACGCCCAGTCATATTACGGCGTCGCTCTTTTAATCCCATAAAACGTCGGCTTGATAATTCAACTTGAACTTCAATACCCCCGTTACAACTTTCAACAATTTCAATACTGCGAATTTCATTAGAAGACTTTATAATGCCTTCGGATAAAGAAAATCCGACAGCGAATAACTCTAAATTTTTAGGGCTTGCCATCATAACAACGTGAGAAATTCCGTTGTACACTAATGCAACAGGAACTTCGAGTGCAATATAATCGTCTTCTTGTCTGTTAAGCGATCCTTTGTGTTGCACAATTGTTTGATCTACGCCAATGATTACACGTTTAGTTAACAATTTTGTCGATTTTGTTTCATCCATAAGATGAATTCCTAAATTTATTAATACATAATAACAATACGGGTAAAACGATTTTACACTACCTATCAGGCAATGAACCTGATCCTATTAAGGATAATAGGAATAAAAAAACAATCAGCTCCATTTTCGTGAAGAAAATCAGAGTCAGTAAAAGCAATGTATGATGAGGAGAGACCCCATGCAGGTCAGCAGAAGACAGTTCTTTAAGATCTGTGCTGGCGGTATGGCAGGTACTACAGCGGCGGCGCTCGGTTTTGCACCAGCAGTTGCGCTAGCAGGCTCGCGTCAGTATAAATTACTGAGAGCCCGTGAAACCCGCAATACCTGTACGTACTGTTCTGTCGGTTGTGGACTATTAATGTATAGTCTGGGCGATGGCGCGAAAAACGCAAAAGAAACGATATTCCATATTGAAGGTGACTCAGACCATCCAGTAAACCGTGGTGCATTATGCCCTAAAGGTGCTGGTCTTGTGGATTTCATCCACAGTGAAGGTCGTTTAAAACACCCTGAATACCGTGCACCCGGCTCGGATAAATGGGTAAAACTCTCATGGGAAGAAACGTTTGATCGTATTGCGCGCTTAATCAAAAAAGACCGCGATGCCAACTTCCAGAAATTCAACAAAGAAGGTGTAGAAGTCAACCGTTGGTTAACAACAGGTATGCTTTGCGCCTCTGCAGCAAGCAATGAAACTGGGTTTTTAACTCAGAAATTCTCAAGAGCTCTTGGGATGCTGGCTGTCGATAACCAAGCGCGTGTCTGACACGGACCAACGGTAGCAAGTCTTGCTCCAACATTTGGTCGCGGTGCGATGACCAACCACTGGGTTGATATGAAAAATGCCAACCTTATCGTCGTTATGGGCGGTAATGCGGCAGAAGCACACCCTGTGGGATTCCGCTGGGCGATGGAAGCTAAAATCCATAATAACGCCAAGCTCATTGTTATTGATCCTCGCTTCACCCGTACTGCGGCTGTTGCGGATTTCTATACGCCTATCCGTTCTGGTACTGATATTACGTTCTTATCGGGCGTTATCTTATATCTGCTTGAAAATAAGAAATATCAAAAAGAATACGTTGAGGCTTATACCAATGCTAGCTTGATTGTCCGTGAAGACTATCATTTTGATGATGGTTTATTCAGTGGATATGATGCAGAAAAACGTAAATACGATAAAACCACTTGGAACTACGAGATGGATGAAAATGGTTTCGCAAAACGCGACACCACATTACAACATCCTCGTTGTGTCTGGAATCTGTTAAAACAACACGTTAGCCGTTACACGCCTGATGTCGTTACTCAGATTTGTGGTACACCAAAAGATGATTTCTTAAAAGTCTGTGAATATATTGCTGAAACAGCAGCGAAAGATAAAACAGCATCTTTCCTGTATGCATTAGGCTGGACTCAACATACTGTTGGTGCTCAAAACATTCGTACCATGGCAATGATCCAATTACTGTTAGGTAATATGGGTATGGCTGGTGGGGGGGTTAACGCACTACGTGGTCACTCCAATATTCAAGGCTTAACTGACCTCGGTTTATTATCCCAAAGCTTACCAGGTTATATGACTCTGCCTTCTGAGAAGCAGACTTCATTAGACACATACTTAGCTGCGAATACGCCAAAAGCGACAGTACCGGGACAAGTTAACTATTGGGGCAATTATCCTAAATTCTTCGTCAGCATGATGAAGACATTCTATGGTGATAATGCTCAACGTGATAATGATTGGGGCTTCTCACTGTTACCGAAGTGGGATAAACCTTACGACGTTCTACAATACTTCGACATGATGGATAAAGGTGAAGTCAATGGCTATATCTGCCAAGGCTTTAACCCGGTTGCTTCGTTCCCGAATAAGAACAAAGTTGTTCGTTCATTATCAAAACTGAAATTCCTTATCACAATGGATCCGCTAAACACTGAAACATCATGTTTCTGGCAGAACCACGGTGAAGAGAACGACGTTAAAACAGAAGATATTCAAACTGAAGTCTTCCGTTTACCAACGACCTGTTTCGCAGAAGAAGACGGCTCTATCGTTAACTCTGGTCGCTGGTTACAGTGGCACTGGAAAGGGGGAGATGCCCCGGGTGTTGCTATCCCTGATGCTGAGATTTTATCAGGTATTTTCCATCGTTTACGCCAACTCTATAGAGAAGAAGGCGGTGCGATGCCAGAGCAGGTGTTGAATATGACTTGGGATTACTTTGATCCTGATAATCCAACATCCGCAGAAGTTGCACAAGAAAGTAATGGTAGAGCATTAGTCGATTTAAAAGACGCTGATGGCAATATCATTCTGAAAAAAGGTCAACTGCTTAGCTCATTCGCTCAGTTACGTGATGATGGTACAACAGCAAGTGGCTGTTGGATCTTCGCAGGTAGCTGGACAGAGAAAGGCAATCAAATGGCTAACCGTGATAACTCCGATCCATCAGGATTGGGTAATACATTAGGTTGGGCATGGGCATGGCCTCTTAACCGTCGCATTATTTATAACCGTGCATCGGCAGACCCACAAGGCCAACCATGGGATCCTAAACGTAAGCTAATCGAATGGGATGGCAGCAAATGGACAGGTATTGATGTACCTGACTATAGCAACGCAGCACCAGGTTCTGATGTTGGTCCATTTATTATGCAACCGGAAGGTATGGGACGTCTGTTTGCTATCGATAAGATGGCAGAAGGTCCATTCCCTGAGCACTATGAGCCAATTGAAACACCATTGGGTACTAATCCACTGCATCCAAATGTGGTTTCAAACCCAGCAGCGCGTATCTTTAAAGATGACTGGAAAGATATGGGTAAAGCAGAAGATTTCCCATATGTTGGTACAACTTATCGTCTGACAGAACATTTCCACTTCTGGACTAAACACGCGCGCTTGAATGCGATTATTCAGCCACAACAATTTATTGAAATTGGTGAGCGTTTAGCCGCAGAAAAAGGCATTGTTCAAGGCGATACCGTTAAAGTCAGCTCAAAACGTGGTTATATCAAAGCCAAAGCCGTGGTAACTAAGCGTATTAGAACCCTTGATGTGGATGGACGCAAAGTAGATACCATTGGTATTCCTATCCACTGGGGCTTTGAAGGTGTTGCTGTCAAAGGCTTTATTGCCAATACGTTAACGCCATTTGTTGGTGATGCAAATACACAAACGCCTGAGTTTAAAGCGTTCCTTGTTAATGTGGAAAAGGTGTAAGGAGATAAATTATGTCACTGCAATCCCAAGACATTATTCGTCGCTCTGCCACCAATTCTCTTACTCCCGCACCTCACGTGCGGGATTACAAGGAAGAAGTGGCAAAACTTATCGACGTAACAACCTGTATTGGCTGTAAAGCCTGTCAGGTTGCTTGTTCTGAATGGAACGATATTCGCGATAAAATTGGCACTAACGTTGGTGTTTACGATAACCCAACTGACTTAACGGCAAAATCATGGACAGTGATGCGATTTTCTGAAGTTGAAGAGAATGGCAAGCTAGAATGGTTGATCCGTAAAGACGGTTGTATGCACTGTGCTGATCCGGGCTGTTTAAAAGCGTGCCCAGCGGAAGGTGCCATCATTCAATACGCTAACGGTATTGTTGATTTCCAATCAGAGCACTGTATTGGTTGTGGTTATTGTATTGCAGGTTGTCCTTTTGACGTGCCTCGCATTAATGAAGAAGATAACCGTGCTTACAAATGTACGTTATGTGTTGACCGTGTTGAAGTCGGCCAAGAGCCTGCATGTGTGAAAACCTGTCCTACAGGGGCGATTCATTTTGGTTCGAAAGAAGCGATGATCAATCTTGCAAGCGAACGTGTTTCAGAACTGCAAACTCGTGGTTATGACAACGCAGGTCTTTACGATCCACAAGGTGTGGGTGGTACACACGTGATGTATGTTCTCCATCATGCTGACAAACCAAATCTGTATCATGGTTTACCAGAAAACCCAGAAATTAGCTCAACGGTGAAATTCTGGAAAGGTATCTGGAAACCATTAGCAGCGGTTGGCTTTGCCGCAACCTTCGCGGGTGCGATTTTCCATTATTTAGGCGTCGGTCCAAACCGTACAACTGAAGAAGATGAAGAAGAAGCGCTCAAAGAGATGGAAGCATCTTCTAAAACACAGACCTCTGTGAATAAGGAGGAGCAGAAATGATGAAGAAGAAAGGCGATAAAATTCTTCGCCACACCGCTTCTGAGCGTATTAACCATTGGTTAGTAGTGATTGTCTTTCTGTTTACTGCAATCAGCGGATTGGGTTTCTTCTTCCCATCTCTGAACTGGTTCATGAATATTTTAGGCACACCAGAACTGTCGCGTCTGTTACACCCATTCGTGGGTAGCGTGATGGCGTTTCTCTTTCTCTTCATGTTCTTCAGATATCTGAAGCACAACTTTATTGATAAAGATGACTTAGTCTGGGCTAAAAATATTCATAAAGTACTGCAAAATGAAGAAGCTGGCGATATTGGTCACTACAACTTAGGTCAGAAAGGCATTTACTGGACATTAAGTATTAGCCTAGTCTTACTCACAGTCAGTGGTGTTATCATTTGGCGTCCTTATTTCGCAGAGTATTTCTCAATCCCAGTGATTCGAATTGCCTTATTAGTTCACTCATTATCAGCTATTTTACTGATAATCACCGTATTTGTTCATGCTTATGCGGCGTTCTGGGTAAAAGGTTCAATTCGTAGCATGATTGAAGGCTGGGTAACTCGTGGTTGGGCTAAAAAGCACCATCCTCGTTGGTATCGTGAAATTCTCGAAGAAGAGAAAAAAGAAGCCGAAAAGCAGTCACAGAAATAATGCCCTAAAGTGTATTTCTGAACAAACGGAGGCTTGTTAGCCTCCGTTTTTTATTCAATTTACGTCTAGTTTTAAGGCGTAAAAAAACAATAAAATCACGCTATTATTACCCACTGTCATGGCTTCGTGTTTGTATTTGATTTATTCTGAAGCCAAACCCTGTGGGTATTCACTATAAAATTTAAGATAATAGGAAGATAGAACGTTATGAGTATTCGCATCGTTCCTAAAGAGCAATTAGGTAAAGAGCAATCAGAAAAAGGTATTAGTTTTATTCCACCGGTATTATTCCCTAATCTGAAAAATCTTTATCAACGTCGTGCTGAACGTTTTCAAACACTTGCAAAAGATAATCCTTTTGCAGACTACCTTGAATTTGCAGCTGAAATTGCTAAGGCACAAGAAAAAGCACTCCATGACAACCCATTAGTCATTGATCTTGCGCCACTTCTCACACAGCAAGCGGGTGTTGCACCTTTAGACAAAAAAACATTCAAACGCAGTAAACATTGGCGCGCTTTATTAGCCTCGATTATTGCTGAATTACGTCCAGTTGTACCAGAAAGTGTCACTATCACATTAGAAAACCTATCTAAAGCTTCTGAAACTGAATTAGAAGAGATGGCGACAGCATTACTTAATGATGAATATTCAAAAGTATCCGCGGATAAATCAGTCTTTATTTGGTCTGCATTATCCCTTTATTGGGCACAATTGGCCTCTAATATTCCGGGTAAAGCAAAAACAGAATATGGTGAAAATCGTCAATTCTGTCCTGTTTGTAACAGTATGCCTGTGACAAGCATGGTACAAATCGGAACAACACAAGGCTTACGCTATTTACATTGTAATTTATGTGAAACCGAGTGGCATGTTGTGCGTATTAAATGCACCAACTGTGAGCTAACGGGTAAATTAAATTACTGGTCATTAGACAGTGAAAATGCTCCAGTTAAAGTAGAAAGCTGTGGTGACTGTGGAAGCTATCTGAAAATTTTATATCAAGAAAAAGATGCGAATGTCGATGCTGTCGCTGATGATTTAGCATCTATTGTGCTTGATGCAAAAATGGAAGAAGAAGGATTTGCTCGTAGTAGCATTAACCCATTCCTGTTCCCAAATGAATAATAATTAGGTACTAGTATGACAAATGATACGCGCTCACTTTACAGCCAACTACCGTCTATTGATAAGTTGCTGCATCAAGAAGAAATTCAGGCTTTAGTTGCTTCTTATGGTCAGACATTTATTACTGAGCATTTACGAAAGTTACAAGAAGAAGCGCGTATCATTATTCGCCAAAATAATGACCTACCTGTATGGCATAACCAGTGGGCTAATGAATTACAAAATCGCATTACATTACAACGAAAATCGTTAATTAAACCTGTTTTCAATTTAACAGGAACGGTTTTACACACCAATTTAGGCCGAGCATTAATAGCTGAATCTGCTATCGAAGCCGTTAGCCAAGTGATGCGCTCCCCTGCAACTTTAGAATATTCTCTCGATGGCGCTTCAAGAGGACACCGTGATCGCGCTATCGCTGATTTGTTATGTGAATTAACGGGGGCTGAAGATGCCTGTATTGTTAATAACAATGCCGCTGCCGTTTTATTGATGCTTGCAACCGTTGCACCCAATAAAGAAGTCGTCGTTTCTCGTGGTGAATTAGTGGAAATTGGCGGTGCCTTTCGTATCCCTGATGTGATGACACAGGCAGGTTGTACACTCAAAGAAGTGGGTACAACAAACCGCACTCACTTGAAAGATTATCGTAACGCCATTAATGAAAATACGGGATTGCTGATGAAAGTTCATACCAGCAATTACGCTATCCAAGGCTTTACCGCAGAAGTTCATGGTGATGAGTTAGCCACTTTAGGTAAAGAGATGAATTTACCTACCGCTATTGATTTAGGCAGTGGCTCAATGACTGACTTAGCGGCTTTAGGTTTACCTTCAGAGCCGATGCCTCAAGATTATCTACAACAAGGTATCGATCTTGTTACCTTCTCCGGTGATAAATTATTAGGTGGCCCTCAAGCTGGGATCATTTTAGGTAAAAAAGCATGGATTGAAGCTATTCAACGCCACCCTTTAAAGCGTGCTCTACGTGTTGATAAAATGACATTAGCGGCATTAGGCGCCACATTACGCCTTTATCAGCAGCCAGAAAAAATGGTAGTTGAAATTCCGACATTACGTTTGTTAACTCGGACACAAACAGAAATTCATGATATGGCGCAACGGTTATTGCCTCATTTTCAGGCATATTATGGGGAAAATTACCATATCACGATATCCTCATGTGCGTCTCAAATAGGCAGTGGTTCGTTACCTATTGAAAGTTTACCGAGTGCAGCTCTTACCTTTGAAGCAAAAGATGGAAAAGGTAGCCAGTTAGATGCGTTAGCCGCACTTTGGCGTGATTTAGAAAAGCCCATTATAGGTCGAATTACTGATGGTCGCCTGTGGCTTGATCTGCGCTGTCTTGAGGATGAAAATGCATTAATACAGGCACTTTTACTATGATTTTTGCAACAGCAGGTCACGTAGACCACGGAAAAACCTCACTTATACAAGCCATTACTGGGGTAGATACAACCCATTTACCCGAAGAGAAAAAACGAGGTATGACCATTGATTTAGGTTATGCCTATTGGCGTCAAGATGACGGAACGTCTATTGGTTTTGTCGATGTGCCCGGTCATGAAAAATTTCTTTCTAACATGCTTGCTGGCGTTGGGGGGATCTCTCATGCGCTGTTAATTGTGGCTTGTGACGATGGGGTGATGGCTCAAACTATCGAACATATCTCTATTTTACGCCTTGCTGGCTGTCCTCAAGTTACCGTTATTCTCACTAAAGCAGATCGTGTTACACCAGAACGAATTGAAGAAGTTCGTTCACAAACAACTGATGTATTAGCTAATTTAGACTGGCAACAACCTGATATTTTTGTCACCTCAGCACCTTCTGGCGAAGGGATCCCAGCGCTTCGTGACTATCTTGTTAACCTTCACCAACAAGAACAACAACACCCTCAATGGCATAAACGCTTTCGCTTAGCGATAGACCGCGTTTTTAGTATCAAAGGGGCTGGGTTAGTGGTTACGGGTACCGCCCTCGCTGGGCAAATAGCTATTGGTGATACTTTTTGGCTAACAGGTGCTGATAAACCAGTAAGAATAAGAGCATTACACGCACAAAATCAACCCGTAGAAAGTGCTGGAGCCGGTCATCGTATTGCCATTAATATCACTGGAGATGTCAGTAAAGATAATGTCTCGCGTGGCGATTGGTTGCTCTCTCAAGAACCTAACTATCAAACCCATAAAGTCTTAGTCAGTTTAATCGCTGATGAACCTTTAAAGCATTGGCAGCCTGTACATATTCATCACGGTACTCGCCATATTACAGGCCGTGTTGCGCTCTTAAATGATGCTAACGAAACACCTCAATTAGCTGAACTTATTCTTGATGAACCACTTTGGCTGGTGGATAACGACAGACTTATTTTACGTGATATTAGTGCTCAACGTACATTAGCAGCAGCAAAAGTCTTACATCTGCATTCGCCACGTAGAGGAAAACGACAAAGTGAGTTCTTAGCTTGGTTACATCAACTTGATAATGCAGACAGTGTCAGTGCCAATTTAGCCTTATGTTTACCAAAAGGTGAATTATCGCTAAATCAGTTTGCATGGGCTCAGCAATTAACCGAAAGTGCGCTGACTCCGCTACTAGAAACATTTGACCTAATCAACGTTGCTGGCGTTATTCTTTCTAAAGAAAATGCTGATAATGCAAAACAAAAATTGCTCAATACACTTGAGGAATATCACCAACAACATAATGATCAAATGGGAGTCGGACGTTCACGTTTAAAACGCATGGCGCTACCAACTTATCATGATGAGTTGGTTTATCACTTAATTGATCAATTACGAAAAGATGGCGAAATTAGTCAAAGTCGAGGCTGGCTTCACCTTCCAACTCATGGTCTTGCTTTTTCGCCAGAACAAGAGTCGTTATGGCAACAAGCTAAAGTCTATTTTGAGCAATCTGAACCTTGGTGGGTACGTGATCTTGCAAATGAAATGAAAAATGATGAAAAAGAAATTCGTTCATTATTACGCAAGGCCGCACAACTAGGTTTAATTATCCCCATAATTGCTGATCGCTACTACACCCATGCATCTATAGAAAAGTTTGCCTCCATTATTGTGAAATATAATGAGAGTAATGGCAGTGTCACCGCCGCGGATTTTCGCGATGAGTTATCTGTAGGGCGTAAATTAGCAGTACAAATCTTAGAATATTTTGACCGTACAGGTTTTACACGGCGCAAAAAAGATCTTCATATTTTACGAGATAAAGGGCTATTCTAAATAAAGAATATAATTAGGCTGAATAATCTATTCAGTCTAATTAAGATTATCGCCTACAATATTTGTAAAATTTAAATCCCATTCTTTATGGCTATACTCGGAAGAGATATGAAAAAACTATTAGGAAGTGCTTACCTTGCACTTATTCTTATTGGCTCCCTGTTTATTGTTTTTGAAAAATCGAGCCTTATTTATACAGCCCTACTCTCTGTGAGTGCTTATTTTATTCTTTTTTCTCTTTTCTTTATTTTATCGGCGCGTATTTTATTTTCTGTCATTACAACTGGTACGCTTTTCCTGATCACTAAATTTATTAACCAACTTAAAGTCCATTATTACAAAGAGACATTAATGTTCTCTGACTTTGATTTAGCCTTTGACAGTTCAAATTTAGGGACATTAGGACATTATTGGGAAGCCGGTGTGGCATTAGTTGCAATGCTAATATGGCTTCTGGTCAATATGTTGATTGCTTGGCGTTTTTCCAAAAAATCACACCTAACATTGCGTATAAGTAGCTTACTGCTAATGGTTGTTGGCGTTATTACCATCCATTTTACTGTAGAAAAGTGGCAAGCGGAATGGGAAGGTACATTACCTGGTGGCCGAGGTACCGTCACTAATTTAATTATGTCAGGTTACCAAACGACATATCATCCTCCATATTTTCAAGAAAGTGCTGACTACTTCCTTGAAAAAGCAAGAAAAACGGTATTGCCTGATACACAAACTGAAATAAAGCCTGATATCATCGTATTATTACAAGAGTCAACGGTTAATCCTTCCATTTATCAATTTGATAAAGATCTCGCATTACCTGATTTATTTATGTTCCAAAAAGATGAAGGTGTGAGTGCTCAAAGTCCTTTACGTGTACAAACCTTTGGTGGTGGTACTTGGCTTTCTGAGTTTTCTATCTTAACTGGATTAAATACTGACGATTTTGGTGCCCGTAAGAACTCGGTATTCTATTTTGTTGTCGATAATCTTAATGAAAGTTTATTCCGCCAACTCAAAGCTGAAGGCTATTACACGGTTTTACTCACCCCATTTAATCGCAGTGCTTATCATGCTGGTTATGCTTATGAGCAAATGGGTGTTGATGAAATTATTCAACCACAAGAGTTGGGTTATCCTGGACATTTGGAAGAAAATCTCTGGAAAATATCAACACAAGATATGCTGGGTTATATCGAAGAAGTTCTTAAAAAACGAACAGATAAACCTTTGTTTATATTTTCATTAACGATGTATGAGCATGGCCCTTATGATGAATCTCATACTGATGATTACCAAATAATAGGTCAAACAGAAAGCAGTAATGCACCGGGTAAATTTAGCCACTATATGGAAAAAATTATTACCAGTGATCCGGCAATTAAAGATTTCTCCAATTTTGTCGCCCAAAGAGAAAAGCCGACAATGTTTCTCTATTTTGGTGATCATCAACCTAATATTGAGTTAAATAATTACCAATCACCATTTACCAACCCCGCACATATCACTCAATTCACATTGAGAGATAACCTAACGCAAGGTGCGTCACTTTCAACAGGTGAGTTAACGGATATAAGCTTCTTAGGTGGAATGATACTAGAGCGCGCACGTTTACCATTATCACCTTTCTATAAGGCCAATATTCAAATGCGACACTTATGTGAAGGTAAATTAAATGACTGTGAAGACGAAAAATTAATTAACAGTTATAAAAATTATATTTACGACAAACTGAAAGTAGCGGGTGTCGCTGATGATTAATTTTTATCACTTAAATAATCGGTGATCGGGATTATAAATCTGATTAATATCAACGAAAAAGAGGCTAGTTATCTAGCCTCTTTTTTATCTCAAAACTTATTATCTCAAAATATTGAATACTATTATTTACGCGTTGCAACGATCACACTAGATGCTTTCACTAACGCTAAAACATCACTGCCTTTTGCCAGTTTCATCTCTTGCAAGCTCTCATTTGTGATAACCGCAGTCAGCTCTAAGCCTTTCGGTGTTTCTAAATGAACCGTTGAATTTACAGCACCTTGTACAATTTGAGTCACTTTTCCTGCAAACTGATTACGTGCAGAAAAATTCAAACCACAGTCAGGTAGTGCTAAAACAACCCATGGCGCTTTAATAATGGCAATTGCTTCGCCATCTTTTTTAATCTTTAAACTGTCACAACTCTCTTTAGTAATAATGGTTGCCAGTTTTTCACCATGCGCTAACGATAAAATGACTTCGCTATTAACGGCGCCTTCAATAATATCAATAACTTTACCAACTAACTGATTGCGTGCTGAAACTTTCATTTATCTACCTCTATTATTGATGAGAAATTATATAAATAACACTATCAAGTCATTGAGATAATTTTATCATAAATACCATTAAATAAATTATTCTTAGATCATAGTTTAAAGTTTATTTATTATTTAAAAACATAGCGTTAAAAAAATAAAGATAGAGAAAATAAATAATGTTCTAGCAAGTTAATAGAAATAAATTCAGTAAGTTATCTCTTTTTTATTTTTATCATTATTGCCATAAACGAAATAGATAACTTAATTAATCTATTAGTTAAGGATAATTTAAGTTATCTATTGTTTTAATTAAAAATACTTATTGCCCATTCTGAGCAAATGCCGCTAATAAGTGTAAAGCGGAAGAGTAATAATCCGTATCTTTACTTAAATCAACATCTTCAATAGGTGTTTTCATCGTTAAATCTCTCACCGCCATCATACCTGGTGTGAGGTTATATTCCGCACGCTCTTGACCATCAATACTGACCCAAGCAGGTGTTTTATAACGATCAAATTGTTGCCAATATTGCACAAAGGGTTGTAAGGCTAATTCATCATGTGCCCAACCTAAATAAAGCGGAATACGTATAGCATCAAAACTAAATCGTGCTGGCCATTTTTCACTAGGCTCTATCTTTCCATCAGGATATAAACTCACCCAGTCTGTTGGTAATTGATATTCACCAAATCGCATATTTCTGAGCAAAGATTGGCTATCATTAATTAACGCTTTCCAACGAATATCTTTGCTTGTACGGTAAAAATCTTTCCATGCCGGAAAAATAAAATAAGATGGATTAATAATAATCTCTTCCGGTGTTTTAAAGCCATTAATCCCCGGTAGTAATACAGTATAGTTTTTTGTTTTAACTAAGGTATGTTCTAAAATAGCGTGCTGAATAGAATCAGAAGCTGAAAGATAACTTTCATCATTCCATTTTTCACCGGCTTTTAATAATGCCCACGCAATTAAAATATCACCATCAGTTGCATTATTAGGATCAGGGGTATGTTCACTGTTTTCAGGCTCATAACGCCATTTAAATAACCCTAAATCGCCCCGATAAAGAGAAGCCGCAGTCCAACGCCACAGCTTATTGAATGTTTCATGATCGTCACTCATTACCGCCATCAGCATCCCATAACCTTGACCTTCTGAGTGCGAGATATTGTTATTAGCACTGTCTATAACACGCCCATCATCCTTAATATAGCGTTCTTTAAACTGCTGCCATCCGGTTTGAGTATCTGCGGCCTGTATTGAGGGAGAAGCCATAAGTAACAAACCTAAAATAAAAAAGGTAAAAAATAGATAATTACAACGAGATAAGTGCCTAAAAGACATTGCCTTTCTCTCCTGCTATTGCCGACCGTTATCTTATTTCGGTCGGCATATTGCATGTTATTTCAAGGTAACTCAAAAGATAGCAACTATCTTTTGTTCTTTATTGATTTCGTCTTCTTCTATGACTTCTGTTTTAGGTAACAATGTTTTTACACAAAAATCCTGCATCCAAGAAGCGAATTCTTCTTTTAAAGCGGAATTATGTAAACCATATTCAACAAAGGCTTTCATATATCCCAGCTTATTACCACAATCGTGAGATTTACCCACTAAGGTGTAAGCTTCAGCTGTTTCTTTTTTCAATAATAAATCAATCGCATCAGTTAACTGAATTTCACCACCAACGCCTGCAGGCAGACCATCCAATAATGCCCAAATAGCCGAAGAGAAAACATAACGACCTACTACAGAAAGATTAGATGGTGCGTCTTCTGGATTTGGTTTTTCTACAATACGACGAATAGGCGCCCAATTACCTTGAGGACAGAAAACACCTTTGCAATCCACAACACCATATTGTTGCACTTGGCTCATTGGTACTGGTTCAACCATGATTTGGCTACGTTCTGTTTTTTCAAAACGTTTGATCATTGCGGATAAATTATCATGTTTAGGATCACAATAGTGTGCATTCAATAAAACATCTGGGAGTAAAACAATAAATGGATTATCGCCTATCACAGGATGTGCACAGCAAATAGCGTGACCTAAACCTAATGCATGACCTTGACGAATTTGCACAATTTTGACGTTTTCAGGGCAAATTGAACGTACTTCTTCTAATAATTTATTTTTAATACGCTGTTCAAGCATATTCTCTAATTCAAAACTGGTATCAAAATGATCCGCAATTGAATTTTTAGAAGAGTGAGTGACTAAAATAATTTCCTCAACACCTGCCTGAGCACACTCTTCAACAATATATTGAATTAAAGGGCGGTCAACGATAGGTAGCATTTCTTTAGGAATTGATTTCGTTGCAGGTAACATACGAGTACCTAATCCAGCAACAGGGATAACAGCTTTCATCATAATAAAATCCTCTAATAGATATTTATCTAAAACTAATCTTTAGTATTATTTTAAATTGCTCTTACATTTCATCAGAAACACGAGATATATTTTAAATATATAGTTACCTCCCTCTTTATTAAAAAGAGATAATATTATTTCATATATCTTTATTTAAAAATCTTCTCTATTTAAAACCCAGAATAAAACCCGTATTTATTACCACCCATTTCTTTTATGGAATAAAGTGTTTCATCTGCAGATTTTAATAATTCAGATAATGTCTTTCCGTCTTTAGGATATTCTGCAATACCTAAACTAATAGAAGGCGTTAACATATAATCTGAATTAATATTGATTGGCTTTTCCATTGATTTCCAAAGTGATTCTATAATTTCTAATAGAATCACTGAACAAGAACGTAATCCTTTAGGGAAAAGCACAGCAAACTCATCACCGCCAAGTCGGCCACAATAAACTTCGCTGTTTTCTAATTGCGATAATCGCTTTGATATTTCACACAATACTTTATCACCAGCATGATGCCCAAACTGATCGTTAATTGATTTAAATTTGTCACAATCAATAATACCAAGACAAAATGATGATGGATGTGAAATATTTAATCGCTCATTTTCAATTTTTTCAACAATACTTAATCGATTTGATATTCCGGTTAATGAATCAATATAGCTTTTACTAAATAACTCATTTCTTAACTCTACTTTATCAGTAATATCCAAGCTAATAAACACATAATGAGAAATTAAATTATCTTTATCAAATACAGGAATAATACTAATATCCTCCCATACTTCTTGTTGAGATTCATTATTTCTCTTTGCTTCTAATCGATAAACACCCTTATTATCATTATTACCGTTTACACAATAATTGATTTGATTCTTATCAATTAAATAAAACATGTTGTACTTTTTATCTTTTATATTTTCAAAATGAACGTTATTAAATTCACAATATTTTTCATTAGCATAAACTATAGTGCCATTAATATCAGTTACTAACATCATAAAAACATTATTAGTAAACTGCTTTATTAATAAGCATTTAGAATTATCATCATTAAATATCATTTCATTCATTTTTGACCTCCGATGCTCATCAATAAAGCATATATATTATTATTCAGCTGATGAATTATGTGCATAGCGAAAAATAAAGACATCTTTAGCATCAGTAGGTTGACGATGCACTTGCATTTTTGCGTTGCCACCTTGATTGGTTAACCATCCTTCATATAACCCCTCTAATACACCAGCACTTGCAACACGCCACTGAACGTCATCTTGACTTTGTGTAAAATGAGGCCAAGCACAATGCACTAATAAAAGCTCACTCATTGCAGGAGATATGGTGACAAACCCCCATTTGAATAGCGTTAATACGCGATTAATATGTGATTCAAGTAATTGAATATTTTCACTTTCTGGCAAAGGGTAGCGTAATGCAATATCTTTACCAATATTTCTTAATTTACTTTCAGCGGTAGAAATATCATTGTCATTTAATACTTGAAAAAATAATAATTGAGTTAGATCTTGCCAGCCACTTTCAAAAGGTAATTGTAAGATATCACTGTCATGCTTATTCATTGTTTGTTTCCTTAATTATTTAGACAGAAAGTCTGGAGTATATTTTAGGTGTAACCACATATTATCTTCAGCATAATCACCGGATGTATCATGCGATAAGCTGACACCTAACTCGGTTTCTTTGTTTAAATAATATTTCGCGTCTAAACCTAATCTGTAAGTAATATTTGTTTCGTCTTTTTCTTCATAACGAGATTTAATACGAGGATCGCTTGCGTTATGTTTATTTAAGGCGTTTTGCATATAACTATGTGTTGGAAAATAATCACTGCCTTTTTGTTTGTAACTTTGTATACCTATCGCACCATTTAAGGACACTTCACCTTTTTCAAAACGACGGGTATAAGCAACAGGTAATGAGACAGAAACATAATCTTGTGGACTAAAGTAACCGCCATGCCCTAATGAGAAGTTATTTTGGTTATTTCTAAAGTTCATATAATCAACGTGCACACCAGCTTTCACCTCTTGCTGGTCATCTTTATAGAACTTAGCGTAAGATCCCATCCATGCTTTCACTTCATCATTACTCGCAACACTTTTACCTTCATAGTTATAAAAACCACCCCCGACATAAGCGCCAACTTTGCCATCATCCCAAGCATATTGAGCTTTGGCACCATTACGTGTTACACGGCCCCAGCTTTCACCCGTCGTAGGATCAGTACGTCCCATATAAGAAAGTAGACTATCTTTGATGGCTCTGCGCTCTGCAGTCAGTGTTAATTGCCCATTTTGGCCAATTTTAGGTGAATATGTGAGACCACCGACAACCGTTGCCGTATCTTTACCTAATGGTGTTGAGCCAACATCAAAGCTGACATTTTTGTCAGATAAACGTAATCCTAATTCAACACCAGAAGCACGTTGGCTACCGGCTTCGTCGGCATTAATTTTATTTTTCTCATCATGGTTATCACTATTTTTAGCAAAACGTTCAGCATGTTGAAGCTGACCTGTACCAAAGCGATTTGCTCTCTCACCAGAAACTGAGCCACTTGTCATAGAAACTGGAGTTACATTAAACTCCCAGCGGAACTCCTCTCCAGGAACACTTGAAATACTGATTGGTGCAGAAATTTCAGTGACATTAGATAATCCTTTATCACCATTACGATGACGCACAGCAACACCACCTTGTACCCACGGTGAAACTTTTTCTTCTAATTCACGGATAGAACGTTGAACTGATGCCATCTCTTTACGTTCATAGATAGAACCTGCTATGGCTGTATTATCGCTCTCTAATGCGCGTAATTGACCTGCAGAGGTATTCAATGCACTATCATTATTTTGCCATTGCGCGCTGCGTAACAAGGTTAAAGCTTTACGGTTTTCACCGTTTAACTGCGCTATTTGTGCTGCTTGTAATAAATAAGCTGGTTGTGAAGAAGACGGAATTTGTTGCAATAACTGCTGTGCTTTTCGGCCATCTTGTTGCGCTAATGCAACTTCAATTTGAGCTTGGATTAATTTGGTATCTTTTCCTTGCTCTTTCTCCAAATAAGAGAGAATTTTATTCGACTGTTCAGGCATGGATTGTGCTAAATAAACACGACTTAATGCCATTAATAAATCAGGATCGTTAGGGGATGTTTTTAAAGCGACAACCAGTGTGTCATAAGCCGCTTTAATTTCACCTTTTTCACGTAAGCTGTCAGCTTGCGCAACTTTGGTAGCTACCTCTAAACGTTTCTTCTCAACAATCGGTGTTTCTTGTTGCAATGCAGGATCGTTAATCAAGCTAGATGCTTGTGTATAACGACCTAACTCATTGAGTACATTGATATGACCCGCATAGTTACCTACAGAGCCTTTAGTGCCTTTGGCAATATCATTTTCAACTAACTGCAACGCTTCATCATTTAATCCACTGCTTACCAATCTTTCAGCTAATTCGCCAACATCATTTGGGTAATCAGCAACTTGGTTAATTAAAGGACGCAAGGTATTACGTACCGCAACAAGATTGCCAGCTTGGCGATAATGCTCCGCTTGCGCAAGTTGACGATGAAAACGAGCGCGCTGTAATAACTCTTTTTCAGCTTCTGTCTGTTGATTATGACTACTTAATAAATTAAAGACTTTATCCCATTCTTTTTGCTCAACATAAAATAGAGAAGCAACGTAATCTGTGTCTCTTGTTTTACGATTTTGCAATTGTGAAATAATATTTTTTGCACCAACACTATCGCCATCAGCAGCCATTAAACGAGCTAAATCAAGATAAACCCAGTTATTTTGTGGATTTTTACGTTGTGCTTGTGTCAGCAACTGTCTTGCTTGAACACGGTTACCATTTTCTAACGCTTTTTGTGCTTCACGACGTAATGTTTCTGAAGGATCTGTATTCGCAGTAAGTTTTTGACGTAAAGAGGCTGATTGTTGAGCCAGTAATTGCTCTGCTTTCGTATTCTGCCCTTCCTGAACCAATAAATAGTAGTAAGCAGAAATGACTTTTTCATTACGACTATTTTGTTGATAAAGACCAGCTAATAATTGGTGCGCAGCGGGTAAATTACCTTGTTTACGTAATAAATCAGCTTGTAGCAAGTTAGCGGATAATCCTTTCTCACCTGAAGCACTCGTTAAAGGTGCTAATTTATCAATTGCTTGCTGAATATTTCCTTGTTTAGCACGTTGTTGCGCATCACGTAATTGTGCATAGAAACCGGCATCCTCAGCTTGTTGCTTCCATTTACTGCCCTGCTCGCCTCCTGATTGTGCTGCTTGATTTAATAAGCGCTGACCTGTTGCTAAATCACCTGAACGTAATGCGGTATAACCTAACCCCGCTAATGCTTGTGCATCATTATTATCTGCTGATAATGCTTGTTTAAAATAACCTTCAGCTTCTTTCAATTTACCTTTATTTAAAGCGGTATAACCTGCTTGACGTGCATTACCTTGAATAGCACCTTGGAAATGTTCAGCAACCGCTTTATCATTCGGATTTGCTTGTAAATAAGTTTTATATAACACCTCATCATCAGGACGAACATTCAGCCATAGCAGTGCTTGACGAAGACCTTTTTTAGCTGACTCATCGCCTGAAACATTACCTAAAATTGTTATCCCTTCACGGCGAGTTTCTTCGTTATAGGTTAGCGTCAGCCCTAACGCTCTTTGTGTTTCTTTATTATCAGGCATTAATGCTGCCCGTTGTTTTAGCCCTGAAATGGCTTGTGGCAACATTGCAGGTACACCAGCCATAGTTTGATAATATTCTAATGCCAGTGTTTCTGGTGGCTCACTACTAACAAATAAACGTTGATACGCTTTTATTGCTTCTTCATGTTGTCCTTTCTTTGCCAATTCCCTGGCATAACCTAATTGTTGATCACTAAATTGTGATGATCGGATATTTTTTAATCCTTCAATACGCGGATCTTGCGGTGCGACTTGTGCAAGTTTTTCGCGCCAATAGGTCGCTTGCTTTTCATTCCCTTGCTGTGCTGTAAAGAACGCCATTAAGTATAAAGCGTCTTGGTTATTACTTTCCATAATCAACACTTTTTGCAGTGCTTCTACTGCACGCGCATCATGCGCTCTACCATGCCAATAATTAGCTTGTTCAATAAGAGAGCTCACAATATTTGGATCAGTAGCTGTTGTATTTACATCATTCGCCGTAGCTTGTACTTGGCTTGAAGCACTTAAAATGCAACCTGCATAGATAACTTTAACGATGATGTTAAGTGCGTGGTTTTTCATCCCATATACTCCTATTTACCTGAACGATGCTGTGATATCTGATGTAAACGACGAGTTGAACGACGTTGTAACCAGTAATAAGTCACTAAGCCCGTCAATGCACAAAAACCAACAGCTAAAAGACCAAGCAAATACACATGCCTAGAGCTATACCAAAGAAATTGTTGAAATAAAGGTAAGTCACCTTGAGAGAAATGTTCGCCTAAATGGAAACTTCTTACTGTATCTTTACCACTAATCAGAGTGATATCGCCTTTAATGGCCGCATTTATTTGAGCTAAATTTAAATCGTTGATAATGGTTTTTATCGAATCATTACCTTTAGCCGTCACTAATACGACAACCCTATCGCTTGCCCAAGGTGAGATAAAACTCACCATGCCACGCCAGTTGTTTACGGAAGCAAGATAATTAGCGGCATCACCACTTTGAGATAAATAATCACCTGCAATCCAGCCTTTCGCTTTATCAAGCAATGACTGTGATTTGATCTCGATATTTTTATTTAAAAAAGAGAATGCTTGTTGTGAAAAACGTGCTGGTAAAAAACCGTCACTGCTTAATGAACCAATTGCTAATATATCTTGTTGAGAAAGATTATTTTTTTCTAGCGCTTTAGCTCCTAAAAAAACAGAAGCATGAGAAACCGGTGTACCTGTGGAATAACCTGATCTCGCCATTAAGTTAACTAAGGTATAAAGCTCTTCTGTTGTCGGATTTTCAGGTAATAACAGTGTGGTTTGTGAAAAATCAGCACGGCGACTAAATGGGAATGAAGCCCCTGAAAAATACGCCAAGTTCGGCATTCTTGAATAGTGCCAAGTATTTTTAAATTGCAGTGTTGATTGCGGGTCAATTTGGCTAATCAAGCTACTGCCATCCGTTAAAATACAGGGAGAATCATCTGGCTCACGTAAATCAAAATAAAACTGCAATTGATTTTGGCTATAAATTTGACGAGGATTTAAATAGAGTGTGCTGTTTTGCTGTTCACTCTCCATACCTAACCATTGTCTTAACATGCCTAAAGGCTCTGATCGTGCTGGATATAACGCACCTAAAAATTGATTATTCAAAGAAGCAATCAATGAAGAACGTCGACTATTGAGCTTATCTGAATGAGGGAAAACATATTTCAATTCTAAAGGTAACGCATCACCATCCCACCAAAAAAGATCTGGTGATACACGAAATGAAAACTGATTCGGCGCATGGTTAATACCTTGACGTGAGAAATCATCACTACCATTAGCAATTTGACCCAATGTGACCGGTTTATTGGTGTTTAACCAACGTGGCGCATCGTAATCTTTTCGTACTGTCAATGTTTGAGAAGGTACAACTAAGTGATCATTTTGTGGCAATTTACCATTGTTTAGCGCCCATACTGCCTGACGTAATGATTTCTCATTATCACCACTGATCAGTAATAATTTGAAAACAGGATCAACGGGGTTATCAACAATAGTTAATTGCCCACTATTCCCCGAAGGAAGAGTAATGCCTGCAATAGTTTGTCCTGAGTAACCAACTAAAATACCGTCACTTTCAGGTAATTGGTTCATTAAAACCGGTAAATCAACTTGCTTAATATCATGACTAAAACTACCAAACCATGATGCTGCAATCGCTGCTGTTGTTACCTCTGCATGGTCAGGTTTATCTGACAATATGATAGGTAACGAGGTCGCTGTCATTCTGTCGGGATCAAAGAACGGTAGGGGCAATCGTTCCAGACTGTACCCGCCATTAATCCAACGACCTCGATAATCTAATGATGAATCAGGTGAAATAACGAGGCTAAGTCCTTCAGCTAATGGTGGTGTACATTGATTTTCATCTAATGCATCACGACTTGCTAAACGGAAACTCAGATTATTCACATTCGTCAACATCATTTCAGGGATTTCTAAAACATACTCATGCTCTTGCCCACCTTCTTCTAACGGTAGAAATCCCATAGGTTGACCATTTAACATTAAATGAAGTGTTTGATCCGATTGAACTAATCCTTGAGATGCTTTCACTTTCATTGTTAGGGTGGCGTTATCAATAAATAAATCATTCGCCATATTAAAAGTCACACCAGAAAGTAATCTTCTTCCTGATAATACGATAGGCGATGGGTTTCCCATCTGTGCCAACGTTAATTGTTCTTCGATATTACGAGCATCTGATAATGCCACATCCCCCATTCGGATAGGATTATTGGTATTTTGTTGCACAGGTGATTGAGTATAAGAAGTCGGGTCAGGCAAAATTTCGCCGCCGAGTTCTAACATACCTGTCGCCGCTTGAGATAAATTAATACTCGCAATCGCTATAGCAGTCAGGCTTAGCATTAATGTCAGTTTCTTTTTCATGCTTAGTCATCCCCGTTAATAGATTGCACAGAGAGTGATGTTTTAGCTTTGGTTCTTGTTGTCACTGGTTTTACTTTTTGACGACGACCAAAGAACAATTCAAAAATACAACGAGTAATACCCGCCAATTCTTTAAAAGGTTTATCTTTGTAATCTGTTTGATGGATCCATGCATCCGCACGACCAAAGATAATACGCACCAATTTACGGCGAACATTTAAATTGATAGGTAAAAACTCAAGGCGTAATTGGTTGTTTTCTAAACTAACTATTTCAGCCGGAACTGAAACCTCATCACGTTGAACATTTAGAGTGATTGAAGTGACATTGCGTTGGCGTAATTCCGCCATTTTATTCACTGCGATACGAACACCACCCATTGAAATATCTTCAGTGGTGGTACTTAATTCCGCACCATCATCAAAATGCAATGTAATAGGAAGAGAGGCTTTAATTCGCGTATGTTTACGAATCTGGCGAGTCTCTTTACCGACAGCAATCGATGCAAGAATGATAAATAAGCTGTAAGTTGCCCAAGTCAGGTTTAAAACAATAACCAAAGGATCAATACCTTGGAAATCGTTTAATAAATAACGAATAACGACCCATGAAATACCCGTAATTAAAAGAAGAGCAGTAATAATCAAAGGGCGTACAGTGAGGTAATCCATATAGCTTTTATCTAGTAAATCACCTTTATCTGTTACGTTGAATTTACCTAATTTTGGTGAAACTAGGCTAAGTAGCGTGGGCAATACCAAGCTAAAAGCCATGACAGTTTCATAAATTTCACCCCAGAAAGAATAACGATATTTACCGATATTTTTTGAGTTTACATAAACCGACATGATTAAGTGTGGCAATGCATAGGCGAATATCATGCTGGCGGATGAAGCAATAATATTGAGGTTAAATAACATAAACAGTAACGGCGCAGTCAAAAAGATAATACGAGGCAAACCGTACTGAAAGTGGAGCATGGCATTGAGATAACATAGGCGCTGAGGAAATGTTAAACCACGACCTAACATTGGATTATCAACGCGGAATATTTGTGTCATTCCTCTCGCCCAACGAATACGTTGGTTAACATGTAATGCTAAACGTTCTGTTGCAAGACCTGCCGCTAAAGGAATATCAATAAATGCAGAGTTCCAACCTAGACGCTGTAATTTCAGCGCTGTGTGGGCATCTTCTGTTACTGTTTCAACGGCAATACCACCGATTTCTTCAAGCGCACTACGACGCATAACCGCACATGAACCACAAAAGAATGTCGCATTCCAGTTGTCATTACCGCGCTGTACTGGACCATAGAAAAGTGCGCCTTCATGTGGTGCATCTTTAGCTGCACTTAAATTACGTTCAAAGGGGTCAGAAGAATAGAAATAGTGTGGCGTTTGAATAAGTGTCAGTTTAGGATCTTCAAGGAAGCTACCGACCGTTGCTTGCAAGAAAATACGGGTTGAAATATGGTCACAATCGAAAACACAAATGAGCTCACCATCTGTTAATCCCATCGCGTGGTTTAAGTTACCTGCTTTGGCATGATCATGAACTTCACGTTCAATATAAGTTACACCCACATCACCAGCGAATTGTTTAAACTCTTCACGGCTACCATCATCTAGGATATACACTTTCATTTTATCTTGAGGATAATCGATAGCTTGTGCCGCTAAAACAGTGTCACGTACCACATCTAAGCTTTCATTATATGTTGGTATATAAATATCAACGGTTGGCCATTGAGAAATATCTTTAGGTAAAGGAGCTATTTTTCTATTTAATGGCCATGATGTTTGGAAATACCCTAAGACCAAAATAATCCAAGAATAAATTTCAGCCATAAATAAACCACTACCTAAAACAGCTTCGATAGTTGTATTAAAATTAAGGGTATTCGTCGCACGCCAGTAAAGATAACGTGTTGACATCAACAACGATATAAAAACCATTGTTAATAATCGTTTTTTTGATTTTTTAAAGCCAATAACAAATAACAAAAATATATTGATAATGCCGAATATATATTGTTGTTCGGCACTCATTGGCATAACAATGAGTGAAAACATTGTTATCAATAAGAAAGCCGTAATTAATGTTTTAAATATTTTATTCATAAACCCATACCTTTGTCATCGCCATAGCTCTTTTCTTAAGACAAAGGTTGCCCGTCGATATAAATAAATATCGAAAAGAAATAAACCCAGCTTAAAAAATAAAATAACAATGGCTAAAGATTGACACCAGTCAATATTTTTTATTTATACAAAGAGTGTTACTTATTTGAATTAAACAGAGGCAATAAATGACAATATATCTTTTAGTGATATATTTTCATGTGCATGAACTCTATCTGTTTCATTGTTATCAAATATTTTATTATCTGCTAACAAATTTTTCTTACTCTTAATTAAATTGTCTTTCTTTGCTTTAACAACTAAAGCATCCTGGTGATAAGAAGGAGTTGGCGAAACAGTAATAGGTTGTTTTTGTTCGTTTTTCACGGAAAGTGAAGTTTCTAAAAACGTATTATTACTTAACTTACTAATTTTATTATTATCTTCATTACTTGTGATTTTTTGTTCTGTTTTATTATCAACATCTTGTGTTACAGAGGAAGGAAACTCTTGAAAAGCAAAGGCATCCTCCTGGAACTTATCTTTTAAGTTACTTATATCATCATACATAGTGTGGCCCCTTTAATAACAGCACATTAAATCTTGTTCAATAATTTGATGCTCATAAAAAATAAGAGAGAATGATCCTTAGAGATAAATTTAAAACAGCTTTAAATATATCTTTATAAATCCACATTTAGCCCCCTTATTAAACTATCAATTAATGAACATCAACTATGTAGGGTAAATTAATCTTATAAATACTTATTTTTTTAATTACAAATAAACACCATCTAATTAGGAATAATGATTATTTAAATTAAATTGTATAATTATTTTAATCAAAAATACAACATCAAAAAAAGCGTAAAAATTTTAGCATTACTCATTTTCACTTTATAAAACCGAGTATTTTTACTTAATTCAGCATTCATTATTATCATTAAAAATAGCGTCTTTTTTACACAAAAAAACACGTTCAAAAACCGGATAATAACTACTATTAACTAATAACAATTTGTATATATTTTATAAAAATAAAATTCTAAAATAATCATTAATTAATATTATTTCCTCTAAAAACTAAAGAACCTTTCAAGATCAAATTAAAAAAATCTTCATATTTTTATTAAATTCACTCTCTAAAAAAGAGCAGAAAAAATGTCAAATATTATTAATCCATATTGATCATCATCAAAAATGATTTATTTTTTACACTCAAAAGGGGAATTTATTGCTTTTTATCATATTAAGATGAGCTGTTTTTATTGAGTAAAAATTAAATACATCAGAGTTGGTTAAGTTCTAGAAAAAACACACTAACAAAATAGACAAAAATAGATTATCTAACTATGAGCAACATTATTATTTACTTATGGTAAATACCACTAAGAATAACCTGTATTTCAGGATAATTAACTCAAGTGATATTTGATACCTAAAACAGTATTGTTAATTTAGCTTAACAAACCAACAAGCGTGATATAGTTCAAATTATAAATGTAACAATGAAAAAACACAGTGAAGCACAAGCAACTAACTGAATTTATTATATAATTAATAAAATAATAGTTATTTATACTAATAATTAGTATAAATACCCATAATCGTATTTTTTTATATTAAAAATACTTAATCAACTACATCTTTATACTAACAACGTACTATCACTTTGAGATAATCTTTTTATGTAATCATATAAAATAATATACTTTTCAGATGTTTTTTTTAAGAACAATCCTACGGGTTTAAGTTCTATTTTTTTATTATTTGATAAAAACCAATCAAAAAAAGACGCTTAATTATATCAATATGAACAAATAGCGGAATCGCTTCACCCACTCACAGAATCACAAAAAGGCACTCTATCCTTCTTTACTTCTATGCTATCTTTATTAGATAAGAAGAAAGCCTTCGTGATAATGGAAAAAAAATGGATTTAGAACAATTAAAGAAAGATTTCCGTACAGGTAAGAAAATAAAATTTATCTACTTTTGGGGACACAAAAATAAAACAGATGAAGTCACAAAAAGTTGCTTTAGCCAATGGTATCCAGCACCTTTTATCTTAGATGATGTTCGTTACGTCAGTGCTGAACACTATATGATGGCAGAGAAAGCAAAGCTTTTTAATGATATAGAAATACGAGAGCGCATTATTGCAACATCAAACCCAGGTACAGCTAAAGCTCTTGGCCGAGAAGTTAAAGGATTTAACCAAGAAATTTGGGAACAGCAACGTATGAATATCGTTATCCGAGCCAATATGGCCAAATTTTCTCAAAATAATGTATTGGGTGCTTTTTTAATTTCAACAGGCAATCGTGTGCTTGTGGAAGCAAGCCCCGTTGATAAGATATGGGGTGTAGGTTTAAGCGAACAAGACAAAGAGATCAGTAATCCCCTTTTATGGAATGGATTAAATTTATTAGGCTTTGCTCTAATGAAAGTACGTAGTGTTTTAATGGAAGACAATCATCAATAGGTAAAAAAAACTCAACTGTCACCAATCACTGTTCTTCTTTACCTAGTGTATATAAACAGTAGAGATAACTTAAATATTGACTGAAATAGAAATGGCACGGTAGCAACAACCTTGTTGTTACTATAAATAATATTTACAGAATAATTAAGAGACTGATATGTATTATGGTTTTGATATGGGCGGCACAAAAATTGAGCTTGCCGTTTTTGATAAAGATCTGACTCAAGTATGGCAAAAACGAGTTCCTACACCTAAAAATGACTATCAAGCATTATTAAATGTTTTTAAGGAACTAACTTTAGAAGCTGACAACGAATTAGGATGTAAAGGAAAAATTGGCGTAGGTGTGCCTGGTATTGTAAATTCAAAAGAAGGGACTGTATTTACCACCAATGTTCCAGCGGCCAAATACAAACCTATGGTTCATGATCTCGCACAGATACTTAATAGGCCTGTTAAAGTCGAAAATGATGCTAACTGTTTTGCCTTATCAGAAGCATGGGATCCTGAATTTCGTCATCATCCTTCTGTACTTGGCCTTATTTTAGGTACAGGTGTCGGGGGAGGGTTTGTTGTTGATGGCAAAGTGCTTTCTGGAAAAAATGGCATTGCCGGTGAAATTGGCCATATGAATTTAAATGTAGATGCAGATAACGTCATAGGCGATACAATGCCAAAAATTATCTGTGGTTGTGGTAAAAAAGCGTGTTTTGAAACGTATTTATCAGGCCGAGGCTTTGAACGTATGTATAAAGCCTTCAATCTTGCACCACAAAGAGCTGTTGATATCGTTGAGCAATATTATGCTGGGGATAAGAAAACAGAAGAACACGTTGATCGCTATATGAAAGTACTTGCGATTTACCTTAGTAATATTCTTACTGTACTTGACCCGCATTTAATTGTTATTGGTGGTGGATTATCACAATTTAATGCATTGTATGACCAATTGCCTGAATATCTCTCACACTGTGTCTATGGAAATGCGCAAATTCCAGCAATAGAAAAAGCGCGTCACGGTGATGCAGGTGGCGCCCGTGGAGCTGCTTGCCTTAATTTATTAGACTGATAAACAAAAAAGAGCCTTTCTTCTTTTATTAAAGGCTCTTCTATCAAAATGGTTTTATCTACGTCACTCTGTATTAAGGCTATCGTTATGGATAAGATTTGGTTTAAAAAAAGATTAACCTTTCTTGGTGGATTAACTATCACATTAATCCTACTTCAATTAATTGACTCTCTATTGCCTATTTCACTTCTTCAATGGGGAATTATTCCAAGAACTGGAGAAGGATTAATAGGTATTTTTATCGCCCCTTTTGTACATGGCTCTTGGTCTCACCTTTTTAGTAATCTACTTCCTCTTCTTATTCTTAGCTTTTTATCCATGACACAATCTTTACGAGAATATGTTTTATCAAGCTTATTTATTATTATCGTAAGTGGTTTATTGGTTTGGATTTTTGGACGAAATGCTATTCATGTTGGTGCTAGTGGCTGGATCTTTGGATTATGGTCTTTGTTGATTGCTCACGCATTTACACGCCGTAAAATTATCGATATTGTCATAGCCCTTTTTGTTCTATTTTATTATGGTTCAATGGCCTATGGGTTAATTCCAGGTCAATTAGGTGTATCGACTGAATCACATATTGCAGGTGTGGTTGCGGGATTATTTTATGCATGGTGTGCAAGAAAATTAGTACGACGAAAAAGCCAAGTAGTAGAAGTGGCTAAATAAAAAGCCACTTCTCTATACAACAATTATTTGTGACCGATTGGCAATATTGTTCTGCCATACATCTCATTTAATACTTCAGCCATTGCTAGATAAAAAGCACTGGCGCCACAAATAATGCCTTCAAAACCGGCTATTTTTAAAATCAGTGCATTACCAGTAATATTTCCTATTGCTAGCAAGGCAAATAAAATTGTCAGGCTTAAAAAAACAAATTGTAATGCTCTATTGGCTTTTAATGTGCCAATAAACATAAAAAAGGTAAATATTCCCCATAATGCTAAAAAGACACCTAAAAAAACAGGGGTTGTGGGTTCGCTCAAGCCCATTACGGGTAATAACCAAATTCCCACTAATGTGATCCAAAAGAAGCCATAAGAGGTAAATGCGGTTGCGCCAAAAGTATTGCCTTTTTTGAACTCAAAAATACCAGCAATAACTTGTGCGATCCCACCATAAAAAATTCCCATACTCATAATGACAGAGACAACAGGGAAAAAACCGGCATTATGTATGTTCAACAAAATCGTTGTCATACCAAAACCCATTAAACCTAATGGACCCGGATTGGCAATGCGTTCGTTAGTCATAAAACCTAAAACCTCTAAAAATAATAGGGGAAAATTAAAAAAAATTTGAAGGCGCTGGATAATAAGAGGTAATACATCTAAAAACAATGATCCCGAAGGGTATATTTTTGAATAAACGCCCACACTGAGACTAAGGGGAAATAACCAGTTGATTTACCTTAGAGAAAAGAAGTATTTAGTGATAGATGCTTATATTAATAAAAAACACAAAGAAAAATAACGGACTATAATTTAAGGGATAATATCAATCAGTTGATATATTAATACCGAAATTTACCTTAATATGCGGTTTTATACATGAAAATGAAATAAAATCTCACTCAATAATTAGTTGTATTATTAACCTACAAGTGAGCTTGTTATGAAAAAAATTCTAGTATTATTAATTGGTAGTACGTTAGCGTTTGCATCTCAAGCAAATACAACACAGCAAGGTGGTTTTCAAGGTTCAATTCAAGCACCAATAGAACAAGGTGGATTTAAAGGTCCCTCTATTAGTGAAACCACTGTTGCTAAAGCAAAAGATCTTTCTGATGACACTTGGGTTATCTTAACTGGCAAAATCACAAAAAAAATAGGTGATGAGCTATATGTTTTTGAAGATAGTACCGGCGGTATCAATGTAGATATTGATAATAAAAGATGGCGCGGGCAAACAGTAACCCCAGATAATACCGTCAGAATTGAAGGTAAAGTAGATAAAGAGTGGACAAGTACTGAGATCGATGTAAAACAAATTACAATTATTAAATAATAAACATCAAATAATTTGTATCTAAAGGAAACCAATACATTTTACAATAAAAGCTAATTAATTAATTTAATTAGCTTTTATTGTTTTTATTTTTCATTTTTTAAAAATTCAATCAATAAAATTGTATACCTTATACAAATTTATCCGCTTTAACCTCAGGTTAAGTTTAGGTTTATACTTCCTATCAGTTAAAGCACAATCACTCTTCGCAAGAGGTGATTTAACTAATGAAATACCCTCATAATCGTTTACATCCTAACTCTACGTTTACCCTATTTTCTCCATTTTCAGCCTGCTATGCAGGCTTTTTTCTTTTTATATCAACTAATATACCCAAAAATATCAAGAAAGAATAAACGGAGTATTATTTATATCTTTGTTTTATATAAATATTTTTTTACAAAACTCTACGTGTTTATACCTTTATTAAATTGACCTTCCCGTAGGGGGAAAGATTATTGTTCTATCTATCAATTTAATAAAAGGAATGAACAATGAAAAAGTTATTACTGACTTCTATTATTGCAATTTCAGCATTTTCAAGCACAACTTACGCGTCAGTTCATAATGTTATTGAAGTTTATAAAACAGATAGTTGCGGTTGCTGTACTTTATGGGCTGATGGCGTAAAAGAAGCAGGTTTTAACGTTAAAGTGAATATTGTTTCAGAAACACAATTAATGGAAAAATATCAACAAGCAGGCGTGCCAAATAATTTATTGAGTTGTCACTTGGCAACATACCAAGGTAAGGACTTAGTCGGGCATATTCCTGTCGATAGTTTAAAAAATATCAACTTAGTAGATAAATCTAAATCCGGTATTGCGGTTGCAGGTATGCCAGCAGGAAGTTTAGGTATGTATGCGGGTGATTATAAAGAGCCTTATCAAGTGATCGCTTTTGATAAGTCAGGTAACCAGTCTTTATTTAAGTCTTACAACTAGTTTTTTCTTATTTAGTTTTGTTCTTACTGTAGTGTTGTTTTAATAGCGATATATCTCTCCGATAGTGCTATTTTCCTCTGCCTGTATTCAGTTTACAGGCAGAATTTTATTTTTTGATAGTAAATAATGTTGGCACGATAGGATTAACAGGTGAAGGCTTTAAAAAAAATAGACAAATCAATCCTAAAACAACAAACCATGTCATTAAATGAAATCCATCTATAAAAGAAGCGACATGAGATCCTCTCTCTATTAATGCCTTGATTTCTTGAAAGTTATCAAGCCCATTTCCTAATAATTTTTGTTCCCCTGTTTGAACATAACCTCTTAATGAGTCTTGGTGTGTATCATAAGATATTCGTAAATATGTATTCATTAAAGCTCCAGCTAGTGCTGGCATTAATACCCTTGCTATCGAAATATAAGCCCCAAGATGCAACGCTTCACTGGGTTTAATATTGGTAACAAATGAAGCAATTAAACCAATTAATAAAATACATTCTCCAATTGCTTGTACCACTATAAGCAAAAAGAAATCATTCGCTCTCCACTGATAAGTAATTTGATGGCCAAGTAAACAAGAAACACCAATAATAGTAATACCTATCATCATTACTAAACGAGGCTCTAGTCGACGTGCAATAATAATGGCTAAAGGGCTACAAAGAAGATAGGTGATAAAGCCAATATTGCTTACTTCTCCTATTTGTTGAGCTTTCAAACCAGCAACAATACTCAGAAAGGAAGGTACAAATAATGAGTTGGGTAACATTAAAAAACCGTATAAACAAGCAATGACAAAACAGAGCCTTAAATTATAATTTGTGAGCCAATTTAAATATCCAAAACTTTTGCTATAAGTTACAGCTCTAATGATAAAAGTGAACATTAGAATAGCACTACCAAGTAAACAAGAAATAACCAGCCCTGAATCCCACCATCCAAGCAATTCACCTTGAATAACACCGATATATAACAGCGTTAATCCTAGACATTTTAATGTCATTCCTCCCCAATCACTTTGTGCTAGCTGCTCTTTATTTATTGGTGAAATAGGCATTCCACGCCAAGCAAAAAACATAATAGCGAACGAAAATAACATTGAAATCCAATAGAGCCAGCGCCAACTTAAGATTTCAAATATTGAACCTGAAATTCCTATTCCTGCATCCATTCCTACTGAAACACGTAGGCTATAAGCAGCCATAACGATTAACCATACATTAGGGTTTAAACTTCTTAATGCCAAAGAAATTGTCATTGGCAAATAAACACCCAAACAAAAACCAATCAAAAAATGTAGTATTAATAAAAAAGGCAAACCAATAAAATCGCCACAACTAGAGACAAAAATACAACAAACAAAAAGTAATAAGCTTGAGCTAATTAATATTTTTTCAGCACCATAAATCACCATAAACCAAGGCACTAATGTCATACTGATTAATTGAGCAGAATTAATTGCTACGTTTAACCAAGAACCTTGCACTATATCTAGAGCAAAAATGCCTCGTAAATCGGCTAAAGAAATAGAAAACATACGAATAAATAGCGTAGATAAAATAGCACCAAGAAAAACAGAACATACTATAAATAAAGGTCTATTTTCTTGTACACCAAACAAGAAATTAAGCGTCATTGTCAACATCCTCTGTAGATAAACTTTCTGTGTCTATTTTTACCTCTACAGACATACCAGCACGCAATTTAGCTAATAATTTATTATTACTATCAAAAGTGATGTAAACAGGAATACGTTGAACAACTTTAGTGAAATTACCACTCGCATTATCGGCAGGAATAAGTGCAGACTCACCACTACTTTGTGCACCAATATAACGAACTTTTCCTTGGTATATTTCATTAGGAAAAGCATCTATTTTGATAGAAACAGATTGTTCAGGAAGAACTTTTTTTATCTGTGTCTCTTTTAAATTCGCAATGATATAAATATGATTTAGAGGAGTCAGTGTTACGATTTCTGTACCCGGCGTAACTAAACTGCCAAGATTCACTTTTATCTTATTTAGCTGAGCATCAAAAGGGGCCTCTATTCTTGTATAAGTTAGTTCTGTTTCAGTCTGTTGATAACGCGTTTGAGCAATATTTTTTTCTGTTAGACGTATTTCTTCTTGAGCTTTAAGTAACACCAATGATTGTTTGGCTTGTTCCCATTCATTTTTAGCTGCGCTTTGTAATTTTATTAAACGCTGTAAATCAGATTGCGCATCAAGGTAGTTTTGTTGAGTTATAGCACCACTTCGAATTAAATCTTTTCGTAATAAAGGATTTCTTTTCGCTTGAGCAACATCAATCACTGTCGCTTCATAGCGATTATGTAAAGTTTCAATATTAAGTTCAGAAGCTTTTATTTCTTCTTTTAAATTATTAAGCTGTAATTGTGCTTTTTTAAACTCAGCAATAGCCGCTTCTTTATTAAGTAACTGTTCATTATTATTAATACTAGCAATAATATCTCCTTGTTTAACGAACTGATAATCCTCCTTTTTTATTTCAGAAATAAAACCCGTCATTCGAGACTTTAATATTGTGGGGTCTGTTTTTATGTAGGCATTATCAGTAGTTTGATATCGTGCATCACTCCACCATTTATCCCAATCTAACGTTGCGGTTGTAATCAATATAATAACTAAAATGACCGCAATCCAAGGAGTATAGGTCATTATAAATTGTATTATTTTTTCTTTTCTTGATGATATGTTTTTCATATTTCATTCCCAAATAACGATATTTCCACTCACTCAAATCACAATCTAACATTGTTAGTCTGTATAAATATGGTAAACTAACATTGTTAGATAAAAAAGAGGGAATGAGAATTATTTATGAAAATACCTAAAATTGAACGGCTAAAAGTATTAGATACCGCCCTTACATTACTAGAAACAGAAGGTATTGAAGGCTTAACAATGCGTAAACTAGCGGATGCTTTACAGATAAAAGCAGCCTCTCTCTATTGGCATTTTGATAACAAACAGACGTTAATTGAAGGGATTGCGGATAGAATAGTTAGCGATGTTGCTGTAGATTTTGAATTTCATAATGATTGGAAAAAAGATATAACACGCCTTTCTGGTGATTTAAGAAACGCATTTTTACGTCATAGAGACGGTGCCAGAGTATTTGCGGGTACTTATGTTATTTCTGAAAATGTATTACGTATAAATAATACTTTTATTAATGCAATTATGCAGTCTGGTGCTTCAGCTCAATTAGCCAGCAAGATGACAATGGCGTTACTCTATTTTATTTTAGGATGTTGTATTGAACAACAATCCGTCATGCTTATTGAGAAAGTAGAATTAATGAATAAAAGAGAGGCATTTGAGCAATTAGTCCAAGATAAATTTCCTCAAACTTGGCAAGCAAGAGATGTACTTTTTGCCGATGATTTTACAAGCCGTTTTGAATTTGGGTTAGAGCAATTGTTACTCGGCTTTCAACATCAAATTAATGAAAAATGATAAATATTAATCATTATTAACTTTTATTATTATTAGAGTTATTACTAATCAGCAATCCTTCCCTTGTTTAATAAATATTATTTATAACTAAAGGGAAAAAATGCTGTAAATATAATAAAAAACCCAGTGAATCGATTAAAATATCACTGGGTTTAAGTATAAATAACAATAAATTACTTATAAAAAGCTAATTTTTATTCAACTGTAACTGATTTTGCCAAGTTACGAGGTTGGTCTACATCAGTACCTTTAATTAAAGCAACATGATAAGACAACAACTGCAACGGTACAGTATAAAAAATAGGTGCGATAAGCTCTTCAACATGAGGTAAAGAAATTAACTTCATCGTTTCATTTTCTTCAAAACCAGCATCTTGATCAGCAAACACATACAGTAAACCACCACGTGCTCGTACTTCTTCAATATTAGATTTTAATTTCTCTAATAATTCATTGTTTGGCGCAATAATGATAACAGGCATATCCGCATCAATTAATGCTAATGGGCCATGTTTTAATTCACCAGCAGCATATGCTTCAGCATGAATATAAGAGATCTCTTTTAACTTTAATGCACCTTCTACCGCAATAGGGTATTGGTCGCCACGACCTAAGAATAAAGCATGGCTTTTTTCTGAAAAATCTTCAGCTAATGCTTCAATCACTTTATCTTTCGATAACATGCTTTCAATACGGCTTGGTAATGCATGTAATGCGGTTGAAACGTCGTGCTCTAATGTTGAAACACCTTTAATTCGTCCCATATATGCCACCAGCATTAATAGAACGGTTAACTGTGTTGTAAATGCTTTGGTTGATGCAACACCAATTTCAGCACCTGCTTTAGTCATTAAAACAAATTCAGATTCACGTACTAAAGAAGAGCCCGCAACATTACAAATCGCCAGTGATGATAAATATCCTAACTCTTTAGATAAACGTAGCGCCGCTAACGTATCTGCAGTTTCACCGGATTGGGATAATGTGATCAATAAGCTATTACGGCGAGTTGCCGGTTTACGATAGCGATATTCTGATGCAATTTCGACATCACAAGGAATACCCGCTAAAGACTCAAACCAGTAACGAGAAACCATACCCGCATTATAAGACGTTCCACAGGCTACAATTTGAATATGTTCAACTTTAGATAAGATCTCTTCAGCTTTAGGGCCTAGCTCACTTAGATCAATCGAATCTGATTTTAAACGACCTTCAAGGGTGTTTTTAATCGCCAGAGGCTGTTCGTAGATCTCTTTTTGCATGTAATGGCGATAGACACCTTTATCACCCGCATCGTATTGAACATTAGATTCAATCGTATCACGATTAACTTCTTCGCCATTTACATCAAAAATATGAACATGGCGGCGCGTGATTTCAACAATATCCCCTTCTTCAAGGTAGATAAATCGACGAGTCACTGGCAATAATGCCAATTGGTCAGAAGCAAGGAAGTTTTCTCCCACACCAAGACCAACCACCAGCGGACTACCAGAACGCGCAGCCACTAATAATTCTGGTGTGCGACTATCCATAATTACAGTACCGTAAGCACCACGTAATTGAGGAATAACACGCTGTACAACTTCACGTAATGTGCCACCTTGGCGCTGCTCCCAGTTTGCCAAGTGAGCAATAACTTCAGTATCTGTTTGAGAGGTAAACTGATACCCTTTTTTAATTAATTCTGCTTTCAGTTCTTGGTAGTTTTCGATAATACCATTGTGTACCACCGCAATAGTGCCTGATACATGAGGATGCGCATTATCTTCACAAGGTTCACCATGTGTTGCCCAACGAGTATGAGCAATACCTGTACCACCAATTACTTGTTTTTTTTCTGCTTCATCAGCCAACATTTGCACTTTGCCAGCTTCACGCAAACGTGTCATTTTGCAGTCATTATCAACAACGGCTAAACCCGCAGAGTCATATCCACGGTATTCTAAACGACGTAAGCCTTCAATTAAGATTTCAGCGATATCGCGTTGTGCAACTGCACCTACTATTCCACACATTGTGTTATTCCTAAAACTGTGCGTTTATTCGCACTTGGATGTCTTATACCTGATTGGTTTGCTCCCCAAGCCATTGTAGAAAACGGGGATATTTTTTGTTTTTAGAATAATAGCGTACAAGAAAAGGGCGCTAATTAAATATACGCCCTTCTCTTAAAATTATTGTTTTTTCTTCACCGGACGTTTCCATCCACTGATATGAGTTTGCTTAACTCGACTGATCACTAATTCGTTTTCATTCACATTTTTAGTGAGAGTTGTACCTGCGCCAATGGTTGCACCATTAGCAACAGTAACTGGCGCCACTAATTGGGTATCTGAACCAATAAAGACATCATCACCAATAACAGTTTTGAATTTATTCGCACCATCGTAGTTACAAGTGATAGTACCTGCACCGATATTAACGTTAGCCCCCACCTCAGTATCGCCTAAGTAAGTCAGATGACCTGCTTTAGATCCAACACCTAAGCTGGCTTTTTTCATCTCAACAAAGTTACCAACGTGAGCTTTATCTGCTAATTCACTGCCTGGACGAAGACGTGCAAATGGGCCAACAGTACACTCTTGTGCCAAATTTGCATCCTCGATCACCGTATATGGGCTAATAATAGAATTATCCCCAATCACACAGTTTTTTAGGACACAGCCCGTGCCAATTTCAACGTTATTTCCCAAAGTTACATCGCCTTCAATGATAACGTTGGTATCAATCACCACATCTTTACCGTGAGTTAATGTTCCACGTAAATCAAAGCGCGCAGGATCAAGCAACATGACGCCTTCTAATAATAAGCGCTCTGCTTGTTCTGTTTGGTAAATACGTTCTAATGCAGCCAGTTGTAAACGGTTATTCACACCTTCCATTTCACTATGGCGACGAGGGTGAGCCGTTTCAATTTTACGACCTTCTTTATGCGCTAACGCGATAATGTCAGTAATGTAATACTCTTTTTGTGCATTGTTATTATTGAGCTTACCTAACCAACGTTTTAAATCACCACCATTGGCTACTAAAATACCCGTGTTGATTTCATTAATTTTGAGTTGTGCTTCAGATGCATCTTTTTGTTCAATAATGCCTGTCACTTCGCCATTTTCACGAACAATACGACCATAGCCAGTTGGGTTATCCAAAATAACCGTTAATAAACCAATACCGCCTTCTGGTTTGACTTCTATTAAACGTTCTAATGTTTCTTTGGTAATAAGTGGAACATCACCATAAAGCATCAGGATATCTTCATCATCAGCAAAGAAAGGCGCAGCTTGTTGCATTGCGTGACCCGTTCCTAGTTGCTCTGCTTGTAGTACCCAATTAACAGGTTGTGAACCTAATTTTTCTTTCATTAGTTCACCACCATGCCCATAAACAAGATGTGTTTGTTGAGCACCTAATGACTTAGCAGTATCAATCACATGTTGAACCATGGATTTACCTGCAAGTTTATGAAGAACTTTAGGCAACTGTGAATACATGCGGGTGCCTTTTCCCGCAGCAAGAATAACAACGCTTTTAGCTGAATTAGACATAATTAACCCGATAACTCCCGTAAAGAATGGCAAGTAAACCTGTTTATGCCAAATAATACTACATATTTCGTCACACAAAATATTTCATGACGCAAAAAAGCCAGTTAGCTAAGAACCAACTGGCTTTTTTATTCATAGACTGCCTATTTACATCAACGTCGAGTCAATTCGATTACACGTAGTTTCGCAATCGCTTTGGCTAATTCTGCTGATGCTTGAGCATAATCAACGTCACCATGAGAGGATTGAATGTGTTCTTCAGCTTTACGCTTAGATTCCAACGCTTTCGCTTCATCCAAATCACGACCACGGATAGCTGTATCTGCTAGTACAATGACGCCCGTCGGCTGAACTTCGAGAATACCACCTGAAAGGTAGATAACCTCTTCTTCGCCCGATGTTTTTACGACACGTACCATGCCCGGTTTTATGGCAGTTAATAACGGGGTGTGCTGCGGATAAATACCGAGCTCACCTTCGCTACCAGTTACCTGAATTCGTTTGACTTCGCCGTCATATAACTGCTTTTCAGCGCTGACAACTTTCAGGTGGAACGATGTATCGGCCATATCAACCTCCCGTCAGCCGTATTAAAGCTTCTTAGCTTTTTCTACTGCTTCTTCGATAGTACCAACCATGTAGAACGCCTGCTCTGGCAGGTGGTCATAATCACCGTTCAGAATACCTTTAAAGCCACGGATAGTGTCTTTCAGGGAAACGAACTTACCCGGTGATCCGGTAAATACTTCAGCAACGAAGAATGGCTGAGACAGGAAGCGCTGGATCTTACGCGCACGCGCAACAACCAGTTTATCTTCTTCTGACAGTTCATCCATACCTAAGATAGCGATGATGTCTTTCAGTTCCTGATAACGTTGCAGGATAGACTGAACACCACGAGCGACATCATAGTGCTCCTGGCCAACTACCAGTGGGTCTAACTGACGACTGGTGGAATCCAGTGGGTCAACCGCAGGGTAGATACCTAATGAAGCAATTTGACGGCTCAGTACAACTGTCGCATCTAAGTGAGCAAACGTTGTTGCTGGAGATGGGTCAGTTAAGTCATCCGCAGGTACGTATACAGCCTGTACAGAGGTAATTGAACCTGTTTTGGTTGAAGTGATACGTTCTTGTAGAACACCCATCTCTTCAGCCAATGTTGGCTGGTAACCTACCGCTGATGGCATACGACCTAACAGTGCTGATACTTCTGTACCGGCTAAGGTGTAACGATAGATGTTATCGACGAATAACAGTACGTCACGGCCTTCATCACGGAATTTTTCAGCCATTGTTAGACCCGTCAATGCTACACGTAGACGGTTTCCTGGTGGCTCATTCATCTGACCATAAACTAACGATACTTTATCAAGAACGTTAGAATCTGTCATTTCATGATAGAAGTCGTTACCCTCACGAGTACGCTCACCAACACCAGCAAATACAGAGTAACCTGAGTGTTCGATCGCGATATTACGGATCAATTCCATCATGTTAACTGTTTTACCAACACCCGCACCACCGAACAGACCTACTTTACCACCTTTAGCAAACGGACAGATTAAGTCCATTACTTTGATACCGGTTTCAAGTAGTTCTTGTGAGCTTGATAACTCTTCGTAGGTTGGTGCTTCACGGTGGATAGACCAACGTTCTTCAGTTGCAATATCACCTTTCATATCGATAGGTGTACCCAGAACGTTCATGATACGTCCCAGTGTTGCTTTACCTACTGGTACTTCAATTGGGTGGCCTAAGTTTTCAACTTTTAAGCCACGGCTTAAACCGTCTGATGTACCCATTGCGATACAACGAACGATACCACCGCCTAACTGTTGCTGAACTTCCAGCACCAGTTTTTCTTTACCATTCATAACCTCAAGAGCGTCGTATACTTTAGGGACGCTATCCTGAGGGAACTCGGCGTCCACTACGGCGCCGATTACCTGGACAATCTTTCCAGTAGCCATCTTGAATCCTCTACGTAATTCGTAAACCTAGCTGTTATACCGCGGCTGCACCAGACACAATTTCTGTAAGTTCCTGAGTAATGCTTGCTTGGCGTGCTTTGTTGTACACCAATTGCAGTTCTTTAATCAGGTTACCACCGTTATCTGTAGCGGCTTTCATCGCGACCATTCGGGCGGCCTGCTCACTCGCTAAGTTCTCTACGACGCTCTGGTAAACCTGCGATTCGATATAACGACGCAGTAAAGTATCCAGTAACGCCTTAGGATCAGGTTCGTACAGATAATCCCAAGATTTTTCTTTCAGCTCTTCATCATCACCTGGTGGTAATGGTAAAACCTGAAGAATTTTAGGCTCTTGAGCCATGGTATTGATGAACTTATTTGCCACCACATACAGTTTATCTAAACGACCTTCGTCATAAGCCTGCAACATGATATTGACTGGACCGATAAGGTCTGACAGTTTTGGATCATCGCCCATGCCGGTTACCTGACCAACAACATTTCCGCCCACAGAGCCGAAGAATGAAGCTGCTTTAGAACCCACTAGTGCTAAATCTACCTGTACACCTTTTTCAGACCACTCTTTCATGTCTGCCAGCAGTTTTTTGAACAAGTTAATGTTCAAACCACCACACAAACCACGGTCGGTCGAAACAACCAGGTACCCGACACGTTTAACTTCACGCTCTTCGAGGTATGGATGTTTGTACTCCAGATTCCCTAACGCAAGGTGACCAATCACACTGCGCATGGTTTCTGCATAAGGACGGCTGGCTGCCATGCGTTCCTGCGTTTTACGCATTTTCGACGCGGCGACCATCTCCATCGCTTTAGTGATCTTCTGTGTGTTTTGCACACTGGCGATCTTCGAACGTATCTCTTTTGCGCCGGCCATTTCTGCTTCTCCTCATGAACCAGACGGCCTAATGTTTAACTATTAGGCCGAATAGTTATTACCAGGACTGAGTCGCTTTGAAGTTTTCTAGCACGCTTTTCAGCTTCGCTTCGATTTCTTCGTTATAAGTACCAGTCTGGTTGATTTCTTTCAATAAATCAGCATGTTCACGAGAAGCATAAGCTAATAAAGCCGCTTCAAATGGCACAACTTTTGAAATTTCAACATCTTCCAGATAACCACGTTCTGCGGCATACAGCGCTAAAGACTGTTGTGCGACAGACATTGGTTCGTACTGTTTCTGTTTCAGCAATTCAGTCACTTTCTGACCGTGGTTCAATTGTTTACGGGTAGCATCATCCAGATCAGAAGCGAACTGTGAGAATGCTGCCAGCTCACGATACTGCGCAAGTGCAGTACGGATACCACCAGAAAGTTTCTTCATGATCTTAGTCTGAGCTGCACCACCTACACGAGATACGGAGATCCCTGGGTTAACAGCTGGACGGATACCTGCGTTAAACAGGTTAGATTCTAAGAAGATCTGACCATCGGTAATAGAGATTACGTTCGTAGGAACGAATGCAGAAACGTCCCCTGCTTGCGTTTCGATAATTGGTAACGCAGTCAGAGAGCCGGTTTTACCTTTAACTTCACCATTAGTGAATGCTTCTACGTACTCAGCATTAACACGAGCAGCACGCTCAAGTAAACGGGAGTGAAGATAGAAAACGTCACCTGGGTATGCTTCACGTCCTGGTGGACGACGAAGTAACAGTGAAATTTGACGGTATGCGACAGCCTGTTTAGACAGGTCGTCATAAATAATCAGGGCATCTTCACCACGGTCACGGAAGTATTCACCCATTGCGCAACCTGAATAAGGAGCTAGGTATTGCAGTGCTGCTGATTCTGATGCAGAAGCAACAACAACAATGGTGTTTTCTAACGCGCCATGTTCTTCTAATTTACGAACAACGTTCGAAATAGTAGAGGCTTTCTGACCGATAGCGACATAAATACATTTAATGCCAGAGTCACGTTGGTTGATAATCGCATCGACAGCCAGTGCAGTTTTACCTGTTTGACGGTCACCGATGATCAATTCACGCTGACCACGACCGATTGGGATCATGGCATCGACGGATTTGTAACCTGTTTGTACAGGCTGATCAACAGATTGACGGTCGATAACACCAGGAGCAATCATCTCAACAGGTGAGAAACCATCATGCTCTACTGCACCTTTACCATCAATCGGCTCACCCAGTGTGTTTACCACACGGCCAAGCAGACCACGCCCTACAGGTACTTCCAGAATACGACCTGTACATTTAACTTTCATGCCTTCTGCTAAGTCAGCATAAGGACCCATCACAACCGCACCAACAGAGTCGCGCTCTAAGTTTAGTGCGATAGCGAAACGGTTACCCGGCAGTGCGATCATCTCACCCTGCATAACTTCGGCTAAACCGTGGATACGAATGATACCGTCACTGACGGAAACAATCGTACCTTCATTGTGAGCTTCACTCACTACATTGAACTGAGCAATGCGCTGCTTGATCAGTTCGCTGATTTCAGTGGAATTCAGTTGCATATGCTCCAGTCCCCTTAAGACTGCAAGACGTCAGTTAATCGCTCTAAACGGCCACGAATACTGCCATCGATGACGAGGTCACCGGCGCGTATAATCATGCCTGCGATAACAGACTTATCAATTTTGCAATTCAGCTTCACTTTGCGTGATAGACGATTTTCCATCGCTGCAGAAATGTTAGCTAGCTGCTGTTTAGTTAGCTCAATGGCAGAAGTTACTTCAACGTCAACCGTTGACTCTAGTACTGCGCGCAATTGAATAAATTGGCTCAATACTTCAGGCAACGTTGATAAACGGCCATTCTCAGCCATAACACGAATTAAATTCTGAGCATGTTCATCTAATTGATCGCCACAAAGGTCAGCGAAGATGTTAGCCAGTTTTTCTGATGCTAAAGAACCAGAAAGTAATTCGGTTACCTGCTCATTGCGTGCTACTTCAGCGGTGAACGCCAGCATAACCTGCCATTTATCGACAGCCTGGTTTTCCACAGCAAAGTCAAAAGCTGCTTTGGCGTAGGGGCGAGCTACAGTTGCTATTTCAGACATGCCCCTCCCTCCTTACAGTTCAGCGACCAGTTTATCAACGATGTCGCTATTAGCAGCTTCATCCACGGAACGTTCAATAATTTTCTCGGCACCTGCGATAGCCAGCATTGCGACTTGTTTACGAAGTTCTTCACGAGCACGTTTACGCTCTGCATCCAATTCGGATTGAGCTTGTGCAACGATCTTACTACGTTCTTGCTCTGCTTCTGCTTTAGCTTCTTCAATCATTTGAGTGCGTTGTTTATTCGCTGATTCAATGATTGCTTGTGCTTCTGCTTTTGCTTTCGCTAGCTGATCGCCTGCATCGGCTTTCGCTAAATCTAAGTCCTTTTTAGCACGTTCTGCAGATGATAAACCGTCAGCAATTTCTTTTTGACGTTTTTCAATGGCCGCCATAATTGGTGGCCATACGAATTTCATGCAGAACAAAACAAACAGGACAAATGCGATGGCCTGGCCGAGGATTGTTGCATTTAAATTCACAGCACAATACCTCTTTCTTGGTTATTAACTAACTTGATGCTTTTACTGCTCATTACCATCATTAGGCAACAGCAAACATCACGTAAAGGCCCAGACCCACAGCAATCATTGGGATGGCGTCAACCAGGCCCATAACGATAAAGAACTGTGTACGCAGAAGAGGGATCAGATCAGGCTGACGAGCAGCACCTTCTAAAAATTTGCCTCCGAGGATTCCGATACCGATTGCAGCACCGATTGCAGCTAAACCCATCATAATAGCGGCAGCCATGTACAGCAGATCCATACTCAGGTTTTCCATGACAGTCTCCAGTTTGTTTCAGTTATTTCTTCAAAGAGTTAATAATTAATGTTCTTCAGATGCCATCGACAGATAAACAATCGTTAGAACCATGAAAATAAAGGCTTGTAACGTAATAATCAGTATGTGGAATATCGCCCAAGGAAGGCTTAATAACCACTGTGACCACCACGGTAACAGACCAGCAATAAGAATAAAGATCAGTTCACCTGCATACATGTTACCAAACAGTCGAAGACCGAGTGAAACAGGTTTTGATAGCAGGCTTACCCCTTCCAAGATTAAGTTTACAGGAATAAAAATTGGGTGATTAAAAGGCTGTAAAGTCAGCTCTTTAGTAAACCCTTTTATGCCTTTCATCTTAATGCTATAGAAAAGGATCAGGATAAATACACCAATTGCCATCGAAAGAGTAATACTCACGTCCGCAGTCGGAACGATGCGTAACGCTGGTAACCCTAAGATGTGTTCACCGATATAAGGGATGAAGTCGATTGGTAATAAATCCAGGGCATTCATTAACAGCACCCAAACGAACACAGTCAATGCCAAAGGTGCAATGACCTTGCTCTTTCCGTGATACATATCACGAACGCTGCTATCAACGAAACCGATGATCATTTCTACTGCAGTCTGGAATTTTCCCGGTACGCCACTGGTTGCTCTTACTGCTACTTTTCTAAACAGCCATAGGAATAATGCTCCCATTAATACTGAAAAGAAAAGTGAGTCAATATTTAACACCCAGAATGATGGCGCATTTTCAGCATGGGGATTGACCAACTCGAAAGTACGTAGGTCCAACTGAAGGTTATTCAGATGGTGACCTATGTAGTCTCTAGTGGTTAATGCTTCTCCTGATGCAGACATGATGCCAATTACCCTTTTGTTGTTAAAAACGCTAACCGTTAATGACGGCTGGTGCAACGACCTGCATAACAAGCACCGCTAAGTAGGTCATGACCAGTGGTGCAAATGCCGCTTTAAACACTCCTAAAGCAACAATCAGCAAGGCTATTGATAATATAACCTTCAACCCTTCACTGAAAGCAAAAAGCCAGTTTATGCGAACTGGAGCTTCTTCTTCGTTGACTTTTTGTAGGCGCATTAACAAAAGAAAAGCAATATTGGGTAACCAACATGCCATTCCGCCTAAAAAAGCCGAAAAACTCCAGTCTGTACTCTTTAAGTAGAAACCCGCACTGAGAATAACAAAAGTCATAAACTGCAAAAATAACAGTTTCAGTGCAACTTTCCCGTTGTAGAGGGAGACAGACATGACGTTTGTATTCTCCAGACTAGCTATCGTAAAAGGTATTACTGAATGATGTATCAAACTGTCTTTGCTATAAAGTGTCAAGTGACAAAAACGAGCAAATTATACGGGGCGTGGCAATGAATTCAATCAATAAGTAGCGAAAAAGTGAAGATTAATTTAAATTTCTTACCAAGGTTCCATTTATGAAAAATGATTAAGAACAAAAAGAGTAAAAATAATAGAGCCGAATAAAATAAATAGCGTGATAGACGTCACAAATATAAAAGTATAAATAAAACTTATTTCATAAAATATATAACTAAGTTAACAATTAACTGCCCTTTTATGAACAATTTAGTGTCAATTAGAAAAAAATTGACCCATTTTCAATTAAATAAATTCAATATTTTTATAATGCACAGAATTATTAATTTATTTTGGAAATAAAATAAGAAAAACTCAAGCTACAAAGTGAATTAACGCAAAAGATAACAAAATGTTAATTTATTGTTTTATTGAGGTGAAATTTAATGCATCCTATAATTCCCCATAAAACAAATGGCGATAACATTGTAAATATTATCGCCAGAGCACAAAAAACGAAAAAAAGGTCAATAAGACAGGTAAAAACTGATTAAATAATCACCAGATGCCTTTGTTCATTCAATTCAGGAATGGATAAACTGATCACTTTCTTAGGTACTTTTAATCCATTATCAGCAAGTTCATCCAACTCTTCTTGATGAATTTGCCCTTTTAATGCATAAAAATATCCTTGTTCTTCAGCTACCAAATGAGAACACCAAGAAAGCATATCTTTCATAGATGCAAATGCACGACTGATAACACCATCAAAAGGTTTCTCAGGTTGGTACTCTTCAACACGATATTGAACAGGCTCGATGTTATGAAGCCCCAGTTCATGTTGAACTTGCTTCATAAAGCGAACTCGCTTACCTAAGCTATCCAATAAAACAAAGTGATGATCGGGGCGCATTATCGCCAAAGGAATACCTGGTAATCCGGGCCCAGTACCTACATCAATAAATCGTTCACCTTCAAGGTATTGACTAACCACAATACTATCCAATATATGGCGGATTAGCATTTGTTGTGGATCTCTGACTGAGGTCAGGTTATACGCTTTATTCCACTTATCAAGCATCATCACATAACCCGTTAGCTTTTCAGCCTGAATATCTGTTAGCTCAATATTGGCTTGCTTAGCCAGCTTTTTTAGCCGATTAAGTAAGTCACTCATGATGCACTCCTGCGTAATAAGCCTTGTTTTTTTAACCACACTAATAAAATAGAGATAGCTGCGGGGGTTACACCTGAGATCCGTGATGCTTGACCGATAGATGTCGGTTTATGATCGTTAAGTTTGGCAATAACTTCGTTAGATAACCCACTTACTTGCTTGTAATCAAGATCTATCGGTAATGCCGCGTTTTCGTTACGCAGTTTCTTTTCGATCTCTTCTTGTTGACGATTAATGTAACCTTCGTATTTAACTTGGATCTCAACTTGTTCTGCCGCTTGTGGTTTTGAATCGTCAATACCTGGTGCAAAAAGAGCTATTTTTTTCAGTGTCTCGTACGTCATTTCAGGACGACGCAATAAATCTTCACCATTAGCTTCTTTAGATAATGGTGTATTTAGTAACCCATTGATTTCAGAAACTTTATCTGCTTGAGGGTGAACCCAAATATTTCTTAAACGCTGACGTTCCTTTTCAACAAGTTCCACTTTTTCACTAAATTGAGCCCAGCGATTATCATCAACCATACCTAATTCACGAGCAATTTCTGTCAGACGTAAATCTGCGTTATCTTCACGTAGCATCAAACGATATTCCGCACGAGACGTAAACATACGGTATGGCTCTTTTGTACCAAGAGTACAAAGATCGTCAACTAATACACCGATGTAAGCCTGATCTCGACGTGGGAACCAACCTTCTTGATCATAGGCATAACGCGCTGCATTAAGTCCTGCAAGCATACCTTGAGCAGCAGCTTCTTCATAACCAGTTGTACCGTTAATTTGGCCAGCAAAAAATAACCCGTTAATAAATTTGCTTTCTAGCGTTTGTTTTAGATCTCTTGGATCGAAGAAGTCATATTCAATGGCATAACCTGGTCTAATGATCTTCGCATTTTCCATACCTTTCATGGAATTTACGATTTGCATTTGAACATCAAAAGGTAAACTTGTTGAAATGCCATTTGGGTAAATTTCGTTACTGGTTAAACCTTCAGGTTCTAAAAAGATCTGATGTGAATTACGATCAGCAAATCGCATCACTTTATCTTCAATAGATGGGCAATAACGAGGCCCTATTCCTTCGATGACACCTGCATACATTGGGCTACGATCGAGGTTATTACGGATAACGTCGTGGGTTTTTTCGTTAGTGTATGTGATATGGCAAGGCATTTGCTCTGGGTGCTGATCCACATTACCTAAAAACGAGAAAACAGGCATTGGAGTATCACCTAACTGAACGGCCAATTGGTTAAAATCAATGGTTCTAGCATCTATACGAGGTGGCGTTCCTGTTTTTAAGCGACCAACACGTAAAGGTAATTCGCGTAATCGGTGTGATAGTGAAACGGAAGGAGGATCTCCTGCACGACCACCACTGTAGTTTTCTAAACCAATGTGGATTTTTCCATCAAGGAAAGTTCCTACAGTTAAAACTACTGATTTAGCACGGAATTTTAATCCCATACGAGTAACTGCACCCGTTACTTGGTCATTTTCAACAATCAGATCTTCTACGGGTTGTTGGAAGATCATTAAATTAGGTTGATTTTCCAGTGTGGTACGAACAGCTTGGCGGTAAAGAACACGGTCTGCTTGTGCTCTTGTCGCTCTTACAGCGGGTCCCTTACTTGCGTTAAGAGTTCTAAATTGAATACCGGCATGGTCAATGGCTGTTGCCATTAATCCACCCATGGCATCGATCTCTTTTACCAGATGCCCTTTACCAATCCCACCAATAGCTGGGTTACAAGACATTTGGCCCAAAGTATCAATATTGTGGGTCAGTAATAGGGTTTGACGCCCCATACGAGCTGCAGCCATAGCGGCTTCTGTACCGGCGTGACCACCACCGATCACAATGACGTCAAAGTGTTCTGGATAAAACATGTGTGAACCTTAAATGTTACGAATGCTGAATGTGTTGCATTGGGAAAACGAATTCTACTCAACTTTTTGACAGATACAAGCGAGCTGATCCGCAGGTAATTATTTAAAGATCTTTTTATTTAAAGATCTCTTTATTAGATCTTTTATTAAGGAGGCGATCCTCTGTGGATAAGTGGATTTTCTATTTAAAGATCATAAAAGTGTAAAGGATCATATACTGTGAATGATCCGTGATCTATCTGCTGATAAGCTGGGATCAAAATGACGACTTATACACAGGTCATTTATTGATAGAGGCTTATACAATGGATAACTACGGGTTAACCCCTGCTTTTAAGCAGAGTTATCCACATCTGTTTGCTGTTTTTTTGTGCAAATTAAAGTAAATTTTTCCAAGAAGCTATCCATTCTTCAGCTGGATCTTCCGGAATGTCATACTTTTGAATATCAATTTCGAGACGATCACCAAGGCGAGTAGCCCCTTTTTCTATTAATTTTTGATCCAATGTCCTGATCGCGCCACAAAAAGTGTCGTATTCACTACTTCCTATACCGATAGCACCAAAAGAGACATTACTAAGATCAATAGAGTCTGCCGAAATTTCATCAGCAAAAGGCTGTAGGTTGTCAGGAATATCACCTGCACCATGAGTGGAGGTAACCACCAGCCAGATCCCTTCATTAGGAAGATCATTAAGTGAAGGCCCATGGTGTAAATCAGTCTCAAAACCTTCTTCAGATAAGATCTCTGCAAGGTGTTCTGTGACATATTCAGCATTACCCATAGTACTGCCACTAATTAGAGTGACTTTTTTCATTAATGATCTCCTTATGTTCAAGACGCGCTATTGTACGCTGTGAATCACTTGGGATCTACCTGTGGATAATGTGGTTATAAAAAAAAATAAGAATTTACCCTTATGGCTTGATCGTCCTTACTATCGGGTTTTGCAGTGAGATCAATGTTTCTGTTGATTGGATTTCATCAATTGTCTGAATTTTGTTGATAAGTACGTCTTGTAGTGCTTCTATGCTTTTGCACATTACCTTTATAAAAATACTGTATTGTCCCGTTGTGTAGTACACCTCTACGACTTCATCTAACTTATCTAACTTATCTAATGCTGTATGGTAATCTTTTGCACTCTTTAAAATGATGCCAATAAAGCAACAGACATCAAAACCTAATTGCTTTGCACTGATATCAACACGTGTCCCCGTAATAATTCCCGCTTGCTTCATTTTCTCGACACGAACATGAATTGTGCCTGGGCTTACTTCGAATTTTTTAGCTAATTCAGCGTAAGGTGTTCTCGCATTGGCCATTAATGCGTGAAGTATGTCACGATCGAGATTATCGATCTGATAAATATTGTCCATAAACTCCTCCTGTTTTTAACGATAATTCATTTTTATAGCGCTATTTTTAACGATTTAAAACAAGCAAGGCTATTTTTAATGAAGTATATTGAATTTAGTACCTGTTTTGTTGCTTAATCTATATCAGCGAAACACAACATCACCACTAGGGATATAAAAATGGAAAAATCATTCATTCAGACTCAACAGCAAATTAGCTTTGTTAAATCATATTTTTCTCGTCTGCTGGAAAAAGAATTAGGACTGATTGAAGTTCAAGGACCGATCTTAAGTCGCCTTGGTGATGGAACTCAAGATAACTTATCTGGGCATGAGAAGGCGGTACAAGTTAAAGTCAAATCTTTACCAGATTCTACCTTTGAAGTAGTCCATTCATTAGCAAAATGGAAACGTAAAACATTAGGTCGTTTTGGATTTAGTTCTGGTCAGGGTCTTTATACACATATGAAAGCGTTACGACCAGACGAAGATCGCTTAACTCAGATCCACTCTGTCTATGTTGATCAGTGGGACTGGGAAAAAGTGATGGAAGCTAAGGATCGTACTGTTCCTTATCTTAAGCAGACAGTGGGTAAAATTTATCAGGCAATAAAAGAAACTGAAAAAGCCGTCAGCGAAGAATTTGGTCTGGTACCGTTCCTGCCAGATCAAATTCAATTTATCCACACCGAAGAGTTATTGCGTCGTTATCCTGACCTTGATGCTAAAGGCCGTGAAAAAGCGATAGCAAAAGAATATGGTGCTGTTTTCCTAATTGGTATTGGCGGTAAGCTTTCTAGTGGTGAATCTCATGATGTCAGAGCACCTGATTATGATGACTGGACGACACCAAACGAAGATGGATTTGAAGGTTTAAACGGTGACATTTTAGTCTGGAACCCGGTATTACAAGATGCATTTGAATTGTCATCAATGGGTATCCGTGTCGATCCTGAAACATTAATGCGTCAATTAACATTAACGGATGATACTAAGCGCTTAGAGCTTGATTGGCACAAGGCATTAATGCATGGCGATATGCCACAAACTATTGGGGGCGGTATTGGCCAATCGCGTTTAGTGATGTTACTTCTACAAAAAGAGCATATTGGTCAAGTACAGTGCGGTGTGTGGGAAAAAGATACCCGTTTAGCTTTCGCTGATATGCTGTAATTATTGACGCCAGCGTCGAAGCAAGCGACTTTTTAATCCAGTATCAAAACGCCATATATGGTCAAAGATTTTCATGATATTGGGTTTACCGTAATTGGATAGGGTAACCGCATGGAAGCGATTGTGCTGTTGCTGTTGGCTTTTTTTGATTTTGTTGATTAGGTTTTCGGGTAACCTTTGGGCGACAAAGTCAGAAATAACAACAGCATCAGCATCTTTCCATGCTGGGCTATTTAGTTTTTCTGCAACATCATCCAAACATGCACTTAAATCCGTACCCCCTCTAAATGATTGATTTAAAAATTTGATAAGATCTTGTAGACCGTTAGATGAGGATAACTGGTAATGAACCGTTTCCGTTGAAAATAACATCACATGACACGAACGATTGTCTGCAAGCGCTATTTTCATTAGTGCTAACCCAAAAGCTTTTGCGCACTGTTCATTAAATCCTCCCATCGAGCCTGATGTATCAATACATACAATAAAAGGCCCTCTAGGTCTTTCTTCATCATGATGATGAGTTACTGGACGCAAGACAGTACGCTCTTGCCAATTATCACCTTGTAATCGGTAAGTATTAAGTTGTTTTTCCACCAGCTTTCTATAAAACTCATACTCAATTTCATTAATACCTAACAAGGCGAGCTCAGCGGGTAGTAAGCGTAAGATATCGTCACTGAGCCCAATACCATTAACTTGTTCAGGTGTCGTATCAGGCGCTTTTTCAACAATAGTTATAGGTTCAAAAATAATACTCTCTTCAGGAAGAGATTTGGCTGTTTTGCTACGACCTAACAAACTTGCGAGTTTGTGTAATTCTGGTTGTTGATCGAGAAAATCGCTATAGCGTTGAATAATTTTTTCATCAAAAGGCGTTTTCGTTAATACTCCTTTGCTCATATCCCATAATCGTCCTGCCGCACGCTCATTTTCTGAAAATGTATGGCTTAAGCTTCCACTTAATGCTAAACGTTCTTGTAGTTCAGCGAGGAGTTGCTCTTGTTCTTGGTTAAATAAGGCTTTGTGTAATGCCGTGACTTGGTAAATTAAACTTATCCGCCAGTGTTGGATAAATAAAGCTTGCTGGGCTGGAGAAAACGGCTTGTTCGTTTTTATAAGCTGAGAGGCTTCTTCAATAAAAGAGGAATCTAATTTATTTAATTCAGCAATAATGTGTTCAACTTGCTGATTAAATATCGCATTACCTAATGATTGCGTTTGTTGGTAAAGGGCAAATTCATCAGCAATCATAGTAGGTACTAATGTTTCTTTAACTCTTTGTTGTAGGCTTTTTTTCCATTGATGGATATCTTTAAGTAATGCTTTTTTTAATCTTGGGTGCTTTTCAAAAAAAACAGCTAATTGAGGAGAGGCTAATATAGCAATAATAACTTCTTCGATAAGTTGCCCTTCATTTATAGCTAAAAGCATATCTAATGTTGAAAGTGTCAGCATAATCTCATCACTTTATTTGGCTTTTTAATTGAGAGAGTTTTTCATTTAGCTGAACAAAACTTTGCTCTATGGAAATAAGCCAATCATTATCAATAAATAAATTTGGTTGATGATGATTAAATTTTTCTTGTTCACCATAAATTTCTTGAGTCAGATCTTTTAATTTATCTTGCCACTCTTTGTTATTCTCAATAGGAGGCGTAGGTGCTGTTTCTTGTTGTTGGTAAAGAGAGGTTGTACGTCGACTTACATCTAAAATTTCTAATACGCCATCTGGACGAATTTGGGCATTAATAGATTGAGGAAAACCAATACCATTTAAACGTGCAGACAATTCTTCTCCTTTAGATAAGAAGTTTTCTAATGCTTTGTGTTCAAATGTAATAAAGTTAACTTGAATACTATGAATATGCAGAGGTATGTGTAAAAACAGCGTGTATTTATCTGCCTGCATTTTTTCTGGTAGAGTAAAATGAACATTACGGCCAAACATTCCACTTTGTTTTTCAAAACGAAAAGCTTGTTGATCTTGTTTGCTTCTCGTTGATTGCATCCATTCGGCCCACAAGCCTTCTGTTTTTCTGATCAATTCTAGTTGGTGATAAGCTTGTTCTGTTAAAAGGCTGTGTAACAATTTATCTAATAATGCAAATGATGCTTGATCGTGCCAAAGGCAATCTTTTAATAAAATAAAATCTAATGGCGAAATAGCACTGCGGCCATTAAAGAATGCACTAGCTTGTAAAAGACGAACCGCTTTTTTCCAACGTCTATCCGAAACATAAGGAGCAGCATCACTTTTATCTAAAGACTCGCGAAGCTGATAAATTAAATCGAATAAATGGTCATCTAATGTGATTTTTTCTAATTCCGATTGCCAGCGTGAAAATTCTTCTGTGGTAATTTGAATATGAGCAGGAATATGAAAAGAGCCAACTTCTTTATTAACGAGTAAAGCACGAAAATTTTTCTTATCTTGTACTTTTGTTAGCCAAATACGGATAAGCATTCGGTCATAAAGCGCTTCAAGGCTACTATCTGAATCAGGTAATTCATTCGAAGCTGAAACTAATAAGCGCATTGGGATGCTGACTTCAGTTTCCCCATTTCTAAATTTACGTTCATTTATTGCTGTTAATAGCGTATTTAGAATAGCAGGTCCTGCTTTCCATATTTCATCAAGAAAGACAACTTCGGCATCGGGTAAATATCCATCAACCAAACGTTGGTATTTACCTTCATCTTTTAAGGCTTGAATAGATAAAGGGCCAAAAATTTCTTCGGGAGTGGAAAAACGTGTCATTAAATATTCAAACGCTTTTGCCTCTTTAAATGCTTCTTTCATCCTTCTTGCTATTAAGCTTTTAGCAATTCCTGGAGGACCAAGTAAAAAAACACTTTCACCACTCAGAGCAGCAAGTAAACAAAGACGGATTGCAGACTGTCGTTCATAAAGCCCAGTCTCAAGGTATTGGCTAAGTTGTGAAATCCGTTCTGCTAGTTGCATAAACACTCCTAATAGTGGGTACTTATTTTCATTATTCCCCGAAAATATCAGAAAAGGATTGCCGACATATAGTCAAACATTCTATTAGCACACAAATTGTTTATAACAAAAATCGATTCAGCTTCCTACTGCTTATTTTGGTTCTTTTTTGTTTTACTAGCGAAACGTTTCGATGGTGATCACGTTTTTTCATTAATGTTGCTGAGATGATCGGTTTAAAATATTGCATGTTATTTATGCAGTGCATTTAGAATTTATTATTGAGAGTAAGGAAAAATCATGGAAGCGAAGAAACTTGTGATTTTAGGTAGTGTTAATGCTGATCATATTCTTAATGTTGCTCATTTTCCGCTTCCTGGTGAAACCATTTCAGGTAATCAATTTCAAATGGTATTCGGCGGTAAAGGAGCTAACCAAGCAGTTGCTGCTGGGCGTTGTGGTGCTAATATTTCATTTCTAGCTTGTTTGGGAAATGATGATATTGGCCAAAAAGCTAAGGCACAATTAATTACTGACAACATTAAAACTCATAGTATTGAGCTAATTGATAATGAAGCAACTGGTGTTGCCCTGATTTTTGTTAATCAGCAAGGAGAAAATATTATTGGTATTCATGCCGGAGCTAATGGCCGGTTAGATACGCACTATGTGCAACGTCATAGTCGTATTATAAAAGAAGCCGATGCATTATTAATGCAATTAGAGTCTCCGCTTGATTCGGTATTGAAAGCCGCTGAAATGGCGAAACAAGAAAATGTGCAGGTAATATTAAATCCAGCCCCTGCTCAAGCGTTGCCTGATGAATTACTGTCACTGGTTGATATTATTACGCCAAATGAAACAGAGACTGAATATTTGACTGGAATTAAAGTCATTGATGATAAAAGTGCACAGCAAGCAGCTGAGGTTTTGCATAATAAAGGAATTAAAACAGTTCTTATTACATTAGGAAGTCGTGGTGTTTGGGTTAGCGAGCAAAACAATAAGGGATGTATTGTCCCTGCTTTTAAAGTGAAAGCCGTAGATACTATTGCTGCTGGTGATACCTTTAATGGCGCTTTAATAACTGCCTTATTAGAAGGACAGTCTATGATGTCAGCCATAAAATTTGCTCATGCCGCAGCTGCAATTGCTGTGACTCGTTCTGGTGCTCAACCCTCTGTACCTTGGCGTCATGAAGTAGATACTTTTTTAGCATCATCCTTGTAGAGCATTTTTTCTATCTATATAAAGAAAAAGAGAGCATATGCTCTCTTTTTAGTTTGAATAAAACTATCAGGCTTTTTTCTTTTTATTCGTCAGGTTATCGCCATCATGTTTATCAAGGAGTAAAAACACAAAGGAGGACAGTAATGTAATGATACCTACCGTAATAAAAGTATAGTGGAAGTTATCAACAGTAGTACCAACGTTTTGAGTATCAAAATATCCTAAGATAGACGCACTGACAGCAATACCAAAACTAATAGCCAGCTGTTGGGTAACAGCTAAAACACTATTTCCTGAACTCGCATTATTATCTGTTAAGTCAGCTAATGAAATTGTATTCATCGACGTAAATTGTATCGACATTACCACGCCTAATAAAAAGAGTGGGATAACAAGATAGTAAATAGACATGTCAGGAGATTGAAGTGAAAACTGCGTTATCATTAAGCCAATAATAATGGTGATAGCAAAGAGAGTTCGACGATAACTAAATCTAACTAAGATCTTTGTGACAAAAGATTTTGCTAAAATAGAACCTAACGCCATTGGTGCCATCATCATACCTGAAACAATAGCTGGGTAACCAAAACCTACTTGCAACATAAGTGGCATTAAAAAAGGAATACAGCCAGTTCCTAATCGTGTTGCAATATTACCTGCAATACCGACAGAGAAGGTTCGTGTTTTAAAAATATTTAATGGGATCAGTGGCTGCTGGTGGCGTCTTGCATGATTGATATATAAACCAAGTAGAAAAAAACCACCCAAAATAACGGCTATAGGAATATAGCGAGAAATATTTTTATCACCAAAAAGATCAAGGCTAACGGAAAGCATCACTAAGGCAAAGCCAAAGAAAATAAAACCCAGTAAATCGAATTTACGTTTTGGCATAGTAAAATTAGGCATGTGCTTTATGGCATAAAAAATACCTAATAAGCCAATAGGAATATTAATAATAAATATCCAATGCCAAGAGGCGTAAGTCACAAGGATCCCACCTAATAGAGGCCCTGCAATTGGACCAACAAGCCCTGGCATCGTAACAAAATTTAAAATAGGCAATAATTCACTACGTGGATAGGCTCTTAATAAAGCAAGGCGAGCAACTGGCATCATCATTGCTCCACCTATTCCTTGTATAATTCGTGAAATAACAAGAAAAGAGAGGTTAGGAGAAAGTGCACATAATAAAGAGCCAGCAGAAAATAAAGAAACCGCAATAATAAAAATTTGGCGAGTTCCAAATCTGTCGGCTAGCCATCCACTAACTGGAATTAATAATGCCACAGTTAATGTGTAGCTAATAACGGCCGATTGCATGGCCAGAGGCGAGTGATTAAGACTCTTGGCTATATCAGGTAATGCCGTATTAAGAATGGTTGCATCGAGAGCCTGCATAAAAAAAGCCATCGCAGCTATCCAAGGCAACCCAGACATATTTTTGGCGGATTTCAACATGAAGCATATACCGTCTTTGTTCTATATTTTGATTATCGCTTCATTATAAACAGAAAACCTTCAATTTTTGTATTAAAACTATTCAATCACTCGTTAATAAGATTAAACAGAGATCGCGTGCTTTTTTTCCATCACCATCAATAATAGCTTGGACAATCTGGTTATGTGTTTCTGGCTGAACAGTTTCATTACCCACAATAAGGTCGAAATACTTTTTATAAGCAGAAAGGAATAAAGAACCAAAAGAAGCAAAAAATGGATTACCACTTGCTTGGTAAATAAGGTAGTGAAATTGTGTATCAATATCTAACCAATGTTGTCTGTCAAAATTCTCATTAAGTAACTGCATTTCTTTACCAAATAAAGAAAGAGACTGTTTTTGACTTTCGGTTGCATTAAAGGCAGCTAGATAACAGGCTTGTGGCTCTATGGCTAAACGAACATGATGGAAGTAGTGACTGACTTTATTAAATTCACCACTGTCTATCCACCAATTAAGAAGATCATTATCTAATAAGTTCCAATTCTGCATTGGGGTTACTCGAGTGCCTATTCTTGGACGAGGTAAAAGCATCCCTTTTGCGGCAAGCATTTTTATTGCTTCTCGAATAACGGTTCTACTGACAGAGAGTAATTCTGCTAATTCTATTTCTCCTGGTAACAAAGATTCAGGTTCGTAATGGCCCGAAAGAATTTGTTTACCTAATTTTTCAGCAACAATATAAGAAAGATTTTTTTGAGAAGCTGAACGTTGTTCGCTAAATTGCATAATAAAGGTTACCTATACCATAATTTATCTTCTATCTTACGTGAGTCAGCTATAGAAAGCTGTTCGGATTTTACTCTATCAGCATAGAAATAGAGCACTTTCCCGTATTTTGTTGAAAAAAAAAGCGAACGAAAAATTATTTTTAAAAAACACTTGCGCTAATCCGAGATCTCCCTATAATGCGCAT
>NZ_JAEHOQ010000003.1 GCF_016239305.1 Proteus vulgaris | reverse complement strand
ATAAAAAAGTGGGAGTAATTTAAATACTTACAGCCGCAAAAGCTTGGGCAATGCGTTGAACATTACCTGTATTGACGCCAGCCATACAAACACGACCTGTACCAACAAGGTAAATACCAAATTCTTCTCGTAATCTATCAACTTGTGCTTGTGTAAAACCGGTATAACTAAACATGCCACGTTGCGTTAACAAGTGATCAAAGTTCTTTTCAGGTAATGCTACCTTTAAGGCATTTACTAAAGTGACTCTCATCTCTTTAATACGATCACGCATATGTGCTACTTCTTTTTGCCATTGTGCGGTTAGTACTTGGTCTGACAGCACTTTATTGACAATTTGTGCGCCGTAGTTTGCTGGGCTTGAATAGATGCGACGTACACCTGCTTTTAGTTGGCCTAATACATGTTCGCATTCAGTGGCGTTATCACAAACAATGGATAAACCGCCTGCACGCTCACCGTAGATCCCAAAGATTTTTGAAAACGAATTACTGATAAGTATCGGTAATCCTGCTTTTGCCATAGTACGAATAGCATAAGCATCTTCATCTAAATTTTCGGCAAAGCCTTGATAAGCAATATCTAAGAATGGAATTGCTTGGCGAGCTTTTAATACTTCAGTGACTTGATCCCATTGATCTTTAGTCAGATCGGAGCCTGTTGGGTTATGGCAACAAGGATGCATCAATACAATGCTTTTTTCAGGCAGTTTTTTAAAGGAATCTAATAGTGCGTCAAATTTTACGCCCTTGGTTTCTGGATCAAAGTAAGGGTAGTCATTCACTTTGAAACCTGAACCTGCAAAAATAGAACGATGATTATCCCAAGTTGGATCACTTATCCACACTTCTGATCCTGGGAAATAGCGATGCAGAAAATCAGCACCTACTTTTAATGCACCTGATCCACCTAATGTTTGGATTGTGGCAATTTTCTTTTCTGCAATTAGAGGATTATCTGCACCGAAAAGGAGATCTTGAATTTCGCTACGATATGGCGCTAGCCCTTCCATTGGTAAATAAAGTGTTGCGGTGGGTGTCATGGCATTGAGTTGCTGGCGTGCAACTGACACTGTTCCTAAAATAGGGGTCTTGCCTTCTTCATCATAATAAAGACCGATGCTTAAATTAATTTTATCCTGACGCGGGTCTTTGTTATAAACATCCATCAACGAGAGAATGGGATCTCCCGGAAACGCTTCAACCTGTTGAAACACGGCTTTTTCTCCAATCACTTTGAGTGTGTCATAGGGATACAATATCGTGTGTATTATTGTTCGTCTAGGTATTCCATGATGACGCGTGAGGTTAATTTTGTAATCAACTCATAGGCGCTAATACCACTATATTTGGCAATTTCTTCTACGGGCAACACATCTCCCCATAAAATTGCTTCATCACCAACACTATCAATAAGTTCAGTCCCCAAATCGACGCTGATCATATCCATCGAAACACGACCCACAATAGGCACTTTTCGACCATTGATCCACACAGGAGTACCTGACGGCGCACTGCGAGGATAACCATCACCATAACCAATGGCGATAACGCCAAGATAAGTGTCTTTTTCGCTTACCCATGTCCCACCATAACCAACCGGTTCACCAGCTTTATGTTTACGAACGGCGATCAGACTTGTTTTTAGCGTCATCGCAGGGGTTAAACCAAAGTCTTTGCCCGTTCTTTCATCACCAGTAGGAGAAATGCCATAAGTAATAATGCCAGGGCGAACCCACTGATAATGAACTTGGGGCCAAAATAAAATACCAGCAGAAGCTGCGATAGACTTATCACCGGCTTTATTTTGAATAAAATCTTGAAATAGTGAGATTTGTTTTTGTGTTGCTTCAGGAATATCTGGCTCATCAGCGCGACTAAAATGGCTGACAATATTAACAGGTTGTTGGACATTCTTGCAGGCAGAAAGTCGTAGATAAAAGGCTTGTGCATCTTCAGGGCGTATACCTAAACGGTGCATGCCAGTATCGATTTTCATCCATACTTTAACGGGTTCATCTAAATCGGCTTGTTCTAAGGCTTCTAATTGCTCTTGGCTGTGAACAACAGTTTCAATATGGTTGACGACTAAAATAGGTAAATCAGCAATATCAAAAAAGCCTTCTAATAAGAGAATGGGTTTTACAACGCCCCCACTTCGTAAGGTTAATGCTTCACCAATACGTGCAACACCAAAACAATCAGCATTATCCATTAAGGTATACGCTGTTTCTAATAACCCATGACCATAAGCGTTTGCTTTCACGACAGCTATCAGGTGGCTATGTGGGGCATAGTCTCTCACATGCTGAAAATTGTGACGCAGAGCGCGGCGATCTATCACTGCGGTTGCCGCTTTCATATTATTTCAATACTTCCTCTAATTAAATCAAGGTTAGTGTTTATTCATCGTCGTAAGCAGGGCCTGCGTAGTTATCAAAGCGCGACCATTGACCGTTAAAGGTCAATCTGACTGAACCAATAGGACCATTACGCTGCTTACCAATAATTATCTCCGCAACACCTTTTAAATCACTGCTTTCGTGATAAACCTCATCACGATAAATAAACATGATAAGGTCAGCATCTTGCTCAATAGAGCCTGATTCACGTAAGTCAGAGTTGACAGGGCGTTTATCAGCACGTTGTTCCAAACTACGGTTTAACTGTGATAGTGCCACTACGGGTACTTGCAGTTCTTTAGCTAATGCTTTTAATGAACGCGAAATTTCAGCAATTTCTAATGTTCTGTTTTCAGATAATGAAGGTACTCTCATTAGCTGTAAGTAGTCAATCATGATAAGGCTTAAACCACCATGTTCACGATAAATTCGACGAGCACGAGAGCGTACTTCTGTTGGCGTTAAACCCGATGAGTCATCAATATACATATTACGTTTTTCAAGCAAGATACCCATGGTGCTTGAAATACGCGCCCAATCCTCATCATCAAGCTGGCCTGTACGAATTCTTGTCTGATCAACTCGAGATAATGATGCCAACATACGCATCATGATTTGGTTGCCGGGCATCTCTAAACTAAAGATAAGTACGGGTTTTTCTTCTGTCATTGCCGCATTTTCACATAAGTTCATGGCAAATGTGGTTTTCCCCATCGAAGGACGTGCTGCGACAATAATTAAATCTGATTTTTGTAACCCAGCGGTTTTTTTATCAAGATCTTGGTAACCACTGGAAACCCCTGTGACACCATCGTGAGGTTTTTGATAGAGCTGTTCTATTTTTTCAACGGTTTCTTCTAAAATAGCCTCTATCGCTTTCGGGCCTTCATCTTTGTTGGCACGAGTTTCAGCAATTTGGAACACTCTCGATTCGGCAAAATCGAGTAGATCTTCACTTGTGCGTCCTTGAGGATCAAAACCCGCATCAGCGATCTCATTGGCGACTTTTATCATATCGCGAACAACCGCACGTTCTCGGACAATATCCGCATAAGCATTGATGTTCGCCGCACTTGGCGTATTTTTAGAAAGTTCTGCTAAATAAGCAAAACCGCCAACATTGTCTAACTCAGCATTTTGTTCTAATGCTTCTGATAGTGTAATTAGGTCAATAGGCTTACCTAATTCTAGTAAGCGTTGCATTTGCGAGAAAATAGTACGATGAGGTCGGCTATAAAAATCTTCTGCGGTAACCCGTTCCGAAACATTATCCCAACGTTCATTATCTATCATCAGACCGCCTAACACGGACTGCTCTGCTTCCAGCGAATGGGGAGGTAGCTTTAATCCCTCCATTTGTCGGTCTTTAATATCAGACATCAGCTTGTCAGTGGTCTTATTTCTGGCCATAAATCCTGCATAAAATCGAAAAAGTGTCAGTCAGTGTATTAGAGCGAATTGATCTTTTCTGCTTATTTTTACAATAAGAAAAGATCAATTCGCTCTAGTATACGCTAACCCAATTATCTGTGCCTTGTAGAAATAGCTATCCTTTGTCATTATCTCCTAAGGTCTTTTTACGCTCGCTTATTTAACCTCTCACTCTACAAAGGAGATAGTAATGGCTAAACGTATTCAATTTGCGGCTCATGGCAGTGCTGACGTTCTTGAGTTAGCAACATTTACACCGGCTCCTCTTGGTGATAATGAAGTTCAAGTTGCCAATAAGGCAATTGGTATTAACTATATTGATACTTATGTGCGTAGCGGATTATATCCTGTAAGCCAATTCCCAAGCGGATTAGGCACTGAAGCTGCTGGTATTGTTATCAAAACAGGCGCTAAAGTGACTTCACTAAAAGAAGGGGACAGAGTTGTATATGCGCAATCTCCGTTAGGGGCTTATAGCGATACGCATAATGTACCAGAAAATAAAGTGGCGCGTCTGCCTGATAATATCTCTTTTGAACAAGCTGCCGCCTCTTTTTTAAAAGGATTAACGGTTTATTATTTGTTCAATGAAACCTATAAATTACAAGCAGGCGAAACCTTTTTATTCCACGCAGCTGCTGGTGGTGTTGGTTTAATTGCAAGCCAATGGGCGAAAGCCATTAATGCAAAAATGATAGGTACAGCAGGCAGTGATGCAAAAGTTGCTAAAGCAAAAGCTGCAGGTGTATGGGAAGTGATTAATTACCAAACAGAATCAATAGTTGAGCGTGTATTAGCGCTGACTAATAATCAAAAAGTGTCTGTTGTTTATGATTCTGTCGGTAAAGCAACTTGGTTAGATTCATTAGACTGCTTACAACGTCGTGGCTTAATGGTGAGTTTTGGTAATGCATCTGGTGCAGTCACTGGTGTTGATTTAGGTATTCTTAATAAAAAAGGTTCTCTGTATGTGACGCGCCCGTCCATTTCGGGTTATATCACAACACGTGAAGAGCTAGACGCTGCGAGTGAAGCGCTATTTGCGTTAATTGGAAGCGGTAAAATTGATGTCAGTGTGCCAGATAATCAGAAATTTGCGTTAGCAGATGCAAAAGAAGCGCATCGTTATCTTGAAAGCCGACAATCTCAAGGATCAAGCTTACTTATTCCTTAATTATTGTTTGTAAGATTTAAAACCTGTTTAAAATAAATTAGACAGGTTTTAAATATTTATTTCTTAATTATTTTTCAGTCACAAATTTAAGCGCATTTTCTAGAACGGTTAGATCAGCACCTTGCTTATGGGCATTTTCACTTAAATGACGACGCCATTGTCTAGCGCCCGGAATACCTTGGAAAATTCCTAACATATGACGAGTCACATGACCTAAATAAGTGCCTTGTGAGAGCTCTTTTTCAATATAAGGATACATTGCTCTTACGGCAGCGACGGTATCAGCAATAGGTAATTGATTATCAAAAAGTTCATGATCAACATGCGCTAGAATTGACGGGTTTTGATAAGCCTCGCGACCAACCATAACACCATCCATATGTTTTAAGTGTTCCTTTGCTTCTTCTAGTGATTTAATCCCACCATTAATCGCCATGGTGAGATGTGAAAAATCACGTTTTAACTGATAAACACGAGGATAATCTAAAGGTGGAACCTCACGGTTCTCTTTTGGACTTAAACCCGATAGCCATGCTTTACGAGCATGAATAATAAAAGTATCGCAATTATTATCGCGACTAACGGTATCAATAAAATCACATAAAAATTCGTAGCTATCTTGGTCATCGATCCCAATGCGTGTTTTTACTGTGACAGGAATATCAACCACATCGCGCATGGCTTTCACACAATCAGCGACGAGTTGGGCATCTCCCATTAAACAAGCACCAAAGCGCCCATTTTGAACGCGATCTGAAGGACAACCTACATTTAAATTAATTTCATCGTAGCCACGTTCTTGTGCTAATTTTGCACATTGAGCTAAAGCTTGAGGATCGCTTCCGCCCAATTGTAATGAAACAGGGTGTTCTTCTTCACTGTATTTTAGGTAATCACCTTTACCATGAATGATGGCACCAGTTGTGACCATCTCAGTATAAAGTAACGTATTTTTACTTAATTGACGAAAGAAATAACGGCAATGACGATCAGTCCAGTCGAGCATCGGTGCAACAGAAAAACGATTCAAATTATAATTTTTTGAATGGATATTAATATTATGATTTTCTGTTAATTTATTGAATTCTGTATTTTCTGACATGCTGTAATTCTTTCATCTATTTAGGCGTTGATTATCTCTAATTTATAAAGGAGATAAAATGAGTGCATATTATAACATAGAGAATCGCTTATACATGATGGATCTGATGTTAGAATTATTTTACGTAGCTGAAGACAAGTGATAAGAAACCATAAAATAGGAAGACTTAATGTCAACAGAAAAAAAAGCATTACCTTATTTTAAATATCATCCTGAACCGGTAAAAACAGGTGCTTTTATTACAGGTGATACCGTTATATGTGATTGTTGTGGGAAGGAAACCGATATTTACTACGAAGGGCCTTTTTTTAGTGTTGATGATATTGAAGCGCTTTGCCCTTGGTGTATCGCAGATGGTTCTGCCAGTGAGAAATTTGAAGGTGATTTTCAAGATCTCTCTTCTGTTGAAGGGACATTATCAACCTATGATAGTAATGGTGAATATTCAGGTTATCAGTCAGGTGTACCTAAAGAAAACCTTGAAGAATTGATCCGCAGAACGCCGGGATATCAAGGATGGCAACAAGAACATTGGCTTACTCACTGTGGCGATCTTTGTGCATTTGTTGGCTATGTTGGATGGGAAAATATTGCTAATAAATTAGATGAATTTGTTTCTTTGGAAGTGGACATTGGTGAGGTAGGTATGAATATGAATGATTTACCTAATAATTTAACTAATGAAGGCCATTGCCAAGGTTATTTATTTAAATGTTGCGGTTGTGGAAAGTTACGCCTACATATTGACTTTAGTTAATAAACATTATTCAAATAATATTAAGTCTATTCTAGAATATAGGCTTGATATTATTTTTTTATAAAACGACCTATTTATATTATCTCTATTAAAAATGGAAATAGTCACTGCTCAATTATTTACGATATAAATCAAAAAATAAAAAGAGGAGCATTGAATATGAACATTAAAAGAAAGATCCTTATAAAATTAAAAAATTTTGATTATGATAATAAAAATCCGTCATTTCCTATTCTCCACGAAGTGCATCGTTCTTTTTTATCTAATATATCTTTAGTACCTGTTATTTCTTCTGACCATCAATTACCTCCTAAAAATAATATTAATTCTATTTCAATAAACTTTAACGACTTAAATAAATATTATTACCTTAATTTACCAGATAATAATCAATATTCATTAGAGAATGTTATTACAATATTAAAACAGTATCCTGATATTGAATATGCGCAAACTGTACCGATACAACCCATTGAACCTCCTAATATTACACCTGATTTTACTCAGTATCAGCAATATTTAGATGCTCCAGAAAAAACAGCCAATATTAATAAAATTATAGGATTGGGGATTTTGGGCGCTTGGAAACAAGAAGCATATGGTCAAGGTATTCAAGTTGCCGATATTGAATGGGATTTCAATCTATCTCACCATGATTTATCAACAGATAACATTACACCATTACTTCCTTTTAATGAAAAAACGAGCCAGGCAGATCACGGTACTGCAGTTGCAGGATTAATTATGGGAAAAAAAGATGGTAAAGGGATCACTGGTCTCGCGTATAAACTCGATATGTTTTATGCCATCTCTGAATTAACCTGTGGTCGTATTGATGCGATTATTGCGAGTAAACGTATATTGCATGCGGGCGATATTGTTTTATATGAAATGCAAACCATCTGTGAGCACCAAGCTTATGTTCCCGCTGACTATGAAATGCATATCTGGGAAGCGACACGTGCACTAACAGATGCAGGTATTATTGTAATTATGGCGGCTGGTAATGGTGGTGTTGATCTTGATTTACCTGCTTATGAAAGTTACCGCCAACGCCATGACAACAATTCGATACGTGTTGGTGCTGGTTCGCCTTATACATTAAATCGCCTACCTTTTTCAACGCATGGTTCACCCATTCATGTACAAGCATGGGGCGAAGATGTTGCAACAGCAGGTTATGGTGATCTCTTTCGAAGTGATGACAATCATACTTATACAGCCAGTTTTAGTGGAACTTCGTCCGCCAGTGCATTAGTGGCGGGGGCGGCCGCCATGATCCAATCTTGGTATAAAAGCAATACAAATAGAGTATTAACACCAGTACAAATGCGTGATTTATTAATTAGAACAGGCACTTTTCCATTATCAAATGACAAAATTGGTCCATTACCCAATGTGAATAATGCGATTTTATATTTAAAGAAACAAATAAAATATAACTAGGATCATCCATTGATGTATAAACACCTGCTAAAAATGAGCAGGTGTTTTTTATCAGTATTGTTTTCTTCTATGCCAAAATTAAATGACTAGAAATATTTTTTTTTAGTATTTGCCAAAAATTCTCAGCGGTTTTATTTAACCGTGTATCCATACGATAGATATAAGCTTCTATCGGAATTGTCAATTCAGGTGTATTAAGGCGTACTAGTTTATTTTCTTTTAGTTCATTAACAATAGAATAAATAGGAAGCCAAGCAATACCATGTCCGTTTAATGTCATATTTTTTAATAATTCACTCATAGAAGACATAAAGAGTGTGCGTGTGGTTATTTCACCTACCTCACGTAAGCGTTTATTAACTAAACGGCCCATATAAGATGCATCAGTATAATTAAGTAAAGGAACTTGAGGTTGGTTGATATCATACATCGCTTTACCCTCTGGGGTTGTTGCACAAACAGGATACATTTCTGACTCAAATATTTTTAAGCAACAGAACGGGGGTTGCATTAAGTCTTCATCATAAAAAGAGATGATAAAATCACTTCGACCTTCACGCAGTGCATTGACAACTTGCACCACATCAATCGCTTCAACATGATAAACAAATTCCTCACTACACTGAGAAAGAGAGTGGATTAGTTTAGGAAGCAGGGTGAGCGATAATGAATGAGCGGCAGCAATATTAATGTTAGGAATGCTCAAAATATTATAGCCTGACAATTCACTAAGATTACATTCAAGTTGCTGTAATAAGCTACGAGCTTGCGAATGAAAGAGCTTACCTTCTTCAGTCAGTTGGAGTGGTAACGTTGTTCTATCAAACAGTGCAACACCAATTGCGAACTCTAATGCTTGTATTCGGCGACTAAAGGCAGGTTGTGAAATATTACGTTGTTCAGCTGCATGTGAAAAATGGCGACACGCCTCTAGCGTTAAAAAATCATAAAGCCATTTCGTTTCTATATTTTTCATCATTACACTTACCCCTTTATTTATTCTTAAGGATTTATTTCGCTATTTTGGTTTAATTTTTATATTTATCGTTAAATATTAGTTATAAAAATTACCTTATTATGTTTTTTCTTAATTCGTATTATGCATCGTGGTGTCATTTTAGTTATTAAGCAATGTGAAATTTAAATACTAATCTTAATAAAATAGTAGACGGCAGTAGTTATCTTATTGCTAACGCTAACATTTATATATTAAAGATAGCAATGTTGATTTAATTCTTAATGCATAATCTGCATTGCGCCATACATACTTGCATTTCTCTTTTACACCAAAATAAGTTTATATAATAAATATATTATTTTTATAGAAGTTATTAACAGTAAAATTTTTTATTTTCTTTTTAGAAAATGATTAATGATTTTTATCATGTCGTTTATAACGTAAGAGAGATTTGTTATGAAAGGATTAATTGGTGTTCTTGGTGGTATGGGGCCAGCGGCAACAGTAGATTTATTTAATAAATTTATTACCTTTACATCGGCAAATAGTGATCAAGAACATGTTCCATTAATTATCTCTTCTATACCTGATATTCCTGATAGAACTCAGGCATTAATGCAAGGCGGTGTATCGCCTCTACCTTTAATGCAAGATTACTTAGACATACTAGAAAATGCAGGTGCTGAATGTATTATTATTCCTTGTAATACAGCGCATTATTGGTTTTCTGAATTAAAAAAAAGTTGTCATGTGGAAATGCTCAGTATTATTGATTCGACAATGAAGGAAGTGCTTGATAGTGGGAAAGTGAATGTTGGGTTGCTCGCAACTAATGCAACGGTTTATATGGGACTGTATCAACAAAAAATAGAAAGTGAAGGTTTAAATTGTATTACACCGAATAAAGAACAACAGCGAAAAGTAATGGAAAGTATTTATTTATTAAAATCAGGAGAAATAGAAAATGCTGAGAAATTAATGAAGGAAATTGCTCAATGTCTTTTTGAGCAGGGCGCTGAAGTGATTGTTTTAGGATGTACTGAAGTTCCTATTATTTTACAAAATGAAATTAAAAATAAGAAAAATAAATATATTGATTCAACCAGTGCATTAGTGAAGGCGGCGATACATTGGTATCAAAAAAGATCCCATCAGTAAGTTCTAATGAATAATAAGTAAATTACAGCCAATCTTTATTTATAAAAAGTAATACAGACAATTTTAATCATATTTAAAAACTTTATTTATTAAATTAATCTAAATATCTATTGGAGCCAATTATGATTTGGTTAGAGATCCTCGTGGTATTAGGTGCCATATTCTTCGGAATTAGAATGGGAGGAATAGGTATCGGTTTATGTGGTGGGTTAGGGTTGGTTATTTTAACCGTCGGACTCGGTTTACCGATAGGTTCTCCCCCTGTTGATGTCATTTTAATTATTATGACTGTTGTTGTTGCGGCGTCTGCATTACAAGCCTCGGGAGGTATGGACTATTTAGTTCGCCTTGCGGGTAAGTTGATGCGTAAGAATCCTAAATACATCAATATTATTGCGCCAATGATCACATGGACAATGACTATTCTTGCAGGAACCGGGTTTATTGTTTTCTCAACATTGCCCGTTATTGCTGAAATAGCAAAAGATTCTGGTGTTCGTCCTTCTCGTACATTAGCGGGATCCGTTGTTGCCTCGCAAGTCGCCATTTCTGGCTCACCTATTAGCGCTGCTATGGCCGCTATGTTAGCAATTATGGAATTCAATGGCGTATCCTTTATTACTGTTATGGCAGTATGCTTGCCGGCTTCTTTTGTTGCAGCCATGACGGCAGCTTTTATTGCGTCTCGCCAAGGTTGTGAATTAAAAGATGACGAAGTTTATTTAGCGCGTTTAAAAGCCGGTTTAGTTAAAAAGTACGAAGAGAAAAAAAGTAATGACACCGTATGGTCTAAATTTTCTGTCGTGTTATTTCTATTTGCGACAGTTGCCGTGGTTATTCTTGCAGCCTTTCCTACATTACGTCCAGGGTTTGATTTGGGTAAAACAATGGGAACACGAGATATCATCATCATTTGTATGCTAAGTGCTGCGTGCTTGATGGTTATTTTTTGTAAAACATCTCCTGATGCAATAGTCATGACATCGACGTTCCGATCAGGTATGAGTTCGCTTGCTGTTATTTTAGGGATAGTAACATTAGGTACAACTTTTGTTGATTTCCATTTAGAGGAAATTAAGGCGGTCGCGGGAGATATTTTAGCGGCTTATCCTATTTTGTTAGCTGCGGTTCTTTTCTTCACCTGCGCATTACTTTACTCACAAGGTGCGACAACACCTTTAATTATTCCATTAGCCATTGCACTTGATGTGCCTACATGGGCAATTCTGGCCTCTTTTGTTGCAGTTACAGGGGTCTTTGTATTACCGACATATCCGACTTCACTTGCGGCAATTGAATTTGACTCAACAGGCTCAACGCGAGTGGGTAAATATATTCTAAACCACCCCTTTATGTTGCCAGGATTAGGCGGAATTATTGCCGGAGTGCTATTTGGCTTTATCGTAGCACCCATGATTGTTTAATTAATCAGAAGTGAAAAACAAAACGGTATAAATATTAATTATTTGAGAAAAAAGCGTTATTAAATAATGTTGTTTTTAAACCCCTAGAATCAACTTATTGATAAAACGCGAGTTAAATTACCTGCCAGAGTAATAGAAAGTGTTGTTTAAAATATTCTCCTCAATCATAACGGATTTATGATTGAGGATTTTTTTGTATTGCTATACGTTTTTATAGAAAAAGGGGACGATTAGGCAATTTATAATGGTAAAATTATTTAATCATAAAATTAATAGATTTTTCATATTTATATGAATAAGTAGCATTCTGATTTTATTATCTTTTTACTAGAAAATAAAAAAGCCTGATTTATGAGGAAAAACTTAAATATGAATAGTTTTTCACTATTTATGCGCCTTTTTGCTTTCAATTTCACGCCACTGCGTTTATCATTTTCCGCTTGTACTATACATACGGCGTCGCTGGTTTTGGGCTTCTGTGGAGCATAATGCTCCGGCAGCTCACACAGTCTTTTCCAGTGGCGGTTCTATCTGCATTATTCTTCGGGATAGAGTATTACCTTAAATGACTGAGAAAACATCTCTGACACCAGTTGTCGAATTAAAATCCTTAAGTAAAGGTTTCGACGGAAAACAAATTATTTCCCGCCTCGATCTCACTATAAACCATGGCGAGTTTTTAACCATCCTTGGTCCTTCGGGCTGTGGTAAGACGACGGTTTTGCGTTTAATTGCGGGTTTAGAAGACGTTGACGATGGGCAAATAATCCTTGATGGGCAAGATATTACGGATATCCCAGCAGAACAACGTTTTGTAAATACGGTTTTCCAAAGTTACGCACTTTTCCCTCATATGACTGTTTTTGAAAACGTCGCATTTGGTCTTCGCATGCAAAAAACGCCTGCTGAAGAGATTAATGTTCGCGTTGAAGAAGCCTTGCGTATGGTGCAACTTGAAGATTTCGCCCAACGCCGTCCTGCACACCTTTCTGGTGGACAACAACAACGTGTTGCGATTGCGCGTGCTGTTGTGAATAAACCAAAGGTACTGTTGCTTGATGAATCATTATCTGCACTGGATTACAAATTACGTAAACAGATGCAAAATGAATTAAAAGCCTTACAACGTAAATTAGGAATAACCTTTATTTTCGTAACTCATGACCAAGAAGAGGCGCTGACCATGTCAGACCGAATTGTGGTGATGCGTGAAGGGCGTATTGAGCAAGATGGGACACCGCGAGAAATTTATGAAGAGCCAACAAACCTGTTTGTTGCGCAATTTATAGGTGAAATTAATATCTTTGATGCACGTGTTCTACATCGTATTGATGAGGCGCGTATTCGTGCTGATGTTGAAGGCCATGAATGTGATATTTATACCTCATTGCCTGTAACTCAAAATCAGCAACTCAAAGTATTGCTTCGGCCTGAAGATCTTCGTGTTGAAGAAATTCATGATCTTGAAAACCTTCCCGGTCTAATTGGTTATGTTCGTGAACGTAACTACAAAGGCATGACGCTAGATTCTGTTGTTGAAATGGAAAATGGCAAGGTGGTGATGGTCAGTGAGTTCTTTAATGAAGATGATCCAGATGTTGATCACTCGTTAGACCAAAAAATTGCAGTAACTTGGGTTGAAAGCTGGGAGGTCGTGCTGGCAGATGAAGAAAACACGTAAACTATTTCAAAACATCGTTATTACTGGTGTTGTGGGTTGGTTGATGGTGTTCGTCTTCTTGCCGAATATCATGATCATTGCGACCAGTTTTTTAACGCGTGATGATGCCAATCTTGTCGAGATGGTCTTTACACTCGATAACTACTATCGCTTATTTGATCCTATGTATGCAGAAGTATTATTGCATTCAATCAATATGGCGGTGGTAGCAACATTAGCTTGTTTATTATTAGGTTATCCTTTTGCTTATTTCCTTGCAAAAATGCCTAAGAAAATACAGCCACTAATGTTGTTTTTATTGATTGTGCCTTTTTGGACAAACTCGCTTATTCGTATTTATGGATTAAAGATATTCCTAAGCACTAAAGGTTATTTTAACGAATTTCTGTTGTGGATAGGACTTATTGAGAAACCACTCAGGATCATTTATACCCCTGAAGCAGTTGTACTAGGACTGGTTTATATTTTATTACCTTTTATGGTACTACCGTTATATTCCAGCATTGAAAAGTTAGATAAACCTTGTTTAGAAGCTGCGCGCGATTTGGGTGCTAATAAATTTCAGACCTTTATTCGTATTATTATACCATTAACGATGCCAGGCATTATTGCGGGTTGTTTACTCGTAATGTTACCTGCCATGGGCTTATTCTTTGTTGCTGATTTAATGGGTGGGGCGAAGAATTTATTAATTGGTAACGTAATAAAAAGCCAATTCTTAAATATTCGTGACTGGCCTTTCGGTGCGGCAACCAGTATTTGCTTAACATTGGTGATGGGATTAATGCTGTTTGTGTATTATCGAGCCGTGAAGCTACTGCATAAGAAGGTAGAAATAGAATGATAGGACGGTTATTGCGTGGTGGATTTATGTCCATTATTTACGCGTATCTTTATATCCCGATTATCATTCTGATAGTTAATTCTTTTAACTCATCGCGTTTCGGGATTAATTGGAAAGGATTTACCACAGATTGGTACGCCATTTTATTTAATAATGACAGCCTGCTTCAAGCTGCTGGGCATTCATTAACAATGGCGGTCACTTCTGCGACATTTGCCACATTGATTGGCTCATTAGCAGCGGTTGCACTCTATCGCTACCGTTTTCGTGGCAAAAAATTTGTCGGTGGTATGTTGTTTGTTGTCATGATGTCACCTGATATTGTAATGGCAATTTCATTACTTGTGCTGTTTATGATCCTAGGTGTTTCATTGGGATTTTGGTCGCTTTTATTTTCACATATTACATTTTGTCTACCTTTTGTTGTGGTAACGGTGTACTCAAGATTAAGTGGATTTGATGTAAAAATGTTGGAGGCTGCCAAAGATTTAGGCGCGGGTGAATTTACTATTTTACGTAAAATCATTATGCCATTAGCTATGCCAGCAGTAGCTTCAGGTTGGTTATTAAGCTTTACGTTATCCATGGATGACGTGGTGGTTTCTTCTTTTGTGACGGGACCAAGCTATGAGATTTTGCCATTGAAAATATACTCAATGGTGAAAGTAGGGGTTTCACCTGAGGTGAATGCGCTTGCAACCATCCTTTTAGGTCTATCCTTAGTATTAGTGTTAATTAGTCAGTTGATCTTAAGGGACCGAACTGGCAAAGCGTAATGACATGTATTAGTGCGAATTTCTCGCACTTTTTGGGGTCTTGATGACCAATCTGTTGGAGGTAGGCTAGTAGCCTATTTGATATTAACGCATCAACCACTGAAGGAAACATAAATGAAAAAGTGGTCCTCTGTACTTGCTGCCAGCGTAATGGCATTAAGTATCGGCACAGCATCGGCTGATGATGGTAAGACATTATATTTCTACAACTGGACGGAGTATGTGCCGCCTGGTTTGCTTGAACAGTTTACGAAAGAAACTGGGATTAAGGTGATTTATTCCACCTATGAATCCAATGAAAGCATGTATACCAAGTTAAAGACCTATAAAGAAGGTGCTTATGATTTGGTGGTTCCTTCCACTTATTTTATTTCTAAAATGAGCCACGAAGGAATGCTGCAAAAAATTGATAAATCAAAATTAACGCATTTTGATAATCTCGATCCTAGCTTATTACATAAGTCATTCGACCCAGAAAATGATTATTCCATCCCTTATATTTGGGGGGCGACCGCTATTGGTATTAATAGTGATGAAGTTGATGTGAGTAGCATTACTTCATGGGCAGATTTATGGAAACCTGAATATAAAGATAGCCTATTATTAACTGATGATGCTCGTGAAGTTTTCCAAATGGCATTATTAAAACTAGGTTATTCTGGTAACACGACTGACCCTAAAGAGATAGAGGAAGCGTACAAAGAGCTACAAAAGCTGATGCCAAATGTATTAGCATTTAATTCAGATAATCCTGCTAACCCTTATATGCAAGGGGAAGTTAATTTAGGAATGATTTGGAATGGCTCTGCATTTATAGCCCGTGATGCTGGCGCACCGATTGAAATGGTGTGGCCAAAAGAGGGCGGTATTTTCTGGATGGATAGCTTAGCTATTCCTGCTAATGCTAAGAATGTCGAAGGTGCTCATAAGCTTATCGATTTCTTATTACGCCCAGAAATAGCAGCAAAAGTTGCAGAGAATATTGGTTATCCTACGCCAAACCTAGCCGCACAAAAATTACTGCCAAATGTGATCACTAAAGATAATTCTCTTTATCCAACAGAAGAGATTATTAACAAAGGTGAATGGCAAAATGATGTGGGTGATGCAACTGTATTATACGAAAGCTATTACCAAAAATTAAAAGCTGGACGCTAATCACGTTTGAGTATAGTTCTGAGCCACCTTTTTTAAGGTGGCTTTTTTTATAGTGAAAAAAGCTTATTTTTATTTAAGGATATAAGTTGAATTTATTTGTTGAAAGCGTAAAGGTAATTAAAACTTTTTATTAGTGAGTTAATAAACTTAATTGAAGGCACAAAATGATATCTAGCTCATCAAAAGGGACGTTATATGGCATCGTTGCTATCTTTCTTTGGAGCACTATTGTTGGTTTAATTCGTAATATCAGTGAGTATTTTGGTCCTGTAGGTGGTGCAGCACTGATTTATACCACTGGAACACTGTTTCTTGTCTTGATCTTAGGTATACCAAAACTATCACTTTTTCCTAAACGCTATCTTTTTTGGGGAGCGCTATTATTTGTCACTTATGAAGTGTGTTTATCCTTGGCATTAGGATTTGCAACAGATAGAACACAAGCTATAGAGCTAGGAATGGTGAATTATTTATGGCCTAGTTTTACCTTAGCACTTGCTGTAATACTCAACAAACAGCGATTCTCTATTTTATTGATCATAGGATTATTATGTTCATTTAGTGGATTAGTTTGGGTTGTTAGTGGGGATAATCCTCTAACTATTGAAGGACTGTGGCAAAATATCCAAAGCAATCCATTAAGCTATATATTGGCGTTCTCAGGTGCTATTTTATGGGCGTTTTATAGCAATTTAACTCGCCTTATTTCCGGTGGGAATAATGGTATTGTGCCTTTTTTCTTATTAACGTCACTTGCGTTATGGGGGCAATACCTATTTTCAACGCCAGTTGAATGGATTATTAATACTAAAAGTATCACGCTTTTGTTAATCACGGGTGCGGCAATTGGGCTTGCTAATGCCGCATGGACAATCGGTATGATCAGAGGCAATGTAACCTTATTAGCCACTCTTTCCTATTTTACGCCTGTTATTTCTACTGCATTTTCATCAATATTATTGTCTACTGCACTCTCTTTCTCATTTTGGCAGGGGGTAATGATGGTGACTGGTGGCTCTTTAATTTGCTGGTTAGCGACTCGTCAAAAAAAGATAAAAGTACTTAAAGCGATAAAATAGTAAGAAAAAGAAGATCCTTAACTCAAATATGACAGTAAAAAGCGGTGTTTTACATTATTGGCGGTATGGTAATTTGGTCGTATTAATCTAAGTTGAAATTATTTCACTATACGACAGAGGCGATATGCGCTTATTTATATGACTTATATACTAAGAATGCTTACTTTGATTTAAGTTATTTAAAATATAAGTCTTACGATAAGAACAAATGCAACAAAAAGGGATTGCTATGAAACTTGAGACACTTTCTGTTCACGCCGGTTATTCACCTGATCCAACCACAAAAGCAGTAGCTGTACCTATTTACCAAACTACATCTTATGCATTCGATGACACGCAACATGGTGCAGATCTCTTCGACTTAAAAGTACCTGGTAATATCTATACTCGTATAATGAACCCAACTAATGACGTATTAGAAAAACGTGTTGCAGCATTAGAAGGCGGAATTGCGGCTGTTGCTGTAGCATCGGGTATGGCAGCTATTACTTACGCTATTCAAACCATTGCTCAAGTGGGTGACAATATTGTTTCTGTCGCTAAGCTTTATGGTGGTACTTATAATTTAATGGCGCACACTTTCCCTCGTATTGGCATTGAGGCGCGCTTTGCTCCCCATGACGATATTGCCGCGTTAGAAGCATTAATTGACGATAAAACAAAAGCGGTATTTTGTGAAACTATCACAAATCCAAGCGGAAATGTTGTAGATATTCAAGCATTGGCTGATGTTGCTCACCGCCATGGTGTACCTTTAATTGTTGATAATACGGTAGCAACACCTTACTTGTGCCGTCCTTTTGAACATGGCGCGGATATTATTATTCACTCGTTAACCAAATATATTGGCGGTCACGGTAATTCAATTGGTGGTATTGTTGTTGATTCAGGTAAATTCCCTTGGGCAGAACATAAAGCACGTTTTGAAATATTAAATACGCCAGATATTTCTTATCACGGGGTAAATTATGTTGAGCATTTTGGTGCTGCTGCCTATATAGCCCGTTGTCGTGTTGCTCCTTTGCGTGGAACAGGTGCGGCATTGTCACCCTTTAATGCATTCTTGATCCTACAAGGCTTAGAAACGCTGGCACTACGTATGGATCGCCACACTGAAAATGCACAAAAGGTGGCAGAATATCTGCAAAATCACCCTCAAGTGGTATGGGTTAAATACGCAGGTTTAAGTAATCATCCTGAACATGATTTAGCGGTACGTTATATGTCGGGTAAACCAGCAGGTATTCTCTCTTTTGGGATCAAAGGTGGTGCAGAAGCAGGCGCTAGATTTATTGATGCATTACAACTAATTGTTCGCCTTGTAAATATTGGTGATGCAAAATCATTAGCATGTCATCCAGCATCAACCACTCACCGCCAATTAAACGATGAAGAATTAGAACGTGCAGGTGTTTCACGAGATTTGATTCGTTTATCCATTGGTATTGAACATATTGACGATATTCTTGCAGATTTAGAACAGGCATTAAAAGCCAGTGTTTAATTGATTTTTATTAATAAGAAACCACTGTTAAATGACGGTGGTTTTTTTATATTTAAAATATAATGTTTATTAATAATACTCATTCTAAAAATTAACTTTATTAGTTTATAGGAAGCATTTAATGAGTATTATCGATTCTGTTAGAACGTCGTTTTCACAAATAAAAGCAACAATAGAAAATTTAGATTTAAAAAATAAAATAACGGATTTTTTTTATTATATTGGTTCGAATATCACGGGATTATTTAATAATAATGTTGAATATCGATATCCTGTTATAGAACGTACTATTCGCGATAGCTCTTTTTCTAATACTAATTTACCAAAATACGAAAGATTGTCTGGCGTTCTGTATGGGATAGATAACGAAAATAATAGTAAATATGATTATGAAGAGATAGATAATGACTTAAATAAAATCGAAAGTGATTATGAAGAGATAGATGATTACTTAAATAAAATCGAAAATGATTATGAAGAGATAGATAATGACTTAAATAAAATCGAAAATGATTATGAAGAGATAGATGATTATTTAAACAAAATCGAAAATAATTATGAAGAGATAAGTAATATTTCTCTTCATTCTGACAATATAGATAATAGTGAGAAAGATTTAAATGAGCTTTATAGTAAGATAGATAAAAAAAATACTCCTGAAAAAATAATCGACAAAGCGCATCAAGATGTAGTTGATGCATTTTCTTGGTTAAATTAACTCGATATTAAAATAAAGGAATCAATAAATATTGATTCCTTTATTTTATCTTATCTTATCTATTATTTTTAATGAAGTAGTTAAATCTATCGTTGTTTTTTGATAAAAATCAAATTTAACCCACCTTGAGTTTTTAAATTTATTATTCAGATCAAATTCATAAAATAATTTTAATTTTTTAAATTAAGTTTAATTAAAAAATAAAGGAATGTGAACTCAACTGCATTATTTATATATAATAAGTACGAGTCTAAAAGGGATTGATTTTGATCAATAAGGAACATACCGACTGGTCGGTATTATCCTATGCATGAATACAACTGCACATCACCGAAAAAAAGATCCTATCCGAGTTCAAGAGCAATTATTGGAAGCGGCAAGCGTTATTGTGGCTAATGAAGGAATAGCCTCTCTCTCTTTAAATGCCGTAGCAAAAGAAGCGGGTGTAAGCAAAGGTGGTCTACTTCATCATTTCCCCGGAAAATTAGAATTAGTGCAGGCAGTATTTAAACGGCTATTGGGGATTATGGATAGCCGAATTGCAGTTATTATGGAAAATGATCCTATTGAAGCAGGGCGTTTTTCTCGCGCATATTTAACTTATATCTCTGATTTAAAACAGTCAGACGAAAGTCGTCAATTAGCCATACTGTCTTTGGCTATGCCAAACGAGCCTATTATGCGTAAATGCTGGCGAGATTGGATGCTAGACCATTTAGCCAAAGGCGATAAATTAGATAATAGTTATTTAGGTACTTTAATTCGTTATGCCGCAGACGGTCTTTGGTTATCTGAATTAACAGAAGGTCCTACGATCTCACAAGAGGAGCGTAGCGCATTAGTTGAAAGATTATCTGAAATGACATTTGATTATATGGCAAACACAGTAAATCAGTAATTTTAATCAGGATGAATGAGGGCACAATGAAATACAAAATAAATGCCTTAATTTATTACGACGCAACGGATGGCGCGATATCATTAGAAAAAGACAGTATTGATACACATCTTTCTATTACCGCAAATGCGTTACTTTTTTATTTTATTCAGCACCCTGGAGTGGTTAATCGTGATGAAGTATTAAAACGTGTTTGGGATGATAATGGGCTAGTTTCATCAAACAGTAATTTAAATCAATATTTGAGTTTATTACGCAAAACATTTCGTCATTACGGTATTGAAAATATCATTGTTACCATTGCAAAAGGACGATTAGAGTTTAATCCAGATATTTCTGTTGAGCTAATTGATGACTCAACGCTATTACCTTTAACTCAAATAAATGAAAAAACGCTTTCTTTAGCTGAAGATGAAAATAAAACAATTGTGGAAACAACTCCTTTATCTTCAGTAGTCGATCAAACACCATTAGATACAACACAAAAAGAAGTAACACAAAGAAAACAAAAACCAGAAATTTGTTGGTATTTAACCAGCATTGGTTTTTTATTAGGTACGGTATTTCTTACTGTGATCATCTTTTTTAACCAAAATCAATCAAAGCCAATTTCACTAACGCCACTAACGCATAATAATTGTGAATTACTTTCTAATGAAGCCATGATTAATTCTTCGGTAAGTGATAATTATGTTCGCAATTTTGATGCGGTAAGAAAGAAGCTTAATTTACAGTGTGTGAAAGGTGAGCGATTTGTTTTCTTTTATGGTGATAAATTACAAACAAATGGATTAGGGCGGGTATTTTTAGCGCATTGTGCAAAGAACGAAGATAACCCATTTAGTTATTGTGACAATTACTTTTACTATTCTTGGAAATACTAATGAAAATCTCAGGGAAGCTTTTATGTTTTTTATCGGCCCTGATTTTTATCTTGGTCGCCACTTATGCAGCAACAAGATTATTAACGATTAAAAATGAAGGTGTCATGGTTTGCTCAACCAAAGGCATTATGCGTTTTGAAAATATGGAAGATGAAAATGTAAATGGTAATATTCATTTTTCATTTGGTGCCAATGGTAAAGGATCGATTGTTGTGGAAGGTTATACCACCTCAAAACAAGGGTGGTTGTATTTACAACGTTATGTGAAATTTGATTATACGACCAAGCGTGTTTCGCCGACAGAACGCCACTATTTTATTAGTCAATGGGATGCTAGTGCATCATCAATTGATGAATCCCCAGACGTTATTTTTGATTATTTTATGCGCGAAATGTCAGATAGCCATGATGGACTATTTATTAATGCACAAAAGCTTAATGAGAAAACTTTACTATTAAATTCGCTTAATTCACCCCTCTATATTTGTACCTTAAAACCAGGTAGTAAATTTGATTAACTGCCCTGATTATCTAATTTTATTTTTATAAGGTGGTACCTCTGCTTCCACCTTTTCTGTGTTCTAAGGCCTAATTTATTACACTCCAGTCTTTTGCTTATTTTCTCTGTTATTGCGTGATTACTTATCCTCTTTTACCTTCTTTTGTTGTACAGACTGAAAACATTCCTTAAATAAGCATAAACGCTCAGTTGTAGATTTGTGCCTTTCCAGTAAACGATACTTTTCCCTCTTTATTATTTGTGTAGGTCTCATGTACAGGTGTTAGATAAAGGGTGATCCTTTTCACTCTTTTATACCTGTTGTAAGGGGTTAGATTAAATAAATACATTATCAATATAAAAATAGCACGATTTGTATATAGACTTGATTTAGCCTTTTTCAATTATTGATCTCACGTTGAATTATCAGTGATATTCCGCACATCTTTCCCGTCGATATGTACTGGCTTTTTGCACCTTTTAAACATCCTCCTAACAAAGTTAATTTGCCTATTTTTTAATCTATTTTTTGTGGTGATTGATAAATTTATAATGATGAAAAAGATAAATAAACAGCATAGTTAAATAAATAGAGAGATAAAAAACACTAAATAGCAGAGTTAAATTCTATATGCATTCATATCATGGATTTATATTTTGTTTTCTTTTTTGCGCGTTATAGTGATTTTGAAACCAACGTCTGCGTTTAAAAAATCACCACGCAGACACAATGGGCAAACGTAAACCGTTAAACGGCTTCTCGGAGGAAATGAAAATGGGTGATGCATTAGGTCTGATCGAAACCAAAGGTCTGGTGGCATGTATTGAAGCCGCTGACGCTATGTGTAAAGCCGCGAACGTTGAACTTATTGGCTATGAAAATGTGGGTTCAGGTCTCGTGACTGCGATGGTGAAAGGCGACGTAGGCGCAGTGAAAGCTGCAGTGGATTCAGGTGTGGAGTCAGCACAACGCGTGGGTGAAGTTGTTACATCGCTCGTGATTGCTCGTCCTCACAATGACATCAACAAAATAGTTATCAAACACAAGGCATAGTTTTTGCTTTAGGAGAACGTATGGGTGATGCATTAGGACTTATTGAAACTCAAGGGCTGGTGGCTTGTATTGAAGCTGCCGACGCGATGTGTAAAGCGGCAAATGTTGAATTAATCGGCTACGAAAATGTGGGTTCAGGTTTAGTAACTGCAATGGTGAAAGGTGATGTAGGTGCCGTTAAAGCTGCTGTGGAATCTGGCTTAGAAGCTGCTCAACGTGTTGGTACTGTTGTGACTTCATTAGTCATCGCTCGTCCACATAACGATATTCAAAAAATCGTTGCCCAGTACAAAGTGACTGAATAACGAAGGAAATAAATATGAAAGAAGCACTAGGTCTAGTTGAAACCAAAGGTCTTGTCGCTTGCATTGAAGCTGCAGATGCAATGTGTAAAGCAGCCAATGTTGAACTGATTGGTTATGAAAACGTCGGTTCAGGTTTAGTGACAGCTATGGTGAAAGGCGATGTCGGTGCAGTAAATGCAGCGGTTGAGTCAGGTGTTGAAGCGGCAAAACGTATCGGCACTGTGGTGACTTCTCGTGTTATTGCAAGACCACATAACGATATCGAGAAAATCGCACAACAGCATAAAGCCTAATTATTCAGGCGTGCTGTAAAGCAAAGAAATAAGTTATTCAGCTAAATTTTTTAACTCCTGTATGGGGGAAGACATGGTTGCATTAGATAAAGATTTGCAATCCAGACAACTAGCTCGTGAGCTAGTTCGTAACGCGAAAAATGCACAACTTGTTTATGCTAAATTTTCGCAGGAAAAAATCGACAGTATTGTAAAACACATCGCATTTGAAGCCGCTCGCCACGCAGAAGAGCTGGCAAAAATGGCAAACGAAGAGACAGGCTTTGGTAAGTGGGAAGACAAAGTTCTGAAGAATACCTTCGCGTCATTGCGTGTGTATGAGCATATGAAAGACATGAAGACCGTTGGCATTATCAATGACGATAAAGTGAAAAAAGTCATGGATGTTGGCGTGCCTTTAGGTGTTATCACGGCGTTAGTACCTTCAACTAATCCAACATCAACCATTATCTATAAAACCCTAATTGCACTGAAAGCGGGTAATGCGATTATTTTCTCTCCACACCCAAATGCAAAACAGTGCAGTTTCCGTGCGTTAGAAATTGTTAAAAAAGCGGCTTTAGAGGCTGGAGCACCCGCAGGTATTGTTGATGGTGTGACATTACTGACTCTGGAAGCGACAAAAGAATTAATGCACAGCAAAGATGTGTCATTAATTTTAGCTACGGGTGGTGAAGGTATGGTGCGTGCTGCTTATGCATCAGGTACACCAACCATCAGTGGTGGCCCAGGTAATGGCCCCGCTTTCATCGAACGCAGTGCAGATATCAAAAAAGCAGTGAGCGATATCATCACCAGTAAAACATTCGACAATGGAGTTATCTGTGCATCAGAGCAATCCATTATCGTTGAACGTTGCATTTATAACGAGGTTCACCGTGAGCTATTAGCGCAAGGTGCTTACTTTATGAATGACGAAGAAGCAACCAAAGTGGCTTCAATGTTACTGCGTGCTAACGGCACAATTAACCCTGCGGTCGTGGGTAAAGATGCGATTTATTTAAGTCAGCGTGCAGGTTTTAGTGTGCCAGCAAATACGCGTGTATTAATCGCATTACAAGATACTGTTTCACCTAAAAATCCGTATTCACGCGAAAAATTATGCCCAATCTTAGGAATGTATATCGAAGAAGATTGGAAATCGGCGTGCGATCGCGTAGTGCAATTACTGACTAATGAAGGCTTAGGTCATACCTTAGTTATTCATACTAAAAATGAAGATGTTATTCGTCAGTTCTCTCTAGAAAAACCAGTTAACCGTATTCTGATTAATACTCCAGCAGCATTAGGTGGCATCGGTGCAACTACTAATATTACTCCAGCATTAACCTTAGGCTGTGGGGCTGTAGGTGGCGGTTCTAGCTCTGACAATGTCGGCCCAATGAACTTACTGAATATTCGTAAAGTAGGTTATGGCGTGCGTACCGTCGAAGAGTTGAAACAACCTTGTCCTTTAGCACAAGAAGCTACTCAACCTGCTGTTTCTGCTTGCTCTGTTTCCAGTGCAAATCACCAGACCAGCATTCTTGATGATGATCGTTTTCGTTCACCTTCTTTAACCCCTGTTCATGCTGAATGTGCAACTGCACAACGTCAAACTCAAGGTGATGATCGCTTTGGCGCGTCTCCTTATGCAACGACGGTAAGTGCTTGCGCGCAACAAGTGATTGAACAAGGTGATATTACCGAAGAAAACGTGGAACGCATTATCAAGGAAGTTCTCGGACGTCTGAGTAAATAACTCATTGATATAAGGCGATATAAACCATGATCCTCGCAAAGGTAATCGGACACGTAGTAGCGACACAAAAAAGTCCAGAACTTAAAGGTAGCAATTTATTAATGATTGCCACTTTAGATGATGAGCTTAACCCACTGAAAAACAAAACTTATGTTGCAGTGGACAGTGTAGGTGCAGGTATCAACGATGTTGTGTTGGCTGAAGAATACTTTGCACTGAACAAAGAACGTTACAAAGCGATGTCAGTGGTTGCCATTGTTGAGAAGGTTTATCGGGACAGTAAGGAGTAATAACGACATGAGTGAGTTTCTGATAAAACCCAAAATTCAGTTTGGCACCAATGCACTGAATTTTCTCTCTGGGTTAACTGCCCGCCGCGCATTTGTGGTGACAGATAAAGCAATGGTGAAGTTTGGCTTTGCAAATAAAGTTACCGATAAATTATTGCAACGGGGTATCGAGTTCCAAGTTTACGATGATGTTGCGTCAGATCCTGATATTTCAGCCATTGTAAGTGGTATGAAAATCATGGATGCCCATTATCCAGATTTGGTTATCGCACTCGGTGGTGGGTCTGTAATTGATGCCGCGAAAGCCGTTATGTACTCCCTCTGGCATACCCGTAAAGAAAGCAACAGAACAAAACCACAATTTATTGCGATCCCAACCACTAGTGGTACAGGTTCGGAAGTGACCTCCTTTTCAGTGATCAAGTCACGCAGTGAAAAATTGGTCTTGGTTGATGAGTTTATGTTGCCTGATGTCGCCATTCTCGATCCTGAGCTGGTGAAGTCTGTACCGCCAGCAATTACGGCTGATACGGGAATGGATGTGCTTTGCCATGCACTAGAAGCGTATGTTTCTAAAGCTGCTTCTGATTTTTCTGATGCAATGGCAGAGAAAGCCGTCAAGTTAGTATTTAGCCATCTTATTGATTGTCATCATCAAGGCGATAACTTACTTGCTCGTGAAAAAATGCATAACGCATCTTGTATTGCAGGGATGGCATTTACTAACGCTTCACTGGGTATTACACACAGTCTTGCTCACGCATTAGGGGGTGTCTTTCATGTTCCTCATGGTCGAGCGAATGCACTATTGATGACGCATGTTATTGCTTTTAATGCCAACTTTCATGGTGATTGCAATAGTGAAGCCGCAAAACGTTACGCCTATCTTGCTCAAAGCTTAGGACTTCCGGCTAACACAGTAAGAGAAGGGGTCACCAGTTTAATCGTTGCCATTAATGTATTGAAAGATGAAATGGGTATGCCGAAGAGTATTCGCGATACCGGTGTCAGTGAAGCGGACTTTTATGCCCGTTTAACGGAAATGGTCGGACAGGCTTTACGAGATAGCTGTACGCCGACAAATCCGCGTGACGTAAACACACACCAATTAGAAACATTGTATCGTCAGGCATTTGCCGGTGTATCACACAGTTAATGCTCAACCGAATTAATACCGATTAGGTCAAGTAAAGAACATCAGGAGAGCCTCACATGGCCAAATATTCTTTGACGCCACGCGTAAAAATGCTGGCAGAACGTTTAGTTTCACGTAATAGCTCCATCAGCACAGAGCGTGCAACCATTTTTGATTCATTAAACAACAGCATTGCAGGTGTGCCTCAAGCGATTAAACCTGCGCAACGTTTTTATGAATTTATTCGTCATTTTCCAAGCTACATTGCACAAGATGAATTGATTATCGGCAGTCAATCATCAACACCACGTGGCGCAATTTTCCATACTGAAGAAGAAGTGCGTAGCGACTCTATCTACCGTTTCTTAAGTATTAATAACAGTGTTACATCACCAGATTATATGCTGGTGGTAAACCAAGGTTTCTTAGCAATCAAAGCACAGCTTGAAGACAGAATTAGAAGCATTGGCAGTGCGGTAAATCGTAGCAGTATGGACGAAGCCAATTTTTGTAAATCCGCCATTTATGCGTGTGATGCAGCGCTTTATTTTGCACAAATTCTCTCAGCAAAAGCAGAGAATTTAGCTGCAATGGAAAGTAACCCATACCGTAAAGCAGAATTATTAGATAGCGCTGCGGTATTACGTAAAGTACCCGCAAAACCAGCAGAAACCTTTAAGGAAGCGGTTCAAGTTTTCTATTTACTGCAATTAGTCTTACATCTGGAAAATGGTAGTTATGCCATCAATCCAATGGGATTTGATAAAGCACTTTATCCATTCTATCAACGTGATCTCGACCAAGGCCGTTTAACTCAAGCACAGGCTTATGAAATCGTTGAAAGTGTTTGGCTGAAATTAGCAGAGCTTTCCGAAGTACGTGCGACCAAAGAAGTTGATGGCTATCCAATGTTTGATGCCATGACTCAGGGGGTTGATATTAACGATCCTCGAGTAAGCATCAACGAATTATCAGAAATGCTGCTATCAGCGCGCGCGAATTTGTCAACATTACACAGTTCACTGCAAGTGCGTTTATACAACGGTCGTATGAATTCACAGCCACAATATGCTGCACCTTCAGCGAGTGTTGTTGCACCAACGGCAGACGCGAGTGAATTCAAAGTGATGGAAGGTTTAACGCCTCGCTTACAACGTTTACGTAACCGTTATTTAGAAGCACGTCCAAGCGTTTCTATCTACAGAGCATTAGCATTTACTGAGATTGCTCGTAATAATCCAGGTCTACCGCCGATTTTACTACGTGCAAAAGCATTCCGTCGTGCTTGTGAAACCGCACCTATTTTAATTCAAGATGAAGAGCTCATTGTTGGGCATCCTTGTGGAAAACCGCGTGCTGGTGCTTTCTCTCCTGATATTGCATGGCGTTGGGTTCGTGATGAACTCGATACCATGAGCACGCGTCCACAAGATCCATTCCAAATTTCAGAAGAAGACAAAAAAGTCATTCGTGAAGAGATTGTTCCATTCTGGGAAGGCCGTTCTCTGGATGAGATCTGTGAAGCACAATATCGCGAAGCAGGTGTGTGGGAGTTTAGTGGTGAAACTTTTGTGAGTGATCTTTCTTATCACCAAATCAATGGTGGTGGCGATACTTGCCCTGGTTATGACGTTCTGTTATTCACCAAAGGTATGAACGGTATTAAAGCTGATGCACAAGCGAAATTAGCTGAATTAAACATGGAAAATCCGGCTGATATCGACCGTATCTACTTCTATAAAGCGTCTATTGAAAGCTGTGAAGGTGTGATTGCTTACGCTCATCGGATTGCCGAACATGCGCGTGAATTAGCATCAAAAGAGAGCAACCCTCAACGTCGTGAAGAGTTACTGACGATTGCTCAAGTCAACGAAAATGTACCAGCGAATCCACCAAAAACACTGCAAGAAGCTCTGCAAAGTATTTGGACGGTAGAGTCACTGTTTGAAGTTGAAGAAAACCAAACGGGTCTTTCTTTAGGTCGCTTAGACCAATACTGCTTCCCAATGTATGAAAACGACATTAAATCAGGGCGTTTAACTCGCGAGCAAGCACTGGAAATGATGCAAGCCTTTATCATCAAATGTGCTGAATTAATGTGGATGTCGAGTGAGTTAGGGGCGAAATATTTTGCAGGTTATCAGCCATTTATCAACTTAACCATTGGTGGACAAAAACGTACAGGTGGTGATGCGTGTAATGATTTAACTTACCTAATTATGGATGCTGTGCGTTTTGTAAAAGTGTATCAACCATCGTTAGCGTGTCGTATTCATAACCAATCACCACAGCAATACATGGAAAAAATTGTGGATGTAGTTAAAGCCGGTATGGGCTTTCCTGCATGTCACTTCGATGATTCTCATATCAAGATGATGTTGCGTAAAGGCTTCGATTTTGAGGATGCGCGTGACTACTGCTTGATGGGTTGTGTTGAACCACAAAAATCAGGCCGTATTTATCAATGGACATCAACGGGTTACACCCAATGGCCTATTGCTATTGAGTTTGTATTAAACCGTGGCCGTATGGTGCTGTTTGATAGCTATCAAGGTCTAGATACAGGTGATTTACGTGACCTGCGTACTTATGAAGATTTCGATAGAGCAGTGAAAGCGCAAGTTGCTCATATTGTTCGTTTATCAGCAATCGGTACTGTGATCAGCCAACGTGTTCACCGTGATATTGCACCAAAACCATTAATGTCTTTGCTCGTTGAAGGTTGTATGGAACAAGGTAAAGACGTGACTGCAGGCGGCGCAATGGTTAACCATGGCCCAGGTCTGATCTTCTCTGGCTTAGCGACTTATGTAGACTCAATGGCTGCTATTCGTAAGTTAGTTTACGAAGATAAAAAATACACCTTAGAACAAATTCGTGACGGTCTATTGGCTAATTTTGAAGGCCAAGAAGAGCTATTACGTGACTGCTTGAACGCGCCAAAATTTGGTAACGATGATGATGTTGTTGACCAATATGCGTTGGATATAACGGAATGGACTGAGCGTGAATGTCGTAAATACAAGATGCTCTACTCCACATTCAGTCATGGCACGCTGTCTATCTCTAATAATACGCCAATTGGCGAGTTAACCGCCGCTACACCAAATGGTCGTTTGGCATGGAAACCATTGTCAGATGGTATCAGCCCAACACAGGGTGCGGATAAACATGGCCCAACTGCGATTATTAAATCAATCAGTAAGATGAATGTTGAAACCATGAATATCGGTATGGTTCATAACTTCAAATTCCTGAAAGGATTGTTAGATACCAATGAAGGTCGCCAAGGTTTAATTACCTTATTAAGAACGGCATCCATTTTGGGTAACGGCCAGATGCAATTTAGCTATGTCGATAATGAAGTGCTGAAAAAAGCGCAATTAGAGCCTGAAAAATACCGTGACTTAATCGTCCGTGTTGCTGGCTATAGTGCTTACTTCGTTGAATTATGTAAAGAAGTTCAGGATGAAATTATCAGTCGTACTGTGATTGAGAAATTCTAATTACAGCCATAGGGATGGCGCAGGCTATCCCTTTTAATCGACAAGACAAGATTTAAATTTATCGAACAAGGATGTTTGATGCAGATTTGGAGGCGTAAAGATGGAGACGGCGGCAGAAATAAGAGGGCGGATATTTAATATCCAGAAATACTCTATTTATGATGGTGATGGTATTCGTACTCTCGTTTTCTTAAAAGGCTGTAATATCCGCTGCCCTTGGTGTTCCAATCCAGAAGGTCTCAGCAGTGAGTTTCAAGTGATGTACTCTCACGACAAATGTGTGGATTGCGGTAAATGTGTCGATGTTTGTCCTGCGGGGGTGCATTACATGACAACCAATGAAAGTGGTAAGCAAGTTCACCGTGTTGATCGTGGTGTTGATTGCATCGGTTGTCGTAAATGTGAAGAGGTCTGTATCTCGGATGCGCTTGATATTATGGGAAAAGATGTTTCTGTTTCTGAACTAATGAAAATCATCATGCAAGATTATGACTTTTACATCTCTTCAGGGGGAGGTGTCACAATCGGTGGCGGTGAAATGAGTTTACAAACTGATTTTGCGGTTGCGCTTTTACGAGAATGTAAAAAGATGATGATCAATACCGCGGTGGAAACACAAGCGACCACTAACGTGGCTAATTATGAAAAATTAGCGCAAGTCGTTGATCAATTTCTGATTGATATCAAACACATTGATACTGCTCAGCATAAAGCGTTATTTGGTGTTGGTAATGAAAATGTCCGTCGTAATTTAGAACGTTTAATGGATCTCGGTGCCAATGTAGTTATTCGTATGCCATTAGTTCGCGGCTACAACGACTCTTATGATGCAATTACGGGAGCAATTAATTATGCCATGGAGCTATCAAAACGCGGCAATATTCAGCGCATTGATATTCTTCCTTATCACCAATTTGGGCGTAATAAATACGAAAAATTGGAAATGATTTATCCAATAAAAACCGATCCTAGTTATACACCAGAAGAGTTAGACAGTTTAGAAGCCTTCTTTAAGAAATTTGATTTCGATATCCGTCTTGTCCGTCACTAAGTAGGAGAGAAAGATGAACAGTTTAGGTGTGATTGAAACACGAGGATTAACCGCAGCCATTCAAGCTGCAGATGCAGCTTGTAAAGCGGCAAACGTGGAAATTATTGGATACCGAAAAGTAGGATCTGGCTTGGTATCTGTCTGTTTTCAAGGTGAGATCAGTGCAGTAAAAACGGCAGTTGATCATGGTGTTGATGTGGTGAGCCAAAAAGAGCTGGTGATTGGTTCATTAGTTATCGCAAGACCAGAACCAAGCGTTATCACTAAATTACTGACCATAAAAAGTAAGAAAAAAGTACCTGCTACTGAAAAAACGCCAGAAATTGCTCTTGAAACAGTCGTTGAAGCCCCTGTTAAAAGCGAAGTTGAGAAGCTAGAGGTCGCAAAAGCAGTTGAAGATTTACCAGCTCAAAATATTGCCACTGAAACTAAGACAGACAAAGTACAAAGTAGTAAGAAAGAGATCAAACCAGAAAGCCGTAAAGGTAAAAAATAATGATTAATCAACAACTCATGGGAAAAATCCTCTCGCGTTTGCCTGTACATGGTGTGATATCGGGAGAGACGCAAGGAATGGCAATCCCTGTTGGTATTTCCAATCGGCATGTACATCTTTCACAACAAGATGTTGAAGCATTATTTGGCAAAGGTTATCAACTCACCCCGTTTAAAGATCTTAAACAGCCGGGTCAGTTTGCAGCAAAAGAGTGTGTGATTGTCGTGGGATCTAAAGGTTCGATTAGCAAAGTTCGTGTTTTAGGACCTGTTCGTCCACAAAGCCAATTAGAAATTTCAAAAGCTGACTGTTTTGCATTAGGTGTAAAAGCACCAGTGCGTGAATCGGGTGATTTAGTTGGTTCTGGCAATGCTGTTTTAATGGGGCCTGCGGGTCATGTTGAATTAAAAGAGCAAGTCATTTGCGCACAACGCCATATTCATATGAGTGAAATTGACGCCAGAATGTTAAACGTCATCAATGGGCAAAAGGTACATGTAAAAACAGAAGGTGAGCGTAGCCTGATTTTTGATGAGGTCGTTGTTCGTGTTAGTGATAAATTTGCTTTGGAATTTCATATAGATACTGATGAAGCTAATGCTGCCGGGCTTCGCAATAATGATAGTGTATTTATTGTCAGCTAAAACAATGAGGTGACGTAATGGACGATCAGTTAATAGAAAGGATTGTTGCTGAAATAGAAAAAAGAATGAAAAAGTCGGTGTTGTTAGCACTTACCCCTGCACCGGGATACCAAGATGAAATCTGCCAACGTATCAATACTTTTTCTCATATTCGATTTTCTCTATTTGTCACAACACCGGCACAAGCGTGCCATGATTTGTCGAAATGGCGTCATCTAGGTGATATGTATAAAGCGGACGAGTTTGATGTTAATAATTTATCTTCTTATCACACTTTATTCGTTCCCTATTTCGATAAAAAGCTGGTGGGTGAAATTGTTAACGGATTATCAATGAGTGAAGAAGGAAAATTAATTCATTCAGCATTAGCTCAAAATATTCCTGTTATGGCACTACCTTATTTTTGCCAACCAGAAAGTGAATTAAATGAGATTTTAGGTTTAAATAAAAATAAAGAGTACAACCTGCTTATTCAGGAAAATATTAAACGATTAAAGTTATTAGGTATTTGTTTTTATTCCATCAATGAAATAGAAACTCACCTAACTGATAATAATCATAATAAAAAACCTGAATATTATCCTGAAATCAAAAAAGAGAATAATAATCGCTATATTACTTTAAATGAAGTAATGAATAAGCCTGGAGAATACTGTTTATCACAAGATAAATTGACGGATTCTGCTATTGAATATTTAAAAAATTTAAAAAGTTAATATTAAATTATATCTGATAACTCAGGAGTATTATTATGTCACCAAAAGCTAAATCATGGCTTTGGATGCTGGCGGTCATTATTTCAGAAACCTCAGCAACCTCTACCTTAAAAATGTTTGATAATAGTGAAGGTACAACTAAAACATTATTATTAGGCCTAATTGTTGTTCTTTATGTTATTTGTTATTACTCATTATCGCGTGCAGTGAAAAACATTCCAGTTGGTTTAGCTTATGCAACATGGTCTGGTACAGGTATATTAGTGGTTTCTTCTTTAGGTATGTTGTTTTATGGTCAACATCCTGATACTGCGGCAATGATAGGTATGGCGGTTATTGCCAGTGGTATTGTAATTATGAATCTCTTTTCCAAAATGGGATCAGAAGAAGAGGAAGAAGAGACAACAGAAACGCCTAATATTAAACAGGCAGTATCGCCAATTAATAAATAAATCTATTTCTTAATAACTCTATTTTTTAATAAGTCTATTTTTCAATAAATTTATTCTTTGATAAATAAATTTTTTATTAAAATAAATAAGGATAACAATTATGTTTACCGGATTCTTATGGCTGGCGCTGTCTATCGGTTCTGAAATCACAGGCACGTCTATGATAAAAAAAACAAATGGCTTTAGTAAATTAGCGCCTTCTGTATTAGTTATTGCTGCTTACTGTATCTGTTATTTTGCCTTAACGCGTGCAATGGGATATATCCCTGTTGGTGTGGCGTATTCACTGTGGTGTGGATTTGGTATTGTCGGTGTGACATTAGTTGCGATGATTTTATATAAACAAAAACCAGATTTACCGGCTATATTCTCCATGGCATTGATTATTTCTGGTGGGATAATTATGAATACATTTTCTACAATGTAAGCTAACTTTATAAATTAGATATTGATTTTACCTTTTTAACTTAAATGCCGATATGTTATTAAAATGTATTGGCATTTTTATAATTGATTTTTTCTCTTTCTTAAAATGAACATTGGTTAGAAAAGAAGTTTTTTTTATATTTTAAATTTTAAGTAAATATAATATTTGGAGGTTTTTATTTAAATGTAAATTATAAAAGGATCAAATATGTTTTCAAAAATAAATTTTTTGGGTAGTCCAAATGTTGAGAAAATAAATAGAAATTCCGAAACTAAGTATGTTAAGGGAAAGAATGCTTCTCATAATAGTATTAGTCATATTAATAATACAAATCAAAAACTAGACGCACCTAATCTAGAACAAAAAGCAGTGGTGAAGGGAAATACTCCATTATGTACCCCTACACAAATTCAACAAATATATAATCAATCAAGTAGTGTTGATAATCCGCCAGCCTTACCGCCTAAGGGCGCTAAAGTGAATAATCCACCAGCCTTACCGCCTAAGGGCGCTAAAGTGAATATTCCACCAGCCTTACCGCCTAAGGGCGCTAAAGTGAATAATCCACCAGTCTTACCGCCTAAATGTGCTAAAGTGAATAATCCGCCAGTCTTACCACCTAGAAGAATACAAGAAAATATTCTACCTAGAGCATCAAGAAATACTACACAGGGTGTGAGTACACAAGTACCTACTCAGACAAAATCATTCAGTATTTTAAAACCTACACCTTATTATTTTGATGCGGAAGGTAACAAAAAAATAGCGAATTCTTCAGACTTTTTAATAACTGTAAACAGTAGACTAAAGCATAATGTGTTAGATAAAGAGGATAAATTAAACGAGAGTGAAAAATTATTTAATAATTTGATATCAAAGAATTATTTACATTCTAGATATAAAACAGTAAATAATTCTAGATTTGGAATAGAGTTATGTAGCGAAAGTTTATTAAAATATAATAATATTAAGTTACCTGCTAATATCATTAGCGGTACTCCAGGTAACGCTTTAAGAATTGCTTCACAATATCCTAAAAGTGATGGGGAAAATATGGCGAATTATTTAAATTCTCTAATAGATAATAATATTGATACCGTTTATGTTCTCGCATCAGATGATGATATTAAATCTAAACTAATAAATGATAATAAATATTTTATGAATAATCATACCTATGATGATGTAAATATAAAAGATAATCCTAATAAGCATAAAATATTTATCAGTGGTAAAAAAGATCTTTTAGATCTAAATACTTATCCTAAAATAATAGATTCATCATTGAGAAAAAAGGAAGTAAATTTTGTTCATATTCATAATTGGAAAGATCACACTGCAGTAGATGCAACAAAACTAAAAGAGACACTCTCCTTATTAAGAGAACAATTAGGTATCTCTCCTCATTCAAATAGTTTGATACATTGTCTTGCTGGTATTGGTAGAACGATGGAAATGTTTCTTGTTGAAAAAATGATGGATCTGTCGCCTGCTGAAAAACAAAATACAAGTTTAGAAGAAATGGTACATGAAATAAGAGAAAAAAGAACACCATTAGCACTGTATGAAATTGGGCAACTTGCAGAATTAACAACGTTTGCTTTGGAAAACGGCATCCCACTATTAAAAAAATAACTCCTATTAAATAAAATCCCCATTGCATTCACAATGGGGATCGGTTTTACGACATTACTGTTTGTTATTTCTCTAAATTTAAAGATGGAAAACACGATCTTCACCCGTAGGTAATTCAATCGTTAAGCTAAGTTTGCCGCCTAAAGCTTCAACATAGCGTTTTAATGTTGCCAGTTTTAGATCGTTACCTCTTTGCTCTATTTGGGTAATTGCAGGTTGAGAAATTCCTAAATGAGTAGCAAGTTCTCTTTGCGAAATATTTAACTCTTCTCTTAAGATTTGTAACCCTGTTTCTAGTATCAATTCATCAGCCATTTTTTTTATACGTTCTTGGCTATCAGGAGAACGTTCTGCGATAGCTTGTTGAAGTGTTTTCATTGTCTTCTCTTATTGATAAAAGATATGAGGTAAATTCCCGATCCGCTATATGGATCATCGTTTGGTAAAATTTCTTATTGTTAGCTTTATTTCCTGCACATAGCACAATGGCTTTTCTAGTTGGAACAAACGCAAAAAATATTCGTATAGGTTTTCCTGTGTGTTGTATTCGGAGCTCTTTCATATTCGGATATTTTGAACCTTTGATGTTATCAGCATGTGGCCTTGGTAACCTAGGTCCATAAATCTCTAAATTCTGTAAGGCCGCTAAAACGCGTTCTTGTAACTCGCTGTTTTGTTCTAATAACCAAGAGTCGAAATTATTTGTAAAGAATACATTCCACACAGCTCACCTCATATAAGTTATAACTCATTTATAGGCTAATAAGCTACAACTTATATTTTAATACTCGTTAGAGTAGCAATGTAGTGTTTATTTTTCAAAGCATTCCCTTTAATAAATAAAATCCCCATTGCATTCACAATGGGGATTGGTTTTACGACATTACTGTTTGTTATTGTTTTTTTATTTTGTAAGCCTACAACTCGCTGACTTGCTGTAACTGCTTTTGACGCTCAGTTTGAGCGCTGACTTGATGGTTTCGCGCTAAGAAACTATACATCGTTGGTAACACAAACAGAGTAAACAGTGTGCCGACTAACATACCAGACACAATAATCAGCCCTAATCCATAGCGGCTATTCGCTCCAGCGCCACCGGCAAATAAAAGTGGAATAAGCCCAATAACCATTGCCGCAGTAGTCATTAATACAGGACGTAAGCGGATTTTTGCTGCTTCAATAATGGCGTCACGACGGTTTAGGTTTTTATGAACTTGCAGCTCATTGGCAAATTCCACCATTAAAATTCCGTGCTTACTGATAAGTCCTATCAATGTGACTAAACCAATTTGAGTATAGATATTTAGTGTCACCATACCTAACGCTAATGGTACTAAAGCGCCACAAATTGATAATGGTACTGTGATTAAGATAATTAAAGGATCGACCAAGCTTTCATATTGCGCAGCTAATACTAAGTAAATAATGATAAGCGCTGCAATAAAGGCAAAGACTAATGTATTTCCTTCTTGGGTAAATTGGCGAGAATCAGATTGCCAATCATGACTAAATCCTGCGGGTAATGAATCTGCCACGGTTTCAAGAAAGGCGACCGCTTGCCCCATGGTGACGCCAGGTGCGGGGATCGCTTGGAAAATAGCTGCGTTTTGTTGATTAAACTGTGTCAGTTTATTCGGTTCAACTTGCGTCGTAATATTCACAACAGTTGATAATGGAATTAACACATTATCTTGAGTTCGAATATAGTGCCCAGCAAGAGCCGCAGGCGTTAAGCGTTGATGGCGTACACTTTGTGGAATAACGTCATAAGAACGTCCATCCATACCAAAACGGTTAATATAGTGTTCACCCACTAATAGTGAGAGTGATTCACCAATATCCTGCATACGAATGCCTAAACTATTAGCTTTAGTTCGATCTATGGCAACTTGAACAACGGGATTGTTGTAATCTAAATCGCTATCCACCACGACAAATAAACCGCTTTCTCTGGCTTGCTGTTTTATTTGTTCCATTGTTTCAAACAAAACCGGATAACCTAATGGGCTACGTAGCACCATTTGTACAGGTAATCCACCCACTGAGCCGGGTAGAGAGGCTAATTGGAAAGCAAAAATACTGGTACCTTCCACATTATTGACGCGATTTTGCAAATCAGCTTGGATTTGATCTGCGTTGCGATCCCGTAAATCCCAGCCATCAAAGTTAATTCCACCAAAGCTAGCTGATGGACCATCAGTACCATTAATTATCCATGTGCTGTCAGTTTCAGGCAGACTCATATAAATTTCATCTAGTTTCTGATTAAAACGCTCAGCATAGGCAAGGTTTGCATGTTGTGGCGCTTTTACAGCAGTTAAAACGCTCGCCTGATCTTCTGAAGGTGCCAGCTCTTGTTTTGTCTGGCTATATAAAAACGGTAAGCTGACAAACACGGCTAAGGCAAAAACAACAGTTAACCAGCGATTAGCTAAAGAAAAATTAAGGACATAGCCATAGTAGTGAGCCATCTTATCGAAAACAAACTCAGCCATTTTAGCCATTTTGCCTTCATTTTCTTTTGGTTTTAGCATTAATGAGCTCATCACGGGGGATAACGTTAATGCCACAATACCGGATACAATCACACTACCTGCCAGCGTTATGGCGAACTCTTTAAATAATGCGCCTGTTAATCCAGCCATTAAACCAATAGGAGCATAAACGGCAGCTAATGTAATCGTCATTGCAATAACAGGGCCGGCAACTTCTCTTGCTCCTACCAACGCAGCCTGAACAGGTGATAGTCCTTCTTCAATATGTCGATGAACGTTTTCAACAACAACAATGGCATCATCTACCACAAGTCCAATGGCTAAAACCATTGCTAGCAAGGTGAGCAAGTTAATACTAAAGCCAAAGGCAAGCATTAATCCAGCGGCACCTAGCATTGATAACGGAATGGCAAGTACAGGAATAAGAACTGAACGAAATGATCCTAAACAGAGGTAGATGACCGCGATAACGATTAAAATCGCTTCAATTAATGTTTGTACTACTTGGTTAATAGAGGCTTTGATAAAACGTGAAGTTTCAAATGCTAGTTCTACATCGACACTAGGAGGTAAGGTTTTTTCAATATCGATTAGATGATCTCTAATACCATCAACAATCACGAGTGGGTTACCTGTTGGTGTCGGGAATAAACCCAAAAACACGGCCTTTTTACCATTCATAATACCGCTGGTTTCAGTGGCTGCGGCACCTAGCTCGACAGTACCAATATCACGTAAACGGACAAGATTATTACCATCATTAGTGATAACCATGTCTTTAAATTCTTCGACATTAGTTAAATCAGTATTAACATAAACGTTAGCAATAACGAACTCACCTTCAACTTTACCTGGTGCAGCTTGATAGTTATTACGGCGAACTGCCTCTGCCACATCGCTAGCTGTTAAGTTACGGCCTGCTAATTTATCTGCATCTAACCACAAGCGCATGGCCAATTGTTGACCACCAAAAACTTGCACTTTAGCAACGCCATTAATGGATGAGAACATCGGTTCAACAACGCGAGAAAGGTAGTCTGTGAGTTCAGGAATAGAAAGCTGTTCACTTGAGAAACCCACATAAGCTACCGCTGTTGATTCTCCTGATGAAAGCTCAATCACCGGATCATAAGCTTGTTCTGGCAACTTATAACGAACTTGATTTACCTTCGCCATAACTTGCGTTAAGGCTTGAGTCGGATCACGGTTTAATTCCATTCGAACGGTGACTAAACTTTTACCTTGTACTGAAGATGAAGAAATATAATCAACACCCTCAACAGAGGAAACCGCTTGTGTAATTGGTTGGGTAACAAATCCCTGCATAAGCTCAGACGAAGCGCCAGGATAATCTGTTGCAATCGTAATCGTTGAATTCTGTAGCATTGGGTATTGGCGAACAGGCAGTTTACTGAACGCAAATACGCCCAGTAAAAGGATCAATGTGCTAACAACTAATGCCAAAACAGGTCGCCGAACAAAAATATCGGTAAACTTCATTATTAACTCCCGTTATGGTTTTGTTGTCGCAGATTGAGCGAGCGCTAAGGTATCTTGCTCAATCGCTTCAATTGAGATGCCATCACTTAATTTAATTTGGCCAGATGAGACAATTTGATCACCAAGGGCTAAGCCTTCTTTTATCTCGATCATGCCGTTGTAGCGCAATCCAACTTTCACAGAGACACGCTTAGCGATAAGGTTTTTTTGATTGTCAGATTGCGCTACAAACACGGTATCTCCATAGGCAGTATAAGTAACTGCTGTTTCTGGTACGGTTAATACCATAGGACTATCTGGAGAAGTAACTTGTACACGGGCAAACATGCCTGCTTTTAATTTGTTATCGGTATTAGGTAAAACAGCTTGTACTTGTACAGTACGAGAAGGGCCAATAAGAGGATCGACGGCATTAATAGAACCTGTAAATACCATTTCTGGATAAGCATCAACCTCGATATTGATAGGCTGTTTTATGGAAATTTTGGGGGCAGCTTGCTCATCAAGTGAAAAGTTGAGTTTTAAATGACTTGCATCGACTAAAGATGCTACACGTTCACCTGCATTGAGGTATTGTCCTTCATGAACAAGTTTTATCCCGACAATGCCGTCAAAAGGAGCTTTTATTGTTTTCTGTGCAATTCGCGCTTTTACTTCACGAATGGAGGCAGCAATCATATCGCGCTCAGATAATGTGCTGTCTAATTGTGCAGCGGCTGCGACATTTTTACTATAAAGTTGTCTTGTACGGGAATAGAGTTTATCTGCGTTAGTTAATTGTGCTTGTAAACGCAATAATTCCGCCTGTTCAGGTTCATCATTTAATTTAGCTAAAACTTGACCCGCCTTAACAGTTTGCCCTGACTCAAAATTAATCACGGCAATACGACCATTAGTTTCAGCGGCTAAATAGACTTGGCGCACGGCTTCTAATTCCCCAACGCCTTGCATATTATTTGGTAATTTTGATGATTGTACGGTCGCTAATGCTACTTTGGTCGGTGGGTAAGCAAATTGCTGTGATACATCTTCATCAGATGATGTTGTCGCATAAACCGCTGCACCTGCACTGAGTAAAAAGAGTGAAGCACATACAGTAAGAGTAAGTTTTTTATTCATATTATCGTTGATCCCATAGTGACTGTTTTTCTATTTTTTATGGTGTTCTGCGTTAGTTTTTTTCCATAACGCTCTGAAATGACTTGCCATTGCTGTGGTCATTAATCCACCAATAACGGCTAGATGCTCTACTGCAAAAAACATCGACAGCATGGCTTTGTCTCCCGTCATATCCCAAAAGGTATGAACAATCACAATAGTTAAAAATAAAAAGACAGCTAAAGCGCCAGCACCTAGCCATAGATAGCGATCGAAAAGCACTAAAAGTGAGCCACAAAATAAGACGATCGCAGTGGCAATATTAAAAAACCAATCAGGCTCCAATCCCGCCGCACGCATTTCCGCCAAGCTATTCTCGTAATCAAAGACTTTGGCAAAGCCAGAAGAAAGAAATAAAACAAGAATAAGTAATCTAGCGATAAACCATAAAGAGCGGCTTTCGAGAATACGTGCAATTGAATTTGGCATTCATCTGACCTTAATAATCTTAAAAAACAAAAACCAGCATCCCACTGGCTTGACTTAATTTGAGGAGAGGACTATAAAACCTCAAGTTAAGTTGAGGTCAAGAGGAAAAGATGGAAAAAGAGAAAATAGATTTCAATAGAGCACTTACAGTAGGTGAAGTGGCAAAGCGTAGTGGTGTTGCTATTTCAACACTTCATTTTTATGAAGAAAAAGGTTTAATTGAAAGTTATCGAAGTGCAGGTAATCAGCGTCGTTACCCACCTGTTGTATTGCGTTATGTGGCAATTATCAAGGCAGCTCAAAGTACGGGGATCCCGTTAAAAGAAATCCAAGAAATATTGGGAAAGTATCCGCCAAATAGTAAATTAACGGCAGAACAATGGCACGAAATATCAACGGATTGGAAAGTACGGCTAGATGAACGCATTCGTCGTCTGAAACGATTACGTAACGGACTTGACCACTGTATTGGTTGTGGTTGTCTATCATTGAGTGATTGTCCGTTACGTAATCCTGATGATATTTTAGGTGAAAAAGGGGCGGGGCCCCAGATCCTATAATCAAAATGAAAACGATGCGCTATCTGGTTTGAAAAATCCCTCATAAGTATCTTGGTTATCTGTCATGCCCAATAATTCGAGGGTAGTTTGATGATAAAAACCTTGATAAGAGAGAAATGAAATCAAGGCCTGATTGATTTCATCTTGGTTTTCTGTGTGTTCTAAAGCACTTTGTTGGCGTGCATATATTAAGATGGCCCGTTGGCGATTTTCTTTAATTGTTTGGTTACCTTTATTTTTAACATCATACTGTACTAAAAAAGAAAGAATATCTTTTGCATTGTTAAGATTGAGATTTTGTAGTTGTTGATAAAAATCTTGGTTAAGAGACGCTTGTAGGGGATCCTCTTTTGAGGTTATTAATGCTGACGATAAGCTATGAGGTGTTGCTTTTGCGTTATTAATTTGATGGGTAATATATTGAGGATCAATTTTCATCGTGAGTACCTTTATTTACCGTATTTTCATCAAATTCTTGTATATAGGCTAATAATTGCGTTTTTACTTCTTGAGAAAATAGCATGTGATTTTTCTCTGAATAGCTTTGATGAAACTGCTTTTTTAGATCTTGTTTGAATAAAGGGGGATCAAAAAAAACAACATGTGATCCCGAATTGATAGAAAGTGTAGATTCATTATGAAAGATCAAATCAACATCTAGGCCATTAAGTGATTTTTCTACATAAGAACGCAGTGTTTTCGGGATCTTTAGTGTTAATTTAGTCTCTGTTGGTACTGTGGTGATCAGATGTTTTGTTAGTTCTATTTGCATTTGTGGTGATTGAAAATAGTGGGCAATTTCTTGAACAATTAATTCTCTTTGTTGTATTTCGTGACGACATAATTCGGTGTGATATTGTGTGCATAGCGTCAGGATATCGCCTAATAATGCGTGTAACCCTGTTGCGTAAGCTTGTTTTTTATTTTCAACAGATTGTAATTCTTGCTTTTTATCGAGTTCAATCAGTCGCTTTTTCACTCTTTTATGCGTCATTTGCTCTATTCTGCGAATATTATCTAATTGTCGTAGATAGCGAGAACGGATAAGTACCCCTTCACAGGTATACCTCAAAAGAGTTTCAGGCAGGGATCGCAACATAATTCAGTACCAAAAGGAAAATAGAATGTGATAAATGCAATTTTGCAGGTAACGTAATTCGCTTTTTTTCTTTAGGGAAGCAGAGTACAAAGCGTTGTGCTAACGCATCGGATATCGAAGAAATAAAGTCAAATAAGAGTTCATATCCAATATATTGAGGCTCTCCAATAGTGTCATCTATTTTTTCTTCAGCAAATACAATAGGTTTTAGAGAAAGAAATGCGCGTAAAGTCGGGGATAATTGATAGTAATTATCAACCTGTAAAAGAGCCGATGATGAGAAAAAATACCCTAAAAAAAGTGCACATTGAGGTAAGAGTGACCATTGTGTAACTAGTTTGCTAGCTACAGGATCATTCTCAAGATCAAAATCAATTTCTGTTTTGAGATGGTATTGTTGAATAAGTTGCCGATTTGAAAGCTTTTGCCAAATGAGATCGTCATTGGGTGTCGCTAATTGATAATAATCTTGATGGATATATTGTAATGGTTCATACATCACAATAGATAGTTGTTCAAATTGCTGAAGAGTGAGCATGGTTTTGTTTTTCCTCTCGCAATATTGTTTTTTCGCGGCGATACTTTATTAACACCAGAACGGCAATAATGATGATACTGATTGATACTAGTGCAATTAACCAGCCATATTGAAAGAAAATTGAATGATCTTCATCGGGGATAACTATATTAGGCTTCGTGAGTTTATTTATATTCCTTGAATAAAGTAACACAGTAATATTATTTATACTCATATCACTAAATGCATTGTTAATAAAAGCACGGACATCTTCACTCAGCTGGTCACCATCCAATGTATTTTCCTCATAAAAAATTAATGCAGAGGCATGAGGAGCCGATATTCCTCGCTCTGATAATGAAAGGGGATAACTGATATGAACCCTTGCATCAATAATATGGTCAATTGTGATCAAGGATTGTTCTAATCGTTGCTCAAGTGCAGAAATCAGTCGCGCTTTTTCTGCCTGAGGTGAAGAAACTAATGCATCGGAAGGAAATATTTGTGTCACTTCGATACGTGCATTGGTTGGTAGTTGATATTGTTCTAAAATTTGTACTGCAATGGCAAAATCTTCTTTTTTAACTGTAATATCGAATAAACCTTTACCCAGCGCGATTTGAGTTGTTGTAATGTGATGTTTTTGCAATACCGCCTGTACTTGTGTTGTTTGGCGTTGATTAAGACCCGTCAAAAGTGATTGATCTTTACAACCCGAAAGCAATGGAAATAGACAAAATAATAGTGCGCATAATAAAGATTTAGCTCTCATTACTATTGTGCCTTTAATAATGTTTCGACAACATTTAATGATTTCCTAACCAATGTGCTGGCGAGATTCATCCTAATGGTGTAATCATTGAGCGTTGTTTGAAGTTGGGTATAACTTTGAACATCCGTCAATTGACTGAGTGTAGAAAGTTTCTTTTGTATCTGTTGTTCATATTGCAAACTATTAGCAATACTTTTTGTTGTTATGGATGACAATGTATCGTGGCTTAGTTCATCAGATGTGTCAGATAAAGTGGATAAATTAATAGATGTGATGGGCGTAATTGCCATACGTACTCCATAAATAAAAGGTTAGCGCATATTACCAATAATGCTCATGGCAAGATCTTTTACGACTTTAATTGATGTCGATTGAGCATTTCTCGTTATATTATATTCCGCGAGTTTTGCCTGATAATCTGCTAATGCCGCTGCATTAGACGTATCCATTTTTAATGTTTCTAAGGCTTTCTTTAAAGCCTCGCTTTGGTTTTTTACGGGGTTTTGAAAATAGTCATCAATATTTTGAATTGAGCTTGCATCTTCAGTATTCGCATTCCCTGTTGGGGTTGTTGACATAATATTGTTCTCTTAAAGTATTCTTTTTAAAAATGAGATTTTTATCCATTAGGAAAATAAAGGTGTTTATTATCAATAAAGATATAGCCTTTACTTTCTTGTAACATGGTTTTATTTTGTAATTCAGATTTACCTATATTCTCTTGGTAAAATATAAATTTTCTACCAAAAAAGGATGTTTGTTTTTTGATAAATTGATTTAACGCTGATTTATCTTGATAAGATAAGTTTGTGTTAAATGTTAATACAAGCCTATTTTTATCTTTCTTTATTTCATAGTCAGATTTTCGAATAAAAGGGATTTTATTGATTTCATTGATTAAATTATCCATAGATATTGGAATAATCTCAGGGTAACAATCATCGGGGAATTGATTTTGAATGGTATTTATCTCCTTTTCCTTTTCAGCATTATTTTGATAAATAAATATTACTTTTGGTTTTTCTTTATCTGATAAAATCAAGTGATTGATTTTATGCTGTCTGGCTATTAGTGAATTTTTAATTTTATTAATATCAACGTAAATATATTCATCCTCTCTATTTTCTGCTTTTATCCATTGTAGATCTGAATCATCATAGAGGCAGAGATGGTCGTTTTCACCTTTATAATGAAGAGAAGATAACTGAACTGGTATATCAATATTTTTATCAATAACTTTATTATATTTAAAAAAACAATATAAAGTAAAAAAAACGAACGTTAAGGTAAAAACAAAAACAGTTGAATAAGTTTTTATTTTCATCTTATTTAAACTTAAATTTAACTTTTTAATATTTATATTATCTGATTTGCTAATTAATAAGATTGGGGTATCATTTAAATAAATGGGTTTATCTAATGTTAAGTTTTCTATTTTAACTTCATTTAATTTATTGTTTTTTATGGTTAAAATATTATCATCATTGTTTTGATAAAGTTTAATATCAATAATTACATTTGAAAAATCATCATTAAAAGGAATGTATAGATTGATTTTATCTTTACTGTTTTCTCTCTTTTCTCTCTTTTCTCTCTTTTCTCTCTTTTCTCTATTGTATAGTAAAATAGAATAGTGATGAGATGAAAGTGATGTTTTAGTACCTTTTAAAGGTCCGTTTAAAATATAAAGATAATAAAAAATATAATTACTCATAAATGACTTTGTTTATTAATATCTGCTGTGAATGGATTTGAGTGATAATTTAACTAATCTTATTTGTTTTTAAAATAATGTTTATTATTTTATAGTTTAAGTGTTTTTTAATAAAAATATCTTGTAAAATTTAAACCAATCTCAATGATTGTACATTTTTATCATTAATTATTAATGTTATTATATCTAAAGTGCTGTAAATAATAATACATAAATAATATTTCGGTATTAATATTATTACCGTTTTTTATAACTTTTAAGGTTTTATTATGTTAATAAATGATATAAAGATAAGTGGTGACAATGATATATTGATGGGTGATTCTTTATTCTATTGCATTCCTTTGAGTGATGGTTCTCCGATAAAAATATATGAAAATAAAATTGTAAAAATAGTACAAGGTAAGGCATTTATTTATAATGCGAAAAGTGAGGATGTTGTTTTTCAATCTGAAGCACATACTTGGAAAATAGAAAAACGTTCTTTTTTTATTTGTGCTCGATTATTGGCTTTTATTGATTATGCGCGTGATTTTTCAAAAATGACAGCTATTGGAACTGAATTTGATATTAATCAGAAGATTTTTCATATAGAAAATAACGAAGGAACACTAGAGCACACTTTAATTAGTGAAGCATTAAAAGAGAATAGCCAATTAGAACCACTTTTTGTGACGATAAGGCACAGTGAAAGCTATTGGCTTATTTTGCATCTTATTAGTTATTTAGATGAGAAAAAAAGCAATATTGCACAAATAGGGGAACGTTATGGCGTATCTGGTACTCATTTTAGACGCTTATGCAAACGTTATTTGGGGAACTGCGGTAAAAGCCAATTACGTTCATGGCGTGCTGCTTCATCGATTTTAACAACGCTATCAACGGATGAATCATTAACACAAATCGCCGTTGATAATGGATTTAGTTCTGCATCACATTTCTCTAATGAAATTAAAACATTATTTGGTATTACTCCAACGGAATTTCGCCGAATTGGACGTTTTCTTTATGAATATAAAAAATAAAGTCTATTTTATTATTGGATTACTTCTTTGTTGTAGTTTGCCTTTATCTGTCAAAGCAGAAGAAGAACAAATTATTTATACACATCAAAGTAAAAAACCCGATATGTTTATTGCTGTCGACACACGTATCGAGCAGTTTTTCTTTGTTTTATCAGATAAATTCAATAAACCCTTTATTTTAAGTCAGGCAGTTAAGAAAAAAAGGATCACTGGTAATTTCTCACTGGCTTCGCCACAAGAGGCGTTTGAGTCAATGGTTCGCCGTATGTCATTACTTTATTTTAATGATGGTGAGGCAATTTATGTGTATGACAATACTGAAATTGAGCAGGCATTATTTCAAGTAAAAAATATTAGTATTTATGAACTTAAGGAATATTTGCAAGATGTAGGTTTGTACGATCTGCGTTTTCCACTACGGGCAGGAAAAGATAAACGTACTTTTTATTTATCTGGGCCACCTATTTATCTTAAGTTAGCGAAAGCCGCCGCTGACTATCTTGATAATATTGCGACAGAAAAACAGCAACAAACAATGAATAATCAAGTTCCTACGGGAAGCTCTCGTTATGGAGACGAATTTGTGCAGATATTTGCACTAAAAAATACTTTTGTTCAAGATCGCAACTATTCATTACGTGATGAAAAAATTGTATTACCAGGTATTACGACAGTATTACAGCAGCTATTTCATTCACAAACACAAGAAACGCATAGAGCACCACAAAATAGAGATCAACAGAATACATATTCCGCATCTTTAAATACGAATAGTAGCAATGGCGAAAGTGAAGAGATGCCTTATTCGATAACACCTATTGTTACTCAAATGGGACAATATCATGTCGAGTTAGTGCCGTTGCCAGCATCAAATAGCTTATTGGTTAAAACCAGTCGAGAAGGTCTAGCATTAATCCATTCATTAATTACTCAGCTCGATAAGCCTAAACGGCAAGTTGAGCTTTCACTGTGGATCATAGATATTTCAAAAAGTAAGGCAGATAGCTTAGGAATTGATTGGAGTGCACGTTTTGACTCCGGTAATCACGCCTTTTCATTTAATACATCGAGTTTAACACCGGCATCAGGTTTTAGTTTTCTTAGTAAAATAAAAGCGTTAAGTGATGATGGTGATGCAAAAATGGTATCAAGACCCATCTTGTTAACTCAGGAAAATACCCCTGCAATTTTTGATAATAATACGACCTTTTATACTCAAATTAAGGGGGAAAGGGTTGCAACATTAGAATCTACAACATTTGGCACGATGATGAGTGTGTTGCCTCGTATTGGTAGTTCTAATAAAGAGATTGAAATGATCATTAACTTGGAAGATGGCGCAGAAAAAAAAGAAGATTCAAGTAAAGATAATGAGCGTTTACCTACGATTAATCGTACCAATATTAGTACCGTAGCACGAGTCTCAGAAGGGGGAAGTTTGCTTATTGGTGGATATACACGAGAAGATAATGTCAATGCGGAGTCTAAAATTCCAATTCTCAGTGCGATCCCTTTATTGGGCAAACTATTTACATATAAGTCGGATAACAATAAAAAAATGGTACGTATTTTTATGTTACAACCACGTTTATTAGGAAGCACTGACAGTGATATTTCACAATCGTTAAGTGATGATCCTTTTCAACCGATAAATAAAAAAACGACACAGGCATTGCAGCAACTTCAGAGTTTTATGAGGTAATGCCATGATTGTACCAACTAAATCGACGCTCCCAATTCAAATTGGAATAAAAGAAAATAAAGTTAATCATGAAAATAAAAGAGACAACGAAGATAAGCAGCCTAAAATTTCAGAAAGACAGAACTATCAAAATCAATTGATGGAAATTGCTGATGATATGTCGATGGTTGCCTCACAGTTCTCACAACGTTATGGAAAAAGACTAGATAAAAAAGCAGAACGAGGAAATAGTACTTTATATATTACAGAGGAAGGTGCAGATAAAAAATTAGATAAAGTATTAAAAATGTTTAAAAAATCAGATCAAAGTTTACAGGATTTATTGGCTTATTTACGGCAGATGTTTCCTGACGATAGTGATTTGATTATGGTTTTGAGGGAATTAATTAGAAAGAAAAAATTGGGTGCGCAATTAGATGCTGAGATAGAAAATGAAATTGTACGTATGCTGGAAGGAGAACATGCAAAAAATATTCGGGCGGGAATTAATGTCGCTTTAAAAGCAAAAATATTTGGTAAATTATTATCACTTAATCCCTCTGTATTACGAGATCTTTATCGTAGTTATCTTGATTTAGATTTAGAGCCAATCTATTTCTTTCAGTTTTTAATAGAAGAATATGATATTGATCGATGTACGATTATTTTTACGTTTCTGGCACAAAGTTTGTTATATGATATGCAGTCTTTAATGCCGAGTTGCTCACAAAGTTCAGAATTTGGTTTACTTTTAGAAAGAGTCAATAAATTACGAGCGATATATAGTTTTATTTCATTAGGAATGGATCTTTTTAAAGAAAAAGAGTTGCAATATATATTATCAGAAAAACAACTTTATCAATTATTCTATTATGGTATGACAATACCCGATGAAATGAATATCTATTTGTTAGATTTATTATCTAAAGAATGCTCGGATTTATTAATAACCGTAAAAATGCGATTTTTACAAATAATAAGAACACTATTCAATAGATATCCAAAATGTTTGTATTTATCTGATGAAAATAGGGTGTCTTGCCAAGAAATAATACAAAGTATTATGGATAAATATATCTATATGGAAAAATTTGAATTAAGAAAAAATAAATAGTTATTTTTAATGGATATTAATAATGATATATAAATTTCTTTTCTCTATAAGAAATCGCCCAGAACTTATTGTGTTGTCAGTGATAATTTTAGTTATTTTAATGCTAATTATGCCATTACCTACCTATTTGGTTGATTTTCTTATAGGTCTTAATATCACGATTGCATTATTGATATTGATGAGCTCTTTTTATGTCACTCGAATATTAAACTTTAAGACGTTTCCTGCATTACTCTTGATTACAACATTATTTCGTTTAGCACTATCAATTAGTACTAGTCGACTTATCTTATTAGATGCTGATGCTGGAGAAATTATTACTTCTTTTGGTGAGTTTGTTATTGGAGAAAATTTAGTTGTTGGTTTTGTGGTCTTCTCTATCGTGACGGTAGTGCAATTTCTTGTTATTACAAAAGGCTCTGAACGAGTTGCCGAGGTTGCTGCACGTTTTTCTCTTGATGGTATGCCAGGTAAACAAATGAGCATTGATGCGGATTTGAAATCAGGCATCATTAATAATGATGAAGTTAAAATTAGGCGGAAGGAATTAGGACAAGAAAGTCAGCTTTATGGTTCATTTGATGGTGCAATGAAATTTATTAAAGGTGATGCTATTGCAGGTATTGTGATTATCTTTGTTAATTTAATTGGTGGAATGTCTGTTGGCATGGCGCAAATGGGGATGTCACTTTCTCAAGCATTACAAACTTATACATTATTAACCATTGGTGATGGTTTAGTGGCGCAAATCCCTGCTTTATTAATCTCAATTAGTGCCGGATTTATTGTTACAAGAGTCGGAGATGAAAATAAAAATTTAGGCTCAAGTATTATGAATGAGTTGCTATCTCAAGATTTCGCACTATTAATTACTGCATTGCTTGCTTTTGCTATTGGTTTTTTACCAGGCTTTCCAACGCCTGTCTTTATTATTTTATCTACGATTATTGGATGCTATTTTTTCAAAAAAAATATTTGGGATAAAAAAAAGAAAATCGCTGAGAATAGTGATATTCCTCACTATGAAGAAGATGATGAGAAAAAAGGTATTATGTCTAATCTTTTTTCTGGGAAAAAAGAACAGGAAGAGGAAAACCAATTAGCAACAGAAATAATTTCTTTATCACAAGCAGAAACACTGCCACTAATCGTAACACTTTCAGTACAAAAGAAAAATTATCTAACAAAAAAGGTCTTTGATAAATGGTTAAAGAAAGAATTTATATTACAATATGGGGTTTTACTTCCTGATATCTTAATTTATTATTCTGACACTATTGATAAAGATAAAGTCATCATTTTAATTAATGAAATTAAAGCGGATGAATTTTATTGTTCCTTTCCTCTTATTAATATAGAAACACCGACAGATGAATTTTTTTCTTTAGGATTAAAGTATGTTGAATTAGAATGTAAGGGGGGAAAAACCTATTGGACTGATGAAGAAAATAAATCATTATTAATGAAACTTAATTTTCAATTAATAAGTTCAGATAACTATTTTTATCAGAAATTTTCTAATTTAATTACAGAAAATATTGTGGAATTTTTAGGTATACAAGAAACAAAAGATATACTAGATAAAGTAGAAGTAAAATCACCAGAATTGATGAAAGAATGCTATCGGCAAATTTCCATTCAAAGAATAAATGAAGTTTTACAGAGATTAGTACAAGAAAAAATACCGATAAGGAATATTAAAACGATTATTGGTGGATTAGTACAATGGGGTGGGAAAGAGAAAGATCCCATTTTGCTCACTGAACATATTCGAACATTACTCTCTCGTTATATAAGTGGTTTTTTTTCTAAAAATAATCAACTCAATGTTGTTATATTATCTAATGAAATTGAAGTAATTATTCGTGATGGAATTAGGCAAACATCATCAGGGACATTTTTAAACTTAGAGCCTGCGGAGCTTGATGTTATTTTAGAAAAAATAACAGTTGCTCTTGATGAAATAAAATATATTAAAGATTATGTTTTATTAACTGCAATTGATATAAGACGATTTGTAAGGAAATTATTAGAAACACAGTTCTCACAACTATCCGTTTTATCATACGATGAAATTTCATCAGATATTGAAATAAATGTTTTACAGACTATTTAGAGGAATAATATGTCATTTGATCTCGCACAATTACTTATAGATGCTATGAACGTTATTGGTCGAACAGACCTTTTTTCTGGAGGGCACTCTATCGATAACCATTCGACTATTACGATTAGCTTAGGTGATATGCCTGATATTAATTTATTAATTGTTGATAATGTTCCTATGATTTGGTCGGTATTACGAGAGTATGATGAAAATCAATTAAGACAAAATAGTGCAGAAATTATATTAAGTTATGTGAACTCAGAAACAGAAAGCTTTTATCCAGGCCAACCAGCGTTAGTTAAAGTTGAAAATGATCTAGAATTACGCGCCTCTTTTATGCCAATAGCCTTACAAAATGGTGAAACAATGGCAAAAGCGATAGATGAGTTTTTTCAAGTCATGAATCGAATTAACCAGCAATTTATTAATTAGTCATGGCTAACGCATTTTCCCCTTTTCGTTATGCCGCACACCCAATTCGGATACAAGGTAATATTCTTGAGGTGATGTTGCGTAATGTTTTTATTGGTGAAATTTGTCAAATTAGAAATAGCATAGAAAATAGCATACCAATTGGTGAAGCTATTGTTATTGGATTTCGCCACGGAATAACAATATTGAGTATGATGGGCAACTCTCAAGGCTATTCTTTGCAAATTATCGTAGAGCCAACGGGTGAGGCTTTCTCTGTTGCTTTAAATCATCGTGTATTAGGTAGCATGATTGATATTAAAGGGCATTGTTTATTACGATTTGACGGTAAAAATTTATCGGAAGATTTACCATCTAAATTATACCCTGTTCATGCACAGCCTCCTGCATATAATGATCGATTACCCATTACGACATTATTTCAGTCAGGAGTTCGTGCAATAGATGGATTACTAAGTTGTGGCTTAGGGCAAAGAATGGGAATATTTGCCAGTGCCGGAACAGGAAAAACGATGTTGCTGAATATGATTATTCGTTTTTCTCAAGCAGATGTATTTGTTATTGGATTAATTGGTGAACGAGGTCGAGAAGTTACCGAATTTGTCGAAGAATTAAAACAAGATAGTCGGTGTAATAAGGTAGTATTGATTTGTTCAACCTCAGAAAAACCTGCGATTGATCGCTGTAATGCGGCATTAGTGGCGACTACAGTTGCTGAATATTTTCGTGAACAAGGTAAACACGTTGTTTTATTTATTGATTCAATAACACGTTATTGCCGAGCGTTACGAGATGTCGCGTTAACAGCGGGCGAATTACCTGTCCGTAAAGGCTACCCCGCTTCAGTTTTTGATACATTACCGGCCATTTTAGAAAGACCTGGTGTGACAAATCAAGGATCTATTACTGCATTTTACACCGTCTTATTAGAAAGTGATGATGAACCTGATGCAATAGGTGAAGAAGTTCGCTCTATCGTTGATGGACATATTTACCTTTCACGAAAAATAGCCGCATCAGGCCATTATCCGGCTATCGATATTTTAGCAAGTGTGAGTCGCCTTTTTCAGCAAATTACAGATGAACGACAACAACAGGCAGGATTAAAAATAAGACAAATTTTAATGCGATTACAGGATATTAAACTGTTACAAGAATTTGGCGAATACCGTATCGGGGATAGTGTATTAAATGATGAAGCCGTAAATAAACAATCTAAGGTTGAACAATTTTTAATGCAGTCATTTAAAGAAAAAGCAGAATTTCAGCAAACATTAGAAAAGTTGTATGCGATTGCCAATTAAACAACAAGCTGTCATTAATTTGTTAGTTAAGCGGAAAAGGAATATTGAAAAAAAACAATATCAATATGAAAAATTATTAACTGAGTCAGAAAATAAAAAACAAGAACAAAAGAAATTAATGGAATTATTGAAAAATGAAATACCAAATTATGAAAGAATAGGTATTTATTCCGTTATTTCTTTTTATCATCAAAGAAGAAAGAAAGCGATTGTCTTATCTTCATTAAATTTATGTCAAACTCAGCTTAAAGAAATAGTTGGACAACAAAAAAAACTGAAAGAAGAAAAAAAAGAACTTGAAAAAGAATATATTATAACAATAAAAAAACAGAAGAAAATGCAATGCTATTTTGATAGAAAGCAGAAAGAATTACAGGTATATATAGAACGTTTAGAACAATGTGATATACAGGAGATCGCTTTGTATGACAATGATAGTATCTAATAATTTAAAAACAAATAATATAATTCCTAGTAATGAATACGCTTTTGATGAAATAGTTTTATATCAATGTCAAAAAGTTTCTCCTAAAGATAAACAAAAACTAGAGATGAAGTTAGAAACATTTCTAAAATTAAATAAAACTAATGTGTTGTTAAATGAAAAAAATAAAGATTTAGAGATATCATCAGATATTGAAGAAAGGGAAGATAGTGAAGGACTATTTTTGATAAATAGAAATATGATGTTTTTTCGTTCTAACAAAATAGAAGAAAAATTATCTGATAAATCAGTAGATAAAGCGTCAATTATAAAAGAAAAAGAAAGTAACAAAACTAAACAAAGTCTTGAAGTAAAAAATACTATCATTAGTGATGATTTGTTAAATAAAAAAAGTAATATTAAAAATAATATCAGTAAACAAAATAAGATAAACGATGTACTTAATGACGAAATAAAGAATACGTATAAAGTTGATACAGAAAATAATACTAATTCTACACAATTATCTGAAAATGTAGTATTTGTGCAACAACCTCAAACAGACGTCAAAACGGTGAATAAATCACCACTGGAAGTGTCTTGTTGGCGAATATTACATGCAACACAACCCACCGAAAAAAGTGATATTACCTATGTTTTTAAACAGTGGGGAAAGGAACACCATCAAATAAAAATTCTTTTTTTTATGAAACAGCAGATGCAATTTATTGCCTCTACAGGACGTGTTTACCAAACTTCTCTGGATAATTTAAATCAGTATCAAGGTAGAGCAACATTATCGTTAGAGAACAGCTCGGAAAATGAACATGACTATATTGCTTCAATTGATGCAGATCCTAGAAAAGAGGATGGTGATTTATGAATACACCATTATTAACGTGTGTAAAAGATAATGATGATGATAACACCATGCGATGTTTTTCTGCTTTATTTCAATCATATCCAGTAGATAAAAGGTGTTATTATTTTTCTATCTATGGAAAAAATTCACTTGGTTCCTTTAATGGATTAATGTCCGTTAATTACGTTATGGATAGGCTTTATCCTGAGAAAAAGATTGACTGGGAGTTGGTTCCTTCTTCTTATTTGTGTTCTCTTTTTATTCAAAATTATACTCAGATTTTATTTTCATTTTCATCAATACCTTTTTTATTGCGTGTAAAGGATATTTGTTTAGGCCAATCAGTAATCGGAGAGTATCCCAAAATTAGCAGTGATCTTGGTGATGTTTTTATTTATGAAATAAAAGGGCATTTCCAATGGATAGCGCTATCTAATAAAAAGTTAGGAGTTATAGGAGATTTTTGTTTAGGAACGAGCCAGATTTCTCTTTCATTATTAAAAAATTTATTACTTGGTGATGTATTACTTATAGAAAAAATATCATCTTATTTGTTTCTAGGTCAGAGAAAATGGATGAAATTTGAATGGGATGGGGAAAATGGCGTGCAACTATTAAATGATACTGAATCAAAAATATCAGACAGTAATGAACAAAACAAATCAGCACATGAAATAGAGAGTCGATCTTTTACTACTGATGAAGAGAAAAGATTAGTACCCATCGGTACTATTCCTGTCACTGTTTCTTTTATTTTAACTAGTAAAACATTATTAATTGAAGAAATAGAAAATCTGAAATCAGGGCAACATATCATGCTACCTGAAGAAGCACATCAACAGATTATTTTAAAAGTAAATGGCCTTTCTATTGCTCAAGGAGAATTAATTAAGGTCGGTGAGCGTTTAGCTGTTGAGATCCAACGTTCTTTTTCACATAACGAGTAAATAATGGAAAGTTCTACAACATTGATATTAACGCTTGCATTGGCAACACTCGCGCCTTTTATTATTGCCGCAGGTACGTGTTATCTTAAGTTTTCGATTGTGCTTGTTATGACGCGTAATGCTTTGGGGGTACAACAGGTGCCTTCTAATATGGTTTTAAATGCAGTTGCGTTAATGATGGCATTATTTGTTATGACGCCAATGGCTAAAAATAGTTATCAATATCTTGTGAATAATCCCATTAATTTAGGAGAGCCAGGATCATTAGAACGTTTTTCTGATGAAGCATTAGATGAATATAAGCATTATTTATACCGATATTCAGAACCAGAATTATTAGATTTCTTTGATAACGCCCAGGGATATCGGCCAGAAAGTGTAGACGACGATGAACAAATTGAAAGTTCACTATTTTCTTTATTACCTGCTTATGCGTTAAGCGAGATAAAATCAGCATTTATTATTGGATTTTATCTTTACCTACCTTTTATTGTGATTGATTTAATTGTTTCTTGTATTTTACTGGCATTAGGAATGATGATGATGAGCCCAATTACACTTTCTGTTCCTTTAAAATTAATTTTATTTATTGCAATGGATGGTTGGACATTATTATCAAAAGGGCTTATAAATCAATATCTTGACTTGATGGTAGTAAAGTAATGGATATGGTTTATGCTGCTAATAAAGCAATCTATCTCATTATTTTATTATCAGCGGCGCCTATTGCAGTTGCCACTTTTGTTGGATTAATCATTGGATTATTACAGACAATTACACAAATACAAGAACAAACATTACCCTTTGGTATTAAGTTAGTGTGTGTTTTTGTTTGTTTATTAATGACAATGGGATGGATGGGGGAAAAAATATTGATCTATGCAAAAGAAATGTTGGCAATAGGATTTGCAGGATAAAATATGTTAATACTTTTCGAATATTTTAAAGATGATCTTATCGATATTTTTCTTCTTATGGCACGTTTATTTCCTGCATTTATGTTTATTCCTTTTTTAAATAGTCGAGTTCTTAATAGCCAATTTTTAAAATATGTTGTTATTTTTTATATTGCATTAGGTATAAAAGTTAGTATTCCCATTTCAGATGATATTAAAGATAACGGGATTATAATTTTAATTAGTGAAATCCTTATTGGTCTTTTTATCGGATTATTACTCGCAACGCCATTTTGGATAGCCTCTGCATTTGGTGAATTTGTGGATAATCAAAGAGGCGCCAGTATTGGTGATACTATTAATCCTACAACAGGTATTGAATCTTCTGAATTTGCGTCGTTAACGGGATTATTTTGTGTTGCTTATTTTCTACAGTTTGGTGGTTTAGTAACATTGATGACGGTATTAAAAGATAGCTATCGTATTTTTCCTGTTGGCTATTTTAATCAAAATATCGGTTATTCATTAATAGGAAAATGGCTAACTGATATGGTACGAGTGGCGATTGTTTTGGTTTCACCTGTATTAATTTTGATGTTCCTTAGTGAAGTAGCATTAGGTATTTATTCCCTTTTTTGTCCTCAGTTGAATGCATTTTCACTCTCTTTATGTATTAAGGGCATTATTGCTTTTTCTGCACTTCTACTTTTTTTTACTTCGGCAATGACAAATGAATTATCGGATTTTTTTAATTATCAATATTTTCATACTGCCTTTTTGAGACTTTATTATGGCTGAAAAAACAGAAAAACCGACACAAAAGAAATTAGATGATTCAGCAAAAAAAGGGCAATCATTTAAAAATAAGGAATTGATTTCTGGTACGGTTTATATTGTTGGTATTATCTATCTTTTTTATCAAGTTGATTTTACAGAATTTGTTGAATTTTACAAATCTCTTTTATTAAACACATCACATATTAATTTAGAAAGTTATATAAAAATAATATCAAAGCTATTTTTTAATATTATTATGCCGGTGCTAATTATTACTGCGTTCGTGGGTATTATTATTTCATTGTTTCAGTCTCGGTTTAAAATAGCAACTGAAGCATTAAAAGTAGATTTAAATCATATTAATCCAATTTCTGGTTTTAAGAAGATTTTTAGCTTAAGAACAATAAAAGATTTCATAAAGACATTACTTTTTATTGTCATTTTTTTAGTGGTTTGTTTTATTTTTATGGTAATAAATAGCCAAGATATTTTTTTACTTTACCGTTCTAATTTAAATATTGTAGTAGAAAAGTGGTGCTCAGTTGTTGTCGATTTTGTTTTTATTTTCTTTATTCTTTCATTACCACTTCTTATTTTAAATATTATTGCTGATTTTTTTCTTTTTTTGAAAGATATGATGATGGAAAAACATGAAATAAAACAAGAAAATAAAAATATGGAAGGGGATCCTGAAATAAAATCAAAACGTAAATATTTACATCAAGAGCTACTTGATGAGCCAATGAAAAAAGTAATTAGAGATTCTTCTGCTGTGATTGTTAATCCAACGCATATTGCTGTGGGAATTTACTTTGATCCTGATAATAATATTATGCCATTAGTTTCATTGAAGTGTGAAAATGCAAGAGCACTGGCTGTAAAAACATACGCGAAAAAAGTTGGTACACCGATAGTCCGATATCCAGAATTAGCTCGAAAACTGTACCATAAATATCACCTTTTTGACGTTATGATCGATACTGATCTTCTTGATATTATGGATCTCCTAATTTGGTTAAAAAGAGTCGAACTAGATGGTAGATTAAGAGAAGAAATGGACTATAGATAAAAGAATATAAAAATGCATTTATCTTATTTAAATAAATAGTATTTATTTTTATAAATAATAACGTTTGTTTTATTAAAGCTATTTTTTAATCATTATTTTATGATTTGGTTAATTATTCATCATTGATGAAAGGATTAACATCATGTCACTATATGAAAAGATGTCAGAAAAAGAACTTGATCAATTAGCAAGTTACATTGTTGCCATTGTACAAAATGGTAAAACTCTTAAAGATGAAGGTACAATTCCAGAAGGATTTATGGAAGGAATTTATTCATTTGCTTACGACTTCTACCAAAAAGGAAAATTGGATGAGGCGGAGGCTATTTTCAAATTTTTATGTCTTTATGATTTTTATAATGTTGATTATATCATGGGACTTGCCGCAGTTAAGCAATTAAAAAAACAGTATCAAGCTGCTATAGATCTTTATGCTCTAGCTTATTTAAATGCAAACAATGATTATAGACCTATGTTCTATGCTGGACAATGTAATTTATCTTTAGGCGAAAAAGAGAAAGCAAAGTATTGTTTTCATCAAGTGTTGCTAAATATAAAAGATCCTATCATAAAAGAGAAAACAGAGATTTATTTAACATCTTTAAAAGATATTCCTCTGATCGTCATTAATGAAATTAAAGGAAATGAAAATGAGTGATGCTATTAGTAAAAGTACAATCTCTAATCATTTAGTCTCATTAAAAATGAAGGAAGAGGAGCATATCGTTGAAAATTTGGTGGCAAAAGAAAAAACAATAAATGACATCAACAAGAAAATTATTTCTTCATATTCTATCAAAAGAAATGAAAGTCTCTCTGGACCTATATTAAGGCCACCTGAAAAACTGGAAGGTGAAAATATTAATATAGGTATAAAACCAGAAGTAGAGGACTTTTCTCAAAATAATATGAGAAAAATAAAAAGGAGTTCTCAAGAGAAAAAACAACAAAATAATTTCTTGGATTTGCAATTAAAATATCAAGGAATAATTAATGATAGTATTTTAAATACTATTAAAAATACAGATAGATTCGAAGAGTATTTACATCAATTTGATGATTTGGAAAAGCAAATATCAGGATTGGTTGAGGATTATAAATCTATTTTAGATGATGTGAAAAAATATCAAGAGACTAATGTTGATTATTGGATGGAGGTATATCATTCTATACAAGAGAAAGGATTAAAAACAGAAGATGAAGTATGTAAATTTTTAAATAATAAAAAGATTTCAAAAGATATTATTAATGATCTTATCCATAAAAAATTTAATAGAAAATCTGAAATGGCAGATTATTTAATAGGGAAGTTTCCTTCTTTAAATATTCCCAAGGATATATCAAAAAACAATCTATATGATCTTGATGATTTACACGGCAATATATTAGACTTCTTTAAAGAAATATCAAATATAGCACCTCATGTCTCGATGAGTGATGAAAAATTAAAATCAATCTCAGTAAATTTTTACCATCTTAAGAATATTATTGATAATAAAAGTGATGATCTTCTTACTGAGAAAATACAAAGTGCGAAAAAGGCTTATATTGACCTGACTCTGATCCAGAGTCATATAGAGCTTGAAATAGCCTCTCGTTCTTTATCAGGCATGGCATTACTAACTTTTTTACTTGCTAAAGTTAGAGAACTAACGATGAAAGTAATGCTACAACGTTCTGAAAATGAGCAAAAGCTTTTTGAAGAAATGCAAAAAGTAACAGAAAAATCATTGAGGGATAAGATTGATGATCAAAATGCAAAAATTAAAAAACAAGAAGAAATTCAATATTGGGCAGGAATTGGTTTAAAGATTTTAGGTGGTCTTCTCGCAATTTTTGCCGGTATTGCGGCTGTTTTTACGGCTGGTGCTTCTTTAGCATTAATGGCCGTGGCTGTAACACTTTTAGTTGCAGATGTTGCATTAACGGCTGCTGATGAGATTTATCAAGCTATTCATGGTGAATCTTTTATGGATGAAATTATGGCTCCTATTTCAGAAGCCATTATGAAAGTAATTGATAAAATTGTTGATGTGTTAATGGATATGTTTGAATCTTTTTTAGATACGCTTAAAGAGTTAGGTCTTATCGATAAAATTAATGATATTAAAAAAGCACTATATGACAAAATAAAAATGGCATTTAAAATTCTAGTTACCATTGTTTTATTTGTTGCTGCTATAGCATTAACGTTTGTTGCGGGACCTGCAATTAATGGAATAACCAATGTCGCTAAGAAAATATTCAATGAACAAATTAAACAGACATTAAAAAAAGTTTTAAATGATTACCTTGAGAAAATGCTAGGTAATATGATTAAAGAAATTATTATGCAGGCAATAGAAGAGGTATTAAAAGCAATAAATAAAGCGATTACAAAAATTACGGATAATATATTATTGCAAAAAATCACTACAGCATTGAATAAAATTAGTCATATGATAACAGAAGATATATCAGAAAAGGCGATCAATACAATTCATCGAACAGCTGTAGGTGCTAAATTATTAAATTCAGTTGCGTCCAGTACCATTAATATTTATAGCAATACAATATCAGCAGATATTATGAGGTCAGTTGCCGATAGTAAAAAATTAATTGCAATTTTAGATTTAGTTCAAAAGCTCATGGATAAAATTATGGAAGAGTATAATGATAATATGGATACCATTACGGAAATATTAAAGAATATGAGCGATAGTTACTCTGTGAGTAGTAAGGTTAAATCTAATATAGCGAAAAGTATTTCTGCTTAATAAAAGGAAATATAAGAATGGATATAAAAGTTAATAATTATAATTTTTTAAATAATGTTTTTAATAAGGACGTATCAAATAATAGTCATGAAAATGAAATAGAGAATACTGAGGGTATAAAAACATTCAATAAAATATCTTCAGAACATCTTATTAGAATTAATTTTAGCAACGATAGTATAAAAAAAAATGAAAATAAGCCTTTATTGAAAGGACCAGAATATAATCAAAATAAAATGAAATCATTTTTGGATAAATTGGAGTTATCAAAGTCTAACTTAACGGAAAATATAGTTATAAAAGTAGGTGAGTTTAATTTTTTATCAGATGATATGATGGCATTAATTAATCTTTTTATTAATTATTATAAAGCAATGATTGAAAAATATGAAAGATCTAGAGAACTTGGAAATATGTTAATGAGTATAGAGATAATATTAGCCGATAGTTCAAGAAATATTTTAAATAAAAAAGCAGATATGGTTGTAGCGGCTTCAGTAACTGGCGCAGGACTTTCATTAGGCTTAAATATTGGCGGTGCGTCTATGTCTATTTTTGGTATGGGAAAAGGCTTAGTAGCTGGAAATACTAACCAGACAATATTAAAAGGAAATACGTTAACGAATATTGCACCTTCAATGAGTGGGATAGCGGAACAACCTATGCAAGCTGAGGCAATCCGTATTGAAGCTGAAGTAAAAGGAAATGATGCCGCAACTTCCGTTGCAGGGCAATTAGTAAACAATAATAATGAATTACAGCGAAATGAAGCTGATATTATTAAAGCACTTTTACAAGGTATCGAAACCATTATTCGTGCAACACAAGATGTTGCGTCTACAATAGGTTCAAACTTAAAGGGTTAATTGTGATTAATAATCTTAGATCTTATCATATACCTCATGAAGAAAATATTTTCTCTCAGTATTTAACTAAAAAACAAGCGGATAAAGATCAACCTAATAATATAGTGGAAAATATTGAACGTAATGAGGATTATTTAGCGAGTAAAAAATTAATCAAAGATTTTGATGTATCATTCGTTAATAATCCAAATTACAATAAAATAGCTGATGGTTTATTTAAATATGTTGAAAACCAAAAATATCATTCCAGTAAATTAGAGAGCAAAAATATTTTATCATCTATTTCTAAAATAGAAAAAGCAGAAACTCTAGACAATAATGATAAAAACAAGTTTGTTGATTCATTAAGTGATCTTTTTGATGACATCAAATTGACTATTAATACAGGGAAGTCAGATTATTTAGATGTATTAAAAGATCTCTTTTCAAATTATATGGATTTTGTGAGTGAAATTAGAACGTTATTATCAAAATTGAGTGAAGCGACCAAAGCTGCTACAAAAGAAGGTCGTATTAATATCCATCTTGAAAATTTTTATAATGAACTACAAGGATTAAGACTTAAGTATAGTGGTAAACCATTATTAAACTTAGATTTATTTTTTAAAATAGATAAAGATGGAAATTACTACCGTGAAATAAAAGGGGAGAAAATTTTCTATAATAATAAACATGATATTAATACAGCAATGAATGCGTTAGGAAATTTGTTAGAGGGAATAAAAGGTGTAAAAGTGAACAAATTTGATGGTGAAGGTAGTGACCATTATATTGATCCTTATCTTGAGTTTTTGTTCAATGTACAAATTGATTTTACTGATCTCGAAAGTCTATTAAAATCTTTAAAAGATAAAGGATTAGGATCACAAGATATTTTACAGACAGAGTTTGATCTATTAAAAAAGATGTTAGATTCATTTGAGAAAAAATTAAATAACAATCTTGATGAATTTTCTAAAAAATACAGTACTGCAAATAGCAATTATGATAATTTTGTTAAAATAGTTAGTAGTACAATGAATACATTACTGGAAATGGCAAAAGGATTTCTACGTTTCTAACGTTATGTAGAGTAATATTATGGAAGATGAGATTGTTTTACGGATAAAAAAGAGCTGATATTAATCATATATCAGCTCTTTTTTTATAAATAATAATTTAAATTAAAATTTATACTCAATACCTAACCAGTAATTACGACCCTCTTCCATATAACCTTGAGTGTATTCATAAGACTTATCAAAAAGGTTATTCACAGAAGCATTAGCTGAGACACCATACCCAAAGTCATAATCTAAACGAAGATCAGTTTTTGCATAGCCTGCCAGTTTGTCATTTTCATCAATGCGGTTATAGGTCCAATTTTGCGCCTCTTCCATAATGGTAAAACGAACCTGTTCTACAGGAATAAACGTCATCCACATATAGGCTTTATGTTTTGGTAAACCTTCAACGTGTGCTACTTGTTTAGGATCGCTATGGATATAGCTGTAATTTAAGCCTAGCTCTAACCAATCTGTCACATTACCTTTAGTACCTAAATCAAGACCAACATAGTCAACGCGTCCGCTATTTTGGTTTTGGAAAAATGCGTTGCCACCACGATAAACGGTGTGTGCCATAATTGCATCACTGACACGGTTATAGTAAATGCTGGTTTGGTAACCCCATTTATCCGTAATGTGTCCTTCATAGGTTAAATCGAAAGATAATGCGCGTTCAGGATCTAAATCTGGATTGATGATCCCTTTAGAGCCATCTTTGGGTTTTTCACTCGTGTAACGTTCTTTTTGTGTAGGGAAACGGCTACGATCAGACACTGAGAAACGTACAGTATCATCATTGGCTAATGAATATTTTGCCATCATTTCCCAGTTAAAGGCTGTTTGCTTGTTATCATCAGCGCCTTTGTCAGTCTCAACGCTATCGCGCCAGTCATAGCTAATTGCACCCACTAAATCGAGATCATTAGTGACAGCCCATTGATATTCTGTTGCTAAAGACCATGTTCTGTCTTTATAACGCATCCAATCACCATTTTTCTCTTTCTGAGAACGGTGAACGTCATCTTTCCAGTGAGCAGCGAAAGAGAGCAGATCATTTTCACGAGTATCGATGCCTAATTGTAATGCGGCACCTGTGCTATAGTCGTCATAGTGACTGTAGTCAGGTGTATCGCCTTTTTTAGGGTACATATAAAGGGTATTTTCAAATTTATCGTGATAAGCACGACTTTGTAATTTCATACCATCAGTAAGTTGGGTGGTACCGCTATAGTAATAACTTTCTTTATTGTAATCCGGCCATGCCCAATATTTAAATTTACCTTTACCTAATGCTGATGGTGGACTATTTTTTTCACCATCTTGTTTTACATAAGTCAGGGTATATTCGTCAGAAGCGCGAGGTGTCCAACCCACTTTGATCATGCCACGCTTATCATCTGTTGCTGAATTATCACGACGTCCATGAGTACCTGCAGCCGTATTATTTTCATCAGCACCAGGAATTGGGGTAAAACGTTGTTTTAATTGGCTACCACTGATTTGAATAAAGCCTAAATCATTACGTGCACCCAAGCGCGCACTCATATTATGAGCATAATCAGCACCACGAGAAAAACCTTGAGAATAAGCAATGCTTCCTTCTAATGGTTTTTTCGGCACCGCAGTGGTGATATTAATTGCACCCCCCATTAAATTAGGGCCTTGTAGTAATGAGGTATAGCCTTTGTTGACTTCGATACTTGCCAGGTCGTTAGTAGTAAAACGCGCTAAGTCCAAGTTGCCATCATAAGGAACATAAGTCGGGATACCATCAAAGAATACAGGTACTTGACGGCTATCAAAACCACGCACTTTAATGGTGTACTCATTACGGTTACCGGATTTTTGCATCACAACACCAGGTAATGTTGAAATTGCTTGCGCCGCATTGACCTTATTTTGTTCAAGCATTTGCTCTTGTGTTAATACATCTGGATTTGCTGCAATTGGGCTACTCCATACGGTTAATAAGTCTGGAGTGGATTGCCTATAAGTGGTGTCAGCAAGTGCAATACTGGGTATTAGGGCAAGAGATAAACAGTAGCATAGAGGTTTTAATTTCATCATTCCAATCTCAGTTTATAATCTATATATAAATTTTTATATAACGATATGCGTAAAAATAAATAAATAAAAAGAGCGCTGACAATGTGTTAGCACTCGGTTTTTTATAAAATAAAGCAACAAACTCATATAAAAGAAGCTCAGCAAAGATGTTCCTCCATGCCACTATAACCATTTCCTTGTTATGACTTCTTTTACATTGAGTTAATGTTGGCTTTATTTATTGTTGATTAAATATGTAAGTACTTGCTCATATTTAACTTATTGTTTTTATTTAATCTTTTGTGTAAAGACGAACTTTAATATCCGTCGGCGGAGCATAATAAGGCGCAGATGTCACCAGTAAATTGATGCCTGTCTGTGCATATTTTTCAATTGTGTTTAAGTTAATACCACCAGCCAAGGAAAGATGGCAATGAGGCGCAATGTAAGGCGCTTCTTGTTGTAGCTGTGCGATATCATCAATAGAGAACTTATCGAGCTGTAAAATGTCAGGCTGTGCTTTTAAGGCCTCTCTCGCTTGTTCAATATCTTCAGCTTCTACAACAATACATTTTTCAGGGGCAGCTTGGCGTAACTGCTTAACATGTTGTGCCCAATTATTAGGCTCTGATAAAAATCGACGATGGTTAGCAAAGAGCAAAATAGTTTCAGAGCAACCTTGGCGATGAATGACACCACCACCAGCCAGTACGGCTTGGGTCGCCAATAATTTAGTATTAGGGATATTTTTACGTGTACACGCAATTTGCCCTCTAGGTTGGTAGCGGTGATAAATATCTAGCATTCTTGCCATATAATCACTCACGCCACAGCTCCACTCAAGGACGTTTTGTACCACTTTCCAGCCTTGGTGTAGTGCATCAGCACGACCTTCAGCAATGATTAAACAATCACCTGCATTAGCAAAATCACCATCTTGTTGATGTGTTGTTACTACTAATCCTAATTTTTCCAATAAGCGACAACCTAGAGTGATCCCACTGACGCAACCTGCTTCATGGCGTGTAAAGGTCATTGTGCCTAGCTGATCACCAATATTCAGCGCTCGGCTGGTGAGATCGCCATATTGGATATCTTCCATCAACAAATTATCAAGAAAGGCATCAGGATAATAAATCATAGGTTTAGCTCACTTTCAGGAACGACATCCCAAGAAACCATTGCCCAATCACGAGTAGGTGAAATCAGTGAAATACCTTTTTCAATACTTTCATGATAGTAAGTTGTTAGGCATGCAGTTTCGTTTTCGCTTAAAGGCCCTACGGAGAAGTTAATACCCTCAATAAATTGTTCAAGACTATTGAAATTGCTTTGGCAATTACGGCTACGGATGTAATCAACTTTAGGGTGGATCCCCATTTGGTTCAGCATATTCACAGCATAAATGTATGTCGGAAGTGTAGGAACATCTCGACCCAGTAAACGAATAATGCGTTGATCAACAAAAGTTGGCGAAACAGTGTGAGTAGTATAAACACGTAATTTAGCTTGGTGATTTAGTTTTAACAGTGCGGCTTTTAAATCCATTACTAGTGTTGAACGTGAAGCCACTGCGATATCACAATGAGGAAGCTCATCCCAGCTATCTTCCCATGAGCACGTTATAAATTCTGCGTGGTTGATACCCGCTTGTTCGGCTCTGCGTTTTGCGACAGCTAACATTCCTGTACTGTAATCAATACCAATCGTTTTCTTGAATTTATCTGCAACATGAATGCTGATAGAGCCAGGACCACAACCTACATCTAATAAGGTTTCAGCACCGGTAAAATCCATCATTTCACGAAATTTTATTAAATAGGGATCGTTAGGGTTGGCACAGGTCTCTGCCATTTTTTCAGCACGTTTGTCCCAATGTTCAGGCGCTTTTTTGGTTCTTTCTGCCTGTAGCATGTGGTTTTTATAAAGTTCAGCAAAATCCGTGGTTTCAATAGTGTTCATATTTTTGCCTATGGTCATTTTTATTATCAGAATAGGCGTGAAAATGCGCCTGAATATCTGTTGGTTGTACACCATAAAGGTGCGCTAAATTGTCGGGTGTAAGTAAAATGTCAGGTCTATCTTGCAAAACAGGCACATGAGGTGTCAGTAAAATGACCTCATCTGCTAAAGAAGCGGCATGTTGAGGATGATGTGTGGACATAAAAACACTGATCCCTAATGCTTTTAACGCTTTAACTTGGGTAAGTAGTTTGATTTGATTACCAAAATCAAGGCTTGCAGCGGGTTCATCCATAATCAACAATTTGGGTTGTTGCACCAAAGCGCGTGCAATTAATACCATCTGTTTTTCACCGCCACTTAAAGTATCAAAAGTTCGGTGAGCAAGATGCGAAAGCGAGAGCATTTCTAAGGTTTCCATTGCTATCGTTTTATCTTGTGAGCTAGGCATTGAAAAAAAGGAGAGATGCGCACCTCGCCCCATTACAACCATATCAATCACATTGAAAGAAAAGGGAATATGTGTTGCTTGAGGAACATATGCCATGACTTTGGCAAGTTCTGTTGGTGACCACTCACTTAGTATTTTACCCGCAATATGAATTTTGCCATCAATACAAGGTATCAGACCTAATAACGTGCGCATCAATGTCGTTTTGCCACAGCCATTGGCGCCTAGTAAGCAAATTATTTGTCCTTGCTCGATACAAAAGGAGAGATCTTTAATTAAGGTTTTACCTTTGTAACCAATAGAAAGCCGATTGGCGTTAGCAATGATCATGTGCTTTTCCTCGTTCTGAGTAATAACATTAAGAAGAATGGCGCACCAATGGCTGAGGTTAAAATACCTAATGGGAGTTCAATATTGGCAATTGTGCGGGCTAATGTGTCAGTGATTAACAACATAATAGCGCCAATAAGCAAGGAAACAGGGAGTTGCTGGCTAAAGTTAGCGCCCACTAACAATCTAGCAATATGAGGCACAATTAAACCTAACCACCCAATAATCCCCGCAATAGAAACCGCACTTGCGGTTATTAATGTCGCAGACAAAATAAAGACAAGTCGTGTGACTTCGACATTTAAACCTAATGCTCTGGCTTCTTCATCGGATAGACTGAGTATATTCATACGCCAACGCAGTAAAATTAATGGAATAAAGCCCACTAACATTAAAGGTGCAACAGAAAGCAAATCAGCAGCGGTAATAGTCGAAAGACCACCTAAGAGCCAAAAGGTGATTGAGGGCAATTGAGTATAAGGATCGGCGAGAATTTTCATTAATGAGATTGCTGAGCCACATAGTGCACTAATAGCAATACCGACTAATACAAGCGAAAGTACGGGATCATGTTGTTTCGCAAGTCTCGCAATAAAGTAGACTAAAGCAACCGTTGCTAAACCGCCCGCAAAAGCGAAAAGTTGAATAGACAACATGGATTGCCCAAGAAAAATACCTAAAACTGCACCGACACCAGCACCGGACGAAACGCCAAGAATATCAGGTGATACTAAAGGGTTGCGAAACATACCTTGATAAGCCGCACCCGCAATCGCCAACCCTCCACCAATTAGGATTGCCGCCAGAACGCGGGGAAATCTTATTTGCCAAAAGACAGTTTCAGTTCGACTGTATTCTACATTGCCATTACCGGTTAATTTATTACTCACTAGAGTCCACAGCTCATTGGTAGTAAGTGAATACTTACCACTTGTGATCGCAATTAACGCGACAATGGAAAATAACGCAAAAAGAAGCGTGATGCGTGCAGATTGACTCATGAATACCCCAGCAATTGCTGACATTGTTCAGCACTTAATTGCGTATGGTAAAAATGAGCAAAGTAATTTTGCAGATCGTGAGCCGCTTGTTTTTCTATTCGTTTATCAAAATGGCTCTGTAGGCGACGCATTCCCATTAAGCGATTGATCCCTGGAGGACCATCTAACCAACCAAATGGTAAGCCTTTAAACAGTAATACTTTTTTGTTTTTAACGGCTTGAATGCTTTGCCATACAGAGTCTTGCATGATTTGCTGATAGGCATTTTCATCTTGTGTGATGATAATTTCAGGATCCCACATTAACAGTTGTTCTGGTGACACATCCGTTAACCCAGTGAAGTCAGGAACATCAACGACGTTTTCAAAACCTAATGCCTCAATGGCTTCTGTATGAATAGAGCGTCTAGCACCCGTTTGTAATCCTTTTGCACCACGAGCAAGATAAAAACGCGGGCGTATTTTTTGTTCAGAAGCAAATAAGGTTGCATCACTAAGGTATTGCTCTGCAATTAACGCTAATGTTTCTGCTCTTTCTGTGATCCCTAATAAAGCCCCTGTTTGGCGCAATTGGGCAGGACTATCTTTTAATGTGCCATCAATTAACACATAAGGCACACCAGTTTGATCAGAAACTCGTTTCGCTAATGAGCGATAAGTTTCATCTACATTTCCACTATCAATAATGATATCGGGTTCTAGCGTTAATAAGGCTTCTAAAGAGAGGGTACTTCCTCGTCCTGATAAACGCCCTAAGCGAGGTAATTTACGTAAGTCTTCTGCAAATAAAGGGCTTTTATCTAAGTTAAGGGATGAGAAACCTAATAGTTTCTCAGGCGCTAATGCGAGCAATAATTGATCCGTCGGAGGCCCAGCACTGATCACGCGATGGATTGCAGTTGATGCCGGAATATGACCAAATTGAGCTGCAATACGCGAGGTTATCGCAGCTCTTACCGAATGTGGAAGTGCAGATAATGTCGCAATTGTTGTGAGGTAAGTTAGAAATTGTCGTCTGTGGATCGCCATAAGTTCACACTGTTTATTGTTTTACATTGATATCGTTGTTTCATTTATTATATAGCGAAGAATACTATATTTCCTTTGGCTTAAGTCAAGGGATAGTCAGTCAAAATCAAATCTAAGCACACATCTAAAAAACTTTATTCGAAATAGTGTATAACGTAAGGCTATAATCAGCGTTATTGGAAAAATAAAGCGCGTATTAATACGAGTGTTTTTGGATAGTTGCGATATAAAATGAAGAAAAAACGCCCCTCATTACAGGATGTAGCTTCACGTGTTGGTGTCACCAAAATGACGGTTAGTCGTTTTTTGCGTAACCCAGAACAGGTCTCTGAAGCTTTACGAGAAAAAATTGCGCGCGAGTTAGATAGTCTTAATTATATTCCTAACCGTGCTCCTGATATTTTGTCTAATTCTACCAGTCATGCGATTGGGGTATTGCTACCTTCTTTAACTAACCAAGTTTTTGCTGAAGTTATTCGCGGCATAGAATCAGTAACCGATAAATACGGTTATCAAACCATGTTAGCGCACTACGGATATCGTGCGGAAAAAGAAGAAGAACGCCTGCTTTCATTGCTCTCTTATAATATTGATGGGCTTATTCTTGCAGAAAGGACACACACGCCAAAAACAATAAAAATGCTAGAAACAGCAGGCATTCCTGTGGTGGAAATAATGGATAGCGTTTCACCTTGTTTTGACTCTGCGGTGGGATTAGACAACGTTGATGCATCACAACAGATGGTCAGTGAAATGATCAAGCGAGGCTGTAAACGTGTTATTTATCTTGGTGCAAGACAAGATGAACGAACGCTAATGCGTTTAAACGGGTATGAGAAAGCAATGCAAAATGCGGGCTTACCCACAGGCAGTGTAATGACACCGAAAAGTTCGTCGTATTCGTTAGGGGCTGAATTATTACATGCTGCACGTAAACAATACTCCGACTTAGATGGGCTTTATTGTACAAATGATGATATTGCCATTGGTGCTGTTTTTGAGTGCCAGCGTTTAGGTATTTCAGTACCTAAAGATATCGCTATCTCAGGCTTTCACGGGCATGACGTAGGACAAGTGATGACACCTCGTTTGGCGAGTATTTTTACTCCGCGTGATGAAATGGGGCAACAAGCAGCTGATTTATTGCTCAAGCGTATGAAAGGTAAAATTGCTCGGGGACAAGTTATTGATGTTGGTTTTCGCATTATTACAGGTGAAAGCATATAGTAATTTAATTTATTGATAATATTTAAATTTATCATTTACTAACCCTATTGTTATGAAATAATCAACAGTAGGGTTTTTTATTGATCCTTAAATAAATATCGAGTTACTTATCCAATATTTTGTTGTCAGTTTGTAGATCATCTTACTTTCATTTGCGAGTCGCCTCACATTTTCACTTCTTAGTTGACCTTCGTTGTTGTATTTACCTTACCACTTCGGATATGTTACCCGTAACAGTTACGGGTAACATTACAAAAAAGACTTAATATCTGCCTTAAAGGAGCATTCTATGAACGATACCCAATCCCTACACCATGTTTTCATCTTAATGGGGGTATCAGGCAGTGGTAAATCTGCAGTCGCAAGTGGTGTGGCACAACGTACAGGTGCTGCATTTTTAGACGGTGATTTTCTACACCCTCGCTCAAATATTACTAAAATGGCATCAGGCCACGCTTTAAATGATGAAGATCGCAAACCTTGGTTACAAGCATTAAATGATGCTGCTTTTGCGATGCAAAGAACCAATAAAGTATCGCTAATTGTTTGTTCTGCATTGAAAAAACAGTATCGAGATATGTTAAGAGACGGCAATCAGTGCCTGCATTTTTTATATTTAAAAGGTGACTATGCGCTGATTGAAAGTCGCTTAAAAGTACGTAAAGGGCACTTCTTTAAACCTCAAATGTTAGTGACTCAATTTGAAACCTTAGAAGAGCCAACTAACGCTGAAAATGATGTGTATGAAATTGATATTTCAATGCCACTTGATGATGTAATTGAAAGCGCAATCAATAAAATAAATTCAGTGACGCAAGGGGCTTTTGAAGGGGAAACAGTATGAGTACATTAACGCTTGTGCTAACTGCGGTTGGCTCGGTTCTATTATTACTCTTTTTCGTTATGTATGCGCGTTTGCACGCATTTATTGCGTTGATGATTGTTGCTATCGGAGCGGGTATTTTCTCTGGAATGCCACTTGAACAAATCACACAAACCATGCAAAACGGAATGGGCGGAACATTAGGTTTCCTCTCTATCGTCGTTGCACTGGGTGCAATGTTCGGTAAAGTGCTACACGAAACTGGAGCATTAGACCAAATCGCAGTCCGATTATTAAAATATTTTGGTGAGAAACGCGCTAACTACGCGCTGGGTATTGCTGGCTTAATTTGTGCATTGCCCTTGTTCTTTGATGTTGCCGTTGTCTTATTAATTGGTGTTGTATTCGCTGTTGCTCGCCGTACGGGTGGCAATGTAGTGAAAATGGCTATCCCTCTGTTTGCGGGTGTTGCAGGTGCAGCAGCCTTCTTATTACCGGGACCAACACCTATGCTGTTAGCTGACCAAATGAATGCTGATTTTGGTTGGATGATTTTAATTGGTTTATGTGCAGCTATTCCAGGCATGTTATTAGCAGGCCCTATCTTCGGTAACTTTATTAGCCGTTACGTTACCTTGGAATTACCAAAAGATTTAACTGAACCAAGTTTGGGCCAAAATAAAATGCCTTCTTTTGGTTTTAGCCTTGCGCTTGTGTTATTGCCTTTAGTGTTAGTGGGATGTAAAACCATAGGTGCACGTTTCGTTGAGGAAGGTTCTCAGCTATATAATATTCTTGAATTCGTTGGTCATCCATTTATTGCTATTCTTGTGGCTTGTTTAGTGGCTATTTACGGTCTTGCTATTCGTCGTGGTATGAGCAAAGAAAAAGTAATGGAAATCTGTTCGGCAGCAATCCAACCTGCGGGGATCATTTTATTAGTGACGGGTGCAGGTGGTGTTTTTAAACAAGTGCTGGTGGATTCAGGTGTTGGTCCCGCGTTAGGGAATGCTTTAATTGGCGCCGGTATGCCAATTGCGGTGGCATGTTTTATTCTTGCTGGTGCAGTTCGTGTTATTCAAGGCTCTGCAACGGTAGCGTGTTTAACAGCGGTAGGTTTAGTTTTACCGGTTATCAATGAGCTGGGCTACAGTGGCGCTCAAATGGCGGCATTATCAGTGTGTATCGCTGGTGGCTCTATTATTCTTAGCCACGTTAATGACTCAGGTTTCTGGTTGTTTGGTAAATTTACGGGTGCGACAGAAGCACAAACCTTAAAAACATGGTCATTAATGGAGACTATTCTTGGCACTACAGGTGCAGTGATTGGTATGATCTTCTTCGCATTTCTTTAATATGTAATCTTTATTTTCACATTATTAGCGCGTCTTTTGACGCGCTTTTTTCATTACAATAAATGACTATCAAATATGACAGAAAATACCAAATATCTCATTAACCTATAGGCTTCTTTATTCGGTGGGCACATGAGGGTTGTCATATTATGGTTGACTATAATTCGCTTTTTATTAAACACACTGATTGCAATATTCACACAATCACACTTATTCGAGATTCCATCTTAGTATCCAGCAATAAGCTACAAGATAAGCTTAATCTGCTTGAGGAAATGGAACATCTCTTTAGTGAAATGTTAGATAACTCTCAGTCATTAGCTCAATTTTTAAATGAAATAGATGCACATTTTACACATAGCAGAGAAGACATAGATAATTTCTCAGGCTGGCTAAAAAAAATTAAAAATAGTGTCTGTAATATTGATAAGCTTTCAAATCAGGCTAATATTTTATCGATAAATTCAGCGATTGAAGCTGGTCATATCGGGCGTGAAGGCGCTGGTTTTGCCGTATTAGCTCAAGAGATGAAAAAGTTATCCTTAGAAATCCAGCAACAAGCCTCTTCTATTGCAACCATTAATAATAATTTAGGTGCTCGCTTTACTCTTATTAAAGGAGTCACAGAAAAAAACCGAGAGCATGTACACCAAGTTAAACAACTGGTCGTAGAAGGTCATCAAAATTTGGTGTCATTATCAGAACAAGCTGGTGATCTTAAACATCTTTTTACGTTTATCGCGATGGAACAGTTTTTTAATACCATCAAACTGGATCATGTTTTATGGAAAGAAGCTATCTACATCCACTTACTTAATAATGATGATGAAAATAGTGTTAATCAGCATACAGAGTGTCGACTAGGAAAATGGTATTACCAAGGAGATGGTCGGAAGTTTGCAGATACTGAGGCTTTTCGTCGCTTAGAAGAACCCCATAAGTTAGTACATGAATGCGGTCGTTTAGCACTGAGCGCCAATATAGAGGGCAATCAAGAAGCGGTAACTCGGTATATCGAACATATGGAGCAAGCCAGTGTTGATGTTATCAAGTATGTGGATGCTTTATTAAATGCTATGGATGAGTGATTAATCAACTCAATAAGAAAAGTAAAAAGGAGCAATATGCTCCTTTTTGTATGCTAACAATCTTAAATTAGCTTTTGTTCATTAAGGTATTCAATTGGCTATAGAGTGTATTAGCACTGCTCTCATACCCTTCACGAGAAAGATGCACACCATCAGGCCTTGCTAAATCATACAACGCCCAAGCTTTTATCGAACATTCCCCCCCCATATAGTCACGCCAATCCCAAAACAGTGTTTTCTCTTGTTGAGCCACTTCTTTTTGAATTCTGACAATATCGCTGAGCCATTGGGGCTGCTGTGAACGGCAATCAGGCGCTTCTTTATTTTTAATTGAATCAGAAGGTCCAATTAATAAGATAGTGCTATTAGGTGCTTGTTGGCGAATTTGACGAATTTTATCCGTCAGTTGTTGACGATAGGCATTCAAATCGAAGGTATCATTAAAGGCTTCATTGGTACCATAAGCTAAAATCACCATATCGGGATTTAACTGGCCTAACGTTTCTGTCCATTGTGCACCCCATCTATCCATCATATTGATTGTGGCACCATTAATGCCTAATGAGGAGAGCATGACGCCAGGTTGTTGATTGGTGATCAACCAACCGCCTAATTTAACTGGTTGGCTTTTGCTAACCGTAATACTGACTGGAAAAGTCATCGTTGTTGGGGTTGAAAACTGCCATTTACCTTGTGTTTGTGATAGTGAAAGGACTTTGTTTGTCGATGACTGTACATTCACTTGTGCAGTAGTTGGCGTTTTATAGAGTGCTTGTAGCTGATAACGTTGTTGAGTTACTGGATTTTCAGATAACTGTAATTTAGCCCATTTAGCTTGTGGTTCACTAATAAACCCTCCTAATGGGAAATCAGGATCGCTATCTTTTCTACTTGAAAGCAGTGCCCATGCTTTTTTATCACTCTGATATTGTACGTTTGCAATACGTTGTCCTGCGATATTAGTCGGAGGAATAAAACCAATACCGCCATTACCGTAATCAGCTTGAAAGCGTTCACGCAACTTACCACTAAAAAAATCAGCCGCAGTATGAGAATCCCCTAGCTGAACAATATGTACTGTTTGACGGCCTTGTTGTAACTTTTTAACAAAGCTCGCAAAGTGAGGATCGTGATAGTTGTAAAGCTGTCTTGAACCATCAGCAGGTAATACTGTGGGTGTGGGTAACTTCACTTTTTTTTCAGTGTCTTGGCTACAAGCAACTAAGAGTGAAACCAAAGCCAGTATGATTGAGCAACTGACTAAAGTTTTACGCTCAAGGATGTGCGTTAATTGTTTCATTTACAATAACCGTGTTTTTATCTTTTACATCATCGACTGCATTATCTTCTTTTGTTTCTTCTTGAAGATGAATACGTGAGAATACCTGTTGAGCAATAATTTGCTGACCTTTTAAGCTAAAATGAATACCATCACCGGCTCTTAACTTAACACGGCTACTACCATCACCCATATAATCAGAATAAATATCTTTCTCATATTTAAACATATCATTGACGGAAAGGTAAATTTCACCCATTTTTTCAGCTTCTTCGCGATAAAGTTTATCAAGATATGACATACCTTCAGATAACTTTTGCTTGCGCATATTTGGTGGGCCAACCCAAATAACCGTGACATTATTCTGTCTGGCATTTTCTATGATGCCTGCAATGCGTGCTCGGTAAGTTGATTCCCATGCTTCACTGGCAAATTTTAAGTAACGTCCACCACCATCAGGTGGCATATCCCAAGGATCGTTAGGGCCTAAAAAGACCACCAGTAATTTAATGGCGTCGTCACTGGCTAAACGTGTTGCGATAGTTTGTGGCCAATTGAAAAAGCGCGGATAAGCAAGCCCTGTACTTTGTTTACTTAAATCAATACTGCTGATGTTGTAATCCGTTTGCAGTTGGCGTTTAAGTAACGGTGCGACGCCTTGCATCATGGAGTCACCCGCAAATAAGACTTTATCTTTTGGTGATAAGATAATGTCTTTTTTTGGGACGATAGGTTTTAAGGCTTCTAATGCTGCATCAGAAACATCAGTAACAGAATGGTAAGGTAATCCTCCCATTGCTTGCTTACGCTCTAACAACTGTGGAAAGCGTTGCGTTAGTTGGGACGCAGGTCGTGTATATCCATTAAAGAAGTGCAAACCAACGGCAAAACCTTCAGGAAGTTGTTCTGGCACCGAAACTTGTACAATAGGTTTTGCCTGATTATCAGGATGGTGAACCTGTAGATAATCGCCATAGCTTTCTATTGCAACAAATACGCCATCACGCAGTTGCCCACCGACTTCCCAAGCATAATAATGAGAAAGCCCCGACCAAGGTGCAGGGCGATGATATTGTTGTTGCCAAAAGCGCTCTAGTGATGTTTGGTTTAGCCAAATCAGCAAAAGGGTACTCAACAGCACCATTAAGGCAACTTTTGCTGTCTTTTTTAGGTTTGAGCAGAAATCAAAAGCTGGCATAAATAAATCCTGGCACCCCATCTGGAGACAACATAAAAATAATTGTGAGGATCAACGCAAGTGGTAGAGGATAAACATACCACGGCACTCTTTTCTCAAGGCGAGCCACTATATCTCTTAAGGTCACAAAGCAAGGATAAAGCAAGAACAACCCCCAGAACATAAAGAGCGTTAAACCTTCAGCTTGTAATGATGCCCAAGCGCCCGCACTAAAGAGTTGCTGTATTAAGACAAATGCATCACCCACAGTTTGACTGCGGAAAAATATCCACGCAAAGCAAACAAAGTGGAAAGTGATTATCCATGACAACAACATATTTAATGACGATAACGCACTCGGTGGGGCATTTTTCTTTGCAGGAAAGAGGCGGTGTTTAATATTTAATAACACCACGCCAATCCCGTGAATCGCACCCCAAATAATAAAGGTCATGGCTGCGCCGTGCCATAATCCAGAAATCACCATCGCAGCAAAAGCATTAAAGTTCTGTCTAATCACTCCGTTACGATTACCCCCTAAAGGAATATAGACGTAATCACGAATAAAGGTAGATAAACTAATGTGCCAGCGACGCCAGAAATCGGCTAAGTTTATCGCTAAATAAGGGGCATTAAAGTTACGAGGCACAACAAAGCCTAGTAATAACGCAATACCGGTGACAAGATTGGTGTAACCTGAGAAATTGAAATAGATATGCCATGCATAGGCATAAACTGCCGTCAGCACTTGTCCGCTTTGCGCTAAATCGGGCGCATTAAATACTGGATCAACATAGTTTGTTGAAAACCAACCACTCAACCAAAAGAGTTTTGCGATAGCCAACACAATCAGCATGATCGCCCCTTTATAATCAATGATTTTTCGGGTTGGTGCCTGGATTTGCGGAAGAAATTCTTTAGCGCGATTAATAGGGCCAGCTACGATGCTTGGAAAAAAGCACAGATAAAGCACAACATCCAAAAACGGAGCTTTGGGGATCTCTTTTCGACAAACAGAAACCACATAACTTACCGAATGGAATATGTAGAATGAAAGCCCTAATGGCGCAAGTAATTCAATCAGTGGTAACTCAATGTTGAGTCCCCATTGTTGAAATGCTTGTGTCAGCGTTTCTTGGAAAAAGGAGTAATATTTAAAGGCGGTAAAGTAGACTCCCACCAATAGCCCTAATAGCCAATATATGACTTTAGAAGAGGTGTACTTCGTTAATATATTTGCCAGTAAATAAATAAAGAGCGTATAGCTTAATAAGATAATCGCAGGACGATAATCAGCATAAAAGAGAAAAGCATAACTGACTGTAATCAGTAGGATATTTTGGATCTTAACGTGCTTTTGGAAGAGCCAGTATAGAATAAAAAAGCTAACAAAGGCTCCGAGAAACTCGAATGAAAAAAAATTCATAAATGGCTCTAAGGGTGTGATTTAAAAGTCATACCAAACGTGTTACCCCATATATTATGAATTATAAGCTGGCTTTCAATCAAAAGATTATCTTGTGATAAATAAAAGCCACTTTTCTCTAGGAAGAAAAGTGGCTTTTTGCCAGATGAAAGCCTGTTAAGGCTTAACTATCTTGTTTCGACTGTAACTGAACTTGAGTGATCAGTTTTTTATTTGAGTCGAACATTTCGGTCAGATAATCGTTATAACTTGAACCCAATTCTGAGTAACCTTTCAAGTCAGTGATTAACTGGCGAGAGTCGAGTTGTTGCTGCGTCATCCTTTGCTGTGCTCTTGAGGAGCGCAATGAATTATAGGCGCGGTGCGTATTAAGATTACGCATATAAGCAATCACTGAGCCTTCAATATCAGGGTAGGCTGCATAGCCTTTGGTTTTCCCCGGAACGTTATTGCAAGACTGACTCCCACATCGCATACCGAATAGATTGTTATTTTGTTGTGCCAACTTTGATGTTCCCCAGCCAGATTCTGTAGCGGCTTGCGTTGCGACAAAGTGTGTCGGAATAATATCAACGCGAGTCAGTAACGAATCCCAATTTACTTTTTTAGGGCTGGTACATGTGACGCCATAGTATTGACAGATTTCACGCAGTTTTTTTTAATCTGCGCTGCCCCAGTGCTGGGCTTTACGTTGAGCAGTTAACCACTCACGATCTCTCATTATCTTATTATTAACATTGTCAATAATAGGAACTATGACATTTAAAAACGCTTTCTTACGCTGTGTTCCCGAAGGGTATCTTTTCAAATCTGGCAACGGTGTTGACGTGCTTTTGAAAGAATACGCCTGCAGTATCTGGGAACTGCTGGTACTGGTTGAAGCAAAACTTACACCAGTAAATAGTAGTGAAATCAAGAAAGCGAAGACGGCACTTGTCCTCATCAATTGAGAGGGCATTGCTTCTCCTCGTTTAACTGGATAAAAATCGAACGAATACTAGCAAATTACTTTTTTCATAGCTACAAAATATCGCCTCACATTAGGATAACTACGAGTGATTTGTTAACTAAATGTATAAGATTCACTGGAAGGCCACGTTTTATAATCGCTTTTCTCCTTTAACAAAAAATGCTTTTTTGATATAAACTTAAATTTATCTTATGAAAAAAGCTGTGACTTAACCCAAATTTAGTAAATTTAAGGGTTTTTAATGTGTCAATTTTGTTTATTATTTAGTCAGTTTTTGTTGTTTTTGGTCTGGTTTTATTATCAATTTCACGTGCTTTTTCTGTTAAATCAGTAAAATCCGCTTCATGCCAATAGATTTTTGGATAAGGTAAATTTGCCATTTGTGTTGTTGGCCAAAGCTGAAATTCTGCTAATTGTTCTAAAACGTAACCAGAATAAGCACTAGGTAATGTGAGGTAGTGTGGAGATGCAGTTTCCTCAAAAGGTAACACGGGATACCGTTTATCCGAGATATGATAATCACGCATTAAAACTAAAAATTTGTCAGGAACACGTTGTTGACTATCCCACCATTGTCCATCAATCACATCAAACCATTGTTGTGTTAATTGACGAGATTGGGCTTCTAATTGGTAGAGTGCGGAAGGAATGATACCCTGCATTGATTGATTATAGTGCTCAAGACTGGTGGCGTGACCATTAAGGATCACGGTGAGTGAAAGTCGTGCGCCAATTAAGTTGGAGTAGAGATCTTCAGGTGAAAATGCAGAGATACCTTCGGAGAATCCCGGCACAGAACGAAAGCCATACCATTGTGCAATTTCATGCCATACCGCAAGACGATAACCTAATCGCGCTGCAAGATAAGCACTTAAGGTATAGCGTTCTGTTTCATCTTTCGGTGGGGTAAAAGCATTAAAGTGTATTTTACGTTGTGCCAGTTCATTACTTAGTGTTAGTGTCCACTCTTGGCCTAATTTTGGATAGATATGGCTAAAGAGATAATAAGTGTAATCTGCGGTATCACGAATATGGGCGATATCAAGGAATCCTCCTTTACGGGAGTAAATTAAACCTGATTTTTCACTTCCCAAACCTAATACGGCCACTGTACCTAGCCAAAAGCTATCGTTATAACGATGATTACCTAATGCCGAGGCTTCAACCACATTATCAATACGATAAAAAGGCACGGGTATTTCAAACGCTTTGACTTTTAAGTTATAACCAAAAGCACAACAAGGCCTTAAACCATTAGGCGCTGTTAGCGGTGCAGGTGTTTGCCATACGTGAGACGCTTTTTCGTGTGTCACGCTCTCAAGATTTGCGTGTAGAGAATTAACAGGCGTGACATGAGTGCAACCTGCAATAAATAAGAAGAAGGCAATAGTATTAATAAAAAGAAAACGCTTGAACGTCAAAATGCTTCACCTACTTGAAAATAGAACCCTGTACTTTCTTTACCTATACCAAAATCGAGACGCACATTCATACGTGGCTTAAACTCAAATCGATAACCAACACCAACACTAGGCAACCAATGGCCTTTACCTAAATCACGGGCTTGGTCGCTTAACGTACCCCCCCCCAGCCAAAGTGCAATGCCATGACGCCAATCGAGCTTTTGACGGTACTCAACTTGGGTTGAAAATACATGATTATCTTGATATCGCCCTTCATAATAGCCACGCATCTGATGGCCGTTACTTAATTTAGAAAGCTGCGTCCATGGTACATCTCCCGAGGTAAAGCGAGCATAGCTATCAAAGGCGAGCACCGCATCTTCGGTTAATGGGTAATAGTAGTTGTACTGCATTTGAGTTGCATTAAAACGATTATTACTACCGGTATCCGATGAATAATGAGTATAGCTAATATCAAAGGCTTGGCCTTGACGAGCGTTAGGCAAAAAATCGCGACTATCATAGGTAAAGCGCACACTTAATCCTGAACTGGTAGAGCGTAATGGCAAATGACGTTTACCCATATAGGCTTTAAACTCATCATCAGGTGCCGCCGCTTGTAAGTTAGCGTAATCCCACCCTAATCCTATATAAGTGTTTTTGGTAATTTGGCGTAGTAATGTGGGAGTTAGACGCAATTCTTGAGAGCGATATTCACCGAAATGATCTTTTACGCGCCCTTCGTGATAGCCCTCTCCCCAATAATTGGTGGGAACATTATTTAATGTTCCTGTGAGATAAAAGCGCCAAGTATCATCTGCCAAATAGGTATAGTTGCTAAAGGTCATACCAAAAGCACCGGTTGATGAGCCAAAGCCACTTAATGAGAGGGACGAGATTTTACTATCAGGGCGACTATCGGCTTGATAAAGACCAACAAGTGCAATACCTACACCCAATTCTAACTCTGGCGTATAAAATGGGCCCGGCAATACGCCCCAGTCGATAGTTTTACTGCGGTCGAAATTATTTTTTCCGCCTAATTCAACTAACCATTGGTCTATTTGTTGCCTATCGGGAAAGAGTTGAGCTTGTGCTGTGTGCGAAATAAAGAGGCTGGCAAAGGCCAGCCCCAAAATAAAAGATGTTTTGACCATTAAAAACGGAACTCACCTGAAACAAGGAAGCTATTACGATTATTAAAACCAAATTCGGTAATGAGATTAAAATTACGAGTCACTTCTAAGCGAGCACCAATCAAATTATTCCATTTATGGGCAAGATGTTGTTCAACATCGAATTTCATTCCATTCATAAAAGGCTTCATCCATGGTTGCGCTATCTCACTAGGGAGGTCTAATTTGTTCACATCGCCTTTAAAACGTTGAGTAATATCTTGATACATGGCACCTGTCCACACTTGTAATTTGGTATTACCTTGTCCTGTAATTAAAGGTTGAAAAACAAACTCGTAACCCACACGAGGAGTGATCACTAACGCTTTAATATCACCGTCTAAGATATCAAGGTCAGTTTTAGTGTAGTTTACATCAAAAGTACCAAAAAATTGGTTATAGCCCCCAGCTAAAGTAAAACCAGCACCATAAGATTTTCCTTCATAATCTAAATTAAAAGGAACATTTTTAGCCATAGGTGCATCAATATCGAAGCCAACAGATTTCAATTGTGCTGTTGATGTGCCTTTTGTCTTTCCATAGATTCCATACACATTCATAAATGGGAAAACCCAGCTATCGAGTTTCAGCATATGCGATTTATTACTACTGCGAGTATGGCCAACATCAATAATTAATTGATCCAATATACCTTGCATAGCAATATTGCTAGAACTAAATCCAATTTTATCTACAACTACATCTTGGCGTAGATTCATATAGTTATAGCTGACCCCAAATGGCTCTGGTAAATCATAACCACGGGCGCGAGCTTCATCGCCCCAAATGGGTAAAACACGAGATTGGCTTGTTGGGGTGCGTGTATCTAACGAACCTTCATTATTTAATGCAGTGCCACCAGATTGGCTCACACTTAAAGAGAGTAGGGGGCGATCGCTATCCGCGTAAGAAAAACCCGTGGCAAGGAGAGAGGTGGTCAATACCATCTTATTTAAATTGGAAAAGTTCATACATAACCCACAGAAAATTAAAAAAGTAAGTAGTAAAAGAGTAGCCGTAAATTTTAATCTTTTTCTAATTGATGGTCACCAGCTATAAGTGCGATATAAAGCAAAAGATGCTTATATTTTGTGTTTTAAAAGGATTATTAAGGGTTTATTAAATAAAAAACCCTATTTTTTCTAAGTTAACCTTAATAAAAGTAGTCGATTTCAATTATAAAAGAGAATGATAATTCTTCTTTTAATTATTACTAATATATTACTTTCCCTATTATTGATGAAATTAACAGCGAAATAAGATCTTCTGGTGATAACAGGTTATGATAATCGTCAATGCACATGGACTTGTTAAGAGAGGAACGTTATGACCTATCAAGAGCTTTATCAATATGCAATTTTTATGCTGTCTCGTCGGGACTACAGTACAATCGAACTTCAACGTCGTATTAAACGTCGAATTCGAGAAACAGAGAAAGACTCACCGACGTCACCTGAGTATTTGCCTCAAGTAATTGAACGCTTACTTGAAAGCCAATACCTTGATGATAATCGAACCATTTATAGTTTTTTTCGTAGCTATTTAAATAAATCCTACGGGCCGTTACGTATTCGCCAAGAGTTACGTCTAAAAGGGTTTCCCAGTGAAATTATTGAACGAGTTTTAGAAGAAACAGATACCGATTGGTACGTACTTTGCCAAGAGGTCAAAGAGAAAAAATTTGGTACCGATAAGCCCAAGGACTATAAAGAGAAAGCGAAACAGATCCGCTATTTACAATATCGTGGGTTTACCTCTGATTATATCAATGCACTGTTTTAATTGATTAGCGTAGTGTCATTGCAATATCGGCTAATTTTTTATCATTATCTTTTTTAAAATAGACCTTTTGATGTAAGAAAATATCAAAAGGAAATGGTGAACGAATAAATTGGACCTCATCATTTGTGATCGTTGAAATATAATGAATGTTTTCAGGTATAAAACAATAACCTGCTCCTTCATCAATGCATTGCAATACATCCGCCATCTCTGTTAAACCTAAAGTATGATATTGATAACCCTGTTTTTTTAATCTATCTAAAATTGTTAAAAATATCGGATTATGCAAAGAACTATTCCTTTGTATTAACGTTTCTTTAGCAAAGAGTGTCTTGGTATCTGAATATTTTTCATAGAGTTTTTTATTCACTAATAAGCCGACTTTTTGTGTGCATAAATTAATCGTATTAATATTTTTATCGGGATAGTCAAATTCAAGAGAAGAAATAACAAGATCAAACTCTTTATCAAAGAGTTCCTCATTAATATCGTCAATATAACCATCTTCTAAAGACAGTTTATATTGATTATTTTTTTGCCTTATTTCCAATAGTTTTGTTTTTAAATCAGGATAATAAAGACCATCTAATTTAATTGAAAGCAATGTTTTATCTTCGTTTAAATCAAGGAGCTGTGTCTCAATTTTTCTGATTTTTTTATAATAGGGATATAGACGCTCATACAGTGTTTTTCCTGCCGGAGTAAGCTCCATTCCATTTTTTGAGCGTTTAATCAATGATTTACCAATTTGGTTTTCAAGTTCATTAATGCCATGACGTAGCGCGGATGGAGTGACATTAACTTTTTCTGCTGCTTTTACTAGACTTTGATAAGTTGCGACAGCAAAGAACTGATTTATTTTTCGTGAGAAAAACATACAGGTGTTCTCCACAGAGACATATTAATTGAAATTAATAATCTGCTTGAATAAAAATTTTATATTGATATTTGTCAATAATATTTTTAGAGCGACTAAAATTGAAAAAATCATCGAGGATAAATTAAAAAATAATATTATCGACTAAATTTGATAATAAATAATAGCATTTTTTATAAAAAACAAAATCAAATGATTTATTTTTTATTGTTATTTTAATTTATTTATTACTTATATCTATTTTTTTGAATATGCTTTTTTATTAAAAATGGCAATCAGCCTATAAAGCATAAAAAAACTCAATATCACATTATAAAAAACTCAATTTTCATTTTTAATTTTCTTGATATTTTAATATTCGAGATAAAAACAAGGCCCAATTATCTCTACTTTAATTAACTTATATTAGGAAATATTTAATGAAAAACATTAATACGCTTTTAACAAAAATGAACGCTTCCACTTCGGAAACTATTACATTAAAGGATTTAGCACCACTATCATTGCATGAACTTCGTGCATTAAGTGCTGAAAAATTAACGTGGCATGAAGCTAAAATATTATATAAAGAGGCTCAAGAAGCTGTAAAAATCAATAAGCTTAACGAAGCTCATTATTTAGCACGTAATAATCCACAAGTACAAAATGCCGTGGCTTTAGGTATTCAACCACAATCAACACAAACCCGTGCATTAGGTGATTGGATCCCTGAAAGGGGAGATACATTTGTTGATGGCAAATCTGTAGCTTCTATGTTTTCACCAGCAGGTTATTTAACCGAACTTTATCGTGAAGCAAAAGCCTTACATGCTGAAAGTTCGATTTATCATCTTGATAAGCGTCGCCCTGATTTAGCGCAATTAGTGCTTTCTCAAGAAAATATGGATAAAGAAGTTTCTACACTTTCTTTATCAAATCAAATTTTAATAACTGCACTACAAAATAAATTAGGTAGCGGTAAAGATTTATTTCGTGAATTAGCCACAAATCGTTTAACGGGTGGCACACCTTATCATCAACCTTATGAAACTATCCGCCAAGCTATTATGCTTCAAGATAAAAATCTTGAAGGTTTAATGACAGCGACTGAGGTGACTAAAACCTTAGATTCAGCATTACTGGCTTCTATTAAAGCGGATATTTCCCCTGAGCTTTATAATATTTTAGTTGAAGATGTTGATAAAGATACCGATACACTGCTTAAGCAAAATTTTGGCTCTATTAGCCCTGATATTATAAATAGAATTAGTTTTTTAGCGAAATATTATAATATTGAACAGAAAGAGGCTCGATATGTTATCAAAGCGTTTAATAAGAAAGAGAAGTTATCTAATAAAGAACTGTTAAATTTAAATAAAATTATTAGATTGTATAAAGCGACAGGAATGCCAGTATCTTCTGTGATCACCGCAATTCAATCAAAAAATAGTAAATTTAATATTGATAAGGAAATGCTAAGTGCTATTTTTCATATTCAAATGATAATGAATGATTATCATATTACCGTGGAACAAGCGATTGTGCTTAATGGTGGATTAATTTCAAAAACATCGTTAGATAATACACCATCTCAATTTGATCAATTATTTAATTATCCACCACTTAATGATACTCTTTTTGTTGATGATAACCATTCCCTTGATTTAGTTAATGCAACATCTTCTACTGATATTATTCGTTTAAATACTTTAAAACGCGCTTTTAATGTCAATGATATTGAATTAGTTATGTTATGGCAATTAGCATCGGGTAATGCTAGCTTTACGTGTTCATTAGCGGATCTTTCATTGTTATACCGTACCGCTTTATTATCAAAAATAAATAATTTATCTATTAATGAATTAGTGTTACTTATTAATATTCTCCCTTCTCCATTTAATAAAGAAATTTCAACCCATACTACTTCAGATGATATGGGTAATTTAATTCATACTCTTAATAATGTTGTTAAATTTGCTAAAAAAGAGAAATGGACGATAAATGAATTATTTTTGATTTGTTCATCAAAATATGATCTTGAGTTTGGTTATGAACTTGGAGTGTTAATTAATACTTTAAAAGTAATATTAAAAAACACATCAACAGATTACGCAGAACAATTCTCAGCTGTTTCTTCCTTTATTGCATCTGAAATGGGTATTGACTCTATCGAAAAATCAGATTTTATATTACATTGGGTTGATCTAGAAACGGGTAATAAATATCTCAAAGATATACTACCAATAATAATTAAAAGTAATTTAACTCAGCAAGATAAAATAGATATTGCACTATTCTTTAATAGACTTAAAAAAACCACATTAGTTTCTAATAAAATAGGGTTAAATAAGTATGAATTAGAAATTATCAGTGTCAAAGGAACATCTTTTTATCCTAAAGAAGATCATGTTTTGACGATTGATAAAATAAAGCATATTACTGATTTCCATCATTTTATTTCACAATGTAGCAATGTGGCGAATGAGTTTTTAACTGAACTTAAAAATCAGTCATTAACGACTGAAAAAATGGCCTCTATTTTAAATATTGATAAAACAACGCTGACCCAAGCCTTAGAATTAACACCAACTAAAGAATTAAAAGATTTTCAAAATATTACCATTCTTATCCAATATCTTGAACTATCTAAAACACTTGGTATTTCACCTAAGGATTTCAAATTATTAGTTGATTTAAAATATACTGAAAATAATAATGTCGCGGGAACTTATGATAAGTGGAATAAGTTAAGCCAAATTATGCAAGCGGGTTTAAATAATGAGAAAACGGCACAACTTGTTCAGATAATGGATGAGAAAAAAGCAGCCGTTTTGACCCACTATTATGCTAATCAAAACACGAATACATCATTAATTAGTCGTGATGATGTTTATCACCATTTATTAATTGATAATCAAGTTTCAGCTGAAATTATGACGACACGGATTGCGCAAGCAATTGCTAATATTCAATTTTATGTCAATAATTGTTTATCAGGTGATGAAAAAGATGTCGATAAAAATGTGAAGGGTCGCACCTTCTTTGCGCAATGGGATGAGTTTAATAAGCGTTATAGTACATGGGCTGGTGTGTCTAAATTAGTCTATTATCCTGAAAACTATGTTGACCCAACTATGCGTATTGGGCAAACCAAAATGATGGATACCCTATTACAATCTATTAGCCAAAATAGTGTTAACCAAGATACGGTAGAAGATGCCTTTAAAAGCTATTTAACTTCATTTGAGCAAGTGGCAAATTTAGAGGTATTAAGTGGTTATCATGATAGTGTAACATTAGATGATGGCATTACCTATTTTATTGGCCGTAACCCTGCTGATCAAATGAGCTATTATTGGCGCAGTGCTGACCATAGTAAAATTAAAGACGGCAAAATGGCGGCTAATGCCTGGACAGAATGGACTAAAATTGAAAATGGCTTAAATCCTTATAATGGTTTAATTCGCCCAGTAATTTTTAATAATCGTTTATATATTGCTTGGATTGAGCGGCTTGAAACTGCTAAAAATGAAACGGCAGAAAAAATTGAAAAAGAAATTAAATATAGCTTAAAGCTTTCTCATATTCGTTATGATGGTTCTTGGAGCTCACCTGTTAATTATGAAGTATTGGATAGATTAGATAAACTGGATAAGCTCAATTTCTATCTAAGTTATAGTGATGAGTTTGATAAAGTTATGATTGTATTTTATAAAATGTCAGGAACATACTCAGCTGAAAAAGATGAATATGAGATTTATTATATTGATAATGAATTGAATTTTTCCAAAGGAACTGCAAATGAAATTGAAAGTATTTATATTAATGCAAAAAATGAGTTCGATATATTAGATGATTCGAAAGGAAGTATCGTTAGAATTATAAATAATCATTTTATAAAAAGAGATAAAACGAATTATACTATTTCACGTGAACCTACTTCTAATATTACAATTAAAGATTCTGAATTAGCATCATTACAAGGTAGTTTAATTAATAATGCTAAAATTAAATTAAATGATCATGGCGCAACATGTTTATTTTCTGCCGCTATTAAATGTGAAATTAAAAAAACAATTGAAGCTGAAGAGCATGTAAAGGAGCACGTGACAAAAATACTGTCATACCAAAATACTCATAATGATGATTTTGAAGATATTTATTATTTCAGGGTTAAAATAGGTAAAAGTAAGGATAATAATTTAGCAAGTGCATGTAATGAGAGTGTGGGTTTGGCTTTATATTTAATTTTTGATTATAAATTAAGAAATATTTATTATTATTTTGTTGATGAAAATGATGAATATAAAGTAGAGGTCGACTTTGCTCGTCGATGTATGAATAATGATAATACAATGTTTAATATTACAGATGATACTCATTATAATAATAACCATATAATTAACCTAAATAAAGATTATCTTGAGAGTGATGGATATTTTGTTTTGAAAATGAGTAATTATGGTTATGAGGTGGAAAAACAAAATAAAAATATGCTTTTTATTTATCTTGCTCAGGGTGATAATTATTATGGTGCTTATAGTAAAACCCTGGGACATAATATATTAATTAAAGATTTTAATCCAATCTATAACAATACAGCAGAAAAGATCAGTGATATTACAATCGAAATAAAATCTACGGAAAACAGTAAAGAATACAATATTGATAGTTGGAGTAATCATAGCCAATTTAATGGTGGTATAAATAGTTTCAATAATGTAGATGGCATACTTAGTTTAGATATTCCAGCTAGTGAATTTACCCGAAATGAAAAAACAACGATAACGGTAAATGTTAAGGTTAAAAATAAACAATCTGATGTGTTATCAGAAAAGGCTTTTTCATTTGAAGCTAAGAAAACTATCGTTGCGGATACAGGAAGTATTATTAAAGTAGAAACAAATTCAGCAATGGCTCAGTATATGTCAATGAGTATTACAAATAAGCCTATGCTGGTGCGTTTAAATACCTTATTTGCCCGTCAATTAGTTAAACGTGCCAATAAAGGGATTGATACTATTTTAACTCTAGATACTCAGCGTTTACCTGAACCTGCATTAGAAGGTAATACGGATGATACCATGGACTTCAATGGCGCCAATGCACTCTATTTCTGGGAACTGTTTTATTACACCCCAATGATGGTCGCCAATGTGATGCTGGAAGGACAAAATTATGATGAGGCCAGTCGTTGGTTACGTTATGTCTTTAGCCCTAATGGCTATATCGAAAACGACACTTACTCAGATCGTGTTTGGAATTCACAGCCTCTGTTAGCTGATACCGCATGGGATAAAGAACAACTGGATGCAACCGATCCGGATGCCGTGGCGCAAACGGATCCAATGCACTATAAATTGGCCACTTTTATGAAGTGTCTCGATATTCTCATGGAACGCGGTGACAGTGCTTATCGTGTATTAGAACGTGACACCTTAAATGAAGCCAAAATGTGGTATATGCAAGCGCTGAAATTATTGGGTGATGAAACCGAGTTGTTAGGTAATAACATTTGGTCTGCCCCTAAATTAACGGAGGCTGCATCAAAAACAAAACAACCAACCCGTGTAATTAATGGCAAAAGTGAAGAAACCGTATCTCCACGTACCGCTAATTCATTAACTGCGCTCTTTTTACCGCAAATTAATGAGAAGTTAGCGCAGTATCGCGATACGTTAAAAACACGTCTGTTTAATTTACGTCACAATTTATCGATTGATGGGCAACCTCTGTCTTTAGCGATTTACGCGACACCCGCAGATCCTAAAGCATTACAAAATGCTGCTGTGAATCAGTCACAAGGTGGCAGTGCATTGCCAAATGCAATTATGCCAACACAACGTTTCCCTGTGATTTTAAATAGTGCAAAATCTGTAGTCAGTCAGCTAATGCAGTTTGGTAGTTCACTGTCTAGCATTACGGAACGTCAAGATGCTCAAGCATTATCAGAATTACTTACTACGCAAGGTAGTGAAATTATTCTGCAAAATATGAAGTATCAGACGAAGAGTATCGAAGAATTTACCTATAACGAGAAAGCGTTAAAAGCGTTACGCGTTGGGGCACAAAACCGTCTTGATCACTATAGCAAGTTATATGATGAAAATATTAGTACATCAGAACAACAAGCGATGGATCTCTATTTAGCCTCTTCTGTACTCAATACGGCAAGTCAAGGGTTGAATATCGCAGGAGCAGCAGCTGATTTAGTACCTAATATTTATGGTTTAGCGGTAGGTGGCTCTCGTTTTGGGGCTATTTTTAATGCTACTTCAATTGGATTGCAATTATCAGGCTCTGCCACTCGTATTGCAGCAGATAGATTAAGCCAATCTGAGTCTTATCGTCGTCGTCGTGAAGAGTGGGAGCTGGCTCGTGATAATGCAAAAGCAGAAATAAATCAAATTGATGCGCAACTTGAAGCCCTAAAAGTACGTAAAGAAGCGGCGAGTTTACAACTTGATAGTTTGAAATTGCAACAACAGCAAACACAAGAATACTTAACTTTCTTACAAAATAAATTTACCAATAAAGCTTTGTATAACTGGTTACGTGGCAAATTAATGGCAATTTATAAACCTTTCTACGACTTAGCCATCTCGCGCTGTCGTATGGCGGAATTGGCTTATCAGTACGATTTAGGCGAAACCCAAACCTTTATCCGTCCAGGTGCATGGCAAGGTAATTATTCTGGTTTGATGGCAGGTGAAAGTTTAATGCATAACCTGACTCAGATGGAAAACAGTTACCTTGAAAAAGATAAACGCGCATTAGAAATTACCAAAATTGTTTCGTTGAGCGATGTATATCAAGGATTAAGCACTAAGCCATTTGGGTTTGAGCAAGTAACTGATGTGATTAATCAATCTAAAACACAGTTAGGTACCGCAGAAAATGGTATTACGCTGAAAAACGGCCAATTACAAGCTTCAATTAAACTCTCTGATTTAGCTATCGACAAAGATTATCCTGCTGATTTAGGTAAGTTACGTCGAGTTAAACAAATTAGTGTGACATTACCAGCATTAACAGGTGCTTATCAGAATATAAGAGCAGTGCTGAATTATGGCGGTAGTGCGGTGAAACCAAGAGGTTGTAATGCAATTGCGATTTCTCATGGTATGAATGACAGTGGCCAATTCCAACTGAATTTCAATGATGATCGTTATCTCCCTTTTGAAGGGTTACCAGTGAATGACACCAGTACACTGACTTTAAGCTTCCCTGATGCAACTAGTAAGCAAAAAGAGATGTTACTGACACTTAACGACATCATTCTCCATATTAATTACACCATTCGCTAATTATCCAAATCTTAATTACAGGCTCTTTAGGGAGCCTGTCAGGAGTTCTACATGCAAAATTCAGAGAAATTGACCTTTGATGCGCCGAATTTACCGAAAGGGGGTGGGGCTGTCACAGGATTAACGGGCAACATGAGCGCTGTTGGCCCCGATGGTGCAGCCACTTTTAGCTTACCATTACCGATTAGCCAATGTCGTAGTTATATCCCCGCTTTAGCTTTAACGTATCAAAATCAAGCAGGTAATAGTGCATTTGGCTTTGGCTGGTCTGTTGGCGTGATGGCGATCCGTCGTCGTACATCAAAAGGTGTGCCAACGTACACTCAACAAGATGAGTTTGTTGGGCCAGAAGGTGAAGTGATTGTGCCAATTATCAATAAACAAGGTGAAATTGAAACGGCACAGCGTAATACATTATTAGGTGTAAAACTTGCCCATCAATATCAAGTGACAACCTATCGTTCACGCATTGAAAAAAGTTTTAGCCGGTTTGAACTTTGGTCATTAAATGAGGCGAATGCACCTACCAATACACCCAAACAGTTTTGGGTAATGTTGAGTGCCAATGGTGAAGTTCACTTGTTTGGCTATGAAATCACCGCACAGATTGTGGATAGTCAAAACAGTGCACATATTGCGCAATGGAACCTTAATGCTTCTGTTTCAGCCACTGGTGAGCAAATTGAATATCGCTATCGCACTGAAGATGAGCAAGGTTGTGATACGCAAGAAATTCAATCACATACCAATGCCAATACACAACGATATTTAGAAAAGGTGTATTACGGTAACGCTGTGGGAGAGCGTGCTTTTTCATGTACTAAAACCGATAACACATTACCTAAAAATGCTTTGTTTACGTTGGTGTTTGATTATGGTGAACGTAGCAGTGCATTAGCCTCTTATCCTCAATGGCAGAGCAATTCAGCCTGGGCACTGCGTAAAGACTGTTTTTCGCTTTTCCATTACGGTTTTGAAGTCCGTACTCGCCGTTTATGCCGTCAAGTACTGATGTATCACCGTGTTGAAAGTCTAGAAAAACAAGCAGCACTGGCCGAAATACCGGAATTAGTGGCGAGATTAACACTGACTTATATCGAGTCTGGAGCAGGTTCGATATTAGTTTCTGCACAACAATCGGCGTTTAATGACAATAAAGATACACAGTCGTTAGTGACATTGCCTCCTGTAAAATTTGACTGGCAGCAGGTCGGTACGACTAAACAAGCTCAATGGCAATTGTTGGATGAGCTCGCTTCTTTTACACCACAACAGCCTTATCAATATGTTGATTTATTGGGGGAAGGGCTTGCTGGTGTGTTGTATCAAGACAGTGGTGCTTGGTGGTATCGTGCGCCGATTAGAAAAGAAGATAAGCAAAATCCTAATGCCATAACATGGGATAACGCTAAAAAACTCCCTGTTATCCCATTGTTACGTGGTTCAGCAATGCTGACAGATATTACGGGGGACGGCAAATTAGAATGGTTAGTTACACAAGGTAATGTAAACGGTTATTACATTCAGGATGACACTAAAGCAGAGAATTGGCTTAATTTTGTGCCACTTGATGCCATACCTGTGGAATATTTTCATCCTAGAGCTGAAATCACCTCATTAACAGGCAGTGGTTTTGCTGATCTCGCCTTGATTGGCCCTCGTAGTATTCGTCTTTATGCTGGCTCAGCTCAAGGTTGGAAAGAAAGTAAAGAGATAATGCAGGCTGAAGGTGTGCTCTTACCGATTAAGAATATTAATCGTCGTGCTTTAGTCGCATTTAGTGATGTGTTGGGTTCTGGGCAACAACATCTAATTAAAGTGGATTATCAAGGAGTAACCTGTTGGGTTCATCTCGGTGAGGGTAAATTTAGCACACCAATCACTATTGCGGGATTTTCGGCAGATCGCCTTAAATTTAATCCTAGCCAGCTTTATTTAGCCGATTTAGATGGTAGTGGTACAACTGATATCATTTATGCCCAATCTACTCATTTAGAAGTTTATTTTAATCAAAGTGGTAATCAATTTGTACGTGGTGATGATATCCCATTACCTAAAGGCATGCGTTTTGATAACCAATGCCAACTACAAGTGGCGGATGTTCAAGGTTTGGGTATTGCCAGTATTTTACTGACAAAATCTTATCCAACACCGCAACATTGGGTGCTTTCTTTGCAAAATAACAAACCGTGGTTATTAACCTCTATTAATAACAATATGGGGCTGATCCAAAACTTACACTACCGTAGTTCTGCTCAATATGGGTTGGATGAAAAATTAGCTCAGCAACAAAGCAAAAATAAAGCGGTGAGTCATTTACCTTTTTCTTTGCATACGCTTTGGAAAATTGAAACAGTTGATGAGATTACACAAAGTCAGTTAACACAAACTTTTAATTATCGTTATGGTGTCTGGGACGGTAAAGAAAAAGAGTTCCGTGGTTTTGGTTGTGTTGAAACTACGAACGCTGAATCATTTAAAAGTGAAGAAAATACAACGGATAAAACGCCAAGTGCGTTAATCCGTCAATGGTTTTCAACAGGGAAATCCATTGTTGATACTCAGCTTTATAACGAGTTTTGGCAAGGTGATAATGACGCATTTCCTCATTTCTCGCCGCGTTTTACACAAGGAGAAGGAAGCGCTGAAAAGATCTGTGATAACACAGTGCGCCAAGAACAAGGTTATTGGCTTGAGCGTGGGTTACAGGGTCAACTACTCAGAAAAGAGATTTATGGTTTAGACAATACCGTTGTCTCCAATGTGCCTTATGTTGTCACAGAACAGCGACCTCAAGTACGTCTAATTGAAATGCAAGGGCGCTCCCCAGTGGTAATGCCTTCGGTGGTAGAAAGTCGTGAATATCACTATGAGCGTATTGCGACTGATCCTGCTTGTCATCAACAAATCATCTTAGAACAAGATAGTTATGGTTTTGTTTCTAAAACAGTTTCGATTGATTATCCAAGACGAACTAAAGGTACAAAAAATCCTTATCAACATTATGAAAGCTTGCCAGAGACGTTATGGGTATCCAGTTATGATGATCAACAACATGCACTGCGCTTAGGTTTATCTCGTCAAACTTGTCATCATATTAATCATCCTGAAAAACAGGTTTATCAGCTAAGGATCACAGCAACAAATCGTCAAGATATTTGGACCTTAAGTACCGAAAAACAGCCTAAGGAAGGTTTAAATATCGAAGCGTTATTAGCAACTGATAATTTGCTCACACAAAAATCGGCATCCGTATTTGTAGGACAGCAGCAACTTGCTTATCTAGATGCGAATGGTAATGCCACATTAGCAGAACCTGATTTCCCTGTGCGTTTAGCCTCTAGCGAAACGGCTGAACTCGATGAAGAAACCGCAAAAGCAATTTCACAGCCTTATCCAAATTTAAAATTGGATGAAGTGATGATAAATGCAGGTTATCAACAAAAAGCGTATTTATTTGCTGATGAGTCAGAAAAAGGCAAAACGCTGTGGGTAAAACCGCTGTTAGGTGTCATCCAATATGGTTCATTAGCACAATTCTATAAACCACTTGTGTACAAGAAAACAGCACTTTCTTGTGATTACACGTTGTTATGGGATAAGCAGTTTTGTGTACTAATGGGCAAAGAGTCACCTTTAAATACACAAGATTTCCATCTTACTTACGATTGGCGTTTTTTATCACCTAACTCTATTACGGATGAAAACAAAAATCTTCATCAAGTCACCTTTGATGGTTTGGGGCGTGTGACCACAACACGTTTTTCAGGTACCGAAAATGGCCAGCAAAGTGGCTATAGCGATAAAACGTTTATCATGCCAATAACAATTAATGGAGCTTTGGCACTAACATCAACACTACCTATTGCCACGGGTTTTGTGTATGTGGCCGACAGTTGGATGTCAACATCTGCAAAATTACCACCTCATGCACTGCAAATCATGACTGACCGTTATGACAGTGATCCACAACAGCAGATCCGCCAACAAATCGCATTTAGCGATGGTTTTGGTCGCTTATTGCAAACCTCCGTGAGAGTTGAAGCAGGAGACGCCTTTTTGCGTAGTGAAAAAGGAGAACTCGTTGTTGATAGCGCACAACAGGCAAAAGTAAAAAGTACTGCAACACGATGGGCAATTTCAGGTGAAACAGAATATGACAGTAAAGGGAATATAAAGCGCATTTATCAACCTTATTTTCTTAATGATTGGCGTTATATCTCTGAGTCTTCAGTACAGCCTAATCGATTTGCAGATACTCATTATTACGACGCATTAGGTCGTTTATATCATGTGAACACAGCAAAGAACTATCAGCGTAATACGATAGTAACGCCTTGGTTTGTGGCTCAGGAAGATGAAAATGACACCCTAATGTAAATTATTCATTACTTATTATGCGGATTAATTGGCGATGTCGCTTAATCCGCATTATTTAGGACTTTTATTATGCTAGTTGCGATCCCATCAGAAAGCGATGCACTGGCTTGGATGATTATCGGTGGATTTTCAGCCTGGGGAGGTATCGTGAGGTATTTAATGGAAATTAGGCAAAAACAAATTAAGTGGTCTTGGTGTGGTATCACCAGCCAAGTCGTGATCTCTGTTTTTACAGGATTATTAGGCGGGTTATTAAGTTTTGAAAGCGGAGCAAGTCGTTATATGTCTTACATGATTGCAGGGCTTTTTGGCTCAATGGGTAGCACAACTTTAATTTGGTTGTGGAACCGTATTTTTGGTGTGAATAACTTTAAGGAGCCTAAATGAGCATATATACATTAAGTCAACGTAGCCAAAAAAACCTAGAAGGTGTGGATCGGGATTTAGTCCGAGTGGTTAATTTGGCACTGACATTTAGTGAATATGACTTTGTCGTTATTGAAGGGGTACGCTCATTAGCTCGACAAAAAGAGCTAATGAAGGAAGGTAAAAGCAAAACCCTCAATAGTCGCCATTTAACAGGTCATGCCGTTGATATTGTGCCTTTAGTGAAAGGAGTGATCCCTTGGCAAGATTGGTCAGCATTTGAGTCAGTATCAAAGGCGATGAAAAAAGCCGCTTATCAATTAAATGTTCGAATTAATTGGGGTGGTGATTGGGCTTCATTTCGTGATGGCCCTCATTATGAGCTTTGTCGAGAGACAAACCCATGAATATAATCACTTTTTTACGTTTAGGTGTTAAAGGGGGAGTGGCAATTATTATTGTTTTCACTCTACTGGTTATTCGTTATCAATATAACCAAATAAATCGACTTTCTGAGCAAAACAATCAGCTTGAATATCAACAACGCACATTGCAATCACAATTAGTGCAATGGCACGAACAAGCAGAAAAAGTCTCTGAAACACTTATGCATCAACAAAAGGAGCAACAATTTTTAGAGGAAGAAAATCATGTTATACGCCAGGAATTACGGCAGATTTTGGCTCAAACGCCTTGTGCTAATGAGCTTGTGCCTGATGCTGTTATCCAGTTGCAGCAAAACTCCCTCAATCATCGTTAAAGCACCGGATAAATTTGTTCCTACGCATTTGTTACAACCGTGCTCTGCACCCTTTTTTAATGTGCAAGTATGGGGAGATTATCCTGATTATGTGGCACGCTTAATATTGGTTTTAGAAAAATGCAATACCGATAAAAAAGCCGTTGCCGAAATATTAGCTTCAAAAAATCTGCGTAGTAGCAATGAATTGGATCATAAAAAGAAAATTAACTAAGGAATTATAAAACTATGTCAAATCAACAATTACACACACGAACACCCACTGTGGTGGTTTATGATAACCGTGGATCGACAATTCGTGAAATTAACTATTGTCGCCATCCCGACATAATAAATAAAACAGATGAGCGTATTGCTCGTCATCACTATCACTCTCGTGGTTACTTAGAGCGCAGTATTGATGCAAGACTGTATGACACACAACAGTCAGATGTCAGTATTCAGCCTAATATTCAACAAACGGTGAGTTTAGGAGGCGCATTATCACTTTCAAAAGGCGTTGATAATGGTATTAGTTTTAATCTGAATGATATTGAAGGCACAGTTTCACAACAGATTAACGCAAAAGGTATAGTGACTACGTATGAGTATACAGATCAACGTCTTGCGCGTTATTTAGAGAAAGTAAAAGAACAACAATTAGGTGATTCAAGCAACGTTGTTATCCAACAATTTGTATGGGGAGATGGTGACACTGAAAAACATGTTGCTAATAATCAAGTTGGTAAATGTATTGAACATTATGATACAGCAGGTAAAAAAACCTATACTCACTATGCTTTAAATGGCCATATACTTTCAGAGACACAACAGTTTTTAGGTACGACTATTGTTGATTGGTCAGCAAGTGGCTCTAGTATGAATAACCTAGAGAAGGCTGAAAAATACGTTACACAATACTCTTATGATGCCGTAGGTGCTGTATTAACTGAAACAGATGCTAAAGGCCATCAACGTCGTATTGTCTATGATATTGCCGGATTTGTTAAACAATCGTGGGTGACGTTAAAGGGACAATCAGAACAAGCGATTTTGCGTTCACTCACTTATAGCGCTGCCGGGCAAAAATTACGAGAAGAGCATGGCAATGGGTTAGTGACCATTTATGAATATGAAGCAGAAACTCAGCGATTATTGCATGTTAAAACAGAACGCCCTCAAGGTCATAGGTTAGGGGCGAAGATCATGCAAGATCTGCGTTATGAGTATGATCCTGTGGGCAATATTATTGTGTTAAAAAACGATGCTGAAGCGACTCGCTATTGGCGTAATCAGAAAGTGGTGCCTGAAAATCGTTATGTGTATGACTCACTATATCAATTAGTCAGTGCAACAGGCCGTGAATCTGCTAACCAACAAACACCTGCTTCGATGCAATCCCAACCAGTGACAACATTCGCTAAAGATGCACAAAGTTATACTAATTACACCCGTTTATACACTTACGATCGTGGTGGTAATTTAACACAAATTCGTCATAACTCCCCGACGGCACAACAAAGTTTTACTCAAGATATTGTTGTTTCTCATAAAACCAATCGTGCTTTATTGAAATCTCAATGTGCAGATCCACACAAGGTGGATAGCTATTTTGATGAGAGTGGTAATTTAACCAAACTACTGAATGGCGATACGCTACTTTGGAATAACCGTAATGAATTGGAAGCCACAAAGAATAGAATAGAAAATGGAATGATTTATGAAGGTGAGACTTATCAATATGATAGCGGGGGACAACGAGCCACTAAATTAAGAGGTCGTAAACAAGGTACATCTGATAAGTTAGAAAAAATCACCACTCATTACTTATCCAATATCGAAGTGTGGGAAGTTGGAGAATATCCGACAAGAGAAAAATATGATGTTGTTCAAGTTCAGGTAGGTACCAGTGCAAAAGTCAGAGCATTATGTTGGGAAATTGGCTCACCGCAAGGCATTGAAAATAACTCACTGCGCTATAGCTATGATGACGGTATTGGTAATAGCGGATTAGAAACCGATGGTAAAGGGCAATTAGTCAGTTATGAAGAGTATTACCCTTATGGAGGCACTGCAATTTGGTCTAGCGAAAATGCGGTAGAAGCAGATTACAAAACGATCCGTTATTCAGGAAAAGAGAAAGATTCTACTGGACTTTATTATTACGGCTACCGTTATTATCAGCCGTGGATTGGTCGTTGGTTAAGTGCTGATCCCGCCGGTACGGTAGATGGACTTAATTTATATCGCATGGTGCGTAATAACCCGGTGACTTTGCACGATCCTGATGGACGAATGCCTAATAAACTCAATATGAATAATTTTGCGATGTTTAACCAAGCTAGTTCTAGTAATGAGAATAATTCTCCAATTCCAGTTAAGCTTAAACCTAAGCCTTCTATCGAGGAAAAAACAAAGGTAAATGCGGTTAGTTCATCAAAAATAGTATCAGATGTAAGTTTGCTAGAAAATAAAGTACAGAATTTAGATATTGGTATGGTAGCCTCTGCTTCATTACCATTGCAAAAAACATTAAATTCAGTAGATAGTGAAACAATACCAAAACCAATAAATATTGATAATAAAAGTGAAAATACATTAACAGATGCACATAAAGCGGCGATTCGGCGTTACACTGGTGGTAAGTATCGATTATATAATGAAAAATTAAGAATAAATAAAATGGCAAGTAATATCAAGAATTCAATTAATGAAGTTATTGATGCTTTAAATATATTACCTAACTATTCAGGATATGTTTATCGCGGTGCTGCAATGAATAAAGCGTTAAATGCAGGGTTAAAAGTGAATGATGTTATTTATGAGCCTGCTTTTTTATCAACATCATTAGATAAAGCTGCTTCAGAAAAATTTGCTAGTTCAGCGAGTGCTGGTATAAATGACATCCGATATATTATGTCATTAGAAGTACAACGAGGGAAACTAATTGATAGCAAAGAACTTTCTGAGTTTGCAGACACTGAAAAAGAAGTTTTGATGCTACCAAAAACACAGTTTCAAATTTCTAAACTCGAAGTTAAGCGAGGTGTATCTTATATTTATGCAAAAGAATTAGAAAATAAAGTCAAAAATGCAATAAGTCTTTATAAAAGATAATGTGATTAAGTAAAAGTAGCCCATATTAATTATTATAATGGCTACTTTTATATCATTATATATAGGGAAAACCACTGGATATCCCTTTGTTATAATGATACTTGTTTATATATAACATTTAACTTAAGTGTGATTACTATTCTCAATAAACACTCATTAAAAATTACTTTAATAATGAAGGTTAATAAATTCTAATAGTCAAAATACAGTTGAATACTTATTTATTTTAGATTTTATTTTAAGGACTTGTTTTTGTTTCCATAATAAATTGTATATCTAACAAATATTAAATAGCCGTTTTAGTTCCATTTTAATATTAAATTAAATAGCGATATTGCTCACAAATATTAATAAACACATATTTAATTATCTTTTTTTGACTAATATCTAATGTGATTAACACAATCATTATACTTTAAAAGTTTTTAATAATTATTGAGGTTTCATTATGAAAAAAAATAAACTTATGGTATTTACTGCAACATTATTACTATCATCAGCAGGTTTTATTTCAACAGCATCAGCTGATGTGACATTAAAACATGGATATATTGATGTCCCCCCCAGTAGAGCTTTCCTTTGTTCATCAACAGGGAAAAATTTAAATAAAGATTGTGGTCAAATACAGTATGAACCTCAATCAATTGAAGGGCTTAAAGGCTTTCCTAAAGATGGACCTGCTGATGGTCAAATTGCTAGTGGTGGAAAAGACGTTTTTTCTGCTTTAAATGCACAAAGTGCTGATCGCTGGCATAAAGTAGCAATGAAAAGTGGAGAAAATACCTTTAAGTGGACATTAACTGCAAAGCATAGCACTGCATCATGGCGATTCTTTATTACCAAACCAGGGTGGGATGTGAATAAACCGCTGACCCGTGCTGACTTTGATTTAACGCCATTCTGCCAACAAGATGATAATGGCAAAATACCAACAGAAACCGTAGAGATAAATTGTAATATACCAGAGCGTTCAGGTTATCAAATTATTTTAGGCGTTTGGGATATTGCGGATACGGGTAATGCCTTTTATCAAGTCATTGATGCGGAATTTAAAAAATAATCAATTCAATTAAAATCATTTTTTAATATTAATAATTATGTTGGTTATATATTATTCTGTTTTAAATATAAATAGGTTTTACCTCTGAAATTTAAATATAAATTTAGATTGATAATTGTTTAGTTGTTAAATGAAATTAATCGCCATTTATTATTGAAATTTAATCAATAGCGCCTTTGTATGGGCGCTATTTTCATTGAATCGACTAGAAATCCATCGCGCACAATGCTACTTTCTACGTTATACCTATAATTATTTAGCTTAAAACCCACATTATTGAGGCGCGATTATGGAAATCTATTTAGATACAGCGGATATCGAAGAAGTCAGAAAACTCTCTCAAGTTCTTCCTATTGCAGGTGTCACTACCAATCCGTCTATTATTGCTAAATCGGCACAAGATATTGAAACGCTGTTACCTGAATTAAAAGCAGCAATGGGTGGCAAAGGTCGGGTATTTGCACAGGTCATTGCCAGTGATGTCGATACCATGATTGAAGAAGCACTACGTATTGGCAATATCGCGGATAATACCGTGATTAAAATCCCAGTTACTGAAGCAGGGCTTGTCGCGATTAAACAATTAAAACAAAAAAACATGCTGGTATTAGGTACCGCAATTTACAGTGTCTCACAAGGGTTAATGGCGGCATTAGCAGGAGCCGATTATATTGCCCCTTATGTTCATCGAATGGATAGACAAGGCTCTGATGGGGTAAGAGTGGTAAAAGAGTTACAAACCCTAATTACTATGCATAATTTACCGACAAAAATCCTTGCCGCGAGTTTTAAAACACCCCGTCAGGTTGTTGATTGTTTATTAGCGGGGGCTTCTTCGGTGACATTACCGATTGAACTTGCTTACTCAATTATTCGTTCACCAGTGGTGGATGATGCAGTAAATAGATTTGCAGATGATTGGCAAACAGCATTTGATCGTCGTTTTTTATAATTAAATTAATAATATGAGACTAAGTGCTATAGTGCTATATAGCACTTAACTTATCAATTTTGGGATATTAAAGATATTAAACTTCACTTTTATTAATGTATTAATAACTAGATTAGGATAGCTTAAAATAAACGAATATTGATTTATATCTAATAATAAGCCACCTTTCTGGCAATCTAAATTTAGATCTATTATTATAATCTTAGTCTATAAATGGATTATTAATATAATCTATCTATTTTTTGTTGTTAAAAATAGTTTATTTATCAATGCATTGTTATTTTTCTCTAAAATCTATTTTATATTTTAATATTTAATTAATTTTTTGTTTTTACTCGGTTTAATTGTTATTGCTTTTGCTTTAATAACAAAATAATAAATTGTGACAAGCGTGTTAATTAAAAAGTTTGGTTGTTAAAGATAAACTAAATATTATATTAATGAGGTTGTTAACTTACCAGATTAACAGGGAAAACCGATACTCCGCGGTGCAATGATAATTAACATATACAGTTATTATCTTTATTTAGCGATAAATAAAATTTTACTTGTGATACTGGAGTAAATATGTGCGAAGAATACATGAATAAGCCACTTTATCTATCAATTGCTGACTGGGTTCAAGCGCAAGAACGTTGGGTAAGTGCGAAAGAAATTGCAACAAAATTCGATATTCCTCAATGTAATGCGATTAATATCGTTTCTTATATTCTTTCTGATGTAAAAGAAATTGAATGTGAAACGAAAAGTGTCCCTAATCAGCTTGAAGGCAGAGGATGTCAATGCCAACGAATGATCAAAGTGAGTCATATCGATCCTCAACTCTATTCACGCTTAAAAGGCCACATTCAGGGTAAAAGTAGTCAAAGTTCTCCTGAGAAATTAGCCGCCATGATCCCTCATGGGTTAAACCATGAGCAAAAATGGCAATGGATGTTATCAAAATCACAACGACGCTAATGTGACTTATTAAGTGGTAGGCTACAGAATAATGACGACAGGCGCGCATAACGCCTGTCGCTGTTTGTTACTGGCCTTTCGGTTTTACCTCTGTTGTGCCTCGTAAACGTGGGCGATTAGGCTCTGGTGCTGTTAACGGTGTGGTTTCGACTAAGCTTTGGCGACAGCGTACTGCTAAGTCTTGATATTCACGAGTGTTCATCCGTTTCCATTCCATATCTTGTTCGGTAATATCACGGAAATGTTTGGCAGGACTGCCAATTAACATTTGGCGAGGTTGTCCTTGAAAACCCGCTTTTACAAAGCTCATTGCTGCTACAATGCTTTCTTCACCAATCACTGCACCGTCCATAATTACGCTGTTCATACCGACTAAGCTGTCACGTCCGATAATACAACTATGAAGAATGGCACCGTGTCCAATATGTCCATTTTCTCTTACGATAGTATCCATATCGGTATAACCGTGCATGATGCAACCGTCTTGAAGGTTAGCGCCTGCTTCAACAATTAAGCGTCCATAATCTCCTCTTAATGAAGCTAAAGGGCCGATATAAACACCAGCACCAATAATCACATCACCAATTAATACCGCAGATGGGTGAATATAGGCCGTTGGGTGTACCACAGGAACAAGGCCTTCAAACGCGTAGATACTCATCCGTTTTCCTCTTTGTTGTATTATCAAAGCACTAGATAATTACCGTCCTTTCCATTCAGGTGCGCGTTTTTCAGCAAAGGCAAGTGGCCCTTCTGTGGCATCTTCTGAATGGAGAACGCTTGGATAATGTTTTAATACACCACTGCGCATTAATTTGTAACCTTCTTCAATAGAAAGTTCGCTAGTGGCACGATAAATCTCTTTTAACGCCGCAACAGCTAGTGGGGCGCTATTGGCGATTTGGTCTGCAAGTTCACGAGCGCTATCCATTAATTCAGAGGAACTGACAACGCGGTTTGCAATTCCCCAACGTAGTGCTTCGTCTGCATTCATGCGACGGCCGGTCATTAGCATTTCATTGACGATAGCCGGGGGTAAACGTTTAGGTAAACGCAATACGCCACCACTATCTGGCACAATACCTAATTGTGCTTCAGGTAACGCAAAAGAAGCGTTGTCTGAGCACACCATCATGTCGGCAGCGAGTGCTAATTCAAATCCACCACCAAAAGCATAGCCGTTAACCGCTGCAATGACAGGTTTATCTAGATTAAAAAGTTCGGTTAAACCGGCAAAACCACCCGCACCAAAATCAGCATCAGGGGCTTCACCTTCAGCAGCTGCTTTTAAATCCCATCCCGCTGAGAAAAAGCGTTCGCCTGCACCCGTAATAATTGCGACACGTAAGTTGGGATCATCTCGAAAACGTAGAAAAACCTCCCCCATTTCATGGCTGGTTTTCGCATCAATCGCATTGGCTTTTGGTCTATCTAATACAATTTCAAGTATTGAACCACGAGTTGTTAGGTGTAATGATTGGCTCATGTTGTATTCCTTTTCATCATCAAAAATAAGCATTTATGATTGAGGTTATTAAGTTGTGGTTGAACCCACCTATGCCTTATTTCAAATGCTTTTTAATCACTTTTCCGGAGCAATTACGTGGTAAGCCCTCTCTAAATTCAACTGCGCTAGGAACTTTAAACTTCGCCATATTTTGCTCACAGAAATGGAAGAACTCTTCTTCGCTCAAAGTTTCATTCTCAACCAGTACCACAAAGGCTTTAATTGCTTCATCACGAATGTTGTCAGGAACCCCAATTACGGCGACATCTTGAACTTTAGGATGTGAAGAAATGATATTTTCAATCTCAACGCAAGAGACATTTTCACCACCGCGTTTGATCATATTGCAACTGCGATCAACGAAATAGAAAAAGCCTTCATCATCACGATAACCATAATCACCGGTATGTAACCAACCTTCTGGCTCTAGTGCTTTTGCTGTTGCATCGGGTCGGTTGTAATACTCTTTGAATAAGGTTTTTCCAGGCTCGCCTTTTACGCAGATTTCACCCACAACGCCATCAGGCACTTCGTGGTTTTGTTTATCTCTGATTTGAGCTTGATAACAAAAACCTGGTCTGCCAATTGATGGCCAACGGCGTTTATCACCGGGTCTGTCACCAATTAAACCAACTATAGTTTCAGTCATGCCATAAGAGGTGAGCAATCGCACGTTAAAGCGCTCAATAAAGGCGTCTTTTTCTTCATTTGCGAGATTGAGGTAGAACATCACTTCGCGTAATTTGTGTTGCTTTTCTTCGGATGAAACCGGTTGTGCCATTAAGGTTCTCATCATCATGGGAATACATTCCGTCACTGTCGCTTGATACTTAAGAATTTGTTTCCAAAAGGCTCTGGCACTGTATTTTTCAAGTAGGACAAACGTCGCGCCTACAGAAAATGCCGCGAGAGATGCGGTGCATTGGCAATCAATATGAAAGGCAGGCATAACAGTGAGATAAACATCGTCTTCACGTAATGCGTTTTGCCATGATGAGTAATAACCCGCAAAGCGTAAGTTATAGTGTGTAATAACAACGCCTTTGGGTTGAGAGGTTGTACCTGAGGTAAAAAGAATTTCAGCTGTATCATCCACACTTAATGGGGTGTGATGATTAAGTGTAACAGGATGCTTGGCTTTCTCTTTTAGAAAGTCAATAACCCCTTTTTCAGTAGGAAGGCTGTTTTCTGTTATTAAAAACAGCTGGGTTAAAGGGTTTTGTTCATCCTGTAACATAGGTTGGTAAATAGAATAGAAATTATCGCGTGTTACCACGTAATGGGCTTGGCAGTGATTGATAATCCATGCACTTTCTTCATGCATAAAACGCGCATTAATGGGCACCATGACAGCACCTATTTTTGCCAGCCCAAACCAGCAAAAGAAAAATTCAGGGCAGTTATCAAGATGTAAGGCAACATGGTCGCCTTTTTTTATGCCACCAGCATGGAAAAGATTTGCGGTTCTGTTGATCTCTTCATTTAAGTCACTGTAGCTAAATTGTCTCTCTTGTCCTTGTGCGGATCCAAAAATTAGCGCTGTTTTTGTGCCATAAACCTCTGCCAAATCATCCCACATTTGACGTAAGTTTTGTTTGCCAATCACATCCATTAAACTGTTACCCTATTCTTTTGCCGTGAGCTCAGATGCGCTTTATGCCTTTGTGCTATCTGAGTTCAACGGTATTACTTTTCGATTTTAGCCAGCCCCTTATCGACTAGCCCCCTGATTTGTTCATCGCTATAACCGATATTTTTCAAAATCGCGTCAGTGTCCATGCCGTGAGATGGCATTCCGCGCCAGATTTTTCCCGGATTATTTTTAAATTTAGGCATCACATTTGGCCCTTTACAGGTTTTGCCGTTCATGGTTTGCCATTCGGTGATCGATTCACGCGCAATATATTGCGGATTGTCTTCAAGTTCAGGAATAGTCAGCACTTTGGCACTAGCAATATTGAGCTCTGAAAGTCGTTTAAGAACGTCAGTGATCGGTTGTTTTGCTAACCATTCATCTAACTTGTCTTCAAATAATTGACCATGAGGGCAATTAATACGGTGAATAAGTTGAGTGCCTTCTGGCACTTCAGGTGTACCAAGTAGATGAGCAAGGCCGATATCTTTGAAAATTTCTTCAATTTGAGTGATGCCGACAACTTCCATCACGATATAACCATCTTGGCAACGGTAAAGCCCACAGCCTGCGTAGTACGGATCTTTTCCTTTGGTCATTCGAGGGCAGATTTCGCCACCATTGAAATAATCCATCATGAAGTATTGCCCCATACGCAACATCACTTCATACATTGCAATATCAATACTTTCGCCTTTACCTGTTTGTTGGACTTTATACAGTGCAGCTAACGCAGAAGTTGTTGCTGTCATCCCTGAAAAATAGTCTGCGGTATAAGGGAAGGCTGGCATTGGCTGATCTTTGTCACCATTTTGAATAAGGTAACCACTAAAGGCCTGAGCGATAGTGTTATAAGCCGGTAGGTTGGTGTATTGCGGATCACCGTATTGACCAAAACCCGATAAATGTGCAATAACCAATTTAGGGTTATGTTCCCACAATACTTCATCAGTAATACCACGGCGTGCAAATGCTGGGCCTTTGCTGGCTTCGATAAAGATATCGGTTGTTTCCATTAATTTTAGAAATGCATCACGACCTTCGTCTTTAAAGATATTTAACGATAATGCATGAAGATTACGGCGAGAAAGTTGAGGGTAGTGAGGTTGAACGCGAATGGTATCAGCCCATGCGACGTTTTCAATCCAAATCACTTCAGCACCCCATTCTGCAAACATTTGTCCTGCGAATGGCCCTGCAATTTCAATTCCTGAAAACACAACACGAACCCCTGAAAGTGGGCCGAATTGTGGCATTGGTAAATGTTCTGTCATAGCGTCACCTCGTAAATGGTTGAGTGAATACTCTCTCACCTAATGATGAGAGAGTGTTCGTGATTAATTAGCGATACTGTTTAAGCACTGAACGTCCCAGTGTCAGGATCTGCATTTCGTCAGAGCCACCAGAGACACGGTCAACACGAAGGTCACGCCAGAAACGAGAGATACGGTGCTCGCCAGCAATACCAACACCACCAAGCACTTGCATTGCACTATCAACCACTTCAAATGCCGCATTCGCACAGAAGTATTTACACATAGCTGCATCACCGGAAGTGATTAAGTTGTTGTCACTCTTCCATGCAGTTTCATATAACATGTTGCGCATTGAATTGAGTTTGATCGCCATATGGGCGAATTTTTCTTGAATAAGTTGGAAACGACCGATAGCTTCGCCAAATTGCACACGTTGGTTGGCATAACGAGCAGCATCTTCGAATGCGCACATCGCAGTACCATAATTAGTGAGAGCCACTAAGAAACGTTCGTGATCGAACTCTTCTTTTACACGGTTAAAGCCGTTACCTTCACGACCAAACATGTCTTTTTCTTCAAGTTCAACGTTGTCGAAAGTGATTTCACAGCAGCTATCCATGCGCAAACCCAATTTTTCTAACTTATTGACTTTGATACCCGGTTTGCTCATATCCACAAACCATTCAGTAAAGATAGGCTTATCTGGAGATGCAGAGTCACGGCTCATCACTACAACATAAGGGGTATAGGCACTACTGGTGATAAAGCATTTGCTACCGTTAAGATAAACTTTGCCATCTTTACGGGTATAAGTAGTTTGTAAGCTACCGACGTCGGAGCCTGCACCCGGTTCGGTGATAGCAGAGTTCCACATTTGTTTACCAGTACCACGGAACGCCATGATTTTATCAATTTGCTCTTGAGTTCCTTCACGCAAGACAGTGTTAAAGCCACCCGGTAATTGATAAAGCACATAAGTTGGCGCGCCTAAACGACCTAATTCCATCCAAATGGCGGCAACAGTAACAAAACCTGCATTTAAGCCACCGTGCTCTTCAGGGATAAGCAGATTGTCAATTTCCATATCCGCTAAGGCTTTGACAAAACGTTCTGGGTATTTGCTTTCGCGATCACATTGTGCGAAATAAGCTTCCCAGTTTTCACTGGCCATTAATTCGCGGACACCATCAACAAACAGTTCCTGCTCATCATTCAATCTAAAATCCATGTTAATAACCTCTTAATATGTCATTCTTTGCGTATAGCGGATCAGTCTTTCCAATGTACTTTGGCATCTTTAATAAAGGACAAGGTGACCATGATATTGACGAAAAATAGTGGGCATCCTCCAGCGATAATGGCGGTTTGAATTGGTTTTAACCCCCCAAGTGCTAACAGGATGATGCCGATAACACCAACTAATACAGACCAGCCGATACGCACTAATAAAGGTGGCTCAGAGCCTTCTTTCATAGAACGACAAGTGGACATTGCTAGTGTGTAAGAGCAGGCATTAATTAAGGTGACAGTGGCAATAAAGCAGAGGATAAAGAAGCCCCACATTGTCGCTGTACTAAGCGGTAATGCCGCCCATGTTTCGATAATGGCGCGTGGAACACCATATTGTTCAATTAGTTGTGGAATGTTGAGAATATTTTGGTCAATCAGTTGTAAGGTATTACCACCAAGAATTGTCCAAATTAACCAAGTTCCTGCGGTTAAGCCTGAAACCATCCCTAAACACAGTTCACGAACAGTACGGCCTTTAGAGATACGGGCTAAGAAGATACTCATTTGGATGGCGTAAATAACCCACCATGCCCAATAAAAGACTGTCCAACCTTGAGGGAATCCACCTTTACCGATAGGGTCTGTATAGAACAGCATACGAGGCATATACATCATCAATGTACCAACAGAATCGGTAAAGTAATTGACGATAAAGCTCGCACCACCAACGATAAACACCCAGCCCAGCATTAAAAAGCTAAGGTAAGTACGAATGTCACTGGCGATCTTCACCCCTTTTTGCAGACCAAATGCCACGCAAATTGCGTTTAATAAGATCCAGCAAGAGATAATAATGGCGTCTAATTGCAAGGTATGAGGAATACCAAACAAATATTGAATACATTCAGTGACTAACGGCGTTGCTAAACCAAGGCTAGTCCCCATGGCTAAAATTAAGGCCACGAGATAGAAGTTATCAATAATGGTTCCGACGATCCCATTAACGTGTTTTTCGCCGATTAATGGCGTTAAGGTGCTACTTGGACGGATAACTTCCATTTTGCGAACAAAGAAAAAGTAAGCGAACGCAACAGAAAGGAAACTATAAGTTGCCCAAGGCAGAGGACCCCAGTGGAATAAGCTGTAAGCAAGGCCAATTTCTTTAGCTTGAGTTGAATAACCTTCCATTCCAAAAGGTGGGCTTGAAATGTAGTAGTATATTTCAATCGAACCCCAGAAAAGGACGGCGGCTGATGTACAAGACGCAAACATCATAAAGATCCAGCTTGCGGTACTAAACTCAGGTTTGTCTTCCCCAAGGCGTTTATTGGCATAACGACCGAAGACTAACCAAAACCAACCTCCGAACATGATAACCATGTACCATTCAAAGGCCCAACCCCAGACATTGGTAACATAGCTGAATACGGCATTAATCACTTCATTTGAAGCATCAAGATCGCGTACCGTTAACCAACATAAAATACCAACAATGATCAATGGCGGAAAAAAAACCTTCGGTTCTATTCCTGCCTTTTTATTATCTTTGCTCATAGGTAAATTTTCCAAATATATTTAGCGCAGAAGTTTAAGTAGTATTAATTCCTAATAACTAATAAAACAATTAAGTTTATTTATGAATATTTTGTCTATTGGTGATTCATCATAATAGAAAAATAAAGTCATTGGCTAATCTACAAATCCATTAATGATGAAGAATGATGGATATTATAAGAAATCTATTCTGTTATTCACTTCACACTATTCTTTTTGTCGATTTTATGTTACGTTTTATAACGTTTTATTTTCATTATAACTTATTGATAATTATTGATATCGTCTTCTATGTAATCGGCTTGTTATATTCTATCTTTCAATATTGTTGATCTGAGTGGCAATATTGAATGTTAAATACCGTTATATTTATTATGTTCAATATTGTTGATCGAAGTAGCAATATTGAAAGTTGAACACTTCAATTAAAACTAATTTCAATATTGGTGATGTATTTGGCAATATTGAACGCTATCTCTTCTTTATTTAATAATGTTCAATATTGGTGACCTAGGTTTAATTTTTTAATCACTTAATTATGTTAATTCTATATTACATTGCCAGAGTAAATGACATTATTTATTAATTTCAGGAGATGTAATGAATATTATTACATGTTATAAGAGTGTTCCCGATGAGCAGGATATTACGGTAAATAGCGCAGATAGTTCGCTAGATTTTTCTCGTGCTAATACCAAAATCAGCCAATATGATTTAAATGCGATTGAAGCTGCTAATCAGCTTAAGACTCAAACTGATGGCATTCAAATCACGGCAATGAGTGTTGGTGGTAAAGCACTGACTAATGCAAAAGCACGTAAAGACGTTCTTTCTCGCGGTGCTGACGAATTAGTGGTTGTGGTTGATGACCAATTTGAAGCCTCTTTGCCTTATCAAACGGCAGTTGCATTGGCTGCTGCTGCGACTAAAAAAGGTTACGACTTAATTCTTTGCGGTGATGGCTCCGCAGATCTGAGTTCACAACAAGTTAGCTTGCTGGTGGGGGAATTCTTAAATATTCCTGCAATCAATGGTATTAATAACATTGTTTCTCTCTCTAATGATTCAATTACGGTTGAACGTGAATTAGAAAATGAGATTGAAACACTGACAATTCCATTACCTGCTGTAATTGCGGTATCTACTGATATTAACACACCTCAAATTCCTTCGATGAAAGCCATTCTTGGTGCTGCCAAAAAACCAGTTCAACAATGGAGTATCGCCGATCTTGGCTTTGATGCTATTGCTGCGCGTTCGGAGCAAAAAATCGCGGCACCAAAACAAAAAGTTCGTCAACGCATCATTATTGAAGGTGATGGTGATGATCAGATTGCTGAGTTGGCAGAACATTTACGTAAAATTCTTAAGTAATAGGGGGAGTTATGAGCCAGTTTTCAACTATTTGGGTATTTAGTGATGCACTTTCCCGTTTACCAGAATTAATGGGTGGCGCTTCTTCATTAGGTCAAACTATTAATGTATTTACACTGAATGATGAACAAAGCGCTACAGCCTTTAAATTAGGTGCAACAGCTGTTTTCCAATTAGAAGGCAAACCAGACGATCGCATTATTGAAGATTATGCACAAAGTATGGTGGAAACCATCAAACAAAAAGGTGATGCAGGTTTAGTGCTATTACCTAATACACGTCGTGGCAAATTATTCGCAGCACGCTTAGGTCATCGTTTAGAGGCAGTTGTTTCTAATGACGCACAATCTTTAAAAGCAGACGGTGATGCATTAGTAACAAAACACATGGTTTACGGTGGTCTTGCCTTTGGTGATGAAACCCTGAAAACCCCTTATTGCGTAGTGACTGCAAGCGTGGGGGCTTTTGATGTTGCACCAGAAACAGGTGCTACAGGTAATGCACAAAAAGTGGCATGGATTGCGCCAGCTCAAACTATTGTTTGTAATTCAGTTCAACCACGCGCAATTAATGCTGTTGATTTAGATAAAGCGCGCTTTGTTGTCAGTGTCGGTCGAGGCATTGGTAGCAAAGAAAATATCGCTATTGCAGAAGAGTTAGCGAAAGCCATTGGGGCTGAAATCGCCTGTTCTCGTCCTGTTGCTGAAAACGAAAAATGGATGGAACACGAGCGCTATGTCGGTATTTCTAACCTGATGCTGAAACCGGAACTCTATTTAGCTGCCGGTATTTCAGGACAAATTCAACATATGGTCGGGGCTAATGGAGCACAAACCATAGTGGCTATTAATAAAGACAAAAATGCACCTATCTTCCAATTCGCTGACTACGGCATTGTCGGTGATTTAATGAAGATCTTACCTGCATTAACTCGTCAATTATCTAACTGATTTATTTAAGCAGAGAAGGAAACTTCTCTGCTGTTTATCGCAAATTCTGGAGATGTTATGTCCGATTCCGAAGATATTTTCGATGCCATTATTGTTGGCGCAGGATTAGCAGGATCTGTAGCTGCACTTGTTTTGGCAAGGGAAGGCGCACAAGTATTGCTAATAGAAAGAGGTAACTACGCTGGCGGGAAAAATGTAACTGGTGGTCGTATGTATGCACATACCCTTGAACGCATCATTCCTGATTTTGCACAAAATGCACCAGTTGAACGCGTTATTACTCATGAAAAATTGTCATTTATGACTGAAACCGGCGCAATGACAATTGATTACCAAAATGCCGAAGGGAATAACCCAAAAACTGCCTCTTGGTCTGTATTACGTGGTGAGTTTGATCAATGGCTAATGGAACAAGCCGAAAATGCGGGGGCGCAATGTATTACCGGTATTCGAGTTGATAAGCTCGTCGAGCGTGATGGCAAGATTGTCGGTGTGGAAGCTGATGGTGATGTGTTAGAAGCCAAAGCTGTTATTTTAGCAGATGGCGTGAATTCTATTTTGGCTGAACAGTTAGGGATGACAAAACGTGTTGCTGCTGAAAATGTAGCGGTGGGCGTAAAAGAGATCATCGAATTGCCTGAAAGAGTCATTAAAGATCGCTTTAACCTAAAAGATAACGAAGGTGCAGCTTGGTTATTTGCAGGATCACCTACCGACGGATTAATGGGAGGCGGTTTTTTATATACCAATAAAACGACACTTTCTTTAGGTCTTGTTTGTGGGCTGCACCATATTAAAGATGCGAAAAAATCAGTACCACAAATGCTGGAAGATTTTAAACAGCATCCCGTTGTTGCGCCACTCATTGAAGGCGGAAAAATGGTGGAATACGGTGCGCATGTTGTCCCAGAAGCGGGTTTAAGAATGCAAAACGAATTAGTGCGCGATGGTGTATTAATTGCCGGTGATGCAGCAGGGATGTGTATGAATCTTGGCTTTACTATCCGTGGTATGGATTTAGCCATGGCATCTGGTGAAGCGGCTGCAAAAACTGTGCTTTCTGCTATGGAAAAAAACGATTTTAGTAAACAATCACTTAATGAATATCTCAAACATTTAGAAGATGGCCCGTTACGCGATATGAAAGCATATCAGCGTATGCCTGATCTACTTGATAATCCTCGTATGTTCACTGCTTATCCTGAAATGGTCGTTGGTATCGCGAAAGATCTCTTTACCGTTACGGGGAAAGCTCCCGTACCCATGCGTAAAACCATGATGCGCCATACCAAAAAAGTGGGCTGGATGAATCTTATCAAAGATGGGATCAAAGGAGTAAAAGCAATATGAGTTCTCCCGTAAATGTCGATGTCAAACTAGGCATCAATAAATTTAATGTCGATGAAGAAAATCCACATATTGTCGTTAAAGAGCAACCTGATATGCAGGTATTGGAAACTTTAGTCAAAGCTTGTCCTGCGGGCCTTTATAAAAAACAAGAAGATGGCACCATCAGTTTTGATTATGCAGGGTGCTTAGAGTGTGGAACGTGTCGAATTCTTGGTTTAGATAGTGCGCTTGAAAAATGGGAATACCCACGCGGAACTTTTGGTGTGGAATATCGTTACGGATGATGTATCGCTACTTTTCTCCCAGCGCTGTCTCCGGCCTGGGAGCTTTTCTTTTTTGTTTTATTTAGAAAAATACCAGGACGCAGTCATGCAACCCAGAAACTTTGATGATATTCGTTTTACCTCTGTACATCGTCGAGTGATGTTATGGGGGAGTGGAGGTCCATTTCTTGACGGCTATGTGTTAGTGATTATCGGTGTGGCGTTAGAGCAACTCACGCCGTTATTACAGCTTGATACACAATGGATAGGTCTGCTTGGTGCCGCAACATTAGCAGGGCTTTTTATTGGTACGTCACTCTTTGGTTATATTTGTGACAAAGTCGGTCGTCGCAAAATGTTCCTTGTTGATATTGTGGCTATTGGGCTTATTTCGATTGCAACGATGTTTGTATCAACACCAGTGGGTTTATTGGTGATGCGATTCCTTATTGGGATTGTGATTGGTGCTGATTATCCTATTGCGACTTCGATGATCACGGAGTTTTCCAATAAAAAACAACGTGCTTTTGCTGTCGGTTTTATTGCTGCAATGTGGTATATCGGGGCAACTTGCGCCAACTTAGTTGGTTATCTTTTATATGATATTGAAGATGGCTGGCGTTGGATGTTGGGTAGTGCCTTTATCCCTTGCGTCATTATTTTAATTGGTCGTTTTGATTTGCCTGAATCCCCGCTGTGGTTAATACGCAAAGGGCGAATTAAAGAGTGTAATGAAATGATGATAAAACTCTTTGGTGAACCTGTTGTTTTTGAAGCTGAAAATGCCAAAACAACCCGTTTTATCGAGTTATTTAATAAACGTCATTTTTCTTTCGTACTTTTTGTTGCGGTTATTTGGACTTGCCAAGTTATTCCTATGTTTGCCATTTATACCTTTGGACCTCAGATTGTGGGTTTATTAGGATGGGATGCGGGAAGGAGTGCTGCACTGGGCAATGTGGTGATTAGCCTATTCTTCATGTTTGGGTGTATTCCCGCCATGTTTTGGTTAAATCAAACAGGGCGACGCCCGTTATTGATTGGTAGTTTTGCCATGATGACATTGGCACTATTAGTGTTAGGCGTTTTCCCTGATTTACCTATCTTATTTGTTATCTTAGCGTTTGCGACTTACGCTTTCTTTTCTGGTGGCCCTGGTATCTTACAATGGCTTTATCCTAATGAATTATTCCCAACAGATATTCGTGCATCGGCGGTAGGTGTCATTATGTCGATAAGCCGTATTGGTACGGTTATTTCAACTTGTGCGCTCCCTGCTTTTATCGCTACTTATGGGATTAATACGACGATGCTAGTAGGTGCCGCGATTTCTTTATTCGGCATGATAGTCTCTGTGTTGTTTGCACCAGAAACCAAAGGATTAACACTGAATCAAACCTCAACGATGCCAATGCGACGGAGTAAATAACACCTTTAATTGAATAGAGATTGAAAAACAGTCTCTATTTAAATCATCGAGAACAGCCACATATTTTAGTTATTGCCTGAGATAAACTCACTTTAAACTGATTAAAACTCGGCATATCTAATTGTTCAATATCACATTCTCTTGCTAAATCTAACTGAATGGGGGTTGTACAATCTGGTACGTTAAGAAGGGATGCTAAAACACGCTTAGGGGAATTTTGAGGTAATGCACTATCATTACCTGATAGTTCAGTTTCTAATTGTGCGCAGTGACTATGAGGATTTTCTTTTTTAGCACAAATAAACCAAGCTTCAGAGGTGGGTTTTGGGATCATGGCAACTATCGGTGGATAATCTGCGCCATCATCAAGACTATTAGCGCCTAACGTTATGGCATCAATAAACTTAGAGGTGGGTTCTTTATCTGCATCATGAAAATAGATCCCCAATTGATACTCATTATCATAAGCATATTTTGTCATTACGGCAGCTCTATGAGCGTGTTCAATAAAACCTTTAGATAATTTTTTGCTGGGTTTGAAAATTTGTTTATCTTTCGCTAATTCTGCTAATTTATTTCCACCAATATAAGTTATCCAGCTTTCAGGGTGATCAAAGCTTAAATTATCACTATTCCAGTCCGGCAAATAGTGTTGTAACACTTTGACTGCAATAATTGCCATTGCCCCAATATTATACTCATTTCCTGTACAAATATTTTGCTGGTTATTAGGAACACCCATATCTGTTGGGCCTTCACCTGTGACTAATAAGCTCGTTAGCATGTGTTATTTTCCTAATAAAGAGTCAGCTTCTTTCGCCATATCAATTAAATAGAGATCTAACATAGCGTCACCGGGCGCAAGAGTATTTAGTTTTTTATTAGCCGATGCTAAATCAAAGAATTTGACTGCGCCCACTTCACCATTTTTTCTTCTATAAATCAGTACAACAGCTTTTTTTGCAACATCATCTTCTAGGTAATTTAAAACCATTGGGCTGTGTGTTGTGACGATAATTTGTTTAGGTGAGGCAACAAGCGCATCAACGATTTTTTCAGTAATTTCTGGGTTAATACCATTTTCGATTTCATCAAAAAGCAGCGTTTCTAAATCACTAAATTGTTGCGCTAAAATGGCAAGTAACCTCAACATTCCATCATTAATATGGCGAGCTTCGGTGATTAAGCTAATCTCTTTTTCGTTAACAATAAATTTCTCACTGATTTTTAATTGTATCCAACCAGAGCGTTGTACCGCTGTTTTAATTTCGGTAACTTGCGGATAATACTCTTGTAACTGTTTAAGAAGGATACTTTTTTGTTGGGTATTGAGCTGATGTAAAAATGCAGAAAGTTGCTTTCCTTCCATGCCGATATCTTGTCGCTCTGTTTTTCGCACTTTTTGACGCAACGATTGAGGTGATAATAAATCAAGAGAGCGTAAAGCACATAAGCGTTCTTTTATTTTTTTTATTTCATCACCTAAAACTTCATCTTTTAATTGGGAAAGAATAGAGCCTTCATATTCAAATGAAACACTTTCTTGTTTTTGACCAATATGATAGCGACCATCTTTTAAAATAAATAATATTTCTTCTTCTATTTCATTATTATTTAATCGTGTAATACGTTCATTTGTACAACATAACATTTGTCGATTAAATGAAGCCTGCCATCTATACTTAATATTATTTACAACAACATCAATTTGTATTTGAATATTTTTTCGTGTAACTAAACCTGAATTAAGTTCTTTAGGTACCCAACGTCGTTCTTCTAACCATTTTTTTACTTTTCCAAGCATTAAGGCGCTTGAAAAATCCATGGCTTGTAAAACGGTACTTTTACCAGCTCCATTTAAGCCAATCAGACAGGTAAAAGGTGATAAATGAAGTTCAAAATCGAGTAATGATTTGAAGTTATCAATATAAATTCGTGTAATCATTTTTAATCCTTAAGTCTATTTTCATTATTTATATTGAAAGGTTAATCATATCTTTTGCTGATGATGTTCAATGTTTAAGTCCTCTTTATTTTGCCCAATTAAGGCTCATTATTTTAAGGATAATGGAGGCGATTTTTCTTTTTTAAGTCAAAAGGAGTATACAAATTCTTCACATAAAAGCACAATAATATCATTATCAACACTGTTTTATTTTTAAAGATATGAATACTAATCTAATAGAGATAATTAAGCATCTAGTCTTTTAAAACAAACAATTAACTTACATCCATATTTCAAATTAACTTCATTTACACAAATTTCTTCTCAATTAATAAACCTGATTAACTCACCAAATCTAGACCTCAATCACAGATCTCTCTCATACTATTCAAATGACGAAAAACAGTTCGTTATTTACCAAGAATGAATAATTCCCCCTACCCAGAATAAGGTCATTACAGACGCAAACACCAGCAAAAAAGCGGTTGAGTAGGTATTTATGACCTTATTAGAAATGACAGTTAAAGAATGTCTAAACAATATTGTAAAGCGATATGCTTCACAAACAGCCTTGATTGAAAACCAAAGTAAAAAAACACTGACTTGGCAACAATTACAACAAGAAGTAGAAAGTGTTGCGCGTGGTTTTTTAGCGATAGGGTTAAAAAAAGGCGATCGTTTAGGTATTTGGTCTGCTAATAGTAAAGAGTGGATAATTTGTTTTCTTGCGGCTGCTCAAATTGGTGTTCCGGTTGTTTGTATTAACTTTCATTTTAAAAAAAGAGAGTTATTAGATTTATGTCGATTAACAGGTATTAAAGCATTATGTTTTTCTGATGGGTTTAAAAGTAATGACTTTATTGAAGTAATTAATTGTCTTGCTAAAAAAATAACTGAAAATAAAGAGGTATTACCTCAGCTATTTATTAGCATGGGAAATAAATCGGCAGAAAAAAGTGTCTCACTATCTCAATTAAAAGCAATTAGCCAAAAAATATCAGATAAAGACTATCAGCATGCTGTTGCATTAGTGAGTGTGAAAGACTTGCTGACAATTCAAATGACATCAGGTAGCACAGCAATGCCTAAAGGTGTCATGTTAAGTCAATATAATGTGATTAATAATGCCATGCTGTCAGCACAGCGATTAGGTGTAACGCATAACGATGTCATTTGCCTTGCTGTTCCTCTATTCCACTGTTTTGGGCTCTCTTCTTGTCTCTTTTTTGCGTTAACAACAGGATGCCAATTAGTTCTTCTTGATAATTATTGTGCAGAAGATGTTTTGAAAGTGGTTCAAGATTATCGTTGTACTGTTATGCATGGTGTGCCAACGATTTTTAGTCGCTTAATGAAACACGAGCAGTTTTCTCACTACGATTTATCTAGCCTCGATAAAGGCATTATTGCTGGGGCGAGTTTCCCTCCTACGTTAATTGATGACATTGAAAATACTCTAGGGATGAAAGGGATCACTGTCTCTTATGGTCAAACAGAAGCCTCCCCTTGTTGTACTCAAACATTACCAAACGATGCTTTACCAATAAAACGCAGTTCTATCGGTAAACCATTACCTTTTGTTGAAATGAAAATCATTAGTCCGAAAACGGGTAAACCTGTTCCTGTGGGTGTTTGGGGTGAAATTTGTACCCGTGGTTTTCATGTGATGATGGGTTATGACAATGCCCCGGATAAAACCAAAGAAGCACTAGATGAAGACGGCTGGTTACATACAGGGGATATTGGCTATGTCGATGAACAAGGAAATTATCACTACGCCTATCGCATGAAAGAGATTGTGGTCCGTGGTGGTGAAAATATCAGCCTTTGTGAAATAGAAGAGGCCATTGCGGAATATCCCGGTGTTGACGCGACGAAAGCATTCGGTATTCCTTCTGTAGATTTAGGTGAGGAAGTGATTGCCACTATTTGTGTGCAAAAAGGCTACGCCCTAAATGAAAGCGAATTACGTGCATTTCTACAAGAGCGACTGGCTCGCTACAAAATCCCCAAAGAACTCCATTTCTTTACGCAGTTTCCTCATACCCCTTGCGGAAAAATTGATGTGCAAGCCCTGAAATTGCAATTGGGTTATGGCGTTTCAATCAAGGATGAAGAAACCAAAGTAGCGGGTTAAGTGACAACGGATTTATCCACATTCTGACAACAGCAGTATGAAGTCTAAAAATAATTAGGAGAAAAAATGACAAGTCGTAAAGCACTGGAAGGTGTCACTGTAGTTGAGTTGGCGACCTTTATCGCAGTACCCGCAGCGGGTCGTATTTTAGCTGATATGGGGGCGAATGTAATTAAAATCGAATCTCCAAGTGGCGATAACTTACGCTATACCGCACCAACAGAAGGTCGTCCATTAGATCAACATGAAAACACCAGTTTTGATTTAGAAAACGCCAATAAACGTGGCATCGTGTTGAATACGAAAACAGAAGCAGGTAAAAAAATTCTGTTTGAACTGTTAGAAAAAGCCGACATTTTCTTAACTAATTGGCGCCCTGGTGCAAGAGAACGTGCAGGGTTAGATTATGAAACGTTAAAACAACGCTTTCCAAAGTTAGTTTACGCCAGCGTGACGGGTTATGGTGATGAAGGTCCAGATAAAGATCTACCCGGATTTGACTACACTGCCTTCTTTGCGCGTGGCGGTATTTTAGGCTCGTTGTACCAAAAAGGCACAGTACCGATGAACGTGATCCCGGGTCTTGGCGATCACCAGTGTGCATTAGGCTTGGTTTCAGGTGTGTTAGCCGCTTATATTCGCGCTAAAAATATCGGCCAAGGTGAGTATGTTTCAACTAACTTACTGCATACCTCAATTTATACCCAAGCAATCATGATCCAAGCGGCGCAATACCCAGATTATGGTCAGCCGTATCCAATCGATCGTCGCAATACTACCAGCCCATTTATTCTGGCTTATAAAACCAAAGATGACCGTTTTATCCAAGTCTGTATGCCAGTTTATGACGCTTACTACCCAACCTTTATTTCTTGTATTGGTCGTCCAGATTTAGCTGAAGACGCTCGTTATACACGCCTACAAGAAGTGGCGAAAAATAATCGCTCTCCGGAATTATATGACCTGATTTGGCAACAAGTTGAGCAGAAAACAGCATCAGAATGGGCCGATATTTTCACCAAAAATGATATCCCATTCAGTATTGCGCAAACATGGGAAGAAGTGTTGGAAGACAAACAGGCTTGGGCAATCAACACCTTCTACAACATGAAATACAAAAATGGCAGTGAAAAAGCCTTAGTTCGTCCACCTATTGATTTCTTAGAGAGTGGTTTACCTGAATATCGTCGTGGTCCTTTGTTAGGTGAAGACACACCGTCTGTATTAGCTGAATTAGGGTATAGCGCAGAAGAAATTGCCAGCCTTGAAGCCAATAAAGACGTGATGACATGGAAAGAATAATCCACTTATTTTTTTAATTTTCAGGAGAGCAAAGGCATGCAACAAGACATTTTCACAATGGGCGTTGATATCGGATCGTCTGCATCAAAATGCATCATCATGAAAAATGGTGACGCAATTGTCGCCAAATCACTGGCATCAGTGGGTGCAGGAACCTCAGGGCCTGAAAAAGCGATCGCTGAAGTATTAAGCCAGTTTGGTGGCGATCTCAGTCAGATCAGTTGGATCTGTGCAACAGGTTATGGCCGCAATTCTCTGAAAGAAGCCAATAAAGAAGTGAGCGAACTGAGCTGTCATGCTAAAGGCGCGCACTTTCTTTTTCCGGGCGTAAAAACCGTGATTGATATCGGCGGTCAAGACGTTAAAGCACTTCATATGGATGGTGCTGGCCGTTTATTAAACTTTGTGATGAATGACAAGTGCGCCGCCGGTACAGGACGCTTTTTAGATGTCATGTCGAGAGTATTAGAAACCAAGATTTCTGATCTCGCTCAAGAGGGCGCTAAGTCCACTAAAAAAGTCACGATTAGCTCAACCTGTACTGTGTTCTCTGAATCAGAAGTAATTTCTCATCTCGCGAATAACGAAACAATACCCGACGTTATTAATGGTATTCATCGCTCTGTGGCTAGTCGTATTGCGGGTCTTGCAAAACGAGTAGGTGTTGAAGCACCTGTCGTGATGACAGGCGGTGTCGCCAGTAATTTTGAAGTTGTTCGTTATGTTAGCGAAGAGTTGAACGCCTCTATCGCCACCTCACCTTTATCACAATATAACGGGGCGATAGGTGCCGCCATTTATGCCTTTGAAGCGTACCGCCATCAACTGGAAGACGATGCGTTAACAATAGGAACATCAAAATGAGCAATGTAGATATGAATGCGCCGGATTATATTCCTGCGAAAAAACGACTGCAAAAAATCGCTGCTGATGCTTATCAGCGTGCGTGGGATGCTAAAAATAGCGGTGAAAAAATAGGCTGGTGTGCCTCTAACTTCCCACAAGAGATTGCTGAAACATTAGGTTTATGTGTGGTTTATCCTGAAAACCAAGCCGCTGCAATTGCGGCAAAAGGTGCGGGTTTAAAAATGTGTGAGCACGCAGAAAGCATGGGATATTCCAATGATATCTGTGCTTATGCTCGTATCAGCCTCTCTTACATGGATATTAAACAGTGTGAAGAGATGGATATGCCTCAGCCTGACTTCTTGCTGTGCTGTAACAATATCTGTAACTGCATGATCAAGTGGTATGAAAATATCGCATATGAATTGAATATCCCGATGATCCTTATCGATATTCCTTATAAAAATGATTATGACACCGATGATGTGACTGTGAAATATGTTCAAGCGCAATTTGATGATGCGATTAAACAACTTGAAAAAGTCACTGGCAAAGTCTTCTCCGAAGAGAAATTTAAAGAAGTCTGTGAAATCTCACAACGCACAGGGCGTGCATGGCTAAAAGCAGCAGAATATTGCCAATATGAACCGTCTCCAATGAATGGTTTTGATCTGTTTAACCATATGGCGGTTGCTGTTTGCGCACGCGGTAAATTGGAAGCAGCACTGGCTTTTGAGCAACTGTGTGAAGAGATGGAGCAAAATATCAAAGAGAAAAAATCGACTTACCGCGGTGAAGAAAAATACCGTGTTCTCTTTGAAGGTATTGCCTGTTGGCCTTATTTGCGTGCCACATCTACCCCGTTAAAAGAGCAAGGCATCAACGTTACCGCTACTGTTTACGCCACTGCATTTGGTGTCATTTATCAAAACAGTGACGAGATGATGCGTGCTTACTCTTATGTCCCTAACTGTGTCTCTGTTGAGCGTGCAGCCGATATGCGTATTAACGTTAGCCGTCAGAATAAAGTTGATGGTGCCATTATTCACGTTAATCGCAGTTGTAAGCTCTGGAGTGGCATTATGCCCGAAATTGAGCGCCGTATTCGCCATGAACTTAAGATCCCTACAGTGACTTTTGATGGCGACCAAGCTGATCCTCGTGTTTTCTCTGAAGCGCAGTATGTCACCCGTGTTGAAGCATTAACGGAAATTATGGCTGCGAATAAAGCCGATATGAAAAAGGGAGACATCTAATGAAAACATTAACGGATAGATTTGATGAGCTGCAAGCGGTGGTAGATAACCCCGTTGCGCAATTAGAAGGTTTTATTCGTAGTGGTAAAAAGGTGATTGGTTGTTTCCCTGAATATACTCCGAATGAAATTGTCTATGCGGCAGGTATGGTGCCTTTTGGTATTTGGGGTGCCGAAGGACGTGAGATCTCAGAAGCAAAGAAATATTTTCCTCCTTTCTATTGTGCGCTAGTGCTTTCTTCTCTTGAGATGGGATTGGATGGTGCGCTGAATAAACTGTCAGCAGCTTTAATTCCTTCTTTGTGCGACACCTTAAAATGCTTAGGGCAAAACTGGAAAGCGGGTGTGCCACAAGTGCCTTTTATCCAACTGGTACATCCACAAAATCGTAAAACCCCTGCGGGTATTGCTTTCTTAACTGAACAATACAAAAAAATTGCACTGCAATTAGGGGAAATTTCAGGTCAACCTGTTACAGATGATGCACTAAAAAATGCGATTCATCTGTTTAATCTGCGTCGCGCCGCGTTACGCGAGTTTTCAGAGATGGCAGCACTTCATCCAAACTTAATCACACCACAACGCCGTAATACTGTGATCAAAAGTGGTTATTTTATGGATGTGGTTGAACATACAAAAGCCGTTGAAGCCATTGTTGCGCAATGCAAGACCTTATCTCCCGAACCGTGGAAAGGGCACAAAGTTGTCGTGACAGGCATTATTGCAGATAGCCCTTCTATTTTACAAATCTTAGCGGATAACAAGATGGCCATTGTGGCTGATGAAGTCGCACATGAGTCTCGTCAGTTTCGCCAAGATATTCCAGAAAATAACGCACCTTATGAAGCAATGGCAGAGCAAATCGCCCTGCTTGAAGGGTGTTCACTTTTATATGATCCGGAGAAAAAACGCGGTCGTTTAATCGCCGATATGGTGAAAAACACTGGCGCTGATGGCGTTATCTATTTGCTAACAAAATTCTGTGATCCTGAAGAATTCGATGCCCCGATTGTGAAGAAATTTCTCGATAGAGAAGGCATTCCTTCCATCATTATCGAAATCGATCAGCAAACCAAAACGTATGAACAAGCTAGAACTGCATTGCAAACTTTTGCTGATGTGCTTTCTGCTTAACAACATTAATCAATAGTCACAAAAGGCCTGTGTGGATAGCACAGGTCAATTGAACCCTAACACATATAAGTGGGGCAATCATGGGTATTATTTGTTTAATCATTGGGCTAGCGATATTGATGATCATGTGTATGAAAGGCATACATATCTTCATTTCTGTCTTTACTACCAGCCTATTTCTTGCTGTGACTGCATGGCTTGTATCACCAGATATGCTTAATCCTGTCGATGCACTGTTACAAGTGTATACCGGTGGATTAGGTGGTTATTTTGGCAGCTTCTTCTTCATTTTCGTACTCGGTGCGATTTTTGGCAAATTAACCGCTATCAGTGGCGCTGCTGATAGTGTTGCCTCTTTTATTATTGGTAAATTTGGTGAAAGAGCCGTTATTCCTTCGTTAGTTGCAGCTTGTGCCATTTTAGCCTACGGCGGTGTTTCAGTATTTGTTGCACTGTTTACCGTTTATTCGATGATGGTGAGTTTATTTCGCAAAGCAAACCTTCCTCGCAGACTTATTCCTGCTGTCTATTTTGCCGGTGCAGGTACGTTTGTGATGATAATGCCCGGATCACCGCAGATCCAAAACCTTATCCCCATGAAATTCTTAGGTACGTCAGCTACTGCGGGTTTAGTGCCAGGTATGTTGACAGCGTTGTTCCAAGTCACCTTAGTCATTATTTATCTCACCTGGTTATTTAAACGTGTAAAAGCAAAAGGTGAAGGTTGGGTTGAAGACGAAAAAACAGCAAAAGCTGAAGAAGGTAAAAAAGATCGTCAATTACCAAATGTACTCGTTGCATTACTCCCTATGCTTATTTTGCTGGTCGTGCTGAATATTCTGAAATGGGATCCAGCTATTGCCTTGTTCTGCGCGATTATCGCCGCCTTGATTGTGTACTTACGCTATCTCGATTGGAAAAAGCTCGTACCTAATTTAGCTGCTGGGACGATGGAAGGGGTGACCTCCCTCTTTAACACGGCGGTTATTGTTGGGTTTGGGGCATTAGTGATGACCTTACCTGCGTTCAAAGAATCATTCCAAGCGATTGCTCAATCTGGTCTTAATCCACTTGTTGTTACTGCAATTTCAGTCGGCGCCTTGGTATTTATCAGTGGCTCAGGCTCCGGTGCGTTAAGTATTGCTATGCCAATGATTGCGGCAATGTTCCCTGCAACCGTAGTTGATCAAGGCTCCTTACACCGAGTGGCCACAATGGCATCAATGAGTACAACTCCACCATTTAACGGATTGATTATTACTGTCTTTAGCGTCTGTGGTGTCAGCCATAAAGAGGGCTATGGCCCTGTAGGAACGTTAACTCTCGCTATCCCACTGTTAGCCATGATGTTTATGTTGCTGCTGTACACCTTCTTACCTGCATCCATAGCGACGATGTAGGAATAACGTTAACCCATTAATGCGTGCGATAAGACGATAAATGTGAAATCGCACGCCATAGAGATAACCCTATATATTCACAGAGGAAGATAAACATGGATTTTCAGCTAACAGAAGAACAAGTCCTGATCCGCGATATGGTCAGAGAGTTTGTTGAAAACGATATTAAACCTATTGCAGGCGAAATCGATAAAGAACACCGTTTTCCAAGTGAAAGCGTTACACCTATGGCTGAATTAGGACTCTTTGGTTTCAATATTGATGAAAATTATGGTGGAACAGAAGCGGATGCAATTAGCTATGTATTAGCAACAGAAGAAATGGCAAAAGTCAGCGCTGCACACGCCATGATCATGGGTTCACAGTGTTCATTAACTGGCCCTGTTATTCAAAAATACGCTGATGAAGAAACCAAAGCACGTATTTTACCGGGAGTGGTTTCAGGTGAACAAATTGGTTGCTTCTGTTTATCCGAACCAAGTGCGGGTTGTGATGCAGCAGCCCAACAAACAACCGCTGTTCGTCAAGGTGATAATTATGTGATCAATGGCTCTAAATTGTGGATCACCGCAGCGCCTCAAGGTGCATTCTTTATCGTATTTGCCATGACGGATAAAAGTGCGGGGGTTAAAGGGATCACTGCATTTTTAGTTGAGCGTGATAACCCTGGGATCAGCATTGGTTTACCTGAAGAAAAAATGGGTATGAATGGCTCTGAAACTTGTTCTGTCAGTTTTAGTGACTGTGTTGTACCTGTTAGCGCACGTTTAGGTGCCGAAGGCAAAGGTTTTAGCATTGCCATGGAGACCTTAGATGGTGGCCGTTTAAGCTGTTCTGCTATTGCGTTAGGTATCGCACAAAGTGCATTAGATGCCACGATTGATTACACCAAAGAGCGTATTCAATTTGGAAAACCTATTGCAGCCAATCAAGGTGTGCAATGGATGTTAGTGGATATGGCTACTCGTGTAGATTGTGCTCGCATGTTGGTGTATCGCGCAGCTGCGGCAAAAATTGCTGGACTTCCTTATACCCGAGAATCAGCGCAAGCCAAATTATATGCTTCTGAAACAGCAACCTATGTGACTCAAAAAGCCGTTCAACTCCATGGCGGTATGGGTTACACCAAATCTTATCCTGTTGAACGCCTAATGCGTGAAGCAAAACTCACCGAAATTTTTGAAGGCACAAGCGAAGTGCAACGCATGGTGATCGCTAAACATATTTTAGCGTAATGACATTGGGATTTTATTAATTTGCTCCATTGAGCAAAACGGAGAATGTGAATTATGAAACTTATTGCCTGCTGTAAGGTTGTTCATGACGAACAAGACATCACAACGCGGCCTGATCGTACACTCGCAACGGATAATGCGGGTTTAAAAATTAGCTTATATGATTTAAATGCGATTGAAACTGCCGTAGAGATTGCAACAGCTCTTGGTGATAGCAGCGTAACCGCGTTGAGTGTAGGCACCAGTGCAATGGTAGAAAACGCGAAAATCAAAAAAGATATTTTATCGCGAGGCCCTGATGCATTAACACTTGTTGCTGATGATGCGTGTAATGCTCTTTATTCAACAGATACCGCCAATATTATTGCGCAAGCTGCACAAAAAGTGGGTTTTGATTTATTAGTTTTCGGTGAAGGTTCTGGTGACTTATACGCTCAACAAACGGGTTTAGCGGTAGGTGAATACTTAGGTTTACCTTGTGTTAATGCCGTTAACAAAATTACCGTTGAAGGTGACAAAATTATTGTTGAACGCGATTTAGAAAATATCACTGAAGAGCTAGAGCTGACATTACCAGCCGTTGTCTGCGTGACATCAAGCATTAACACCCCCAAATTACCCTCAATGAAAGCCATTTTAGCGGCCAATAAAAAACCAGTTGAGAAACTTGGATTAGGAGATATCGGTGTTGATATTTCAGCACTGACTGTAGTGCAAACACAAGTGTGCGCACCAGAGCAGACAGATCGTCTTGGCATTATTTTAGAAGGTGATTCAGATGAAAATATTGCCACATTTGCTCAGCATTTACGCCAAGCGGTTAATCAATAAGGAGATTAAAAATGGCTAGTTTACTACCTACTACCTTTGTTTATGCCGAGAAAGCGGATGATTTAGCGAAGCTGATAGCGTTTGCTCGCGGTCTTGGTGAAAAAGTGAATGTGTTATTTATCGGTGATGATGAAAGCACTCGTGAATGTGTCAGTCTTGGTGCTGATTGTGTCTATTGCTTTGCACCACAAGAAGGTGTGATTGCTGAAGATTATGCGATCTCTTTTGCTGAAATTATTAAAGAAGCAGGTGCTAATGCATTGGTTTTATTAGCATCATCAAAACGAGCAAAAGCCATTGCGGCTCGCCTTGGTGTTACGTTAAAAGCGGGGGTTGTTAGTGATGCATTAAGCCTGACCGTTGAAAACAATACCGTGATAGCAACACACCAAGTTTATGGTGGTTTAGCACATGCTAAAGCAGAAATTCGCTCATCGTATGCTATTGCTACTGTGGGTAGTGCATTAGATGTGGAAGCCATTACAGATGCTCCCAATGCCTCAGTGGTACAAGGTACCTTTGTCGTCCCTGCGCATACATTAAAAGTGTTAGCTCGTAAGCCAAAACAAGGTAGTAGCGTTGATTTAGGTAAAGCACATTGTGTTGTTGGTGTTGGACGTGGCTTTGGCAAGGCGGATGATATCGCACTTGCGTCAGCATTAGCGAAAGCCCTGCGAGGTGAAGTGGGTTGTTCACGGCCTATTGCTGAAGGTGAAGGCTGGATGGAACACGATCGCTACATCGGTGTTTCAGGCGTGACCTTAGGTGCTGATGTTTATGTTGCTGTCGGTATTTCAGGACAAATTCAACATATGGTCGGTGTAGATAGAGCAAAAATTATTGTTGGTATCAACAAAGATAAAAATGCACCTATCTTCAACATGGTGGACTACGGGATTGTCGGCGACCTCTACAAAGTGTTACCTGCATTAACAGCAAAACTTGGCGGTTAATCCCCGTCGGTCGCTTAGTGAATGTGTACTAAGCGACCACACATAATAAAAGGATAGAAAAGTATGTCAGACGATATTTTTGACGCCATTATTGTGGGTGGTGGACTTGCTGGTGGTACTGCTGCCTATGTTTTAGCGCAAGCAGGATGTGATGTATTAGTGGTTGAGCGAGGTAATTTCGCTGGCAGTAAAAATATGACAGGTGGACGTTTATACGCACACAGCCTTGAAAAAATTATCCCCAACTTTGCCGAAGAAGCCCCAGTTGAGCGCCTTGTAACGCGTGAAAAAATCTCCATGTTGACGCCGACAGATGGCGTTACGTTAGATTATCAGCATACTCAGCAAGAAGAGGAAGCCGCGCGCTCTTATACTGTATTACGTTCTTCGTTTGATCAGTGGCTAATGGAAAAAGCGGAAGATGCTGGTGCGCAAGTGATCACGGGCGTTCGTGTCGATGAAGTATTAGTAAAAGATGGCAAAGTATGTGGCGTTAAAGCCGGTGATGATGAAATTGAAGCTCATGTCGTGATTTTAGCTGATGGTGTGAATTCACTGTTAGCGAAGCAATTAGGTATGACGCAGAAAGTAAATCCTCATACTGTTGCTGTCGGTGTTAAAGAGTTACTTGAATTTACCCCTCAACAAATGGAAGACCGATTTGGTTGCACAAATGATGAAGGGTTAGCTTGGCTTTTTGCGGGCGCGCCATCAGGGGGATACTTAGGCGGTGGTTTTTTATATACCAATAAAAATACCGTTTCTTTAGGCCTGGTTTTAGGGTTACATAACGTCGATAAGTTTGAAAAAACGGTTCCTCAATTATTAGAAGATTTTAAACAACATCCTGTTGTTGCTCCCCTTATCAAAGATAGCAAATTATTAGAATATTCAGCACATATGGTGCCGGAAGGTGGCATGAATATGGTGTCTGAATTAGTGAAAGATGGTGTATTAGTGGCGGGAGATGCCGCTGGTTTTTGTCTCAATGTGGGTTATACCGTAAGAGGGATGGATCTGGCGATTGCTTCAGGCGAAGCTGCTGCAAAAGCGGTATTAATGGCGAAAGAACAAAACAGCTACAGTCAAAAAGAGCTGAGTTGTTATCAATCTTTATTAAATGACAGTTTTGTCATGAAAGATATGAAGCTATATAAAGATTTACCTGCTTTCCTTGATAACACCAGATTCTTCACGGATTACCCGCAAATGGCCGCTAATGTAATGCATGATTTATTCGTAATTAATGGCCCAGAAAAACCAGTACGTAAGAAAATACTGTCTCAAGTGAAGAAAGTCGGTGTGATGAATTTAATTAAAGATGGCTTTAAAGGAGTACGTTCTTTATGAGTCAAGTAAACGTAGACGTTAAATTAGGCGTCAATAAATTTAATGTGGATGAAGAAAATCCACATATTGTCTTAAAGGATGATATCGATCCTGCACAATTTGAAATCTTAATGAAAGCATGCCCCGCTGGTTTATATAAAAAAGATGAAAAAGGGCAATATCTTTTTGATTATGCAGGATGTTTAGAGTGTGGTACTTGCCGAGTGTTATGTGGCGAGACGATTTTAAAGAAATGGGAATATCCGTGTGGCACATTAGGCATTGAGTTTCGTTACGGCTGATAAAATAAACTCTTTTCTCCTCTAGTGTAACCTCCAAAATATAAACTAGAGGGGGAAAGAGTATTCTGGGTATATATTGATTCATATATGAACCATAATGCTGGTAATGATCTTTATATAACCCATAATTTTATTTTAGAACTTATCTCAACGAGTGTATTTTTCGATACTCAGATGGTGTCATAAAAAATTCAGATTTAAATTTTCGGCTTAAATTAGAAATATCATTAAATCCACATTCATAAGCTAGTTGTGTAATATTTTTCTCGGCTAAAAGCGGGTTAATTAGCGCTGTTTTATAATTCTCAAGACGCTTTTGGTAGATCCAACGAAGTACAGACGTATTTTGTTCTTTAAATAGCATCTGTAAATAGCGTACTGAGATCCCACAGGCACTAGCACATTCATTAACACTTAAATCGGGATCGGAAAGATGTTGCTCAAGATAGTGTTGAGCAAAATAAAACAGTGTTGATCTTCCTAAGCTTTGAGGTGGTGTCGCAATACTGAATTCGCTAAATGCTGAGGTAATTAAATTCAGTAAAATATCAGCAAGTTGCTGAGCATGTTGTGGTGGCATTGAATCTAAAAAAGGGATATAGCGCATCACAAAACTATAAACGAGAGATCCTGTAATACTATTACCGCGTATTGCTCTTGCAGTGAGGTTTTGCGTATTACCTAAACGTGATGCTAGTTTCTCTCTTGGGATCAGAATTTTAAATAATGAGTAGTCGTTATCAAAAGACCAGGATACGGGTCTTGCCATATCAAAAATACAAAAATCACCTTGTCGTAGAAATGCGGTTCTCCCATCTTGAGTCAGATGGCTGGTTCCTGAACGTTGTATCTCAATTTGAAAATGTTCTTCTAAGCTCAGTTTATGGGTCAAAGGACGGCTATTTGCCCAGTGCCCATTAGACTCTAGCTGAATAAAGCGAATATTAGTCACCTTCTGCTCGACAATATTGGCATAAAATCGAGAATGAGGAGGCAATTCGACTTCATTGCATTCATAAGACGATAAAAAGCGGTCTTTTATTGTATCCCTGAATACGGAAAACCGATCTACGTCAGGGAGTTCCCGAGTCGTAAACATGCTTTTCATAGTACGCCCACTTTTATTGAAAGTATTTTTGTTGTGTTGCCATCAATCTAGTATAAAAACGACTTAAACTAGACGGAAATAGAATAATATTTTATATAACTTTAAAAAGTACATTTAAATAATTATTAGCGAAGATACTTTTTATCTTTTTTGTTAATAAATTGAAGGTAATATATTTAAAACTTTTTAATTTATTTAAATTAAAGTCATATGAATAATATAATTAATTTATAGCATTTTTGATGCTATCATTTCTATGCTATTAATCCTAAGTTAATTTCCTATCTTTAGAGAGAGATCTCATAAATAGATTAAGAGTGATTATTATTAATATCTTATTTATTTCATTCTTTTCAGAGTGTGAGTTAATATGGATTTTATGTACGGGGTATAATCGTTTGTTAAATAATATTGTTATTTATTGTTAATCATAGCATTGTTAATTATATGAAATAAAATTAAATTTTTATAAAATTAAGTATTAATAGTATTCATTATATATATTACAACAACTTTTCCTTTGATATCATGATGTATTAATAGTAAATATATTTAATCTTAACGACGTTCACGATAATATTTTTTCATTTGTTATGAACAAGTCAATATCGTGAACGTGAAATAGGTTGCTCGATTTATAAAACATTATCTATGTCGTTTTTAGCCCACTAAAATAAGTGGGCTAAATATAACTATTTTTTTATCTTTAGCGTAGACCTTGCACACTTTCTACTAAATTGGCTAACTGTGATACTACACGATCGCCAATATCGGCATTATCACCGCCTAATGCTTTATTACGCATAAAGTCTTTCTTTATTTGTTGCCAACGAATAGCGTCTTTTTCAGTTAGCTTTCCACGTAATTCAGAGAGTTTTAATAAATTCTCTTCGGCTCCAGTCGTCAGCAATTGTGCCTCGCCAAGATAATGATCGTCGAGTAAGCGTTCAATCTCTTCATCATTCATTACCGCAGAGACTTTTTCACTTAATTTATTCATATTGCGGTAACTGCCTTGCAAACGGAATGCGGGCTCTGTGCGATATTTATCTGATTGTGCCGCACTGGCGATATATTGCTGATTTACTTTTAAAATGACATTGCGTAGCGTAATTAAGTGTTTAAGCACCATCACAATTTCATTAATTTCAGCATCAGAATAAGGGTAACTTAATGTGTTAGTAGAGACGGATTTCCCCATTGCCTTATCCACTAAAATATAGAGATCGTTAAGATCACGCAGTGCAAGCGGTGCTAATACCGCATTTGAGGTTAAGCTATTTTCGATATAACTTAGGGCAAAAGCATCATCCATACCACCTAATACTTCACCTAAGTTATAAATATCAGCTCGGTTAGCCAACATATCAGGAATACGAAAGACTTCACCTGATTCGGTGTAAGGGTTACCTGCCATGACGACACAGAATTTTTTACCCCGCATATCATAGGTTTTGGTTTTTCCTTTCCATACCCCTTCGATACGTCTTGTTCCATCACAGAGCGAAATGAATTTTTGTAAGAATTCAGGGTGAGTATGCTGAATATCATCCACATACAGCATAACGTTATTACCCATTTCTAATGCTAAGTTGAGTTTTTCCAGCTCTTGTCTTGCTGTTGCATTAGGCGCTTGTTCTGGATCGAGTGATAGCACGTTATGTCCTAATGCAGGGCCATTGATCTTCATAAAAATAAGACCTAAACGTGCGGCAGCGTATTCCATTAATGTGGTTTTACCGTAACCCGGTGGGGAAATCATTAATAATAATCCCATTAAATCGGTACGCTTCCCTTCACCTAAAGCACCAATTTGTTTTGCCATATTGTCGCCAATAATCGGTAAATAGACATCGTTAATCAGCTTATTACGGACAAAAGAGCTTAATGGTTTGGCTTTAAATTCATGCAGTTTTAAGCGTTCACGTTCATCGCTGACTATTTTTTGGCGTAATGTGAGGTACTGTCGAAACGCAGGAATAAAGTTCTTTCTTTGCCCGCGCATTCGACTGAAATAGTCATCTAAACTGAGTGATAATGCTTGGTTTTCAATAGTTGGATGAGAGCCTAATAAATCCGTTACTGTAAAGTATAAATCAGCTTCGCTATAACGCGCTGATGCAACTTTATCTAAAATGATGATAGCAATAGCGCCCGGAATATAAGGTGCGAGTTCGGCATAATCAGGCAGAGAGCACAGCCCTTGTAGCCAATTTTGGATCAGTGCCCAACGCTGTGCGTATCGCGTACCTAAATTCTGTTGTGAGCGATTAAAGTCTATCCACATATGAGCTTCTTCTAATCGACTTTGTAATGCAACCACTAGCTCTTTAGCATATTTGCTATAAACCAATTCAATGGGTGTTCTCGCCAAGGTAAAGCTTAAATATTCAGAGGCTTGCATCGGAACATAGTGTTCGCACTCAATCGGATTATCATGAAGGAATAAGCGAATATCAGCTTCTATTTCAGCTTGCAAATCGGTTAACGCATCGTCTGTATGGAATAATTGCTGAATATTCAGTGCGGTTCTTGCACGTTCAGGCCACAGAGCAGGATATTGCTCATTTTGTTTAGTTTCCCAAAATAACGCCGCTATTGCACGAGCGGTTGGGTTATAGCGTAGAAGATCAGCGCTTTCACCAATAGGGATCAGCTTTTTCAATATAGCGATCGCATCGTGATCGTGGATCCCTTTTTCATAGCCTTCTTTATAACGCGGGGTTGCGAAATCACGCACGAGTTTTTCAAGTTTTTCTGGAAGAGTGAGTGCTTCTTTTAGCGTTTCGTAATCAAGACCATCTTGACGTTTTGCTGCTGCATAAATAATGGAATAAGCGAGATACTCTGCACGATAAACGGTGTCCGATTCAGATTCAAGTGAGGCATTCCAATAAGGCTGTAATTGAGCAAGTTCTGTATTTTCAATCGGTTCTTGATAATCCGTCCCTGTCAGGTATAACCAGAGCTTATCTTCTTTAGGTAAAATAGTGAGATCAAGTTCTTGCGTATTAACGCTAAAGCGATGGCGAGGCCCTAATTTAATGACATTGCCACCGTCTTCAAAAATATCGGTTTTATCCCGCAGAATACGAATAGCCTGATCACGAGAGGATTTTAAGCGTGCATCAATATCATCAGCTTTGACGTTATCATTAATTTCTCTTAGCTTATCAATGATCTCTCGTGTTTTCAGTGATAAAGGATCTGATGCAAAAAAGGCATTTAACTCATCTTGTGACTGTAATCGAGAGGTTCGACGTTGCAGATTTTCTAGCAAGCGGTTAGCTGCTGTTAATAGGCTTTGTGATCGACGTTGGCGATCATCAAGCAACACTTGTTTGTGTGACTCAAAGGTTTCTACTAATTCTTCACGTTTAGCCAGAATATCATCAAGAAACTCATCGTGATGGCTAAATTGACTTTCTAACTCTTCTAATTGAACCAAAAGACGCGAAAGCTGATCGTCACAACGTTCTGGGTCGGTTGCAAGGGATAGGGCATTGGTGATCCCTTGGCTAAATAAGCGAAATTGAGCACCAAATTGAGCTACGCTTTCGACACTACTTTGTGATTTGCGTTTTTGTTGTAGTCGAGCGCGAGATTGGTTGAGCTGAGCATAGATTTGTGAGATTGCATCGATAATGTGCGTTTGTTGGGTAACGTCTTGGAACGTCAAAGATGCCATTAAGTTAGAAAGCATATCCAAATCAGCAGACATTTTTTCCATGTCATTCATTGGTACATCTAGTTGTGCGCTGTTTTGGGCTTTTTCAATGAGGTTTTCAAAGGTAACTAGTTGAGCTTTAAACGGTTGTAGTGCTTTATCACTAGCAAGGAAAAGTGCGGTCGCTTGTGAAACACGTTGTTGTGTTTCGGTAATTTCTGTTTCCATGGTGCTAAGCTTGGTTAAATCCATATAGCGGAATTCACGCAAGGAAATCAGATGTCCACGATGAGCATTTAATAAATTTAAGCTATCAACAAATTGTTGAATATCTGTCCAACTATCAGGGAGGGTTAAGGCCAGTAATGATTTTTGGCGATTAACGGCTTCAAGCATTGATTTAGCAGATTGCTGACGAATACTTTCCACTTTTTCATATTCATCAAGCACTAGTTCACTGGTTTGAGCGATATCTTTTAATAATTTACCAATTCCTAAACAGTGATCATCATTAAACCAATAATAGAGATCTAATAAGTTTTTAGGTTGTAAGCTAAGTTGTTCATAGCGAGCAATAGAGATTTGATTACCTTCAATTTCTTTTGCCACATGCAAAATTTCAGAAATACCTCGTACTAAATCAGCATTACCAATTCGGCCATAAAAACCATTACGAGGAGGTTGTTTATCGGCAAATTCTTCAGAATAGAAGGGGGTTTGCCAAACTTGCATTGGATGAACACGTGTTGCTTCTTCGCCTTCACCTTCAAACAGCACCATTTTTCCGTCTTCTAGCATCGCATAGCCATGACCAACTAAAGGCACAGCAAGTTTACGCTCAATCATATTGTAATTGAAAAGTGCAAGGCGACCTTGTGAAGGAGAGTAGAAAACATATAACACGTCTTCGCCATTAGGCGAACGGCGTAGACGGCGGAAATACATCCCTTCCATTGGTTGATCAAAGGTTTTGTATTCACCATTTTGCAGGTAATAGCCACCGGGGAAAATAATGCCATGATCTTCAGGTAATTGAACGCAAGCTTGTCCAATTGCATCAATGCGTTGTACGGTTTGCGTCAAAATGTTGTAGACCAAATAACGCCAGTTCTCTTCTCGATACGGTAAGATTTTTAATAAAATTAAACTGCCTGTTTGAGCATATTCAATTTGGGCATCATCGAGAGATTGGTTTTTATCTAATACGGCTTCACGATAGATCCCTAATCCATCTTCGGTGTTGTTTTCACATTTAACGGTTAAATCACCGCCTGTTGTTTCGACAAAAACGGTATCAAGAATATTGATATGGGGAAAACGACCATTGACCGTATTTTCACGTTGGGTTTTCGTCCATTCGAAATCGTAAGCAGGAGGGAGGGCAATATCTCTTTCACCCCGATTATCAATATAATCGATACGTTTTTTATCACTTGAGATAGCCCATCGGAAAACTCGCACATCAGTAATTCGCGCACCAATTTGAAAACTGGCAAGCAGTTTTCCATCACGCTCAACAAGTTGTAGAAGTTGTGTATTTTTGTAATAAGTATAAAGCTCAGTAAAATCCTGAATAAAACGATTATCGTTTAAAAAAGTCTCTTCATAAGGGACGGCCTCAACGTCAAACTCGCCCTCATTTTCAGTTAAACGATAAAGTGAAAAGACATCTTCAAGATGAATTTCACGTTTTAATCCAAGGAAAACGTTATAACCAAACAGTAACCATTCACCAACACGCACAATATCTCTGGCTTGGCAGTTATTTTCAGTACGAATACGGATACGACCAATAATATCCATTTGGCTTTGACCAAATTCATCTAAGCGATGTTGATTTAACTCAGTGGCTTTTTGATGAAGTTGTTGGCCTTGTTCTGTTAGGCGTTTGCGTAAAATTTCATACGCGCCACCTTGTGCAACAGCGCTATCGAGTATTTCCTGCTCGCGATTCGTATCCAGAATTTCAGACATGGTATAACGGATTTCCTTGGCTTAAACGATAAAACAAGATAAAAGACATAGAGATGTCCCTATGTCTTTCGCCTCCTAAATAGCATTATTCTTCTTTAGAGGAGTCTGATTTAGTTGTTACATCTTTAATCAGCTGATTGGCGCCTTTTGTTGCCATAAATCCATTAATTAAATCTTGGATTTCTGGATTTTTTAATAAAGAGGCGACATCGAGTTTTTTATCTTGTTGAGTGCGGTTAATCAGCTTTTCAACGTTCTCTTTGGCAAAACTGCTTTTATCCATAAAGCCATCGACTGCTTTACCTAAACTTAATGCTTTAGAGAAGGTATTAAAGAAGTTGCCATCACCGCCCACAATTTCAATATTGGTTTTGCTCAGAGCTGCAGCCAATACATCGGCTTGTTCGCGTGCAATTTCTTTGTTGGCTTCAATAGATGCCATCGCTTGTTCAAATTGTTTTTCAAGACTCATACGGAATTCTTCATGTGCACGCGCCGTATCACTGAGGTGATCCATAGATTTGAATTTATCTGTTAAACCATCAGCTTCTGCTTTCAAGCGTTGGCGAATAACTTCGGCTTGTGCTGATCCTAATTGACCTTCACCACGCGCCTGTGCCGCTAGTTTCTCTTCAAGAATTTTCGCATCAGCAAGACCTAATTTCTCTTTAGCATTGGCTTGTTGTTCTTCACCACGCGCTTGAGCGACTAATTTCTCTTCTAAAATTTTCGCTTCTGCAAGGCCTTGTTGTTGCTGGGCTTGTGCTTTTGCTTCCATCACTTGTGCTTCAGTTAAGCCTTTTTCTTTCATGCCTCGTGCTTCAGCTAATAGTTTTTCAGCAGTGATGTTAGCCAGCACAAGACCTTCTTTCTCTTCTGCTTCTGCTGTCGCTTGGCGCACTCGAGCTTCGGCAAGGCCTAATGCTGCATGCTCTGCTTCAATACCTTCAGCTAAACGTTTTTTCGCTTCGGATTGTTTTACAGAGGCTTCTAATTCAGCTTTCGCCATGGTGCTGATTTCTTCAGCTTTATGTTTAGCACTGGATTCATCGGCTTCGGCTCTTTTCACTTGACGAACTAAAGATTCTTCTGCTTCTGCTTGTGCATTTATGATGGTGACTTGGCGCATACGTTCCGCTTCTGAGATTTCGCGTACTTCTTTAATGCGCTCTTCTTCTTGAGCGACCGTTTTTTCTACGGCGACACGTTCACGAATCACATTTGAGATATTTTTGCGTTCTTCTTCTAACGCCTTTTCTTTCTCAATACGTTGCAATTCAACTTCACGCTCACGAGCAACAATTTCTAATTCACGAGCACGATTAACTCGCTCTTGTTCAATGGTGACTGCACGAGTACGATTTTGTTGTGCAACTTCCACTTCACGCATGCGATTTTCTTCACGAATTTCAATCTCTTGTTGAGTTTGAATACGTGCTTGTTCGGCTTTAAGACGCTCTTCTTCTTGAACTCGTAAGGTTTCTGATGTTTCACGTGAGCGAATATTATCGATTTCACGTTTTTGACGTGCTTCAGCATCCGCTTGTTGACGTTCTAAAGCCAGACTTGCCTCTCGCGTTTCAACGTTTTTCTTCTGGATAGCAAGTTCTTGGTCGCGCTCTTTTTGGTTGGTTTCAATATTATGGATTGCGGTAATTTCCGTAATTTTGCGGATACCTTCAGAGTCAAAAATATTGTTTGGATCAAGGGCTGATTTGGGTGTTTGTTCTAAATAGTCGATAGCGACGTCTTCTAACGCATAGCCATTAAGATCTTTGCCAATGACATCCACAATGCGATCACGGAAATTTTGGCGATCTTCAAAGAGTTTTGATAATTCAAACTGTTTACCTACTGTTTTTAATGCCTCTGAGAATTTAGCACTAAATAGGGTGCTGACTGCTTGATGATCTGACGCTCTATCAACACCAATGGCTTTTGCGACTTTTAATACGTCTTCAGTGGTTTCATTTACACGTAAATAAAATGCAACGGTAATATCAGCACGTAAGTTATCTTGGCAAATCAAACCATCTTTACCACGACGATCAACCTCTAACGTTAAAAGAGAAATACGCATAAACTCTTTTTTGTAGATAACAGGATAAACTAATGCCCCCGTAAAATGGACTTTAGGTTGTGAGGTCATGTCATTGACAATTAAGGCTGTACCTTGTGGCACTTTTATATAGAAAGCTTTAAATAATCCAAATAACCCTAAAATAATTAGAATTGCGAAGCCAACGATAGTTAAGAAAGGCATAACGAAAGCCAAATCCATACTTTTTTCTCCATAGGTTCAGACGATGTCGTCATTTTTAATCGTGTTTGTCTGTTAACTAAATTGCATTTCATCCAATGTGGATACTAGCGATGAAATTCATCTTCCGTTACGACTTGATAACTGTGAGTAGACGCGTCATAGCTAATAATAATAACGTTGTCTCCTCGTTTAATATTTTCTTGTTCTGGTGCTCTAACTTGTAAAATTAAACCCGCACCTCCATCCTCTAAAACTGCTTCACCTTTGTTTTCCGCTACATTCGCTGATCGTATTATGGCTAATTTACCTATCAATTGGTGTACTGATTTAGGCTTATTACGCGACATGAGCTTTTTACGAATGGGTTTTAAACATACCGCAGTAAGATTAAGAGAAATAAAAGAGATAATGATTAAAGCAACAAAGCCAACTAAATAATGAATAAAATCTGTTTCAATAGTGCTGATAATCCAATAGTTAGTAAAGTAACTGATAAACCAGCCAATAAGGGTAAAGAAGGTTAAAATAATCGTAACTGGAATACCGGCTAATCCTAATTTTGTTAACCAACCTGCGAAACCTGTTGCATCAACATCCAATTCACTATCAATATTAAATAAATCAATATCTAATAATCCAAAAGCAGCACAAAGCCAATAAAAAAAGATAATAATAAGTAATGCACTAAAAATAATGCTCGGAAAAGCTAGGCTATTTTGGAAAAACAAATTCATAAAGAGTTCTCTTAATTTAAGAAGATGGTAATATCCTTATCATATTAATATCTCTTATCATACTTTAATATGCTAAAAAAGCATGTAGTTATAATCACATTCCCTATTAATTTTTTCATTTTATTTTTTATGGAAGTTAATATAACTTATTTAGATAATAATGAATAATATTCGGTATTATTGCGTATAAAATCAGATCATTCTCTAAAAAATAATAAAAATATTTTCATCTGTTAAATATCATTTCTTATTAATTGAGTAAGTGTTTTATTATAAAAAATAGAAATTTATTAAATAAAAACTCTATAACATTAAAAAAACGACACTGATTGTGTTGTGTATTCCATGTAGCACTATCGGTGCGATTAATGAACGAGTTCCTATTCTGATTTGGCAAAACACAACACCCACAACAAAAATAAGGATAAACGTAGTGATTGACTCATATTGAGTGTGCATCACTGCAAATAGAAGTGACGAGATAATAATAGCTACCCATTTACCTATATTGCCATACCACATACCTGCATTTAGTAGAAAACCTCTAAAAATGACTTCTTCAGTAATTGGAGCAATAAAGATAACTGAGAGTGCAAATAAGAAGAAGGCAAAGCCTGAAATAGACTCAATTTCTGTAACCCATGAATCATCTTCAGAGCCTAAAAATAGACTAATAAAATATAATCCCACTAAGGCTAAAAAGGGGGCTTTTAGTGTGCTCCATTGAAGGTGACCTAACGGCATTAATTTAATATGTTTTTGATAGGCAAACCAAATGATTAGGCAGTAGGGGAGGTAAATAAAAAAACTGATTAATGAGATGATATAAGGTGATTGAAACAATGCTGCGGGAGCTGGCGTCAGCAATAGACTAAATGAGGAAAAAAAATAGCCTATAAAGGCAAGTATGCAGATAAAGGAGTGAGAGATCCGGTCTTTGGGAAATTCCATTTTTGTTGTTCCTTGAGATTATACCGATGAGGTAGTTCTATTCTTATCATGATTCAAATTATAAAGGTTTTGTAAGAAAAGAGTATGAAGGAATATTTGAATTATTAAGATATGAGAAAATACTTGGGAGTTTGGTTTATGCAGGAGTTGGTCTATTGTTTTCAATTATGCTTTTAGTTATCGATGAGTAAGTTGTTTTTCACTCTTTTTGAAGAGATGATTAATAAACACACAAAGTGTTCGACCTATGATATTTAAGAGATGATAATGGCAGCTAATTATTTTCCTTTGCGTTTTTTATAAATGCAAAAGATTTGTATCTTAATATTGGTGTGGAAGAGGAAAGAACGATAGCGATGGTAATTAAAAATGTCATTATTAAACTAGCATGAGTGTTATCTGAATTAAGATAAATAGCCAAGAATAGTGTAAATATGATAATAAAAAATAGAAAGATGAGTCTAAAACAAATATTTCCCAGATTAAATATTTCAGTTTGAATACTACTACCTGATCTTTTTGAGAATTTTTTATTCTGTGAATATCTTTTGGCGTAAATCCATTTTTTAACATTAAGCCTTCAATTCCATTTTTCATAAACTATCTTCCTGATCCTCATATGATACAAATATATCTGAACTAGCATATTATTTATTTTGACCTACTTTCTAATGGCTAATAGATAGGAATGAGGTAGGTAGAAAAGGGAAGCGGTGTTTAGTAAGAATAACAATTAGTTTAGTCTATGAAAGCAAAAAACCAGCCCTAAGGCTGGTTTTTCTAAAGATGGTGCCCGAACTCGGAATCGAACCAAGGACACGGGGATTTTCAATCCCCTGCTCTACCGACTGAGCTATTCGGGCTAACGAGGCGCATTAAACCGTATTCAGCGTGATGCGTCAACGTCTTTTTAATAAAAAATGCAAAAATAAGTTCGTTTGCTTTCTTTTTATTCTATTGGAGTTTAAATTTTCATCACAAGCAATTTTTTAGTAAAAAATGCTTAAATAACAATCAGTAAAGATATTCACTTTTTAGTATATCAAAGAGAAAACTTTCTCTTATTTTGATGATTAAATTTGTTTTTTACTACTCAACAGATAGAAATTGAGCACAAGCGAAAAAACAGATCATTTTTCTTGTTTTCCAACACTCAAAACTAACTTAATGCACCATTCTTACGGCATTGAGCAATCTTAAGAATATCTTCTGCCAATAATTTTGCTGTAATAATATCATCAGCATGATGATTCACCATTAAACGGCTTAAACAGCCTTCTAAGATGAGTTCCATCTGTTTAGCAACTAACTCGCTGTCTTCAATATCTAGCTCGCGTAGCAGCGTTCTAGAGTAATCAAATGAGCTTTGTTTTTGGCGTTGGCTTAATTGGTGGATTTGGGCGTGTTCATCAGGGTATGCGCTACAAGCTGCAACGAATAAACAACCGGGAAAACGGTTTTTCTCTAAACGCATGGCGAGCTGATCATAACGGGCAAGTAACTTTTGTTCGATAGTCAGTTCTTCATCTAGCATCACTTGACGTTGCCAAATATCAATTTGTTGTCCGTGGTGGCGAAGACAATCAAAAATCAATGCGTCTCTATCTGGCCAAAATGGGTGAAGTTGAGATTCATTGATACCCGAATCTTGAAGAAGCTGCGGTAAAGTTGCCGCTAAGCCGTATTGCTCTAACTGGATAAGTACGTGGTCTAATAACGCTTCACGTTGCACGGAAATCTCCTTAAATCACGTTGTCGTGAAAACATCATAATTAGCAGACTTTAACTAAAAATGAAAGCAAGAGGTGACAGGGTAAAATGAAAATACCCCATCTCGCGACGGGGTATTTTCTTGTTTTTTATTTCTTGTAAGCGCTGGGCGCTTTTTTGCAATGTTTTAATTTTTTACTTCAAACTACAGGATCATACTGCCGAAGAGGAAACCAAATCCGACAGCTAATACCACGCCAATTGTACCAGGGATAAAGAATGGGTGGTTGAAGACTAATTTACCGATACGGGTTGTACCTGTGTCATCCATTTGAACTGCCGCAACCAATGTTGGGTAAGTTGGCAGGATGAACAGACCAGAAACCGCAGAGAAAGATGCAATTGCAGTTAATGGAGATACACCTAGAGCTAAAGCCATTGGCATTAATGCTTTTGCTGTTGCTGCTTGTGAATATAACAGTGCAGAACAGAAGAAGAAGATAACGGCTAATAACCAAGGATGGCCAGTGATTAAATCACCCGCAGTCAGTTTGATCCAATCAATGTTACTTGAAACGAAAGTATCACCTAACCATGCAACACCCAGAATACAGATACATGCACTCATACCTGCTTTAAAAGTACTTGAGTTGAGGATGGTGTCAGTTTTAACTTTACAGAAAATAGTGATAAGAGTTGCAACACTCAGCATGATGATAAGAATTGCGTTAGTGGTGTTCATTAACGGTTCTTTCACAATACCTAAGCTTGGGCTGTTGATGATTGCATAAGTAACAACACAGACAACACCTAGTAAGAACAGCATTACAGATGATTTAGCACCTGATAATGTTTCCCTACGTTCTTGGCTACCACGTAACTCAACCAGACCTTGTTCTAAACGCTCACGATAGACAGCATCATCAGACAATTTTGAGTTAAATACCCAAGACACAATAAATGACATCAGAATGATAGCAAGGAAAGTCGCTGGTAATAAGATAGACAGCAGAGTGATGTAGCTTACAGTATTACCTTCACCGACCATAGCTGGGTTTTCCATGACTGATGCCATGTAAACAACTGCAGCAGAGATAGGAGATGCAGTAATACCGATTTGAGCTGCTACAACACCTGTTGATAAAGGACGGCAAGGTTTGATACCTTGTTCTTTTGCAACTTCTGCAATAACAGGCAGTGTTGCTAAAGAGATGTTCCCTGTACCTGCAAAGAGAGTTAAGAAATAAGTCACAATTGGCGCAAGAATTGTGATGTATTTTGGATTACGTCTTAACAGTTTTTCAGTTTGGCCAACAAGGTAATCCAAACCACCAGCAACCTGCATCGCAGAGATTGCGGCAATAACAGCCATAATGATGGAGATAACATCAAAAGGGATTGAACCAGGTTTAACACCGATAGCAGCTAAAACTAAAACCCCTAAACCACCGGCAAACCCGATACCAATTCCCCCCAGTCTCGCACCGAGGAAAATGGCCAGCAGAACGATAATCAATTCTACGGCTAACATAGCGTTTACTCCTTGAGATAATTAAAAAAATGAGAAAGATAAGTTAAATTTTTGTTTTTACAATCAAGTAAAAAGGCACGTCTCTTAAAGAGTCCGTGCCTTGTATTTTTAAGAGCTCATTCTTATGTTTAACAGTGTCATGTTATAAAACATAATTATTAATCATCGAAGCGTTTTGCTTTGTAAGCCGGGTTTTTTAAGTTCTCGATAGAGAAGATATCATCCAGTTGTTCTTCGGTTAATAAACCGCGTTCTAGAACAACTTCACGTACGCTCTTACCAGTTTCTGCACAAATCTTACCAACGATGTCGCCATTATGGTGACCAATGAATGGGTTCAGATAAGTAACGATACCGATTGAGCTAAATACGAAGTGTTCACAGATTTCTTTATTCGCAGTGATACCATCAACACATTTTTCTACTAAGTTACGGCAAGCGTTACTTAACAGAGAGATTGATTCGAACATTGCTTGGCCGATTGCTGGTTCCATTACGTTTAATTGTAATTGACCTGCTTCAGCAGCCATAGTTACACAAGTGTCATTACCGATAACTTTAAAGCAAGCTTGGTTAACAACTTCTGGAATTACTGGGTTTACTTTAGCTGGCATGATTGAAGAACCTGCTTGTAGTTCTGGAAGATTGATTTCTTTCAGACCTGCACGAGGACCAGAGGACAGTAAACGTAAGTCATTACAGATTTTAGACATTTTCACAGCTAAGCGTTTTAATGCGCCGTGAACCATTACATAAGCACCACAGTCAGAAGTTGCTTCAATTAAGTCTTCTGCTGGAACACACGCTAAACCAGTTACTTCTGCCAGTTTTTCAACAGACAGTTTTTGGTAACCAGGTGCTGTATTCAGACCAGTACCGATAGCTGTTGCACCTAAGTTCATTTCTAACAGTAACTCAGCAGTGCGTTTCAGGTTTTTGATTTCTTCTTTCATCAGTACAGAGAAAGCGTGGAATTCTTGACCTAAAGTCATTGGTACAGCATCTTGTAATTGAGTACGACCCATTTTCAGGATGTCTTTGAACTCAACTGCTTTTCTATCAAAACCTGCTTTCAGCAGTTCGATAGATTCAGTTAATTTGATAACAGAGTTATAAACCGCTACACGGAAACCACAAGGATAAGCGTCGTTTGTTGATTGGCTCTTATTGACGTGGTCATTCGGGTTCAGGTATTGGTATTCACCTTTTTGATGGCCCATTAATTCCAGACCGATGTTTGCGATAACTTCATTGGTATTCATATTTAATGAAGTACCAGCACCGCCTTGGAATACATCAACTGGGAATTGATCCATGTGTTTACCTGTTTCTAATACTACGTCACAGGCTTTGATAATCGTATCAGCGATTTCACGAGGAATAGTGTGAAGTTCTTTGTTTGCTAATGCAGCAGCTTTTTTCACCATTACCATACCGCGAATGAATTCTGGAACATCATTGATGGTACGATCACTGATGTAGAAGTTTTCAATTGCACGTAAAGTGTGGACGCCATAATAAGCATCAGCAGGAACTTCTCTTTTACCTAACAGGTCTTCTTCGATACGAGTTTTATTTGACATGAGAACCTTCTTATTAAAATTTTAACTGTCTAGTTATGCGCTTGTTAATAAAATATATCGTTAACGGTTAATAATGTAATATAACTTACCGTTTTGCTTGGTACTGGCACGATCATATTCGGGTTGTAAACAAATACCTTTAAGCTGGATCACTTTATACGTAAATAACGTTTAAATATTTTCTTTTTGTGATCTATCTCATGGATTTTACAGTTCTACTTCTCTTTTTAACGCCCCTTGAAAAGGAGTGTTATGCTCCCCATTATTATGTAGATAAACTAACAAAAAGCGAGTTTGTAAACCATCACCTTAGATGTAGTTCACACTCCTTTCTATTAATAATATGAATCTTTTTTTATAAAAAGGAGAACCAAGTGCGTTGGCTCCCATTAATTGTTATCTGTCTTCTTATCTATGTAGAAGCTGTTATTTTCGTCAATGTGGCATCTTCGATTGGCGTGCTTACAACACTATTCCTTGTGGTGCTGACTTCTTGTGTTGGTGTCTCGTTGGTAAAAAATCAGGGCGTAAAAAATATTGCTTCAATGCAACAAAAATTAGCAATGGGAGAAGTGCCTGCTACTGAAATGGTGAAAAGTGTTTCGTTGATATTGGCGGGTATTTTTCTATTAATCCCAGGTTTCTTTACTGACTTCTTAGGTTTACTGTTGTTACTGCCACCGTTACAAGCACTATTAGTGACAAAATTAATTTCTCGTATTCGTGTTTATTCAGGTAGTCATGGACAAAGTGGGTTCTCTTCTAGCCAAAATGGCACCACTTTTGAAGGTGAGTATCAGCGCAAAGAAGATTCACCAAGTAACCAACTGAATAATAAGGGTGAAGATCAGGATAACGACCATTTTTCTGATAAAAAATAATTGACCCAAAGCATAATCAACTAAAAAGGGGGAAATTTGAAAAAAAAACACACTTCTCCCCTTGAAGTTTTACCGGATGCCCCCACTTGTATCGTCATGGTACTGGTTCATCTTAGGCACTGGTATCAACCTTAATCCTGATATGGACTTTTTTATAGGAGCACTATTAATGAAGATTCGTCCATTACATGACCGTGTTATTGTTAAACGTAAAGAAGTCGAAGCTAAATCAGCTGGCGGTATCGTCCTCACTGGCACTGCGGCGGGTAAATCTACTCGTGGCGAAATCTTAGCCGTGGGTCAAGGCCGTATTATGGAAAACGGCGACGTTAAACCACTGGATGTTAAAGTTGGCGATATCGTAATTTTTAACGATGGTTATGGCGTTAAAACAGAAAAAATTGATAACGAAGACGTGCTTATCATGTCTGAAAGCGACATTTTAGCAATTGTAGAAGAATAATTTTTCTCTTTTAAGATCTTCTTAAACTGAACGAATTCAAAGGAAATATACGATGGCAGCTAAAGACGTCAAATTCGGTGTAGATGCTCGTAATAAAATGTTACGTGGTGTTAATGTTCTTGCAGATGCAGTTAAAGTAACTTTAGGCCCTAAAGGTCGTAACGTTGTTTTAGATAAATCTTTCGGTGCACCTGTTATTACTAAAGATGGTGTATCTGTAGCGCGCGAAATTGAACTCGAAGATAAATTTGAGAACATGGGTGCGCAGATGGTGAAAGAAGTTGCTTCTAAAGCCAATGATGCGGCAGGGGATGGTACTACAACTGCAACAGTATTAGCACAATCAATCATTGCCGAAGGCTTAAAAGCAGTTGCCGCAGGCATGAACCCAATGGATCTGAAACGTGGTATCGACAAAGCGGTTATTGCTGCTGTCGAAGAACTGAAAAAACTGTCTGTTCCATGTTCAGATACTAAAGCAATTGCTCAAGTTGGTACCATTTCAGCGAACGCTGATGAAACCGTTGGTACTCTGATCGCGCAAGCGATGGATAAAGTCGGTAAAGAAGGTGTTATCACTGTTGAAGAAGGTACTGGCTTAGAAGATGAGCTAGATGTTGTTGAAGGTATGCAGTTTGACCGCGGTTATCTGTCTCCTTACTTCATCAACAAACCAGAAACAGGTACAGCAGAATTAGAAAACCCATTCATTCTGTTAGTTGATAAAAAAGTATCAAACATCCGTGAATTACTGCCTGTGTTAGAAGGTGTTGCTAAAGCTAACAAACCTCTGCTTATCATTGCAGAAGATGTTGAAGGCGAAGCATTGGCAACCTTAGTTGTGAATAACATGCGTGGTATCGTTAAAGTTGCTGCGGTTAAAGCACCTGGTTTTGGTGATCGCCGTAAAGCAATGCTACAAGATATCGCAACGTTAACTAACGGTGCTGTAATTTCTGAAGAAATCGGCATGGAGTTAGAAAAAGCAACGTTAGAAGACTTAGGTCAAGCAAAACGCGTTGTTATCAACAAAGATACTACCACAATCATTGATGGTTTAGGTGATCAAGACGCAATCAGCGGTCGTGTAGCTCAAATCCGTCAACAAATCGAAGATGCAACTTCAGATTATGACCGTGAAAAATTACAAGAACGCGTTGCTAAATTAGCTGGCGGTGTTGCAGTAATTAAAGTCGGTGCAGCAACTGAAGTTGAAATGAAAGAAAAACGCGCTCGTGTTGACGATGCTCTGCATGCAACTCGTGCAGCAGTTGAAGAAGGCGTTGTTGCTGGTGGTGGTACTGCACTGGTTCGTGTTGCTAACGCTCTGCGTGAGATGGTTGGTGATAACGAAGAACAAACAGTGGGTATCCGCGTTGCATTACGTGCAATGGAATCTCCAATGCGTCAAATCGTTGCTAACGCAGGTGAAGAACCATCTGTTGTTGTAAACAACGTAAAAGCGGGTGAAGGTAACTACGGTTATAACGCTGCAACTGATGCTTACGGCGATATGATTGATATGGGTATCTTAGATCCAACTAAAGTTACTCGTTCTGCACTGCAATTTGCTGCATCTATCGCAGGTCTGATGATCACAACAGAAGCGATGATCACTGATTCACCTAAAGATGACAAAATGGATTTAGGTGGCGCTGGTGGTATGGGCGGCATGGGTGGAATGGGCGGCATGATGTAATTCATCAGCCAACTGTTTTACACGAAAAACCCGAGCTTAAGCTCGGGTTTTTTTATGCTGTTTTATTTCAGAATTATCAGATAATTGATTTTTTATATAATTAGAAGCAACTTATTTCTTTACAACGAGACAACAGATCGCTTTTACTGCATCGTTTAAAAATAATTAAATAAATTGGGGTGTTCCACCATGTCTGTCGTCGCGATTGTACTTATCTTTCTTTTTGCTGTGATTGTGAGTGTGTTTATCTCACGATTACTATCAGAAAAAATTCCTCTGCCATTGATCCAAATAGCTGTGGGGGCTTGTTTGTCGATTTTTGGTTTTGAGGTAGCTTTTGATCCACATCTTTTCTTGTTCCTCTTTATTCCACCACTTCTATTTTTAGATGGTTGGCGTATCCCTAAAGAGGCACTATTTCAAGAAATTAAACCTATTATGTCATTGGCGATCGGTTTAGTGGTTGTTACTGTCATTGGCATGGGCTTTTTTATTCACTGGCTTATTCCTTCTATTTCGCTTGCGATTGCATTTGCTCTAGCGGCAATTTTGTCTCCAACCGATCCTGTTTCCGTATCTGCAATGACTGTAAATTCGCCACTTCCTTCTCGTATGACGCATATTTTAGAAGGGGAATCGCTACTTAATGACGCAACAGGTTTAGTTTGTTTTAGCTTTGCAGTTGCCGCTGCATTAACGGGATCGTTTTCTATTGCTTCAGCCACAGGACAGTTTTTAGTTGTGGCTTTAGGAGGGGCGGCAATTGGTTTAATTGTGGCGGGTATTATTGGGCGGTTTAATCAGTTTTTGGTGAGACGCACTGGTGAAGATCCGGCAATCCAAATTTTGATTAGCTTGTTAATGCCATTTTTTGCCTATCTATTAGCAGAGCATTTCCATGTGTCTGGGATCTTAGCTGCAGTGGTTGCAGGTATTACAATGCACTACGAAAAAATTGTTGGCCGTATGCAAGCAGCCACACGTATGCAAAGTAAAGCGGTTTGGGATACGGTTCAAGTTGCACTTAACGGCATGATTTTTATTTTATTAGGTGAACAACTTCCTGCAATGTGGAAAATTTTACCTGAAGTGACGCAATCCGCTGGGGCTACTAATCCTTGGGCTGTTTTAGGTTACATTATCGTGATCACTGTGGGTCTCGCCATACTGCGTTTTACATGGGTATGGGTATCAATGTCACTCACCGTTTTCCGCTCACCTAACAAACGCTTATCTCGCCATGATCTGCGTTTAATGGCGATTATGGCGACTGCCGGGGTGAGAGGGGCAATTACATTAGCTGGTATTTTAACACTCCCTTTATTAATGACTGACGGCTCACCTTTCCCAACACGTGATCTTGCTATCTTTATTGCTATGGGAGTTATTCTTTGCTCATTATTAATCGCAACAATCGCATTGCCGATTTTAACCAAAGGGCTATCAGAAGATTTACCGTATGAAGATGATGAAATTCGTACACGTTTAGCCTTAAATGAAGCGGCAATTGCACATATCAATGAATTAATGAATCAACCTTGCGAAGACTTGGATGAAATGTCGCTACGCATAGAAGCAGGCTCTCACTTATTAGAGATCTACAGTCGTCGCCTTGATAGCGAAGATAGTGTACAAGAAGGTGCGCTTGATCTTAAACGCTTGTTTAGTATGGAGCGTAAATTATCTCGTAGTGCATTAAAAGTTGAACGTGATGCATTGCAACAGTTGCGCAAGTCTCGTCATATTAGTGAACATATTTATCATCGCTTACGTCATGAGTTGGATTTAAAAGAAGAAGCGCTGAATCATCATTTGAATTAATTTAGCTCAATATAATCGTCAGATGATGATTGATTGTCTGACGATTTTTAAAAAAATGAACAAATAGTGTGTTCATTCTCGCACTGTATAGTTTGAAAATAAGGCAGATCATTTTAAAAGCATAAAAGCGGTGTAGAATAGAGGTATTGTTGCTTTGTCTATCTCAAAGCCGAATTTGTACGTTAAAATAAGTTTAAAGCAAAAATAATATCTTAAGGCTATTGGCTAATGTGAGATAGTAATAATGATTTATTTTTGCGCATAAGAGGGATGGCAAGGTATATTGTTGTCTTGACTAAACGGACACTCAAATAAATGAGGGGATCATGCGAATTAAATTGTTATTGGGAGCTGCTGCAGCGTTGTTATTAGCAGGCTGTTCTGCAACAAACACATTAAGCACTGCGGGCTCACAGGTACAAATCACTGATACGCAACCAGGCAGTGAATGCCAATTATTAGGAACAGTGACAGGTGTTCAAAATAACTGGTTATCAGGTTCCCGTACTGAAAGCCAATCACTGCGAGGTGCTGCTAACGACTTACGTAATAAAGCAGCTGCAATGGGTGGTAATGTTATTTTTAACGTTGGTACTGGCGCAGGTAGCTTTGTTGATAGCTTTGCTCCATTAGATAGCAAAATGAGTGGGCAAGTTTATAAGTGTCAGTAATTAAATACGTGGTTACTTTTTAAGAACCAAGACCTGACCTCAATATTTCTTTTCTTTGGGGTCAGGTTTGTTTCTTATGATTAGGGTCAACTCTATTGAGTATTTAGATCTGCTCAATAGCATCTTTTATCTCAATACCACCATCTAATATTGGAATACATTTTTTAAAGGTATTCTTTTTGTCTAAAATTTCAGCAAGCGTTAATGCTACATTATCAATAGATATTTCGCCATCAGCGGGTATTTCTTCTTTTTTTGTGCAGATCTTATGTGTTCCTGAGTGTTCAGTTAAATAACCAGCTTGAATTATTGTGTAATCGAGGTTGGTCTGATTGATCAAATAGAGATCCGCAAAATATTTAGCAGTAAAATAATCAACTAATGTGGTCCATTTATTAGGTAATAAAGAATTTACTGCACTAAGCATGATATATCTTTTTATACCTTTCTCCATGGCAATTTGCATGGTTTTTACGGCACCATGTAGATCAACCTGTAATAGATCTTCCCCTCTAGAGCCCGTTGTAAAATAGATGGCATCTAAATGTTCAGGGAATGTATGAGAAAGGGAAGACAAAGGTTTTGTGATATCTAGTTCAATTTCACGATAATGTGAATCTTTGATTTTAGATGAGTGTGAGATTTTTCTGGTAGTTCCGATGACATGGTGCCCATTAGCTAATAATATTCCAACTAGTTTATGTCCAACTCGTCCTTTTGCACCGATTACCATTATGTTCATATTTTCTCCTTAATACTATTTAAGTGTTCACTGATTTCAAAGACAAAAAGCACCAAAGAAGGTGCTTTTTCATAATGAAAGAAAGTGAACATAACTTAATTAGATAAATGATTTTTATGAAAATTACCACCAAACCTATCTCTATAGTGTAGTCACTTTTGTATGATTATGCTGGGTTAATTATATTATCCAAATGTAAATAGTATCGGTTAGCATCAAAGATCACTCTTGGCGCAACCCTAAATCAAGTAACGTCTTACTTGGTTCGCCACCAATTTCACGCGTGAGTTTAGGCACCATATAACCTGATACTAAGCTCATAAGTCCTTTCATAATCTCTCTAGCTTCACTGTCTGGCACCATAAAGTGAGCCGCACCTTGTACTTTATCTAGAACATGCAAGTAATAAGGCATAACACCTGCATCAAATAGGGCGCGACTTAACTCGGCGAGAACTTCAGCGCTGTCATTAACCCCTCGCAATAACACGCCTTGATTTAATAACGTGACATTGGCTTTTTTTAGCTTTAAACACGCTTCTCTCAATGCGTCATCAATTTCATTAGCATGATTGGTATGCAGTACCATGATATTTTGCAAACGGGATTGTTGTAAGCGCTGACATAGTGCATCAGTGACGCGAGCAGGGATAACTACTGGTAAGCGAGAATGGATGCGTAAACGCTTAAGATGAGGGATTGCTTCTAGTTGTGTTATTAACCAATCAAGCTCATCATCTTTCGCCATAAGAGGATCGCCCCCAGAGAAGATGATTTCATCGAGTTTTGGGTTATTTTTGATATACTCTATTGCCTTTTGCCAATTCGCTTTGTTTCCTTTGTTATCTTCATAGGGAAAATGACGACGAAAACAGTAGCGACAATTGACAGCGCAACCACCTTTGACCAGAAGCAATGCACGATTCTGATATTTATGTAATAAACCTGGCACCGCATTTTGTTGCTCATCTAACGGATCCGTAGAAAATCCCGGTGTTATGGTAAATTCAGCATTTGCAGTTAATACTTGTAAAAGTAATGGATCGTTAGGATCGCCTTTTTTCATGCGTGCAACGAATTCACGGGGAACCCGTAGCGGAAAAAGCCGTCGCGCCTGAGCCCCTTTTTGGAGATCAGCGTGATGTTCCAATGCTAAAAGTTGGAGTAATTCAACAGGATCACTGATTGCCTGCGCGAGTTGTGTTAACCAGACTTCTCTGGTGGGGTGATTATGAGTTACAATGTGTGCCATTTTTTGGCTATGCCATTTTAAATTAAAAAAGTTAGAGGATATTCATGGCTTCTTATAATACCAACGATTTTCGTTCAGGTCTTAAAATCATGTTAGATGGCGAGCCAGCCGTCATTACTGAATGTGAATTTGTTAAACCAGGTAAAGGTCAGGCATTTGCTCGTGTGCGTCTGCGTAAACTGATCTCTAACAAATTACTGGAAAAAACATTTAAATCTACTGATTCGGCAGAAGGTGCTGATGTCATGGATATCAACTTAACTTACCTGTACAACGACGGTGAGTTCTGGCATTTCATGAACAACGAAACTTTCGAACAATTAGCAGCAGACGAAAAAGCTGTTGGCGATAACGCTAAATGGTTGATCGATCAAGCTGAGTGTATCGTAACACTGTGGGATAATCGTCCTATCGCTGTTATTCCACCAAACTTTGTTGAATTAGAAATCGTTGATACTGATCCAGGCCTGAAAGGTGACACCGCAGGTACAGGTGGTAAACCGGCAACATTAAGCACTGGTGCAGTAGTTAAAGTACCACTGTTTGTACAAATCGGCGAAGTCATTAAAGTTGATACTCGTTCAGGCGAATACGTATCACGCGTAAAATAATCGCGTAGATTATTTTACTGAGTGCAACGTTAAGTACAATAATTAATTACCGCAGATAATGTTAACTATCTGCGGTATTTTTTTATTTTAATTTATAAAAATTGAATAAATTATACTATTTTCTTTCTAAAAAACTGATTAATTTGTATTACTGCATTATTTAATTTTTTATGTTATTATTTTGTTCCTAATTTATTTATCCCTCATTATATTTAAAATGCCAAAACTGAATGCGCTATTCAATATTGGAATTGGTAAAAAATAACCATTTTCTTAGAATGAATGTGTAGGTTGTTTTGGTAAAGATAATCCACAGCAATATTTATTTTAAGTTTTTTGACTTTCCTTTAAGAGATATTGAAGAGTATAGATAAAAACATTAATCCTGTAATATTATTGATCTTTATTTTATATTTTAGTTGTACTAGGGAAACCCTTTCAATATAGACACTTACTTTGATATATCTCTTTTATTTTTTTGTCACTTCAATTTATAGCATAATAAAATTAGCTTGTTTTCTAGGTTAATTACCTTATTTATGAAATAAGTTTCCATTTCTTTATTTCTTCTTTTTTTGTAAATTCCTGACGCTGAAGCACAGATAATAGAATTTTAATCTATACTTTATTTAGGTTAAATATAAATAATAATCTTTAGGTTTGTTTTAAATTTAAATATTATCAATGGTTTATATTTACCAATAGTGCTTGGCTTAATTTAGGAGGCTATATGGAAAATAGAACGATTATTATGGGTGCTGATCCTTCAGGGTTTGAACTTAAAAATACGATTAAATCGTATTTGTTAGGAAAAAATTACACAATAAAAGATCTCACAGAATCAGGCCCTATTGGCTATTGTGATGTAGGTGATAAAGTTGGTTCGATTATTTCTGAACACCCTGAATATATAGGTTTTGTTTTCTGTGGTACAGGAATGGGCGTGAGTATTAGTGCGAATAAACATAAAAATGTTTATTGTGGTGTGTGTGAAAGTGTCACTACAGCCCGTTTTTGTAAGATAATAAATAACTGTAATATGATGGCTATGGGAGGCTTATTAATAACACCTTTTAAAGCTAAAATGATGGTTGATGCCTATTTATCAGCAACCTTTACAGAAGGGTTTACACAAGCCACACCGGAAGATTTACAATCAGGCTTAAATTCAATGAAACAAATAGAAAAGAAAATTTATAAAATTTAACTCATTTTTATTATTTACTTTCATAAGCCTGAATTTTCAGGCTTATTTTTTTACTTAAGTGATATGTTTTGCTTATTAAATTGATAAGGGTTTAGTATCTATACTAGATAATAAATAAAGCATTCTTATGACTTAAAAATAAATTAAAAGTAGGTGAATAATGGAACATCAACACTCTGATGCAGTAAATGCCCCATTACGTATTACCTCTAAAACTCGTGATGTTGGAGGGATTGAAACTTATCGTGCTTTACCTGATAAAAAACAACGCTTAGTTGGTCCTTGGTGTTTTCTTGATCATTTAGGCCCCACCGTTTTTAATGATACTGTCGATAAATTAGCCATTTCGCCACATCCTCATATTGGCTTGCAAACCTTTACTTGGATGTTAGAAGGGGAAATTTTACATCGTGATAGCCTAGGTTTTCAGCAAGTTATTCGGCCTCAACAAGTTAATTTAATGACAGCAGGTCACGGCATTAGCCATTCAGAAGATAGTCACGGTGATAAAAAAGAAGTCCATCTGGCACAATTATGGATAGTGCTACCAAGCGATAAAAGAAATATGCCACCGCGCTTTGATCACTATCCTGATCTGCCTAAATGGCAAGCCAATGGCGCTGACTTCACGTTATTAATCGGTGATTATCAAAGCCATAACTCTCCCGTATTATGTTTATTACCCATGGTTGGCATGGATATTATAGCAAAACATGCCACTCACATTCCTTTGTCATTAAATCCTAAATATGAATATGGGCTTTTTGTCTTAACAGGAGATATGACAATAGAAGGGGAAACCTTTGTTGCGAATGAACTTGCTTATATTGGGATACAAAACTCTGAGTCATTAACGATTGAACTTAGTGATAATACCCAAATCCTCTTTTTAGGTGGCGAACCTTTAAATGAAAAAATTTTGATGTGGTGGAATTTTATTGGTCGTAGCAAAGAAGAAATTCAACAAGCAATCACCGATTGGAATGCAGGCAGTGAGCGTTTTGGTAAAGTGGTTAATGATGAAAGAACACCACTGGTATCGCCTTTAATGCCTTAATTTTATGTTACAAACGTAAGTATTAATATTACATGTTTAAACTTAGCTGAGTTATCTAAAGATAATTCAGCTATTTTTTTCTTTGTCCTCCACCATTGTTTGGCACCTAATCATAGTGACGACGAAATTGTTGTTTATCACCCATCACCTATTGTCAACGTCATAATTGTCGACACGTCATTTTTTGTTTTCTTTTTGTTTTTTAACGCATTGATTTTAAATGAAAATAAAATAAATCCTCTCTTGGCATGAAATATGCTTTATCTAAAGAAAAATTGACGACAGTAATGCTGTTAAACGTTTTTCTCGGAGGATGTGGCGAATGAATCGCTTTGTAATTGCAGAGCCACAACGATGCATAGGGTGTAATACCTGTATGGCAGCTTGTTCGGAAGTTCACCAAGCTGTGGGATTACAGGCGCATCCGCGTCTTACAGTGGTAAAAGTGGAGGATCAGACAGCCCCGATGCTTTGTCGGCACTGTGAGGATGCTCCTTGTGCTCGCGTGTGCCCAGTCAATGCCATTACTCATGAAGATAATATGATTTTTCTTAATGAGAGCCTGTGTATTGGCTGTAAGTTATGTGGTCTGGTTTGTCCCTTTGGGGCAATTACACCATCAGGTAGCAAACCCGTTAACTTACCGGCTGTCTTTGAACATTTTGTTCCTGAAGAGATGTTGGCTGATGTGCCGGCAAGTCTTCCAACAACCAACCCATTTCTTGCATGGAATGTGGGTATTCGCGCAATTGCAGTGAAATGTGATTTGTGCGCTTTCTCTGATGAAGGCCCTGCTTGTGTCAAGGTGTGTCCGACAGATGCGCTGCATCTAGTTGAAGAGGACAAACTTGAAGAGCAAATGAAAACGCGTCGCTTAGATTCTGTGATGGAACCTATTACGAGTCTTGACGATTTATCTACTTTGACACAGGAGCGGAAGTAATATGGAACCTCTTCAGTTACTGCTGTGGTCAGTCATCCTGTATGTTGTTGGTGGCGTTATTGCACTGTTTTTAAAGAAACAGGAAGGGTTGGCAATCCTTATTTCGGGGATCAGCGCAATCATCGGTGGTGTATTGGGTGTTTTAAGTGCATTACCAGTTATTTTCGGTGGTGAAATCGCCACTTTTACCGCGGCAGGCCCATTTGAATTTTCAGCCTTCGTGGTACGTATGGATATGTTAGGCGCCTTTATGGTGTTCGTCATTTCATTACTGGTTAGCGTGTGTGCGCTTTATTCTCTTGCTTATGTGCAAGAATATAAAGGGCGTGGCGCATGGAGCATGGGATTCTTTATGAATCTGTTTATTGCTTCCATGGTAGGTTTAGTCGTGATGGATAATGCGTTCTACTTTATTATCCTGTTCGAAATGATGTCACTGGCCTCTTGGTTCTTAGTTATTGCTGATCAAGATGATGAATCTATTCACGCTGGTTTGCTCTACTTTTTTATCGCTCACGCAGGCTCCGTGTTAATCATGATTGCCTTCTTCTTGATGTGGCGTGAAAGTGGTAGCCTTGATTTTGATTCATTCCGTCAACTTTCTCTTTCTCCTGCAATGGCCTCTGTGGTGTTTTTACTGGGTTTCTTTGGTTTTGGTGCCAAAGCCGGTATGTTGCCATTACACAGTTGGTTACCAAAAGCTCACCCCGCAGCACCTTCACACGCATCGGCATTAATGTCAGGTGTAATGGTTAAAATTGGTATCTTTGGGATAATCAAAGTCGGTATCGATTTATTAGGGGCCACAGAAATGTGGTGGGGTATTGTTGTTCTTGGGTTTGGTGCAGTTTCTTCTGTATTAGGTGTTATGTACGCCTTAGCAGAGCATGATTTAAAACGCTTACTCGCATGGCACACCGTTGAAAATATCGGCATCATTTTAATGGGTGTGGGTGTTGGCATGGTAGGAATGGCAACCGATCATCCTGTTATAGCTGCACTTGGCCTGTTAGGTGCTTTATATCACTTATTAAACCATGCTGTGTTCAAAGGATTATTATTCCTTGGTGCGGGTGCCATTATTAACCAAATTCACACTCGTGATATGGATAAGATGGGGGGCTTAGCAAAACTAATGCCTTATACCGCAACAGCCTTCTTAATTGGTTGTATGGCGATTTCAGCACTACCACCATTAAATGGTTTTGTTAGTGAGTGGTATACCTATCAGTCTCTCTTCTCGATGAGTTACGAAGGTAACTTTGTGATGCGCTTAAGTGGTCCAATTGCCATTATTATGTTGGCAATTACAGGGGCATTAGCGGCAATGTGTTTCGTTAAAGTCTATGGTGTTAGCTTCTGTGGTGGCCCGCGTAGCGAGCAAGCAACAAAAGCGAAAGAAGTGCCTTTACCAATGACGATTGCAATGGGTTTATTAGCACTTTTCTGTGTTGTGTTAGGTGTGGGGGCTGCTTTTGTTGCGCCAATTATTGCAAACATTGCAATGTCACTTAGCGAAACCAGTGCATTAACCGTGACTCAAGGCACAATGCTTGTTCCTGATACCGCATCACAAGCAATGTTCTCTCCAGCATTAACATTTGTTTTATTAATTGCCTTACCACTTATTCCATTCCTGATTTATCTCGGCCTAAAAGGCAATCAACCTGCGTCTCGTCGTAAAGGTGATCCTTGGGCGTGTGGTTATGTATGGGAAAAAGATATGGCAGTGTCAGCAGGTGGTTTTACTCAAGCATTACGTAGCATGTTTGCACCGCTTTATCGTATGCGTAAACAACTTGATCCATCTCCATTGCTGTCTCGTGGTTTTAATAAAACACAGCTCGGTGCTGAAAAGGTTGAACCATTCTGGGATGAACGCATTATTTATCCTCTGGTTCGTGGTATCCAACGCTTTGCAAAACGTATCCAATGCCTACAAGGCGGGGATTTCAGACTTTATTGTCTCTACGTTGTCGCAGCGCTGGTCATCTTGCTTTTAGTCATCGCAGCGTAAGGAGAGGGACTTATGACTTTCCAAGAAGCACCTACGTTAATGATGGGAATATTCGCACTCATTCAAGCACTCTTTTTGCTCGCGATAACCCCATTATGTACAGGTATTTCGCGCACAATTCGCGCCAAGATGCATTCACGTCGAGGCCCCGGAATTTTGCAAGATTATCGAGATATCTTTAAGTTATTTAAACGTCAATCAGTAGCGCCAGAGCAATCTGGTGTGATCTTCCAAGTGATGCCGTATGTATTACTTGGAAGTATGTTAGTGGTTGCTATGGCTCTGCCTGTCTTTACTGCAACGTCACTGTTTGCGGGGGCGGCCGATCTTATTGCACTGATTTATCTGTTTGCACTTTATCGTTTCTTCTTCTCTTTATCTGGTCTGGATTCAGGAAGTCCATTTGCTGGTATTGGTGCTAGCCGTGAATTAACACTGGGTGTGTTAGTTGAGCCAATTTTAGTGTTGTCGCTGATTGTGGTGGCTTTAATTGTGGGTTCAACCAACGTTGGCACCATAAGTGCAACACTGGCTCAAGGTTGGGTATCACCTACTGCCACACTGTTAGCCTTATTAGCTTGTGCTTTTGCAGCATTTATCGAAATGGGCAAAATGCCATTTGACGTTGCTGAAGCGGAACAAGAGTTACAAGAAGGACCATTAACTGAGTATTCAGGCTCTGGTTTTGCCATGGTGAAACTCGGCCTTGGCTTAAAACAAGTCGTGGTGGCTGAACTGTTCTTAGCTATCTTTATTCCTTTCGGTAAAGCAACAGAATTCACTTTTATTGCATTGATCATTGCGTTGGTTTTAATGGCAGTGAAATTGTTAGTGGTGTTTGTATTAGCGTCATTGGTTGAAAACAGTTTAGCGCGTGGTCGCTTCTTGCTGACTCACCATGTGACATGGTTAGGATTCGGTGTTGCGGCACTGGCTCTTGTTTTCTATTTAACCGGTCTATAAGGAGCGATGATTACAATGGAAAATATAGCTCTTGCGACCTTACTCATCCCATTTGCAGGGGCGTTGATTACGTCCTTAATGCCAAATCGGATGGCGAAGTGGTTATGTACACTGTTCGCTTTATTAGCCACGTTAGGAACGGTTGCTTTAGGTTGGCAGTTCCTCGCTGAAGGTAAAGTCGATACTACAATTACGCTAGTACAATATGGTGATATCGCGCTCTTTGGTTTTACCATTGACCGTGTGAGTACCTTGATTGCTTTCGCTGTTGTGTTCTTAGGATTACTGGTGAGTTTATACTCCACAGGTTATCTGACTAATGGCAACCGTGAGCATCCTCATGAAGGAACTCGTCGCTATTATGCTTTCTTATTGATCTTTATTGGGGCGATGGCAGGCTTAGTGCTTTCATCAACTATTTTAGGTCAACTCCTGTTTTTCGAAATCACAGGGGGCTGTTCTTGGGGGTTAATCGGTTACTACCAATCTGAGAAATCACTCCGTTCAGCAATGAAAGCCTTATTGATCACTCACGTTGCTTCAATTGGTCTTTATCTCGCAGCAGCAACCTTGTTTGTCAGTACAGGAACATTTGAGTTAACCGCAATTGCAACTTTAGACGAACCAACCAAACTGATTGTGTTTGGCGGTATCCTCTTTGCAGCTTGGGGTAAGTCAGCTCAACTACCACTACAAGCTTGGTTACCTGATGCGATGGAAGCACCAACTCCTGTAAGTGCTTACTTACACGCAGCATCAATGGTAAAAGTCGGTGTTTATATCTTTGCTCGTGCGATTATGTCGGCAGATGGTGATGTTCCTCATCTTATTGGATGGGTAGGTATTACCATGGCAGTAATCACACTGATTTATGGCTTTATGATGTATCTGCCACAAAAAGATATGAAACGCTTATTAGCATGGTCAACGATTACTCAGCTCTCTTATATCTTCCTCGCATTATCTATCTCTATCTTTGGACCGCGCGAAGCGTTTGAAGGCGGTATAGCTTATATCTTTAACCACGCCTTTGCCAAAAGCTTGTTCTTCTTAGTTGCCGGTGCATTGAGTTATAGCTGCGGTACTCGCATGTTGCCTCGCTTAAAAGGGCTAATTAATAAATATCCATTATTGGGTGTGGGTTTTTGTGTTGCTGCGTTGGCAATTGCAGGGGTTCCACCACTTAATGGCTTCTTTAGTAAATTCCCAATTTTTGCCGCAGGTTTTGAATTGTCGAGTATTTTCTGGGTGATGACACCAATTATGGTGCTAGTGCTAATTGAGTCTGTTGCTAGCTTCACTTGGTTTATCTACTGGTTTGGCCGTGTTGTACCGGGCAAGCCAAGTAAAGAAGTTGAGGAAGGACAACCTGTTCCTATGGCAATGCAAATTGTGATTGGAATACTGATTATTATGTCCTTTGCATCCAGTGTTATCGCAGTCACTTGGCTAGGATAAGGGAGATAAATCATGACTGGAGCACTTATCGTAAACAATTTGGCGGGGTTAATGATGATAACTTCGCTACTGGTAATTGGCGCGAAAAAGCCAATTGCTTCATGTTGGTTCTATGCATTGCAATCTTTCGTCTTGGTGATGATTTTTGTCACCTTGGCTAATACGTTAGATGCACACCAACTAACTCTGTGGGCAATTACCGCCTTCTTTACTAAAGTTCTGCTTGTTCCACTTATTTTAGGATTTGCATTTCGTAAGTTATCTGATCCTAGTGCGAATATCAGTGTTATTAGCCCCGCAATATTAATGTTGCTGGCGGCTGTTATCGTTATTCTAAGCTGGTTTGTGGTTGAGCCAATTCAAATACCAATGGTTGTTGATTTGAAACCTGCACTCGCGGTTTCTTTAGGACACTTTATGCTGGGTCTGCTTTGCATCGTGACTCAACGCAATATCCTAAAACAAGCTTTTGGTTACTGCTTAATGGAAAACGGCTCTCACTTAACACTGGCATTATTGGCGTGGAGAGCACCAGAACTGGTCGAAATTGGTATCGCCACTGACGCCATCTTTGCTGTGATTGTGATGGCAGTATTGGCTCGTAAGATTTACCGCACGCTCAACACACTGAACGTGGATCAACTGACCGCGCTGAAGGGGTGAGGAGATGAACCAAACAACCATGTTAACAATTTTAATGTTTGCGCCGTTGGTATTTTCAATACTGGCGTTTCTAAGTCCATTATTAAAAGCGGGTGCACGTCCTATTGTGACAGGCGTTCATGCCATTGGTATCAGCGTCTTATTAGTTGCTGCATTAGGAACCGTGGCAGATGTCATGTCTCATGGCGAAATATTGGCGGCTGCTAATTGGGTTCACGTTGATAGCTTAGGCGCATTATTCCTAGCCATCTTAGGTATTATCGGCTTTTTAACGGGGCTTTATTCTATTGGCTATATGAGTCACGAAGTGGATGAGGGTGAAATCTCTGTGCGCACTTTGTGTAATTACTATGGTTTCTTCCACCTGTTTTTATTCACCATGTTATTAGCGATCACCAGTAATAACTTGATCTTAATGTGGGCAGCCATTGAAGCAACAACCCTAAGCTCTGCATTCTTAGTGGGAATTTATGGTCAACGCTCCTCTTTGGAAGCAGCGTGGAAGTACATCATCATCTGTAGTGTCGGTGTCGCGTTCGGTCTTTTCGGTACTATTTTGGTTTATGCCAATGCTGCAAGCTTTATGCCTGATCCAGATCAGGCCATCTTCTGGACTGAAGTGTTGAAATATACAGACCAGTTAGATCCAACTCTGATGCATTTAGCTTTTGTCTTTATTTTAATCGGTTTTGGTACCAAAACGGGGTTATTCCCAATGCATGCTTGGTTACCAGATGCGCATAGTGAAGCACCAAGCCCTGTCAGCGCCTTGTTATCGGCAGTGTTACTGAATTGTGCGCTGTTAATCATCATTCGTTATTACATCATTATTGATGCTGCTATTGGCACTGAATTTACACGTAACTTGCTGTTAATATTTGGCTTTCTCTCTGTTGCTATCGCGGCTTTCTTTATTCTTATTCAGCGCGATATGAAACGTCTTTTAGCGTATTCCAGTGTTGAAAACATGGGATTAATCGCAGTGGCATTAGGGATTGGTGGGCCAATTGGGATTTTGGCGGCTTTATTCCACACCTTAAACCACAGTTTAGCGAAAGCACTGTTGTTCTGTGGCTCTGGTAACGTGTTATTGAAATACGGCACACGTGATTTAAATGTCGTTAAAGGCATGTTTAAAGTGATGCCATTAAGTGCGGCTCTTTTTGCTGGTGGCGCGTTAGCGTTAGGGGGGATGCCTCCTTTCAACGTCTTTATCAGTGAATTTATGATTGTTGTGGCAGGTTTAGCTTCTCAGCACATAGGTTTAACTATTCTACTATTATTGTTATTAACCATAGTATTAGGTGGATTAGTTCGTATGGTGGCGAAAACCGTCTTTGGTCCAAAACCTGATGTTGTTGCTAAAGGTGAACTGGGGATCTTAACCACATTACCAATGGTCATTTTGATTGCCCTTATGTTGTTAATGGGAACTCACATTCCTAAGCCTGTCAGCGAGCTGTTAGAAAATGCCGCTAATATCGTGATGAATATTGATAAAAATGAATCACCAAATTATGCATGGCCAACAACTTTAATCAGCAATCAATCCACATCAGTTCAGGAGATGTAACGTGAGCTACCAAAATTATGTCAGTAGAAAAGAGGGAAAAGAGCTAGGTGGAGATTATGTTGCCAAAGTTCGTGAAAAATTCCCATCAGCTGTTCTTGATGAAGAGCGACAAACCGCTGATCAATTGACGATAACAGTAAAAACAGAATCACTTCCTGAAGTGGTGGAATATTTGTATTACGGCTTAGGCGGTTGGTTACCGGTGTTATTTGGTAATGACGAACGTAGTTTAAACGGGGATTATGCCGTGTACTACGCATTATCAATGGAAGAGGGTGAAAAATGCTGGGTTGTAGTTAAAGCCCATGTTAGTCCAATTACGCTAGAGTTCCCGTCTGTAACACCGCGAGTGCCTGCCGCTGTTTGGGGTGAACGTGAAATTCGTGATATGTATGGCCTTATTCCAGTTGGTTTACCAGATGAGCGTCGTTTAGTGCTTCCGGATGACTGGCCTGAAGAGATGTATCCACTGCGTAAAGATGCGATGGATTATCGTCAACGTCCAGCACCAGCAACTGAAGTTGAAACTTATCCTTTTGTGAACGAAGGTAAGCAAGATGCGCGTGTTGTACCAATCGGCCCAATGCACATTACTTCGGATGAACCTGGGCATTTCCGCTTATTTGTCGACGGTGAAAATATTGTCGATGCAGATTACCGCATGTTCTATGTTCACCGTGGTATGGAAAAGCTGGCTGAAACCCGTATGGGTTATAACGAAGTAACATTTTTATCTGACCGCGTTTGTGGTATTTGTGGTTTTACTCACAGCGTGGCCTATGTGACTTCTGTTGAGAATGCATTAGGCATTGAAGTGCCTCGTCGTGCGCATACTATTCGTTCAATCTTATTAGAAGTTGAGCGCCTTCATAGCCATTTATTAAATATTGGGTTAGCAAGCCACTTTACAGGTTTTGATACTGGTTTTATGCAATTCTTCCGTATTCGTGAAAAATCAATGCAGATTGCAGAAATGCTCACCGGTGCACGTAAAACCTATGGCTTAAACTTAATTGGTGGTATTCGTCGCGATATCTTAAAAGATCAGCGCCTTAAAACTATTCAATTAGTAAGAGAAATGCGTCGTGAAGTTACTGAACTTGTCGATATTCTTCTCACTGCACCTAATATGGAACAGCGTACGGTTGGTGTGGGTATTTTAGACAAAAAAGTTGCTCGTGATTTTAGCCCTGTAGGCCCGATGATAAGAGCAAGTGGCTTTAAACGTGATGTGCGTTTTGACCATCCATTTGCCGATTATGGCAATCTCCCACTGACTCTTTTTAGTTATGAAGGTGGTGACGTATTCTCTCGTGTGATGGTGCGTATTAAAGAAGTCTTAGATTCAATGGCAATGATTGAATATGCCTTAGATAATCTGCCAGAAGGCCCGTTATTAACGGAAGGCTTTACTTATCAACCTTATAAATTTGCACTGGGCTTTACAGAAGCACCACGCGGTGAAGATGTTCACTGGAGTATGTTGGGTGATAACCAAAAATTATTCCGCTGGCGTTGCCGTGCAGCTACTTATGCTAACTGGCCTGTATTACGTTATATGTTGCAAGGAAATACCGTATCCGATGCGCCATTGATTATCGGTAGCCTTGACCCTTGCTATTCCTGTACTGACAGGGTAACGCTTGTCGATGTGAAAAAACGTAAATCTAAAACAGTTTCTTATAAAGAAATTGAACGTTATAGCATCGAACGTAAAAATTCGCCGCTCAAGTGAGGGAATGAACGATGTTAAAATTGTTTAAAACCATAATCAAAACAGGCGAAGCAACAACAAAATATCCATTTAAGCCACTGGATTTACCGGATGGTTTTAGAGGAAAGCCTGAATATGATCCACAGCAATGTATTGTTTGTGGTGCTTGTACTGCGGCTTGCCCTGCCAATGCATTAACGATGGAAACCAATCTAGAAACAGGTGAGCGTCACTGGCAATTGTTTATTGGTCGTTGTATTTACTGTGGTCGCTGTGAAGAAGTTTGCCCAACAAGAGCGATTGTTTTATCGGATATGTTTGAAACAGCAGTGACGAAAAAATCAGACCTTTATATTAAAGGAACGTTTAAATTATTGAATTGCCGTGAGTGCCATCAGCCATTTACCCCTAAAAAGTCGGTTGAATATGCGATGGCATTATTAGTGCAATCAGGTTGGGATGAAAATACCGTGGAAGCAATGCGACCACAATTTGAAACCTGTCCTGAATGTAAGCGTAAACATAATTTATTATCTGATGGCCGTGAAAATATTAGTATGGGCGAGATCGGGAGTACAATAAAATGAGTCTACCAGAAATTCCCATTAATCATCATGTTAGCCAACCTATCACTCTTGATGAACAGGTACAAAAGCTAAAGCAAACATTGTTGAAAGATATTCAGCGTTCAGCTTATGTTTATCGTGTTGACTGTGGTGGTTGTAATGGTTGTGAGATTGAAATTTTCTCCGCAATTACACCAGTTTTTGATGCTGAACGTTTTGGTATTAAAGTGGTAGCCTCACCTCGTCACGCTGATATTTTATTATTCACTGGCGCAGTAACGCGCCAGATGCGTGTTCCTGCATTACGTGCTTATGAATCAGCGCCAGATCCAAAAATCTGTATTTCTTACGGCGCTTGTGGTTGTGGTGGCGGTATTTTCCACGATCTGTATTGCGTATGGGGGGGAAGCGAATCTATCGTGCCTATTGATGTGTGGATCCCTGGTTGTCCTCCAACACCGGCAGCAACTATTTATGGTTTTGCTGTTGCCTTAGGTTTGCTTGATCAGAAATTAAAAGGTGAATCACATATAGAAGTTGAGAATGAAAAAGCCTCACTTATTTTGCCTTCTATTCCTCTTGATGCTCGCGTGATGATTGAGCGTGAAGCGCGTCGTCTTGCTGGCTATTACCAAGGAAGACAAATCAGCGATCACTTCCTGACATTACTTGAAGGTGCCACAATTCAAGAAGTGAGTGGTCGTGTTGATGAATGGTTACGACAAGCTAACGATCCTCGTTTATCAGAGATTGTAAAACGCTTGGTCTACTCTTTAAGCCAAGGAGGTGTATATGCCTGATGACGCTAAAGTTTACTTTTGGTCATTAAGACAAAAGTTTGTAGATAGCGATGATGATATTCCTGAACAAGCGCAACAGGTGATGTATTACTCGCTCGCAATTGGCCACCATGTGGGAATGATTGACTGTTTAAAAACAGAGTTAGTCTGTCCTTTAGAAAAATATAAAGAATGGATTAATTTATTACCTGAAGGTGAAGCTAAGCGCAAAATGCACGGATTACTGACATTTGGCGAAATAAACATTAATTCAGAGCATACTCACTTGTTAGCTTTGGCATTTGATCCTATCACAAAAAGTGACGATCCTATTTTTAGTGAATGGAGTCAAACGCTGATTAAACTATTGGGTGAGATCCACGCAGAACCTGCCATTTATTTGATAGTGAAGAGAAAGCCATGAGTGACACAATGACAGCACCTAAAGTGGTATTGACGGTCGGCAACAGTATGATGGGTGATGATGGTGCAGGCCCTCTGCTTGCTGAGTTAATGGAAGCAAACCCAATTGATGGATGGATTGTTATCAATGGGGGAAGTGCGCCTGAGAATGTTTCTTACCAAGTAAGAGAGCTACAACCGCAATGTGTTGTCATTGTTGATGCCGCTGACATTGGTTTAAACCCGGGTGAGATCAGGGTGATAGATCCTGATTATATAGCGGAAATGTTTATTATGAGCACTCATAATATGCCGCTGAATTTTCTTATTGATCAATTAAAAGATGATATTCCTGATATCACTTTTCTAGGGATCCAACCCGATTTAGTCGGTTTTTACTACCCGATGACCGAAGCCGTAAAAAATGCCGTTGATGAAGTTTATCAAGGGATCAACTCTTGGAGAGTTGATTATTTTCCAGAACTTGAAGTTTGTGATGAAGAAGATATCGAAGAATAAAAATATAACAAGTATCCAAATATTATTGATATAGATAAAGACTAAAACATCCGCTATGCGGATGTTTTTCGTTAATGACACCTACACTACTCATTAACTATGAAAAGGAGTATTAATGATACTTATATTACTCATTAATACATAACATAACGACTGATAGCATGTTTTTTCTGTGTAAACCTTAATTTTTCCTTTAGTAGTTTCTTTTAAAAAACAACCTTGCTTAACCTTTTCTTCATCGGAAGTTTCAAAAGTTAACTATACTAATTCCTTATTAATAATGATTTTTACTTCGAATTAGCAGAAAAGTAACTTTTTCACTTAAGCATAACAAGAAAATAGCAAGAATAGCTCCATATTCAGCTTGGTATCTTTGCTATCCTTAAGCGGTATTCTCAGAGCGAAAGTTACCTATTACAAAGAATGAAAGGTTGATTATGTCTTCTTTTGTACCTCAATTAAGTATTGTGGTTGCCGTTTATAATGGTGAGAAATTTTTATCTGAATTTTTCAATTATTTACAAGCGCAAAAACTACAAAATTGGGAGCTTATTCTTGTTGATGATGGTTCTAAAGATAATTCCTTGAAATTACTTTATGAATGGAAAGATAAATTCCCTGATGTCACTATTTTGACACAAGAAAACCAAGGTGTTTCTGTTGCCCGTAATACTGGCTTTCATGTTGCCCGTGGAAAATACGTCGCTTTTCCGGATATTGACGATGTTATTGATGCCAGAATGTATCCTCGATTACTCGAAATCGCCCTTACAGATGACTTAGATATTGCGACTTGCAATGGTAATTATGTTTATTCTGATGGGCGTCCGTCACGTCCTATCTTCCCATCTAACCGATTACATTCAACGGATGTTTTAACGGGGCCACAATGGTTAAAAATAGCATTAAACTCTAAAAAATTCTTACATGTAACTTGGTTAAATATTTATCGGCGTGAGTTTTTACTTGCTCATGGTTATTATTTTGAGCCAGGCTTACATCATCAAGATATTCCATGGACAACGGAGGCATTATTAACAGCCAAACGTGTTAAATATATTGATGAGCGTTATTACGACTATTTTATTCACTCTGAGTCTGTTTCTCATGTAACACCTAATGATACTATTCATGTTCGAACTATTCATAATTACATGAAAATATTAGAGATGCTTGATGCTATTAATCAAAAGCATAAGGATGTCGCTAAAAATATTAATGCCTGCTATTGGCAAATAGCAAAAGAAGGTTTAGGAATTATTCATTCAATCGGTTCTATTCAATCTATTGAAGTTAAAAAACAAATAGTTAAAGAGCTTTTTGATAGGGGAATTTGGACACTTATCTGGCAGAATGCAAAAGATTTTAGATTACGTTGGCGCTTAGGTAGGCGCTATTTTAAATTAAAGAAAATATTAAACTCATAATTACAAGAAGGCACAATAATGTGCCTTCTTTATTTTTAGTGCATATTAAATGAAATGAGATAATCTAATTTCGTTAAAAAGTCACTTTATTTCGTTTTACGCTCACTGATAAATTCAATGATAAATATATAACTTATTTATTAGAAAAATACTGTGCACTTGCTAGAAGTTTGCCATAATGAGTATTGTTGCTTAATAAAAGTTTATGTGAAATCAATAAACTGTCGAATATTATTCGAGTAGTTGAATAAAAAAATTTATTATGGTGCCACTGATTTATTCTTTATCTGCAATAATTGTAGAGCATCATAATTATCATTGTTATTTATCTTATTTCAGCCTCTTTTCTAATAAGATTAGAGACTGGTGATAAGTCGTATCTAAAAAATCGGAGAATGTTTTATGTCTATTCGGTTTGGTTGGCGGCAATCATTAGTAACTTTAACTTGCTTAGCCGCACTAAGCGTTCCTTTTGCAACATCGGCTCAAACGTTAAAATTGGCTATTGGTGAAGAGCCAACAGAAGGTTTTGACCCAATGTTGGGGTGGAGCCATGGTAGCTATTTACTTCTTCATAGCCCATTGTTAAAGCAAAATGCGGATCTCTCTTGGTATAGCAATATGTTAAGTGACTACCAGCCAAGTGAAGATGGCAAAACATGGAAATTAACATTAAAACCCGATTTAAAATTCTCCGATGGTTTACCACTAACGGCAAAAGATATTGTGTTTACTTATAACAATGCGGCTGCAAGTGGCGGTAAAGTAGATATGGGGAATTTTCTTTCTGCAAAAGCAGATGACGATTTACATGTCACTATTACCTTAAAAGCACCACAGAGTACGTTTGTTAATGTATTAGGCTCGTTAGGCATTGTTTCTGCTGATAAGTATGATGAAAAAACTTATGCACAAAAGCCAATTGGTGCCGGTCCTTATCGTATGGTCAGTTTCCAACCGGGTCAGCAATTAATTGTTGAGGCTAACCCTTATTATGCGGGGCAGAAAAACGATTTTGAAAAGCTCATTTTTGTTTTTCTTGATGAAGATGCGGCCTTTGCCGCTGCTCAAAGTGGGCAATTAGGCATAGTTCGTATTCCGCCAGCAACGGCGGCTATTGCTAAAAACTTACCTAATACAAAATTATGGGAAAGACCAAGTGTTGAAAACCGCGGTATTGTTTTCCCAATGGTAAAATCAGGTGAGAAGAATGCACAAGGCTATGATATTGGTAATGATATCACGGCTGATATCGCTATTCGTAAAGCCATCAATTATGCCCTTGACCGTAAATTGCTGTCAGAGCAAGTACTTGATGGCTATGCAGTTCCCGCTTATACCGGTGTAAAAGGACTGCCTTGGGATCAAACTGATGCAGCATTTAAAGATGGTGATGTTGAAAAGGCAAAACAAATTCTTGAAGATGCAGGTTGGAAGCTCAATAAAAATGGTATTCGTGAAAAAGACGGCTTAGAAGCTAAATTAACCTTGTGGTATACCAGCGGTGATGCAACACGTCGCGATTTAGCGGAGTCAGTTCGTGCGTTAGTACAGCCTCTTGGCATTCAAATGGATCTTAAATCAGGGAGTTGGGATACCGTAGAGCGTTATATGCACTCAAATCCAACTTTATTTGGTTGGGGAAGTCTTGATCCTATGGAGTTGTATCATCATTACAGCGAAAATGCGGCAGGCGTTGGTTATTATAATCCAGGTTATTACAAAAATCCTGAGGTCGAAAAACACCTGCAAGCAGCACTCGATGCTCATACATGGCAAGAAGCCGTTCCTCATTGGAAAGCAGTGGAATGGGATGGTAAAAATGGCGTTGGTGTAAAAGGTGATGCCGCTTGGGCTTGGCTGATGAATGTGCAACATACTTATCTAACTAACCCTTGTGTTGATTTGGGTACAGGAACTCCTGAAATTCATGGCTCCTGGTCATTATTAAATAGCGTAGATACTTGGAAGTGGACTTGTCAGTAATACGTCAAAGTGCAGGTTTTTTCCTGCGATTACTCTGCCTGCTGTTGGTGACAACAGCAGGTGTTTTTATTTTATTAAGTTTTTCACCGATAGATCCTATTAAGGCCTATATTGGCAGTGATCTCCTGAATGTTCCTCCTGAACAATATCCTTTAATTGCAGCGCGTTGGGGGATTGACCAACCTTTATGGATGCGATTTTGGCTTTGGTTTAGTCAAATCATTCAAGGGGATTTTGGCTATTCTATGTTGTATAACATGCCTGTTATTGATGTAATTCGTGAGCGTGCAGGACCTTCCTTTATTTTACTTTTTTCAGCTTGGGTCTTTTCTGGTGTGATTGGCGTGATAATGGGATTAGTGGCTGGTCGATATCTTAATCGTTGGCCGGATAGAATTATTTCTATACTCTCTTATTTGTTAGCCTCGTTACCGACATTCTGGGTAGGATTACTGCTGTTATCACTGTTTTCTGTCACTTTGCACTGGGCTCCAATTTGCTGTGCATGGCCAATGGGAAGTAGTGCCGAAACAGCAACATTAAGCCAGCGTTTTTCTCATCTTATCTTACCTATGATTGCTCTTGGATTATTAGGTACAGGAAATATCGCACTGCATACTCGCGCGAAAGTTGCTGAAGTGATGGGCAGTGAGTTTATCCATTTTGCGAAGGCTCAAGGTGATAAAGGTTGGGCTATGATGCTATTTCATGTTCTACGTCATGCCATTACGCCCGCACTTTGCTTACAGTTTGCATCAATTGGTGAATTACTTGGTGGTTCTCTTCTGGCTGAAAAAGTATTTGCTTATCCGGGCTTAGGACAAGCGACTGTTGATGCAGGATTACGAGGCGATATTCCTCTTTTAATGGGAATTGTTGTTTTCAGCACTATTTTGATTTTCTTTGGTAATAGTATTTCTAACACATTATTAAGACGTATTAATAAAGGAATTTTACGAGACTCATGATTTACGATCCGAACAAGCCTTTGCTACGACTTTTGTTAGTCACCCTCGCGTTAATAGGGTTAGTTGCATATGGTTTTTCTGTTTCTCATACTGATATCGTAATGGATTTTTTGGCTAGAAATCAGGCTCCGTCAGATCAATATTGGTTCGGTACTGATAATTTAGGCCGTTCTTTGTGGTTGCGTTGTTTTCAAGGGATGCTAAGCAGTTTAAATATTGGTGTGACAAGTGCGGTTGTTAGTGGCGCTATTGCTTTAATTTTCGCGGGTATTTCGTCAATTAATCGTTATTGTGATTTCTTTGTTAGAGGTGTTGTTGATGCGCTTTTAGCATTACCTCATTTATTACTACTGATTTTGATTTGTTTTACCCTAGGTGGTGGGCAACAAGGGGTGATTTGGGCTGTGGCATTAACTCATTGGCCTAAACTTGCATTAATTTTACGTGGTGAAATTCAGCGTATTCGAGAGGCGGATTACGTCATGTTATCACGTCGTATTGGTAATTCACCTTTTGAATGTGTAAAAAAACACTATATTCCTATGTTATTACCACAGTGGATTGTAGGAACGTTATTGATGTTTCCTCATGCGGTATTACATAGTGCAGCGTTAAGTTTTTTAGGTTTTGGACAAGCGGCTCATGAGCCTTCTTTAGGTTTATTGCTATCTGATGCATTACGTTATTTAAGTACGGGCTCTTGGTGGATGGTAGTGTTTCCTGGATTTATTCTGATGTGTTTAGTGTTGATTTTCGATCAATTTGCTAAGGCAATGCAACAATTATGGTTAAGAGGGGCGGGATGTTAAGTTTTGAGCAGCTTTCCATTGATATTGCACAATTTCGTTGGTTGGGAAAACGAAATTGGCAACCGTTGCTAAAATCAATCTCTCTGGATATTAAACCAGGTAAAATGTTGGCATTAGTGGGGGGAAGTGGCGAAGGTAAAAGCTTATTACTTCAAAGTGCGTTGGGGCTTTTACCTGCTAATATGCGAGTTCGTGGCTCAATTAAACTTAATGGGCATACATTGAGTGAGAGAGAACTCATTGCTTATCGAGGAAATACTTTTTGCTATATTCCTCAGGGGGTGACGGCGCTTAATCCTTTAATTTGTATCGGTGAACAATTAAGTCGCTCAGCGCATTTGAGTGGTGCTGAAGTTACATCAGATGATATTGTGCAGCAATTGGGGCTTTATCATCTATCAGGCTCGTTAGTTAAAACGTATCCGGCTAAACTTTCAGGTGGTATGGCAAAACGTGTATTGGCCTGTAATGCAACACTCTCTAATGCACAATATATATTGGCTGATGAAATTACCTCATGGCTTGATGATGAGCACGCATGTCTGTTACTAGGGCATTTAAGAGAGTTATGCAATCAGGGTAAATCTGTGCTTTGGGTAACACATGACTTAGCCCTTGCTGCACGTTTCGCAGATACGATAGCGGTGCTTAATCAGGGGGAGGTCAATGAAGTTATCCCTGCCACGGTGCTTAATCGCCATGAAGGTAGTGAATGGTTAAAAACACTCTGGAATGCATTACCTGAACAACAATTTCTAAGCCAAACAGAAACATCACTGAACCCATTATCATATTGATTTAATAAATTTTATTTTTATATCTTTAATTTGTTATTGCCGGAGTTATCTTTATGCCACTTTTAGAGTTAAAACAATTATCTGTTCAGCAAGCAGGTAAGATGTTATGGCAAGATCTCTCCTTTTCGTTAGAAGCAGGAGAAAGGCTGGGTATTTCAGCGCCAAGCGGTACAGGAAAAACGACATTAGGTCGTGTTCTAGCGCAGTGGCAAGCACCAACTCAAGGCTCAATTCTGGTTAATGACAAACCATTACCTGAAAAAGGTTATTGTCCTATTCAATTAGTCCCTCAGCATCCTGATAAATGCTTTAATCCATTTCGAACAACAGGAGATAGTGTTCGTGATGCTTGGTCGCCAGATAAAAGTTGGTTTGAAAAATTAAGAATAAAATCAGAATGGTTAACACGTCGACCTAATGAATTATCTGGCGGAGAATTGGCGCGTATTGCATTATTACGCGCGTTAGATCCTCGTACGAAAATATTGATTGCAGATGAAGTCACGGCACAATTAGACGCGAAGATCCAAGCTGATATTTGGCAAGTATTAATAGATGAAAGTCAAAAACGTCCTTTAAGTTTAATTATCTTTAGTCACAATAAAGCACTGCTTGAGAAAGTATCTACACGAGTTTGGTGGGTAGATAATGCTTAATAGTTTCTAAAAAAAACGCTTCCTATCCTTATGGATAAGAAGCGTGAGAACAAAAAATAATTAGAAACGATAGGTATAGCTCATTCCTAATTGCAGGTCATGATAACGATAGGTTGTCATTTCCCAATTAGCAGAAGTATTCAAGGATGCGTGTTTATCAAACTGATAAGTTAATCCTACACTGGCAAATGGGCGCTGTTTTAGCTGTTTTTTCTTTTCAGAATAATCAATATTTTGCTGACCTAAGTAGTCAATGTGGCTACGGAAATCACCTTGATGGTGTGATAAATTCCAGAGCAAACCAGCTTTAGTATTGAGTATAAATGAGGCACCTAATAAAGAGTCTACTCCTAATCCCATTTTAGCTAATAGTGAATACGTTTTGAGCGCATCGTAATGCGCTATAAATTCAGCGTTTTGTATTTCACTATAAGCTGAACGTGAGATTTGATTAAAAGTAAGCCCAGCAAATGGAGTGAGTATAAATTTATTTGATACAGTGTATGAATAATATCCTTGTAAATCAATGTGATAACCAGAGATCCTTGTGTTGCCTTTTCCTGCTTCCGTATTTTCTAATGCTTGTCTTTCGATTGATATTTTTCTATCTAAATAAGCCCCTTTTAGTGATAGATGTAATGCATTGTTATCTATCGTTTTATTCAGTGAAGGCGCGAGATCAACACGAAAACCGATTAATGGTAGTGGATAACCTTGATATTGATAGCCTTTAGGTAAAGAAGAGTGAATATCAGTATCAATCGCTAAACCGACAACTAAAGGTGTTTTATTGAGATCGAAACGATAAGCACCACTAAGGCCTGTCTGTGTCCCTTTTGCTTTATCAAGATACTGGTAATGCGTAAAGCCACTAATACAAGCTTTTTCTGTGCCTACATTACATGTTGCAGAGGCAATATAACGTAGTCTACCTTGTTGTAAATTAATAAATTGATAAGCGCTATTTGCAGTCTCTTGTATTGAACGATATGTATTTTCGATATCAATTGGTTTACTTACCACTAGTGCTGGTATTTTTGGGATATCAACTGGTTTAACGGGATCCTTAGTATCAACCGGTTTAACAGGCTCTTTGGTATCAACCGGTTTAACAGGCTCTTTGGTATCAACCGGTTTAACAGGCTCTTTGGTATCAACCGGTTTAACAGGCTCTTTGGTATCAGCTGGTTTAACGGGCTCTTTAGTATCAGCCGGTTTAACAGGCTCTTTGGTATCAACCGGTTTAACAGGCTCTTTGGTATCAGCTGGTTTAACGGGCTCTTTAGTATCAGCCGGTTTAATAGGCTCTTTAGTATCAGTTGGTTTAATAGGCTCTTTAGTATCAGTTGGTTTAACAGGCTCTTTGGTATCAACCGGTTTAACAGGTTCTATTACATTAACTGGGTTAACAGGCTCTTTAGCATTAACCGGTTTAGCAGGTTCTATTACATTAACTGGGTTAATAGGCTCTTTAGTATCAGTTGGTTTAACAGGCTCTTTGGTATCAACCGGTTTAACAGGTTCTATTACATTAACTGGGTTAACAGGCTCTTTAGCATCAACCGGTTTAGCAGGTTCTATTACATTAACTGGGTTAATAGGCTCTTTAGTATCAACCGGTTTAACAGGTTCTATTACATTAACTGGGTTAACAGGCTCTTTAGTATCAGCCGGTTTATCTTGCTGAAGTTTATCAAGTATATTTTTATTTTTATCATATTCATATTGGGTTATTTGTAATTGTTGAGCTAATTGACTTTGATTTAATAATGCTATGTCAGCTTGTAATTGTGTTTTTTGTGCATTATAAAATTTTTCTTTATCTTCATATTCTTCATATTGATCTGAGTATTTATTCCAAGCCTCTGCACCACCTTGGTCAATGATGTCTTCAATTCTTTTTCTTTCTTTTAAGGCTTCTTCATATTGAACAGTCGATTTTTGTAGCTCATTGGTTAGGTTAGATTCATATGTTTTATAAAGCTCATCATTTTTTTTCAGTTCATTTTTTATTCTATTAAAGTTTTTTTGAGCTAAATCAATATCTTTATTTTCTAAAATAGTATCAAGATGGATATTAATTCTTTCTTTTTCTTGATCAACTTTATTAATATTATTATTTAAATGCCAAGCAACGGTACGCCATGAACCTTCATTTTTTTGTGAGACCCCAAAAATAGTATTGCCATCTCTTGATATTGAATGAGCTTCTGATGAACCTTTATTTGTATTAAGAGATGGAAGTATCATCGTATTATTTTCTTTTTTCTGATAAACAAAAGCTTGTCTTATACCACCCATGTCAAAAAGTTTATAGCGATCCTGGTTGCTAGTATTAGATACCCAACCAATAATGATATTGCCATCTTCTGAAATATCTGTTGCTTCTGAATTATTATAAAGAGTCCATGTGGAAATATCTTTTATTTGTGAGATTTCTTTATCATTCATATTATAATAGTAAGCCCTACGAAGAATTCGTGGTTCTTTATTATTGTATTTTTTTCTTTCTTCGTACCAGCCAACAGCAATATTATTTTTAGAGATTGCATTTATTCTTGAACTTCCATATTCAGAAGTAGATATAAAGTTTATTTTTTTATTTTCATTATCATAAATAAAGGCTATTTTTATATCTTTATTTGCTCTTTTTTCCGCTTCGTTTTTAGGCGTTCTTGTGGATAGACCATGAAAATATCGGTTATCTAATGTAGCACCGAGAATATTTGAAAATAATGGAGTTGCTTCTTGTGATAGCTTTAAATTTCTATAAGTAGAAAACCTATTTTTTTCTTTATGATTTTTTAATTGAGTATTATCTATATCATTTAAAGGTATAGATTTATTATTGATATTATCATAGATAAAAAAGTTTTTTTTATTAAAAGGAATATCGTTTGTACGTGTGAGTATTTCTGTATCATAGGTTGAATAGAGAGAATATTGTCCATCTTGTGTAGTGAAGTAATAATCATCACTATCTAATATTTTATCAGATATTATTTTTTTTGTTTTTAGGTAAGTATCATAAGTAAAAAGTATAAATTCACCTGTAGAATAGCCACTACCAATTGCATAACGGCCATCATTTGATATTGATAATATATCTAGACTATTGATGCCATCAATTGATAGTGGCTCAAAATCATTTCCTAAATTATAGCTTATTTTGCTATTTTTTTTATCCGATATAATAATGATGTTTTTGTATTTTGATGAGAAGAAATTTGGCGTATTTCTGAAATCCATTGCGCCATGTCTATGTTCATTACTTTTAAAATCTCTTAGATTATTACGGTCTATTTCTGTAAAATTAAAATCAATATAATCAGATGATGTTAAATCATTTACTTTTTGTTCGGAATAACTATAGGAAGGTGAAATGGTTAACGCTATAATAATTGCGAGCTTTAATTTATCTATATATATCTTCATAAGATGTTCTTCCGTATTAAATTGGCAGGAAGTCGAAGGTTAAATAGATAATTTATAGTTGTCAATATAGAGAAGGTGTAATAAATGTAATTAGATTTTGTTGTATTTAATATAATTAATTGGTAATTATTTAAATTAATATTTGTTATACGTATGTATTTGGTGTTTTTATTAAATAAATATGTTTTTTATTAAGTTCTTTTTTTAATAATTCAACTTCTTCTTGCTTAGCAGAGCGCCATTGACCGGCTTCGCCATAAACACCGTGTTGATGAAAAGCATTTATACGAATATTTATTGATTCATCAAGTGAATTAATAAACTGGGAAAGTAATTCAATATTTTCTAAATAATCTGTTTTTTCTGGAATATATAAAAGGCGTAATTCTGTAAGTAATTTATTATTAGCTAACCATTTGATTGATTCTTTTATACGCTGATTACCTCGGCCAGTTAAATAAATATGAGTATCTTCATTCCAACTTTTTAAATCGATCATGGCGCCATCCATAAAGGGGGCGATTTTTTGCCAGCCACTAAGGGAAAGTGTGCCATTACTGTCGATTAAACAAGTAAGGTGTTTAAGATCAGGTGCTTCTTTGATTGCTTTAAAATAATTAATCAAAAAAGGAAGTTGTAACGTGGATTCACCACCGCTTACTGTTATACCATTAATAAATGCTGCATATTTGCGTGTAATAGCCATTAGTTCATCAACCGTGTAGGTCAATGTCATCGGACTTGATTGACGCGGGCATTGCTGAATACAAGTATCACATTGCTCACAACTGTCAGAGTTCCAACTTATAACTCCGTTTTGCAATGAAAGTGCTTGCTGTGGGCAAGTCGGAATACAGTCACCACAATTGTCACAGATCCCTATGGTGTAGGGATTGTGGCAATTTTTACAGCGCAGATTACACCCTTGCAGGAAGATGGCCAGGCGATTGCCCGGACCATCTACACAAGAAAAGGGAAGTATCTTATTTATCGAAACGCATTTGCTGTTCATGACTAATAACTCGTGGTTTACGTTCAGCAATATGACAATTTGCAGTGGCTTCATCACCTAGCCAAGTGGTATTTAGGCGAGAGCCTTCTTCTTTGTATTTTTTCAAATCAGATAAGCGCACCATATAACCAGTAACACGCACCAAATCATTACCACCCACATTGGCGGTAAATTCTCTTAATCCGGAGGAAAATGCCCCTAAGCAGAGTTGCATTAACGCATCAGGATTTTGTTTGATTGTTTCATCAACAGTTAAAATATCGCTAATTCCTGAGGTATAAAATTGATGGTGAGGAGCAACCGTCATTAAATGGGTAACAGGATCTGGCTCTTTACCATAAGGAATGCGGGTCGCAGGGGTTGTTCCAATATCAGAACTAATACCCGATTGTGCGTGTAGCATGGCTCGATGCTTCCAACCATATTTAACAGGTGTATCAGCGACAAATTGTGCTAATTTTTCGCTGATCATATAGCTAAGTTTGTTGGCAGAATCATTATCACCATAAGCGACTTGCTTGCCTTCTTTTTCAAGTAGAAGTGCTACGGCTTCTGCCATGCCGTAAATACCAAACATTGGCGCAAAACGATCAGGTGAGATAAGCCCTTCTTCTACTAAGAAGCTTTGTTGAAAGAAGTTCGATTTTTCATAGAGATATTCACAACGTGCATCAATAACCTCTATCTGTTTTTGCATATAAAATGGTAATGTTTTATCAAAAAAATCGTGACTATCTTGGCTGCGCTGTGCAACTTCTTTAAGATTTATACGCACTAAGGTGCTACCACCACCACTTTGAGGCAAAGAGTTATAACAACTGACAATGCCATATTCATCTTTGCCAAATACCGCATCTTGCAAGGTACCATTGGCAATATGTGGCTTACTACTATGGCAAATATTGGTGATTGCTTGATGAAGTAGGTCTGATGGTGTTGAATTCGCATCATAAATAAACGTAAGGTTAGGTGCGACTTGTTGAAGCTCAACATCTATTTTAAGTATTAAACGTGTAAGAACAGAGTCTTCAGGGCCAATATTGGCGTGCATAAAGGCATCTGGTAGCGTTCTGTCGAGATAGCGCCAGAAGCGTTTCAATTTAGGATAAAGCTGTTCTTCGGTGAGCTCGCCCACATAAGGCAGTAAGACTTTATCGAGACGCCCTAAATAAACAGGCATAGAGGTTACAGAAGGAACATGATGATAAAGAATAGTCAGCATGTTTAAGGCATCATCAAAGTCTTGGGCGGGTTCGAGTTCTAAATAACGAGACCCCTGTGCTAAAAACTTCGCGTAATCAGGTAATACATAACGCGGTTTATAAGGGGCGTGACCTTCATACATATCACAGATAACCCGTTCATTAAGTGCTTTTGTTGCATCCACAGGAAGTGAGGGATAAGGCAGCATATTTTCAGCTTCTAATGCAAGAAAATGACGTTTTTGTTCCGGGGAAAGGGTTGGGTTTTCTACGATTTGTCGACAACGTTGGATAACAGATTGTTCAGTCATAACCACCTCAGTACTCAAAGAGCCAGAAAAAGATTTAAAACCTATCTTTTTAGGTTAATGACTTGGTTAGAATTTACCGTGACTTTAAACAAAACCCCTTTAAAGATTAAGGAAATAGCACAAAAATACGTATAAATTAGATATATCTAAATTGAGTTATGGCTAATTAGAAATAAAAAAGCGAGTTCAGCTAATGAATAACTCAACTCACTTAGTAACTTCTCAATAGAATAAAAATTATGACTTCTCTGTTTTATTCTCTGCGCTGTTATCTTCCTCAGTAGATCCTTTCTCTTCATCACTATCGAGCTCTTCAGCCCCTTCTTTTTCAGTACGAGGTGGTAAATTGGCCGTTAATAAATAAGGAGATTGTTGCCAATGAACAGGTGTTAACTGAAGAAGGTTGTGAGAAAGTAAAAAGCCAATGGCGAGCGCAACTAACAGCATCACGCGTAATAAATTTGTTGTGTTATCGACTTGGCTTGATTCCGTGACCAACTGGTGAGTATCTAATGTCAGCCTTAAAAAACCCTTCGGTTTATCTTTGCCCGGTACGGGAACAACAAGTTGGTGATTAAAAGAACCTCCACTTTTTTGCCCTTCCAGTGCTAATCGCTCTTTAACAGTGACATTTTCACCACTATGCGCTATTTGTGTACCATCTTCTAAATAAAGACTGGCATCAAGCACCCGACTATTGTGAGTTAGATGATTTAAATTAGCCATAATGAGGGGATTTACGTTATCTTTGCTACTGTCATCCAGATAAGTGGATAAAGAGAACGCAACTTGTTCTGCCAGCGTTTTTGCAAGCTCTTCAAACTGGGTAATACGGGCATGCTGATTAGCACGGCTAAAATAAGACGCGCCCTGCATAAGAAATGCCAATAGTGCGATACAAATCAGTATAATCGCCGTTTTTTGTAGTTTGAATTTTAGTTTGTCTTTAAGCATGTTCATCCTTTTGCGTAAGCAAGTATGTGCATGTTGCCAGATGAGTCAGAGATAGAATAGGCTGAATAACGATTATTTTGTTCAGACAGGGGAAAACAGGAGAATAAGTATGTCAAATAGTCTGACCTATTGCTATTTACCGGATGAAATCCGTAAATGGCCAGGTCTGCCGTTATCACTCAGTGGTGAAGAGGTGATGCCACTGGATTATCGTGCTGGTGATAGCGGATGGTTACTTTATGGTCGCGAACTTGATAAGAAAAGAATAAGCGAGTTCCAACATAAATTAGGCGTAGCCATTGTTGTGGTTTCTTCATGGCGTATTGATGATTACCAAGTGGTGCGTATCGCCGGCAGTCTAACCCGTAGGATTCGCCGTTTATCTGATGAATGTGGCCTAGATGTCGTTCCACTAGGTGAAATTCCTCGTTTACGTTCTCCTGGACTTTTAGTCATGGATATGGACTCAACGGCTATTCAAATTGAGTGTATTGATGAAATCGCCAAACTTGCAGGAGTGGGGGATAAAGTTGCGGCAATAACAGAGCGCGCTATGCAAGGTGAAATGGATTTCAGTGAAAGCTTAAAACTCCGTGTTGCTGAACTTAAAGGTGCCGATGCTTCTATTTTGCAAAAAGTGATGGATGATTTACCGCTAATGCCAGGATTAACCAGCTTAGTGCGCAAACTTCAGTCAATGGATTGGCATATTGCTATTGCGTCGGGTGGTTTTACGTACTTTGCGGACAATTTAAAACAAAAATTACGATTAGTGTCTGCTGTTGCTAATCATCTTGAAATTAAAGATGGCAAGCTAACAGGTAAAGTTAAAGGTACTATTGTTGATGCAAAATATAAAGCACAAGTGCTCGTGCGTTTAGCTAAAGATTTAGAGATCCCAATGGAGCAAACCATAGCCATTGGTGATGGCGCAAATGATCTTAAAATGTTGAGAAAAGCAGGGTTGGGTATTGCCTACCATGCAAAACCAAAAGTGTATGCTCAGGCAAAAGTTGCTATTCGCCATGCCGATTTAATGGGTGTGATGTGTATTTTAAGTGGTGGTTTAAAACACGAAGAGCGTTAGTGCTAAACGCGTTTTTTTAGAATTGTTATCGTAGGGAGAGAAGTGTGGCAAAAGCAGCAAAAAGAGCCTTTGTATGTAATGAATGTGGTGCAGATTATCCTCGTTGGCAAGGGCAATGTTCGGCTTGCCATGCGTGGAATACAATTACAGAAATTCGTCTTGCTGCGGCCCCTTCCTCCCGTAATGAGCGTTTTAGTGGCTTTGCGGGTGATGCTAAAGGGGTTAGTCGAGTACAAAAATTATCTGATATTAGTCTTGAAGCACTACCTCGTTTTTCCACCGGATTTAAAGAGTTTGATCGTGTATTAGGTGGCGGTGTGGTTCCTGGAAGTGCAATTTTAATTGGGGGTAGTCCTGGGGCAGGTAAGAGTACATTATTGCTACAAACCATGTGCCGTTTAGCAACAGAAATGAAAACGTTGTATGTCACCGGTGAGGAGTCACTCCAACAAGTTGCGATGCGAGCACATCGATTAGGTTTACCAACCGCTGAACTGAATATGTTGTCAGAAACCAGTATTGAGCAAATTTGTTTAATTGCTTCACAAGAAAATCCCAAATTAATGGTGATTGACTCTATTCAAGTGATGCATATGGCGGATATTCAATCTTCACCGGGTAGTGTTGCTCAGGTTCGTGAAACGGCTGCTTATCTAACTCGCTTTGCTAAAACCAATGATGTTGCCATTATTATGGTGGGACATGTAACAAAAGATGGCACATTAGCGGGACCGAAAGTGCTGGAACACTGTATTGATTGCTCTGTTATGCTTGATGGCGAAACAGACTCTCGTTTTCGTACTTTACGTAGTCATAAAAACCGTTTTGGTGCTGTTAATGAATTGGGTGTCTTTGCAATGACAGAGCAAGGATTACGAGAGGTGAGTAATCCTTCTGCTATCTTTTTAAGTCGAGGGGATGAAATCACATCAGGCAGTTCTGTGATGGTGGTATGGGAAGGAACAAGACCTTTATTGGTTGAGATCCAAGCGTTAGTTGATCATTCAATGCTATCAAATCCGCGCCGTGTGGCTGTGGGATTAGAGCAAAATCGTCTTGCTATTCTACTTGCTGTTTTACACCGCCATGGCGGATTACAAATGTCTGATCAAGACGTTTTTGTCAATGTGGTGGGAGGGGTTAAAGTCACAGAAACTAGTGCTGATTTAGCCTTGTTATTATCATTAGTATCAAGTTTTCGTAATCGTCCTTTACCACGTGATTTAGTGATATTTGGTGAAGTTGGCCTTGCGGGTGAAATTCGACCTGTACCTAGTGGGCAAGAGCGTATTGCAGAAGCGGCAAAACATGGTTTTAAACGAGCCATTGTACCGAGTGCAAATATGCCAAAGAAAAATCCACCAGATATGAAAGTGTATGGTGTGAAAAAACTGTCAGATGCATTATCTGTTCTTGATGATTTAGAAGACCTCTAAAGGAGCTAATTATGGGACCTTTTGATTATATCAAACAGGCTATCAGAAAAAATGGATATACTTTACAACACGTTGCTGATGAAAGTGATATGACAAAAGGCTATCTTAGCCAATTGATTAATAATAAAATCAAGAGTCCCAGTGCGCAAAAAATGTCGGCATTACACCAATTCTTGGGGTTAGAATATCCCGTTAAAAAGAAAACAATTGGTGTGATTTTTGGTAAGTTCTATCCTCTTCATACAGGGCATATTTATTTAATTCAACGTGCTTGTAGCCAAGTTGATGAACTACACGTGATCCTCTGTCATGACGAACCTCGCGATAAAAATCTATTTATTAACAGTGCGATGTCACAGCAACCGACTGTCAGTGACAGATTACGCTGGTTATTACAAACTTTTAAATATCAAAAAAATATTCGTATTCATGAGTTTGATGAACATGGTATTGAGCCACAACCTCATGGCTGGGAAATGTGGAGTGAAGGAATAAAAACTTTTTTGCGTGAAAAACAAATTGCACCTGATTTTATCTATACCAGTGAACGTGATGATGCGGATCAATATAATGCTTTCTTAGGGATTGAAACGGTATTGATTGATCCAGAACGCTCATTTATGAATATCAGTGGCAGTCAAATTCGCCAAGCACCTTTTAAATATTGGGAATATATTCCAACAGAAGTTAAACCCTTCTTTGTGCGCACTGTGGCTATTTTAGGCGGTGAATCTAGCGGTAAATCAACATTAGTCAATAAGCTTGCCAATATTTTCAATACAACCAGTGCATGGGAGTATGGTCGCGATTATGTTTTCTCTCATTTAGGTGGAGACGAGATGGCACTACAATATTCGGACTACGATAAAATTGCATTGGGACATGCTCAATATATTGATTTTGCTGTTAAATATGCCAACAAGGTAGCTTTTATTGATACGGATTTTGTCACTACCCAAGCATTTTGCTTACGTTATGAAGGTAAAGAACACCCTTTCGTACAGGCACTTATTGATGAGTACCGTTTTGATTTAGTGATTGTTTTAGAAAATAACACGCCATGGGTAGCGGATGGTTTACGCAGTTTAGGCAGTGATAAAGATCGTCGACTCTTCCAAACTTTACTGATGGAAATGCTAGATAAAAACAATATTGAGTATATCAAAGTTAACTCACCTGATTATGATGAGCGCTTCTTAAGTTGCGTTGAATTAGTCAGAGAATTATTGATGATGCAATCAAAGCATATTGAGTGAATACATAAATATAAAACGCCTTAAGGGGCGTTTTATATTTAAGAATAAAAATAATCACTGATCTCAAAACTCAACACTTACCTCTCGAAGTAAATTCCTTTTATTTATTATTCTTTGCCACTGATGCACTATCAGAACAAAATCACTTACCAAAAGATAAAAATATATAAAAAAATCTGTCAAATAAGCTATCTACGCAATAATGCTATTTTTTTCAATAAGGTGAAAAAGGTTACTGAAAATTAATTCAGGGATCTTTATGATAGATATCAGGTATAGATTTATCGGTGTGTATTTCTTTTGCCATTAGGTGTGAGGAGTCACACACTTTATCTTCATTCGCTCAGATGAAGAAGCAGACTATTTTTCATAAAAGGACAAGATAATGGCGCAACCTTCCCGTGTTTCACATCGTATTAAGAAAACGGTCATTTCGTTAGCGATTGCTGCTTTAGGTTTTACCGTCTCATCAACTGCATTGGCTTACCAAAAAGTTCATCAGCCAGATAATAGTTATCAGCAATATGTTTCTCAGCGTCAAACAGTTGATAGCTTGATCCAAGATGCGTTAGATGCCTTTAAATCACCAGCACGAGTGTCAGATGCAGGGTTTACGGGAAAACTGCCATCAAATATGGAAATAGTGGCGCAAAAACTGCAACAAGCTTATAAATTAGAACCTTACCGCCTCGATTTATTATTTAGCACCGCGAGTGCTTATATCTATAACAATGATGTTCCTCGCGCGATTACTATTTATAAACAGATTTTAGAAGCGGCTCCTGATGATATTGATGCGCTAATTTATGTCACTTCATGGGCTCGTTTTGAAGGTAAAGACAAAGAAAGTGAAGCGTATTTCAATAAATTGAAGTCATTAAATCCAGCTAAAGCTGAAGAGATTAGCCGTTTTTTTGCAGAGATTGATCGTGTCAGTAAAATGCCGTTAAGTGATAAATTAACTTCGGCGGATTTAGCAAAACTGAATAAAACCAAAGATAACAATGCGATAGTGACATTGGGTTATGCATTAAATCCCGATGGCACAATGAATAAGATTTTAATTGAACGCTTAAATAAAACCTTAGAAGTGGCTAAACAATTACCTGATGCCATGATTGTCGTTACGGGTGGCGTGCCAAAAGCACATCAAACGGAAGGTAAATTAATGGCGGATTGGCTGGTGAAAAACGGTATTGCACCAGAGCGTATTTTCCAAGAAAACTATGCCCGTACAACGGTCGAGAATGCATTATTTAGCCGTTATGCATTAACCAAACATCGTATTAAAACCGCAGTGATTATTAGTTCTGGTAGCCATGTCCGTCGTGCAGATGCGATTTTCACGCTTGCAAGCTGGCAAAGTGGTCCAAGTGATATTACTTACTTAACGGTTGTTGCACCTGATAAGCCATTAGCTGAATTACAAAAGGCGAGCAAATCAGATATACAAGGTATCTATCGTGATGGCTTAAAAGCATTAGGTTTATGGAGCTTCCGTAGCTATCCATTAGAAGAGCGTTAATTTAATTAAGCTAGAATAGAAACCTAATGATATGAATAAACTTCTAAATTGGGTTTCTATTTGCCGTAAGCTAACAACTTATGCTTTTAAATTTTATCAATGGAACTTTTTGAATAACATCATTCATTTGTTCTAGATTAGATCCTCCATCTAACACAAGATAAATATATTTTTCACCGACTAAACCAATACCCGATTTAGGGATATCAATATATTTTGGTGTACGTTTAAATAGGGTGTCTCGTTCTAATTCAAAATCGTTATATTAAAATGATACATAAATGGTGTCTGAATCCACTTCATATTTAACGTCTTCACTTACTTTAGAAGGATTGTTTTTCCATAGTTCAGAGGTAAAACATCCCGTCAAAAAAACATAATTAACACAATGTAACTGATGGAAAATACACGTATAAAATGTGTTTTTATCATAATCCCCCCCTTCTAAAAGTGTGCTTAAAAACATCCTTTGTTATTATTTAGTTTAGTGAATGTGCAATAGAAAAAAGAAAATTATTCAGTAGTGTGATTGATGATTATATTTTGTATCTTTATTTGAATTATTTAATTGAATTGATAACAATTATCATTACTATTGTCTATCACAATAGTTCATAACGAGAATAATAAAGTGAGAATTCCTCTGATGATATGTGCGTTGATGGCCTCTTTCCCCAGCTTCGCTAATTGCTTAACAGTGACCGAAAATAAAGAAATGACAGGCCAGTTTGATAACAACAATATGTTATGTTTTGTTGCTCATTTAGAAAGCCAACGTTATGTTGAATTAAACGTAAAAGGGATACAAAACCTGCGGTTAGAGAAACAAGATGGCACTCATATTCGTAGTTTATTAAAAGATATTCCTGCTGATGGGCAGCAGAAGGTGCGTTTTTTATTACCTGAAACCGCTAATTATCAATTAGTTGCACAAGGTGAAGCTAAAAAACAGTGGCAATTTATGCTAACAACACAACCTTATCAACCTTTAGATAAAGATGCTGGTATTGCACCAACTAGCCCCCGTTTACAAACGCTCGCTAAACAACTTGATCAAAAAAATATTCAGGCATTTTGGCAACAAATACGCCGAGAAGGGGCTCCTCTGATCGAGCCTTATGATAATGATAAAAAGAGAGTCACTTTTCTATGGCAAGGTGCCAAAAAGAATGTTTATTTATTGGGATCACCTGATGGTAATCATGATCCGTTAACGCATTTAGCGAATAGTGATATTTGGTATCGTAGTTATATCGTGCCTAACGACACATTAATGCAATATAAATTAGCGCCTGATGTCCCTATTATTGAAAATTCAGAGCCTTTTGAACAACGTCGCGCGATTTTAACCACGGCACAAGCCGATCCATTTAATTCCCAAAATTCACCAAGTCAATCTGAGGATATCTATAATCACTTTTCTTTATTGTCGTTAGACAGTAAACGTGAATGCCAATTGCCTGATATTCTTGATAGAGCAATGAAAGGCAAGACAGAGATTGTTCGCTTTCACAGTGAGATCTTAAATAATGATCGTGAAATTGCACTTTACCTGCCAGCCAAAAAAATGGAAACACCACGGATCCTCGTATTATTTGATGGTCAAACTTATCGTCGTCAATATGGCATTGATAAGTTTTTTGATAAACAGATCGAAGAAGGAAAATTGTCACCTATGATGATCCTATTTGTTGATAGTATTGATAGTGATCGCCGTAGTGTTGAATTACCCCCAAATCCTGACTTTTACCGTTTCTTGGCAGATGAATTATTTGTTTGGCTAGAAAAAGAAAAAGGTATTCACATATCAGGAGAAGAAACGATTGTATCAGGCTCAAGTTATGGTGGGTTAGCGTCTTCATGGGTCGCATTTAATCGTCCTGATCGCTTTGGTAAAGTGTTGAGTATGTCTGGCTCTTATTGGTGGGCACCTGAAAATGAAGAGCCTGAATGGCTAATCCGACAATTTGAGCAAGCGGATAAAAAACCATTACAGTTTTTCTTAGAAGCAGGACTGTTTGAAAGCCGTGGAGATAAAGGCGGGATTTTAAATAATAATCGCCACTTGAAACAGGTTTTAGAACAAAAAGGCTATCCTGTTCAATCACTCGAAATGGCCAGTGGGCATGATTATATTTCTTGGTGTGAAACACTGTATTTGGGTGCAAAAGCATTAACACAAGAAAATTAATATTTTAGGATCAGATCTTAATATAAGAGAAGCTTATACACGAGAATGCATTGTATAAGCTTCATTCTTGTCACCAATTTGTCATAAAGCTGTCATCAAAATCGCTTTTACTCTTCATTTCTTTGTCATTTAACTGCCGTAAGCTTTTTCTGACTTAAAACATTAACCCTGTTTTTTATTTTAGAGTGCAAGGAAAAAGCTATGTCTCATCGTTACCAACGTTCTATTTTATCCGTTATTGTAACAACGCTATTGGCTGGTGCGAGTTTTTCTTCTTTTGCAGCTCCCGTTGCTGCTGATGCAATTTTGGCACAAGATCGTGCAGCAAAAGGTAATATCACGGAATTTGGCGGTGCTCGCCGTATGACTCAAGATCAAACTGAGGCATTAAAAGCCGCTTTAAATAATAACCAAGCGAAAAATGTGATCCTCTTTATTGGTGATGGTATGGGGGATTCTGAAATCACTGTTGCACGTAACTACGCTGAAGGTGCGGGTGGCTTTTTTAAAGGTATTGATGCGTTACCAATGACAGGTCAATATACACACTATTCATTAGACAGAAAAACGCAAAAACCTAACTATGTAACAGATTCGGCAGCTTCAGCAACAGCATGGGCTTCTGGTGTGAAAACGTATAATGGTGCATTAGGGATTGATGTATTTGGTAAGGATCACCAAACCATTTTAGAATTAGCAAAAGCCAATGGAAAGGCTACGGGAAACGTGACTACATCTGAAATTCAAGATGCGACACCTGCCGCACTATTTTCTCATGTCACTGGGCGTAAATGCTATGGCCCTGTTGAAACCTTAGAAAAATGTTCAACTAATGCATTAGAAAATGGCGGTAAAGGTTCCATCTCTGAGCAGTTGTTAGTCACTCGCGCGGATATCACATTAGGGGGTGGTGCAAAAAGTTTTGCTCAAACTGCAGCTGTAGGCGAATACAAAGGTAAAACGTTAGAACAACAAGCGATTGAGCGCGGTTATCAAATCGTCAAAGATGCAAAATCGTTAGACGCAATTACCTTGGCAAATCAGGATAAACCGGTATTAGGTTTATTCCATGAAGGTAATATGGACGTTGCGTGGGAAGGCCCTAAAGCCGTTTATCATGGCAATATCAATAATCCGCCATTAGAGTGCAAACCTAACTCTAAACTCGATCCTAATGCGCCAACATTGGCACAAATGACTAAAAAAGCCATCGATGTATTGAAAACCAATGAAAATGGCTTCTTCTTACAAGTCGAAAGTGCCTCTATTGATAAGCAAGATCATAATGCTAATCCTTGCGGACAAATTGGTGAAACCGTTGCGTTAGATGAAGCTGTACAAATCGGTTTGGATTTTGCTAAACAAAATGGTGATACGCTGATTATTGTTACCGCTGACCATGCCCATTCAAGCCAGATTATTGAAGCTGATGTGAAATCAAGTGGGTTAACACAAGCACTTATCACCAAAGACGGTGCGGTTATGGTGGTGAATTACGGTAACTCAGAAGAAGAGTCTCAAGAGCATACAGGGGCTCAGTTACGTGTTGCTGCTTATGGTCCGCATGCGGCTAATGTGGTTGGATTAACTGACCAAACAGACTTGTTCTTTACAATGCGCGATGCAATGGGCCTGAAATAAATTTACGTTAATTCTATAGTCTGTCTGAACTTGTAGTCGAATTGCCTTACTAAATTGTTGTATTTTTACGCGACTTAGAGAGATACCCTCTAGTCGCGTTTTTTTATTAAAAATAAATAAAGAAATAAAATGATAATAAATCAATGGGTTATTTACAGTCTGATTTTGAAAGTTACACATTTTCTGTTATAATCAACAGAATTTACAAATAAATCCATGTAATATTCTCAATTTCTTCATTGATTATTGCACTTAAGTTGCAATATCTTTTTGTCTAATAACTCTCTACGTTATTTAGGCATTACCAATAAAAAATCTTTTCTCAGATATGTTATCTGCTCATGGTCTTTCTCTTTTTATGAGATTGAAGGAGAACAGAGTCAAACAAACAACGATAAAAATAAGGTTATTATTTCTATGCTGACACTGCTTCATTTACTCTCATCAGTCGCTCTTCTTGTCTGGGGAACACATATTGTTCGTACAGGGATAATGCGCGTCTTTGGCTCTGATTTGCGTCGGATCTTAGGTAAGAGTATTAATAAAAAATCCAACGCCTTCCTTGCAGGGGTGGGGGTAACGGCATTAGTTCAAAGCAGTAATGCGACGGCGCTTTTAGTTATCTCTTTTGTGACGCAAGGGCTTATTTCGATTACACCTGCACTTGTTATTATGTTAGGTGCAGATGTAGGTACTGCACTTATGGCGCGAGTGCTGACGTTTGATCTCTCTTGGTTATCTCCACTTCTTATTCTTATTGGTGTAATTACTTTTTTAAGTCGTAAAAAAGAGCGTGTTGGGCAACTTGGGCGTGTAGGAATTGGCCTTGGTTTAATTATTCTCGCTTTGCAACTTATCGTGACATCTGCAGAGCCAATTACCCATGCGAGCGCTGTACAAGCTATTTTTACATCATTAAGTGGAGACACTGTTTTAGCACTCTTAGTGGGTGCTTTGTTTGCCATGGTGAGTTATTCAAGCCTTGCTGCTGTATTATTAACTGCGACATTAAGTGCAACAGGGTTAATGCCTTTGTATATCAGCTTATGCATTGTGATTGGTTCTAATATTGGTAGTGGTTTGCTAGCATTAATGAGTAGCCGCGGACAAAATGTTGTTTCTCGCCAAGTTGTATTAGGAAGCCTATTTTTTAAATTGATTGGTGCGTTTCTGGTTTTACCTTGGATAACCTTAATTGCGGATAAAATTCAGCAATACGGTTTCTCTCCAGCAGAAGTCGTTATCTATTTTCATGTTATCTATAATCTTGCACGCTGTGTATTGATGATCCCTTTTGTCGGTATAATGGCAAAATTATGTCAGCGACTTATTCCTGAATTACCAGCCACAGGATCTGAAGTTGCACCTCGTTATTTGGATCAATCTGCTATTGATACTCCATCTCTAGCTATCGCTAATGCGGTTAGAGAATCACTACGATTAGGTGATGTTGTAGAACAAATGTTGCAACGTTTTACTGCATTAATGGAAGGTGATCGTCAGCAGAAAAGGGAAATTAGTCAGTTAGAAGAAGAGGTTGAATTACTCCATAGCAGTATTAAATTGTACATGGCACAAATTCAACAGCATGATCTGGGAACTGAAGATTCTCGTCGTTGGGCAGAAATTATTGATACAGCGATGAATTTACAACAATCATCCGCTATTATTGCGCGTATGTCAGTTGAAGTGGTGAGTAAAGGTTTAAACCATCACTTATTTTTATCGGAGGAAGGGCGTCGTGAATTACAGACACTCCTTGAGCGTCTGCAAAGTAATCTGAATCTGGCGATGTCGGTATTTGTTTCCGGCAACATGGAACATGCTCGTAAGTTACGTCGAGCAAAACATCGTTTCCGTTTACTCAACCAACGTTACTCGTTTGCACATGTAGAACGTCTTCATTTGCATAATATGCAAAGCATTGAAACCAGTTCTCTGCATACCAGTTTGCTTGGTGATATGAAACGGTTGAATTCCTTATTCTGTGCAGTGGCTTACCACGCACTAGAACGAAGTGAATCATCATCAGAACAGGTTAATCTTTAATAATGAAAAATGTTATTCGTCAATTAACACGAAATGAAATTCCACAAGTTTGGGAAATCGATAGAACTGAGCTTATTGAAAAGCTATATGTATTGAAAGAAGGAAAGTTGCTTTTATCAGAGCAGCGCTTTGATATGAAAGGTTGGCCAGAAGGTGAGGCCGAACATTACACCCCAGTTTTACTTGAAAGCTTTGATCGAGGAGCGCCTTTTTGGGGCGTTTTCGAACATGATCAATTGGTCGCAGCGGCAAGTGTTGATCCGAAAAAGCGCGGTAAGAATGGTAGTCTACTTCAACTCTCTTTTTTACATGTTAGTCACCAGCAACGCGGGCAAGGTTTAGCACGAATACTCTTTGACTATTGTGTGAAATATGCGAAGGAAAACGGTGCGGATGGATTATATATCTCATCAACACCTTCTGAAAATAGTGTGAATTTTTATCAGCATTTAGGGTGTCGCTTAATTGATATTCCTGATCCTGAACTTTATGAAAGAGAGCCAGAAGATATTCATTTGGTCTTTTATTTTATAAAACCAAATAACGCATAATTTCGTTTATTGATAACATAATAAAATCAAACGCCTTTTCGTGAGAATGAGAAGGCGTTTTTTATATTTTAGAAAATGCTTTAACCCTTTAAAAATTAAGGATATAGAGAGGTTTTTTTCTTTATATAAGTTGATTTAGCATTGGTGTTATATATAATAATGAAAATCATTATCATTAATGGTGAGTTATTATGGCTAAATCAACACGCTTATCTCCAATCGCTTCTTGGACATCTCGTATCAGTTTATGGGAAATGTTAGCTGTTTCTTCTTTACTCACAGTTATTATGCATTCTATTGCTGGAACATCTGCATTTACGTTAGTTTTAGTTGTTTCAATGTTGCTATCAACATTGATGTTATTCCATAAGAAATTACAGATGTGGGTGATGATCCCTGCGGGTGTTGTGTTGACTTATAGCTTAATGACATTGTTAGTCACATATTATGGCTAATGAATAGAGAGCAATAAAAGGATTGTTAACAGGGGATTATCATAAGGAAAAGAAAGGTTAATTGAGTGGTGCGAAGAGAGGGACTTGAACCCCCACGTCCGTAAGAATGCTAACACCTTGAATTATCAATTAAAATTAGCTCCAAAAACAAAGCCCTGCTTTTCAACAGGGCTTGTGATTAATCTTTTTTCGTGGCTTGGTAAACTTTAAATTTACCTGTTGATGCAAGCACTTCATGAGAGCCAAATACATGATCCAATATGTCTGGATAAGGGATAAAGGAATTCGCTACAATGCGTAATTTACCGCCTTTTTTCAGGTAATTTGGTGCAAGGCGAATAATATCTTCAGCGGCTTCATAGCTTGTACCTAAACCATCATGGAAAGGTGGATTTGAGATTATCCAATCATAAGTTTCTTCAACGGCAGAATAGACATTACTCGCAATTACTCGACCTTCTAATTCATTCACATTTAATGTCGCAATACTGGAAGAAATTGCAGCTGCATTTACGTCACATAAGGTGAGTTTCAGCATTGGGTTTTTCTTGCCTAATACTGTAGCAAGAACACCACAGCCACATGCCATATCCAGTAAATCGCCAACCATTGCATCATTAAAAGTTGAAAGTAATAAACGGCTACCTTCATCTAATGCGTTTTGGCTAAAGACACCAGGTAATGTCATTACGGTTAAATCGTCATGGCGATAAGTTTGCCACCAGTTATTACGGTCAAACAGTGTTTGATATGTTTGTGTACCAAAAAATAAGCTACAACGGCGTGCTGAATCTATTTTTTTAAGTTTAGCGATACCGTTCATTAGTTCGGTTGCACTTTTAACACCGCTACGGTTTTCACCAACGATAAAGATTTCAGTACCCACTTGTAAATTAGAGCAAAGGCTACGTAGTTGGAAAGTGGCTTCGTTTTTATTTTTAGGCCAAAAATAGATCAAGGTATTGCAATATTTTACAAAGGATTGATCTGCAACTAAACCGAAGAGTGCGTTATCACCCATTGATTTTAGTAATGGTAACCATTGGTGATATTGGTTTGTATATGCTCTGACACTTTTCGCCTGGATCTGTGATGCGAAAGTATCTTGAAGATCACCTGCAATAAGTACATGCCTGTCTGCGAAATGATCTAGGTGACGAAGAATAACTTCGCTAGCAGGGGACAGTGAGGACATTATGATTATTACTCCTTAAAAAACATGAGACGCATGATATCAGATATAAAGAAACCGACGCTATTTATTGGCGTAGTTTATGCCCTCTGATACTATGTACCGTTGTTCTACACTTGATAGGTAAGCATAATGAGCCGTAAAGACAGAATGTTATCCCAACTAGGAATTCGTCAGTGGGTACTTCGTAAGCCTGCTGTGTTAAAAGGCGAGCATTCTGTTCAATTTCCGGGTACAACACGTTTACTTATCATTACTGATGATACCGTTGATCTAAATAACGGGCTTTTCTCTGATATTTTTAGCGCCATGGGGATAGATAAAAACGAAATCTATTGTATTACAACAGATGATGTGAGCATGCTCACAGAATCATTTGATCTTCCCTGCTGGTTATTAGGCACTGATCTCATTCTTCCCTCTGAATATACTTCTTTGAGAAGCCCTTCATTGCATCAATTATATATTGATGCCGATGCAAAACGCGATCTTTGGAAACAAATCTATCAATATGAAGACCATTTCCCCCTTAAACCCTGCTGATTTACCTTTAGCATGGCAAATAGAAAAATTAAGTCATTCATTCCCTTGGAGTGAAGAAACATTTTATAGTAACCAAGGAAGTCATTATTTTAATCTGAAAATTTGCATTGATAATATTATTGTAGGTTTTGCAATTACGCAATTAATATTAGATGAGGCAACACTTTTTAATATCGCAATCCATCCTGATTATCAGGGAAAAGGTTATGGTAAGGCACTTTTATTAGAACTAATTGAAAAACTTGAGAAAAAAAATATCATCACCTTGTGGTTAGAGGTGCGAGAATCTAATGAAAAAGCGTTCAATCTCTATGAATCTATAGGATTTAATTTCGTTTCGAAACGCAAAAACTATTACCCAACAAAAACGGGAAATGAAGATGCGATTATCATGGCCTATCCTATTTCCTTCTAACTAAATATTTATTTAAGTTAAATTTAAAGCGCCTTATTTTGGGCGTTTTTTTTTATTTTATATAGAGTGGTTGAGGTTTGTTTTTTATTAATTTTATTTAAAATTTATCTTTATTTTTACTTAATGGAAATTAATTAAGCTAATTTCACTTTAGTCATACTTTTATTGTAAAGTTAATGTGATTATAACGGTGTTAAAATAGTGAATGATATATAAAATAAATAAATCGAGTATTTGGTTTTTTTTTAATAAAGTGACTAGTCTCTAAATATAACGAATTAAATTTAAAATAAATGTGCATATTATTTTAAATATTATATTCAATCCCGATTTTAACCGAAAATAAATAGGCTTAATCTTCGTATTATGGTAGGCCATAAATGAAACTTGTAAATTTTTTTAGCAAATAGCTACTCTTTTTGAGTATCAATGAAAATAATGTGTTGGTCATACAAGGTCTGAGATAGATTTTCGTCTCTATGGTGTAAATAGCTACGATTAATTTTTTCAAATACTAGGCATCACTCCCTCAAGCAGATAAAATAGTAACCATTGATTGTTTATACAGACAAGATAGGCGAAAATAAGCGCCAATTAAGATTAACTTGCGGGTTGAATGTCTTTATAGTCACTTTAATTATTAGTTATATAAATATATCAGTGCTTTGCATTCACTCGTCTATCAACTAGAAGATCACCATTGATGTCTAATCCTATTTTTCAGCAAGAAGTTGCTCGTCGTAGAACTTTTGCCATTATTTCTCACCCCGATGCGGGTAAAACAACCATCACTGAAAAAGTGTTGTTGTTCGGACAAGCTATTCAACGCGCAGGAACCGTAAAAGGGCGTGGTTCAAATCAGCATGCAAAATCTGACTGGATGGAAATGGAAAAACAACGTGGTATTTCTATTACAACATCAGTTATGCAATTCCCTTATGCGGATTGTCTAGTTAACTTACTCGATACCCCAGGGCACGAAGACTTCTCTGAAGATACTTATCGTACTTTAACAGCTGTTGACTGCTGTTTAATGGTAATAGACTCCTCTAAAGGGGTCGAAGATCGTACACGTAAGTTAATGGAAGTAACACGTTTACGTGACACGCCAATTCTGACTTTTATGAATAAACTCGACCGTGATATTCGTGATCCAATGGAAGTCATGGACGAAGTTGAAACTGAGCTGAAAATTGCCTGCAGTCCTGTTACTTGGCCTATTGGTTGTGGAAAGCTCTTTAAAGGGGTTTATCACATTCTGAAAGATGAAACTTATCTTTATCAAACAGGTCAAGGTCACACTATCCAAGATTCTCGCGTTATCAAAGGATTAGATAACCCAGAGCTTGATGAGGCGATAGGTGATGATTTAGCAAGCCAATTACGTGACGAATTAGAGTTAGTATTAGGTGCATCTCATGAGTTTGATCATGAAGCCTTTTTAGCAGGTGAATTAACTCCAGTGTTCTTTGGTACAGCATTAGGTAATTTTGGTGTTAACCATATGCTCGATGGCCTTGTAAAATGGGCGCCAGCACCAATGCCTCGCCAAACAGATATGCGCCAAGTTACAGCTAATGAAGAAACGTTCACCGGCTTTGTTTTTAAGATCCAAGCAAATATGGATCCTAAACACCGCGACCGTGTAGCCTTTTTACGTGTTGTATCTGGTATGTATGATAAAGGTATGAAATTACATCAAGTCCGAATCAAAAAAGATGTAGTGATTTCAGATGCACTAACCTTTATGGCGGGCGACCGTTCTCATGTTGAACATGCTTACCCTGGGGATATTATTGGTCTTCATAACCACGGTACCATTCAAATTGGTGATACTTTTACTCAAGGTGAAATTCTGAAATTTACGGGTATTCCGAACTTTGCGCCAGAGTTATTCCGCCGTATTCGTCTACGTGATCCGTTAAAACAGAAACAGCTACTTAAAGGATTGGTACAGTTATCAGAAGAAGGTGCCGTACAAGTCTTTAGGCCATTGGCGAATAACGATTTAATCGTCGGTGCTGTCGGTGTACTTCAGTTTGATGTGGTTGTTGCAAGACTTAAGAGTGAATATAACGTAGAAGCGATTTATGAATCCGTTAACGTTTCAACGGCACGCTGGGTTGAGTGTGATAACGAGAAAAAACTCGAAGAATTTAAACGTAAAAATGAACAAAACTTGGCACTAGATGGTGGTGATAACTTAACGTATATCGCACCAACGATGGTTAACTTGAACTTAACGCGTGAGCGTTATCCTGATGTTGAATTTCATCAGACTCGAGAACACTAATATACTCGTCATACTTCAAGGTGTAGCGTTGTTGACTGCGTTCATTCGCACTAGTCACATACTGATGTATGCTCCTAGCGACTCATTCGCTTGTCGCCTAGCTACATCTTGAATTATTTAGAGTAAGAGTGCTGTCATACCTTGAACTCTTTAGAGTAAGAGTATAGTCATACTTCAGGGTGTAGCGTTGTTGACTGCGTTCATTCGCACTAGTCACATACTGATGTATGCTCCTAGCGACTCATTTACTTGTAGCCTAGCTACATCTTGAATTATTTAGAGTATTTAACTTAATGAAAAGGCCGCATTTTTTAATGTGGCTTTTTTGTTTCTTCGTGTCATCGCGTATTAATTAACAATAATGCTCTGTGAAATACTCTATTTCTTTATCAAATTCGTTTTATATACCCTGAATATCCTGCCTAAAAGCCCTTCTTAACTTGGAATTACTCTTTTTTTTTTCTGTTAACATGATGCCCGTTTTTACACTTATTTATAAACATATGTAAAATTTTTTATAGTTTTATTTGTTATTATTAGAATAAAATTACTAGGATTAGTCTTTATTTGCTATTTTTTGCTTTATTTAACTCAAATAGCTTATTAGTGTAATAGCTTAGATTGTTAAAATTTTGTAGTACTTCATAAAAATAAAGATATTAAAACACACATATTTCCTAACTCAATTATTGTGATTAAGGGGAGAGCAATGAAACAATATAAAACGTTTAAATTAGCATTATTCATGTCCATGGGGCTTGCTTTTATTAGTATGGGAGCATCAGCTGAAACATCATGGTATAGCGAAATTAATAGTGGAACGAATAATACAGGCTACGCTATCAGTGATACGGCTATTTCTACAAAAATTAAAAATACATTATTACCGATCGAAAGTATTGATAGTGAATCGCTTTCTATTCGTACAGAATTTGGTCATGTATTTATGACTGGCTTTGTGAAGAATAAAGAACAAGAAGCGCAAATTATGCAAATTATTGAAAAAGTAGAGGGCGTAAAAAGCGTTGATTCTTCAGTAAATATTCGATCTTAAATTAAGATACGTTACTTTAACGGGTTAAAAATAAGAAAATCACAAATTTTATTTGTATGAATACGTAAAAAGAATGACGCCGAAAAAATGTGCGGGTATCCTTTGTTAAGTTGTATAAAGGAGACATTATGGGGAAGTATATACCTGTCACATTAAATAATATTACAGCACTCGAATTTCAATCATCTCTACCACAAGGTAAAGTGGCTTTAGTCTGTGAAGGCGGAGGTCAACGTGGGATCTTTACCGCAGGTGTTCTTGATGAATTTATGCGTTCACAATTCGATCCCTTCGATATTTTGCTTGGGGTGTCTGCGGGTGCACAAAATTTGTCCGCTTTTGCCTGTGGTCAGCGTGGCTATGCGCGTAAAATTATTAATCGTTATACAACTAATAATCAATTTTTTAATCCTATCCGATTTGTCCGTGGCGGTAATTTATTAGATTTAGATTGGTATATAGAAATGACGGCAAAAGAAATGCCTCTTGATATGCCAACAGCATTACGGCGTTTTGACACTGGCCGCGAATTTTATATGGTAGCCAGTCGTTCTGATAATTTCCAAGCAAATTATTTTCAACCGGATGAGCTAACTTGGCTTGATATCATCAAAGCATCTAGCGCAATTCCTGCTTTTTACCGTAATGGTGTTTTATTTCATGATGTTGTCTATCATGACGGTGGAATAAGTGATGCTATTCCTGTCAGGGAAGCTTATCGACGAGGCTGTCGTACTATTGTTGTTGTGCGCACCGTCCCTTCTGAATACCAATATACAACAGAGTGGGTCGATCGTATGGGGAAATGGTTCGAAAATAGCCGTTTGCAACGTTTTATGGCAATGGCTCAAGTTCACATTGAAACCTATACCGAAACACTTAAATTTATTCAATCGCCTCCAGAAGATGTTGTTGTTATTGAAATCTATCCGCCAACGACATTGCAATCGAGTGCATTAGGGAGTCGTTTAAATGCATTAAATCATGACTATCATGTGGGTAGGCGCTGTGGACGCTATTTTTTAGCAACAATAGGCCAGCATTTTTCTAAGAAAAAATTCAAACAGCACGATAAAAAAATCTTTAGTTTATTTGAGCAAGAAGCAAAGGCGGATAAAGCGGAGGATGCTTCTATTATTCAACAAGGAACAAGAAGTGTTCACCCTGATGTAAGGCAGGTTTAGGAATGAATAAATTTATTGATACTCACTGTCATTTTGACTTTCCTGTTTTTTATAATGATATTGCGGATAGCTTATCTTTAGCACATCAAGCGCAAGTTGAAAAAATCATTATTCCAGCCGTTGCTCGTTGGAATTTTGATGTAGTGACTGAGTTATCAAATGAATATCCTCAATTATATAGTGCATTAGGATTACACCCTTTATATATTGAAGAGCATACAGAACAACATCTCATTGAATTAGAACAGAAATTAAAAATAGATCCTCGTTGTGTTGCTGTAGGGGAAATTGGGCTGGATGACTATATGGATAATCCTCAACTAGAAAAGCAGGAACGTTTTTTAATTGCACAACTTAAATTGGCGGCTAGGTTTGATTTGCCCGTTATTTTACACTCACGTAAAACTCACGATAAGTTAAGTGCGCTGTTACGTCGTTATGATGTTCCTCGTAAAGGGGTTGTACATGGTTTTGCCGGAAGCCAGCAACAAGCTGAAAAATTTATTCAGCAAGGTTATTTTATTGGTGTTGGTGGCACGATTACTTATGAACGCGCACAAAAGACACGTCGAGCAATGGCTTCATTACCACTCGAATCGCTATTACTAGAAACAGATGCACCTGATATGCCAGTGAGTGGTTTCCAAGGTGAGCCTAATCGGCCTGAACGTATTCAATATGTTTTTTCCCAACTCTGTGAGTTGCGTCAAGAACCATCTGAGGTAATTGCACAGCAACTCTATCTTAATAGCCTACAATTATTTCGGTTAAAAGATAATGCCTAGTTGTTGAATTGAATTTAATTCATCCTAAGATTAAAAACTCATCTCAATTTAATCGTATTTATATGAATAAGGTGTTTATTTAACTTTATTGTCTAAGATTGGATGCAGGGTTTGTTAATCATATGATATTTTCTCTTTATTCAACCTATTCAATAAATGCGTTTTCCGCTCTTTTTATGTGATCTACTTCTCATTTACGACCTTTTTGTTACTTTTTTCAGATCCTATTTGTGATGGATGTTGAGGGTTCTTTTCTTAGACTAGGTATAATTATCCGGCAAAAAGAGTCAATAAGCTCTGACTAGAGCGTTATTGATAATCCATTAAATTTTTATATGAACAGGGATCCTTCAATGCAACTCATTATGAGCTTGGTCGGAATGGTAACATTAATATTGATAGCCATTCTGTTTTCCAGCAATCGACGTGCAATTAGACTACGTACAGTTGGTGGCGCATTCCTTATTCAAATTGGCTTAGGTGCATTTGTTCTTTATTCTGACGGTGGTCGCGAGGTACTTCTTGCGGTTTCTGATGCCGTTAAAAATGTTATTGATTATGGCAATAATGGGATGAGTTTCCTATTCGCAGGCCTAGTATCAGATAAAATGTTCGAGTTGTTTGGTGGTGGCGGTTTCGTATTCGCCTTACGTGTACTGCCTGTTATCGTGTTCTTCTCTTCTCTAATTGCAGTGCTGTATTACCTTGGCATTATGCAAATTGTCATTAAAATTCTTGGTGGTGGCTTACAAAAAGTACTTGGCACATCACGAACTGAATCTATGTCTGCCACGGCAAATATTTTCGTTGGACAAACAGAAGCGCCACTTGTTGTTCGCCCTTATATTGCAAGAATGACGACCTCTGAACTCTTTGCTGTTATGTGTGGTGGCTTAGCCTCTGTTGCGGGTTCAGTACTTGCTGGATATGCTAGCATGGGCGTGCCGTTGGAGTATTTGATCACCGCATCCTTTATGGCGGCTCCAGGTGGTTTACTCTTTGCTAAGTTGTTGATCCCTGAAACAGAAACGCCAGATGATCAAAAAGATGCACTTGATAAAATGGCGGATGACGAAAAGCCTGCCAATATTATCGATGCTGCAGCTGCCGGCGCATCTTCAGGCTTACAGCTTGCCCTAAACGTAGGTGCCATGTTACTTGCTTTCGTTGCATTGATCGCATTAGTTAATGGTATCCTTGGTGGTATTGGTGGCTGGTTTGGTTATGAGAATTTCTCATTAGAACTAGTGTTAGGTTGGGTGTTTGCACCAATTGCCTTCCTGATTGGTGTACCTTGGAGTGAAGCGACCATTGCAGGCTCATTTATTGGACAAAAAATTGTTATCAATGAGTTCTATGCTTATTCTGAATTTAGTAAATACCTGAAAGAAGATGCATTAGTCGCAGGCTCTGGATTAGTGGTGCTATCTGCCCAAACGAAGGTTATTATCTCCTTTGCATTATGTGGTTTTGCTAACCTCTCTTCTGTTGCTGTACTGCTAGGTGGTTTAGGTGGAATGGCACCAAACCGTCGTAAAGATGTGGCTCGTTTAGGAATGAAGGCCGTACTAGCTGGTACACTCTCTAACTTAATGAGCGCAACAATTGCAGGATTCTTCTTTGCATTAACGGCAATGGCAGTTGTTGCCGCTTAATTGATTTAGTTGTAAAGAGCAGATGGGTATTTTACCTATCTGCTCTTTTATGTTTGTTTTCTGCTGTAATGTTAACTACTTTTATTGTGTGAGATATTTCGCAGATTGTATTGAATATGGTCACAAAGGTTGTCATTTAATGCGTATTACACTTTTTTTGCGTTATAAAGACGACTTAAAAACGGTATTCAAGTAACATTAAACCAGAAAATGACCTAATTGTGATATCTATCACGTTTTTATGTTATTGCTTGCAAGTTACATTTGATTAGTGTGACGTAAAGCACATCTAATTGTTCCTTAGCGTGTTCAAATAAGATGTGCTGAAACTTCATGGAATGGCGAAGGCTCAATGACGGGTCGCCGAAGTGAGCATAGCGCGGTGAGAGGGAGCTCAGCTGTCGTTGTAGCACTAGTTACAACAACATCTTCAAGGAACCAAGTCCGCTCGCCAACAAATTTAATCGCTAACCTTAAGCGTATGCCCAAAAGGGCTTAAGAAACATCGTTGGAGAGTTTTATGACAGATTTAACCGCTGCAGCGCGCCTTGCGCTGTCTTTGATGGATTTAACTACATTAAATGATGATGACACTGATGCAAAAGTGACTGCGTTATGTCATCAGGCTAAAAGCCCAGAAGGCAATACAGCCGCTATTTGTATCTACCCACGCTTTATTCCGTTAGCACGTAAAGTGTTACGCGAACAGGGTACACCAGAAATCCGTATCGCAACCGTAACTAACTTCCCTCATGGTAATGATGATTTAGATATCGCATTAGCAGAAACCAATGCGGCATTAGCTTATGGCGCAGATGAGGTTGACGTAGTTTTCCCTTACCGTGCATTAATGGCAGGTAACGAGCAAATCGGTTTTGATATCGTTAAAGCATGTAAAGAAGCTTGCGCAGAAGCAGGTTCTTTATTGAAAGTCATCATTGAAACGGGTGAGCTGAAAGATCCTGCTCTTATCCGTAAAGCCTCTGAAATTTCAATCAAAGCGGGTGCTGACTTTATTAAAACTTCCACAGGTAAAGTACCTGTAAATGCAACACTGGAAAGCGCTGAGTTAATGATCCAAGTGATCCACGATATGGGTGTTGGCAAAGAAGTTGGTTTTAAACCTGCAGGTGGTGTTCGTACCGCTGAAGAAGCTGCTCAATATCTAGCATTAGCTAACCGCATTATGGGTGACAACTGGGTTGATGCCCGTCACTTCCGTTTTGGCGCATCAAGCTTGTTAGGTAATTTATTAGCCACTTTAGGTCATGGCGAGCAAAAATCGTCTAGTGGTTACTAATCCATTCGTGTAATACGCCCACGTTTTATAGTGGGCGTTATCAATGCTATAAAGCCAGGAGGTTGCAGTGTTTCTTGCCCAAGAGATTATTCGTAAAAAACGTGATGGTCATCCTTTAACAGAGGAAGAAATTCGTTTTTTCATTAATGGCGTCAGAGATAATACTGTTTCTGAAGGTCAGATTGCTGCATTAGCAATGACTATTTATTTCCACGATATGACGATGCCTGAGCGTGTTGCTCTGACATTAGCTATGCGTGATTCCGGTACAGTATTGAACTGGAAAAGCCTAAATTTAAACGGTCCAATTGTTGATAAACACTCAACCGGTGGTGTAGGTGATGTCACTTCACTGATGTTAGGGCCAATGGTTGCCGCGTGTGGCGGTTATGTTCCTATGATTTCAGGTCGTGGATTAGGTCATACAGGCGGAACATTAGATAAACTCGAAGCTATTCCAGGTTTTGATATCTTCCCTGATGATGAGAAATTCCGCGATATTATTCGTAACGTGGGTGTTGCTATTATCGGACAGACTAATTCATTAGCACCTGCTGATAAACGCTTTTATGCTACCCGTGATATTACTGCTACAGTTGATTCAATCCCTCTTATCACCGCCTCTATTTTAGGTAAAAAATTAGCCGAAGGCTTAGATGCATTAGTGATGGACGTTAAAGTGGGATCGGGTGCCTTTATGCCAACTTATCAGAAATCTGAAGAGCTGGCAGAGTCTATTGTTCAAGTAGCAAACGGCGCAGGCTGTCAAACTACAGCACTGTTAACGGATATGAACGAAGTTCTGGCTTCTAGCGCAGGTAATGCTGTTGAAGTTCGTGAAGCAGTTCAATTCTTAACAGGTGAATACCGTAATCCTCGTCTATTTGAAGTCACTATGGCGCTGTGTGTTGAAATGTTAGTATCAGGCCGTTTAGCGGACTCACGTCAACAAGCTCGTCAAAAACTGCAAGATGTGTTGGATAACGGTAAAGCGGCAGAAGTCTTTGGTCGTATGGTTGCGGCACAGAAAGGCCCATCTGATTTTGTTGAAAACTACAATAAATACCTGCCAACTGCGGTATTAAGTAAACCTGTATTTGCTGAGAAAACTGGTTTTATCACAGCAATGGATACACGTGCATTAGGTATGTCTGTTGTGACATTAGGTGGTGGTCGTCGTAAAGCCACTGATGCAATTGATTATAGTGTGGGATTAAGCGACATCGTAGCGCTTGGTGCTGAAATCAATAAAGACACTCCATTAGCGATGATCCATGCTAACAGTGAAAAATCATGGCAAGAAGCTGCGGCTGAAGTCCGTAAAGCGATGGTAATTGGTGATAGCAAATGTGAAGCCTCACCAATGGTGTACCGTCAAATCAGCGAATAAGAACTCAATTACGATTTATAAGTGACATATCCGTGGTCTACGGAGAATGACACAGGAGAGAGAATTATGAAACGTGTACATATCATGGTATTAGATTCCTTCGGTATCGGTGCTGCTGGTGATGCAGAGAAATTCGGTGACCAAGGTTCAGATACTTTAGGGCATATCGCACAAGCGTTTGCTGACGGTAAAGCAGATAAAGAAGGTCGTAAAGGCCCACTTCATTTGCCAAATCTTTGCCGTTTAGGTTTAGGTAAAGCCGCTGAAGAATCAACAGGTAAATTCCCTATTGGTTTAGATAAAAACGCAGATATCATCGGTGCTTATGGCTACGCGAGTGAAATCTCTTCTGGTAAAGACACTCCGTCAGGCCACTGGGAAATTGCGGGTGTTCCTGTGCTTTTCGATTGGGGATACTTTAAAGAGCTGAAAAACTCATTCCCACAAGAACTGCTAGAAAACATCGTTAAACGTGCAAAATTACCAGGGTACTTAGGTAACTGTCACGCTTCTGGTACGGTTATTCTGGATGAACTTGGCGAAGAACATATGAAAACCGGCAAACCGATTTTCTATACTTCTGCTGACTCTGTATTCCAAATTGCATGTCATGAAGAAACTTACGGTTTAGACGAATTATATGAGCTGTGTGAAATTGCTCGTGACGAACTAAACAAAGGCGATTACAACATTGGTCGTGTTATTGCGCGTCCATTTATTGGTGATAAACCAGGTAACTTCGCCCGTACAGGTAACCGTCATGATTTAGCAGTAGAGCCACCAGCACCAACTATGTTGAAAAAACTGGTTGATGAAAAACAAGGCCATGTTGTTTCTATCGGTAAAATTGCTGACATCTACGCAAACGTAGGTATCACTAAAAAAGTGAAAGCAACAGGTATTGATGCACTGTTTGATGCGACACTTGAAGAAATGAAACTCGCGGGCGATAACACTATCGTCTTTACCAACTTTGTTGACTTCGACTCTTCTTACGGCCACCGCCGTGATGTTGTCGGTTATGGTGAAGCACTTGAATTATTCGACCGTCGTTTACCAGAACTAATGGAATTGGTAAAAGAAGATGACATTCTTATCTTAACAGCAGACCACGGTTGTGACCCAACTTGGCCTGGTTCTGATCATACTCGTGAGCACATTCCTGTTCTGGTTTATGGTCCTAAAGTTAAACCTGGTTCATTAGGTCATCGTGAAACTTTCGCTGATATCGGCCAAACTGTTGTGAAATACTTCGGTTTATCTCCGGTCGATTATGGTAAAGCAATGTTTTAATTTAACTTCGGTAGGTATAGCAATATGCCTACCGAATGATATTTGAATAGTAAAAAGATCAATTAAAAGGAAGAATTATGGCTACCCCTCATATTAACGCAGAAATGGGCGATTTTGCTGATGTCGTTTTAATGCCGGGCGACCCGCTTCGCGCTAAATACATCGCTGAAACTTTTTTACAAGATGTCCGTCAAGTAAACAATGTTCGTGGTATGTTAGGTTTTACAGGTACGTATAAAGGCCGTAAAGTTTCTGTAATGGGCCACGGTATGGGTATTCCTTCCTGCTCAATTTACGCAAAAGAATTAATTACTGATTTTGGCGTAAAAGTGATTATTCGTGTGGGTTCATGTGGTGCAGTGTTACCAGATGTTGAATTACGTGATGTTGTTATCGGTATGGGTGCTTGTACAGACTCTAAAGTTAACCGTCTACGTTTCAAAGACCAAGATTTCGCGGCTATTGCAGATTACCAATTAGTTCAAAATGCTGTTGATGCGGCAAAAGCGAAAGACATTAAAGTTCGCGTAGGTAATATCTTCTCTGCTGATCTGTTCTATTCTCCAGATCCAGAAATGTTTGATGTAATGGAAAAATACGGCATCCTAGGTGTTGAAATGGAAGCAGCAGGTATTTACGGTGTTGCAGCCGAATACGGTGCAAAAGCACTGACTATCTGTACTGTATCTGACCACATCAAAAAAGGGACACAGACTACAGCAGAAGAGCGTCAAACTACCTTTAACGAAATGATTGAAATTGCATTAGAATCTGTTCTGTTATTAGAAGACTAATCAATACATCTCGTTGTTTAAAAATAATAAAAACCCAATTTTTAAATTGGGTTTTTTTATGTCTACATGCTTAATTAAATTAGAGACTAAGGAGCATAAATATAATTTTCTAAATAAGGGTCCATTTTAATCGCGTAGTTTTTTAGATTATCCAGGTTTGGCGTTAACGGATCTTTACACTCTTTTTTGCTAATAATATTATTGTCTTTATAAACAATCACGCCATTAAAGCTCCATCCTCTACCTTCACCGTCATAAACAACGTAACTATAATTTCCATTCTTAAATCGAATATAAGTCGATGCTCCAGCAACAAACATCTGATGCCCATAAAAGACATTATTATTAGGTTGTTGAGGAACAGGTAGTGTGATTTCTGTTTTAGCAAGTGTGCCATAACGATACACTGGAGGGGTCCCATGTTCGGCAAATACACTGACATACTTACCATTTTCAAGTTGGCAGGTAAATTCTTCAGCATAGACACTTGCGGATAATAATACGAATACAGTAGCAACAGCGATACGTGCTTTCATATTGTCTTCTCCGTTAATTACCTACTTTATTACTTTAAGTATCGGCAAAAAAAGCAAAAAATGTAGAGTAAATATTCTGATTATTTAGCAAGGTGACTATTTTTTGTTTTTAACCAACATTTTTGTTATTTGTAGCATTATTATCTGTGATAATTTTCTTTTTTATATTTTCACTAGTGACTACCCTCTCTTTTAACCTTAACCCATATTTTGTACCTAACAATGGTTGGAATTAAAATTAATTTGCTGATTGTTGAAAATATATTAGTATTTTAGTCTGATTTTATTGATGGTAACTAAACTTAATATAATTTTATCTGTACTAATTGCGGAAATAACAGATTAATACAATTAATTAAAATTAGAGTTCAATAATATCATATGGTTAGCCGGTTATTATTATATTTTGATTATATTTCAAATAGTTAATAGTATTGTTAGTGATTGTTTCTATTTATAGTCCTATTTTCATTGTGATCTCAGTCACATAAGCATATTAATGAAAAGTTTGCATCTGTAAATTTAACTTTCCGTATTAACTTAATCTATTGATATTAATAAAATTATTATTAAACCTGTTATGGTCTGTGAGATAGATGTTATCGCATAGAACACTAACTAATTTAATTAGAAAATGTATAGTATTGCTATGCAACTAAATTAAATTTTTATCGGTTTCTATTTGGAGAATATAGTGAAAAATCAAGATTTATTAGGTCTATCTTCTGCTAACATTCTAAACGCGGAATTTGAGAAGAAATACCACGACGTTATTGCTCACTTTTTCAGCCGAGATCCGAAGTATTGGCCGATATTTCAGGATAAAACAATCCAATCAATTACACAGTTTAGGAAAACAACAACTAACGATAATGACCAATTACAACGTTACTCAAATGGGCAACAGCTATTTGATCGTTTAATGGCGGATACGCAAATCCAACAAAATATTAATTACCCCGAAAACGATCCTAATGAACTACTAATGTTAGTTTCGACATTGTGTAAAAACTGGGAAAATCCACTCGCTGTTGAAAATGTCATTGCAATGCCAAGCGACCCAGGTGTTTATGGTTCAATTTTAGGGGTAATGGGCAACCCTAATATGGTTTATTGCGAATATTCTGGTGTTGCGGATGCACTAGAAAAAGTGACGATAAAAAAAGTTGCTAAATTAGTGGGATACGATCCTGATATTGCCTCTGGCGTATTCACGCAGGGAGGCACCATGTGTAACTTATATGGTTATCTCTTTGGATTACGTAAATCGATGCCTAATTCTAAACATTTAGGTATGGCGGCAGATCAAGATTATCGCATCATTAACTCTCAAGGCGGTCACTATTCAAACATGACTAACCTTGCGCTGTTGGGGGTTGATGTAGATAACAAAACTATCCGTATCAAAGTGTCAGAAGATAATACTATTAATCTAGAGCACTTAGAACGCGAATTAAGAGCCTGCTTCACTGTTAAATGCAAAGTACCAACTATCATGTTAACCACAGGAACAACAGATACCTTTGGTGTGGATGATGTGAAAGGGGTTTGTGAGTTACGTGACCGCTTATGTGAAGAGTTCGAGATCCCTGTTAAGCCACATGTTCACGTTGATGCTGCTGTGGGTTGGCCGATTATCTTCTTCTTAGAATATGACTTCAGCAGTAATCCACTGGCAATTAATGACGTCACCTTAGAAGGCTTACGTCAGAACGTTGAGAAATTTAAACATCTGAAATATGCCGACTCCATTACTATCGACTTTCACAAATGGGGCTATGTGCCTTACACCTCAAGTTTAGTATTGGTGAAAAATGGTAATGATTTCGTGGCACTGGAAAACGATCCAGAAAACTTCACCTATTTTGAGCATGAATTAGAAGGGCAGACTCACTTACAATCTACTATTGAATGTACACGTAGTGGTGTGGGTATCTTTGGTGCTTATTCTGCAATGCACTATATGGGGATCGAAGGTTACCAAACCATTATTGCTCACTGTTTGCAAAATGCGAACTACATGCGCCATCAGTTGTTAGAGATGGGGAATGCAAAAGTGATCGTACCGCAAAACCAAGGGCCAAGTGTTGGCTTTAAATTGTATGATCCAAACTTAGTGAAAGATCCTAATGTTGCCTTTGATTTAGAGTTAACGTGCTCTACAGATAAAGAAGCATATGACTTTATGGTTCATAACACGCAGTGGCATAGAAAACTTTTCTTACAACGTGGTAGAGAAGGATTATTTACTAACTGGGTAGATTCTATTGCCTGCTCTAAATATGCGAAAAATAACCGTTACGTTTATCTTCCAGGTGAAAAAGCAGTATTTATGAATCCAAATACTGAACGTGCACATATTGATCATTTTATGAAAATTTTAACCGAGATGAGCCAAAATATGAGCTCAAAAAAGGCTGAAAAAATCTAATTAACTCATTGTCTGATTAAATAAAACAAACTGTACTTTAATCGAAGAAATTCATATTAAGGTACAGTTTTTATTTTATATGATAATAATTGCTGATTATCTGAGTTGGCTATCTTTACTACCACGGCGATTATACCCACTAAAGGCATTATTCTTTTTATCAATTGCCTCTTGGCAGTTTAAACAATAACGTACACCAGGAACGGCTTTTTGCCGAGCCGGAGAGATTGGCTCACCGCATTCATCACAAAACTGTGCACTTTCACCTTGCGCCATTTGATTGCGAGCTCTTGCAATTGCATCATCAATGGTGGCATCTATTTGCTCTTGAACAGCACTATCATTAGCCCATCCACTCGCCATCATATTCTCCTATTTTAACAGTGAATATAGATACTATTATTAGGGCGGTGGCGAAAAAATCAACAAAATAAAAAGGAAAATGTACTTTAGACTATCGTGATCGAAATAAAAAACCCCTCATATAGAGGGGCAAATTTCAGAGGCATAACGGTTGTTGTTATTGTTTTTGTTCTCTAATAAACAGAGAAATAATAAAGAAGAGAGCGACGAATACAATAATCAGGTTAAAGCCAACAGAAACATTATAGCTTTCTGATACTTGGCCAATTAATGAACCTGCTAACGCTCCACCTAATCCAGAAGCAACATAAATCAATCCCATCACCGAGCCACTTTTGCTGGTTAATTTTGTGGCAACGGCGGCGGCTGTTGGAAACAGCACTGATAATGCAAAACCAAATACCATAAACAGATAAACAACATCTTGCACAAAGATACGGCTTACAATAATGGCTATAAGAGAGAACAGTGAAAACAGAATAAGCGTTTTGCGATCACCCAATGCAAGGTTAATAAAGCCACCAATAAAACGACCAATAGTAAATAAGAAAGCAAAACTTGAAATCACATAAGCCGCTGTTTCTGCTTTTTGTGCGCTACTCATATTTCCAATATCCATAGAGGTATAGAAAATAGGGAAGAAGTTTAAGAAAGCGGCTTCAGCAGCAACATACAGCGTAATAAATAAGATAACTAATAATAGTGATTTTTGTGTCAGTAACTCTAAAAAGTCACTGAATTTCATATCGACTTGTGCGCTGTTTTCTATTTTTAATGTACTTAAGACTAGAATAATGACCGCAACAATAACGGCAACGCCCACATAAAAAGTGCGCCATGAAATAGAGTGTGAAAATAGATATTGTAAAATTAGCGGAGTGACAATCATCCCTACACCAAACATTGCATTGGAGACGTTAAACATCATGCCCGCTTTCTCTTTATAGAAAGTCGGAATAACGGTAACGATAGAGACAAGCATCGAGCCAATACCTAACCCAATAACCAGATAAAAGCCAAAAAATAGCATCACGTTAAAAGCAAGGCTGGTTCCTGTTAAACCAACAGCCATCATCAGTGAGCCAATAAACATCATGACTTTTAACCCTTTCTTATCGGTAAAATAGCCTGTTAATAAACTGGCAATTAAAAAACCGATTTGGAAAAAGGTAATTAATGAGCCAACTTGGCTCATATTTAATGAAATATCATGTTGAACTTGTTCTAGAATAAGCCCTTTCGTATTTTGAATGCCACCGAGTAAAAACATCGTGACAAACAGAAGGAAAAAGACTTTCCATTTTTGTTGTTTAGCCATAATTTGATCCTGATTTTCCGCGGTGTATTATTCTTTAATCGTGTTGTTATAGGCGTTATTATTAGGTGTATTATGTTCACCAATTGCATCAAATAATTCTTGTGTTGCCCATCCATAGCAATAATAAAGCAAGTCATCACAAGCACTTTCTTCTGCTGCAATAACGGCTTCAATTAATTGAGAGGCAGGTAAATTCCACATTTGAATACCGCTATAAATAAAGGTATTTGGCTGTGAAAGCTGGCGAACTTTATTATTTTGTTCTGCAACAAAGTGAATAGGAAAACCTTGCTGTTTAAAGGTTTCGTATGAAATATCATAAGGTAATTCAAATAAGCGTTTGAACGCAGTAAATGCACGTTCTTGGCTTTCACTATCCTGGGCAAAATGATTAATTAATCCTTGAACATCAGCTCCGCCCCCTAATTTATGATAAGGAAAGTGTTTAAGTGTTGAAGAATAACGGGTTAATTCATGATAGTCCTGACCTAAGATCCAACTATAAGCTGGTGGCCATAGATCAAGCCATAACGTAATACCACCCGCAGTTTGTTTGGCATCAGACAGTAATTTTTCAACCAATTGAGTCACACTTTGTTGGCGAAATGTTTGCCACGCTTTTAACAAAGGCTCTTCTTTTAATGCGGTAACAGGGGTTTCGAAATCCCCTTGTTTCAATGAATCAGCTAAAGCCGTAAGGCGATGTTTGATTTCATTAACGGGTAAACCTTGCTGTACCATTTTCTTTTCACAGTGAGGGCAAAAACAGGTAAATAATCCTGCGGGATTCACTTCTTCACCAGCCCAATCAGGAAAACGAATTCGGTCAATTAAAAAGGTATCGTAACCGTAGTTTTGTTTTAATGCTGTGAATGTCTTTTGCCATAATTGAGCGACATCAGGGGCGTTAGGGCAGAGCCAATGTGCTTGCGGACGACCTTTAAAATCCACAACCTGATTGTTTTCTACATCCCCTGTGAAATCGCCATTAAGAATATTAGCCCATGGAATGACTTTATATTTTCCGCCATCAGTGGCTTTTTTTATCGTCATTAGCGGATCGGCGCCCGCTAAAATTGTTGAATCAATACGTTGGCTCAGACGAGGAAAATCAGTATGAGTATTGATGTGCAGTGTACCTGTTCCCATAACTACATTATGAATAGGGTTATGAGGTAAATTACCAACAGGGTAAGGGTTACGTTCAAAAATCGTATTAATTTCGACAAATAAATGTTCGACATGCTTCATACCATCAAGGCGTTGAAGTATAGCGGGCATGCCTTCATCTAAAATATCATGTGGGTGAAGATGTATTCCTGCCATGAGTTGCTCCCATCTCGTTTAGGTACTTTTTTATTAGGGTTATCTCAGTTGGATCTCGGGCATAAATTGAATTGATGGATAAACCGTAGCCAAGGCGAGAATAGCAATGCCATAAAGCGGTCCTTTTTCCCATAATTCAGACAGCTCGATATTCACTTTGGTGTTCGCAAATAAATGTCTATCTAAATTTGCCTGAACACGCGGTAAAAAGGTGTCAGCAGAGCGAGTGATCCCGCCTGTTAATACCACTTTTTCCAGATTTGCAATGGCAACTAAGTTCATTATGCCGATAGCAAGATAATCTGCCATTTCCTCAACTAATGATTGAGCCAGAGGATCGCCTTGCTGTGAGGCTTGAATAATCTCAATAGCACTAAGATTTTCCCCTCGTAAGCTCGCCATACGTTCACTTAAACCTGAACCGGAACAGAAACTCTCAAAGCATCCTTTATTGCGCCAATTTCGAAAAAGATGGTCACGAGCAAACATCATATAGCCGATTTCACCGGCGGCATTATTTGCGCCACGAATAACCTTTCCATCCATCAGCAAGGCAGAGCCTAAACCTGTACCGATACCAACCAGCGCACAACTGTGCGTATGACGGCATCGACCTTTCCACATTTCACCCACAAGTGCTGCACGAATATCATTTTCGAGAACAACGGGTACATTGAGTTTTTCTGTAAGCTGTTGTGCTAAAGGTAAATTATCCCATTGAGGCAAATTAGGAGAGCCTTCTAGTACAACACCATTTTTGATATCGATGATCCCTGGTGTGGCGACACCGATAACATTGATCTTTTGACGGTCTACGCCGCTTTTTTCGATCACATTTTCAATACTTTGTGCAAATTGCGTAATAAAGTACTCACGATCGTCAGTATCAAAGGTAGGCTCTTGATATTCATACAACAATTCGGCATCTAAGTTAAAAACCGCATAAGCGATTTTGGTACCACCTAAGTCAATGCTGACACCTAAACTGTGTTGAGGATCGAAGTTAACTAAAATACCTTTTCTACCTTGCCCTGCTGGCGAACTGACACCGCTTTCATAAACGATTTTTTCTTCAAGGAGATCGTTAATAATTTCAGACACCGTCGCTTTTGTAATTCCGCTAATTTTGGCTATCTGAGCCCGTGACAAAGGACCTTGATGACGAATGACATTTAATACAAGCGAGGCATTCATTTGCCGTAATGTATTGGGTACGTTCGGTGTCACGTTACTACTCCATTTGTTTAGAAACAAAACTAAAAGATGTTTTTTTTATATAAAATCGTCTGTGTTTGATAGTTATGCACCGTTTTATTTACTTTGTAAAGTATAAAACGACTAATTAGTTTAGAAACCATCCTAAATGCGTTTGCGATCACAATTTGATGCATTTTCTTTTTACGAAGTGACTCACTAAAAGATATTTTCTACACATATTCTTAATTCAATAAACCGACTAAAATGAAATAAACATATATTGACTAGAGAGAAATCAGAATGAGAAAAGGAATATTATTAAAAAGCTTATTAGGAATGTTATTACTGTTTCCGCTTTATTCTCAAGCGGTTACATTAAGCGGCTATCTTGAGGTAAAACGATTATTAGCCTTAGATCATCCTTCTAATAAACAATTAGAATCGGTGACACAAGCTTATCTAAACGGTATTGCGAATGGATTTAATTTTTATGCAGTGTCAGTAAGATTGCACAATGAAGGTAATGATTTTAAACCACTCTATTGCCCACCTAAAAAAGTTATACAAAACGGCGATTTTATGGCAAAACATATTGATGCTTATCTTGATAAATACCCCATTGCTAAGCAAAAATATAAAGATACATCAATAGAGTTAGTTTATATTGCCGCATTACAAGATGCTTATCCTTGCGATAAATAGATAGAAAGAAAAATAGCCACAATCCTTGTGGCTAAAATGATTTGGTGTGCTCTTTTTCTTGTTATTTACTTCAGGTTGCCTCTCTCATAAGCCCCTTGATGGAAGACACTCAAGCAGTTGCAACTTCAACTTGTTTTACAGGAACAAGATGGCAACAATCGCTTTCACCGGTTTTTTCAAAGGTTGATAAACGGGTAATTAAGAGTGAATTTATGTCTGTTAATAATCCTTCTGCTTGTAGTTTTTGCATAATGCTTTCATCACAGTCATGGTTATTTTGACGTTGATAAGCAACAGGTGTTACACCACGTAATACAGTCAATTGACCTGCAAGTGCTGGATTATCTGTTAATGCATATACGTTGTTGTTTGGCATAAAGCGCGACAATAAGGTCACTGATTTGCCATTTTCTGTTAATGCGGCAACGCTTAAATGTTTGTCGTCATGGAAAGCCGTTGTCGCGGCTGCTAGCGCAATCCAACGACCCGTTTGTGAGTAGTAAGACGGTGATTGCCATGGGTTTTCAGCATTAGCCGCAAAAGAGCGCTCAGCCCCTTCAGCAACACGTGCCATTGCACTAACGGCTTCCACCGGATATTTTCCTGCCGCAGTTTCAGCGGAAAGCATCACCGCATCAGTACCATCACCAACGGCATTCGCGATATCCATCACTTCTGCGCGGGTTGGCATTGGGCTTTCAATCATCGATTCCATCATTTGGGTTGCAGTAATAACAGGGCAACCTAATGCGCGACAACGTGCAATAAGTTGCTTTTGTGCGCCTGGTAAGCTTGCATCACCGATTTCAACTGCGAGATCGCCTCGTGCTACCATAATGACATCGGATGCTTTAATGATGTCATCCATGTTTTCTTCACAAGAAACTACTTCAGCGCGTTCAACTTTAGCAACGATTTTGGCGTGACTTCCTGCTGCTATCACTAAACCACGGGCATATTCAATATCCGCACCATTACGTGGGAAGGAAACGGCAATGTAATCTGCTTGAATAGCGGCTGCTGTGTGTATGTCTTGTTTATCTTTGTCTGTTAATGCTGGTGCAGATAAACCACCACCGAGTAAGTTAATCCCTTTACGGTTAGATAATTTTCCACCAACAGTAACGACAGTCTCTATTTTATTATTATTTACGGCACTGACTTGTAATTGAATATTGCCATCATCAAGTAACAGAATATTCCCTGGTGTGACTTCCTGAACAAGTTGTGGGTAGTCCAATCCAACTTGTTGCTCGTCGCCTAATGTGCTGTCTAAATCTGCATTTAGAATAAAGCTATCGCCTTGTTTTAATTGAATTGAATCATTTTTAAAGTTAGCGATACGAATTTTCGGGCCTTGCAGGTCAGCTAAGATCCCGATAAATACACGATGTTTTTCTGCGACCTGACGGATAGTTGCGGCAGTGGCCTGATGTTGTTCGCGAGTACCGTGTGAAAAGTTTAAACGAAATACGTTAGCACCTGCCATAATCAGCTTTTCAATCATCTGTTCTGAACAGCTAGCTGGGCCAAGAGTCGCAACAATTTTTGTCTTACGCATAATGACATTCTCTTTTTAAAGAGGGATACCTAACGGTATCCCTTGATAACAACTTAATTAATTCATTAATCCATGGTTACTTTTTTCGCATTCCAGACTAGCGTCGCTAAAATCATGGAAACGATGGCAGAACCTATCCAGAAATACTGTACTGTGGTGAAGTCGTAGTTAGTGATATCGCCAACTTGAGTCACTTTGATCAGTGATGCTGAAATCAGTTCTTGGGCTGATGCTGCAATGTAAGCGAACAGACCGATAAAGCCTTTTACTGCACCTACTGCGTTTTTCGGCATCAGGTCACAAGCGGTTAAACCTGCTAAGAACACAACCAGACCACCCATTGCAAAACCAACCATACTTAATGCAACTGCATCCATAACACGGCTTTGTGGACCCCAGAACATCAGTGCAAAACCAGCGATGTTGGCGATACCATAAATCAGTGTTGGAATATGGCGGTTAGCATTAAACAGTTTGTCAGAAGCCATACCCGCTAAGATTGCGCCGAAGAAACCTGCGATTGGGTAAGTCGACATTGCGAAACCCGCATCAATCAGTGAGTAACCTTTTGAACCTTGTAGGTAAAGAACGGCCCATGAACTGATTGCGTAGCGAGAGATATACATAGCCGCACAAGCCGCAGCGATGATCCATACTGTTGGTTGTTTTAGTACGAATAACTGAGCGCGACGTGTTTCTTTAGGATCACTTGATTTAACGGCTTCTGACTCTTCGCCATACGCAGTTGCTGGATCAGGTAAGCCATAAGTACGAGGACGGTCTTTTAAGACCATCAGTAAGATGATACCAGCGGCGATACCTGCGATACCGGCACCGATAAAACCTGCACGCCAGCCGAAGAAGCTCACTATAGTTGCAGTCAAGATCCATGTAATCGCTTCACCGATATTACGCGAGCCACCCCAGATGGAATAAACCGTACCGCGTTGTTTTGGTGAGAACCATTGGAAGATAGAGACACAAGAAGGCGCTGAACCAACAGATTGGAACCAACCGTTAATACCCCATAACAGGATAAAGAACAGGCTTGCCGTTGACATTCCCATGAAGATACAAACAAAGGAAGAGGCAATCAGCGAGATGGACATAAAGCGTCCAATATTGGCATAATCTGACAAGAAGCCGTTAGAAAACTTACCAAATGCGTAGGTAAAGAAGAACGCAGAACCCATTAAACCGAGTTCAGCGGTGGTTACGATACCTGCATCCAGCATAGGTTTTTTCACCACACCGAGTGCCATACGAACCACATAGAACATGGCATAACCAAGAACAAGACCAAAGAAGACCTGCCATTGGTGCTTTTTATATATTGCGCGGATCTTTTCACTTGACGCTTCTATTAGCGGCAGATCCTTTCTGGTTTTAAAGAAACTTAGCATAGAGATGACTCCGAATATTATTCATGTCTGAAGCTGATTTTGGTTTTCAGAGCTGATGCTATTCATTTAGGTCATCTTGGTGCAAAACACGGAATTTGAGTCATCGATGACACATTCTGCTGAATCGGTGAGTCAAATTTGTAACATCGCTATTAGGCGTTGGTTTAAAAATGAGTGAAGATATCGTTGTATCATTGTTGTAAATGGGTCATTAAGGACTCATTAGCCCAAAATAATAAATATTGCTAAATATCAGAAGTTTGAAGTTCGACACATTTTTATGTTTATTCAAAACAAAACCAGGGGTACGTCATGAGAATAAAAATAACACTTAGCCTCGTCTGTTTATTGTTTAGCTGGCTGTTTATCACTCCGGTACGTAGTGATGAGCAGCCACTTGTTATATTGACGACGCTTTCAGATACACCAATGAGACCACTCACAGAAGCTTTTAGCGCACGTTATCCTGATACTAAAGTGCAAGTGGTTTATCGCCGTGTCGCGATAGCAACACGTATGATGAAACAATATCCCACGCAACCTGTTGATATTGTGATGTCGTCATCAGCTAATTTCTTTCATCATTTAGATAGAGAAGGGCTACTGGCGCGATTACCAGTCAATTATGAAACGCCAAAATGGCTGATGCGTCACAGTGATATCTTGAACGATAAAATAACCACTGTTGGCTATTCCGGCATTGGTATTATGAGTAATACACAATACTTGCAAAAATTGGGGCTTCCTGCACCGAAAAGCTGGATTGATTTAAGTGATCCTATTTACCAAGGGCACTTAACCATGACGACGCCAGCAAACTCTGGCACGATGCAGTTGATGGTGGAGAATGTACTACAAGAGTATGGCTGGGAGCGAGGATGGCAGATCTTACTGGAAACCAGTGGTAATCTTTCTTCTATTTCAGCACGTAGTTCGCGTGTCAGTGATGCTATCGCCAGAGGTATTGTTGGCGCTGGGCCAATTATTGATAACTACGCGTTTAACCATCAAAAACGGTTTGATTTTGTCGAGTTTAGCTATTTTGATAAGTCGATCATTTTACCAGCTTATGTTGCCATTGTGGCAGAAAGCAGTAAAAGAGACACAGCAGCCAAATTTATTGCCTTTCTTTTATCGGATGAAGGGCAAGAAATTATTTATAAAAGTGATATGGCAAAGATCCCATTAAGTAAAGAGATCTTAGGGAATAACGATGAACTTGCTAATAACACAGAATTTATTTTAAACAGCAATGAAGCTTATCGTCGTAGTGAAGTGGTTAATGCATTATTTGATCAAATGATCACGCATAATTTTCCTTTAATGCGCCAAGTTTGGAATGATATCCACGAAGCAGAAAAACAGGAAAATAAAACCCCAGAACGAATTTCTGCGATCAGCAAAGCACGAAAAATAGCAAGTTCAGTGCTTATTAGCGAAAAAGAGGCCAATTCACCCACATTACAAGCGTTATTTATGAAAGAAGCTGATCAGCGAGAATATTCTGATCAAGCATTAGCTGTGTTGTATCAATGGCGTACATTAGAAGCTGAAAGGCTTGAACAAGCACTGGTTTTATTGAAAGAGACAAAATCACCCTAACCGCCTTGTGGTTCAAATATACAGCAGGAAACGCTGTTTTTATGAAAGGTATTACGGATGAAATTATTAGCGCCTAAACAATTTGGTAAACTAGGTAGACGCCTGTATATGGCGTTTATCTTTAGTTCTTTACTCACCTTATTGATTGGTGTGGTTATCTTTTTTATGTGGGGAAAACTGGCGACACAAATTAATGCGTCAGTGGGAGAGTCTTTGCCTATGTTAACCACCAGCTATAATATGGAGCGTTATAGCACCAATTTACAAATGCTATTAAAAGAGCGAGAGCAGACACAGAGAAAATCAATTTCAGAGCAACAACAGCAGGAAATCCATCAGTTATTAGATAATTTACGTAAATTCCCTATTGAACAAACACCGCAACGTGATTTTTATACTCAACTTGTTGATGAACTATCAGAGCTTATTAATCAACAGGATGTACTACTGGATAAACGACGCGAGTTAGAGAATCGTCTTGCTCAATTATTGGGACAATTGGCATGGATGCATGACGCGGTTGGTGAAGATATTAAACCGCTACTTAATGAAATTGAGTGGCATGTCAGTCAAATGCTTAATGAAAAAAACGTACAGGAAAATAGTCTACAGCTGTTATTAGAATCAACGTTATTACAAGAATTATTTACCACTGAGAATGAATTAATTGGTTTAGTTGAAGAAATTGCTCATCAACGTTATAGCCGTGATATTGATGTCGCTTTTCACTATATCAGTGTCAAAATTGATGAAATTATTTCGTTAAATCAGAAGTTAAAAAGCTACCCGTCAACCATTGCTCATCGTCAGGTATTACAAGAGATTATCGCGATCACTCGTTATGACGGTGATATCTATCAAACACTGATTGATGATGTAGAAAACGAAAAAAAGCTTAAAGCATTAACCCCTGAATTAAATGAAAAGTTATCTCAGTTTGATAACGCAGTAAGTGGTAATGTTTTGGCGACCAGTGAAGTACTAAATAAACTCAATGGCAATACCCGTAAACTGATGGCAACGGGAAAAATTGTTATTGTAGCGATTATTGTCGCTTCTTTATTGCTCAGTATTATTGTGATGAAAATCTTAATTGATAGAAGACTTATCGCAAGATTGAATAAACTAAGTGATGATTTAGCGCATGTTGCCAAAGGTAATTTAACCGAGCCTGTACTGATTGAAGGGCAAGATGAAATTGGTTTATTAAGTCGGCGACTTCGCCGTTTTTGGCGTCAAATGAAAGAAGTTGAAGCCAGTAATGCATTAAATCTTATCAATAATACAGATGCGAGTTTAATTACCTGTCACCACGATGGAAGAATGGAAACAGTTAATCCAAGTGCAGCGATGTTATTAGGCACTGGAAAAGAGCAAAGTAATAAACCTCTTTGGTTGCTGTTTAGTGGTGAAGCCAGCACAATGCTTAAAGCGCAATTTAGCTCAACAAGTCAGCTTTATCGTTTAGGGCAGAGTGAATGTACTATTCGAATGCTAAAAGCGGGTGAGCCTCATTTCTTACAATTTAATATTCGTGAATATCCGCATAAAGATGAGCACAAATATATTGTTACTATCACGGACATTACACGCCAAGAGTTAAGTCGATTAGAACTTCAAAGGCTAGTGGCATTAAAAACACAAGATTTGCAGGATAAAAATCAGCAATTAAATGAAGAGATTGTGCGTCGTGAACAAGCACAAAAGCACTTAATTCAAACGCAAGAAGAATTGGTACAAGCCGCAAAAATGGCTGTTGTTGGGCAAGCGATGACAAGCCTTGCACATGAACTTAATCAACCTCTTTCTGCAATTAATACCTATTTGTATAGTGCAAAATTAACCATACAGATGGAAAAATACGATCAATTGCCTGATTCCATAGAGCGTATTGAAAAGCTTTGTGCGCGAATGAATCGAATTATTACGGCATTACGTAATTTCTCCCGTAAATCATCATCTGAAATTAGTTTTGTATCAGCACCATTAAAAGAGCTGGTGGAAAGTGCGATGGTACTGGTAGAGTCTCGTTCCAAACGAGAGCAGTGCATCATTACGAATAATATTCCTGATGAATTAACCATTTGTGCCGACCCAACACAAATCGAGCAAGTCTTGGTTAATTTATTTGTTAATGCGATGGATGCCATTGCGGGTATTGGTGAAAGTCAGATCACTATTGATCTCTTATCTACTGATCCTAAAAGAAAATTAGTGGGGATAGCGGATAGCGGAAAAGGATTCAACTCTGCTGTTTTACCAAAGCTATTTACCCCGTTTACCACAACAAAAGATGTGGGGCTTGGGTTAGGGTTATCCATTTGCCGTTCTATTATGCAACGGTTTGGTTATGAAATTTATTTGGCCTCAGCGTTAAACGGTGGCGCTATGGTTGTTTTGGAGTTTACTGATGACACAATCACTCATGCCTGATATTGATGTTCTATTAATTGATGATGATGAAGATATTCTTGAATCTTATCGTCATTTGCTTAACCTCGCGGGTATGGTTGCCAGAGTGACTGATTCGCCTGAAAAAGCACTCAGCCTTTTAACACCAGAGTGGCAGGGCGCTGTTGTGCTTGATATTTATATGCCAGCAATGAATGGTATGGAAGTGCTTGAACGTATTAAACACATTGACCCTCGTATCCCAGTTATTATGATCACTGGACATGGTGATATACCGCTGGCTGTTGAGGCAGTAAAAAAAGGGGCTTATGACTTTATTGAAAAGCCAATTAATCCGCCAGTATTTTTAGAATTAGTGGCAAAAGCACATAAAGAACGACAGTCTATTCTTGCCCTTAGAAATGCGGTAATCAGTACCACACAAGAGCGACTAGTGGGCGACAGCGCACAAATCACTGCGATTAGAGAGCAAGTACAACAAATTGCCGATATCGATAAAGACTTAATGATAGAAGGTGAGATGGGAACGGGACGCCACCTTCTTGCTCAACTCTTGCATGAGTTAAGCCCTCATAGTGATAAAACGATTCAAACGATAGATTGCCAAAATTTATCTGATATCAAACAGGTTATTGCTCAAATTGAAGCCGATGAAGTCGGAACATTAATTTTACGTTCTCCTTATGATTTATCATCAGAAGCGCAACGTTGGCTAAGCTCTTATTTGTTAGATATGGAACGTCAAGGAAAGCGTCATTTTAGAACCATCGCGATTTTAGAAAATAATACACAGCAACTGGTCACAGAGGGGCGATTAATTCCTGAATTCTATTACTATTTTTCGCAAATCACGTTTTCATTACCTCCATTAAGTGCAAGACGCCCTGATATTATTCCGTTATTTAGAGCTTTCTTGAGACAAAGTGCACAACGACTTGGTATTGCGGTGCCGAAGATTGACCGTAATTATCTTGATATTTTAAAACGTTATGATTGGCCGGGTAATATTCGAGAGTTACGAAATGTAGCTGAATTATATGCGGTAGGTATTGTTAAAATGGTGGATAGTGAGCAACACAGAGCCATTATTCCCCCTGAAGGCCCTTTGGATAACTTAGTCGATGAATATGAGCGTCGATTAATTGAAGATGCGTTATATTTATTTGCGGGTCGTGTCAGTGATGTGGCTGATTATTTAGGTATTCCACGTAAGAAGCTGTATTTACGAATGAAAAAGCACGATCTTGATAAAGATAGCTATAAACCAAAAGTTTGATTTAGGTTCTATTAAATAACAAAGAAGCGCCATACAGGCGCTCTTTCGCATTTTTTCTTTTAAGATACATCGATTGAATTATCTTGAAGCTAGTGTTACAAAATCCCCTGACCACTTACTGGTAAATTCAATACGCAAAGCGCCTTCCCATAACCCCTCTGGCAATGATGCAATATTTTGAGAGCCATTGATGACGTTAAATAAAAATGCACTTTGAAGACTTTTTAGCTCACTTTTCTCTGACTCTTTATTCCCAGCCACCAGTCCATGATGAATACCTTTTTGATTATCAAGAATAACGGTTTCTTGATTATTTGATAATGTTTTACCATTCCAGTCTGCTTTTACTGTTAATACAGAATTATCAGTCGCATTTTTAAGTTCATTACTAATAATTTTCGAAGTTAATTTAAAGTCCGTTGCCCCTTCGGCATCTTTAACGGTGATATCAAAAGTCCCACCTTGTGTATTAAAGCGGTTATTTTCTGTTACTTCAAAATGTAGGGCATTTAATGGTGTTACGCCTAATTCACTCTGTGGTTTCTTCACTGCTGTAGCATGCCAATTTGCAACAGTTTGTATAGAAGCATTGTTGTTTGCGTAAGTTGCAGTCGTGGTAAATGCTGTCAGTAATAAGCTTAGTAATACGTGGTGTTTTTTCATGGTTTATTCCTACAGAGTAAATCGACGTTAATAGCAATATCGGCTAAAAAGTCTTTTTCATGAGTTTATAAATAAAATTCCGATTATCTAAAAAAGATGACTCATTAGATAAATTATAGAATAAGTTGAAAAAATATTTTATTAAAAACGTCATAAAAAAATAGGAATAAAATGTAATAAAAATAAATTTATCGTTAATAATGTAAATTTATTTATTATCATGTGGTTGC
>NZ_JAEHOQ010000002.1 GCF_016239305.1 Proteus vulgaris | reverse complement strand
TTATGTCTTGAGCTATAAGAATTTATTTGTAAAAATTTATTAATAAAGTATTATTTATAAATAAAATTTATTGAGCGCTAATCTCAATTTAATAGAGAACTAATTTAACTTAGTTCCATTTGTCTATCATATTGTTTTTATATAGAGAATAAAGATGAATCGTAATTTATTTCTTTCTACTTCATTATTAGCTATTTCTACACTTTCTTTTAATGTACAAGCCGCGTTAGATAATACATTATCAGTGGGGTATGCCCAAACTTCAATTAAAGTTAATGATGATAAAATTGATGATAATCTTAAAGGGATTAACTTTAAATATAATCATGAATTTAATAATGATTGGGGAGTTATTGGATCACTGACGTATACAAAATTAACCTATAATTATTATAGTCGCTGGGGAAAAATTGGTTCAACTGAACTTGATTATATTTCATTAACGGCTGGTCCTAGCTACCGTTTTAATGACTATTTTAGTGCGTATGGTTTAATTGGGTTTGGTCATATTAATCAAGAAGATAAGTTTTATTATGATAATGATAATGATAAATTAAGTAAATCTTCTATGGCTTATGGATTAGGTTTACAAATCAATCCAATCCCAAGCGTGGCAATTGATGCATCTTATGAATATTCAAAATTAGATGGTGCAAAATTTGGTACTTGGATATTAGGCGTTGGTTACCGTTTCTAATATTAATTTAAGCCTTATTATAAAAGGTCACGTTAGGTGACCTTTTATAAATCACATCATAAAATTATAATTAATTTCTAATTTAACACTTCCTTCTAAATTTAAAGCCCTATTATTTATTTTCATTTAAGTTTAAATATCGGTTTGTCGATTTATTAAAAGATAATTTTTATTATCAATTTATAAATGACAATCTATTTATATTCTTATTTTTTTATTCGGTTATAATAAAGTGTATTTAAAAATAAATTTTATGAGGAAAATATATGCTAACTGTAGTAAAAGCAGATGCATCACATTATGACGAGATGATAGCTGTTTGGGAGTCATCGGTTAGAGCTACGCATACATTTCTATCTGAAGATATCATTTTATCGCTTAAAAAAGACATCGTAGAACAGTATTTCCCTATACTTAATACCTATATTGCGATAGATAATAATAATGTTATTCATGGGATCTTGGGTACAGCAGAAAATAAGTTAGAAATGCTATTTGTTGATGCAAATTCTAGAGGGCATGGTTGTGGTAAATTGCTTACAACTTTTGCGATAAATACATTACATGTTGATGAGTTAGATGTAAACGAGCAAAATCCTCAAGCAATTGGTTTTTATCTTTATATTGGATTTGAGCAAATAGGGCGCTCTGAAGTAGATGGGCAAGGAAATCCTTTTCCCTTATTACATCTAAGGTTAAATAAAAATAAGTATAAATACTAATCAAAGAGATATTAAAGTTCTAAAATAGAAGAGGGAATTAAAAAATTCCTTCTATTTATCTTATATGAATAATAATTATCCACTTAATTTGATTTATATCGTAATAAAGCTAATGATTTAATGAAATAATTTTTTCATAATTTAATAAAAAATATAATAGTGGAATTTTTATGAAAAAAAATCTGGGGGTCATTTTATCTCTATTCTTCCTATCTGCTTGCTCTGAATCACAAGAAAATAGAGTTATTGAATACTGTATGGATACATTGAATATTTATAGTACAGTAACAAACGATCAATGCCTGTGTTTTTATAATGAAGCACGTGATAAATTTTCTTCAACTGAAATAGATCGAATGGTCAAATCACCACCAATAAAGCAAGATAGTACGCTTACAAGAGAAGGTACAATGTTTTTAACTATTGCTCATTCATCCAAATGCTTTGAGTAAATCACTCATATCAAAGATAAAAGTCAATACCACAAAATTGATAAACTCATAACCATAAATTGAATATATTAATACTGTTTTTATATACAGCATCTGGTGTGTTTATCTTTATTATGAGGAAATTATGTCAAAACTACGTTTATCTTACCCAAAGCTCAGTCCTGAAGCTTATGCTGGTTTAATTCAATGCAAAACAGCATTAGAAAGTTGTTCACTTGATACTTCTTTGATTGAGCTTGTTTATTTAAGAGTATCTCAAATAAATGGGTGTGCTTTTTGTCTCGAAATGCATAATACTTCACTACGTAAACAAAATGTTGTTCAAAATAAATTAGACGCATTAAATGGTTGGCAAGTGAGTGAGCGTTTTACAGATAAAGAACGCACCGCATTATTGTGGGCCGAAGCTGTAACTCTGATCTCTGCTAAGAGTACGAGTGATGAAATTTACCAGCAAGTCAGCGTTTATTTTACAGATACAGAAATGAGTGATTTAACATTGGCGATTGGTTTGATGAATGCCTTTAATCGTATTGCGGTGAGTCTACGCCAGTAATAATGTTTATTTACGTAAATAGGGTGATAAAAGAAATAAATTCTAGGAGAAAAAAAAGCGCTTATGATAGCGCTTTCATTTTTTATATCATTATTACCAAAGATATTGCATAAAGGGTAAATAAACAAAAAGTAACGCAATGAGTATAAACAAGAAACGAAATAACATTTTTTGTGTTTTTATTGCGCCATAGAGCATGACGATAATAACTACTACGCAGACATACCAGTAAAATGCACCAAAGAAAGCTAAGGCAAAAATAGTATCAATAATAAAGTGACTTTCACTCATTTTTATTTCTCTCTGAAATAAAAAATCACCCGCTAAAATATAAGCAGGTGAAGATAAAAGTGATTATGATTTCCAAATAATATGGAACATAGGTTGTAATGGGTCGCGACTAATTAAGACACGGCCAAAAATATCATCAATATCGGAGTCAGCATCAGGTGCAAGACCAATAATCACTTCACTAAAGCGAGCAGGTGTAACAGGAAGGCCAACAATAAACTGCCAATCATTACCTAATGGAACCACTTCAGCTGCACCCCTTTCTTCAAATTGCAGGTTAAACAGTAATTGGTCTGCAACATCCAAATTATCGGCTGCTTGAGCTAAAAATAGATCATAAGCTTGTTCTAGGGCTTCATCTTCACTAATTAAGGTTGGTTCATTCATGGTAATGCCTGTCTATTGTTCCAATAATTATCGCGTTATTTGTATCGCATTTTTACTAATTTAGCACGGTTATCTGTTGCTAGTTTTTAGTAGTCATTTGATTATAACATTTCTGTTATAACAGAGGGCTAAAGAAATAGCAGATACGTTCTAATACACGATTTAAGAATGGTCGTTTTTCCCATTCATTCATGGTTAATTCTGTCGAACGAGCAATATAATCATATTGAACAATGCTTAAATCACTGCCAAAACCTTCATCATCAATAACAACAGTAATTTCAAAATTTAGCCACAAACTGCGCATATCAAGATTTACTGAACCTACCATACTGAGTTGCCCATCTACCATCACGCTTTTGGTATGTAATAAGCCATCTTCAAATTGAAAGACTTTTACACCAGCTTCGAGCATTTCTGTAAAGAATGCTCGACTTGCCCAACGTACAAGAAAAGAGTCATTGCTACGAGGCACAATAATACTTACTTCAACACCACGCATTGCAGCGGTTGAGATTGCATGCGCAAGATCGTCACTAGGCACAAAATAAGGTGTCGTGAGAACTAATTCTTTTCTCGCGGAATAAATAGCTGTAATCAAGGATTGTTGAATAAGCTCATCAGGAAATCCGGGACCCGATGCGATAACCTGTGTTGTGTGACCACTTTCTTGTTCACAAGGCATAATATTATCATCAGGCGGTGGTGGTAAGTGGCGTTCTCCGGTTTCCATTTCCCAATCAAAGGCATAAATCATACCTAAGGTAGTTGAAACAGGGCCTTCCATTCTTACCATAATATCAATCCATTGGCCGACACCAGAATCTTGCTTGAAATAACGAGGATCAACCATATTCATACTTCCGGTGTAGGAAATATAGTTATCAATTAAGACGATTTTTCGATGTTGACGCAAATCCATACGACGCAAGAAAAAACGGAATAGATTCACATGCAATGATTCGACAAACTCAATACCTGCCGCTCTCATTACATCAGGACCTTTAGTTCGAAAGAAATTCCAACTACCGGCTGAATCAACCATGATCCTACATTTTACGCCACGTTTAGCAGCTCTGATTAATGCCTCGGTGACTTCATCAACTAAACCACCTGATTGCCAAATATAAAAAACCATTTCAATGTTATCGCGTGCATTGTTAATATCACGCGTAATCGAATTGAGAGAATCTTCACAGGTGGTTAAAAGCTCAATTTTGTTACCTTTAACCCCTTTAATGCCTTGGCGTTTAGCGGTTAATTGAAAAAGAGGCGTCGCAACATCACTCGTACTTGTAGCGAAAATATGCTTACATTTTTTTAAGTCTTCAAGCCATGCAACAACAGAAGGCCACATTTGTTTAGCATGCTCAACGCGCCGTTTACCAAGATGTAATTCACCAAAGGCAAAATAAGCAATAACCCCAACTAGTGGCAGGATATAGATGATCAATAACCATGTCATGGTTGATGTGACGGGTCGTCGGTGCATTAGGACTCGAAATGTAACCCCCGCAATTAATAGCCAATAGAAGAAAAAGGTTAGCCAACTTAATACAGTATAAAATGTTGTCATAGTAGAGCTATTTTCCGTTGAAAATGAATTGCATGAATGAGCAAAAGGCAATTTACTAAAAATAGTTCATTATTTTTGTTATTTGCCGAATGTTGTTATTAAATCAGGATTATTATCTCTGTCAAATCTCTTTATTGAGAGATAAGCATTAAATAAGCAATAAGATACAACCCATTATTTATTTTTTCTTTGTGAGAAATGCTCAAAGAATGGATGAAATTTAAGCAAATCATAAATCCCCTCTTGGATCACAAAATGAACGTCTTATAATACACCACTTATTCGAAAAAATAGGTGCTGATAGCATGAGACACAGTAGGAATGAAGTTGCACGTTGGCGAATGATGAGACAGGTATTACGTAAACGTCGTCGATGGTTAGAAGGGCAATCTCGTCGTAATTTCCGAATTTATAAACTGCGTAAACTTGATACTTCTAAAAAACACAGAGCGCTTTTGTTTGTTCAACACATAGAATGGAACGCATAATTTCACCTTTTAACAGTTTATATCAATCATTTTGCTAAACCTTATTGAATATGATTGCTATTTGCATTTAAACTAGGGGCATTATTTTTTCTTTAGGTGAAATAAGATCAGTTATGCGTTGGAAGCTTTGGGTATTCATATCACTCTGCCTGCATGCCTCACTTGTTGCAGCAGCGATGTTGTATGTTGTAAAAGATGAGCCAGTTATGCCTGAGCCTATCTCTATACAAATGTTGGCATTTGCTGCAGATGAGCCTGCTGGCGAACCAGAACCTGTGGTTGAAGAGGTCACACCTCCAGAGCCTGAACCGGTTGTCGAACCTGAACCCGAACCAGAGCCTATTCCTGATGTGAAACCTGTTATCGAAAAACCAATAGAGAAAAAACCAGAACCAAAACCTAAACCTAAGCCAAAACCTGTGGACAAGCCGAAACCACCTGTTGAGCGACCACAGCCTTTAGTTGTTAATAAAGGTAACGATCTTAAAAATCTTAACCCAACGGCAAAGCCAAGTGATAAAGGTGATGAAAAACCAGTTGCAGTGGCAAGTAGCGGTGAAGGTAAAGTACCTAATGTAGTACGTCAGGGCTTACCTATATACCCACCACGTGCACGAGCTGTGGGGATAGAAGGTTCAATAAAAGTTCGTTTTGATGTTGATGTGGATGGAAGAGTCGATAATGTAGAAATTATTTCTGCTGATCCAAAAAATGTGTTTGAGCGCGAAGTAAAAAGAGCAATGCGCCAGTGGCGTTATGAAAAAATTCCTTATAAAGGAAAAGTGGTTCTCATTGAATTCAAAATGACCGGAATATCAACAAACTAGTTTTTATAAAATTAGCAGTTAAACAAGGTGATATCACTATTTGATACCCGATAAATAAAAGGCACTTATTAAAGTGCCTTTTTTAGTATTCAACTTTTAATGCTTTCACACTACGTCGTAATCGAATTGTCGTAATGGCGTTTTTATTCCATTGTACTTGTTAGCGTGAAGTGTGCTTTACCTTCAGGTAAGCGACGAGCTGAATTGTTCTCATCGACGGCAACATAGGTAAATACGGCCTCTGTTGCACGATAGCGTTGGCCTACAGGTTCTGTGGCGACTTTCTTAACCCAGACTTCAATATTAACAGTAATTGAAGAGTTACCTGTTTTTAAGCAACGCGCATAGCAACAGACGACATCGCCAACAGCAACAGGTTTAAGAAAGGTAATGCCTGTTACGCTTACAGTAACGACACGACCTAACGCAATTTCTTTTGCTAAAATTGCACCACCAATGTCCATTTGAGACATTAACCAGCCACCGAAAATATCACCATTGGCGTTAGTATCAGCAGGCATGGCAAGGGTGCGTAAAACGAGCTCACCATTAGGCAAAGATTGTTGTTCAGTCATGGGAAATATAATATTTATAAAATGTTGAAACTAAGGAGATATCTACGCATCAATTTAAAGTCAAATTATGACGAGCACATATCTCCCAATAAAATAAAATGATCATTCCGATTTAGTATGAACATCGTGTGATGTCGATTTAGATGCTTGTTTTGACATATCATCTGATAATACGTGTTCACCATTTTTTGTGTTTTCTTCTTCAGTTTGTTCTTCTGGTAAACGATTATTCCAGATATAAACCACACTGGCGATAGTAAAGATAAAGGTCAAAATGGTTAAACCGAAGACTTTAAAATTAACCCAAGTTTCTTCTGGTAAAGAGAATGCCACGTAGATATTACCTAAGGCACAAGCAAAAAAGAAAATCACCCAAGCTATATTTACTTTTTTCCAATTAGCCGGTGGCATAGCAAGCTCTTTGCCTAACATTCTTTCCATTAGCGTTTTTGGTGTAAATAACTGCATACCAATTAAAACGATGGCAAAAATGGCATAAATAGCCGTCACTTTCCATTTAATAAAATCAGCAGAATGGAAGAAGATAGTTAATGAGCCAAAAATAGTGACAACAATAGCCGTAATGAGTGGTGCTTTTTCAACTTTATGGAAAATAAGCCACGTCAAGCCGACTGAAATCCACGTCGCGACAATTAATGCACCTGAAGCATAGAAAATATCTTGCCATTTATAGAAGATAAAAAACACTAATAGTGGAGCGAAATCAAGTAATTGCTTAAGCCAGCCATTTTTCATAACAAATAGGAACCTATGGTAATTAAATTCATAAACTAAGCTATTCTAATGCAAAGCGACATAAAATGGGTAAACAATTGCATATCTTTAATTATGAAGTGCTGATTTATATAAAAAACACTGTTTTCCTCTGAAATAACTTAATGAAAAATCAACATAATTGTATTTAGAGAGAGTTAAAATTAAAGCTTGAATTATGAAAGAGGATTTAAATATCACTCTAGTATATGATTCAGTAGCTCATCAACATTATTGCCACTTTTTGATGAATGCATAAATAAAAAAGTATTTCTGATAAGAGGAAATCAATGAACGGAAAAAGAATAATAAAATGGATGCCAGGATTAGGCTTATTATTTAATTATAAGCGTGATTATTTTGGCTATGACTTAAAAGCAGGGCTTTCTGTTGCTGCCGTTGCATTGCCTGTTGCAATTGCTTATACCGAATTATTAGGGATTAACGCGATTGTTGGATTATATGCCTGTATTTTTCCGATGATTATTTATGCGTTATTTGGCACATCGCGTCAGCTAATTACAGGGCCTGATGCAGCAACTTGTGCAGTTATTGCCGCCGCTGTTATTCCATTATCAGCTGGTGATGAGAATGCTAGATGGCAACTTGCGATTATTATGACGGCAATGACGGGGTTTTGGTGTATTTTAGCTAGCCATTTTCGGTTAGGGGCTTTTACTGACTTTCTGTCTCGGCCTATTTTGCAAGGGCTTTTAAATGGTGTTGCGATCACCATTATGGTTGGACAGATCAGTAAAGTATTTGGTTTTGATACCTCTCCCGATCACCTAATTGAAAAATTAATTGAAGTTCCGTTTCGATTAATGGATGCACATTTACCCACCCTGTTAATGTCTGCGATAACATTAGCATTATTATTAGGTATTCGTTATTTTCGTAGTCGATGGCCTGCTCCCTTAATTGCTATGGTCGTGATGACTTATTTAAGTTGGCAATTTGATTTAGCAAGCTTTGGTATTGCTATCGTAGATAAAGATGCAGGAAATGTTGATCTATTTTTACCTGTTGTATCCATGGCAGGATTTCATCCTGGTGTCTTGCGAGAATTGTTAGTTCCATCTATAAACTTGGCGGTTATTAGCTTCGTTAGTTTTATGATGACCGCCCGTAGCTTTGCCAGTAAGAACGGTTATGATGTCGATGCAGACCAAGAGTTAAAAGCGTTAGGTATTGCAAATATTGCATCGGCTTTGTCTCAAGGATTTGCGGTAAGTGCAGCAAGTAGCCGTACTGCAGTCAATGATTCTGTCGGTGGTAAAACGCAGTTAGTTTCTATTATTGCAGCGTTGGTGATTTTGCTTGTGTTGTTATTTATGACCGATTTTCTCGCCTATATTCCATTATCTTCACTAGGAATAGTATTAATTGTTTCTTCATGGTCTTTACTGAGTATCCGTCATATTTGGTCTTATCGTAAGCGTAATAAACAAGCATTTACATTGGCATCTTTTACATTATTAGCCGTGTTATTGGCAGGGCTAATTAATGGTATCGGCTTTGCCGTTTTATTAGGTTTGCTACAATTTTTACGTATTGTTTTTCGACCGAGCGATCAATTATTGGGCGTTGATGAACAGGGTATGGTTCACTCAATGAATAAAGACAATGGTATTGAGCCTATTGATGGTTTAATGATGTACCGGTTTAATTCACCGCTGACTTATTTTAATGTGGGTTATTTTAAAAAACGGGTACTTCAGCTTGTTGATAGCGCACCTCAACGACCAGCATGGTTAGCGGTAGATGCGGCTGTAAGCTTTACTTATGACGATGTTAGCGTGTTTGCTGCTATTGATGAGTTAATACGCGAGTTGCGAATAAAAGGCGTGAAATTGGTTTTAGCTGGCCGTAGAACAGAATTAAATCGTTGGATTGAACGTAACAAAATTTCGCTCAATGAAGATGATTTAATTATTGCCCCCGACCTCTATTTTGTGATCCGACTGTATCAAAGCCGACAGCAAATTAAAGAGAAGCAAAAAGAAGCAAGAAAAGAGGCTCTAAAACAAGAAGCTGAGGATAACGAAGCGTTGATATCAGAAGGGCATACATCAACACGTTAAGTATACTGGTTAAGTTTTACGAGTGGTGATGAATAAAAAGTAAAATCCCGTGATAAGTCGTTAGCTTATACACGGGATTTTTTATCGGTAAATTTTGTGAGTAGTTGTATATTGAATAAATTAACGCGTTTGTTGTGTCGTGTATTTGTTCTCAACCAACATAAACAAACGAAATAGGTAAATAATCATCCACGCTGAAGCCATATTTTTCAGAAGATAGAATAAGAAATTATGGACAAGACCAGGCAGTTGGATCGTAAGATTACTCACAAAACCAATACCAAACTGCAATAAGATCCAAATGCCTAAAGCAGGAATAAGTGAACCAGATTCGCTAAACCCAATTTTCCAACCTAAACGTATTGCACTTCCCATATTTTGTTGGCGCACTAAAACAACCGGTGCTAATGCAAAACCGATGAGTAAAATGATGCCAGGAATAATCATCACCATAAAACCGGCGCTAATTAAAATAGAGCACAGGACAATCAGTAAAAACATTTTGGGTAAGCGAGGTAAACAGGCATTAAATGTTTGTCCTAGGGTGACATTGTGACCCGCAGAGATTGCCATGGCGAACATCAATAAGGTAAGAACCAAGATGCTTTGCTGTAATGTTTCAAATGCATACAGTGATAACACTTTTTTGGCAATACCCACGACACTGTTTGACATTGCTTCTAACTCGGCAGGAGAAGCAGAAGAAAGCTGTGTATTTTTAAAATTAGCCACAAATTCAATCATCAATTGATACTCTTGAGGATTAGGGCCAATTAAGACATGAACTATCGCTAAAACAATAGCAAGGATAGCGGAAAGGGTAACAATGCTACGTCGTTCATTCTTATAAAAATTCAGACTGTCTCGGTAGATTGTGCGTGCCGTGGTAGGCATGAAACTGCTCCTATAAAAATAGACTGTGTCAATGCGCGCTATTGTACCTTTTACAACAGCAAAAAGGGATATTTTCTATCAAACCGCTTACTAAGCTTATTTCTTGATACTCATAGTCGCTGTACATTCATTATTTAAATAAAAATAAACATTATATTAACACAAAAACAACCTTATTTTTAAATATGTCTTTTTAGGATGTTTTTTATTCAAAAAATATTGCTAACAATAAAATTAATTATAAGAAAAAATTGTATTAATGGGTAATTTGATGTGGATCAATTATAAATAATTGTATTGATAAATAATAAAAAGAGAAATAACACTTTCTGCAAAAATAATTCCAAAGTTGTGATCGGTATTAGATCATAATTATCAATAAATGGTTATATTTTTAGCGGAGATTTTACTTATTACAGGAATGGGTTAAATAATGAAAAAACTTTCTGCGCTTATTTTAGCGGCTGCAACTCTTGCGCCTTCTATTTCTTTCGCTCACCAAGCGGGTGATTTCTTATTCCGTGCAGGTACTGCAACTGTTCGCCCTAATGCAGGCTCTGATGCAATATTAGGTGGCGACCATTTTGGAGTAAATAATAATACCCAATTGGGTTTAACCTTTGGGTATATGATCACCGATAATATTGGTGTTGAATTATTAGCAGCAACACCTTTTGAGCATAAAATTTCATTAAGTGGAGTGGGTGAAATTGCAAAAGTTAAACATTTACCACCAACATTAATGGCTCAATATTACTTCGGTAATGGTGAAGATAAACTACGTCCTTATTTAGGTGCAGGTCTTAACTTTACCACGTTCTTTGATGAAAAATTCAATAATAATCCAGCAGTAGATGATTTAGGCTTAAATGGGCTTGACCTTAAGGATTCATGGGGCTTTGCAGCACAGGCTGGTTTAGATTATAACCTCGATAAAAACTGGATGCTGAATGCGTCTGTTTGGTGGATGAACATCGAAACAAAAGCAAGATTCAATAGTGAAGTTGCTAATAAAGACTTTGATGTTAAAACACGCTTAGACCCATTTGTATTTATGTTTGGTGTGGGCTACCGTTTCTAATTATTCTTTCTTTAAAAGAATATCTCATAATGAAAAGCGAAGTTTATCTTCGCTTTTTTTATGATTTAAATTTACAATGCAATTCTCATTTTTAGATAATCAAAAAATACTATTTTATTATTAATACTTAAAATAAGAGTCGTTTTTAAATAATATTAAATAAATAAAGATGTATTTAAAAAGAAACATTTAATATTTAAATGCTTTTTAAGATGTATTTTGTATGCATCTTAAAGTTTTGCTATTAATAAAATGAAAATTATTTATTTTTATTTATTAGTAATAAATAATACTGTAATCGATAAAACTTAGTGTTTTATAGGTGTATTTAAAATATACCTTTATATTTGGTTTTAGTAAAAGTGCTTTATCTATCAATGGATAGATAAAATTAATAGAGAAATAAAAGGGGTTAATAAGGTGTCATACTGATAATAACTGACAGGTTAGTTTCTGAACGCAAAATGATTAGGTATTCTTTTGTTTTGCTCTTTTTATGAGCTATTTTTAGAGAGAGGTAAAAACAGGCTATTTTTGATTGATCTGAGTTTTTGCAAAATTTGATCTGCATTATGATAAACCGTACAAATAAACATAGACTCATAAATGAAAAAAGACCACCGGGGTGGTCTAAAAAGTAAAGCTAAAGGAAGACTAGAATAAAAAGGAGATCAGCGAACAACCATTGAGTTAATAACGCCTTTTACACCTGTAACTTTGCGTGTTGTTTCAATGGCTCGATTAGCATCCGCTTGAGAAGAGACGAAACCACTTAATTGAACTTTACCTTTAAAAGTTTCAACACTAATTTGTGTTGAATTAAGATTTTTTTCACCGATTAGTGCTGTTTTAACTTTGGTGGTGATCACGGAGTCATCAAAATAACCCCCAGTACCTTCTGACGTTGCAGTTGGAGAACATGCAGACAACGTAAATGCCATCAGTAATGCTGCCATCACAGCAGAGATTTTTGCCCATAGTTTCATTATCAAACTCCTTATACATTGCGTAATTGATTGAGTATTTTTGAAAAAAAAACATAAAGCACTTTATAAAGTATGTGCAAAAAATAAAATATTGCCAAATTTTTTATAGATATTGATTATGTTACTTTAAATGGAAAAAAAGAGAGATTAAGCCATTTCATGCGGGCTAAGCCCCAAAATAGGCCTTCAAAAGCGTGAGTCAATAAATGATGAATTAAGAGTAATCCGCTTAGAAAAATAGTAAACTATTCTCCTAAAGCGGATTGAATATGATAGTTAAGCGAGTGTAGCTGCTTTCATTTCTTTGACAAATTGAGTAAGTGCTTTAAGCATCACTTCAGGCTGATGAAGATTTTTCTCAATAATTTGTACAACGGCAGATCCTGAAATAGCACCTGCAGCACCATTTGCAATAGCCTCTTTGACTTGTTTTGGCTCTGAAATACCAAATCCTTGTAATGCAGGTGGTGCATGATAAGTTTTTAATTTATCAGTAAGGTGCGTTAGCGATTGTTGAGCACGTTTATCTGTTCCTGTTACGCCCGCTCTTGAGAGTAAATAGGTATAGCCTTTACCTGAGATGGCTAATTCTTGTAGAAGCTCATCATCAGCATTAGGCGGGCAAATAAAGATAGGATCGATATTCGCTCGCTGAGCAGCTTCACGGAACTCTTTTGATTCACGTAAAGGTACATCACCAATTAAGACAGAATCGACACCCGCTTGTTGGCATTTATCATAAAAGTTATCAATACCATTACTAAAAACAAGGTTGGCATAAACTAATAGACCAATAGGAATATTAGGATATTTCTTACGTACATTGGTTAATAGAGCAAAGCAATCAGTGGGTGTTACACCAACATTGAGAGCACGTAAATTAGCACCTTGAATAGTAGGACCATCTGCAAGAGGATCTGAAAAGGGAATACCAATCTCTAAAGCATCTGCGCCACCTTCAATTAATGCATCAATAATTTGTAATGACAGTTCAGGAGACGGATCACCTAATGTTACAAAGGGAACAAATGCACCTTGTTGTTTTTGTGTCAATGTATCAAAGCAGTTTTGATAACGGCTCATTAGATTTCTCCTCTCGCTGCTAAAATGTCGTTTACAGTAAAAATGTCTTTATCGCCACGTCCTGATAAGTTCACAATCAACAATTGCTCTTTATCAGGATTTTGTGCAATTAATTTAAGTGCGTAAGCTAGAGCATGAGAAGATTCTAATGCTGGAATAATCCCTTCTCGGCGAGAAAGTGCTTTAAATGCTTCTATTGCTTCATCATCGGTAACTGAAACATAATCGGCACGACCAATACTATTTAAATGTGCGTGTTGTGGCCCAACTGATGGGAAATCAAGACCCGCTGAAATTGAATAAGATTCTTCAATTTGTCCTTCATCTGTTTGCATAATAGGGGATTTCATCCCAAAATAGATCCCTAATTTACCGTGTTTCAGTGGTGCGCCATGTTCACCTGTTTCAATACCTTTCCCCGCAGGTTCAACACCAATCAATTGCACTGATGTTTCAGGAATAAATGAAGCAAATAAACCGATAGCGTTAGAACCTCCGCCAATACAAGCGATAGCAGCATCAGGTAGACGACCTTCACGCTCTAGAATTTGTGTTTTGGCTTCATCACCAATCATACGTTGAAACTCACGGACAATTGTTGGATAAGGGTGAGGACCTGCTGCAGTTCCTAATAAGTAGTGCGCGCGATCGTAACAACCAGACCAGTCACGCAATGCCTCATTACAGGCATCTTTTAAGGTAGATGAACCACTATGAACGGGAATAACTTCAGCCCCCATTAAACGCATACGAAAGACGTTAGGGGATTGACGTTCAACGTCTTTTGCACCCATGTAGATGCGACATTTCATATTGAGCAGTGCACAAGCTAAAGCGGTTGCGACACCATGTTGACCAGCCCCCGTTTCTGCAATAATTTCGGTTTTACCCATACGTTTCGCCAGTAATGCTTGACCTAATACTTGGTTAGTTTTATGAGCGCCACCATGCAATAAATCTTCGCGTTTTAGATATAAACGAGTTCGCGTGCCTTCTGTTAAATTACGGCAAAGGGTTAATGCTGTTGGTCTACCTGCATAATTTTTTAGTAAATCTTGGAATTCTTGCTGAAATGACGGATCGTTTTGTGCATCAATAAAAGCTTGTTCGAGTTGATCCAATGCTGGAATTAAGATTTCAGGTACATATTGGCCACCAAATTCACCAAAGTAGGGGTTAAGTTTTCTCATTGTGATGTCATCCTGTTTAAAATTTTATCTTTATGAAATTTAGTTTTGTTGTAATTGTGCAAATACTTGGTTCAGACGTTGCGCATCTTTTATGCCAGGAGCCGATTCTACTCCGGAGTTAAAATCAAGCCCGACACAGCCTGTTTTAACCGCATCTAAACAGTTTTCACTGTTAAGACCACCTGCAAGTAATGCTTTTTCACGTAATGTGTTTGAAATTTTTCGCCAATTAAACGTTGTTCCTGTGCCACCAGTGCCGTTATCAAGTACATATTTATCAACGTGTGAAACGGGAGGAGTATCACTATGGATTGCCATATTTATTGCTTGCCAAATCTCACAGCTAGGTTGAATTTTTTGTCTAAGTTGCTCAATAAACTGAGCATCTTCTTGTCCGTGTAATTGAATGGCAGATAAATTAAGTTTTTCAGCATAGTCACAAATAAGTGTAATGGGTTGGTTTTGAAAAACACCAACAAATGCTAAGGGGGCTTGTGTTATCAATTCTTGCGCTTGTGACAATGTCACTTTACGAGGGGATTTCTCTGCGAAAATTAATCCTGCATAATAAGCACCTGCTTGATAAACCGCTTTTACATCTTGTGTACGAGTTAACCCGCACACTTTATGCTTTCCCAAAACTAGCGCTCTCACGGCTTGGTCAATATTTTCTTGTGACATTAAGGCGCTACCTACCAGAAAACCATTAGCATATTGGCTTAACTCTTGGACTTGCTGGTGGGTATGAATACCAGATTCGCTGATCACGATTGCATCTTTAGGTAGTCCTTGGCTTAATTGCTGAGTACGTGCTAAATCAATAGAAAGGTCACGTAAATCGCGATTATTAATACCAATAACTTTGGCATTAAGCTTAATTGCTCGCTGACGCTCTTCTTCTGTGCTGACTTCGGTCAATACACCCATATTTAATTGATGAGCAACCGTTGATAGCGCACGATATTGCTCATCATCTAAGACAGAGAGCATTAATAAAATAGCATCTGCTTGATAAAAACGTGCTAAATAGATTTGGTATTCATCAATAATAAAATCTTTGCACAAAACGGGCTGATGTACGGCTTGGCTGACTTGACGTAAATAATCAAAGCTTCCTTGAAAATACTTTTCATCGGTTAATACTGAAATAGCCGTAGCATAAGGCTGATAAACTTTTGCAATTGAAGCGGGATCAAAATCAGCACGAATTAATCCTTTTGAGGGCGACGCTTTTTTACACTCTAAAATAAAAACAGGATTAGGCTGAGTTAATGCCTGATAAAACGATCGCATTGATGGCACTATTTGATGCACAAATTCTGATAATGGTTGACTTGCTTTACGTGCAATCAGATATTCAATTTTATCTTTTACAATGGCGTTTAATACAGTCATGTTTTTATCCTCTTGCTGCTAATGCAGTTACACGATTTATTGCTTTACCGCTATAAATGGCGTGCATAGCAATTTCAGTATTTATTTTTAAATCTTCTTGCCCATGTAAACGCATTAATAAAGCGACATTAGCTGCGACAGATTCGGTATGTGCTCTTTTTCCTTCACCTTGTAATAAGTCTGCCAATAATTGACGGTTAACTTCAGGTGTACCGCCTTCTAAATCGGCCATTGCGCAAGGACGAAGACCAAAATCACTTGGTGTGAGTTCATAATGTGTAATTTCACCATTACGTAACTCAGCTACTTGAGTCGGTGCATGTAACGACACTTCATCCATACCGCCACTGTGTACTACGGCGGCACGTTCATAACCCAATACTTTTAGTGTGTCTGCAATAGGCATTAATAGCTCAGGGCTATAAACACCAATTAATGCTAATGGTGGGCGAGCTGGATTAATTAAGGGACCTAATACGTTAAATAAGGTGCGTGTTTTTAGTTGTTGGCGTACAGGGGCTGCAAAACGAAAACCACTGTGATACTGCGGTGCAAATAAAAAGCAAAGTCCCACTTCATCTAATAATTGACGAGCATCATCTGCACTTCTATCTAATGGAATACCAAAAGCAGCGAGTAAGTCTGATGAGCCAGAGCGACTAGATACGCTACGATTGCCGTGTTTGGCAACTTTAATACCAACTTCTGCCGCTACGAATGCGCTAGCGGTTGAGATGTTGATGCTGTTCGCGCCGTCGCCACCTGTGCCAACAATATCGCAAAAAGTGTAATCAGGACGAGGAAATGGCAGTGCATTTTCAAGTAATGCTCGTACAGCACCTGCGATTTCTTGTGGATGTTCACCTCGCATTTTCATGCTAATTAATACAGCGGCTAATTGTGATTCGGTTAATTCACCACGGATAATCGCGCTAAACAGGGTTTGGCTTTCTTCTAATGTTAACTGCTGCGCGCTAAATAATTTGTTGAAGATAGTTTCCATTTTATGCGTCTCCTTTAGGAGTTAATGCCCATGCGATTGTTTGTTCTAAAAGTTGTGCGCCTTTGGTGGTTAAAATTGATTCTGGGTGAAACTGAAAACCACAAGTTTTATGTTGACGGTGGCGCACCGCCATAACAGTGTTATCGCACCACGCATTAATAATGAGTTGTTCTGGAACGTGTTCTCCTGAAAGCGAATGATAACGCGCAACGGGTAAAGGGTTAGGTAAATTCACAAACATTTCGCTGTTATCATGTTTAGCTAATGTCGCTTTACCGTGTAAGATCTCTCCACATGAAGAGACTTTGCCACCATAAGCTTCAATGATGGCCTGATGACCTAAACAGATGCCAATAACAGGTAATGTGCCTAATACACGCTTTAACAGTTCAGGCATACAACCCGCTTGTGAAGGTGCGCCTGGTCCTGGAGATAACAGTAAAATGGGGTTATCTAGTTCATGTAATTTTTGTTCAATAAAATCAGCAGTTACATTATTGCGATAAATGACAACTGTATTACCGAGGCTACGCAGTTGATCGACAAGGTTGTAGGTAAAAGAGTCGATGTTATCAAGAAGTAAGATAGTTGCCATTAGCAAGCCTCCTGCATTTGTACTTCTGTGTGAGCTTGTAAAATGGCATTGATTACGGCTTGCGATTTATTGCGCGTCTCTTCTGCTTCCATTTTGGGATCTGAATCAAGCACAATTCCAGCACCAACTTGGATCGTTGCAATATTATTTTCAACATAAGCAGAGCGAATAACTATGCAAGTATCAAAATCACCCGAACCAGTAAAATAACCAATGGCTCCACCATAGCTACCACGTTTCGTTTTTTCATAACGAGCAATTAATTGCATAGCACTGACTTTAGGGGCGCCTGATAGGGTTCCCATATTCATACACGCTTGGTAAGCATGGAAAATATCTAAATCATCACGTAATTTTCCAACCACTCTTGATACTAAGTGCATCACAAAAGCATAACGGTCAACTTTTGTTAACTCCGCAACATAGCGACTACCAGCTTGGCAAATGCGTGCTAAATCATTACGCGCTAAATCAACTAACATTAAATGTTCTGAAAGTTCTTTAGTGTCAGTACGCATTTCTAGCTCAATACGACTGTCTAAATCTGCATTAATTGAACCATCAGCATTGCGTCCTCTAGGACGAGTTCCTGCAATAGGGTAAATTTCAATTTGGCGATCACTGGTTTGATATTTCAGTGCACTTTCTGGTGATGCACCAAAAACAGTGAATAGAGCATCTTGCATATAAAATAGATACGGGCTTGGGTTTTTCTGTTTTAACACTTGATAGGCGGCCAGTGGTGAAGGGCAAGCGACTTGAAAACGACGTGATGGCACGACTTGGAAAATATCACCACGACGAATATAGGTTTTCATTGCCTCCACGATATCACCATAGCCTTTATCGTCCATATTGGCGTGTATTGTTGACTCTTCTGCTGTTAAAGCGCGACGAATAGGGTGTTTTAATGGTTGTTTAGCCTGAGAAATTAACTCGGTTTGTCGTAAAGCGAGACGTTGGCATTCTGTTTCATCATCAGTAAATGCAATGGAAACCAACTGACTATCTTTGTTTTGATGGTCGATCACAATTAATTGTTCGGCTAAATAAAAGCAATAATCAGGACAAGAGAAATCGCTTTCTAATTCAGAAATAGATTCAAATCCGCAGACTAAGTCATACGCAAATAAGCCACCAACAAAGATAAAGTTTGCATCTTTAGTGTCTTTATGAACAAGAAAGAAACGTAACGCATCAAATACGCTAGCTGATTTTAATTTGCTTTCTTCATCTGTCTGTTGTGAAGGCGTTGTAAAAGTAAAAATACACTGTTTATCGTTCTCTAACGTTAAATCCGCTTTTTCTTTTAGTGCGATTTTTAATGGGGGCAATAATGCCTGCCCATTAACGCTTAATGCATCAATAGTGACTTGGTTTTTTACTGCACTGATGCGTAATGCACTATCAACAATTAATAAGCTTTTTAAGTTTGCCTTAGTGTCGATTTGTGCAGATTCTAACAATAATGTGTAATGTTGATTTTCACATAATGTATTGAAAAGCAAAGCAGGTTCGCTGTGATAAGGCAGTGGCGTTGCCTTGGTGTTAAATGAGAATGCAAGTGATGTATTCATTGTTATCGCTCTATATTATTTTCTTTATTTACTGTTTTTAAAGCATAAAAAAACCCGCGTAGGCGGGTTTTAGATATCACTGACGTTAAGCAGGAGATCAAACCGCCCATAAAAGAGTGTTGCGCCACCAAAGAGCGATAAGATGTTGATTGATATTCATAAGATCTCCTTACAGCTAACGACAAAAAAATGGAAAGTGAACTAGCTCGTATTGCGTACTAGTAAACTGGATTACGTTAGGTTCGTCAAGTACTTTATGGCATACTCTTTAAAAATTATTATCTTGCTAAGGTGAAAAGGGAGACGTGATGACTGAAGGGCTATCTGATTTAAGAGTGATTTATGATTTACACAGCCACACTACCGCGTCAGATGGCGAGCTTTCACCAGAAGAATTGGTTGATAGAGCGATAGAGCGTCAAATTAATGTGTTAGCGATTACGGATCACGATACCACAGCGGCAATTGCACCTGCTAAGTATTATATTACAGAAAAAAATCTACCTCTTACCCTGATATCAGGTGTTGAAATATCGACTTTGTGGGAGAATATAGAAATCCATATTGTTGGATTAAATATGGATATCGATCATAACGCGATCAAATCGCTCCTTTCATCACAAAGCCAATGTCGTGAAACACGTGCGATAATGATCGGTGAGCGATTAGAAAAAGCTGGTATTGCCAATGCTTTTGAAGGCGCTAAAGCGCTAGCGCATAGTGGGCAAGTAACAAGAGGGCATTTTGCCCGCTTTTTAGTAAATGACGGGCATGTTGCCTCAGTTAATAAAGTATTTAAACGTTATTTAGCGAAAGGAAAAACAGGCTATGTACCCCCGCAATGGTGTTCAATAGGTGACGCTGTCACAGCAATTCATGCTGCTGGTGGTGTTGCGGTATTAGCACATCCGGGCCGATATGGTCTATCTTCTAAATGGTTAAAACGTTTAACACTTTATTTTAAACAACAAGGTGGTGATGCAATCGAAGTGGCACAATGCCAACAACCACCACAAGAACGGGAACAACACGCGGCATTAGCTCAATCTTATGGGTTAAAAGCTTCGTTAGGTTCTGATTTTCATCGTCCTTGCTCGTGGATAGAGTTGGGGCGTAATTTATGGTTACCCGGTGGCGTTGAACCAGTTTGGTCGCTATGGCAGGAGTAACATCAGAAATTCGTTGAGGGATGTATGAGCCAACTTTTTTATATTCACCCTGATAATCCGCAGGCTCGTTTAATTGAACAAAGTGCTGATATTTTACGCAAAGGCGGAGTGGTGATTTATCCAACAGATTCTGGTTATGCTATTGGATGCTGTTTAGAAAATAAAGATGCAATGACGCGGATTTGTCGTATTCGTCAACTAGATAAAAACCATAATTTCACACTGATGTGTCGTGATCTGTCAGAAATCGCTAATTACGCTTATGTTGATAACGTGGTATTTCGTTTAATAAAAAATAATACTCCAGGTAATTACACCTTTATCTTAAAAGCGACTAAAGATGTACCAAAGCGTTTGATGAATGATAAACGTAAAACGATTGGCTTACGTGTTCCTTCTAACCCTATTGCATTAGCATTGTTAGAGAATATTGGTGAACCATTGATGTCAACGAGCCTGATTTTACCAGGTAATGATTTTGCAGAGTCTGATCCTGAAGAAATCAATGATTTATTAAGCAAACAAGTTGATTTAGTGATCCATGGTGGCTATTTAGGTCAAAAACCCACAACAGTAATTGATTTAACGGAAGATAGTCCAGTGATAGTCCGAGAAGGCACTGGAGATATTACCCCATTTCAGTAGATGATTTGGTCGATTAAATTAAATATCGATTCGATAGAGGCATAGTGAAGAAATTTATCGAGAGATAAAAAGATAAAAGGTGAAGGGATTTATCGCTTGTGTTAAATTTATACATTGCGATAAAAATCACGGTGCTTGTTTTTAAAATCGGTTATGTCAATGAACGTTTCCGTTGATACGTTAATATTATGTAACGAGAAAAAGCAGTAAAACCGTCATGGCTATTTTATCGAGACTATTTATCACAGTGTTGATGTGAAAAATCATCAACATTGTTCACTATTGAATCAATAAACCTGTGTTTATTAGTGAATTTAATAAACATGGGTTATTTTTTACTTAATTGATTTTTAAAAATTAATTCTATTTTTATGACGCCTGTGAAGGCGACACATGAGGTTGTTTCATGAGCGATAAATCGCAACGTACTGAAAAATTACAAAAAATCCTTGCTCGTTCTGGTCATGGCTCTCGTCGTGAGATTGAAGGTTACCTTCAAGAAGGACGTATCAGCATTGATGGTACAAAAGCAAAACTAGGTGATCGTATTGATGTCACCACAACAGCAAAAATCCGCTTAGATGGTCGTATTTTAAATATTCGCGAAGCACAAAAAGATGTTTGTCGAGTGTTAGCGTACTACAAACCTGAAGGTGAACTGTGTACTCGTAGTGATCCACAAGGTCGTCCTACTGTTTTCCAACGTCTCCCTCGTCTTAACAGTGCTCGCTGGATCGCTGTAGGTCGTCTTGATGTGAATACCAGTGGATTATTGTTATTTACAACAGATGGTGAATTAGCTAACCGTTTAATGCATCCAAGCCGTGAAGTTGAACGTGAATATGCAGTTCGTGTTTTCGGTGAAATTGATGACGCTAAAATTCGTCAATTAACTCGTGGTGTACAATTAGAAGATGGCCCAGCGTCATTTCGCTCTGTTTCTTATCGTGGCGGTGAAGGGATTAACCAATGGTACAACGTTTCACTGACAGAAGGCCGTAACCGTGAAGTTCGTCGTATGTGGGAAGCTGTTGGTGTTCAAGTAAGCCGTCTTATTCGTGTTCGCTATGGTGATATTGATTTACCTAAAGGTTTACCGCGCGGTGGTTGGGTCGAGCTTGGATTAGAACAGATTAACTACTTGCGTCAACTGGTTGAATTAAATGATGAAACAGTAACAAAAGTGGCAGTAGAAAAAGACCAACGTCGGATTAAAGCAAATCAAATTCGTCGAGCCGTTAAGCGTCATACCAAAATATCAGCACGTACCTCTACGTCACCTGCAAAAAGAGCGTCAAGTCGCCGCCAGTCAGTAGGAAATAATAAGTAATTTCCGAATAATTATTTATAATTTTAAATTAAAATATCATCTTTCATTAAGAGGCACCCAATAAATATTGCGTGCCTCTCTTTTGATGGCTTTCTTTTTTCTATAAATAAAACTATGATGCATGGATTAATAAGATGAAAAGTCATTTTTATTAAAATAATATTTTGTTTGTATATTTTACGATAAGGTATACGCGATATATGTATCGTTTTTTTTATTTAACAACAATGTTATGTACGACTACTCTTACTACGGGGTGTGAGCCAGTAGCTAGTTCAAATTCACAGTCTGGCGTATTTTATATCAGTAACAATAAAACCGTACCGTTAGTCTTTCAAATTGATGAAAATTCTTTTTGGCTTAACTCTGGTGAAGTAAAAGAAATAAAATTAGAGAATGGAAAACATGTATTAGTTGATGCTGATGGAGAAAAGAAAATTTTTATGATTTACCCTGGTAATCATGGGGGGATAATTAATCCATCTAGGGATATCTACTATAGTTTTACCTCTGTTTTTTCACCCAAAGAAAATAATAAGCACTTTTACTTAACTACCCGCTCTATCTGGATTAATGGGCAACTTGTGAGTGGGGCTATTAATAGTTCTGATGCCACATTCATTGATAATAATATCTTTCAGTGTGAAATTCCTTTAAATGAACCTATTCCAACGTATTTATCTGATTGGAATAATAAGAGGATGGGAAATGTATTGACTAAGTGTTTTTCCCAGTCTGAATTTCAAAATTTTTTATCAAAAAAACCATATGATATTCATGTTTATTCTGGTTCTTCTTTATTAGAGGCGCGTAAGGAAAAAAATAAATATAACTGGATAAATAATGAAAATACGCGGACAGATGATTTTATTCCGACACTAAGTAATATTACGTTTAATAATAGTGAGATGCTTAAAGAAGCTAAAAATATTTATAAAATAACCAATTCCTATTTGGCTTCGCGTGATCCAAATGAAAAGATAGTTTACTATAATGAATATCATTTTCATGTAATGGCAATGGCTATGGTTTATAGTCAACAGATACAAAATGATATATTTGATGATAAAGAAGCTTATTTTAAACTGATAAATGAAACAGGCCGTATATTTGGTGCGGGCATATTAAGTGAACCCGCTTTAATATAAATAATTATTCACTTTTAACATGATTGAAAGGGCAATAGGTAATTATTACCAATCTATGCCTTTTTGTGCTTTTATCCCACTATCAAAAGCATGTTTGATAGGGCGCATCTCTGTCACAGTATCTGCTAACTCAATTAATTTTCTATGACAGCCTCTTCCTGTAATAATAACGTTTTGGTGCGTAGGGCGAGAGCTAATCGCTGAAATAACCTCATCTAATGGTAAATAGTTAAAGCTAATCATATAGGTGATTTCATCAAGGATAATTAAATCATACTCTGGATTGTTAAGCAGTTTGAGTGCATATTGCCATGTATTTAAGCAAGCAGTTGTATCAGCACTTTTATCTTGAGTTTCCCAAGTAAAGCCTGTCTCCATGACATAAAAAGGCACACCAAATTGTTCTAATAAATTACGTTCACCGTTTTCCCATGTTCCTTTAATAAACTGCACAACACCGACCTTTTTTTGATGACCAACAGCACGTGTTGCTGTACCCATCGCCGCTGTCGTTTTTCCTTTACCATTACCTGTAAAGATCATCAAAATACCTTGTTCTCGTTGAGCTTGCTCAATTTGGGTATCTACTTTCTCTTTTAAGCGTTGCTGGCGTTTTTGGTGTTGTGCATCATTCATTTTGACCTCGAATTTACGTTATTCAGCAGGGCCTGCTTTACGGCCTGGTTGGGCATCTAAAGATTGTCCTTTCACATCAATGCTGTCATCACTCATCAGGTAGAGATATAACGGCATCAAGTCTTTCGGTGTTTTTAGTTTTTGTGCATTTTCATCAGGAAACGCACTGGCTCTCATTGCGGTACGAGTGCCACCAGGATTGATACAGTTAATTCGTAAGGTGCTATCGTTATATTCTTCATTAAGTACCTGCATAAAGCCTTCTGTTGCGAATTTTGAAACAGAATAAGCTCCCCAACCGTAACGACCTTGGCGACCCACGCTGGATGTGGTGAGAATAAGACTGGCATGAGGGGCTTTTAGCATTAAAGGTAGTAGTGCTTTAGTCAGCATGAATGTCGCATTGACGTTAACTTGCATAACATCATGCCAAAGGTTACTTGGTTGATTAATGATAGGTTCAACAACACCTAATAAACCAGCATTTTGTAATACGCCATCAAGGTGAGGGAAGCGTTTAACGAGAGTATCCGCAAATTGCTGAAAATCATTCTCTGTCGCTGTAAGTAGATCAAGTGGATATAACATAGGTTGTTGGCCACCTGATGTGATTATCTCTTCTTGAACATCCTCAAGTTTTGATAAAGTACGGCCTAATAAGATAAGTGTTGCGCCATATTGCGCATAAGTTAGTGCGGCTTCTTTTCCTATGCCATCACCAGCACCCGTTACTAGAATAATTTTATCTTTTAGCACGCTATGATCCGGTTGATATTGCAACATATTGATATCCTGTCTAGTAAAAAGTAAATAAAGTGTAACGTCTTATTTGTCTAGCGACCAGTTTAGTCTAGTTTTTTGTTTACAATTTATAGCTATTTTCTTTATGGTATTGCCCATAATTATGCCTTTGTGACTAGCGCTAAAGTAGAATTTCGTTAAACTAGGCATATTGGTTTTAGTCAGTGTTATTAACCTTAAAAAGAGGTCTTTGTGGAGTATATTTTACAATATGGACTGTTTTTAGCAGAGATCGCCACTGTTGTCGTGGCTATTATCGCTATTGTGTTATTTTTTATCGTTATTGGAAATAAGAAGCAAAATCGAAAAGGCACGTTAAAAGTGACAGATCTTGCTGAAGCTTATGAAGAAAAACAGCGAGTAATGCAACAAGCGAGAATGGACGATGCTGAATTAAAGGTCTGGTACAAAGCGTTTAAAAAACAGCAGAAAAAAGAAAATAAACAAAGTAAAAACAATGCGAAAGAAGGTAAGAAAGGTGTTGTAAAACCTTGTTTATATGTTCTTGATTTCAACGGTAGTATGGATGCGCATGAAGTGGGTGCATTACGTGAAGAGATCAGCGCCATTCTTTCTGTTGCCCAAACCGGCGATGAAGTTTTACTGCGTTTAGAAAGCCCTGGTGGCATGGTTCACGGATATGGATTAGCTGCGGCACAATTAACACGTTTAAAAGAAAAAGGCATTAAACTCACTGCGGTTGTCGATAAAGTGGCTGCAAGTGGTGGGTATATGATGGCCTGTGTGGCTGATAAAATCGTTGCAGCACCCTTTGCGATTATTGGTTCAATTGGTGTCGTCGCTCAAATCCCTAATATTCACCGATTGCTCAAGAAAAACGATATTGATGTTGAGTTACACACTGCTGGTGAATATAAACGTACATTAACTTTATTGGGCGAAAACACAGAAGAAGGTCGTGAGAAATTTAAACAAGATTTAAATGAAACACACCTGTTGTTTAAAGCTTTTGTACATAAATACCGTCCTCAACTTGATATTGATAGTGTCGCTACTGGAGAATATTGGTACGGTACAGAAGCTTTGAATAAAGGCTTAATTGATGAAGTTGGTGTGAGTGATGATTGGCTAATTAATCACATTAACGATTATGAAGTCTTTTCTGTTCAATATGTTATTAAAAAGAAAATGGTCGAACGTGTTACTGGTGGTGCAATGGAAAGCGTTGATAAATTGATGATGCGCTGGGTACAAAGAAGTAAAAAACCATTGTTATAATTCAAACGAGCACAAAAGATTAAGCTTTATTAGCGATACCGAGAATTTAAAACCTAATACTTGGTATCGCTGTCATTTTCCCTTCTGTTCATCACTACTTCTTGAACTTTTCAAACAGATATTCTGATGTTTTATTGGAAAATCGTATTCCAATAAGGCAAAAAAAAGCCAGTGAAGTATTCACTGGCAATCAAAGAAATAATTGATATTGCTTAACAACAACAGGGTAAATATTTCCTCTTTCTAGGAAGTGTCAATATAGCGGTAAAAACAAAATAAAAATAATTGATATTACTGATTGTATTAATAGGTAGGTATAATCATAAACATCATAAGACAACCATTTGTCTTGTGTTTTTTTTTGCATTTTTATTCTTTAGGTGTGATTTTTTATGCCAGTTATTTTTACTAAAAAAGTAATAACTGGCAAGTACGTCTCTTTCTAGATGGTGAGATTAAATGTGAAATAATCCTAACGGTGATTATTCTAAATGGTACTTATCTGATAACACATGTGCTAAATGCTTAAACATATTAAAAGCTGCAGTGCTTTTTGCCGTTGGTAAACCTTGCTCATCTAAAAAAAATTCGCCTTTAAATACGAGGACATTGCCTTTTTGTTCAACAGAATCTGCATGCATACCTTGTAAATAATCTTCATGTTCACATATGATTTTATTCGCTTTTTCAAGTAGCATCTCTGTTGTAATAGGTGTAGTTTGTGTTGACATAATCTGTGCTCCTTAGAAAAATAATTTGTTGCGCCTCACTTTTTATCAGGTAGAGTGTGGCATTTTTAAAAGCTTAGCTACGCTATATGTAGCAAATATAATTTGCCCGTTGCCCGATCAAAGCAGTGAGGTGATTAAAATACCTCAAAAAAAGTAATGAGTTTTGAGCTCAAACAAAAGCTTTGAATAAAAACAGGTTGATATATTGCAAAACTAACGCAATATAAAAAAGAGATTTTAAACATTTTTTTAGTTGAGGGTATTAAACAATACCGTCATAACAAAGTTTAATTAGGTAAAGGTAATTATGGGTAAAGCTCTTGTAATCGTGGAGTCCCCGGCAAAAGCCAAAACGATCAATAAATATCTTGGCAATGACTACGTAGTTAAATCTAGCGTGGGTCACATTCGTGATTTGCCCAAGAGTGGTTCTGGCAGCCAGAAGAGCGAAAACTCATCCGCCACGAAAGGCGTGAAAAAAGTTAAAAAGGATGAGAAATCAGCCTTAGTCAGCCGTATGGGAATCGATCCCTATAACGGGTGGAATGCGAACTATCAAATTCTACCCGGCAAAGAAAAGGTTGTGGCTGAACTAAAAGCATTGGCTGATAAAGCTGATCATGTCTATCTCGCAACGGACCTTGACCGCGAAGGAGAAGCTATCGCGTGGCATTTACGTGAAGTTATCGGCGGTGATGATGAAAGATTTAGTCGAGTGGTATTTAACGAAATAACGAAAAATGCCATTACACAAGCTTTCCAAACTCCAGGTGAGTTAAATATAGACCGCGTTAACGCGCAACAAGCACGTCGTTTTATGGATCGTGTTGTAGGCTATATGGTTTCACCTTTGCTTTGGAAAAAAGTCGCTCGTGGATTATCTGCAGGTCGAGTGCAATCAGTTGCTGTTCGTCTATTGGTTGAACGTGAACGTGAAATTAAAGCCTTTGTTCCTGAAGAATATTGGCAGTTACACGCATCATTATTAACACCTGATGAACAACCATTGCGTATGGAAGTCACGCATTATAATGATAAAGCCTTCAACCCTGTTTCATCTGATGAAACACAGGTTGCGGTCAATGCATTAAAAAATGCAACTTTCACAGTAAAAGATCGTGAAGATAGACCAACATCAAGCAAACCAAGTGCACCACTTATCACATCAACTTTACAGCAAGCAGCAAGTACGCGTTTAAGTTTTGGTGTGAAAAAGACAATGATGTTAGCTCAACGTCTTTATGAAGCAGGTTATATTACCTATATGCGTACTGACTCGACTAACTTAAGTCAGGATGCAATTCAAATGGCGCGTGATTATATTAGCGAGCAATTTGGTGCTAAGTATTTGCCGAAAGAGCCAAACGTTTATTCGAGTAAAGAAAATTCGCAAGAAGCGCACGAAGCTATTCGTCCTTCGGATATCAACGTTATCTCAGAATCTTTGAAAGATATGGATAACGATGCTAAACGATTATATCAACTAATTTGGAATCAATTTGTTGCGTGTCAGATGACACCAGCAAAATATGATTCAACGACATTAACTGTCGAATCAGGTGATTATAAATTACGCGCCAAAGGTCGTACTTTACGTTTTGCAGGTTGGACGAAAGTGATGCCTGCAATGCGTAATAAAGATGAAGATAAAACGTTGCCGGCTGTTGATGTAGGGGCAAAACTGGCTTTAGCTGAATTAGAACCTACTCAACATTTTACTAAGCCACCAGCACGTTTTAGTGAAGCGACATTAGTTAAAGAATTAGAAAAACGGGGTATTGGCCGTCCTTCAACTTATGCATCTATCATTTCCACTATTCAAGATCGTGGTTATGTAAAAGTTGAAAACCGTCGTTTTTATGCAGAAAAAATGGGTGAAATTGTCACGGATCGCTTAGAAGAAAATTTTAGCGATTTAATGAATTACGATTTTACTGCGCAAATGGAAGACCACCTCGACCATGTTGCAAACAACGAAGAAAATTGGAAAGCGGTATTAGACGCATTCTTTACTGATTTTAGCCAGCAATTAGAAGTTGCTGAAAAAGATCCAGAAGAAGGAGGAATGCGACCTAATCCAATGGTAATCACTTCTATTGAATGCCCAACTTGTTCTCGTCATATGGGAATTAGAACAGCAACTACAGGGGTATTCTTGGGATGTTCAGGTTACGCATTACCGCCTAAAGAACGTTGTAAACAGACTATTAACCTTATTCCTGAAGATGAATTATTGAATATTCTGGAAGGGGAAGATGCAGAAACTAACGCATTACGAGCTCGTCGTCGTTGCCCGAAATGTGGTACTGCAATGGACAGTTACCTGATTGACACACATCGTAAATTACATGTTTGTGGTAATAACCCGGCATGTGATGGTTATGAAGTCGAAGAGGGTGAATTCCGCTTAAAAGGTTATGAAGGGCCGGTCATTGAGTGTGATAAATGTGGATCTGAAATGCACCTAAAAATGGGGCGTTTTGGTAAATACATGGGTTGCACTAATGATGAATGTAAAAATACCCGTAAAATCTTAAAAAGTGGTGAAATTGCCCCACCGAAGGAAGATCCTGTTCCACTTCCTGAGTTGCCATGTGAAAAATCTGATGCGTATTTTGTCTTACGTGATGGTGCTGCAGGTGTATTCTTAGCCGCAAATACCTTCCCTAAATCAAGAGAAACGCGCGCACCAAAAGTAGAAGAATTGGTACGCTTTAAAGACAGATTGGCAGAGAAAATGCGCTATTTAGCTGAAGCCCCTGTGGCTGATCCAGAAGGAAATCCAACTATTGTGCGGTTTAGTCGTAAAACTAAGCAACAATATGTTTCTTCTGAGAAAGATGGCAAAGCAACGGGTTGGTCTGCGTTTTATGTCGATGGTAAATGGGTTGAAAAAACCAAATAATATTATCATCACCCGATAAATAAAAAGCGACTAATGAGAGTTAGTCGCTTTTTTTGTATGAAGAAGATATGCTAATTAATGTTCATTGAAACAGTGTAAGTGGTTAATTTCTATTTGTCTGATATTTTACTTTGCTAATAATAAGACGGAGATACTATGAAACTGATACCTTTGTTACTCTCTGGTTTACTCTTCACCTCAGTGGCGAGTGCGGCCACATTAGATGTCACGTTAAAAGAAGCACTTCCTACAGGCGCAGGTAACGATATTGGTGTTGTTACCATCACTGAAACTGATTATGGGCTGTTATTTACGCCAAAATTGACAGGATTAACACCCGGTGTGCATGGTTTTCATATTCATGCTAATGGCTCTTGTGAGCCAGATATGAAAGAAGGTAAACCTGTTCCTGCTTTAAAAGCAGGTGGTCATTTAGATCCTGAAAAAACCGGTGTTCACTTAGGGCCTTATAATAAAGAAGGGCATTTAGGTGATTTACCTGGATTGGTTGTTAATGATAAAGGTGTTGCTGATTACGCAGTATTAGCGCCAAAACTGACTAAACTTGAGCAAGTGAAAGATAAAGCCATAATGGTGCATGTCGGTGGTGATAACTACTCTGATAACCCAGAAGCGCTTGGCGGTGGTGGCGCAAGAATGGCATGCGGTGTTATTAAATAATTTAAAGCCGTTATTGTTCTGAAATGAAAGCTGACATCTAGTCAGCTTTTTTTATACTTATTTATAGCTTATAACTATTCGATATAACAAAATCTAAATAACCCTATTAATTGCGTTAGACCGAAATGAAATAAGTGATATAGTGGTTATATATTACATCTTTATTATTCTTTTTAGTTATATGAATATAAATAGAATAACGGAATAATAAGTCTTTTGTTGAAGGGATAGCCTCTCTATGAAATTACAACAGTTGCGTTATATCGTTGAAGTGGTGAATAACGATTTGAATGTATCAACCACGGCAGAGCGTTTGTATACATCTCAACCAGGGATAAGTAAGCAGATCCGCATGTTAGAAGATGAATTAGGTATACAAATATTTTCTCGTAGTGGTAAACATTTAACGCATGTGACACCCGCAGGTGAAGAGATTGTTAGGCTATCTAGAGAAATCTTGTCAAAAACAGAAGCCATTCGGTCTGCTGCTGGGGAACATACTTATCCAGATAGAGGTTCACTATCTATTGCAACAACACACACTCAAGCGCGTTATGTACTGCCACCAGTGATAAAAGGTTTTATTGAGCGCTATCCTGATGTTTCATTACATATGAACCAAGGTTCACCAACACAAATAGCGGAAGATGTTTGCAGAGGTAAAAGTGATTTCGCTATTGCGACAGAATCACTGCATCTTTATAACGATTTGGTGATGCTACCTTGTTATCGTTGGAATCGTATTGTGGTGGTTCCTAAAGATCATCCTTTGGCACAAAAACGAGAAGTCACACTGAAAGAGCTTGCTGGTTACGACATTGTGACTTATACCCAAGGTTTTACAGGGCGTTCTGATCTTGACGATGCTTTCGGCAAAGTAGGACTAAAACCTAAAATTGTTTTCACTGCAACAGATGCCGATGTTATTAAAACGTATGTAAGACTGCATTTAGGTATTGGAGTAATTGCTAGTATGGCGTTTGATCCTGTGCTAGACAGTGATTTAGTGGCGATTGATATGCGCGATAAGTTTAGCTATAGCACCACTAAAATCGCATTCCGTCGTAGTGGCTTCTTACGTGGCTATATGTATGATTTTATGTGGCGCTTCGCTCCACATCTTACTCGTAATTTAATTGAACAAGCAGTTACATTGCGAACACATGAAGAAATTGAAGAGCTATTTAAAGATATTGAATTGCCATTAGTGTAATACTGAAAGGCGGGTAATTCCCGCCTTCAAGCGTAATCATCAATCTCAACTCCGCATAAGTTATTTCAAATAAAAATCCCCACTAAAAAAAGCGTCTGACTTTGTAATGCTTAGCTGACGATACTTATTTAAAAAATCATAAAATTGTTGATTAATCTTCGGATCATCCAGTGCATTAGCATCAAAAATAGAGGTGATTGTGCTGTATTCTAAAGACACAGTAAATTTACGTCCAATGCAACTGGCAAGAAGCATTTTTGCTGATTGATATGAAAAGCGTAAGCTCAAGACTTTTAACTTAGGTACAAAAATAAGGTGGTTATTATGATTGAGGATCTCGGTTACTCCTGCAACGGTTATTGTTTGATAACTATCTAATGATTGTTGTAATCCAATTTCTATTTTTTGGCCTTGTGTACGTAAAAAATCAATAAACTCTCCTAAAGCAGGCGAGGTGGCATTAATCGCTGTACCGAGTAATAACTGAATAAAAGCTTGAGCAACAGAAAAATCAAATGTTTGTTTATGGAGATTTTTTGTTTCCATCTTATTGTGCCCTAAAAGAGGAAGATGATTTAGTGTCTCTAACCAATGTTCAGGACGATAATAGGCTTCGTTATCTTCTTTTTTTAATGTAGCAAGATGATTTGCTATGATAGAAATAAGTCCAATTTGAATATTTTTAAGTTGTGACATTTTTTCTATTTCAAATTCTTCAAACAATTTTGGTGAGGCAATGATAAATTGCACCAGACCTTCAGTATCTTTTAGATTTTGAGAATGTAATGAATTTATCGCTAAAGTTTGCGGAAAAGGAGGAGTAATAGGTTCAGCAAAGTAACGATCGGCACTTATTATATTCTTTAGTAACTTAGATTGTTTATTATCCATAAATATTATCCTTTCACAGTTATACCTCCGTTATTAAATCTTAATTAGATAAAAATCTTGAGACTAAAATTTATTAAACCCATGATGGCCATAACATTACGTTAACAAATTGTGTGATCCTTAAGCGAAATTATGAGTTATATGATATGTTTAATAGATAACCTTACCTATTTTGATGGTTTAAACATGCTGTCAGTATAAAAATAAGAAGGAGGAGCTATGTCGTTACATTTGAAAAAAGAGAGCCATTCCACGCTCTTAGTTGGATCTCGTGAATATGAGTACTACCGCCTTACTGAAGTCGCTCGTCAATTAGGCGATATTACCCGTCTTCCTAAATCTCTGAAGGTACTGTTAGAAAATTTAGTACGTTATCTTGATAATGATACGGTTGTTGAAGATGATATTAAGGCGTTAATCGATTGGCAAAAAACAGCTCATGCATCACGTGAGATAGCTTATCGACCGGCAAGGGTTTTAATGCAGGATTTTACAGGTGTGCCTGCTGTTGTTGACTTAGCCGCGATGAGAGAAGCAGTAAAATCATTAGGGGGACAGGTGGAAAAGGTTAATCCATTGTCACCTGTTGATTTAGTTATCGATCACTCTGTGATGGTTGATGAATACGCAAGTAAAAATGCATTTGCTGAAAACGTTGAAATAGAAATGGAACGTAACTATGAACGTTACCTTTTCTTACGCTGGGGGCAGCAATCGTTTGAACGCTTTCGTGTTGTGCCTCCAGGAACAGGGATTTGTCATCAGGTAAACCTTGAGTATTTAGGCAAAGCCATCTGGTCTGAAGAAAAAGATGGCCGTTATGTGGCTTATCCAGATACCTTAGTAGGAACAGATTCTCACACCACCATGATTAATGGCCTCGGTGTTTTAGGCTGGGGGGTTGGAGGGATTGAAGCTGAGGCTGCAATGTTAGGTCAGCCTATTTCAATGCTTATTCCTGATGTCGTCGGTTTTAAACTGACAGGAAAACTGCGAGAAGGTATTACAGCAACAGATCTTGTACTCACCGTTACTCAAATGTTACGAGCCCACGGTGTAGTAGGAAAATTTGTTGAGTTCTACGGAGATGGTTTAGCCTCATTACCTTTAGCTGATCGGGCGACGATAGCCAATATGTCGCCAGAATACGGAGCAACGTGTGGCTTTTTCCCAATAGACAATATTACGCTTGATTATTTGCGTTTAACTGGGCGAGAAGAGCAAGAAATTGCTTTAGTCGAAGCTTATAGTAAAGAGCAAGGTTTATGGCGAAATGCAGGTGATGAGCCTATCTTCACCTCTACACTATCTCTTGATATGGGAACTGTTGAAGCAAGTCTAGCAGGGCCTAAACGTCCTCAAGATAGAGTGAACTTAGCAAGTGTTCCTAATGCATTTAAAGCGACGGTAGAACTTGAAGCAAACAAGAAACCACTTTCACATTTTCCTAAAGTAAAAATTGATGGTTATCCTGAATTTGAACTCACTGATGGCGCTGTCGTTATTGCGGCGATTACATCTTGTACTAATACTTCAAACCCGAATGTTTTAATGGCTGCGGGGTTACTAGCTAAAAATGCGGTAGAAAAAGGGTTGCAACGTAAACCTTGGGTTAAATCCTCTTTAGCTCCTGGTTCTAAAGTTGTCACAGATTACCTTAATTTAGCAGGGTTAAGTCCTTATCTTGATGAATTAGGTTTTAATCTTGTGGGTTACGGTTGCACCACTTGCATTGGTAATTCAGGGCCTTTATTAGCACCAATTGAAAGCGCAATTAAAGACAGCGATTTAACCATTGCAGCAGTATTATCGGGTAACCGTAACTTTGAGGGTCGAATTCATCCATTAGTGAAAACTAACTGGCTTGCTTCACCTCCGTTGGTGGTTGCTTATGCATTGTTAGGAAATATGAATATCGATCTTACTAAAGAACCTTTAGGTAAAGATAAGCAGGGCAATCCTGTTTATTTAAAAGATATTTGGCCTGACAGTAAAGCTATTGCGGATGCTGTTGAAAAAGTGAAAACAGAGATGTTCCATAAAGAGTACTCTGCTGTGTTTGAGGGAGATGAAACATGGAAATCACTGAAAACACGAAATACACCAGTTTATACTTGGCAGGCAGATTCTACTTATATCCGTCATCCTCCTTTCTTTAAAGGAATGACGAAAACGCCAGCACCAATTAATGATATTCACCAAGCCAGTATCTTGGCAATTTTAGGTGATTCAGTGACAACTGACCATATTTCACCTGCGGGAAATATTAAAGCCGATAGTCCCGCTGGACGTTATTTACGTGAGCATGGAGTAGAGCCGAAAGACTTTAACTCTTATGGCTCTCGACGTGGTAACCATGAAGTTATGATGCGAGGCACTTTTGCTAATATTCGTATTCGTAATGAAATGGTACCGGGAATTGAAGGCGGTTTTACCAAACATATTCCAACAGGTGAAACATTAGCAATTTATGATGCGGCAATGCGTTATCAGCAAGAAAATACGCCACTAGCGATCATTGCAGGGAATGAGTATGGTTCAGGCTCTAGTCGTGACTGGGCTGCCAAAGGAACGCGTTTATTAGGTGTTCGTGTCGTGATTGCGGGTTCTTTTGAGCGTATTCATCGTTCTAACTTGATCGGTATGGGGGTTTTACCGCTAGAATTCCCTGAAGGTATTACACGTCAAACACTAGGTTTAAAAGGTGATGAGAAAATTGAGATCACTGGAATAAATGCATTAACACCAGGCCAAGATGTCGCGGTTAATATTACTTTTGCGAATAATCATACTGAAACTATTATGGCGCGTTGCCGTATTGATACACAGACTGAACTCGCTTATTTCCAACACGGTGGCATATTGCATTATGTTATTCGTAATATGCTTTAATTAGGCCTTATTGGTATAGCTAAACGTCTCATTATAAAATGAACAGCACCCCAAAAGTTGGATATCAACTTTGGGGTGTTTTTTAGTTAGCTTAAGAAGATTATGTCATAAAAAAACTAATAAATTTTTACCAACCCTGAACTGCTCCCCCGTTAAAAATGGTTTCGGCAGCGGTGGCAACTTCAGGAGATTGATAAGCTTTGATAAAGTCACGTACATTATCAGCGTCTTTATTGTCTTCTCTCGCTACAATAATATTGGTGTAAGGCGAATTTTTATCTTCAATAAAAATACTGTCTTTTGTCGGAGATAAATTAATTTGTTGGATGTACGTAGTGCTAATAATGGCGACGGTGACTTTAGGATCGTTTAACACTCGTGGTAATTGTGCGCCTTCTAGCTCCATAATTTTTAATTTAAGAGGATTACTAATAATATCGATAGCGGTAGGTAATAAGCCACTATTTGGTTTTAATGTAATAAGTTTTTCTTTATCTAATAACAATAAGGCTCGACCCAAGTTGGTCGGATCGTTAGGAACGGCAATTGTATCACCAGATTTTAACTCAGAAGGGTGTTTAATTTTGGTTGAATAGCCCGCCATAGGAAAAACAAAGGTGTTACCCACAGCCACTAAATTATAACCGCGAGATTGATTATCTTGAGCAAGGAAAGGACGATGCTGAAAAACATTAGCATCTAATTCTTTATTTGCTGTGGGATCATTTGGTAATAATGAACCACTAAAACCTACTAATTCAACCTCTAAGCCATATTTTTCTTTAGCGACTTTTTTGGCAATTTCAGCCACATCTTGTTCAGCGCCATTAATCACACCAACTTTGATTGAATAGCTGTTTTTTTCACTATTATCACAGCCTGTTAATAATGTTCCTGCTAATAATAGAGCGCCGAAAATCCTACCAGAAAAATGTAATGGCATAATGTCTTCCTATCAAAATTTATTTATTAATAAATAACTTAGAATCAGATAGATAGTCAATGAAATCGTATATGATAAATTTTCACATGATATAATTTAATGAAGAAAGAGCGGTAAAAAAGAAGAAAATATAAGCAAAGAAAGATAGATAAAGAATGAATTTACAAGATAATAGAATAAAAGGAACAGAATAAAAAATCCGAGCAACTCAGGCTCGGATTTGAAATTATTAATGCTGTGCTGTTACTTTATTATTGCGCTTTCTTAAATAAAAGATGGCCCATTTTATCGGCTTTAGTATCAAGATAATGTGCATTACTTGGATTACGCCCGACAATCAGAGGAACTCGCTCGATAACATTAATGCCTGCGATTTTCATGATTTCAATTTTTTTCGGATTATTAGTTAATAACCGCACTTCATGAACACCTAATAAGTTATACATGTCAGCACAAAGGGTAAAATCACGTTCGTCAGCTTTAAAACCTAATTCGAGGTTTGCTTCAACGGTATCTAACCCTTTATCTTGTAATGCATAAGCTCTTATTTTATTCAGTAAGCCAATATTACGGCCTTCTTGGCGATGATAAAGTAAGACACCACGACCTGCTTTGCTTATTTGTGAAAGCGCAGCTTCAAGTTGAAAACCACAATCACAACGTAAACTAAATAAAGCATCACCCGTTAAACATTCTGAATGAATACGAGATAATACAGGCTCTGAGCCTGAGATATCGCCATAGACTAGGGCGACGTGATCTTTACCTGTTGCGATTTCTTCAAAACCGACCATTAAAAACTCCCCAAAAGGAGTAGGTAGTTTTGCTTCTGCGATACGTCTTAATTTCATTATTTTTGACTCATAATTTCAGGTGAAACTCTCGTTCAAGATTATACACTTTATAACGAGAACAAAGAGAAATAAAACACTGAAATACTTCCATGTCTGATAGGCAAGGAAATGGATAACACACACTTATAAATTCACACCAGTACAAATTATCAGATTTTGAGCCTTATTGCATAATGATTTATTGCTAAACGAGCATCGTTTATACTGATAGTCTTTAAACATAAATGAAAGACAACATTTGTATTTTAGAAGGGTAGATATATTGAATAAGAAGATAACAAAATTAATTTTATTAGGCAGTATATTACTCTTAATCATACCTAGTGCAGTGTTAATGCTGGGTTGGCAATGGCGACCAACTGATCATCCTTTAGGGGGAATTAGCACATTGTGGATAGCAGACAGTGCGGCTAAACCTTGGGGAACCATTAGTCTTCTTGTGTTTTTAGCATTACTGTTTATGGTTTTAAAATTAAAACGTAATAATTTTATTCAATTAGCGGTGATAATTACTGCCACCTTAGTCGTTGGGCAATTAATTAAGGTTGCAGTTAAAAATACAGTAAAAGAACCTCGTCCTTACGTTGTTTGGGTCAGTGAGAATTTACACATTACACCAGAGGACTTTTATCAAGTTCCCAGATTGAAGCGGGAACAATTGCTCCAAAAAGGATTGGAAAACTCGCCAGTGATCCCAGTATGGCAACTTAAGCATTGGAAAGCGGAAACCGGTTATGCATTTCCATCCGGGCATAGTTTATTTGCAGCAACGCTCGCTTTGTTTGTTTTTGCTCTTTTTATGTTGCGCCGTCATTATTTTTTAGCAACACTCGGGTTATTATGGGGAATCGATGTCACTGTAGGGCGTATCGTATTGGGAATGCACTGGGCATCTGATGTGATTGTCGGTATTCTTATTAGTACTGTGGTTGTTTGGTGTGCATTTAAGGTGATTGAGCGACGTTTATTACTCAAATCCTGACGATAGCCTTTATTTTTGAGATACAGAATGTCTTTTTCAATATTTATGTGAAAAAATATACGAAAATCAGTTGATTCTAAGAAATGACTTTCTTTGTGCGCAGTGAAAATGCTACCTTTATCTGTCCACTAAAGAAAAGAGAATAAGAAAGGAAATAATGTGAAAAAAGTCCTACTTTTTATTTTGGTTATTCTTGTTTTTGCTATCGTGGTCATTGCCATGACTTTAGGCTCAAATAACGATCAGGTAGTCACATTCAATTACCTTATTGCTCAAGGTGAATATCGTATTTCTACCTTATTGGCCACGCTGTTTGGTGTAGGCTTTGTTCTTGGTTGGATTGTGAGTGGTGTTTTCTATTTGCGCGCCCGTTTATCACTAGGTCGAGCAAAACGTAAGATTAAACGTCTTGAAAGCGCTCAAACCAAACAAGAAAGCCAAGAAAGTCGCCCAACGGTTGCTTCTGCTACGAAATAAGGACGATAGCTGATGCTAGAATTGCTGTTTCTGTTATTACCTGTCGCGGCTGCTTACGGCTGGTATATGGGGCGTCGTGGCGCACAACAGGATAAACAGCAGAATGCCGACCGCCTGTCACGAGAATACGTGGCGGGTGTTAACTTCTTACTCTCAGATCAACAAGATAAAGCTGTTGATCTCTTCCTTGAAATGCTTAAAGAAGATAGCTCTGCTTTTGAAGCGCATCTTACATTAGGCAATCTTTTCCGTTCTCGTGGTGAAGTTGAACGCGCAATTCGTATTCACCAATCCTTAATGGAAAGTGCTGCACTTTCTTTTGAACAACGCCTCCTTGCTGTTCAACAACTTGGCCGTGACTATGTTGCTGCGGGGGTTTACGATCGAGCTGAAAATATGTTTCAGCAACTTATTGATGAGCAAGAGTTCCGCCAAAGTGCGTTACAATCTTTGTTAGCTATTTACCAGTTAACTAGCGATTGGGGCAAAGCCATCGAAACAGCTGAAAAATTAGTGAAATTAGGTCAGCATGAATTAAAAGAACAAATATCACATTTTTACTGTGAGTTGGCACTCCAAGAAATGAGTAGTGATAATCTTGATAGTGCACTTAATTTTCTACAAAAAGCAGGCCAAGCGGATCCCCTTTGTGCTCGTGTTTCAATTATGTATGGCCGTATTTATATTGCTCGTGATGAGAAACAGAAAGCCATTGAAGTGCTGATGAAAGTTATTGAGCAAGATAAAGAGATGGTGAGTGAAACATTACCTATGCTTTTTGAATGTTTCCAGACGCAAGAAGATACCTCTCGTTGGGAGGCGTATTTACGCCAATGTGTTGATAGTAATAGTGGAGCAATTGCTGAACTTTACCTTGCGGATATTATTGAAGCCAAAGAAGGGATTGAAGCTGCCCAGCTTTATATTAACCGCCAATTAGAACGCCATCCTACGATGCGACTTTTCTATCGCTTAATGCGTTACCATTTAGCTGAAGCGGAAGAAGGTCGCGCTAAAGAGAGTCTTATCTTATTGCGTTATATGGTTGGTGAACAAATTCGTACCAAACCGGATTATCGTTGCCATAAATGTGGCTTTACCTCTCATGCATTATATTGGCATTGTCCATCCTGCCGTTCATGGGATACCGTTAAACCTATTCGCGGTTTAGATGGTCAGTGACGATGTCACTTTTTTAATAGTCTCTTTATAAATAAAGGCCCTAAAATGTCATTTCATTGTGATAAAAAATCGCCCGAGTTCACCTGCACGCCCGTTATTGTGGCATTAGACTATGAAGATCAAAAAAGTGCATTAGATTTTGCACAACGTATCGATCCCTTATCTTGTCGTTTAAAAATTGGTAAAGAGATGTTTACCCGTTTTGGACCTCAATTTGTCACACAGTTACAAAAAGACGGTTTTGACATTTTTTTGGATCTAAAATTTCATGATATTCCAAATACCGTTGCAAGAGCAGTTGCAGCAGCCGCTGATTTAGGTGTGTGGATGGTGAACGTGCATGCAAGTGGTGGCAGTCGCATGATGCGAGCCGCTAAAGAGAGCCTTGCATCCTATGGTAAAGACGCACCGCTTTTAACGGCAGTGACGGTGTTAACTAGTATGGATCAATCTGATCTGATTGAATTGGGTATAACATTAACGCCGGCAGAACAAGCAGAGCGGTTGGCATTGCTGACAAAATCTTGTGGTCTTGATGGTGTTGTTTGCTCTGCACATGAAGCAACACGTTTTAAACAAGTTTGTGGTGATGATTTCTTATTAGTGACGCCAGGTATTCGTCCTACAGGGAGTGATGTTGGTGATCAGCGTCGAGTCATGACACCAGAACAAGCTATTGCAGCAGGGGTTGATTATATGGTGATTGGACGTCCTATTACACGTAGTGATAATCCTCTTGAAACATTGCAACAAATTAATCGTTCTATACTCTAAACAACTCAAGATGTAGCTAAGTGACAATGCACTGCATCTTAAAAGTATGACGAATATATACAAGGTATGTAATTAACATGGATAATAACTCTCGTTTGGTTTATTCCACAGATGCGGGTCGCATTAAAGAAGAAGAACAAAAGCCTGTACGTCCTGTCGGTGATGGTATTGTGCGTATTCAGCGCCAAACTAGTGGGCGTAAAGGTAAAGGTGTTTGTGTCGTTTCAGGTATTGATCTGGATGATGCTGAGTTGGCCAAACTTGCCGCCGAACTTAAGAAAAAATGTGGCTGTGGTGGTAGTGTAAAAGATGGTTTAATTGAGATCCAAGGTGACAAACGTGATTTAATTAAATCGCTATTAGAAGCTAAAGGAATGAAAGTTAAACTGGCTGGTGGCTGATTTAGCTAGCTAGATAACAATGAAATGAATAAAGATTATAGGTGACAATGTCACCTATTTGTTTATGTTTCATTTTATTCTTTCTCTTCGATTTTTAGATATTTTATAGGCACGGAAAGTGTTAACCATACACCATTATCAGCCTGATAAAATTCAAAACCTTCATTAAACATTTTTTCACTATCAACAATTAAAACAACGGCTTTTCCATGACGGTTGCCGACATTCACGGCTGTTTTATAATCTTGTGATAGATGAACATATTGGCGACCGTTAGGTATTAAACCTCGATTAAAAATACTGTCGATAAAACGAGTCGCTGTGCCGTGATAAAGTATTTTTGGAGGAGTAATAGCTTGGTAATCAACAGTAGTCTTAAGAGAGTGTCCTTGAACTGCACGAATAAAAAGTCCATCTTCTGAAACAGCAAAACGCTTTTTATCATTTGTTTCTACCACATCGCTAATTAGTTCAAGGGTTAGTGGCGTGCCTTTTTTCTGTGCTAACGAGATCAATTGTGATATTTCACCCCATCCTTGTTCATCAAGTGATAAACCAATACTTTCAGGGGCGTGTCGTAATATATAGCTCAAAAAACGGCTAATTTGCACTTTATCTTTCATTAATTCAATCCATTTGTTTATTACTAAATTTATGGTATGTGTAATTTATTTCCTTGATACCATAAAAATATTTCCTTTTTATTCCCTTTAAATTTCTAGTGATATGTCTAGCAAAGATAAAAGGCATAAAAAACTGATAGTTCAAAATGAACCATCAGTTTTATTGTATACCGACTACAGACTAATTAGATAGGGCGAGCAACGATATTACGTGTTTCGAGTTTTACATCTTCGATGCGAACAGGAATGATATCATTGAGTTTATAAGCGCTTTCGCCTTTCACAATCACTGTACCCGTTTCTTGACTGCATTGAATTTCATCACGCACAGCATGTAAGAAAGGAGCTGGAATAAAGGCTACTGCGCCATTTTCAACTAAACGAACACGAATACCACCGCGCGTAATATCGATAATTTCAGCGTTAAATGGCGTTTCAGTATCCGCAAAAGGTTTTAAGAAACGAGCATATAACCAATCACCCACATCTCGTTCCGCCATACGATTAGCACGACGGCGTTCCGCAATACGAATACCATCTTCTTCTTGTGGTTTTTCAGCCGGTTCTTTACTAATAATCGCTTTCAGTAAACGGTGATTTAAAATATCACTGTATTTACGGATCGGCGATGTCCATGTTGCGTAAGCTTCCAGCCCTAAGCCAAAGTGTGGGCCTGGCTCTGATTTGATTTCAGCAAAGTTTTGGTAACGACGAATACGGCTATCAAGGAATTGATTCGGTTGGTTATCGAGTTCACGACGTAATTGGCAGAAACCTTCAAGGGTTAACAATCTTTCAGAAGTGGTTTCAATGCCATTATCTTTTAGAGTTTGTACAACTTGATCGATATAAAGTGGATCAAAACCTGTGTGAACGTTATAAACACCAAAGCCTAAGTTTTTTGCCAACACTTTAGCTGCACAGATATTGGCCGTGATCATCGCTTCTTCAACAATGCGGTTTGCAATACGACGATTTTCAGCCACGATATCTAATACATTGCCACCTTCATCAAGAATAAAGCGGTAATCTGGGCGTTCCTTAAAGACCAGAGCATGTTTTTCACGCCACTCATGACGTTTTTCACACATTTCTTTTAATAACATTACTTGTTCATGAACGATATCATTCTCTGGTTTCCAATCACCATTACCGCCTTCTAACCAATCTGAAATATGGTCGTAAACCAGTTTAGCTTTAGATACTACCCATGCAGAATAGAAGTGAATATCGTCAAGTAATGCACCATCTTGCGCAATGCTGACTTGGCAAACTAATGCTGGACGCTTTTCATTAGGGCGTAATGAGCAGATGTTATCAGATAGCTCGCGAGGCAACATTGGGATGTTAAAGCCCGGCAGATAGTTAGTTAGTGCGCGTTGTGCCGCAATTTTATCTAATTCACTATTTGGCAGAATATAAGCCGTAGGATCGGCAATGGCGATAAATAGCGTTAATTGACCGTTCTCTTCTTTACGAATAAAGAGTGCGTCATCCATGTCTTCTGTTGATGCACTGTCAATAGTGACAAAGGAGAGAGAAGTCAGATCTTCACGAGGTAATGCATCATGTAATGTAAGAGCTTCATTGCCCATTTCTGGCGCATCGCGCTCAAGTTGATGGCGCATTAAGGTTACCCACCAAGGGGCGAAGTGATCGTCTTTATCTGTAATATAGTCGGTGATTTCTGCCTGAAAACCTTTATCACCTTTATTAAGTGGGTGACGGCGCATAACCGCAACAGCCCAATCTTGATCGACAAAATTATGGGTTAAACCTTGAGCTGGGCGACAAGGAATTGCATCTTTTAGTAAAGGATGGTCTGGTATTATCCACAGACGGTTATCACCCTCTTTTCTCTGAATACGGCCGACAAAACGAGTTAAAAAGGGTTCGACTAACTCTTCAGGTTCAACTGATTCTTTGTCGTTATTGGTATGAACAGCGGCAATTACACGGTCTCCGTGCATCACTTTTTTCATTTGCGGAGGGGGAATAAAATAGCTTTTCTGACCATCAACTTCAAGGAAGCCAAAGCCTTTATCTGTTCCCTTTACAAGGCCTTCCACGCGCGGTGTTTGGGCATGGAGTTGCTGTTTTAGCTGTGCAAGCAGCGGATTGTCTTGAAACATATTTTTCCGGAAAGTCGGCAGTTTTAATAATAAAAGTGGGCAATAGTTTTATTCGATTGTGCGTAGTGACGCAAGTAATATTGCATCAGAAAAACAGACAAATCGGCAAATTTTTATTCGGGATCTGTTTTTTCTTTAAATTCACACAGATCTTCAATAATACAAGAGCCACACCGTGGTTTTCGTGCAATACAGGTATAACGACCGTGAAGAATAAGCCAGTGATGGCAATCAACTTTAAATTCTGCCGGAACAACCTTTAAGAGTTTTTGCTCAACTTCATTGACATTCTTGCCGGGGGCAAAGCCTGTACGATTACTCACTCTAAAGATATGTGTATCGACAGCAATTGTTGGCCAACCAAATGCGGTATTTAAAACAACATTTGCAGTTTTGCGACCAACACCTGGCAAAGCTTCAAGGGCTTCTCTGTTTTCAGGAACCTCACTGTGATGTTTATCTACCAAGATTTGACAGGTCTTAATCACATTTTCAGCTTTGGTATTATATAGGCCAATGGTTTTAATGTATTTCTTAAGTCCATCCACCCCTAAACTCAGGATAGCTTGTGGTGTATTGGCAACAGGATAAAGTTTAGCAGTTGCCTTATTGACACTCACATCGGTGGCTTGTGCAGAGAGTAACACGGAGATCAATAATTCAAACGGAGAGTCAAATTTTAGCTCTGTCGTAGGTTGCGGATTGTTATCACGCAACCGAGTTAGAATTTCAATACGTTTTGCTTGATTCATTATGCTCACAAATTAATTTTTAACAATATGACTACCACAGCCTTGTTCTTTTTCATAAGTTTTCATTGTCGAAGCGCTGCGCTTTTTCTGTCTTTCATCGATAAGGTATTTTCCCGCTAACATAAAGCCTAAACCGATAAAGGCGCCTGGTGGTAAAATGGCAAGTAAGAAGGGGGAATCTAAATGAACTATTTCGATTCTTAATACTTGAGCCCATTCACCTAACAGTAAATCTGCACCGTCAAATAATGTTCCGTTACCTAAAATTTCACGGATCGCGCCTAACACAAAGAGTGCGGCTGTTGCCCCTAATCCCATTGCTAAACCATCAATAGCAGAAGGAAAGACTTCATTTTTAGCAGCGAAGGCTTCAGCACGGCCAATAACAATACAGTTGGTGACTATTAATGGAATAAAGATCCCCAACGACTGGTATAAACCGTAGGCGTATGCGTTGATCAGTAATTGTACAGCACTAACGACAGACGCGATTATCATAACATAAATTGGGATGCGAATTTCAGAAGGAACCCAACGACGTAAACTTGAAACTGCCACATTGGTGCAAAATAGTACTAATGTTGTCGCAAGCCCTAAGCCTAGTGCGTTCGTTGCTGTAGAAGAAACCGCGAGTAAAGGACATAGACCAAGCAACTGCACTAGGGCTGAGTTGTTTGTCCATAACCCTTGAGCAAAGAGCGTTTTAATGGAGTTCATATTAATTCGCCTCACAGACAGAGAGAGTATCAAGTTTCTCTGGTAATGATTGTATTAGCCATGCTGTGCGTTTTGAAGAGTTAACGACAGCGCGGGGGGTGATCGTCGCACCTGTAAATTGATCAAAGTCGCCACCATCTTTTTTTACAGCCCAATGTGGATCGTTTTCACTGGAAATGAATTTATGGCTCAGTGTTGTGATCCAATCAGAAATACGTGTTTCGATTTTATCACCCAGGCCAGGAGTTTCGTTATGTGCTGTTACACGAACGCCTAGAACGTTACCTTTAAAGTCAGCGCCAACAAGAAGTTCAATTGCACCGGAATAGCCATCTGGCGCGGTAGATTCTAATGCGGCTGCGACAGGTTTACCTTCTAAACGCGCTACATACAGTTTATGAGGTTTTGTATTTCCCAATTCAGGAGCCGTAAGTAGATAACAATCTTTAGAAAGTTCATTGTTATACATTGTTTGAGGGATCACTTGATCCAATAATTTTTGTTTTTCTATAGCCACTTGTTCTGCGATGGTGTCTGCCGTTAAGTGGTATACCACTGCAGTCAAACCCGTTGTACAAGCTGCAAAGATAGCTAATGTTAGCCCATGACGTTTTAAGATTTCGATCATCATTTTCTCCTTGGCACATTAATGCCCATAAACACGAGGGCGTGTATAGCTATCAATTAAAGGTACGGCGATATTGGCAAGTAATACTGAAAAGGCAACAGCATCTGGATATCCACCATAAACGCGGATAATCCACACTAATAAGCCAATCATACCAGCATAAATTAAACGGCCTTTAGGGGTTGTAGAGGCACTTACGGGATCTGTCGCAATAAAGAAAGCCCCTAACATTGTTGCCCCTGAGAAAATTTGTAATAGGGGTTGCGAGTAACGAGTAGGATCGATACCCCAACTAATAACAGAACATAAGGCTAACATTGAGATCATTGCAACAGGGATATGCCAGCTAATAATGCGTTTATAGAGCAGAACTAATCCACCAACTAAATAAGCTACATTCACCCATTGCCATCCAATGCCGGCAAATTCACCCTGTAAAATAGGCGTCGCTAACACTTCATCAATAGAATGAGTTAATAATCCGGTTTTAAAACTATCAAGAGGTGTTGCTTGTGTAATGCCATCAACAGAGCGTCTTAAATCTTCAAGCGTTAAGCCTGATGATGTATGGCCTGTAAAGAAGATGCTTAAACTGTCCATGATATTGTAAGAGACAGCTTGCAACTCAACAGGAGGCATCCATGATGTCATTTGTACTGGGAATGAGATCAGTAAAACAACATAACCTACCATTGCGGGGTTAAATGGATTTTGCCCTAAGCCACCATAAATATGTTTTGCGATAACGACAGCAACAAAGGTACCTAAAACAATGATCCACCATGGTGCCAAGGGGGGAATACTAATTGCTAGTAATACACCAGTAAGCAGTGCTGAGTTATCTTTGAGGTAGAGTAATGGATCTTCTTTTTTAAGTTTTACACACACAGTTTCAGCCACTAGTGCAACGATAATAGCCAATATAATTTGGTAAAGGGTGCCTAAACCAAAAAAATAGATCTGACTGATGATCCCCGGTAGTGCGGCTAATGTGACCCATAGCATAACTTGACTGGTGGATTGCTGATTATGCGTGAAAGGGGAACTCGCAATTTTTAATTTACTATTGTTATTTTGTATCGGTCTAAATTTCATCTGTGATTAATCCAAGGTAACTTCTTCTTTAGCTCGACGTTGTTCGGCTTCTTTTTTTGCTTTCACTCTGGCAATGGCGGCAGCAACGGCAGCTTTGCGTGGATCGATATCTTTGACTTTTTTAGCATTTTGAGCTGGCACTTCATCGATTGTAGTTTCCGCTTGAGCTTGCTGCGCTTCTTTTTTTGCTTTCACTCTGGCAATGGCGGCAGCGACAGCAGCTTTGCGCGGATCGACATCTTCAGCCTCAGTATTTTCAACAGGAGCTTTAACGGCAGGAGTTGCTTGAGAGGCTTGCTGTGCTTTTTTAGCTTTAACACGCGCTAATGCGGCAGCAACAGCAGCTTTGCGCGGATCGACTTCTTCTGCTTTAGCATTTTGAGCAGGAGCTTCTACGGCTGAAGATGTTTCAGTAGCTTGCTGTGCTTTTTTAGCTTTAACACGCGCTAATGCGGCAGCAACAGCAGCTTTGCGCGGATCGACTTCTTCTGCTTTAGCATTTTGAGTAGGAGCTTCTACGGCTGAAGATGTTTCAGTAGCTTGCTGTGCTTTTTTAGCTTTAACACGTGCTAATGCGGCAGCAACAGCAGCTTTGCGTGGATCTACATCTTCCGCTTTAGCATTTTGAGTAGGAGCTTCTACGGCTGAAGATGTTTCAGTAGCTTGCTGTGCTTTTTTAGCTTTAACACGCGCTAATGCAGCGGCAACGGCAGCTTTGCGTGGATCGACATCTTCCGCTTTAGCATTTTGAGTAGGGGCTTCTACGGCTGAAGATGTTTCAGTAGCTTGCTGTGCTAATTTAGCAGCCTGTTTTGCTCTAACTTCCTCTTTACGTTTTCTACGTGCGGCGATAGCTGCTGCGTTATCTGGCTCTTCTCCCGCTTTCACAGAAATAATTTTACCGATACTCTGTTTTTCTTTTACGCGAGAGAGCGCAGATTGAACTTCATTATGTTCATTATCATCAAGTTTAACTGCAGCACGTTGATGCCTTGCTTCACGCTCAAGTTTCTCTCGTTCCATACGTAATTTTTTCGCTTCAAAACGCGCTTTAGCTTCGGTGGCACGTTTGGCTTCTGCATCAATTTCACGTATTTCAGCCTTTTCTTGACGATAGTATTGAACTAGCGGGATATTACTTGGGCAAACAAACGCACAAGCGCCACATTCAATACAGTCAAATAAGTTGTGTTGTTGTGCTTTCTCATGCTCTTTACCTTTACTAAACCAGTAAAGTTGTTGAGGCAATAAACCACTTGGACAAGCATCGACACAATGACCACAACGGATGCATGCCTCTTCAAGGTTATCTGTATCCATCTCTTCAACTGAAGGGATAAGTAAGCAGTTGGTTATCTTAACAACAGGAGCATTTAAGTCAGGTAAGGTAAAGCCCATCAATGGCCCTCCCATAATCACCATTTGTTCAGAGCCTGCAACAAAACCAGCTTGTTTCAGTAATGAATAAATAGGAGTGCCCAAACGCGCCCAGAAGTTACCTGGTGTTTTGGCACCATTACCGGTGACTGTGACAACACGTTCAATTAAAGGCTCATCATCAATAATGGCGCGTTTGATGGCAACAACGGTACCAACGTTTTGCATCAAGACGCCAATATCAGATGAACGACCACCCGATGGTACTTCCTTACCCGTTAAGATCTTAGTAAGTTGTTTAGCACCACCAGAGGGATATTTTGTGGGAATGACTCGAATAAAAATTCGTTTCTCATCAGGTACGGCATTTAATGCTTGTTTCAATGCTTCAATAGCTTCAGGTTTGTTATCTTCAATACCAATTAACACTTCGTCAGGACAGAGAAGGTGAATTAATACCTGACAACCTGTAATCACCTCATCAGCATGCTCTTGCATTAAGCGATCATCTGCAGTGATATAAGGTTCACATTCTGCTGCATTGACAATCAGTGTCTTAACTAAATCACCACCGCCTTTTAATTTTGAAGCAGTCGGGAATCCAGCTCCCCCTAATCCAGCAATACCCGCTTCATGGATACGAGCAAGTAAAGTCTCCTTACTTTCCGATTGGTAATTAGTAAGTGGGAATTGTTCACGCCATTCATCTTTACCGTCAGATTGAATTCTTACGGCAATTTCAGGTAACCCTGAAGGGTGAGCACTTGGAAAGGGTTCTATTGCAGTGACAGTACCAGAGATAGACGCATGAACAGGGAGTGTTCTACCAACACCTTTGGTTAAAGGTTGGCCTTTTAAAACATGCTCACCCACGCTAACACAAAGTTGGCCAGGTACACCTAAGTGTTGATGAATTGGGACAATCACTTCATCAGGCAATTGTGCGATACGCATTGGTGTGCGACTTGACTGTAATTTCATTTCAGGAGGATGAATACCGCCTTTAAAATCCCAGATTTTATCTTTTTTAAATAACGAAAAGAGATTAAACATGAGCATTATCCTCCGTCTTTAATGACGGTTCATCTTCAGGTGTTTCTTCAGGCTCTGCTGGAATGTTCTTAACTGGGATAGTATTTAAATCCCATTTCCAATTTGAGGTTGTTACTTTGACTGGTACTAAGGTAATACAATCAGTAGGGCAAGGTGGAACACATAAGTCACACCCAGTACATAAATCCTCAATAACTGTATGCATTGCGCGCGTTGCACCTACAATGGCATCAACAGGGCAAGCTTGAATACACTTAGTACATCCAATGCAATTATCTTCATCAATTAAGGCGACTTTTCTAATAGGATTTAATGTTTCTTCGTCACCATCTAGCGGTTGAGGTTCAACACCCATTAATTCTGCGATTTTTAACATCACTTGTTCGCCACCCGGCGCACAACGATTAATCATTTCACCATTGTTTGCAACAGCGTCAGCATAAGGGCGACAACCAGGATGTCCACATTGCCCACATTGACTCTGTGGCAAAATAGCATCTATTTTTTCAACAATAGGATCTTCTTCCACTTTAAAACGACGCGCGGAATAGCCCAAAATTAGCCCAAAGATAAGACCTAGCGCACCAAGTACGCCAATTGCTATCCATAAAGAATTCATTACAGTTTCACCAAACCACTAAAACCCATAAAAGCGAGAGACATTAAACCTGCGGTAATTAAACCAATTGATGCACCTTTAAATGGCGCAGGGACATTTGCCACGGCTAATCTTTCTCTAATGGCAGCAAATAATACCATCACAAGAGAAAAACCTACGGCTGCACCAAAACCATAAACAGCTGACTGCATAAACGTGTGTGCTTGATTGATATTTAATAACGCAACACCTAAGACAGCACAGTTTGTGGTAATTAAAGGTAAGAAGATCCCCAACAAACGATAGAGTGTTGGGCTTGTTTTTCTTACAACCATTTCAGTGAATTGTACAACTACTGCAATAACTAAAATAAAGCTCAGTGTGCGTAAATAAAGTAAGTCCAAAGGAACTAAAATAAAGTTATCCATCAGCCATGAACTAATAGAGGCGAGAGTCATAACAAAGGTCGTCGCAAATCCCATACCGATCGCGGTTTCTAATTTTTTTGATACACCCATAAATGGGCATAAACCTAGGAATTTGACGAGTACAAAGTTATTCACCAATACGGTGCCGACGAATAGAAGCAAGTAATCAGTCATTGTTATGCCAAAATTGTTAAACAGAGAAACAAAAAGCCTCCTGAAATAAAGAGGCTAAACAAGCGTATATAATATCAAGGGTGAAGATACGAAGTTATCGAACTTGTGTGAAAGTCTCACGAACACGTTTAGAGTACTTGATATAAGGCACAAAGCAGACAGTTGAGAAGACAGACCATAGAAGAGATTTTAACGCTGTTTGATCATCTACAGGTGCAAAGCCAAAGCTTTTGATCGCTAATAGTAAGTTGATAAGTAACCATAAAATAAATAGACGTGGGAAATTTTTAGCGCGATAAAAAAACTGGCGTAGTAGATATACCGTAAAACCAAACATCACCCAAGTGGTTAACGCAGAGAGATACCAACTTGACATTAAATGAAAAGGAAGCTGGTGGAGGATTGAAAAATCCGCAAAATATTTAAAAACGTAGAGAACGGACATCAAACCTGAACCAATAATTGATAAGATCATATAAGCCAATGGCGCAAGTAGCCATCCAGTTATAGGCGCTTTTCCTGAAAGGTTATTCTGCGTGTTTGCTTTGAGATCAAATTTCATTAATTAATTATTCCTACTCGTGTGTATAGAACTAAACGGGATATTATCACAAACTTTGTTATTATTTATTTAGCTACAAAAGTGAAAGTGATTTTTATTAATAAAAACAGATAAAAATAGGATAGGGTTATGGCAAATAAACTCAATGTTGGAATTATCGGGTATGGTTATGCAAGTAAAACCTTTCATGCTCCCTTAGTTACAACGACCAATGGCTTAAATCTTAGTGCAATTTCAAGCTCTGATGAAAATAAAGTTAAACAAGATTTTCCTCATATTACAGTTTATGCAGACCCTCAAGCACTTATTAATGATCCCTCAATAGACTTAGTCATTATTCCAACGCCGAATAATACGCACTATTTGTTAGCTTCACAGGCTCTGGAAAAAGGTAAACATGTTGTTGTTGATAAACCGTTTACACTGACACTGGAAGAAGCCGAAAAGTTAACTCAACAAGCAACAGATGCCGGTAAGTTACTTTCTGTTTTTCATAATCGTCGTTGGGATTCTGGTTTCTTAACCGTTAAAAAACTTTTAGCGGATAAAACACTCGGTGAGATTAGTGCCTATGAAGCGCATTTTGATCGTTTTCGCCCAACCGTGCGTCAACGTTGGCGAGAAGATGCTGGTATAGGGGGAGGGCTTTGGTATGATTTAGCCCCCCATGTTCTTGATCAAGCTGTTTGCCTGTTTGGTGAGCCTAACGCAATTACTGCTGATATTGCTCAATTACGTCCTAATGCAAAAAATGCCGATTACTTTCATGCGCTATTAGAGTATGACAATCTTAGAGTTATTCTTCATGCATCCATGCTAGTTGCATCTCCAACACCTATTTTTGCTATCCATGGAACAAAAGGAAGTTATGTTAAGTATGGTTTAGATACTCAAGAAGATGCTTTAAAAGCCGGTTATCTTCCTAATCAAACCTATAATTGGGGAATGGATAATAATGATGGTGAATTAACAATATTATCAGCGACCGGTGAATTAGAGACAACCACACTTGTTACACTCTCTGGTGATTATCCCGCGTATTATCAACAAATTTATCGTGCAATTACATTGGGTGAAGAAAACCCCGTTACGCCAATACAAGCAACTGCCATTATGCGTTTGATTGAAGCGGGCGAAATTTCAAATCGTTTAAAACAAACTATTACGCTATAAGCGAAAGGGAGCACTAAATCTAATGTCTTGGTGGCAAAAACTAAAACTTGACCCTTTTCTCATGATAATGATTTGTGTGGTGACACTAGCAACGCTATTACCCGCACAAGGGGATATTAAAGTCCTGTTTCAATATCTGACAACAGGTGCCATTGCACTGCTTTTCTTCTTGCATGGTGCGAAGCTTTCTAGAGAGGCAATATTGGCAGGGCTTGGGCATTGGCGGTTACATTTAACCGTATTTGCTAGCACTTTTATTCTGTTCCCTATTTTGGGACTAGGATTACAAGTGATTGTACCTGAATGGATGTCACCGACGGTCTATATGGGATTTTTATACCTTTGTGCTCTTCCAGCAACCGTTCAATCAGCCATTGCTTTTACTTCTGTGGCAGGGGGAAATGTTGCCGCAGCTATTTGTAGTGCATCAGCATCCAGTATTTTAGGTGTTTTTCTTTCACCAGTGCTGGTGGGTTTTTTAATGCAAACGCAAGGCTCAGCAGATGATTTTGATACTGCTGGGGCAATCCAGTCGATTTTATTGCAATTAATGGTGCCTTTTATTATTGGCCACTTATCTCGCCCTTTAATTGGTCGTTGGGTTGATAATCATAAAAAATTAGTTAATAGAACGGATCGCTCGTCTATTTTGCTGGTGGTCTATGTGGCATTTAGTGAAGCGGTGGTTGAAGGGATTTGGCATAAAATCGACGGTTGGTCACTGTTAACGATTGCGATAGTGAGTTGTATCCTGCTAGCAATTGTCATTCTTGTGAATGTGTACAGTGCAAGATTGCTTGGTTTTAATAAAGCGGATGAAGTTACCATTGTTTTTTGTGGCTCTAAAAAGAGTTTAGCAAATGGTGTACCAATGGCGAACGTGTTATTTCCTGCGGCAACGGTAGGGGTAATGTTATTGCCATTAATGATATTTCACCAGATCCAATTAATGGTTTGTGCTGTATTAGCACAACGCTATGCGAATCAAGCTAAAGAAGCTGAAAAGAAATAATATATTTGAGTTGGTTGGATAATCAATAGCATTAGCTAAATATGAGAAAAGCATCGATTTAACTATTTATCGATGCTTTTTTATTCGCAATATTCTTTGTTATTTTCTTTTTTATCTGATAATGAAGGAGATTGTGACTTTAACGGAAGAGGCAAACCTAACACAAAGTAAAGTAAGAGAACAAAACCTATATTCAAATAATCTGTTATATTATTTTTTACTGTTGTCTTTAATTCACAGTTAATGGGTTCTAGTTGTTCGTTAATATTATATTTACCTTGGTAAAGTTCATTAAGTATAGTTTGTGCTTGTTCAAATTCTTTATCACTAACGAGCAGTTTTACACCTCCGGTTGCTTGAGCATAAACCTGATTATTCCAAACAATATTTTCATCTAAAAGAATAGCATCAATACCTTCAGATTTAAGGAGTCCAGCTTCAATTGAAGCATCAAGCGGTGATAAGTATTGAGCTAATAATTTATAATGACCTCTTGTTGGATGAATATTCCACATAGTTTTTCCTTAATGATAAATACCCCTTTGTGAAAATTAATTTTAATCCAAGAGCCATTAATAATCCCATCTATTTTTAATGAATACAAAAAAACCATCTGATTAACAGATGGTTTTGATGAAAAAGTTATTAACTATTAACGTGAGCTTACTTTTTTAATTAATGCATCACGTTCAACTTGGCTAATAAATGCCATTTTTAAACCATTAATTTGAGTTTGGCGAATTTGCTCTGGTGTTAATCCCGCCGCTGGTGCCGCAACGTTATATTCGTGTTTTAATTCAATACCTTCAACAGCAGGGTCGTCGGTATTAAGCGAGGCAATAATTCCATGCTCTAAGAAGGTTTTTAGAGGATGTTCTGCTAATGAATTGATAGTGCTGGTTTGAATATTCGAGGTTAAGCAAGATTCAATACCAATTTGATGCTCGGCAAGGTAGTCCATTAATCTAGGATCTTCAATAGCCTTAACACCATGACCAATACGACTGGCGCCTAATTCTTTAATGGCGTGCCAGATACTTTCAGCACCAGCAGCCTCACCGGCATGAACCGTAATATTCCAACCTGTATCACGAGCACGATTAAAATGAGATTGGAATAAGTGACCTGGAAAACCTAATTCATCACCCGCTAAATCAAGTGCGGTAATTTTATCCTGATGTTTTAGTAATCCATTTAATTCTTGTTGGCAAGCATCTTCACCAAAAGTACGGCTTAAAATACCGATTAAACGAATATCTACATCGTGTGATTGCAATGCGCTTTGTACGCCATCAACAATGGCTTCCACAACACCTTCAACAGGTAACTGGTGTTTCATTGCCATATAATAAGGTGAGAATCGCAGTTCAGCGTAATCAATACCTGCATTAACCACATCCACGACATTTTCATAAGCAACGCGATGACACGCATCTAAGTCTGCTAAAACTGTTACACCCCAATCTAATTTTTGTAAGAAGCTAACAAGACTTGGCTCATTTTTTGTAATTTGTACATGAGGACGCAAAGCTTCTAATTCATAAGCGGGAAGCGCAATATTGTGTTGTTTTGCTAAATCTAAAATAGTTTGTGGGCGGATATTACCATCTAAATGACGATGTAAATCGGTTAAAGGCAACTGTGTGTCAATCACGTGTTATTTTCCTTTTAAATAGAAATAATGAAAATCTATCGTTTATAGTGATTTTCTTATAATCGAGTAAATATAAATGAGTTGCAGATTATTATGACTGATTTTTATTTTATTCACTAATAAATAAACTTAAATTGGCTATTTTTAAAACTAAAAAGGTAGTTTTCCCTTAGTTTTAAGTTAAAAAATAAAAAATGGAAAAGAGGGATGTTTATTTATTAGCTACAATGTTCAATGTAATTGACGTGTATTATCAAGATAACTGATACATTAAAAATTAAGACTAAAATAGAGTTATCATAATAACTGAAGTATCTTATCAATTATTCTGATAGGTTTGAAGGTGGAAGTTAAGTAAAAATAGCTTACATCTTGATTTTCTTATCACTTTATCTAGCAGATTACTCATTTTATGATTTCTAACGCTTTTAAGTAAATAATAGAAAGGTCTTTTTAAAATATAAAAAACTTATTTATACTTATATTTTATTTATTGAAGTAAAAAATAGAAATAAAAAACAGCATATCTCTTTTATTAAATAATGAATAAAGAGTAGAGAGTTAACGCCATAATACATTGCTGTTAAGTGAGTATGTTTAACAGTAAATAATTATTTGCATAATAATTATTTTTAATTAAATCATAATTAGTTAAAACTTAAGGCGTATAAATATGAATGAGAGTTCTGATTTAAATTTTGGAAAAAAAGATAATACAAGACAACATCAATTAGTTTCTAAAATACTACCTCCCTCATCGGCAAATAATCTTACTTATGGATCACAAGTCGTTACCGGTGATGGTGCAATTGCATTAGATTTAGTTGTTGTAATTGATACCAGTGGTTCAATGGCTGATGAGTCGTTAGATTTAAGTAAAGATATTGATATTGCGATACAAAAAGCGCTAGAAAATTGCCCATCAAAACTTCGAGTGACTTTTTTAGGTATAGAAGGTACATGGGATGATACTAAATTTGATCAATCAGCTAGTGACTATTTAAAAGCACTAGGTGTGCCGGAAAGTCGTTTACAGGCAAGAAAACCTTTTAAAGAGTCTGATGGTCGTGATCATGCGGGGAATAAAGAAGATTTATGTCGTGCAGTGATTGATTTAAGTAAGTATTTTGATTGGCGTGATGGTGCTCGCCGTGCTGTTTTTGTTTTGGGTGATGAAGGTATGGAAGGTGGCGGAGGTATATTGACCAACGCGGCAAAGATAAAAAATGATGAAGCGATTGCCGTTGCCCAACAAGAAAAAGTCAAAGTATATACCTACCAAGGAACGCCAGATGATAGTGCAACAAACCTCGATCGTTTCCCAAGTGTGGCTGATAGAGATCGTGTAACAAAAGAGTATGTACGTTTAGCGGAGCAAACAGGAGGGCGCTCTTATATTTACACTACAGGTATTGCGAATTTCTCTTTAGTATTACAAGAAATTCTTTGTGATAGTTTGACGTTACCAAATATTCCTAAACCGAATGTTCAAAAATCTAGTTGTAGCCATGTCTGTGAACAATTAACTTCTATTATTTCAACAGTAAATACACTTGCAGGAATAATTAATAAAACTATTGATTCTTGCTGTAAAGATGAATGGGCGAATCACCACCTTCCGGCTAAAGATTGTGATTGTTAATTAAAATACGAAGCAAAAAAACACCCCATTGTATTTTTACAAATGGGGTGTTTCTAATTGTCGTTTTAACAGAAACTTAATTATTGAGCTTGTGCTGGTTGCTGCTCAGGAATTAAGATTTCTTGCTCTTCGATAATTGCTGGATCTTCAGTCATCTCTTCTTGATAACCTTCTTCTGAATAATCAGAGTCATCGTAATCGTAAGATGATGCACCCATACCGAATAACATAGCGGCTAAACCTAACATTTGAGGAGCTTGAGTGACGTCCATAAATTCATCAAATGAATAAGTTTTTCCGTTCATGGTGAACTTATCTGCGGCATAGTTCAGCTTCAGGCTTAATGCTTTGCCGTCTTGTGCAAGTAGCATCAGAGGTAATGCATCTTTCTCATCTTGAGAAATTTGATTGATATTTTGCTGTAATTCAGTTTTTAACTGTTCAATATCAGCCGCTGTTGTTGTTTCGATTTCTTTTTTCTCTGCATCTGTTAGTGCCGTTTCTTGGTAACGAACCGCATCAAGGTATTGAGTGGTGTTACGGAATTCAGCTAACATTGGAAGAGATAAATCAATATTGAAATCGATATTTTTAAACAGATAGTTAAATAACTCTGCTGGTGATTTTTCTTCGCTTTCTAATACTTTAACGTTAAACGCATTTAAGTCTAAATTAAAGTTTAGTTTACTTGCACCGCTTTTATTGGTTAAAGACGCTTCATCGATACGGAAAACTAAGCCTTTTTCCAGTACATCACGCACGGCTTTTTCTACCATATCATCGTTGCCATAATGGTATTTATTCCAAGGTAATAACGAGTTGTTATAAACTTTGGTTAACAGCAACATTGCATCAGTGTCAGCTTTATCAATTGAGTAGCCAAATTTACCCGCGCCAAATTCTAAACCAGCCACATTCAGTGATTTAAAGTAATAAGTTTGCGTTAAATTAAACAGCTTATCTTTGATATTGCTATTAGTGGTTAAAGAGAAATCTTTCAGTGAGAAATCTGACGCTTTATCTTTGCTGGTATGTGTAATTTCAGCAAAGCTTAATAACTGCTCATTAAATAAATATTGATCGTTATTAACTTTAGTTCCGGTGACAGAACCTGCAATATTTTTAATTGTGAAAGTTTCTTCACCATCTTTAGTCACAACAACTTGATCACCTTTTACTGAGGTAGTGAAGTTGGTTGCAGTTTTGTCTGATGTGAATTCAATCGTTAATGGTGTCGTTTTAACTGTGCTATCGTTTTCAGCGAAATCGATAGGATTCAGTTTAGCTTCACCTGATACAGCACCATCAAAAGCCAAAGAAGTATGGATATCAAAAAGAGATTTATCTTTAGTCAGCTTGAATAATTCTTTAGTTGTATCATTGTTGACCAACGTATTATTCATGGCTGCTAATTTTGGCGCTAAATTAAATTTAGCCAGATCAGAAAGAGGGAATGGACCGTGATCAATATCAGTAGTGAAGATAATCTCTTCAACTTTTTTATCCTGGTCTTCAACGACTTCACTAGCATCTTTTGAAATCACGACAGCAAAGTCTGCATTAGAGGTGAATACCCCTTTTTTATAGTCACGAATTTCAAGTTTAATATCAGCGCCAAATTGTGCATTTTTAGCAAGTTGCGCTAACTGGACATTAGCTAGTTTCGTTTCTTCCTGTAAGCGACTTTCAATTTTGCTGCCCATGTACCACGAAGCACCAGTCCAAACAACACCCAGTGCGACGATAACACCAACAGCGACAAGCGATTTCTTCATAATTCTAGTCCATCCTCTGTGTACATCTGGCGATGTACGTTATAAAGGCTGTTTTGTAACCCTTAAACAACCCGATAAATTGGTGATAAATTTTACTAAATTTAAATATAGATAATCCACATATATACATCGCCACCTATATTAACTGTAAATATAGATTTAGTGGAATAAAATCGCAATCAGAACTTACTTAGTTACTCGCTAACATAATGAGTTTAAAGCAAAATGGATATGATTTATAAGATAAATTAAATAAGCGTTAAAAACGTCTTTTTTTACTCATTTTTCGATTTAGACAATATTTAATTGTGATGTGATTCTATTTACGATGAATAATAAAGGCCCATAATAAGTATGGATATAAATATGAAAGCTTAAATACTAACAGTAGTCATAAAATAAGATGACTAGCCGTATTTTTCCAGAAAAATCAACAGATTTCATTCTGTTATAAATTTCATAAGCTCGCTTTAGCTCTCATATTTATTATTCTGTTTATGGCATGATAGTGGTATCCGAGTTATTTACTAAAAGTAATTCGGAATTAATCAATTATTCTGTGTACTTAAGGAGATTGAAATGGCAGCCACTCGCATTGAAAAAGACTCAATGGGACAAATCGAAGTACCCGCTGACCAGTTATGGGGAGCTCAAACGCAACGTTCTCTTGAACACTTCCGTATTTCAGTTGAGAAAATGCCTGTTGCACTTATCCATGCGCTTGCTATTACTAAAAAAGCAGCCGCTGGTGTTAACATGGATTTAGGTTTATTACCTAAAGAACGTGCTGACGCAATTATTGCAGCAGCCGATGAAGTGTTAGCAGGTAAACATCCAACTGAATTCCCATTAGCAATCTGGCAGACAGGTTCTGGCACTCAATCAAATATGAATATGAATGAAGTGTTAGCTAACCGTGGTAGTGAGATCCTTGGTGGTATCCGTGGCATGGAGCGCAAAATCCATCCGAATGATGATGTTAATAAAAGTCAAAGTTCAAATGATGTGTTCCCAACTGCCATGCATGTCGCTGCTGTTATTGCATTACGTCAGGATTTATTGCCAGAATTAAAATCACTGCTGAAAGTATTCAAAGAGAAAGCAGAAGCTTTCCATGACATCGTTAAAATTGGTCGTACTCACCTGCAAGACGCGACACCGCTGACATTAGGTCAAGAGATCTCTGGTTGGGCGGCTATGCTTGAGCACAGCATCAAACATATCGATGATTCTGTTCCTCATGTTTGCGAGTTAGCTCTGGGGGGGACAGCCGTTGGAACAGGTTTAAATACTCATCCAGAATACGCTGTTCGTGTGGCTAAACGTATCGCTGAATTATCAGGTCAACCATTTGTAACTGCGCCTAATAAATTTGAAGCGCTAGCAACTTGTGATGCATTAGTTCATTCACATGGTGCATTAAAAGGTTTGGCTTCCTCATTAATGAAGATTGCTAATGACGTGCGTTGGTTAGCCTCTGGTCCTCGTTGTGGTATTGGTGAAATTGCTATTCCAGAAAATGAGCCAGGTAGTTCAATCATGCCAGGTAAAGTTAACCCAACACAATGTGAAGCATTAACAATGTTATGTGCTCAAGTTATGGGTAATGACGTTGCTATTAATATTGGTGGCGCATCAGGTAACTTTGAATTGAACGTTTATCGTCCAATGATCATTGATAATTTCTTACAATCAGTTCGTTTACTGGCTGATGGTATGCGTAGTTTCAATGAACACTGTGCAATTGGTATTGAGCCAAATCGTGAACGTATCAATAAATTACTGCATGAATCATTAATGCTAGTGACTGCATTAAATACACATATTGGCTATGATAAAGCGGCTGAAATTGCGAAGAAAGCGCATAAAGAAGGCTTAACGTTGAAAGAGTCTGCGCTGAAACTGAATTACCTCACATCGGAAGAATTTGATAGCTGGGTTCGTCCAGAAGATATGGTTGGTAGCATGAAAAAATAAGTATATTTAATACTTATTTAATGCAGAAATTAAATCCCGCTATGATGGCGGGATTTTTAGATCGTTTTGGGATGACAATAATGAATGAAGAAATTATTTTTACTGCAACTGAAGTAAATTGTTACGTTGAAGATGATGTCACTATTATTGGAATAGGGGATGATCCTGTTTCACCTGAGCTCTTTGTTATTCTTTCAAGATTTGATGAGGAAGAAGAAGATATTGATAATTCCATCGGTTTAATGACGCATTTATCTGATATAGAAGCCATTAATAGCCTTGAGCATATTACATTAACACGAGAGAAAATTATTTTTGTATTAAAAAATAATCTCGTGATCACCATTGATTTGAAAATTGAAGATGATCAATTTACTCATCTTAATGATTATCTTATACAAATTCTTCAAGGAAGTTCAATTAAGCTCATTAATTAATTTTTAAATTGATTATATTTCAAGATACAAGTGCATTCTTGGAATAATCAGCTGTAGCTTCTTAGCTTTAGGGCGATGGCGAATTTGAATGTTATCGGCATCATAATCAGGGAGTTCGCCAATAATCGGTTTAAAATCGCTCTCTTTATCAATATAGAAAGCCAATAAAGGTAATGGGCAAGCATATTGTACTTGTTTTTGAAGCTCTGAGTACCAAACACGAGCAATAGGTTGTACTTTTACGGGGCGTTTTATTTTTAATTTTGCATTTTCAGGTAATTGGGAAAGGGTAATTATCTCTTTATCAATACGCTCTACCCATTGTTCACTGGTATATGGTGGAACCGCACGATTGGCTTCTCGACTTTTCTCTAATTGAGCTAGTACGTCATTGCGCGTTAAATTTTTAATAATATTTTTATTTGCCCAACCAAAACGCACTGTATCAGGATCAGACAACAAGGTGAGGGTGCGATAAGCATTTAGTGTGATTAGGCCTTTTAACTGATTATGAACAAAATCAAAACGTTCTTCTTTAGAAATCCCAGACTCTTTAGTCACGATATCAGAAAGCTGTTTTTTTAATAAGTTAATACGCTCAACATCCTCTTTTACTGACTTAAACTCAGCGTTGCTGGTACTAAAGCAGAGCACGCCAGGTAAACGAATCGCGCGCTTACTGCTGATATGCGGTGCATTATCATAAATAAACAGGTTGGCCATGAGTTTTAAGGTAAGTTCACGGGCTTCTTCATCATAAATAGGTGACACTGTCACTCTAACGACGTCATCATGTTCTTCTTCTTTGCTCACTTCAGGCAATTCAAATACGGCTGATGGCAATAAGGTTAGATTTTTCAACACATCCGTTAGCATTTTAATCTCAGTTTCTAATTGCTGGAAACAAAGATTGAATTGCTCAATTAAATCATATCGACTCATCTTAATACCTATATTAGTTACAACATACAATTAGCCTTTGTTTAAAACAATACATTAGCTTCAGTGAAAAGTACATCGCTTAACAGAGGAAAATGCCAAAAATACGGTATACTGTGTTTATATACAGTATACCGTAAAAAGGGCATATTTTAATGCTATTTTTCTTAAAAAGAAGATTGTCGGTGATTTTATATACAATTTTGGCTTATTTTTCACTCACCGAATATATTGTGTTTTGAATTGTATTGCAGTCGGGTTTTGTTGGCGGACAGCTTTTTGTAGACGCACTGGCAATTGACGTAAAAAGAACAAAGAGCAGAGCGATAGGCAGTTTAATTTTAAACATGGTGCTAATCCTTCTCAAAAGTATAGGCTTATACCTTATGAAAAGAATACGAGATCAACAAGACTAAAGGGTGTTAGCCTGCTTTCGTACTTTATTATTATAGTTTACATGTTTATTGGGCAACTTTATTTAAATGTAATGCGATCAACAAGGCGACTAACATTAAAATTGCAATAAATAAGCCAACACCCAGCCAACCAGAACTTACCCAAAACAGGCCACCGACCGTACCCGCAAGGCTAGAGCCCGCATAGTAAGTAAAGAGATAAAGTGAAGAAGCTTGAGCTCGTCCTCGTTTAGCGCGACGACCAACCCAACTACTTGCTACAGCATGAGCTGCAAAAAAACCTGTTGTTAAGATAAGCATACCGACGAAAATAACAGGTAGTGATTCAATCAAGGTGATCAGTATTCCAATTAACATCATTGAAATACCCGCAATAAATACTTTACCTAAACCATATTTAGTGGTTAGTAATCCTGCTTTTGATGCACTATAAGTGCCACTTAAATAGACAATGGAAATCAAACCTACCGTTGTCTGACTTAATGAATAGGGAGCATCTAACAAACGGTAGCCAATGTAGTTAAATAAAGTGACAAATCCTCCCATTAATAAACCACCTTCAATAAATAAAAGAGGTAATCCTTTATCTCTAAAATGCAGTTTGGTGGTAATAAGAAGGTTTCGCGGTTTTAATGTGGTTGGCCTAAAATGCTGAGAAGCAGGTAATATTTTCCAGAAAATTACAGCAGCAAACAGTGCAAAAATGCCAAGAATAACAACAGATAAACGCCAAGAGTAATAATCACTTAATACCCCAGTAATAACACGACCACTCATACCACCAATAGAGTTACCACTAATATATAACCCCATTGATAGCGCTAAATAAGCAGGATGGATCTCTTCGCTTAAATAGGTCATTGCTACCGCAGCAACACCACTTAATGAAAGCCCCACTAAGGCGCGAGTAATTAAAATGCCTGTCCAACTATTCATTGTTGCACTTAATAATGTAAAAAATGCGGCACAAAACAGTGCGATGACCATGACATTTTTACGACCAAAAGCGTCGGAAAGAGGGCCAGTGATTAATAAACCACATGCCATTAATGCGGTTGAAAGTGAGAGCGCTAGACTACTGGTTGCTGGACTGACAGAAAACTCGCTAGATAACACTGGTAATATGGGTTGCACAAAATAGAGTAAGGCAAATGTCGCTAAGCCAACCATAAAAAATGACACTGTCACTTTTATATACAATGCATCATCACGTTGAATATAGTGTTTAGGGTTAGATTGGCGGTGAGCTGGCTTTTCTATCGATGATGTATTGTCTGAAATATCAGTGCCTAAGCTCAAACTTTTACTGTCTATTTCGTGAGTATCCATATTGATTAAACTTCCATTACTTAAATTTGATTTATGTCAATGTTAGAAATATTTGATTTTTTTGTCTAATATATTAATCATTAGAAATAAGACTTTTAAAGTATCAATGATAAAGAGAGAGAAATATGAATATTGAATTGAGGCATTTACGTTATTTTATTGCTGTAGCTGAAGAACTTCATTTTGGCAAAGCAGCAGAAAGATTGAATATTTCTCAACCCCCGTTGAGCCAACAGATACAAGCACTTGAAAGTGAAATAGGGGCCAGGCTTTTAGAACGAACTAATCGTTCTGTTGCACTAACACCGGCGGGACAAATGTTTTTAAAAGAGTCTTACCAAATTATGGCACAGGTCAACGCAGCCGCAATACGTGCAGCTAGAATGGAAAAAGGTGAGTTAGGTGAAATATCTATAGGTTTTACATCAACGACACCTTTTATGCACTTAGTAACGCTAAGTTTACGGCAATTTAGAGAAAATTATCCTGAAGTTGGTATTCATATGCATCAAATGAATACAAAACAACAAATTTCACCATTGCTTACAGGGCGTATTGATCTGGGTATTATGCGAAACACCACATTACCCGAAAATTTGCACCACCAGCTGTTGTTTCGAGAGCCTTTTATTTTAGCTGTTTATGAAGGGCATCCATTACTTGCTTACAAAGAAACGGGAGTCAATATTCAAGATATTGGGCAGTATCCTTTTGTTTTCTTTGAAAGAGATGTAGGCACAGCTCTTTATGATGAAATTATTCAATTATTGAGTTTGTCAGGGATTACGCCAACTATTGCACAAGAAGCTGGTGAAGCTATGACGATTTTAGGGTTAGTTGCAGCAGGATTAGGTATCTCAATTGTGACTAAATCTTTTACTCGAATGAAAGTAGATGGCGTACATTATCTACACTTCGCTAATTCACAAGCATTTTCTGAAGTTTGGTTGGTTTCACATAAAAAACGGACAATACCCGCGGCGGCGAATCGATTAACGCAATTGTTGTTAAAAAATATCTTAGATCACCAAAAATCTTGATTTATCTGTGTTTTTGATCACGCTTTTTATGTAATTATTGTACAATTATCACAAATTGACGACATAATCGGTAATGAATTATTTGGAGCCTCGAATTAATTACGGCTTCTTAATGAAGGATGACATTCAATGGGGAACCAACCTAGCCACATCGATCACGTAAAACAATTTAATCTTGGCACAGTATTTCGTTTAATTGATGAACATGGCCCCATTTCTCGTATTTCACTGTCAAAAAAAGCAGAACTGGCTCCTGCGAGTATTACCAAAATTACGCGAGAATTAGTTGAAGCTCATCTTATTCATGAAACTGAGTTTCCGGATGTGGGGTTTCGTGGCCGACCTGCAGTAGGGTTAAAACTTGAAAGCCAAGGGTGGCAATTTCTCTGTATTCGAGTCAATAAAGGTAATTTACTTTTTAGTTTAAGAGAACTAGATAGTAAACTTGTTATAGAAGACACTTTTGATTTTCCTAAAGAGAACAGTGATAACTTTCTTACTCACTTTTTACTTGCTATTGATAAGTTTTTTGAACGCTATCAATCAAATGTTGAAAGATTGACTGCCATTAGTATTACAATGAATGCGATTATTGATCCCATTAGTGGGGTTATTCATAGTTCCCCTTATTACGATATTAAAGATGTTCCTCTTGCCGATAAAATTCATGAAAAAACAGGCGTTTCCGTTTTCTTGCAACATAGTGTCACTGCCTGGACAATGGCTGAATCTTTATATGGTGCGGCAAAAAACAATTCAGATGTTTTGCAAATTGTCATTGATGACATTGTAGGTGCTGGTGTGATTAGTAATGGGAGGACATTGCATTCTCATAGTCACAGTGCGGTTGAAATTGGGCACACTAAAGTCACCGACTCTGAAAACAGCTGTTATTGTGGGTCGAAAGGGTGTTTAGAAACCGAAATTGCTATTCCTCAATTAATTAAAAAAGCCCAATTATTAGCGCAAGACGATCCCACCTCGTTGCTAAACAAATATCCTATTACAATTGAAACATTGTGTGATGCAATATTAGTTGGAGATAAACAAGCTCTTGAAGTAGTGCATTTAGTTGCACAGCGATTAGGCTTTATTCTTGCCGTGATGATTAATATTTTTAATCCGCAAAAAATATTAATTGGTTCGCCTCTTTGTCGAGCTAAATCCATTCTTTTCCCATTAATTTTGAATCATGTTCAAAATCAGGCCATGCCTCGTTACGTACAATCACTAACTATTGAAGAAACAGAGTTAAGAAATAAAGGTACATTACCAGCGGCTTCATTGGTTAAAGAGGCTTTGTACAACGGTTCTTTGTTAATTGAGTTGATGCAAGGCTAAATGAAGTGCAAAAAATCGTAACAGAAGTGTTTTGTAAGCGTAAATACCTCAATTGATCATTAACGAATTCTCTATTTTCGACCAATTAACTAAAAAATTGAGCTACCTCAAGCCACCAGAAACAGTGTTACCCTAAACTCTAATCTCTGTCATTTTTTATGAACCTGATTTATCTGTCATAACGGAAGTAAATTATATGTTAACACGCTTTTTTGTTACGGGGACAGATACCAATGTGGGTAAAACTGTTGTGACCCGAGCACTTCTTCAGTCATTAAATCGTGGCGGGTCAACGGCAGTGGGTTATAAGCCTATTGCTACAGAATTACATGAAACGGCTGATGGTGAGCGTAATCGTGATGCAATGATTATTCATAATTCATCGCCTGTTGAAGTTCGCTACGACGAAATTAATCCTATTTTGCTTGATAATTGTTATGTTAGCGAAAATGAAATTGATTTTAATAAGATTTCAAATGAGCTCGATAATTTAAGTAAAAAAGCAGAGTGTGTTGTTATCGAAGGTAATGGCGGTTGGCGTTATCTGCTCGATGATAATACCTTTTATTCTGATTGGGTGGTAAAAGAACAAATTCCAGTTGTTTTGGTTGTTGGTATTCAACCAGGCTGTGTTAACCACTCAATATTAACAGCACAATCTATTATCAACGATGGTTTGAAATTAGTCGGTTGGGTTGCTAACAGAATAAACCCAGGATTACCTTATTATGCGAAAATTGTGGAAAGGCTGTCTCAGCATATTCCCGCGCCACTGATTGGTGAAATCCCGTATTTATTACGTCCTGAAGAACGTGATCTCTCTTGTTACCTTGATTTAAGTCAGTTAGAAATCGCGGTACCGGCTTAAGAGAATATATAAATAAGTAACGAAGTGGATTGAGTTGCCTGTTTTTTTAACGGAGCCAAACTTGTTACTTTTAAACGCCTGATGAGTAAATCCATTGGGTGTTTTTGTTTTTCTACACTTTGCTTAAAATTAAAACAAAAATGAAAAAATAAAAAGTTAAAGCAAACATGGAAAAACAAATCAAATAAAATGATTTTAGATCAGCGAGATACTCATTTATATTGAATGATAAAGAAAAGGGCGCTAATAATTGCGCCCTTTTTAATTACAATCTTCATCAACGATGCATTAATGGCGAGTATAGACAATCTTTTTAGTGTCATTCTCGCAAGTACCGACCACTTTACCTTCTGTTTGTGCAACTTGGTCGTTTTCAACAACAGTTAAAGTAAAGTTAGCTGCGGGTACACCGTTATTGACGATTTTTTGTTGAATTGATTCAACAACTTCATCACAACCTGCATTTGCTGCTAAAGGAGCAAATGCTACGAGAGTTGCCATTACTGCAAAGATATATTTTTTCATATTACATTTTCCTTGTTTTACAACGCAAAACATCACTGTTTTACACGATTTCCTTACGGATTAACAGGGCGCCCAGTATTACTGTCTAAACAACGGCGGGTTTCAGGCTCCCAATAAGCGTAGACATTTGCACTTTTCAGACAAGCATCTCGCTCATCAATGGCTTTATCTACTTTATTAAATTCAATTTTTTCTCGCTGATTGACTTGAGTACGAAGCTCACGCTTTTGATCCCAGTCTTCTTTCAGTTGTCGAGCTTGTTCTTTATCTAAGACATTGTCATAGCCATTACCATTAATGGTTACATTGGTAGAGGCGGCAATAGAAGAAAAAGAAGACACAGATAAACCAAGAAATAGAGAGAACAATACGGTTCTTACTGTTAACTTCTTAGTTAGTGTATTGATCATAGTTGCTATCCTCTAAAGTTATGTCGCTATTACTGTCAATGGCTATTATATCTTAATAATTATAGTTGATGCCTTAATAAAAAATGAGTTTTCAGTGCGTTTTAGTTTTGACGATGAACACTTAACCCCGCAAATGATTGACTAACAGGCATCATTTCTAAGGTATTAATATTAACATGAGCTGGTAACGTTGCTGTCCAGTAGACCGCTTCCGCAACATCTTCTGGAGTTAATGCGTTTGCATTTGCATATGTTTGTTCTACTTTATCACTATCACCTTTAAAACGGACTAATGAGAACTCTGTACCACCAACAAGACCAGGTTCAATATCGGTAACACGTACCTTTTTACCTTGAAGATCAGCGCGTAACCCTAAACTAAATTGTTTAACAAAGGCTTTGGTTGCACCATAAACATTACCACCCATATAAGGCCAAGATGCGGCGGTTGAGCTAATATTAATGATGTGACCTTTGTTTCTTTCCACCATAAAAGGAAGAATGGCACGAGTAACATGAACAAGGCCTTTATTATTCGTCTCGATCATCGTATCCCAGTCATCGAGATTGGCTTTATCTGCGGTATTTAAACCTAATGCTAAACCGGCATTATTCACTAATATGTCGATTTCACGCCATTTTTCAGGCAATTGATTGTAAATCTCACTGACTGCTTTTTTATCTGTAACATCTAATTGTAATGGATAAAATTGTTCACCTAACTCTTTATGCAAGTTATTAAGTTTATCTAAACGACGAGCAGTACCAATAACTTTGTGTCCATGATTGATAAAATGACGAGCAATGGCTTCACCAAAGCCAGCAGAAGCACCCGTGATAAAAATAATCATTTAATTACCCTCGATAGTTATAATATTGAAAGTAAAAGGCCATCACTAAAAAGAGTCAAGTTTAAAAGTAAGGTTTGTGATAAATCAGCTAAAAACAAGGTTCTTTTATGATGTGAAAGATTTTTATCTTTAATAGTAACCTGTATTTTTGTTTTTAACTGACAGAACAAGATGTGATTATTTAGTCGATTTTTTATTAAAAATAAGGAAGGCAAAGATTATGCTTTGCGTCACGGTAAAAAAATAAACTAAGTAAAAACATAGTGATAATAATAATTATACTGCCAATTACGGCGATCACCAATGTGGGTGATAAAAGAAAACAGAAGTAACACAAAACAAGAGTTACTACGATATGAATTAAATCGCTAAACGACTTATATAAAACTGCGACAGCTTTTTTTAATTGAAATAGAAACGACTTTTTCATATCACACCAAAATAAATATAGATTATCTTATTGCGACTCGTTGCTAGACTGAGTCGCAAAAATAGGACTCAGTCTAGCAGAATAAAAAAAGAACGGTTATTTTTTACCAACTTGATGGCCAATAACGCCACCTAAAACACCACCACCAATAGTGCCTAATGCACTACCGTCAGTTAAAATAGCGCCACCAATAGCACCTGCACCGGCTCCAATTGCTGTATTACGGTCGCGTTTTGTCATGCTGGAACAGCCAGCAAGAGAAAAAAGTAGAACAGAAGCGACACACAGTGTTCCAATCTTTTTTAGCGTGATATTCATTTTTATAAACTCCAAAATAAAGGACAATATAAAGATATCGTTATCGTATTTATACAAGCATCAGAATATTCGGGAACATAAGGAGGGAAAAGTCTTAAAATAAGTCATTATTGATAACACATATTTTAAATGCATTTTTTAAAAATAAATTTTATTATCTCTAATATTATTTGATGTTCAGAATGAAGCATCAATGTATTGTGTCATTCACATGAGTTAACGTAACAATATGATATTGATAAATAAATTAAAAACACTCTCTTCACAGTTCGCCTCGGGCTATTTTGGTGTTGTATTAGGGATGATTGGTACGGGAATGGCATGGCGCTATGCGGCTAAAGAGCATAATTATCCAGCTTATATTGGTGAAATATTTATTGGTGTGGGTTGTTTGGTTTGGTTAACACTTACGCTATTTTTACTAAGCAAATGGTTATTTCATCGACAAAGTATTCTTGAGGAAATTAAACATCCTGTTATAAGTGGATTTACTAGCTTATTTCCTGCAACGACAGTCTTAGTATCGATCGGACTAAGCCCATATTTATCCTTATTTTCTCTGGTATTGTTTAGTGCTGGAGCAATTGCTCAGCTTGGATATTCTAGTTGGCTCATTGGTTATCAATGGAAGGGTGAATATCCTAAAATGGCGACCACCCCAGTCTTATATTTACCAACGGTCGCTAATAATTTTATCTGCGCTATGGCATGTGGTGCATTCGGTTTTAATGATTTGGGTATTTTATTTTTTGGGGCTGGCGTATTTTCATGGCTAAGTTTAGAACCCGCCATTTTAAAAAGAATTCGTAGTGAAGGATTAATGGATGAAAAATCACGGCTATCATTTGGTATTCAATTAGCACCCGCTTTAGTTGCCTGTAGTGCTTATTTGGCTATCAATGATAATCATATCGATTTCTTCGCAAAAATGTTATTAGGTTATGGGTTATTACAACTCTTATTTATGATGAGATTAATTCCTTGGTTTGTAAAACAACCGTTTTCATTGCCATTTTGGAGTTTCTCCTTTGGAGTTTCAGCATTAGCAAAAGCCTCATTAAATATGAGCATGACATCTAATAGTCATTTTATACAGTTATTAACAATGGTTTTATTTGTTTTTGCTAATGCCATTATTTTATTACTTATTTTTCATTCATTATTATGGATTTTTAAAGGATTGAAACAATTATACAGTCCTTCTAAAGTGGTATGAATAGCATAAAAAGAGAAGAGCCTAAGTGAAAAATTAGGCTCTTTTTGTTTAATACAGGGAATAATTAAAAAAGAAAGTTAGAAAGCTAAGATTATCATGTATTAAATTCTAATTATGAATAACAATAGATAAGACCAGAATAAATCTAAGTTATCGAATTTATAAAATTATTGATGGATAATGGAAAAAAGGGCGAAAAGGTAGGTTTAGGTTAAATATGGATAAAATAAAACAGCAATACTACCAGCAAGCACTGGTTGTTGACATACAAAAAGGGATTGCTTTAAATTGGGATTTATTTACATTAAGGGAGTTACTTTTATCCTATAAATACAATGGAATGACTCAAGATATAATGAAAGATTGTTTAAATCAATTAAGAGCAATAGAAGATGAAGACATTATTTTAGAGCTACTCGATTTTGTTGAAGGTTTTTGTTCCTTAAATTGGAAAATATATTTCTGAAAATTGAGAATATCCATATTATCTCTTTCAAATTATATATTTATTATTATATATTCGTGGCTTAAATATACAGGCTAGTAGAAACAGATTAAATATCATTAAAAAAGCCCGCCAACAGAAAACATAGCTGACGGGTATTTTTCAGAAAATTTAGAATGCTTGACGGAAAATTTCAATGATCTCTTTTTCATTGCCTTTACGTGGATTAGAGAATGCATTACCGTCTTTAAGTGCCATTTCAGCCATATATGGGAAATCAGACTCTTTCACGCCTAATTCACCTAAATGTTGTGGAATACCAATATCTGCGGAGAGGCGAGCGATAGCTGCAATAGCACGTTCAGCAGCATCCATTACGGATAGTCCCGCCACATTTTCACCCATAAATTCAGCAATATCTGCAAATTTTTCCGGATTGGCGATCAGGTTATAACGTAACACATGAGGGAGTAGTACAGCATTGGCCACACCGTGTGGCATATCATATAACCCTCCCAGTTGGTGAGCCATTGCGTGAACATAACCAAGGTTAGCGTTATTAAATGCCATTCCTGCTAAAAGTGAAGCATAGGCCATATTTTCACGGGCTTTTAGGTTTGTACCTAAGGCCACGGCTTGACGTAAATTACGAGAAATTAAACGAATTGCTTGGATCGCTGAAGCGTCAGTGACTGGATTTGCATCTTTAGAAATATATGCTTCAACCGCATGAGTTAAAGCATCCATACCTGTTGCAGCAGTCAGTCCAGCAGGTTTACCAATCATTAATAAAGGATCGTTAATGGAAACAGAAGGGAGGTTACGCCAGCTCACAATAACAAATTTGACTTTAGTTTTTGTGTTGGTCAGAACGCAGTGGCGGGTGACTTCACTCGCTGTGCCAGCAGTGGTATTTACGGCAATAATCGGTGGTAGTGGATTTGTTAGTGTTTCAATGCCCGCATAATTGTAAAGATCGCCTTCATGAGTAGCTGCAATACCGATGCCTTTACCGCAGTCATGTGGACTACCGCCACCGACTGTAATTATCATATCGCATTGTTCTTTACGGAACATTGCAAGACCTTCAAGCACGTTAGTGTCTTTTGGGTTAGGTTCTGTGCCATCAAATACGACAACATCAATACCCGCTTCTTTTAGATAACCAATAGTTTTATCTACGGCGCCATCTTTTATCGCTCGTAGACCTTTATCCGTTACCAACAGGGCTTTTTTACCACCCAATAATTTGCAACGTTCGCCAACAACAGAGATAGCACCTGGGCCAAAAAAGTTAACATTTGGTACCAAGTAATCAAACATACGATAGCTCATGATAAACCTTCCAATATCAGATTATTATTCAGATAAATTAAAGTATTAGTGCATTCTCACCTCATTGATGATTAAGTCAAGAGAGGTGGCTCATCAATGAGGTGAATCGATTCGTTTAACTTTGTTTCATTTGATATAAGTCAACGGGATATGCGCCTTTCGCCTTTAAGGAGGAAATTAAGTAAAAATAACGCTCAAAATACATATGGTTTGACAGATATGTATTTCAGGTGTACGTTGTCATTTATTAAAGAAAGGAGCAAATATGGAATCGTTACAATTGTTTAAGATATTGAGTGATCAAACAAGGCTAGATATTGTGTTGCTGCTTAAAGCATCCGGCGAGTTATGTGTCTGTGACATTTATACAGCTCTAAATTTATCTCAACCTAAAACGTCTCGACATCTAGCTATGTTGCGGGAAAGCGGACTATTACTTGATTCTAAACATGGGAAATGGGTTCACTATCGTTTGTCTCCTACATTATTACCGTGGGTGAAAAATATTATTGAAGTCACCTATGAGACAGAAAAAAGCAGAGTATCAGATTTGCTTCGTTCTATTGAAAAGAAAGAAGCAGTAATCTGCTGTTCTGAGTAAAATTTTTTAATTTAACATATATGAAAAAACAGATATGAGGTGCCAGTATGAAAAAATTAGAAGTCTTTGATCCCGCATTATGTTGTAGCACTGGTGTGTGTGGAACCGATGTTGATCAAGCATTAGTTGATTTTGCAACCGATGTTGATTGGTTAAAAAAGCAAGGGGCTAATATTCGACGTTTTAATTTAGGGCAAGAGCCTATTGAGTTTGTTAATAATTCAAAAGCAAAAGCCTTTCTTGAAACCGCAGGTGCTGGATCATTACCTCTTATTTTACTTAATGGTGAAGCTGTTTTAACGGGGCGTTACCCAAAACGTAATGAACTAGCTAGATGGTTTGGTATTAATTATACAAATGACAATAAACCTACGATCAAAAGTAGTTGTTGTGGAAACAATGACGGTTGTTGCTAAAGGAGAAATACTGTGAAATTTCTAGAAAATACGCCAAATTATCTTTTTTTTACTGGAAAAGGAGGTGTAGGTAAGACATCTATTTCGTGTGCAACAGCCATTAAATTAGCAGAGAAAGGAAAAAAAGTCTTATTAGTCAGTACAGATCCTGCTTCAAATGTTGGACAAGTATTTTCACAAAATATTGGCAATAGTATCAAACAAATTACACTAGTACCCAATCTTTCAGCTATAGAAATAGACCCGCAAGCTGCTGCAGAAGAGTACCGAAATAAAATTATCACACCAATTAAAGGTAGTTTACCTGAAGCCGTTATTCAAAGTATTACAGAGCAATTATCAGGAGCTTGTACCACGGAAATAGCCGCATTTGATGAATTTACAGGACTACTAACAAATAAAGAAATTACTGCTAATTTCGATCATATCATTTTTGATACGGCACCAACGGGCCACACAATTAGGTTATTACAATTACCTGGTGCTTGGAATGATTTTATTAGTGATAACCCTGATGGCGCGTCTTGCCTTGGCCCTATGTCTGGGCTGGAAAAACAACGTGAACAATATAGTATGGCTGTCGAAGCTCTTAGTAACAAACAACTCACGCGTTTAATACTCGTTGCCCGACCTCAATCAGCAGCTCTTCGAGAAGTTGCCCGTACCTATAATGAACTTTCCAATCTTGGTATAAAAAATCAACAATTGATCATTAATGGCATTTTCCCTAAATCAGCTATTTCTAACGATGATAAATTGTCGAAATCCCTTTATTTCAGAGAACAAACCGCAATACAAAAAATGCCTGAGGTTCTTCGTAAATTACCAACCGATATGCTTATGCTTCGTGTACGTAATATGGTAGGCATTGAAGCATTAAATCAGCTTTTATCTGATAAAGAGCAAGTGCTACCGACAACTGAATATTTAGAGACTGACTTAACATTGCCCACATTATCATCATTAGTAAACGAACTTGCTGTACAAAAACAGGGTTTAGTTATGCTAATGGGTAAGGGAGGTGTAGGAAAAACAACAATCGCGGCAGCTATTGCGGTTAAGCTAGCAGAATTAGGAGCCGATGTTCATTTAACCACATCAGATCCGGCGGCTCATCTAGAAAATACATTAGATGGAGACTTGCCAAATTTACAAATCAGCCGCATAGATCCCATTGTAGAAACAGAGCGCTACCGTAATTATGTACTAGAAACAAAAGGTAAAGATCTCGATGCACAAGGACGTGCACTGTTAGAGGAAGATTTACGCTCACCATGTACTGAAGAAATTGCAGTATTCCAAGCCTTTTCTCGAATAATCCGAGAAGCAGGTAAACGATTCGTCATTATGGATACCGCGCCTACAGGCCACACATTACTTTTACTGGATGCAACAGGCGCTTACCACAAAGAAATTGCTAAAAAAATGGGTGAAAAAGGGCATTTCCTCACACCAATGATGCAATTACAAGATCCAAAGCGTACAAAAGTAATTATTACTACTTTAGCTGAAACAACACCTGTTCTTGAGGCTGAGAACTTACAGAATGACTTGATCAGAGCAGATATTCACCCATGGGCTTGGATCATTAATAACAGTTTATCTGCGACAAAAACAACCTCACCACTGTTACTTTCTCGAGCTGAACAGGAAATACCACAGATTAAAAAAGTCACCACTTTATTAGCAAAGCGAGTCGCAATTGTTCCATTACAAGAACATGAACCTATCGGCGTTGACGCGTTAAGTAAACTGGCTGATTAACTTTATTTTCTGGTAGAAGGCTCTCAATGAGCCTTCCAAAAGAGGTTCTTATGCTTATTGCAGTATTAATATTTATTTTAACAATCACTTTTGTTATTTGGCAGCCTAAAGGATTGGGGATCGGTTGGAGTGCAACAATAGGTGCGTTAATTGCACTATTGCTAGGTGTCATTAATCTCCAAGATATTCCCGTAGTTTGGAATATTGTATGGAATGCAACCGCAACATTTGTTGCCGTTATTATCATTAGCCTTATTCTTGATGAAAGTGGTTTTTTTGAATGGGCTGCACTCCATGTCGCAAAATGGGGAGGTGGCAAAGGTCGGCTTTTATTTAGTTATATTATTCTGCTAGGAGCATCCGTTGCGGCACTTTTTGCTAATGATGGTGCTGCACTTATTTTAACGCCTATTGTGATTGCAATGTTGTTAGCGCTTGGGTTTAGTAAAGGTACAACATTAGCTTTTGTTATGGCTGCAGGGTTTATTGCAGATACGGCAAGCTTACCTTTAATTGTTTCAAATTTAGTCAATATCGTTTCTGCTGATTTCTTTAATATCGGGTTTACGGAATATGCTTCTGTGATGATCCCTGTTGATATTGCCGCTATTATCGCGACATTAATTATGTTGCATTGGTTTTTTCGCAAAGATATTCCTCAGCAATATGACACCTCAAAATTAGCGGTGCCTGCGACCGTAATTAAAGATGTAAAAACATTTAAAGCAGGTTGGTTGGTATTACTTCTTTTATTATTTGGCTTTTTCATATTGGAACCTTTGGGAATTCCAATTAGTGCCATTGCTGCGGTTGGTGCTGTAATTTTATGGTTTATCGCGGCACAAGGAAAGACGATTAATACTCGAAAAGTTTTACGAGGGGCACCTTGGCAAATCGTAATTTTCTCTCTGGGTATGTACCTTGTTGTTTATGGATTACGTAATGCTGGTTTGACTCAATATCTGTCAGAAATTCTTGATTTCCTATCAAGTCAAGGTGTTTGGATTGCAACACTAGGAACGGGATATATCACCGCATTTTTATCATCAATTATGAATAATATGCCAACAGTTCTTGTTGGCGCCTTATCCATTGAAGGTAGTAATGCCTCGGGATTAATTAAAGAAGCGATGATTTATGCCAATGTAATTGGTGCAGATTTAGGCCCCAAAATTACGCCAATAGGAAGCTTGGCAACATTACTATGGTTGCATGTTTTATCACAAAAAAACATGACCATTACATGGGGATATTATTTTAAAACGGGCATTGTTATGACAATCCCAGTGCTAACAGTAACATTGATTGCATTAGCTCTTCGACTGACATTAATAAATTAGTGGTGACAATATGGATCGCATTGTAATTTATCACAACCCCGATTGTGGGACTTCACGAAATACGCTTGAAATGATACGAAACAGTAGTGTAGAGCCTGAAATTATCCTTTATCTTGATACGCCACCCTCTAAATATGTTTTAGAGAAACTTATCACTGATATGAGAATTTCGGTTAGAGAATTATTACGAAAGAATGTTGAACCCTATGATAAGTTGGGCCTTGAACATATTAATGTGACAGATGAGCAACTTATTGATTATATGTTGCAATATCCAATATTAATCAATAGACCTATTGTTGTGACACCATTAGGAACTCGGTTATGCCGTCCTTCAGAAGTCGTTTTAGATATTCTTTCTGAAGCACAAAAAGGTGCCTTTTCAAAAGAAGACGGACAAAATGTTGTCGATGACAAAGGGAATAAGCTGATATAACAAAATTTATTGACTATTTTTACGGTAATAGAAGCCTCGTTAAGGCGAGGTTTTCTTGTCATCATTAAGCCGAAAGCAGACATCATCTTACTTGAGACAGAAGGAGGGCGGAAACGATAAAATAAAACACCCGCAAGCAGGTGTTTTATCATATTATTGCTAGACAATCGTGTTTTATTCGTCGAAGTACCAATATCCTTGATTGATAAATTCAGTTAATTCCGCAACAAAAGTGGGTTCCATCAGTGCTTCACCGAGTTCATCTTTTCCAACTTCTGTAAGCTGGCACAGTGCATCTGCACCTTTCGTCTCTTTTGTAGACCAACCTTCTGTATTTACAAAGAAATTATCTTCGATACGTAGGACACGTAGCCCGCTCAGTCGGATCAGCTTTTCACCATCATTCAGCGCACTCAGTACTTCTTCTGGCTGATATGGCGGTTCTGCAGGTGCGATATCCAGTTCATGGCGAGGCGTAGTTACAAAACGACCTAACCATTGTTCAAAATCACCAGGCTTGTTGATCATCTCAATCATCATGGCACGCAGGTGTTCAACTTCATGAGTTTCCATTCTTCCTGCATTGTCGCGTATTGTCAGGTTAGGATCGCCGTAATTTATCCCGCCCAGATCTTTTTCCAGCGCGTAGTCTGCAAAGCTACTCAGCAAATCACGGCCATTTGGTCCACGAAAACCAACAGAATAATTCATGGTATCTTCGAAAGTGAAGCCATCATGAGGGAATCCCGGTGGAATATACAGAATATCTCCGGGTGCCATTACTACATCAATAATTGGTTCAAATGGGTCAACATGCAGTAATGCTGGATGAGGGCAGAATTGACGCATTGGTAGGGCGTCGCCTACACGCCAACGACGTCGACCCATTCCTTGGATAATAAAAACATCATAATTATCAATATGTGGTCCGACACCACCTCCCGGTACAGAATAGGAAATCATTAGATCATCAAGACGCCATTCTGGTAATACGCGAAATGGTTTCACCAGTTCAGCCGCCGGCATATGCCAATGGTTGACCGCCTGTACCAGTAGTGACCATCCTTCTTCACCTAACTCGCTGAAGTCTTCAAACGGGCCATGACTTGCCTCCCATTTATTGCCAGTGAGACTGACCAAGCGACTGTCAACTTCCGGTTCCATTGCCAGACCGGCCAATTCATCTGGAGTGATCGGATCGACAAAATCAGGAAATGCATTTTTCAGTACAACAGGTTTTTTTTGCCAGTATTTTTCTAAAAATTCAGGCCAATTAAGATTCAGTTTGTTAACCATGTGACCACATCTGTATAAAGAAATAAGCTGGTAATTATAGAAGTAATGTACAGTGATATTTTTGTTTGGCATCAAATGCCAGTCAATAACACTAATAGGAATAATATTAGAGACGAGAGTTTGATATGGAGAATGAAAATATCAAAGGTCACTGGATGGGTGTTTTTACTTCTGATAATGAAGTCACTGAAATCGACTTTACTGAAGTCGTGATATCCAAAAAGATTTTATTAAAACCCTTAGTGAAGTAGTATCTGAAGAAAAGACAAAAAATCTATATTCAAGATCTAGAAAAAGCAGTGGCGAATAAGCTTTGAGTTAAGAATGAACCAACATAATCAACCAGACCAAAATAGAGATTTCAGTGCCTATCCATATTTAGACACCAAGGTTCGCATAATGTATATTATGTTAAATGGAGTATGATGTGAATATATGTGAGTCTAGGATACGGATCACTTCTGAACGCTCATCTAAAGATGAATCCCCTTTTCTAACTATTTCTTTTTATATTAAAGTGGAGCATTAATGCTTTATAACCTTTCTCGTTGATAGTCACTTCTCTATATCCTTGATGTCGTGTTAACCAAGATTGTGCCTCTGCATAATTAAAAAAAGCGGTACCAATTTGCCCACCTAAATGGAAACGACGCTCACTCCAGTCTAAACATGGGCAGCAAATATTTCGTGAATGCTTTGCTTGAAATTCAATACCTATATTTTTAAATCGCTCAACACCTAGCGTTGTAATAGCATGGCCATCTTCTGTTATCCATTTTTGTTGACAAAGAGAATCATAAATATCAACGGCCACTTCACCTGCTAAATGATTATAACAAGTTCTTGCTTTTCTTAGATTTTTCGGCGTTGTAATTTTTGCTTGTGAAATATGGTTGGTTGAAAAGTTCATTAAATTTTCAATAACTTTTGCAATTTCATCGTCAGCTAATCGAAAATAACGATATTTACCTTGGGATATCACAGAAATCAGACCACTATTCAGTAATTTGGACAAATGACTACTTGCTGTAGAAGCAGAAATATCAGCTACAATCCCCAGCTCAGTTGCTGTCCACGCCCTTCCATCCATTAATGCACAGAGTATTTTGACTCTAGAAATATCAGATATTGCTGCACCTACAGTGGCTATTGCTGATCCTACAGTATGTTGATATTCCGATTTTATCTCTGATTTAGCCATTTAAAAATTAAGCCCTTTGATAGCATGCCATTAATGGGGTAATAACGTTATTGTAGCAAGTTATCGAGTCTATTTAATTACAGACTTTCTGCATCAAATGAGTATTCACGCGCCAAAGAAGCAATGCTAATTTTGTAAAAATCGAAAATAGACTCTCGACCTTCTTGTTGCGCACTTTTATGTAAAATATTTGTCTTCCATTGCAAAACCGCTTCTTCATTTTCCCACCAAGAAAGTGATAATAATTTTCCTTCGGTTGATAAACTCTGAAACCGCTCTATTGAAATAAATCCCTCAATATCTGTTAGTAATGGCCTTAAATCAGTTGCTAAGGATAAATAACGATCCTGTTTTCCTGGTTTGATTTTTACTTCAAATATTACGGCAATCATTAGTGTTCTCCTTTAATCGGGTGATAGTGAGTGTATTGATAAAAAAGGTAAAACACTTCGATAATCATTGAAATGAGCACAATTATCTATTTTAAAAATTATTCTTAATTTATCTTCAATATCATCTTCACCGTATAAACAAAAATTATCATCTCGTGACTCAATTGCTTCATTGCCAATATAAGATCTGTTAGGTGATATTGGTGATCTTTTTGCAACATATATAGGCTCTCAGTAAATTTAACAGTAACTGATTGATAATAGCGTACAACGTTTATAGAGAACTACGCTATAATTTAGTCTTATTTTCGTGAGAACTGGACACATAAAACGCCTAAAATAACCAAACCAATTCCCAAAATCTTACTTAATGGAATAGAGTTTTGACTCATACCAAACCAACCAAATTGTTCAATTAAAGCAGAAATAATCAGTTGCCCTGCAATCACCATCACAAAAAAGGTCGTACTACCAATTTTAGGCACTAAAATTAAAGCAGACGTTAGATAAAGCATACCAGCAATGCCGCCAAACCAGATCCAGATAGGTTGACTAAAAAGATCAGTGCTGAAATTAGGTTTAGGCACTTTAAAGATAAATAAAAGTGGAATTAAAACCGCAATACTGATTAACAGCGATATTGCACTTGCCCATAAAGGATGGCCTAATTGGCGGGCTAATATAGCGTTACTGGCCGCTTGAATAGGCACCACAGCACCTGCAAACAATGCCAAAAAAGCGAGTAAAAGCCCAGATAATGATAATGTTGACATGATAACCTCTTAATAAATTACGACTAAAAATAAATTAAGGGGATGTTAATCAATGATGTTATCTTGAGGAAATGAACAATTTTATAAGGCACTATTCGTGATATGAATAACTTAAGAAAATTAGATTTAAATCAAATGGTTACTCTATTTTATCTATTGCGAGAGTGTCACGTCAGCCGTGCGGTAGAGCGATTACATAAAAGCCAGCCAGCAGTAAGCCATACTCTCAACAGTTTAAGAGAATTATTCCAAGATCCGCTTTTAGTGAGAAAAAATGGTCAATATCAATTAACCAGTAAAGCAGAGTCACTTTATCAGCCACTCACTCAGGCATTAGGACAACTCGATAATCTTATTGCTCAGCAAGATTTTCGGCCCTCTGATTGTAAAAGAGGTTTTAATATTGCCATGTCGGATTATGGCGCAATGCTGATTTCAACAAAATTAGTTCATTATCTGCACTCTTGTGCGCCAGATGTGGATCTAAAAATCTGGCACTGTAGCCGAGAAGAAATGCAAAGTAAGCTACATGAAGGTAGTTTAGATTAAGATATGCGGAAACGAAAGCCAATCGGCTAGCCCCATTGCCTTTTCTGGGTAGACTGATTTATCGACCACGCTAATCAATTTGTCAGTAAAAATAGATTTAGAACATAAGGTGTTATCTAAGGTACTGAAGACTCCGAATGCTTAGTTAGTATGAAACCTTTCGATGCCAATGAAATAGAGCGTCAACTTCAATTGATTAATCAACAACGCCGTATTGCGGTCACTGTACCTTATTGGCAAATAGCGCCTCAATTATTAGAAAATACAAATTTAATATTAACTATTGCTGAAAAAGCGATCCCTCAGAATATGCGTTACAAATTTTTTCTGTTTAAACCCCCTCTTGATATCCCTGAATTAGAATTCCAGATGGTTTGGCATCAACGTAGTGATAATGATAATGCGCTTAATTGGCTAAGAAATACCATCGTGACATTTTTAAAAGAAGAATAAAAAATCATCTTCTTCTTTTAGTCGGTTTTTATTTTAAAAGCAAACTCACTGTATTTACTCGCCCATTATCCCAATTAAAATGCACTAAACGCCCTGTATTATCGAAAAAATACCATTGGTTAAACTCATGACGATAACTTGGTGTAAATTTTGTCGGCCACTTTAATTCAAAACTACAGTGATTTTGATTGTTATATAAACGAAATATCGTTAATTCATCTTTTTGCCAATAAACTAACGTGGCTGTTCTTGAAGTTAAATGAAAAGATTGCTGCTCTTCAATAGATTGAGTATTTGGCAGTTGTAAACGTTGGGTATAGTGTGAATTTGCTGATGTGAGCACGCATTTATCATGTTTTACACCATAGTATGAGTTAGACATCAGATCATATTTTAACTCCTCATTTAATGCTTGAGGCAGATTTTCTCGCTGAGTTAGTCGGCGATTGGGTAAAATATACGACCAGCGTTCTTTCGGTTCACTATTAATTAGCCAATATTCAGAGTCATTGTGGCGAAGAAGCTCGACAACATCACCATTCAAGGTGTCTACATTCCAAACTATCTTAAAGTTATTTTTAGTATCAACAACTTGAACGGTATTGCGAATTGCAATAGTCCAAAAAACGCCATCAAAACTGCGGATAAAAACAGTACATTTTAGTGTACCAAGCTCTTGGATAGACTGTGTTGTGATTGCTAATGAATGAATTTGGAAATAATCACCTCTTGGTGCTAATAATAAAGCGCTTTGGTGGTTTTCTGCGATAACAATATGATAAGTTGGCGTTAAATTATGCCAAAGTTTTCTTCCAGCTTTATCAGTTAATAACACCCCAGATTCACCCAATGCGATAAGATATCGGTGATCATTTAAGGCAACGACATCATAGATAGCAGAAAGCCCTTGCTCTGGAATAGTCGCCGAAATAAAGTGGTTTTGTGTATCTAAGGAATAACGTTTAGCCTCTGGAATATCACTATGAGGGATATCGACTTTGAATAATTTATTCGTACTTTTATGAATAAGTTGGCTAACTTCTTTTTTCTCTAATACCGAGCTAACACCATATTGATCAACAATAATAGGTCGAATTAATTGATTAATCAGTTGTTCAGTTAATTTGGTTTGTTTGGGTAAAGCCAATAATGCTCTAGCTAAAATAGCGCGCGAAATAGAGGCGTTAGGATCATTAATCGTCTTTTTAATATCATTTTGATGTTGATGAAAAGACTCAGGTAATAAAAAGGCCCATTTTACTAGGCTTCGTAGGCTTAATTCTCCACCAGCTTGATAGGCTATTTCTAACCAATGCTTGGCTTTATTACGGCTGTCCTCATTATTTAATTCCCAGATAATGTCGATGGCCTGTAAATAGTCTTCACAAGCAATACGATATTCAGCCCATTCTTCGCGCATTTTATTAGCAATATCAGGATGAGTGTTTTGTAACTGTGAGATCATAAACGAAAACGCATGATGTAAACGAGCATATATAACTGCTGAATTCATATCACCCGCTAAAGAGTATAGGCGAATAATATAAGCCGGTGGCATTGCCCATAATCGAGCTAGTTCAGCTGCTTGTTGATAGCGCTGGAAGCTTTCTAAATAATCGAGTGCTTCTTCTTTTTCTTGCAATAATTCAGCAAGAACAAATAATGCTTCTTCATTACGCCCAGCTTTATCTAGTTTGATAAATTGTTGACGATAAAGTTGTTTTAAATACGTTTGAAGTTCATCACTAAGATAAAGGCTTTTATGCCCTTGTTGATCTACGGATATTTCCAGTTTATTTCGCCCTTTTAATCTCCCTAAATAAGGTGAAGGCGTTGCTTCTTGGTTTCCTTGAGATTTACTCAGTGGAATACCATGTCTCAGTGCTTGATTGACATTATCTTCTTCAAACATTTTCATCATTTTTTTAATGTAATCAGCCTGCTGTTTACTCATGACAGACGCTAAGCCGCTTTTTACTGAAAGTTTATTTAGCCAGCGTTGCCAAGGGGATAATTGAGATATCGTTTTAGATGAAGAATGCATTGCTTCACGATTTTGAGGCGCAAGAAATTTATTAATAATTTTCTGAGTCAGTGATGATGACGCTTTTGCTTGAGGTGTTTGAGATGGAGATGATGAAGTGTTTTCAAATATCGTCTTTATAAATTGCTTTTGTTGATCTGCTGCCGGTGGAATATTGTCACCAATAATCGCTCTAATATTTTTCTCTTCTGATAATGCTTGAGGTTTTATCTCATACAGATTGGCGTAGTTATCAGTCTCTTCAAAATGAATCTCTTTAATATCGAGATAATCAGCAAGTGAGAGAGGTTCAGCTTGCGAAAATAGAAGCGTTGTTACAACACCACTACGAACTAAAGAAAGATCTGCATAAGGCAGTTTTTTTATCTCATCATTATCTAGAGGTGCTGTGCTATAAAGGCGACCGTAACGAATTAAAGGCCATCCCTCAATGGATGAACAATCCACCGTTTTATTTTCAGTAAAACAGAGAACATCTCCTTGTTCGAATCGATAAATACGACAATTAGCTTGCCAATGTTTTATTAAATAAGTAAGGCGTTGAGTCTCATTAAACCAGTCATTAGGTAGCCATAAACCTTCGATTTGACGATATCCCAATAATATTGGATGACGAATATAATCGTTATGCATTTTGGATATCACCTTCTTGTGCAATGGTATAAAGATTTAAGCGTAATTGTTTTTGGTATACATCATAAACAACGACTTGAGCATGATCCGTTAATGCAGCAAACAGGCCTTTAGATGAGCTAAATGAGTAACGTGTAAACGGATTATCTGCACGATATAAGATTTCTATCTCGCCTTTTGAATAACTGGCAATATTTCGCTTGTTTGAACTGAGCATCAAAATATTTAAGGTGGTTAAATCTGCTTCGGTAGAGCCATCAAGTGTTGGATAAAAAAGCCCTATTCCTTGCCATCCTTGGGGTAAGTCTATTTGATAGCCATAGACCTCATCAACTTCCATATTATAAACATGCCAACTTTGTCGATTAGCGCCTAATGAAATGGCACAAGAGATTGATTTAGAGCCATCGGTATATTTATGGTGATAGGCAAATAATACAGCTCTTTGATAGGAAATAAATTGAGTAAAATAGAGTCGGTGCTGGTATTTCTTTTGAGAAAAGTTTGCACCAGTGACCATTTGGATTAATTCACTACTGTCATTGAGATAAATATACACAAGTAGGTCGTCGGCTATTTTCTCTATGCCAAGGACTTTTTCTTCAACGATTTTAAAATTATTTTTTTCTTCGGAATAAATATTGGATGAGAAAGCGACTAACCGTCTTGCCCTATCATGAACAAATAAACTGGTATATTCTCGATTAAATAAATAAGCATTAGAAAGCGTATTACCTCGTCCAATACCTGCTGAAAACTCCTCATCGGAAGGTCGAGGCATATAAGAGAGTTTGGGTAATTGCCAAAAATAGAGGCCATTGTTATTGGAAAGTAACGCGCCTACCTTTTTTCCGTGACACTGTAACGCTAAAATAGCATGGCCATCAGGATATATTTGGTATACAAACGGTTTTTTAAGCGACCTGTTTTGATTTAATCTATTGAGTGGTGGAATTTTAATCACCACTAACCCAGGTTTACCTAATAAAGTGACCCCCACCGCGCTACCATGAAATGAGATAACGGGTGAAAACATGAGTGATATCTTGTGTTCATGTTGATGCGTGTTTTGTACTGAAGACGGCCTTATTTGCCCTTTTAATATTTGTGAGCTGAGTGCTCTAGGCGGTGTTGGTAATACAATATGGCGTTGAAAATGAGGAGTTCGAATATTCACATCAATGGTTTTATTAAAACAATCATCCCCAGTTAATTCGATATGATGGCTTGATGTAATTAGTTTCAATATAGGTTGTTGATGAGCGCCCGTGACTAACCAAATTTCACCATTTTGCGCATTTACATCTTCAGAAATAACGTTTTGCCAATGTGTAATATGTTCGTTTAAAACAGGCGAATAAGTCCGGCGTGTCAATAATTCGTGTAGATCATTTATGGCGTTTAACGGCATTAATGGAATGATTGATTGCAACGTACTCCACATTAATGTGCAACCCGCCTTTTCTGCTCGTTGAGCTAATAAGATAAGCAATGCAATATGAACTAAACGACATTCACCCAGTTGTGAAATACCGGTATCAAAAAGCACGGTGATCTGATTTAAAGATTGTTGAGATTTATAGTTTGGCGCTAAAAAGAGATGCTCTGCATTAATGGCGCGTCTCATAAATTCATCAGGTACTTCATCAGCCATTAACCATTCACTAAGTAGCAGGTTTTGATAATCCCCTTTACGCTGTATTTGCCCTATACCATCTTGTTCAGGTAAGCCACCGAGTTGCTTTCCCTGTACAGGACCTAATACACGACTCAGGCGTTGTAATATGTCTGAAAAGGCAGGAATTAATTCGGGATCTAACCAGCTAAGCCAAGTTTGCCAAGGTTGTAGCGCTTCAGGTAATGATGTGGATTGTGTTGTGGGTAATGACATGATGATAAACCGATCCTTGTGTCACATTATATTTCACTCAAAACACAATTGGGTGAGTGTATCCCGTAGCTTAGGTGTTAATGACCACTGATTATCTAAAGGGATCACCGTTTGAGGTGATGGTAAAAGCAATAGTGGTTGGCGTTTAAAATACTGGACTAAGGCTTGTTCCACCAGCCCATAAGGTAATAAAAGCTGTTGATGTATAGGGAGCCATAATTTAGCTGTTTGAGTAGACGGTGCGATCAGCGTTATATTTTCAACCCAAGGTAAATCAGTCTGTTTTCCTAATACAATAAGTCGATGTTGACTGGTGAGCACTTTTAACCGTTGTTGCTGAACCTCCGGCAAATGAATAATGCGTTCAATAAGTTGTTTGGCTGTTATACCAGTTGCAAACACCCCTTGTGGTTTAGGAGGTGTTGCATTATGTTGCCAAGTCAGTGGAAATGTTGGGCTCATAATAAGTGACTAAACTGTATTGCTAATTGAGTACGTAATATTGCAAGCTCTTCACTTAACATCTCTGTTGAGAAGTTGGCATCTATTTCTCGTAATGTCAGTTCAATATCCACTTTAGATACAGGCTCTGCATTTAGAACATCTGTTGCTCTTTCAATTAAACGATTCATGCGAGATTGAGGCTGTAATGTCGCCTCTTCTACGGAACTAAATAATCGAGAATTCATTGAAAATGAGAGTTCTTGTCGTAAGATTTCACGTCCTTGTTGTTGTGCATCTTCAGTAGGAAGTACATACAGCAAAGGCCAAATATCTTGCTCTGTCGCAATCTCTCGATTATTGAGTACTGTTGCTGCGGCAATAAGACGCTGAACACGAACAATGCGTCTATCTGAAAGCGTGATCCCTGCATTTCTTAATGAACGCACTGCATTAGCAAGCAATGGTCTAACTTGTGTTAAATCGATATTTTTAACCGCAAGGTGTAATTCATCTAATTGAGCAATATCGAGTTGAGCTGAAAGTTGAGTCATGCTTGAAGCCCATCCACCTTCCAGCATGGCTTCTAATTGGTGATCGGGTACAGAATCAATAAAAAGATGAATAAGAAAGCGATCTGAGAATGCGGTAAGATTCGGATCATCAGGCAAACTATTAGTAGCACCAATACAGACTTTTAGTGGACTAATAATATCGGTGTGACCACGTTTAAATCGGCGTTCATTTAAAATACCCAATAAGGTGTTTAAAATCGCGGTCGATCCCAAAAAGACCTCATCAAGGAACACGATATCAGCTTCAGGTAACATTCCTGTGGTATCGGTTTCGACTTTACCTTCTTTGAGTTTTTTGAGATCAACGGCCCCAAATAGCTCAGAAGGCTCAGTAAAGCGACCTAAAAGATATTCGAAATAACGCCCTCCGAGTGTTTGAGAAACTCTGCGTACAACAGCACTCTTCGCTGTTCCTGGAGGGCCAATAACGAGTAAATGCTCTTGAGCAACGGTAGCTAAAATAACTAGCTCAGCAAGTTGTTCACGGTCAACCATACCTTGTGTTGAGCATTGTATAGCTTTACGAATACTATCAATAATTCCATTTATATTTGATGTCATAGGTTTACGCACAATTTAAGAGTTTAACGGCGAGATACTCGCATTATGTAAGTTTTTATTTTTTGACTCAATACTTCAATCAATGAAATGCATTAATGTCATTAACGTTCTTTTCTTCTCTCTGTTGCAATATCAAAAGCTAAACTTCGTAAATTAGGTGTGTGGTTTATTAATGCGCGATGTGTTGACGCTTGGCTAATAAAGGCAAAGCTTTCCCCCCAAGGGTGTTGATATCTATCACGCACAATAGGCGCACGCCAATATTGCAACAATCCCTCTAAAGGAAGGTGATCGTCGCCGACTGTTAATGCCTGAGTGGCTAGTTGAGGAAATTCACGTTTAATATCTTTAGCTTGTAAATACCAACCTTCTCTTCCATAAATAGCGGCTTTTAACGTGATATTATTATCACTTAAATACCACACTTGGGGCACAGCTTGTTCATTTTTATTAATACCGGAAACCGCATCAGTAAAGCGTTTAGCACACTGTAAATTTTGTGCCAACGCTTCTCTTACTCGTTGATTCTGTGCTGAACTGATTGAGGTTTTATAAGGCCCTAAGTGATAGTGCTCCCAACACGTTTCATCATAGATATCAAAATCAGTCAACGCTCGCCCATAACTGTCTATGACTACTGGATTGGGGGGTAATAATTGATACACAAAAGGACAGCCACAGACATCATCAGATGAAAACCCGTGAAGATAACGACTTCCGGCATAATAGCCTGTCTCCATCATTGATAACGCCTGAAATGTACCGTGCCAAGGTGGGCCAAAGGCATACCACTTCGCCACTAATGCTCTATTTTCAGGAGTGGTATGACGTAACCAGTAGCGTATTGCGAGGTTAGATGCTGATTGAGCAATAAAAATAAAAGGCTGATTATCTCCAAAAACCGTTTTAAGTCGGTTAACTTCCCTATCAATGAGATCCACCAGCAATCGGTGATCGGCTCGCCAATCATGGGCAAGAAAAAACAGATCTTGCCCTTCGCGATAACCTAATGCTGTTTCAAGAACATCTTTAAGCTCTTGAGTGACCAATGTGCTCACTAAATAAGGAACAATCGAAAATGCGTGTAATTGCTCAGTGGCTAATACGCGAGGTGAATGCTGAGCGTTGGGATGCTCATACTCATAGTTACTTTTTGTAAAGACACTACGATGATCACCCCAAATAAAGGCCTGTTTTTGCCTATCAAAAAGCTTGGTTCCTAAAATACCTGGTAAATAGATAATAGGAAGATTCGGTACTTTATCATTGAGTTTTGCTTTGCGAATTTGAGCTGCAATAAGCTGAGCACGTATTAATGACCATCCTCTATTGAGTGGCATATTTTTAGCGTCCTTTTAATGGAATAAGGGTGATCGGTACATTTTCGCTCCCAAGATGGGTTTTTTCGGCTTCAGTAACAGGAAAATGAGCACGATCGTAAACCTCAAACAGCTGACAAGGTTCATTTTGGTGATGATAAAGACGTATTCCCTCAGCTTTAGGACTACTTTTTGACAGCATAAAGCGACTACAGCTATTGGTACTAATAGGACCTACTGGCTCACCTTGTTTTGTAATAAATTGATAGTAAATAGGTGACTCATTTTTTTGTTCAATATGGCAAGCTTGAACAGGACCACGGAAAGGATGTGTAATACAGATAAAATCCTCAGGAATATATTCTGATAATTTGTCAGTGTTAGCTCCTGCCCAAGGCAAGATAATCGAAGGTTGAAAATGACAATGAGGGCATCGCCCGCCATCTAAGTGAGATTGAGCAATTAACCCACTTCGCTTAACTAATAAGGTATGACATTCGGGGCAATAAGAGTTTGCGCTGTCTGTATCAAACACATTTCCGACATAAACATAGCGCATCCCTTCGTTTAAGGCTTGCTGGCGAGCTTGCTCTAAAAAGGGAATAGATGTGCGGTCGACATGACGATATTGGTAATCAGGGTGGAAACGAACATAATGTAATGGAATATCGGCATCAAGATGTTTGAGCATCCAATCAGTTACTTTTTTCGCTTCATCAAGAGAGTCATTACGCCCTGTCACACATAAGTTAGATACCTCAAGGTGAGGACTATTTGTAGATTTTCGCGCATCATAGACTTGTTTAATACCGTCAAGAACAGGCTGTAATCGCCCTCCTGTATGTTTACGATAAAAGCTATCTTGCATTGATTTTAATGAAATACTAAAGATATCCATTACACCAAGTAGTTCATCAATAGCTTTTTCGCTGATATAAAAAGCACTCTTATACAGATTTTTCAAACCATGTTCATGCGCCAACTTTGCCGTATCCATAACAAATTCATGCCAAACAATCGGATCGTTATATGTCCATGACAAAACACGAATATTATGTTTTAACGCATAATTGACTACATCTTCAGGGCTGTAATACGCCACATTGCTGTCTTGCACATAACGTGCTTGGCTTGTGCTCCAGTTTTGGCAAAAATCACAACGTAACATACAGCCAATATTACCTAACGATAAGATGCGTTCACCGGGTGCATAGTGATATACCGCTTCGGTTTCTATAGACTCTTGTGTCATCGGAACAGATTTACCGTAATTTAACGTAACTAAACTGCCATTCTCATTACGTCTTAGTTTGCAAGTGCCTGTACGGCCTAAATTAATTTTACAGGCTCGTGGGCAAAGTTCGCATTGAATACGATTGTTTGAGATCGGATGCCATAAACGTGCAGGATGTCCTGTTTGTTGCCATTGCTTCATTCTTACCATGAGTTATTCCTTTTTATCATTACAATGATGGTTATTTTCACGAAGTGGCAAAATAATTTTTTGTCGGGTACCTGTTTGCCAGCATTTCAAGACATGCCGTAATGACCAACAGAAAGGATGACCTTTTGCTGGTGTATTAATTAAATAATGACATTCACCTTGTGGTGTTAAAGAGGAAATCAGTTTAAAACCGGGACCAAACGTATATGGCTTGGTTTTAATGGTGTCGTTATTCCCTATTTGAGATTGCGTTAAAAAATCTGCATTTTGTCGTGTCGCGTGAACAGTTTCACGATTGCCACCTTGGTAGAGATAACGTCCGGTTAATAGACGATTAAGCCATAAAGGTTTTTTGATACTGTGCTGAAATTCAACATAAGGGCGTTCCATTTTTTTGCTAGCGATTAATGCACTGGCATAGGTTTCACGAATTAATATGGGTATCTCTTTTTCTTTGAACTGCCAGTTTTGTAAATGATGCTGCAAAATATTCAAAATACTCCAGCGACAACTTGGCCAAAAATCTGTATAGAGAGCGCGTGACCCTCTTTTTAATACCTTGCCTAATACCTTGTCAGTAAGATGTTGGATCCACACATCAAAAAATCGAGAGGCATTTAATTGTTGAGTATCGCCATCCCACTGAGAAAGAATTTTATCTTCAGGCACATAAGGGAGTAAAAAAGCGAGTGCTTGTTGGGCAAAAATATCTTTTTTATCATCTTGGAGTTGGCAAAATGTCTCAACAGTATGTTTTTTTGTTTGCTGAATAAGCGCTTCAATACGCAGTGCTCTTGTTGGGGGATGCCAGCGATTAGATAGCGCAGGTTTCCCATTAAAAAGAGACTCGCTATATTGATTGGCATAAAGAACATATCCCCGTTCAGGGTTATATTCGGCGGGTAAGTCATCAAAAGGAACATAGCCTTGCCACTGATGTAATGGCTCCGTTAGGCTCAGTACTAAACTGCCAATTTCACGATGACGCTTAGGAATATACCCCATACTCTGTAAGCCAATATCGCCGTGAGTATCTGCATATCCCACCATCATAGGGGAATTTTTCACATGTCTTAAAGCTTCTCTAAATGATGTCCAGTTATGGCATTTTGCGAGCTGATAAAAAGTAATATCACCACTTGGATCATCTAATGCAGGCCAACGTAGAAATAAACCATAGCCCGCCTTTTCTGACATCAATCGACCTTGTGAATACTCATAAGTCACAAAGGTATGTTGGCGTTTTGACGATACGCCAATGGTATGCGTTCTTTTCGTTAAAGGTTCCCATCCATTGACGGCCTCAACCTTCTCGTTTTCTAAATCAATACGCCCCCAATATAAATCTTGGTTATCTGCCATAATACCGACCATTCCCCAAGCTGCGTGAGAATTGCGCCCCACAATAATGCCTGGTGAACCGGGAAAGTGTGAACCCATTACGTTTAATCCTTCATCGCTTTCTAATCGACATAACAGATTAAAACTAGGGTTTACATGTCCCATATGTGGATCGGCAGCTAATATGGGTTTACCCGATGCGGTAAACGAGCCATTTACTGCAATTACGTTAGATCCCGTATCAGGTGAGGCTAATCCTAAGTGCTGTAGACCTTTTAATCCTTCTTTAAACGCAGCAATCACTTCAGGGTAATATTCCCCCTGTTCATTTAAAGGTAATGGTGGAATTTGATTGCCTTCAAGACTAAAGGTAGACAAAAGTTGTTGATGTTGAGATGTTGTTAGCCGATTCGCTAAGCGGGTATTAAATAACTCATATTGCCAAGCTGAGTTAATAAAGTATTTCAATTGCCCTAAGAGATAGCTATCTGTCGTGGTAAATTGCTCAGGTTGATACCGCAATAATAAGCATTCGATAGGCCTGATCTTTAAATCATTAATGGCTTGGTTAATACCTGCAATATATGCAGTGATATGTTGAAATTGAGTCGCCTGCCAGCTATCAGACGGTGCGTTTTTATCGTTGATCTCTGCAATTTTGGCGAGTTCCACTAATCCTAATCGACGTTGAAAAATATCTGTTCTAAGCGCGCCATTTCCCATGACTTCACTTAAGCGACCACTGGCAACCCGGCGCGATAAGTCTAATTGCCACAATCGCAAATAAGCAGCACCATAACCTTGACCATAGAAAACTGCATTATCTGTATCACCTCTGATACTTAATAGTTGCTCAGTTTCAAGTGATAGGAAAACTGTTCCCCATGGGCTGGTTAGTGTCCTTGGCTTCATTTTTGCTCCTTATTTATCAACGTCTGTTGATGAGCAATCTTGCGTGCATAATCCTTAAACTCAGTTAATGGCTCGCCTGCTGTCCATCCTAATAGTTGTTCTGCCTTATAAGATGAATAGGTATAAGAGCTTCCATCCATAATACGTAGTGCTTCACAAGAAAGGGGCATAGTAAGACCCAACATAGAAAGTTTATCCATCAACCATGCTAATGGCCGTAAACTGTGGCGATCTTTTGTAGGTAATGGTGGTATTTTTTGTATTTCACTTAATAGTGTGAATATTTCAGGCATAGAAAAAATATCGCCTGTAAAAAGAACGGTTTCTTGTGGTTTATCTAAGGCTAATAATCGTAATAATCCGTCACAAAGTCGTTCAACATGACAGAGTTGAAATGTGCTATTTGTACTGATTTGAAAAGGAATTTTTTTATTAAAAAATGCGGATAAAGTTTTGGCTAAAACGCTGTTATCGCCTTGTCCAAAAACACCGCCACAAATGGCGATTTTTATCGGCATACCTTGTTGCTGTTGGTGTTCAACGAATACGTGGGCAATTTGCTTGGTCTCTTCATAATAACTGCGAAAATAACCATTGTGACGATGAGTTTCATCACGTAATACACCCTGTGTTTCCCCTAATGCTGCCGTTGTGCTGGTATATAAAATTTGAGAGATTTGCGTTTTTTTTGCTTCATTCAGTAAATTCAATGTTCCTGTGACATTGGTTTGATACATTTTTTGATGTTCTGAATGTGTAGGCGCAATACCTACTCGATAATCAGCGGCTAAATGAATAATGATATCTTGTCCAATCAGCGCATCTCGATAGGTATCCGGTTGCAACAAATCTCCTTTCACCACCTTAATACTGTTTGGTAATGCTGGGCGATAAGGATAATTTTTACTGGGGTCTCGACATAATATCGTTAATTCATCACCAAGTTCTGCAAGTTTGGGTAATAAATAAGAGCCAATAAATCCACTAGCACCTGTGATAAATATTTTCCGTTTATTCAATGTTGTTATCCTTCTTTATTCACAAAGAACACCAGTGCGGCCAATATAAAAAAGCCATCATGCGTTGCTGTCATTGGGCGAGAATGCATCGTGCCAATGGGACAATAACGAGTGAAACAATAATTTTGCAGTGAAAGTGAAGAGAGATCGCCGTGATAAGCCAGCGTTTGTAAGCGTGCGAACCACTCTTTTTGGGCTAATTGCAAATGATGCTCCACTGAGCCAACAATCAATTGAAAACCGAAATTAAGCCAATATTGGGGCATAAATTGGGTGTGATAAGTGATCCCCCAGCCTGATTTTATATCATAAAGTGTGGGTTTTTCATGATTGAGTCGCTCACGAGACAATGAATACTCATGTGTTTGTGCCATTTGTTGAAGTCTTAGATTTTCAGGCAATGGCGGTAATGAAGGTAATGCGATAGAAAGTTGCTGATAGAGTTGTTCGGCACAGGCTCTATTCTCTAATAAAATAAAACGAGGTGAACTACAAACCTGCTGTCTAAACAAGCAAACATCATTTAACACCAAAGAAATATCAGGTAATGAATCCCCAAAAATAGCCATTCCACTTATTTTGGGGCCTAACTCAATTAATTTAATATGTGGGGGTGTTATTTGGCGATAATGTTGAATAAGTGCATCACCACCCGCTAATAAAATAGCTTCAATATCTTCAAGAACAAACTCATCGTTTTGATTTTCACTCGTCCAATTTAGAATTTCGCACTCGTTTTCATTTAAGCCTAAATAGGCCCGTAATGAATAAAGCCATTGTGTGGATAATCGTGCTTTTATTCTGATGGGGCTGCCAATTAAATAGCCTGCAAGCAAGGCTTCTAATGTGCCAAGAGGATCTTTTTCAGAGACGACAATTAATAACTTATTGGGCGCACGCCAGTTTTTATTTCCTAACTCATTAGCGACTTTTTGTGCTAGTACATCGCTATAAGCCCATTGCTTCAGACGTTCAAGACAGAATTTTTGTGTCAAAAGATCATCAGAAAATAGCCAGTTTTCATTAATGCAGTGTATTAAGCACAGTTTAATGTTTGCTAAACGAACAAGTATAGCTTCTATCATTTTATTTGTGCAGCGCAAGTGCCCTCTGGTGAAGTCGCTCTTCCAATATAGTGAATATAGGGTAATGAATGGCCACAAGCACATTGTGTTCCCCATACTCCTAAATCTTGGGTTAACAGTCGTTGAGAAGGCAGGGAATCAAAAAAAGGATTCTCAAGTTGAATAAAACCTGTTTTACCTTCTGGTGCCCGATCACCCGTTTCATCGATAATGGCAAAACGAGAATAAGCGGGAATATGGAAATGCCCTTCACTGCAACTAATGTAGTGTAGCGGATGCTCTGTCATGCCATAAATATCACGAATATCAACATTAGGAGCGTGTAAGGTTTCTTTTAATCCTTGGATAATATCTGGCCGTTCAAGTTGCTTTGTCATCCCTTTCCATCCCCCACCCGTTAGGCCTTTAATTGGTGATAACAGAGTGAAGGGCTCAGGTCGGCTTAAACATAAGTGCTCAAAGAAAAGTGTTAACCCAAGGATATAAATAGGCGCCGGATCGCTCGCCCAGCGTCGCAATGTTGACCATGCTAATTTTGTATCAAATTGGCCTTTTTCTGATACTGTAAAAATAAGTTCTTTAATCGGTGCACATTGAGTAAATTTTAAGAAAGCGGTGGCAAAACCAGCATGATCGCCAGATTGAGGATCGGGTGATAACATCAGAAAATGGGCTGGGTTTGTGGATATTAAACTATTGTGATAAAAAATCTGTGTCATTGCCGTTTCGATGCGCTTTAGGCTGACATCATCAAAGAAAACTTGCGTTTTTCCTTGTTGTCCCGTTCCTGAACTGTTTAGCCAAATACCATTACGATGTGTTGGCGTCGCTAACGCCATAGTTTTAAATAAATTAACGGGGATAACCGGTTGAGGTATTTTTTGCCATAGCAATTGATAATTAGCATTATATTGGCGATGCCATATATCCGCTTCATCCATAGATGCAGTAAAAAGAGCATCATCAAAACTATCAACAGCATAAGGTTGAGTAAGATTAACTAAACTATCAATTTTATGACGCCGTTTTTCTGACATGATGTATCCTTACATTGATAAGGGGTATACCAACATAGTCAGCAATTATTTTTACTTATTGAATGTAATTATTCTTAAAACAGAAAGGATGTGATTATATTTCACCATTCTTATGTTTTATATCACATTGTTTTATCTAGATTGAATTATCATAATCCGACAGTTAGTGTTTTTACTTAAAAGTAAGAAGAACGCCTTAAAAAATAAAGGTGTTCTTTTTTATGATAAATTTGTGTGGATCGCTATTTTGCGTGAAAGTAGCAGAGTTTATCCATTCACTTTTTTACGAACTCGATAATGGTATTGGACTGCGAATAGTTATCTCACATTGATAGCTCAACTGAATAAATTATAAATAGTAGGTGCTTTATTAAAAATCAATGAATTATATCATTCTTATCTTGTTCATTTTTTTTGTTGTCTTAAAGCAAATGTTTTAAATAGTAATGAAATAAACTTAAGCTACAATTTAATAAACCTGCTGGAATAAAAATAAAAAACTTACCTTCTTATTTTTAATTTATTTAAAAAAGAAATAGTTATCTATATTGCTAATAAAGCACGGCATGATCACGCCTTTTATTTAACAAAGAGTTAGTTCCTTTTAAATAGGAAATCAAAAATCATGAATAAAACTTTCGCGACCGAAATATTTATCAATGGTGAAATCCATACTCTTGATAAAGAAAACCCTATCGCTCAAGCGATAGCTGTACATCAAGGTAAATTTCTTTTTATTGGCTCAAATGATGAATCGATGCAGTTTCAAAATGCAGAAACAAAAATCATTGATCTAAAAAATCACATTATTATTCCTGGCCTTAATGATTCACATCTTCACCTGATCCGTGGTGGATTAAATTATAATCTTGAATTACGTTGGGAAGGCGTCCCCTCTCTTTCTATAGCCCTTGATATGTTAAAGGCACAAGCACAAGTAACACCGTCACCGCAATGGGTGCGTGTTGTTGGTGGTTGGAGCGAGTTTCAATTTGCAGAACGCCGTATGCCAACGCTAGCCGAAATTAATGCAGTCTCTCCTGATACACCCGTTTTTGTATTACACCTCTATGACAGTGCATTACTAAACAAAGCGGCCCTGCGTGCGATTGGTTATACCAAAGAGACACCAAATCCACCGGGTGGTGAAATTCAACGTGATGAACATGGTAACCCTACCGGATTATTGATAGCAAAACCCAATGCCATGTTGCTTTATTCTGCTTTAGCAAAAGGCCCTAAATTACCTCTTGAGTATCAAGTAAATTCAACCCGTCAATTTATGAAAGAATTGAATCGTCTTGGTGTAACTAGTGTCATTGATGCGGGTGGTGGTTTTCAAAATTACCCTGAAGATTATCAAGTCGTTGATGAGCTTGCCAAGAATAACCAATTAACTATTCGTATTGCTTATAACTTATTCACTCAAAGGCCTAAACAAGAATTTGAAGATTTCAAACAATGGACATCAATGGTATCACCTGGCGATGGTAGTGATTTTTATCGTCATAACGGCGCGGGTGAAATGTTGGTTTTTTCTGCGGCTGATTTCGAAGACTTTTTACAACCAAGGCCTGATCTTCCTGAAAATATGGAAGCCGAATTAGAAAAAGTGATCCGTCATTTAGTCGAGCATCGCTGGCCATTTCGTTTACATGCCACTTATAACGAATCTATTAGTCGTATGTTAGATGTCTTTGAAAAAGTGAATAAAGATATTCCTTTCGATGGATTACATTGGTTTTTCGATCATGCTGAAACCATCAGTGAAAAAAATATTGAACGTGTTAAAGCGCTTGGCGGTGGATTAGCTATTCAACATCGTATGGCGTTTCAAGGTGAGTATTTTGCACAACGTTATGGCACAAAAGCACTGAAACAAACCCCGCCTGTCGCCAAAATGCTAAATGCACAAGTACCGGTTGGATTAGGTACAGATGCCACCCGTGTTGCCAGTTATAATCCGTGGACGGCGCTTTATTGGTTAGTTTCAGGGCGTACTGTGGGGGGGATGCAAATGTATGACGGCGATAATCGTTTAGACAGAGATACGGCGCTCATGCTATGGACGATGGGAAGTTCATGGTTCTCTAATGAACAGGGTAAAAAAGGTCAAATTAAAGCAGGTCAACTTGCCGATTTTATTGCTCTTTCTGCCGATTATTTTCGGGTACCTGAAAATGAGATCAAAGCAATTGAATCACTTTTAACCGTAGTAGATGGCAAAATTGTATATGCAAATGGTGATTTTTCATCATTAACACCACCTTCTATTCCTGTATTACCTGATTGGTCGCCAGTGATCAAAGTACCGGGTCATTACTCTTACTTGCAACAAGAAACGAAAACAGCGGTATTAAATCAGCTACATCAATGCTGTGGTGCTTGCCATGTTCATGGGCATCAACATGATATTGCTCGCCAATCATCCATTCCTATTTCAGATGATAACGCATTTTGGGGAGCTTTAGGCTGTTCTTGCTTTGCATTCTAATTTTTATGATAACGATGGCCGATAATTATTTACTGGCCATCTCAAACAAAGAGAGATAAGACTATGGCAACGCAACATGCCTCTGCGTGGTCGCCCTTACGTAATCGTATTTTTTTCGTATTATGGATGGCTACGCTATTTTCTAATATTGGTACTTGGATGAATGATGTGGGCGCCGGTTGGTTGATGACAAACCTAAGTCCTGACCCCGCTATGATTGCAGCTATTCAAGCCATGACGACATTACCTGTTTTCTTATTGGCACTTCCAGCAGGAGCAATTGCTGATATTTTTGATAAACGAAAACTGCTTATTTTTGTCAACATTTTAATGCTCTTTGCTGCCACATTATTAGCTACTTTGGTTTATTTCGATGTTATCAGTATTGGTTGGTTATTATTAATTACCTTTGTTTTAGGCTCTGGCGCCGCGTTTTTAGGCCCTGCATGGCAAGCAATTGTGCCAAGTATTGTCGAGCCTCATGAATTAAAATCGGGTATTGCATTAAACAGCATGGGAATTAATATCAGCCGTGCTATAGGCCCCGCTCTTGCGGGTATTTTGATTTCTCAAGTCGGTCTTTATTTACCATTTTTACTTAATGCCTTGAGCTTTATCGCCATTATTCTTGCTGTATGGTGGTGGGAAGGTGAAAAAAAAGAAGAGGAAAAACTACCTGCTGAATCTGTTGTGGCTGCGATGATCTCCGGTTTACGCTATGCACGTTATAGCCCTGCGTTGATAAAAACGATTATAAGAGCAGCCAGCTTTTTTATTTTTGCGAGTGCGTATTGGGCAATGTTACCACTAGTCGCACGAGTCTCACTACACGGTGATGCGACATTATACGGTTTATTAACGACTAGCATTGGTATTGGCGCAGTGGTTGGTGCATTTAGCTTATCAACATTGCGTGAAAAATTGAGTACCAGTACGCTGATCGCCGTTGGCACCATAGGTACTGCATTGGTGTTATTTATTTTTGCTAGCGCGACTTCAAAATATTTAGCTATTTTTGCCAGTATGCTCGCTGGATTTAGCTGGATAATCACCCTTTCCACATTAATGGTTTCAGCACAAACGGCATTGCCTAATTGGGTGCGAGCTAGAGGCCTTGCGCTCTATTTAACTGTGTTTTCTGGCTCTATGGCATTAGGATCTCTTGTGTGGGGGCAAATCGCTTCACATACTTCAGTGACGATAGCTTTGCTGTGTGCAACGATTGGGATTATTTTAGTTTGGTTATGTGTTTTACGTGTCAAATTAGAACATGACAACATCAACTTACAGCATTCAGAACACTTTATTCTTGATGATGGACTTATTGAGATCACAACGGATAAAGGCCCTGTGCTAATTACTGTAAATTATCAAATTGAAACTATTCACCATGAGCAATTTCTTAGTTTGATGGAACAATTAAAAACAATTCGTTTAAGAGATGGCGGTTATTCATGGGGACTTTTTATTTCATCTGACGCCATTACGGAAAATAATATTCAAACTTATATGGAAACCTTTATGGTATCTTCGTGGGCCGAGCATCTTCGTCAACATGATCGCGCGACAATGGATGATAAACAGTTACAACAACAATTAGATAGAATAATTAGCACTAAAAAAGTGATACACTCTTTTTCTGCTTTTTCGCGTAAGAAGTAATTAATTAACTAAGCCATTAAAACTTATTGGATTAGCTTAATGGCTTGGCTTAATAAATGTTTTATTGATAAACAATTTTAAGATCTAATGTGACATTTGCTGTACCCGGAAAAACGTCTTTTGCCATTTTTTTGTAATAATCTCTAAAATTAACAGTCACTTTATCCTCATTTTTTATAGGATTAATCACGGTATTACGTTCATTTAATTCTATCCATTTTATTGATACTCCCTCGGCTTTCTTGTACTCTGCTCCGCTTCTTACCTTGAAATTAATAATACGTATTTGAGAAAATCATGACAGGACATAATTCTAAAGATCCGCTACATGGCGTCACTCTTGAAATGCAGGTAAATGCGTTGGTGGCTAAATATGGTTGGGCTAAATTAGGCCAACTTATCAAAATTAACTGCTTTAGAAGTGATCCTAGTGTGAAATCAAGTTTGAAATTCTTGCGTAGAACCCCTTGGGCTCGCGCTGAAGTAGAAGCGCTCTATCTGGATCTTCTTGAAGTTGATATTGATGACGTGATTGAAGTTGTCGACCATCCTGATTGTGATCCTTGGGCGAATAGCCGTCGAAAGTAAAATGCAATAAATCGATAAAATAATACCGAGAACATTATTATCACTCATCCCTAAACTCTTTCGGCGTCATACCAAATTCTTTTTTAAAGATAGAGTAAAAGTATTGCAATGACGGATAGCCACACATCACGGAAATTTCTTGGATTGCAAGCGTTGTTGTGGCTAATAAATTTTGAGCTCGTTTGAGTTTCTCTTCATAAATAACAGTATGAATTGTCTTGCCAATTTCCTTTTTAAACCGTTGTTCTAAATTAGAACGCGACATATTAACAGCATCTAAGACTTGTTCTGTTTTTATGCCTTTACAGGCATTGTAATAAATATAATGCATAGCTTGTACAACAGTGGGATCGTTAAATGAGTGAAAATCAGTTGAGCGCCGTTCAACGATTTTAACAGGAGGAACTAATATTCTTTGCTGTTTATCTATTACGTATCCTTCCAGCGTTTGATGTAATAACTTTGCCGCTAAATATCCCATTTGTCGTGAACCTTGCACAACAGAAGATAATGCAATACGAGATAAATAGCGCGTCATATCCTCATCATCAATTCCGATAATGCTTATTTCTTCAGGCACATTAATATTTAAATTGTCGCAAACTTGTAATAAATGACGCGCTCTTGCATCGGTGACAGCAATAATCCCTGTTTGTGGCGGTAAAGTTTGTATCCAATCAGATAAACGATTTTGCGCGTGTTGCCAATTTTCTTGTGTAATATCCATACCGTTATAAACAATACCTGGATATTTTTCACTGGTAACTAATTGGCGAAAGGCGTGCTCTCGTTCATTAGACCAGTGGGGGTGATCTTTCGCGGGCAAACCATAAAAAGCAAAATGCTTAAGTCCTTTCTGTTTTAAATGCAAAAAGGCTTGTTGAACTAATTCATAATTATCAGTGGCGATATAAGGTACAGGAGGATAATTTTCTTCTTGATGATAAGAGCCACCTACACCAATAACTGCTAACGATGATTGGCTTAAATGCTTAGCAATAATGGGATCGTCAAAATCTGCAATAATGCCGTCACAAACCCAGTGATTAATATTATCCAGTCGAGTACGGAAATCTTCTTCAATAAAGACATCCCAATGGCACTGTGATGCCTGAAGATATTCTCCAACCCCCTCAACTACTTGGCGGTCATACACTTTATTAGCATTGAATAACAGCACAATACGAAAGTATGTATCTTTTTTCATTTTCGTTTACCTATTCCCCAAGGTTGGCATTAAACCATAGCTTTAGATTTGTAAGAACTTGCTTTCATCGCTATGTGATTACTATCACACAAGCCAAATTTCGTAATAGCAAAGTAAAAAATAGGAATAACCAATGTTAAGAACAACGAGTATTTTGTTTTTAAACACGATTGCCGAGGAGATTTTTCATGTATCAGAATAACTTTAATAAATTAATTTCTAGGCAAAATACCTATAGCGCAAAATGGTGTAATAGTAACGCCAATGTTATTCCATTATCTGTTGCAGATATGGAAATTGCTGCGCCTGATTTCATTACAAACAAACTTGCTGAATTTAATCACAAGGGAATTTATGGTTATACCGATCTTAGCCATGATTGGAATAACGTTGCTACTAATTGGTTTAAAAGCCAATATCAATGGGCTGTTGCCCCTGAGACGATTGTATTTTGTCCTCGTGTTATACAAGCCGTTTCACTTTATATCCAGAATTTCACACAAATAGGCGATAAAGTTACAACACTGTCTCCGGCTTATCACCCTATTAGTAATGCTGTTTGTGTAAATAACCGTGAGTTATTAGAAAGTCCGTTAATTTATCGTGACGGCTACTATGAAATTGATTTTGACGATCTAGAAAATAAGTTTAAACAATCTGTCTGTTTTATGTTGCTTTCACCACACAATCCGACAGGTACGGTATGGCAACAAGCTGATTTAATAAAAATAGCGAAGCTTGCACAAAAATATCACGTTTTTATTATTTCTGATGATGTGCACGCAGATTTTGTCTTTGATAATGCTATCTATCACCCTATTTCATCCTTAAACACCTATGTAGAACAGCACTCTTTTATTTGTACGTCACCAGCTAAAACCTTCAATTTAGCAGGGCTAGAGATAGCGAATATTGTGATTGCTAACCCTGAATATCGTGAAAAATTTAAACAGTGCTTGATTGCCGCGGGTATTCATAATCCAGGGTATTTTTCTGTTCCCGCTTTTTTACAAGCCTATACCTTACAAGGCCAACAATGGCTTGGTGAATTAAAAACGTATCTTGCTGATAACCGACGTTGGGTAAAAGAACAATGTGAACGTTACTTTCCCGATTGGGTTATCACACAAAGTCATGGCACCTACATGCTATGGATTAATTACCAAAAAATGCAGTTAACCGAAGAACAATTAAAACATTGGTTTGTTTCATTAGCCGAAGTGGAAATGAGTTGGGGGCGCGGTTTTGGTGCGGTTGGGGATGGTTTTTTCCGCATTAATATCGCGACACCTCGTTCAATATTAGAAACCGTTTTCACTCGGCTTATTCGTACCTTACCTCACGCCAGTTTGGAATAAATTACAATGAAAACGCAAACGATAAACAGCCCGAGAACGCCTACGCTTCTTGAATCACTCTTTCCTATTCTCACTATGGTGGTGTTATTAGGAGGAGGCTACGCCGCTTTTGATTTACCACCAGAACCTTTAATGGTGCTTTCGACCGTTGTGGCTGCACTGTTAGTAAAACGGTTGGGATATCGCTATGACGAGATCTTAACAGCTATTTCGCAAAAGATAGCTAAAACCATGCCAGCATTGTTGATTTTAATTAGTGTGGGCTTGTTAATAGGTACATGGATGATTGGTGGCACTATTCCATTGATGATCTATTACGGCTTGAAAATGATCAGCCCAGAAATGCTATATGTTACAGCATTATTGGTCACGTCATTGGTGTCCGTATGTACGGGAACGTCATGGGGCTCTGCGGGAACCATTGGTGTCGCTTTTATGGGCGTTGCAGTGGGTATGGAGGCAAACCTTGCAGCAACAGCAGGTGCGGTGGTTGCAGGGGCTTATTTTGGTGACAAGCTTTCACCATTATCAGGTGATACTAACCTTGCCGCAATGGCAGCGAGGATCGACCTATATCAACATATTTGGCACTTACTTTATACTACTCTGCCTTCGCTGATTTTAACGGCGATTGTGATGACTGTTTATGGCATGAATGGCGATTTAGCGGGTCAAGGCGTGCCAGAAAAAGTGACATTAATTACAAATGGTCTTGAGAATGTTTATAACTTCAATCTTATTCTTCTTATTCCAGTATTAGTGATTTTATATGGTTCAGTCACGAAAAAACCTACTATCCCAGTGATGTTAGCTTCTGCCGCAATTGCAATGCTTAACGCTTATCTTATTCAAGGTTTTGGTTTACATGACATCGTAAAAAGTGCAGTTGATGGCTTTAATGTCTCGATGATCCAAGGTAAAGAAGTTCCTGAATTATTAGGTAATTTACTAAATCGCGGTGGCATGAACTCCATGATGAGTACACTGCTTATCTGTTTCTGCGCCCTCTCTTTTGCTGGTACTTTATCATTAAGTGGCGCATTAGAAGTGATTGTCCACGCATTATTAAAAATGGTGCACTCAACAGGTTCAATGATCTTAGCCACCATTGCTTGTGGACTCACCATGATTGGTGTGACCTGTAATGGACAAATCTCAATCCTTATTCCTATCGAAATGTTACGTGGTGCCTATATTGAACGAGGCTTACATCCTAAAAATCTGGCGCGTACTGTAGAAGACTCCGCCACTATCTTTGAACCTATTTTACCGTGGACTGCCGCAGGTGCTTATATGGCGGGTACGTTAGGTGTTGCAACCTTAAGTTACTTACCTTGGGCTGTATTGTGCTGGAGTGGCATATTTTTCGCCATGCTGTGGGGTTTTACGGGCTTTGGCATTGCCAAATTAACACCAGAAGAGCAGGAAGAAATGACTGCTGAGCTTGGATCACATTCAGAATTACAACTTGATACTAAATAAGGACGGTTCCATGTCTTACTTTGATAAAATTGAACAAATTCAATATGAAGGCACAACAAGTGATAACCCATTAGCGTTTCGTTACTATGATCCTAATGAGATTATTTTAGGTAAACGAATGGAAGATCACCTAAGATTTGCTGCTTGTTATTGGCATAACTTCTGTTGGAATGGTTCTGATATGTTCGGTATCGGTACTTTTGATAGACCGTGGCAAACACCCGGTGAAGCTTTAGAACAAGCTAAGCGTAAAGCCGATGTAGCCTTTGAGTTCTTTCATAAGCTCAATGTTCCTTTCTATTGTTTTCATGATGTTGATGTTATTTCTGAAGGTAATAGCATTAATGAATATATTTCTAACATGGCGGCAATCACCGACGTATTAGCGAAAAAACAAGAAGAAACTAACGTTAAACTGTTATGGGGAACAGCAAATTGTTTTACTAATCCTCGTTATGGTGCGGGCGCAGCAACGAATCCTGATCCTGATGTTTTTGCATGGGCCGCAACACAAGTGTGTGAAGCGATGAAAGCGACAAAAGCACTGGGTGGCGAAAACTATGTGTTATGGGGCGGGCGCGAAGGTTATGAAACCCTGCTAAATACCGATTTACGCCAAGAAAGAGAGCAAATTGGTCGCTTCATGCAGATGGTGGTCGAGCATAAACACAAAATTGGTTTCCAAGGCACATTACTGATTGAGCCAAAACCTCAAGAGCCAACAAAACATCAATATGATTATGACACTGCAACTGTTTATGGCTTCTTAAAACAGTTTGGTCTTGAAAAAGAAGTGAAAGTAAACATTGAAGCAAACCACGCGACATTAGCAGGGCATAGCTTCCATCATGAAATTGCTACTGCGATTGCGTTAGGCATTTTAGGCTCTGTTGATGCTAACCGTGGTGATCCTCAATTAGGTTGGGATACTGATCAATTCCCAAATAGTGTAGAAGAAAATGCACTAGTCATGTATGAAATTCTTAAATCAGGTGGCTTTACTACTGGTGGGTTAAACTTTGATGCTAAAGTTCGTCGCCAAAGTAATGATAAATATGATCTATTTTACGGACATATTTCAGGAATGGACACAATGGCAATGGCATTACGTATTGCGGCAAGAATGATCCAAGGTGGTGGTCTTGATAAATTCACGGCACAGCGCTATTCAGGTTGGAGTGCTGAATTTGGCCAAAATATCCTACAAGGTAAATTAAGTCTTGAAGATGTGGCAAAATATGCACAAAGCAATACCTTAGCGCCACAGTTACAAAGTGGACGTCAGGAAATGCTAGAAAGCTTAGTCAATCGCTATATTTTTGGTTAATTGCATATATGTAATAACACAGCGGTTTTCCGCTGTGTTTATTGATAAAAGACAGCATCATGAGGTAATTTCATGTATTTAGGGCTAGATTTAGGCACATCAAGCGTTAAAGCGATTGTTATGAATGAACAAGGTGACGTTGTCGCCAGCCATTCGGTTTCTTTAGCAATATCGCGCCCTTACCCTCAATGGTCAGAACAAGATCCACTACAATGGTGGCAAGCAACGGAAGAAGCTATTCTCCAGCTTGGACATCATTATCCGATGGAACAAATAGAGGCAATTGGGCTAAGTGGGCAAATGCATGGTGCCGTTTTACTTGATGCTCAACAAATGGTTTTACGCCCTGCCATATTATGGAACGACGGGCGTAGTTTTAAACAGTGCCAAGCACTTGAAACACAATTTCCCCAGTTTAAAAAAATCACCGGTAATTTAGTGATGCCAGGATTTACGGCACCTAAATTGCAGTGGGTTGCTGAAAATGAACCCGATATTTTTCAACGTATTGCACATGTTTTATTACCGAAAGATTTTTTGCGCTGGAAGATGAGTGGTAATTTTGCCAGTGATATGTCAGATGCTGCAGGTACGCTTTGGTTGGATATGCAAAAGCGTGACTGGAGTGATGAACTTTTAGGTGCAACAGGATTAGCTCGTCGGCAGATGCCAACATTGTTTGAAGGGGACCAAATCACAGGTTATCTATTAGCTGATGTGGCTAAAAAATGGCATATGAAACAAGTGCCTATTATTGCTGGTGGCGGTGATAATGCAGCGGGAGCAATCGGTGTTGGGGTTTATCAACCGGGTCAAGCAATGCTCTCTTTAGGTACTTCTGGGGTTTATTTTGTGGTAAGTGAGCAGTTTCTACAAAATAGCGATAATGCAGTACATAGTTTTTGTCACGCCTTACCCAATACTTGGCATTTAATGTCAGTGATGTTAAGTGCGGCATCATGTCTTGATTGGGTGTGCCAATTGACAGGAATTGAGAGTGTGAGTGCGATGTTTGAAGAAATTGAACACGCCACTTTTGCTGATAGCCCTCTACTCTTTTTACCTTATCTTTCAGGTGAACGAACACCTTATAACAACCCTAATGCCAAAGGCGTATTTTGGGGATTAACCCATGAACATCAACGGGCTGATTTATGCCAAGCTGTTCTTGAAGGTGTGAGTTTTGCATTACGACAAGGGATTGAAGTTGCTGATAATGCCGGACAATTAGCCAATAACATTACGTTAATTGGCGGTGGTGCCAAAAGTGAATATTGGCGACAACTGCTTGCAGATATTACAGGAAAAGATCTCGATTATCGTCAAGGTGGTGATGTTGGCCCTGCGCTTGGTGCAGCAAGACTTGCACAATTAGCAGTAAACCCTGCTCATTCATCACAAGTTATTCTTTCTCAACCTAAGCTTGAAAAACGTCATACACCCAATTTAGAAAAACATAAAACATACGAAAAAAAATATCATGCTTTTAAAAAGCTATATTCATTAATTAATACAATGGAAATATAGCAATATCGCGTCAATTTCAGGGAAATACCTAAAGCCACTCAATAAAGAGTGGTTTTATTTTTTCTTATTTGGATATGGATACAGAAAAAATAAAGTAGTTAATTGAAAATACAATCTTTAAAGTAATTCCTTGCTAGTAATCGAGCTTACTAGCAAGGCAAAAAATTAACGATAGCCACTACGGTGGTTTTTGGCTGACCAACTATAAGTTTCATCACTAGGGGCTAATTTCTGTTTTTTCTTGAGGGCTTGTGCTTTTTTGGTGGCTTTTTCAACTTCGAGGGAGATTTCGGTAATAATGGAATCTTTGGTTCTGTTCATTTCAGCATTAGTTAATTCACGTCCGAACTTCTTTTTCTCTTGAGCTATTCGGGTTCTTACTCGCATTTGTTGGGCATCTGTCATTTCTTGGAGTGTCAGTTTCTTCATTCTATTACCCTACCTATGTTGAGTGAGGAGGTATTAATATAACATTATTAAAGTACCTCTCCATCATTATATTTAAATTTGGGGTAATTAACCTCTTATTACATTAAAAATGCATTACGTCTGAATAAGTGCGTAATGCATAAACAATAACTTTAAATAAAAAATTAAACTAATTGAAGAAATGCGACTTTAAATCCATCAATATCTTGCTGTGTTGTTGCCCAGGAAGTACAAAGACGTAAACAACTAAGATTAGGATCTTCAAGTAAAACACGATGAAAAACAAATTGTTGAGTTAATTTTTCTGCAATCGTATTTGGTAGAATAACAAAAACTTGGTTAGATTCTGGCGGTGCTAAAAATTCAAAACCTTGTGCAGTAAAGAATTCAGTTAATTGTGATGCCATTTCATTAAGGTGTTTACCTAATTTAAAATAGAGATCATCTTTAAATAAAGCTTCAAATTGCGCACCTAATAACCAGCCTTTTGCTTGTAATCCACCCTTTTGTTTCAAGCTAAAACGAAAGTCAGTTTTCAATGTAGGATGACAAATCACTAAGGTTTCAGCTGACATTGCGCCAATTTTAGTACCACCAATATAAAAAGCATCGGTTAAGCTGGCGATATCTTCAATAGTCAGATCACTTTGTACTGACATTAATCCTGTGGCTAAACGAGCACCATCAAGGTACAACCACAAATGATGCTCGTCACAGAAATCACGAAGTGCTTGTAGTTCTGCTTTGCGATAAACCGTACCAATTTCAGTGGCATTTGTAATATAAACAAGCTTAGGTTGAACCCAATGTTCATCGTTATGTTCAGTGAGAATAGGTTTTAACAATGCGGGGGTTAATTTACCATCAGTCGAAAATGTGGTGATGACTTTATGCCCTGTCGCCTCAATAGCGCCGGTTTCATGTGTTGCGATATGTCCAGTACTCACAGAAATAACAGCTTGGTGTGGACGTAAAAAATGAGAAATCGCAGTTAAATTAGTGATGGTACCACCATTAAAAAAGTGAATATCCGCATCAGGCTGTGCAATACGCTGTTTTATTGATTGAGCAGCTTGATGACAAAGCTTATCCATGCCATATCCATCATAGCGTTGACCCACCGTATCTGTGATTGCCTTCATGACCGCGGGATGTGCAATTTCATTATAATCATTTTGGAAGCGGTACATGTTGTTCTCCTGTTGAATGTTGTATTTTTTTACTGTGTTTTTATAAATAAAAACGCCCCACATCTAATCAATACACCAATTAAATGTAAAGCGTTTTAATATATTGAAAAAGTAAGTTATTTAAAGCAAACCTCACCCCAGCGGGCTAATCCTGCGGTAACCGATCCAAAATCATTCCCTTTCACAATAGGAATATTAGGTAATTGTTGCTCTATTGCTTGGCATAAAATCGGTGAACGTGCTGAGCCACCTGTCATAAAGATTGCATCCGGTTTTATTCCCCCTTGTTGAACAGCGTCATTAACTAATTCAATCATTTTACTTTTAGGAGATTCAATCGATTCTACCATTTGTTCACGCTTAATGGTGCATTCTAATGTTTCACTTAATAAGGCGATATTAGCCATATATTCAGGAGAATCTGATAAGGCAATTTTAGCCTCTTCAGCACGTCGAACAATGCTATAACCCAGTGTTTCATTATACACTTCGATTAGACGAGCTATTTTTTCAGGCTCTTTTGCATCTCGTCTAAGCTGATTTAATGCGGCCAAGTTTTGACGAGAATAAAAATCTTTTTGCGCTTCGACATTATTAATCGCGATGGGATCCCAGAATTGTTTCAGCGGTAATTTAATACCAGAAGACGTTAATCCTGTCATACCGAATAAAGGCATAAGTTGTTTAAAAGCAAGATAAATATCAAGATCATTACCACCAACACGTTGTCCACTATGGGCAAGTAAGGTGTTTGAACGATCAGTTTTACCTCGGTAGCTGGGGCCCATCTGAATTAATGAACAGTCAGTTGTACCACCGCCAATATCAACAACCAGCACTGTTTGGTCTTTATTTAAGGTTGATTCATATTCAAGCCCAGCCGCCACGGGTTCAAATTCAAACATAATATTCTTAAAGCCAGCTCTTTTCGCTGCGCGGATAAGAATACTTTCTGCTTGTTTATTTGAAGTTTCACCACCTAGCCCATTAAAGTTAATTGGTTTGCCAATAACGGTACTTGTAATTGCTTCTTGTGTGCTTTTTTCTGCTTGGTGTTTAATATTCGCCATCATGGCGCACACTAAATCTTCGAAGAAGCTAATTTGTATATCATGTAAGCCAGAAGCCCCTAAAAAGGATTTAGGTGATTTAACGTAATAGACATCACGAGGATCACGTAGATATAAACTTAGTGCAGATTGTCCGAAAAGAATATCTTCAGGTACTAATTCAATATCTTCTTCTCGATTGAATGCAATGGATTTTCTTAGTAATTGTTCACCAACTTCACTAGAAGGTTTAATATTTAAATGCCGAAATAAGTGTTCAGAAACAGACTCGCGGGTTGGCGCACAAAGGGTTGATGGAATATACACATCGTTACCTTCTAAAGGCAAAAGAGTCGGTTTTCCCTCTTTCATGATTGCAACAGAACAATTCGATGTTCCATAATCAAAGCCTATAAACATTCAGCCTCCCCAATAGACTTCATTAAAAAAAAGACTGAGCACTCTACATCAAGACTTTTGCAATTACCACCAGATTATAAAGTCAAAAAGAGCGCCAATGAGACAAGTAATTTAGTGCATTAGTGGCTTATAATATTTTTAATAAAATTAAGACGGTTATAAAATAATTATACTTTTCCCTAGAAGGAACAAAAATATGAAGATGATTTATTTATGCATTATTGGTATATCTGGTTATGAAGGCCCTGATTTTGTTCTGGGAGCTTTTGATAATAAAGAAATAGCACAAGAAGCAAAAAATACTTTTATTAAAGAAAATCAATATGATGATAATAAAATTAAAATATTAGCAGAAAACAATAGATGGATTGAGGTAGACGAAATTATATTGAAAAATTATCGTTGTGAAATTCCCCTTTCAGATTTTTATTATATTATTTCACGTTTTAGTGAAGGTTTTGGTCAGATCTATCGTGATATTGAAGCTATTTTTGATAACTATGAAAATGCACTCTCTAAATTAGAACAACTTGAAAAAGAATATGAAGAATCAGATGCCTCATTTCCTGAATATTTTGCGATTGAAAAGCTACAGGCGAATCAAGTTAATGCTAAAACCTTAACGCAGTGGTTAGCAGGTGGCTTTTTCGGGGATGATAACCGTTTATTGTGATCATTTTCTTTCAATATTGCGTTGGTAATCGCTATTAACACCGAATTGTTCTTTTAAAAAATCAACAAATAGCGTTATCTTGCGAGGAAGATTTTTTTTGTCAGGATAAACTGCATAAATAAAGTGCTCAGGTAAATCGAAGTCCGTCAATATAGGAATAAGTTTTTTATCTGTATTTGATAAGGCTGTTTGAGTAATAAAATGAGGGAGTAAAGCAATACCTATTCCTTGTAAAACGGCTTGTAATAATGCTTCACTGTTATTGGCACGATAACTACCTTTAGGAATATGGCTATATTTTTTACCTCTTTGATAAAAAATCCACTCCATGCCAGCTTGATATAATGAATACGATAAGCAATTGTGATTTTTTAGCTCAGAAACTTGCATGGGTTTACCATATTTATCAAGATATTCTGAAGAAGCGTAAAGTTGGCTATGACAAGGTGATAATTGACGCGCTATTAATGAGGAATCGGGTAATTCACCAATTCTAATTGCAAGGTCGTACCCTTCTGCAACTAAGTCTGTAACTTTATCATCAAATAAAAGTTGTACATCAAGTTCTGGGTACTTCTGTATAAATAAAGGCATTATTTTAGCAAGGTGTAACGTACCAAATGACATGGGCGCTGAAATTTTAATGTTGCCTTTAGCTTTATCGCTAAATTGTGAAATAGCCTCTTCGGCCATTACAGCTAATTTATAAGACTCTCGAATATAGCCAATATAGACAATACCCTCTTCAGTTAAGCTGACACTTCTTGTCGTTCTATGAAATAAGCGTATACCTAACTTCTCTTCTACACCTTGGATAGCCTTACTGACTGCGGATTTTGTTATATTCAATGTTTTGGCAGCTTTGGTAATACTCAAATGCTCAGCCACAGCAATCAGAATGGGAAAAACGTTCATATCATTCATATTGTCAACCTAGAGTAAACAGTGTGTTTTCTTGCCAGTATTCTCAAAAAGGAATATTTTAAGTCCACACAAAAAATCATTTATATAGACTTAATGTTATGAATAACAAGTATATTCTCTCTCTTGTTGCGGTCTTTTCTGGCGTTTTACTTTCATTAATGATTATGAGTAATAGTTACTTAGCCAGTTTTACAACACCATTAACCGCATCATGGATAACACACGGTATAGGAACTCTTTTCTCTTTAATTATATATATTTTATCTCTAAGAAAGAATCAACAGAACAAGAAAAATAATAATAAGATAAAAATTCTATGGTATTTGGGAGGAATTCCTGGGGCTTTTACGGTGTTATTAGCTGCAATTACAGTAAATAGTCCATTATCGCTTTCAGGTAGTATTATTTTAATGATAACAGGGCAGATTCTTTTTAGCGTTATTGTTGATGCAATGGGATGGTTTGGGGTTGAAAAAAGAAAAATCACTCTACGCGATTTATTTATGTGCTTTTTACTTATTTCTGGTAGTGCATTATTAATTATAGGTAGATAACTTATGAGTATTTTTATTTTTATTGCATTATTTAATGGTGCCTGCATTGTAACAAGTCGTACTTTAAATGGTAAGTTAGCACAAAATAGTAATGCTTTTTATAGTTCTTTAATCAACCACTTAATTGGCTTTATATTTTTAACTATCTTTGTTTTATGGATAAAAGATTATCGCTATATTGAGTTATCTACGATCCCCTTAATTGCTTTTGCTGGTGGTATTATTGGCGCTTTTTTCGTTGTAATTAATAGTTATGTTTTACCGCTAATGGGTGTTATGTTAACGTCTGTTTTAGCTATCTGCGGACAAATGATCTCAAGTCTGATTATTGATATATTCAGTGGTGTTGAAAGCAATAGTCTACTATTACAAATAATAGGTATTTTATTGATTATTGGTGGTGTATTAATAAAATTTACTAAGCAATCTAAATAAAAAATAAAAGGAGATTTAACCTCCCCTTCTATTTTTGACTAATAAAACCATTATTGAGATCAGACATAAAGTCGTTTTTATCACAACTCATCGTAATTGTTAGGTTAGGCTTTAATCCACCAAAATAGCAATCAACCGAGTCGGTAAATAAATGAAATAAACATCCTACCGCAATGGCTTTTAATTTCCATGAGGGTAAAAACCATATACCTAAGTAAACCAAGGCGGACCAAACGGTATGTAATGGATGAAAACCGACGCTACAACGGTTGGGATCAAAAATAGGTGTTGCTAACAAATGGTCAATATCAATGACCATTGTACCTATCATAAGCAGTGAGGCTATCTTCCAATGCTTACGCCAAAAAAGGTAGCCTAATAAAATAGGTGCCAAAAAATGCAAACTGTAGTGCAATAATATTCTAACAATCTCAAGTATCACAAAATCTCCAATGTTCTAAAAATATTTGCTATTTAATTACCAAATAGTTGCCGTCTTTTTTATTTGAACTAAATTTAAAGGAGTTTTTTAATTAAGGAATTCATAATGAAACGCAATAAAATATTAGTTGGTTTATTATCCTCATTACTCGCTGTTTCAATGGCGAGTGAAGCCTGCTCTAGTTTGGCTATACTTGATAAAAATAATAACGTTTATCAAGGTAGAACCCTTGAACTGACGGCAGATTTGCCTTCATGGGTTGCTTTTTATCCTAAAAATACACAATTCACAAAAAAAGCCCCTAATGGTGAGAATGGCCTAAGTTATAGCAATAAATATGACATATTAGCCGTTACAACAGATATCTTTTTTGATGGTGATGATCATAACTTATTACAAGGTTTAAATAGCGCGGGTTTATCATTTAGCGCCAATATGATAACAGAAGCTGAATTATCACCGCTTGATAAAAAGGATTATGATAAAGCCATTCCCGTCACTTCGATAGGTGAATGGGCATTAGCTAATTTCTCAACGGTCGAAGAAGTACAAAAAGCAGTTGAGTCAGGCTATTTTTGGGCTCCTGTATTAAAAAACTTTGGCAATTTAAAATCACCTTTACACTATGCCTTCTATGATAAAAAAGGTGGCAGTATTGTCGTTGAAGCCACAAACGGTAAATTACATGTTTATCAAAATCCAACCCGTGTAATGACAAATGGTCCAGACTTCCCTTGGCATTTAACTAACCTTAATAATTATAGCCAATTAACTAATATTGATAAATCTTCAGGTAAATTAGCAAATATCAATGTGGTACAGCCTGATAGTGGCATTGCAACATCTCAATTACCTTCATCAGATACGTCTGTCGGCCGTTTTATCCGCGCTGTTTATTTTTCAACCTATGCACCGAAAGCCGAATCGACACCTGAAGCGATGAACACCCTAGCGCACATTATGAATCGCTTTGATAGAACAAAGAATATCACGGCTGATGTCATGGGAGAAAGTCAAAGCGACAGTAATCAACTGCAAACGGAATACACTGTTTGGACAACGTTATCTGATTTAACGAATGGTGTAATGAAAATAAGAGGCTATAACGATATTAACTATACCGAATATTCTCTTTCACAATTTAAAAATATGAATAAACCTGTTTTTGAACAGATTAACTTGAATAAATAATCTTTCATCGTTGTATTAGAGGCTGGCGATTTATTATTAACGCCACCTCTACTAAAATAAAAATATATAAAATAAATATTTTAATGTGATGTTGAATTAGGCAATGCGCTATCAATTTCGCCTAATGCAAACGCTAAATCAACAGCCGCAATCTGTGATCCTGTATAAGCATCAATCTGAGACATTTGTGCATTTAATAATGCAATCTCTGCGGTATTAATTTCGGTTACTGTTCCCAATCCGTTACGATAAAATTCCACACTGGCGGTATATGTTAATTGTGTTGTCTCTACTAAATTTTTAGACGCTTTATTTGCCTCAAGTGCTGATTTGAGTGTGTTTTCACTAATTGAAATCTCTTTTATTGCAAGATCTTGGCTTTTACGTAAATTTTCTTGTGCTAGCCTAATTTCTGACTGTGCATTTGCCATTCGAGATTGGCGTATTCCACCTTCATATAATGGTATACTGACTCCAATCAAGATATTGGAAGATGATGTTCTTTGGCTAATATCAGGAAGCCCTTGAACATCAAAACTACCAGTTCCTCCTGCAAGTGCACCAGCAAGATATACTTTAGGAAAATAGTCAGATTCGACGGAATTAGCAGCCTTAATCGCGGCTTGTTGTAATTCATATTGCGCTAAAACATCAGGACGTTGTGCAAGTGCTTTTTTTATCACATCATGGGTTAATGGTGAAATATCATCAGGAAGAAAATTATCATCGGCATAATTTATGGTTATTTTTTCAAAAGGTGAAACGCCAATAGCAGCCAATAAGATTTGATATTGATCTTTTTCATGGCCTTTAGCTAGCACGTGTTGTAATTCAACTTGCGCAATTTGTTGTTTTGCTAATGCCACATCCAATACTGTCGCTAATCCCTTCACTCGTTTTTGCTCAACGGCATATAAAATATCTTTACTTCTCTGAAGGGCTTTTTGAGTAATATTCACCTTTTTTTGTGCCGCTCCATAACTAAAATAGGCAACCGAGACATCATGAATAATTTTCTGATGCATTAGATTAAAATTAAGGTTGATTGCTAATGAAGTATGTTTGGCTGCATCAACTAATGCTCCTCGTTTACCAAAATCAAAAATAAGCCATCTAAATGTAAGTGCTGGAATAAAAGCGCTACTAGATGTTTTTATATCATCAACAATAGGGTTTTTAGGTAAATCAATTTTCCCTCGTTGATATCCTGCTAGTGCCGTTGCTGTGATAATTGGCAAATATGTGCTTTCTATCATACCAATATCAGTGGCTGATTTTTTTGCTAATTCCCATGCAATACGTGTATCTGGATTATTTTGTTGACCTAAATCGATAAGGTCAGCTAACGCATAACTAGATTTAGTTATTTGTTCTTGAGGGAGCGATAAGTATTGCTCCGTCGGTGAGGAAATATATTTAGTATTATCATAAACGATAGGCTCTGGAGAATAGTGTTTAAATGAACTGCTTGTGTCAACACAACCAACAAGTAATAGGCTTAACAGAGATGACAGAATATTTTTCTTATTATTAATGACTAAATTTATCATCATAGTTTTTCTCTTATTAAATTTTTAAATACAAGCTCTCTTTCACCTATTGGTAATATTCTCATTTCTTTATTAAGAATAGTTTTTTTAAATTCATCTTTTGAATCTTCATCGATATTTAAATAAGTGAAATCATCTTCAAAAATAAATTTATGAGCGTAATTGTGATAGCTAATATAAGATATTTTATTTAATGATTTTTTAAAAAAAAGCATTAGATTTTTATTTTTTTCTCTATCTTTTTTTTCAAAGATGAGTAGGTTTACATTGTCTTTTGACTGTGTAATAACTTCATTTACAGATGAAACTAAATCTAACATATCGTTTTTATTTGTCGAATATCTTAGGTCTGTATAATTATCTAAAATAGAGGTAATTTGTCTGTATATCGTATTAATAATACTTGATGGCCATACTTTTGTGAAAATAATGTACATCACAATATTACCTAACAAAATGCCTAAAATACGATCAGAGACCACGTCCATATCAAAGCTAGGTTTAAATCCGTGTAATGTTGTTAATAAAAATGCTAAACCGACTTGTACACCAGCATAAGAGATGCGTTCATTACCAACAGCAACCCAAGCTGCGGGTAATAAGCAGAAAAAGATCAGCACCATTAATTCAAAAACATCAGATAAGTTAGGGATAATATAGAGTAGTGAAATCATGCCAATTAGCGCCCCTATTAGGCACCCCGTGATCCGCAATGTTAATTTATGAACTGTTTCACCGACAGATGTTAATGCCACGACATAACAAGTGATCATTGCAGTATGAATACCCTGCCATTTAAAATAATCATAAAAAATATAACATATAATGGCGGCTATAGTAGTTTTTAACGCGAAGTACTTGTGATTAGGATTTGTAAATGCGTCACTGACAAAAAAAGGTGTTTTTTTCTGTACAGGTTTAGTTTCCCTTTTATTAGATAAAATCTTATCAAAAGTATTTAATAGGCGAAGTTTACTCATTGAATATTGGGCTTGTTGTTTATCTTTTATTTTATCTATTTGATGGTGTGTAAAAGAATCAGCAAGTTCTAAACATCTTTTAGAAAGAAGAAAACGTATAGAAGTTGGCGTGTTTTTATCAAAAGTTAATGACATAATTAGTATTTGATAAGAGTTGTCAAGAATATTCTCTAACCATTGAATGTCTTCTCTTCCCCGTAAATAAAATATTTTAATAAACGTTAAATAGCGTTTACATTCTGTTTGTGTACTCAGTAATTCACTAATTTCGAGTTGGCTTTCTTTTCTTCCTAAAAAGAAATCACTTGCAGTAGAAAAACGTGTGGCAATTTTATTTAACAGCAATTTTCTAGGGCTAATGCCAGCAAAGAAATTAAATAAAATAACCAATAGCATTGGAGATACTGCCATTAGTAATGCATAAAGTAGTGCTCTTGTTGCAACATCTCCTACAGGGATATCATCAATTAAAGTCATTAAAAAAGCGATAACTAAAGCTACTAAATTACCAATATCACCAAGGCTACTTGCCGATGCTAAATACATAAAAACAGCTGAAAATAAAGCCATAAAGAAAAATCGTAAAATAATATTTTGTATCGTGAGATTAAAAAGAACAAAGATAATACACACGACAATAGAACATAAAATGATTACGCCAATAGATAATAATATATTTTGTACAGCATCTGCTTTGATTAAATAGATAATTAAATAGCAACTTATTGCGGATTCGGGAATTTCATAAATCATCGCAATAGCAGCCATTAAGGCACAAAGCAATGCAATGCGCCAAGTAGTCGCTAAACGAAAATCAAAAGGTAACAAGTCTTTTTTGACTTGTTTCACTATTAGAGAGGGTTTAACAATCATCGTCGTCAGCTATTATATTGACAGTTGCTGTAGCTCCAACCCGCATAAGATCTTCTGGTGGATTGGTGATGGTGACTCTAACAGGAAACCGTTGTTGAACTCTAACCCAATTTAGTGATTTAGGTACATAAGGTAAGTCTCTTGGAATATTAATAAGATCAGTTGACATGATCCCTCGGCTAATTCCTTCTACTTTGCCTTTAATGGGGTGTTTATTATCAATCATTGAATAAATAACGACACAGTTACCTATTTTTATATTATTTAAATCGGTCTCTTTAAAATAAGCTGAAGCATACCAAGTATCTGTATCAATTAAGGTAAAGACAGATTGACCAGAAATAATAAATTCACCTGATGACAGTACTAATCCGGCAACGTAACCATTGCTTGGTGCTTTTACTTCAGTATTACTTAATTCCCACTCTGCCATTGCTAGTGAAGTTTTTAACGATTTTACTAATGCTACTTCTGAATCTGTATTATTAATTAAAGCTTCTGAGGCGACGTTTTGTTTTTGTGCTTGTTTTAATGTGACTTCTGCATCATGTTTTAATGTTCTTGCATCATCAACTTGTTGTGCGGTCACAAATCCTTTTACTAATAATGGCTCTAACCTATTAAGTGATTGAGTCGCTAATAATAAATTGACTTGAGCGCGTTTTATTTGTGCTTCTGCAACTTCTGAATTTGATGTTTCTGCAATAATAATACGTTGCTTATTACTTAATGTTGCTTCAGCGATCATGAGTTGCTCTTTTGCTTGCTGAACTCTTAATGCGTACATAGTGGGATCGATAGTAAATAGTAAATCCCCTTTATTAACCTTGCTATTTTCTTTGACGTAAATAGCGCTAATTCGACCTGGCACAGTTGACGATATGTTAATTTTGTTAGCATCAATTATTGCATCTTCACTGAGTGGATTTAACGCTGATAATTGAATATTTTTCCACAATAAGATGAGTGTAATCACAAAAATGATCAACGTAATTATAAGTGCCAGCTTTTTTTTGATTTTTTTATCCATAATTAATAAGAAAAATAAAATAAAGAAATGGTTAAAGAAATTGATAACAATATTGCAAAATAAAAAATTAAAGGAAGTGGCAATTTATCATCAATACCCCAATAGATAAGTAACACGCGTATGACAAAAGCCCCTAATAAGCCGATAAATGTACATAACATCCAATATGGGAAATAGGCGCCTAATATACTAATAAAAGGAGAATGGCCTTGAGAACAACCTGATAATAGCAATATCATTATGCTCAAGTTAGTAATACGATAATATTTTCTTATTATGTCCAAGGTAATATACTCGTCATTTTTCGATAAACTTTATGGTCCGTTTTCAACACGATAGTGTTTTTATCTATAGTATTTAATCAATGTATTAATCTAAAATATCACATTGAATAGATGTTAGATGTTTTTTATCTGTCAATCTATAGCCTTATCTTAAATTTTTCTATTGAAAATGGCTCTTCGTCCTCAAATATGACTGTAATTATGGGCGTTACATGATTTTAAGAGTATAGTAGCTAATCTTTCAGTCCGACTAGATATTACAATTTTTATTATGGAATCAGCGTTTTCTGCTCAAAATATTCGACATATTCTTGCTACTAACACACCTATTATTGATGTACGTGCGCCTATTGAATTTAATCAAGGTTCGATCCCTAATGCGATTAATTTGCCTTTAATGAATGATGAAGAGCGCGCGGCTGTGGGGACTTGTTATAAACAACAAGGCTCACAAAAAGCGGTTGATTTAGGGCATCAATTGGTTAGTGGTGAAATCCGTGATAAGCGCATTGCAGCTTGGCGTGAGGCTTGTGAGCAATTTCCCAATGGTTATATCTGCTGCGCTCGTGGTGGGATGCGTTCTCATATCGTTCAGCAATGGCTTAAAGAAATAGGTATCGATTTCCCATTAGTTGAAGGGGGATATAAGGCATTAAGACAGACTGTTATTGAAATGACCAATGAATTTGTTCAACGCCCTATTATTCTTATTGGCGGATGTACTGGCAATGGAAAAACAACATTAGTGCGTTCATTACCAGAAGGTATTGATCTTGAAGGTATTGCTCATCATCGAGGTTCTTCATTTGGCCGTACTGTTGAAGATCAATTTCCTCAAGCTACATTTGAAAACCATCTTGGTGTTGAACTGTTAAAAAAATCAAAAAAATATACGCGATGGGTGCTTGAAGATGAAGGTCGTGCTATTGGAGCTAATGGATTACCTGAATGTTTGCGAGCAAAAATGGCTGAGGCATCAATTGTTGTTGTTGATGATCCTTTAGAGCAACGTATTGAGCGTTTAAAAGCTGAATATTTTGATCGTATGACTCATGATTTTCTAGAGGCCTATGGCGAAGATAAAGGCTGGCAAGCTTATAGTGATTATTTACATCATGGCCTATTCGCTATCCGTCGTCGATTGGGATCTCAACGAGCTGTGGAATTAACACAATTACTCGATAACGCGTTAGAAATACAAAGAAAAGAAGCAAATACTGAAGTACACTTTTCTTGGTTAACTCCTTTGCTGAAAGAGTATTACGATCCTATGTATCGTTATCAATTAAGCAAAAAGGCAGATAAAATTATTTACCAAGGGCGTTATGACGACGTTATGCAATGGTTTAAAAATCAATAAATAACAAAGACTTTCTGCATAAAACATTTTTAATATCTATTCAAGAAGAAACTTCCGTAAATGATTTTACGGAAGTTTCTTTTAATCTAATTACTTAAATGCATATTAGTAAGAATTATAAACTATAGTGTCTATTTTTAGTACGATATAACCATATCCCTAAAATTATCATTAAACCAAAGAAAAAAGGCACAGATAAAGATAGCTCTAAGAAAACAAACCGATTAATGTTAATTCCCTGCCCTTTATTTGAGAATTGCAAAGCTAAAGGCAAAGCACATAACCCAGACAGGAAGCCGATCCCAATTAAGCGATATAATTTAGTACGGTTTTCCTTTTGTGTTGGGTAGTCTTGTTTACGCTGATATTGAATGTATTTCCAACACAAATAAAGTAACCCTAATACAGAGCCTAAATGTTGTAATAATTTATAAATAGCAATCTCTTGGCTATCTGTCATTCCTTGTAATAATTGTGCCTGTAGTACAGAAAAAAATCTGACTGCCGTTCCTGTTTCATGGGTAAAAGAATCCCATACAATATGTGTTACTGCGCCAATATACAGGGATAAAACAAATAGGCTTAATACCTGAATATTGAGTTTTATAGGATCATATAAAGGAATGGGCGATACATATTTTAATGGATTTCTGAATAAGTAATTCAAGATAAAAATGAAGATACAAAAAGGAAATGCAGTATAAAACCAGCCTAATAAATCGTGTGCCGTTGTTGCTGATTGATATAAACCAAAAGAATAGAGTAAATCAGGTGAAGTGCTTCCCACAATCAATGCAGGTAAATTAAGGTATTTACCTAGTTGGGACTGTTTTATCGGAAAAACAATAGAAGGATGGGAAAAAGTCCACGGCATAGGAATATCTCTACAAAACAAAGTAAATAACAAAATAAGCATGAGTATATCAGCAGATGAGTTAAGTTTTATCTGATATCACAGCGATCTGGTGGATTAATAAAATGCCCTCTTATTAATGCAAAAAACGCCATAAATGGTGAGAATATTAATGGCGTTATATGATGGGGTTATTATCTAGTTATGTTTAATAACTATTTTTCTTAATAGTAAAGCTGCACATATAGCCATAATGAAATTGAAAATCATACTAAAACTAAATGCAATCTTATATTGTTCTATCATATTTATTGAAAGTGAGTGACTAAGGCTAAACTGTAAAATAATTGAAACACAAGTTGCCCCTATAGCGGCACCAACTTGTTGTAATGTTGCGGTTAATCCTGAAGCAATACCAATAAATTCGGATTTAACTTTTGCTAATACTAAATTGAGCATGGGTGTCATTATCATGCCTTGTGTAAATCCTACTAAGAATAGGAATGGGATCACAAAAGAGCTATTTTCTGGTGATATTAGATAATAAATACCTCCAATTAAAAAGAGATAACTTAAAGCATAACAAGTAGCACCCCAATAAATAATCTGTTCACCAAACTTTCTTACCCATTTAGGTGTTAATAATGATGAAAGAACAAATCCTATACTTGATGGAACAAAAATTAGTCCAGATTCTAGAGCGGAGCGCTTAAATCCATTTTGCAATAATATCGACATCATCATAGGAAAAGCTGATGATGTTGCATAAACACAAACGACAATCCCGATCCCTATTACATACGGATGATTAGTAAATAAAATAGGATCAAAAAGAGGTTGTTTTCCTTGCTGTTTTAATTGATTTTCATAGTAAATAAAGAGAGTTAACAACATTAATCCGAAAAGAAAAAATAGCGTACTACGTAATTTCCATCCCCAGATAGGTAACATTAATAAAGGAAGTAACGTGAACGTTATGCTAAAAGCAGATAAAACAACACCACCAATATCTAATCTTATATAACTTAGAGTCTCACTTTGAGTTAAATAATGAGAAAGTGCTAATGCAACAATACCAATGATGAGATTAATTAAAAAAATTGTACGCCATTCAAGCCCAAAAAGATTTAATGATATTAAAAGCCCGCCGAATGCTTGCCCTGCTATTGCGGCTAAGCCTAATGTCATTCCTAATAAACCAAATACTTTTTTTGCCTGTGTATCATCAAAATTGAGGCGAATACTTGAGTAGACTTGGGGAAATAATAACGCCGCCGTTAATCCTTGCAGACAACGAGCAATAACAAGACAAATAGCATTAGGAGAAATTGCACATAATACCGATGTTAAAGTGAAACCAAACATACCAATACGATAAAGGGTACGACGACCGTAAATATCACCTAATCGCCCTCCTGTAATTAATAATAAACCAAAGGCTAATTCGTATCCTACGATAATTAATGTTAGTTCTGTTAGCGTTGCATTGAGTGTCTGTTCAATATTCACAATAGCGACATTGACGACAAATAAATCAAAAATTGTGACAAATCCTGCTAATAGTAGAACAAATAAGGCGATGCGTTGTTGAGTATTCATTTTTTGTCTCAATGATTAAAGAAATGAGACTATAATGAGTTGTTTATCCTGATACAATTTAACCATTTATACTATTACTAAAAGCAATAGGCTATGACTGAAAGAAAACGAACACGCCCTGAGTTAGCTGATTTTTTACGTACTAAAAGGCAAAGTATTTCACCTGAAAGCGTGGGATTACCTGGCACTGGACGTCGGCGCACACCAGGGTTACGCCGTGAGGAAGTTGCCGCACTCTCTGGTGTTGGACTAACGTGGTACACATGGCTTGAACAAGGAAGAGATATTGGTGTATCGAGCCAATTTTTGGATAGTTTGGCTACTGCTTTGCGCTTAAATAGTGCTGAAAGACAGCATCTTTATTTGTTATCACATATGAGAGAACCAACAGAAACAGGAATAACAGAACATCAGGTTCCTGAGACCATTTTACGAATTTTAGCTGATTTTCCACAAGAATATCTCTGTTATGTTTTAAATCTACATTGGGATGTATTAGCTTATAATAAAAAAGCAGATACTTATTTTCATTTTTCAGATTTCAGTGCTGAAAATCGTAATTACCTTTATTTGTTATTTATGGATCCTCGTTACAAAACACGTATTGATGATTGGGAAAATATTGCTGAAAGATTATTGGCAAGCTTTCGTCGTGATCATGCCAGAACAAAAAATGATCCAAATATTCGTAAATTAATTGCTACGTTAAATTGCTTATCACCTGAATTTAAGAGAATGTGGGAAAAACATGAGATATATCCGCCTTGTGATGGATTAAGAATATTAAATTTTGACAATAAAAAAGAGTGTTATGAATACACATCATTAGCATTTGATTTAGAAAAATATAATCGAATTTTAGTGTATATACCTAAGAATGTGTGATCATTCTTAATAATGGGATAAATATATTATTTCCAAAATGGAAATTAGAGATTGCTTTTTTGTCATTAGGATCCAGTTTCTTTGACCATTAGAATGCCTCTCATCAGAATAATTGAGGTGGCTGGATGACAAAATATATCCTTTTTAGTTTTTGCTTAGTGCTGATTTATCCACTAGGTGTTGATTTACATTTAACGGGTTTAACAGCAATCGCAAAAGATTTAAATGCGACTGAAGCGACATTACATCAGGCTTTTTCAATCTATTTAATGGGTATGGTGTCATCCATGCTAATTGCAGGATGGTGTAGTGATAATTTAGGGCGCAAGCCAGTTGTCTTGCTTGGAACCGCTATTTTCTTATTAGCATCATTTAGCGCCAGTATTTCGGTAACGGAAAATAGCTTTTTAATTACACGTTTATTTCAAGGTGTTGGTGCAGGGTTTTGTTATGTTGTCACCTTTGCAATATTACGAGACACATTAGCCGAACAACAACGAGCAAAAGTTCTTTCGATGATAAACGGTATTACGTGCATTATTCCTGTGTTAGCCCCAGTTTTAGGATTTTTAATTTTATTGCAATTTGAATGGCCTATGATGTTTTATGCAATGGCAACTTATTCATTATTTGTTTTTGTATATTGTTGTTTTTGGATAAAAGAGACAAAACCAAAGCCACAAGCTATTACTAAAAAAGAAAATAACTTGATGACAGTGAATATTGTCGATAACGAGTCGTTTTTAAATGGTTTTTTTCTAAGTCGCTTACTTATTTCATGTTTAGGAATGGGGGTTATTCTTACTTATGTTAATATTTCACCCATTGTGATTATGCAGCAGATGCACTACACCACAGGGCAATATTCAACAGCAATAACATTGCTTTCCTTGATCAGTATGGTGACATCTTTTTTAATGCCTAAAATATTATCAAAATTTCGTTATGAAGTTATTTTGTATACTGGGTTATTCTGTTTTTTAGGTGCAGCTATTTTTATATTTATTGGGAAAAATAGCGATCCTCATTGGTTCTTTGTCTCATTTTCATTGTGTGGTGCAGGGTTTGCATTGCTATTTGGTATTATAATGAGTCAAGCGCTCTCTCCGTTTAGCCGAAAAGCTGGATTTGCTAGCTCTATTTTAGGGATTTCTCAATTAAGCTTTGCGTCTCTTTATATTTGGATTATGGGATGGTTAGAAGTCTCTGCAATAAATATGTTGATGGTTGTCTTATCAGCAAGTTGTATTATTGGTTTCGCTTTTTTGCATATTTTCCAATCTTCAGAACAACGACAAAGGGTTAATTGTGATGCATAAACCATTACATCGAATAGATTTGAATCTATTAGTTATTTTTCAAATTTTATTACAAGAGCGTAGTGTTACCTTAACTGCGAAGTGGTTATCTATTTCCCCTTCCGCAGTTAGTAAAGCACTGGCTAAATTACGTGTTTGGTTTGATGATCCGCTTTTTGTACGTAGCCCTCAAGGCTTAATACCGACACCTTTGACATTAAGTATTGAACACAGCTTATCTGATTTTATTAATATTAGTTATCATATTGTCGGTAAGCGTAATACTGAAATACCTAAAGGGTTAAAGTTTAACTTAGTAATGGAATCTCCCTTACACCAAATTATATTGCCTGATTTTCTTCAAAAAATATTATCACATTTTCCTGAATCGACGATAAATATGAAAAATTGGGAATATAATTCACTATCTAATATTATTGATGGTGAAGTGGATATTGGTCTTGTCGGTAGAGAGTATTATCCTCGCTCAAAAGAATTGTTGGATTTACTACCGGATGCGATTGATTATGAAATATTATTTAAAGATACTCCCTTAGTTTATCTTCATAAAGATCACCCTTTATTAAAAGAAGTGTGGAATTTAGATAATTTTTTAAATTACTCTCATGTTAGCACTGTACTTGATAAACGTAGCCATTGGGCATTGGATGATGTTTTAAGTGAACATGGTCGTATGAGGAATATAGCACTGACATATACGACATTTGAGCAATCGTTATTTATGGTTGCACAATCAGGGCATCAATTAATTACTAGTGCACCGGGTTATTGTTTACACTATATTCAAAAAACATTACCTAGCTTAACGTCTCGCCCTATTCCGTTACCAAAGAAAAAGTTAGAACAACTTGATTTACCGTTTATTTTGTTATGGCATAAGCGTAATTCATATAATACAAAAACGTTGTGGTTAAGAGAAACTATTAAAAACAATATTGAACAATTTATACAAAAAAATGTAGATTAAAATATTTTTATATTTATCGTTTTATTATAAATAAAATAATGTGTCTTATTGTGCTATCTAAATACTCTCTTAATCTTTTTTAATTTTTATCGCTGATAATGAAATCTGAATTTTTATTGATACGTTAACCTATAATTTAAAAAAGATAATATAATGGATATCAGTTTAAAACCAATCAATTCAGATAATTATGAAGAAATTAGTCTACTTGAAGTAGAAGAATATCAAGAAGACTATATTGCTTCTAATATGTGGTCTTTAGTGGAAGCCGCTTATCACGAGGACTATATCGTCAGAGGTATTTATTCGTCAGATAAACCTGTTGGTTTTTTTATGTGGGTAAAAGAGAACGAAACTAAAATCGCTATTTGGCGTTTTATGATAGATAAAGCATATCAAAATAAAGGGTTAGGCAGAAATGCACTACAACTTGCCTTAAGTGAGATAAAGCAAGATAAACAAATCAATGAAATTGAAATTTGTTATAACCCATTGAATCCAATTGCTAAAACATTCTATACCTCTTTTGGTTTTCAAGAAACTGGTATGGATAAAGAAGGTGATGATATGTTGGCAATTATAAGAGTATGATAATGATAAATAGAAAAAATAGTGATCTACAAAATCAAATTGAACAGTTACTTACTCCTATTTTAGAGGGTGAGCCTGGTATGATCATCATGGCACGTTTTGATAATGGCGTAATATATCAAGCTCAAAAAGGTTTTGCGAATATCACGCAAAAACAATTAATTAATGAAAATAGTGTCTTTAATTTGGCATCGGTATCAAAGCAATTTACTGCTTTTTCCATACTATTATTAGCCCAAGAAGGAAAATTATCACTTGATGATTCTATTCTCACTTATTTGCCAGAATTAGGTGATTACGCTAAAGATATTACGATTAATTCACTGATTTTTCATATTAGTGGGTTAATTGATTATATGGAATTGGCATTTGAGCGAGGCATAACTTATACCACCCCATTAACACCAGAGGAAAGTTTTGCTGATATAGTGAGGCAAACAAGGACTTATTACCCTATTGATAGCAAGTTTGAATATAACAATACGGGCTATTTTTTACTGTCGCAAATCATTGAACGTGTAAGCCAAAAGCCTTTTTCAGCCTTTGCACAAGAACGTATATTTTCACCATTACAGATGAACGATACTTTTATTGTTGAACAATACCCTACAGTAAATCCTATTGTGTCTGGTTATGCAAAAGATGAGCAAGGAAAATATCAGTTATCAGAAAGCCCTTGGACGCAAACAGGTGATGGCGCGGTACATTCAAGCGCGAGTGATTTAATGAAATGGGGTGAGAATTTCAATACTGCTAACGTCGGTGGCGTAGCGCTGATTACTAAAATGACACAACCTTTCTCTAATTTAACACGTAAAGGCAAACCGGTGATTGATTATGAAGCTTATGGATTTGGGCTTTTTATTAATCATACTTTGGGTGAAATTATCTTTGAACATTCAGGGGGGTGGATGGGAACATCAACGCATTTTATGCGAATCCCTCAATCGAAATTGACTATCACCGTTTTATCCAATCGTGAGAACGAAGAGATTGATTTAGTAGCAACAGAAGTTGCTAAGATTTTACTTAATAAACAAGTTAGTTAATATATTAGAGATTATAATGACAAATAGAATAGTCACAGATTACTGGGATAATGAATTTAAATTGGGTGAACCTATTATTAATTTGCCTTGTTTTCGTTTATTTAGTAATGCTGATCTAGATGAAGACTATGCGATGACGTGGTTAAAATACGATGAGGTAAACTTATTTAGTAGTTCACCTATTTTGATCGAAAAATTTAATTTAAAAAATAATCCACCTACTTCTCATCAAGAATTATTAGCCCGCTTAGCTCAAGCTAATATCAATTGGTATGGTACTGATCAGGTTTTTTATTTATCTGAAAATAAGCGTGAAAAATTACAACATGAGTCATTTCCTTCGATTGTTCGTAGATTAACAGGATCTGATAAAACTATTTTTGATGAATTTTGTACACAAAACAGTGACGATGATTTAGACGGTGCTTATGTTGAATTAGATCACTGGTGTGTTATGGGATTATTTGAAAAAGAAAAATTAGTCGCAATAGCCAGCGCTTATCCTTGGGATACATCTTTACTCGCAGACATGGGAATACTCACACATCCTCATTATCGTCAGCAAGGGTATGCCAAAGTGCTTATCAAAGCATTGAGTAAATTTATTTTAAATGAAGGTTATGAGCCACAATATCGTTGCCAATTAGATAATGTTTCTTCACTTATGTTAGCGAAGAAAGCCGGCTTTTCACCCTTTGCACAATTAGATTTTATTTTAAATACAGATGATAAGTAAGGTTATTGATCAATATAAAACAGACTCTATTTAAAATAGAAAGAGGTGCAATTGCATCCTCTTCTATTTTTTATCAACCTGAAAAGCTGTAATTATAATCCCATAACTTGCCTATTTTTAGGATAAGAAAGCGTATAATTTAACGGTAATGATTTTTCTTGTTTTGCCCCTAACGTGATATTCCACTCTATTTCACCTGTATCTTTATCAAGTGTGCCATCTTTATAATTAGCATTTGCCACATTAATATTATTTTCTTGGCTAAGCGGTAATTGATCGTAAATTGTTACTTTAACAGGCATGTTATACGTATTTCTTATTTTAATGGTATAGCTTTCTTTTTGTTCTATCGTAGTGCCAATAAAAATAGGTTCTTTCCTTATTTTTTCATTATTAATGCGACTAATTTGAATGTTTTTATCTATTCCAAGTGGAATATTAAGTAATTCTGTTAATTCATTAGTATTAATATAACTATTACCTACAAAGCTATTCATATAGTAGATATTTGCACGCCCATTAAGTAAATTTAAATCTTCCCAATCTTTAATTTCAGCTTGCAAATAGACTTCTTCGACTAATTTTGGTGTAGTCAAATAGCGATAATCTGCAGTAACTTCTTTTTGATTTATCACTAATGTATTAGGCTCTGTACTATTTTTTAAAGTATAAGGTAAAGCAATCGCATGACTTAAATTAATGCCATTATTATTGGTCGTAACATATCGGGTGACTCCTTTGCTCATCCGTTCTTCTCTCATTTGACTCGAAACTTCAACATCCATAGCCGATGTCGGTGCCGGGATCGCTATTCTCATACTGTCTTTTCTAAATTTAGCATTATCATTGTAAAGGGATAAATACCAAGGTGATAACGCAGGTGCAGTGATATTGAGAGATGGGTTTGTGGATGTTAAAACTAGTTTAACTTTATCCCAATTTAGGCCAGTATTTTGAATAACATCTGCTTTATAGGTGAGTAATATCGGTTTATCCATCCCTTGGCTTCGAATATCATAAGCGGGTGACCAGCCAGCATCAGGTGTTATATAAGAGATCCGCATTTTACTGGTGATATCTTTTGATGTGCCTACCGATAAAACAATTTGAGTTTTTTCTTGCGTAATAATTGGCATATCAATTTCTAATTTACGCGTTAATTCCTCTAATTGCTCAGTGAGTTCAGCGATCTCTTCTCGAGCTACTTTTTGCTGATTGAGAATGGATGTCATTTTTTGACTAATAAAATCAAATTTTTGTGATGATTGTTCTAATGTTTGAGTATCACCATAGCCAAAAAATGATTGATCTTTAAGTAATGTGATTTGTTCATCACCCACATTAATATTGATGTTTAATACTTCAATTCGCTTATTAATATCTTTCTGCTTTTCCATTAACATTGCAATTTCAGGAGGATAATTAGGGGCAATAGGAATTTTTTTAACGTTAATGGTGTTAATAATCACATCATCATTATCAAGGCTAATTGATAGGCTTCTTGGATCAAGATTATCCGCAACATTTGATAAAATCACTTCACTTTGCCCTGCTGGCAAATTGAGTGTCGTGCTATTTTCAAGCTCTGCGCCTCGTAAGAAAATAGTGGCTTGATTAAGTTTTACATCTTGATAAAGCGTTTTTGTTAGCTCTGCTGAGTTAGGTTCATTAGCCAAAGCGTTAGATGCACTAATAATCGATAATGTAAGAAGTGACAGAGTGAGTTTATTAGGTTTAATCATCATTTTTATTCTATCCATAGTTGATGAGCAGTGTTGTCAGAATGCTAAATAGGGATGCACTATTGCATAAATATATTTAGATAGTATTGCATTTCTAATAATTTAGATAACAGAATAAACTTAAAGAGAAAATGACATGAAAATATAAAAAGTATAATAAAACAGTGTGTTATTGAATTAGACAGAACAATCATTATAAATAATAAAGATTATCTTAGTGATGGTGAAATATTTAGTTGTTATTTGATCTTAATTAGTCTTGTTTAGATAAAAATAAGAGGAATATTTTAATGATAAAAATAGAAAAGGCAGTTTAAAAGCAAACTGCCTAGGATAAAGATATTTGATATCGATTTTTACTTAACCACTTCGCCACTATCGATAATGGTTTTACGTACTTTATCAGAGAAATCTTGAGCTTCTTTAATAATCGCTTTTTCATCAACCGTTAATAGTTGGCGATCTTCCATTAAGATTTTGCCATCTACAATGGTATGGCGGACATTACTGCCATTTGCACCATAGACTAATGCTGCGTAAGGGCTATACATAGGCACCATATTAGGTGATTTTGTATCAACAACTATGATATCAGCAAGTTTACCTGATTCTAATGAGCCCAATTTATCTTCCATGTGCAAGACTTTTGCTGAACCCATAGTCGCCAGCTCTACAACCGTTAAAGGTGGCATCGCAGCACGATCTTTATTCTCTAACTTATGAATTTTACCCACAAGATTCAGTTCATTCATCGTTGTTAGCGTATTGCTCGACATTGGGCCATCGGTACCCAAACCAACACGAACGCCCTTTTCCAACATTGCAACAACAGGTGCAACACCTTTCGCTGATTTTGTATTAGCGCTGATATTATGAGCAACGCCGACATCATATTTTTTCAATAAATCAATATCTTTTTCATCAACCATAATCGCATGAGCTGCAATAACTTTATTATTTAACGCTCCAATATCGGCCATATATTGGACAGGACTTTTACCACCTGTACGTTTGGCGATCTCTTCTTGTTCACGGTCTGTTTCAGCTAAATGGATCATGACAGGCACATCTAATTCTATGGATAATTTGGCAATTTTCTGAAGGTTTTCTGTGGTGTTTGTATAAGGTGCGTGAGGTGCAAAAGCAGGAATAATGCGAGGATGATCTTTATATTCTTTAATAAAGTTTACCGCATATTGAATGCCTTCTTCTGGTGTTTTCGCATCGGCAACAGGGAAATTAATAACAGATTCTCCTAATACAGCGCGATTACCCATTTTATCAACGGTTTTAGCAACTTCATCCTCGAAATAATACATATCAACATAAGTTGTTACGCCACCTTTTACCATCTCAATATTTGCAAGATCAGCGCCTACTCTGACCATTTCACGAGAAACCATTTTGTTTTCAAGTGGGAAAATATAGCGGTGAAGTCTATCTGGAACATCATCCGCTAATGAACGAAATACTGTCATTGAGCCGTGAGTATGGGTATTAATCAACCCAGGCATAACAATATCACCATCAACATCTAGAACTTTATTCGCTTGGTATTCTTTAGAAAGTTCAGGGCCACCTACAGCAATAATTTTATTTTCTTTTACGACAACAGTGCCCTGTTCAATAATTTTATTTTGCTGATCCATAGTTAGAACAGTGCCGTCAACTATCATCAAATCAGCCTGTTTTGCAGCGTAACTGGAAAAAGAGACTGCCATTACAGCCAAAGCAAGCATAGATTTAGAAAATGACATCATTACCTCTCGTATTGATGGGAAAATTTTCCTAAGATTATAAATAAATTCATTGGCTTTTGATATCTAATGAAAGTGAATGAGATCACCGAATAAATAATTAATTGAAGTTATTATCACTTCTTTCATCTTAATTTCTTGCAGTTGGTCTTATCAATCAAGGAGCAGTTTTAATGAGTAAAACGTTGCAACCTGGTGAAAACACATCACTAAGTGAAAATAAAGGACAAGTTAGGGTCTCTCATGCAGTAGGCAATAACCTTGATATTAATCTGACTGCTTTTTTAGTCACTGAGTCAGGCAAAGTCGTTCATGATGATGATATGGTTTTTTTTAATGCCCCTCATCATGCTTCTGGTGCAGCGTCATTTATTGCACCAGTTACTCAAGGTTCATCGGTTATTCACAGCATTGATTTCGATTTATCTCGTTTACCTGCCAATATTACCAAAATTGCCATTACCTTGACGCAAGATGGAAGTGCTGGCGGTTTTGCTGTTGTGGCGCAATTAAAAGCACAAGTATTGATAAATAATGACGTTATTGAATTAGCGCCAAGCCAATTCTTGCAAGAAACGGGCATTATTGTTTTAGAACTGTATATTCGAAATGGGCAAAATAAAGTACGTGCTGTTTGGCAAGGATTTGCATCGGGACTTGCGGGGCTATGTGATCTTTATGGTATTGAGGTTGAAGAGCCTGCTCCCGTTATTGCATCTGTGCCGACACCACCTGTTAATATACAAAAAAGCGTGGTGAAACTGACGAAACCTGATAGTAGCCATCGTGTTTCTTTACTAAAAGGGAGTGATGCACCTAAGCGCATTTTAGTCAGTGCAACGTGGGTAGATAATGGTGATGGTAAGGATAACGATGATTTAGATCTTCGTGTAGGTATTTTGCGCCCCAATGGTCAAATGTCTATTATTCAAGCACCAGATAAAAGTGGTGCTTTTAATGTAGATCCTTTTGTTTTCCATACTGGTGATGTGGTCAGTGTTAGTCAAGATCAACCCGGTTGTGAAACAGTTGAAATAAACCCCGCTATTTCTCAATTAATGGGCGGAAAAGTGGCGTTAGTTTGTAGTGTTTATTCTGCCATTAGTAACGGTTGTGTTTCTGTTGCATCATTAAAACCGACAATGCGCATGGAATATGGTAATCAAATCGTTGAGTGCTCTTGTGAATACAAAAAAGGCTTTTTCAATAATATGATTTATACCTATGTTATTGGTATTATTGAAATTGATCAAGACAGTATAACGTTGAAACCTTCAGGTGTAACATCAAGAGCAGGCAGTGAAGCCACTCCTTGGTTAACACGTATTGGTGATGAGCTTAAATTAACGATGGATGGCCCTCATGTTTTTAAAGGGAAGAAACCAAGTATTCTAGGCAAAAAACGTTATGTTTAATGTCATTATAAAAAAGAAATAATTTAGCGTTTATCTTAAAAAAAGAAAAACGGGCAATGATTAAAATGCCCGTTTTTTTATTTAAAGAGATGATAACCTGTGAAGTTAAGCGCGTCTTTTTTGCTGTAATAGCCACTTGTCTAATTCATTAGCAAAAAGCTGGCGATCACGTTGATTTAGGCTTGCAGGACCACCTGTTTGAATACCGCTGGCTCTCATCGTATCCATAAAATCACGTATATTTAAACGTTCACGAATAGTCGCTTCAGTATAACGTTCACCTCGAGGATTTAGAGCAACCGCACCCTTTTCAATCACTTCAGCCGCTAATGGGATATCTGCGGTGATCACCAAGTCATCTTTATTGGTACGGCGGACGATTTCGTTATCCGCAACGTCAAATCCAGCAGAAACTTGTAATGTGCGTAAAAAAGGCGATGCAGGTACGCTTAATCGTTGATTAGCAACAAAGGTAATGATCATTTTTTCTCTGTCTGCTGCTCGATATAACACTTCTTTGATTACTTTAGGACATGCGTCAGCATCAACCCATATAGGCATAACAACTCTCTCTTGGTTATTCTGTATTAAATATTGCATGGTTAAGGAGATTAAAATAACACAATAATTCTAACTAAGTGATTGAAGCTTTGCTCTTACCCGTTTTTCTGATTGTTGATTAACCCAAATACTCACTAATATCACAATCATACCGATAATCTGTAAGCCAGTTAATTGTTGCCCCAGTAATGCCCAGCCTAAAATAACGGCACTGAGTGGACTTAAAAATCCTAATGATGCCACTGAGCTTGGCCCTAATAATGCTAGCCCTCTAAACCAGAAAATATAGGTTAATGCCCCACCTATTAACGTTAAATAAGCTAAGCCTAAAAGATTAATACCTGTTAATGAAGGTAATGTAGGTTCAAATAATAGCGCAAAAGGTAATAATACCGCACCACCAGCGGTTAATTGCCATGCTGTAAACGTTAAAGGAGTAACTGGCGGTTGCCAGCGACGACTTAATACAGTACCAGTTGCCATTGATAAAGCACCACCTAATCCAGCAATTATTCCGATAGGATCAAGTGTCGCATTAGGTGTAAGTATCAATATTGCCACCCCAAAAATACCGCCTAATGCCGCTGAAATAGACAACCACGATAAACGTGTTTGTAATAACCAACGAGATAAAAATAATACAATTAAGGGTTGAACCGCCCCCACTGTTGCCGCAACGCCACCGGGTAAACGATAAGCTGAAATAAATAATAACCACCAAAATAGTGAGAAATTTAAAATACCCAAAATTATTACGCGTAACCACCATATCCCTTGTGGCAGTTGTCTCATAATGATTAATAATAGAATACCTGCGGGTAATGCACGTAAAGCTGCCAATGTCATTGGTACGTTAGCCGGTAACATTTCGGTTGTTACAATATATGTACTTCCCCAAACAATAGGGGCCAATGCAGTTAATAATAGTGTTGTGTATCTATTCATAAAGTGACTCAGTTATTTACTATTGTGATTTATCTTGATGTCAAGATAAATTGATAATACCTTGACGTCAAGATAAATAATTGACATGATAAATATATGGACAGAATAGATAGAATTACCGAACAATGGCAGCGTGAGCGACCTGATCTTGATATTAGCCCAATGGGGTTAATTGGCCGATTAGGTAATATTACTTTGCATCTTTCTCGCGAAATGGAGAAAGTTTTCTCTCAATTTGGCTTGAATACATCAAGTTTTGATGTATTAGCCACATTACGACGAGCAGGAAATCCTTATACCCTTTCCCCTGGTGAAATGTTATCAACATTGATGGTTACATCGGGCACAATGACAAACCGTATTGATCAATTAGAAAAAGCAGGCTGGGTTATTCGTAAAGTTAATCCGGAAGATGGTCGTAGCTTTTTAGTTTCTTTAACACCGCAAGGTTTGGAATTAATCAACCAAGTTATTGAAGCACATGTTAATAATCAAAAACGTTTGGTGTCGGGTTTATCACAACAAGAACAGCAAGCATTAAATGAATTACTAAAAGTTTTTCTTAATTCCCTAGAATAATGTTTTACCCCCATTCTATTTTCTGCAAGATATTTAATAGTAAAGGTAAGTACAGAAACTGAGTGTTGTTACTTACCTTTTTTCTTTATTTGCTTAAAAACCCTTCTTTTTATGCCAGTTTTGTTTATTTAAGCATCTAATGTGCATGAAATCACATTTTTACTTTGATTTAAATCAAAGATGTATTCTATTTGCTATTTTTAGGTTGCTGAACACTCAAAGTTAAATTATAAAGCGAATGATAATCATTATTGATCTCATTAGGATCTACAATTATGTGTATTCAATTTAAATCTTACTTTGTGTTGTCTGTTCTAGCCCTCTCACTCTCTCAATATGCCATTGCTGATACAGCATCACTTAAAGAAGAAACGTTGGTTGTTACTACAACACGTAGCGTCTCCTCTTTATGGAATAGTCCTGCGACCATTCAAGTTATTGATAAGGAATCATTAAGTCAGTCAATGGCTTCTTCTATTGCGGATCAGTTGCGTGATATTCCTGGTGTTGAAGTCACTGATAATAGTCTCGCGGGTCGTAAACAAATTCGTATTCGTGGTGAGGCTTCATCACGCGTACTTTTATTGGTCGATGGGCAAGAAGTCACCTATCAACGAGGTGGTCAAAATTTTGGTGCAGGTATTTTAATCGATGAATCTGCACTAGAGCGTATTGAGGTGGTTAAAGGCCCCTATTCTGTACTTTATGGTTCACAAGCTATTGGCGGTGTGGTGAATTTAATTACCCAAAAAGGTGGCGATAAGCCTTTTGGGGGCAATGTTAAAGTTGTTTATGACACAGCAACGATGGGATGGCGTGAGTCAGCATTAATTTCAGGCACAATAGGCGATTTTGAATACCGTTTTAATGGAAGTTATGCCGATCATGGTGATCGTGATACGCCTGATGGTCGTTTAGCTAATACTCATTTTAGAAATAATGGCCAAGGAGCATGGTTAGGTTATAAAGTTGATAAACATAAATTTGGGCTTTCACTTGATCGCTATGATTTATCAACACAATCTTATTATGCTGATGAAGGAAAATATCAAGAATTTAGCGTTAAAGTTCCTAAACTTGAGCGCGAAAAAATCGGCTTATTTTATGATTATGATATTGATGCTGATTATTTTAAAAAGCTTCATATAGATGCTTATACACAACGAATTGAACGAAAATTTGAGAACCGCGTTGGTGTCGTTACGCCAACAGGTAGCCCAATGATTGGTAATTTAACGGTTAAAAACCGAACACAGTCAGAAGATACTCAGAATACTTATGGAATGACTATGCAGGCAAACTTTATATTACCTGCAAATAATGAACTAATTTTAGGCGCACAATATCAACAAGATAAAGTAAAGCAAACCTCTTTTGGCCAAACATCTTCAAATAGTACAACGGGGTTTCCTCCAGCAGTAAACTATGAAAAACAATCTCTGTTACATAATCGCAGTCAGCAAACTAATGCGTCTGTTTTTGCCCAAAATGATTGGAAAATAACAGAAGATTGGTCATGGACGGTGGGCGCTAGACAATATTGGTTAAAATCAGAATTACAAGATGGTGATGAGACTGTTAACCATAATAAAACAGGCACAAGCTATAAAACATTGCCCTCTACATCTGTAAGAGATAACGCTTTTATTATTTCATCCAATTTACGTTATTCCGGGCTTAAAGATACGGAGTTGCGCCTTGCATTTGCACAAGGTTATGTGTTCCCTACGTTAGTTCAGCAATTTATGAATACAACGGCGGGCGGTGCGGTGACTTATGGTAATCGTGATCTTGAGGCTGAACATTCTAATAACGTGGAGTTTGGTGCGCGTTATAAAGGTAATAATTGGTATATTGATAGCGCCATTTATTATTCTGAAGCAAAAGATTACATCACCTCAGTCGCTTGTGCTGGAGAACGTATTTGCGAAGGAAATAGCAAAACAGGCCGAGCTGATTACTTCTATTATGACAATATCGACCGTGCGAAAACTTATGGTATGGAGGTAATGGCCCAATATCAAGGTTGGTCAATTACACCTTATGTTTCTGCTAATGTGATGCGTCGTCAATTTATTAGCCCAACTCTAAAAACCTGGGATACAGGGGAACCTACAGTCACTACGCGTGTTGGTGCTAAACATCTCTTATTACTCAATAATATGAATCTAATGTCAGATTTATATTTAAGATCTGCAACGCAAGCGAAAGATCATAGCAATCCAGAAAATAAACAGCATTACGCTGGTTGGACAACGGTTAATCTTTCACTTAGTAGTGAGTTTGGTCATAACGATCAATATCGTATTAACTTTGATTTAAATAATATTTTAAATAAGCGTTATCAAACCGCTCATGAATCTATCCCTGCTGCAGGTATTAATGCTGCAGTTGGTCTGACATGGGTATTTTAAAAATGAAAAAAATCTTAATTACTCTCAGTTTGTTATTGTTGCCTTTTAGCTTAATGGCAAAAGAGAATATAAAAAATGACCGTTGGGTTATTGCCGGTGGTTCTATTGTGGAATTAGTTTATGCCATGGATGCTGGTAATAAGATTGTTGGTGTTGATGAAACCACTTCTTATCCAGAGCAAACCCAAGCATTACCCCATATTGGGTATTGGAAACAGTTAAGTGTTGAAGGCATTTTGTCTCTGCGCCCTTCTACTTTTGTAACGTGGGATGATGCTGAGCCGAAAATGGTCTTACGACAGCTTGCACAACATAACGTTAAGGTGCTTTCTTTACCAAGAACACCAGCAACCTTTGAGTTAATGCTTCAAAATATCCGCACGTTAGCCATTTCACTGGATAGACAAGCACAAGGCGATGCGTTAATTGACTCATTACAATCACGTTTAGCCATTATTAAAGCTAAAAATAATCAAATTAAACAGAAAGTAAAAGTAATGTTTTTTCTTTCACCAGGGGGCGGGATCCCTCAAGTTGCAGGGAAAACCAGTGTCGCTGATGCGATCCTCCAATTAGCGGGTGCTGAAAATATCGCAACGCATGAGAATTATCGTATCTATAGTGCTGAGGCCATTATTGCCGCTGATCCAGAATTAATTGTTATCACGACACAAAGTCAAAAAAATCAAACAGGCACAATAAGAGCGTCTGAAGGATTAGCTTCTGTGCCTGGTGTGTCAATGACTCAAGCATGGAAAAATCAACGCATTATCGAAATTGATCAATCCCTTATTTTGGGAATGGGACCTCGCATTGTCGATGCCGTAGAGTTATTGCATCAACAATTTTATCTCGCTGATCCAGTAAACGATAATAAGACCGAATAATAAGTAGGAATGATTTAATAATGAAAGAGTCAGTTACAACACATATTACCCCTCCTTCTGCTGAAATTGATCTTACTGCTCATTTCGCTTTAGAAGGTGATAGCCCTTTTCGAGATAGACACGCTACTATGCCATGGCGAGGTTCTGTGCCTATTGCGAAAGAAGAACAGCAATCAACATGGCAAGCCTTATTAGCAAGTAAAACGCCAGCCTGTAAACGTTTGTTATATATCCATATTCCTTTTTGTGCGACTCATTGTACGTTTTGTGGGTTTTATCAAAATAACTATCACGAAGAAGCCTGTACGCGCTATACCAATGCATTACTGTGTGAGATCTCCGCTGAATCAGATAGCTTACTTTACCAATCAGCACCAATCCATGCAGTTTATTTTGGTGGCGGAACCCCTTCTGCGTTATCCGCCAAAGATCTTCATCGTGTGATCACGCATTTGCGCCAATCACTTCCTTTAGCCCCTGACTGCGAAATCACTATTGAAGGTCGAGTTTTAAATTTTGATGATAATCGTATTGATGCTTGTTTAGATGCAGGTGCAAACCGTTTTTCGATAGGTATTCAAACCTTTAACAGTAAAATTCGTAAACGAATGGCGAGAACCTCAACCGGCGAAGAAGCTGCCAAATTTATGAAAGGGCTTTGTTTACGTGATCGTGCCGCCGTGGTGTGTGATCTGTTATTTGGATTACCTGGACAAGATACGACTAACTGGCAAGAAGATCTCACTATTGCTCATGATATTGGTTTAGATGGTGTCGATCTCTATGCATTGAATTTATTACCTAATACACCATTAGGTAAAGCGGTTGAAAATCAAAGAATTACTATACCTTCACCAATACAAAGACGTGACCTTTATCTTCAAGGTTGTGACTTTATGGAAAATGTAGGCTGGCGTCAGATCAGTAATAGCCATTGGGCAAGAACAACCCGCGAGCGCAATCTTTACAACTTATTAATCAAACAAGGGGCAGACTGCCTAGCCTTTGGCTCCGGTGCAGGTGGTTCAGTGAATGGTTATTCATGGATGATTGAGCGTTCACTTGATAATTATTATCAAAAAATTACAGATAACCAAAAACCCTTAATGATGATGAGTCGTACAACTGATAGTGGTTTTCGTTGGCGTCATGAGTTGCAAGCTGGCATTGAGTGCGGTCGTGTTGACTTAGCCAAGTTAAGCCCACAAGCAACTCTACTCTCCCCTTTATTAAATCAATGGTATCAAGCAGGTCTTGTTGAAGACGATTTTCTTTGTATGAAGTTGACCAATGAAGGTCGATTTTGGGCAAGTAACTTGCTGACATCCTTACAGCAATTAATTTTGCAGTTAAATACGCCTCGTTAATTTTATTACCCTGAATATTAATTAGAAGATGGAAACAACATCATGAATACAGAGTTACAACAATTTTTAATGGCTGAGCCTGATGGAACATTGGAAAATATTGCAACACAATTTAATACCACCTTGTTGGAGGTTGTGAGACATTTACCATCACGCTCATTAATGAGTGGTGAACAATTCGATACGGTATGGGATAGTGTGATGAAATGGGGTAATGTCACCACGCTTGTGCATACTCAAGATGTTATCTTAGAGTTTAGTGGTGAATTGCCAAGTGGTTTCCATCGTCATGGCTATTTTAATTTACGGGGCAAAAAAGGAATGACCGGCCATATTAAAGCCGAAAATTGCCAATCTATCGCAATGATCGAACGTAAGTTTATGGGTATGGATACCGCCTCTATTTTATTTTTCAATCAACAAGGCGTTGCCATGTTTAAAATTTTCCTTGGGCGAGATGAACATCGTCAATTATTATCAGAGCAACTATCAGCCTTCCGTCAATTAGCACAACAATTAAATGAGGAATAATCACGCGTGAAAAATTGGGTTATTTTTGGCGCTGGTGGTAAAGGTGTTGGCGCACATATTGCTGATATTGGTGTAGCACAACAACGCTTGATTGTGGCTTTAGTTCGTCACCAAGAAGCCGCAGAGCGTTTAGAACAGAAAGGAATTAAAACCGTTATCGGTGATGCGATTGACGCTAAAGCAGTTGAAGCCGTTTTAGCACTAGCTGGAAAAGAAGCAGATATCATTTCAACGATGGGTGGAGAAAATGATTATCTTGCGCACAGAACAGTGATTGATACTGCGGAAAAAATGGGCTTTCAGCGAATGCTCATGGTTTCTTCTTTAGGCTGTGGTGATAGTTGGGTAACCTTATCTGACAGAGCAAAAGCTGCTTTTGGGCAAGCCGTCAGAGAAAAATCATTAGCTGAAGTCTGGTTGCAAACTAGCTGTTTTGATTATGCAATAGTAAGACCCGGCGGATTACTGAATGGTAAAGAAACGGGTAAGGCTCAGCTTTATCAATATGAAGAGACTCACGGTTTAGTTAATCGTTGGGATGTCGCACGTTTAGTGACCCGACTTCTGGATGCTGATCTGTTAGAAGATCAAGTTTATGCGGTGGTTGAACCGGGGTTAGTGCCAACTAAATCATAGATATTAATACCAACACACAATTACCTTAAGAGATAACCTATATGTTATCTCTTTTTTCTTACTTTAATTGTGGTCAATAACTCACATTATGATGAGTTTTCTGCCCGCAATGAAATTTCCTCAATAGTCATTTGCCACTTTACTGTCTTAATGGGGGTAACTTGTGGCATAATGCGGCCCCATTACCTTTTGTCATTCACTAATAATGAGTATTCGTCTTGTTAATCAGCAATAATATCACTATGCAGTTTGGCTCAAAGCCACTGTTTGAAAACATTTCTGTCAAATTCGGTGGCGGAAATCGCTATGGTTTAATCGGTGCTAACGGCAGCGGTAAGTCAACCTTTATGAAAATTTTAGGTGGCGATTTAGTGCCAAGTAGTGGCAACGTATTTCTTGATCCTAATGAGCGCCTTGGTAAGTTAAAACAAGACCAATTTGCTTATGAAGAATATACAGTGCTTGATACCGTGATTATGGGTCACACTGAACTTTGGGAAGTTAAACAAGAGCGCGAACGCATCTATAACTTACCAGAAATGAGTGAAGAAGATGGCTTACGTGTTGCCGATCTGGAAGTGAAATTCGGTGAAATGGACGGCTATACCGTTGAATCTCGTGCTGGCGAATTATTATTAAATGTAGGTATTCCATTAGAACAACATAATGGCCCTATGAGTGAAGTCGCACCGGGTTGGAAATTACGTGTGTTATTAGCACAAGCCCTATTCGCTGATCCTGATATTTTGTTACTAGATGAACCGACGAATAACTTGGATATTGATACTATTCGTTGGCTTGAACAAACGCTAAATGAACGTAACAGTACCATGATCATTATTTCACATGACCGTCACTTCTTAAATATGGTGTGTACGCACATGGCTGACCTTGACTACGGTGCATTAGCCGTTCATCCGGGTAACTATGATGAGTATATGTTTGCGGCAACCCAAGCTCGTGAACGTTTATTAGCAGATAATGCGAAGAAAAAAGCACAAATTAACGAATTACAATCTTTCGTAAGCCGTTTTAGTGCTAATGCGTCTAAATCACGCCAAGCGACCTCTCGTGCTAAACAAATTGAAAAAATTCAGTTAGCTGAAGTCAAAGCATCAAGCCGTCAAAACCCATTTATTCGCTTTGAGCAGGATAAGAAATTATTCCGTAATGCGCTTGAAGTGGAAAATATCTCTAAAGGCTATGATGGGAATACCCCACTGTTTAAAGACGTCAACATGATGCTTGAAGTGGGCGAAAAAGTTGCCATTCTAGGTAATAACGGTGTGGGTAAATCGACGATGATTAAAACATTAGTCGGTGAATTAACACCAGATGCTGGTCGTTTAAAGTGGTCTGAAAACTCAAATATTGGTTATTATGCACAAGATCATGCAACTGATTTTGAAGTGGATATGACCGTATTTGATTGGATGAGCTTATGGATGAAACCAGAAGATGACGAGCAATCAGTCCGTAGCGTATTAGGTCGCTTACTGTTCTCTCAAGATGACTTGAAAAAATCAGTTCAAGTTTTATCGGGTGGTGAAAAAGGCAGAATGTTATTTGGTAAGCTGATGATGCAAAAACCAAACATTTTGATTATGGATGAGCCAACCAACCACTTAGATATGGAATCTATTGAATCACTGAATATGGCATTAGAACTTTATCAAGGTACTTTGATTTTTGTTTCTCATGACCGCGAATTCGTAAGTTCATTAGCAAATCGTATTATTGAAATTATACCTGAAAAAGTGACTAATTTCCAAGGTACTTATGATGAGTTCCTTGCTAAAAAAGGCGTTACGCTTTAATTTCACAGCAAAATTAAAGTAATAAGCAAACAAAAGGCTTGATAACTATTTATCAGGCCTTTTTATTGCATAGATTATAAAACAACCATTGTTGTATTTTATTTAAAAAGAGCGCACGGTATCTGCTAAATAAGAGATCCTCTCATCGCTCTCCCCCTATTTTATTTCACTCATGACTTCGTTCTACTTTTATGGCAATACAAATATAAATGATTATCATTTATATTGACTGACAGTCGGTCGTTAGTGTATGTTACCGACCACGAGTCAATCATGGTTTATTTCATTTTTTGGGATCATTATGTTGCTACTGCCTCAAACGATACATTGTCCAAATAAGCAATTAAAAAATTATTGGAAATGTAGTTATTCCATTGTTTTACCAACACTAATTTCATTAAGTGTCATATCACCCTCTTTTGCTACAGAAAATATTGAAAAAATTATAGTAACTGCAACGCCAAGTTCATCGTCTGATGCACAACCTTACGGATATGTTGCAAAACAACAGACAATTGCGACGAAAAGTGATGCCACTTTATTAGAAGCACCACAAATGGTTTCAGTTGTTAATCGTAGCCAACTAGATAACTTGCCCTCTGAGTCCATTAGTCAAGCATTACGTTATAGCTCAGGGATTGTGAGTGAAAAATTTGGTGCTTTTGGTAGCGGTATTGATTACTCAAAAATGCGCGGATTTGATGCAGACTATTATTTAGATGGCTTAAGAATGCTGGGCAATAGTGGTATTTGGGCGCCACAAATTGATAGTTGGAGTTTAGAAAGTATCGAAGCCGTGCATGGCCCTGCATCTGTCTTATATGGACAAGGTGGCGCAGGTGGTGTGATTAATATGATATCGCGCCGTCCTTCCGCAGAAACGCAACACCAAGTACAATTGCAAGCAGGTAATAATAAAAATCATGGTATTAAATTTGATACCACATCAGCTCTTAATGAAGATGAAACATGGTTATATCGTGTTTCAGGGGTAGCACTTGAACAAGAGTCGCAAATACCTTCTTCTCGTCAAACTCGTTTTCTTCTCTCTCCCGCTATCACTTGGAAACCGAATGATGCATTGAGTTGGACAATATTGGGTCAATACCAAAAAGAACCTCGTCTGGGTTACTACAATACATTACCTGCTCAAGCATTAGGTTTATTACCTAATCCTAATGGTCAAGTTGATCCTAATCGAAATTATAATAATCAAAGCCATGATAATTCACATCGTAAACAACAATCATTAACTTCATTGTTTGAATATGAACTGACCCCGCAGTGGCAATTTAAGCAAAATACCCGTTTTATGAAGGTTGATACTGAAATTAGTCGTGACTATACCCGTGGTTTTTTACCTGGTGAGCGCTTGTTAACTGCGGTTTATCAGGAGGCGCCAAGTAAATCAGAAACATGGGTAACTGATTCACAATTAATTGGTAAATTATCGACATGGGATATTAATCATACTGTGATGGCTGGTTTTGATTATCAACATGGCTATATGACCAAAGATTGGTGGGGGTCACAAACGGTTAGTTTTGATCCTTGGGCATCACATCACAAACCTGATTTTGAGCCTTATCCTGTTTCTCGTACTTCCACAAAACAACAATTTGATCGCTATGGATATTATTTACAAGATCATCTGCGTTGGCAGCAATGGAATTTATTACTCAGTGGCCGCTATGACAGTGCGGACTTAGATACACATAATCAAATTTCAGGTACTACACAGCAAAGTCATAACACGGCATGGAGTCATCGTGTTGGTTTAAGTTATCAATTTAATAATGGGTTCTCACCTTGGATAAGTACATCAGATAGTTTTGATCCTGTATTAGGCACAGATGTAGATGGAAAAGCCTTTATTCCAATGAAATCAAAACAATATGAAATGGGTATTAAATATCAAAATCTTGAGTTAACACAACTAGTTAGTATTTCTTTATATCAATTAACCCAAGAGAATGTCACAACACATAACCCTAGAAATCCAGATTATTATCAGCAATCGGGTGAGATCCGTTCTCGTGGACTCGAGTTTGAAAGTAAATTAGCGTTAACGCCACAAGTTAATATGATGCTCAATTATGCCTATCTTCATAATATTGTAACATCGACTAGCGATCCAACCACATTAAATAAACATCCTGTTCAAGTGCCTACTCATACGGGATCTGCATGGATAGATTATCGTTTTCATCGGCCTTATTTAGACGGTGCATTATTAGGTGCTGGTGTACGTTATTTAGGTTCAACTTACGGCGATAATACGAATACATTTAAGGTACCAGCAGTGTGGTTAGGGGATGTGAGTTTCCGCTACCAATTATCGGCAATTAACCCTGAATTACAGGGTTTAGAATTAGGATTAACTGTCAGCAATATCACGAATAAATCCTATATTTCTAGCTGTACTAGTTCAACTTATTGCAGTGTGGGGACCGATCGTGTTGTGCTTGGTATCCTCAATTACTATTTTTAGGAAATGAACATGGATAACTATCGACGTTCATTACTAAAAGGTGCCAGTGCATTCTCGTTATTATTAGCGAGCTCCTTTCCTATTTATGCAAAGCCTGTTTATATAAAAAAAAGACAGAGAGAAATTGTTGATATTCTGGGAAGAGAGATTGTATTACCACAAGAATTAACACGTATTTATGTGGCAGATAGTGGGTTATTTTTGCTTTTTGCTTCATTAAATAAAGGCGCTCTTTATGAGCGTCTTATCGGGATGCCTTCCGCCTTTCGTACCGCTGATTTAAGTTTATATCATCAATATACGCGAGCATTTCCTCAATTATTGGCATTACCTGAATTTACGGCTATGTCGAGTGGACATTTTAATAGTGAAAAACTTATCGCGCTAAAACCCGATGTCATTATTGTTGCGGTTGGAACTTATCGTGCAATTAGTGTTAATGGTGTGCTGGATTTATTAACGAAAGCGAATATTCCCGTTGTGGTGTTTGATTTGAGTATCGATCCATTTAATAACACACCAATCAGCACATCCATTATGGGAAGTTTACTGGGCAATATTTCACAAAGCCAAGCTATGAATCAATTTCGTGAAAAACAACTTACTTATATTTCTCAGCAATTAGAAAAAAAACCATTTAAGCGGCCTAATGTATTATTTGAACGAGCAGCTGGCTTTACACCTGAATGTTGTCTTTCTTATGGCAATGGCAGTATGGGACAAATGCTACAAAATGCAGGTGGTCAAAACTTAGGATCTGAATATATAAAAGGCACCTATGGGATTTTGAACCAAGAAACGGTGATTTATGCTAAACCCGATAAAATCTTTTTAACGGGAGCTGATTGGAGTGGCTATAACCCTTCAGGCGATTGGATTAACTTAGGCCCAGGTGCAGATTTAGAACAAGCCAAAAAACAACTCACTATTTTAATGCAACGGCTTGCCTACAAAACACTTGGTGCTGTTAAAAATAAGCAAGTATATGCTATTTGGCACTCTTTTTATGATAGCCCTTTTGGTTTTATTGCAATTTTACAAATGGCTAAATGGCTACACCCTGATCGCTTCTCTCACCTCGATGTAGACACTATTTTTTATGATTACCATACTCAATTTTTACCTGTGAAATGGGATACAGGTTATTGGGTTACTTTGCTTGATCAAGATAAGGAATAATCATGTTTGATATCTATTCACCCGATCCTTTACGGGCAAAAGTTGAATCACAATCAGCAGGAAAAAGAACGGTTTTGTATTCTGCAAAAGGCCAACCTAACTATATGTATGTTGTTCCTTGTTTTGGATTAAATGAGGTATCAGATAATCTTGATGATACAACTCATCCCGCATTTATTGTCAATGAAAAGGTTAAAAATGGTTTTTTCTATGCGTGTTATCCCGCCTCATTACATCAAGGTGAGTTGTTAAGTTTACCTAACCAGAAACCGGCCACATTATTAGATTTATTGAGTTTCCAGCAATATACACAACATACAGGACGAGGATTTCACTTAAGTACACATGCAGAATGGGCAGCTTTAATGTTGTGGTGTCGCCGCCACAATATGATTGAAGATGGCAATACAGATTATGGGCGAAGTTTCCTTCATCCAGAACAATCTGCTAATCGTGTTGATGGCAAAGAAGCCGGTGATACTGACTTTACCACAGGCGATCCCACGACAATAACGGGACCACAATGGTCAAGTTGGTATCATGATAACAGTGAGTTTGGTATTAGCGATTTATGTGGCAATCTTTGGGAATGGCAAAGTGGTATGCAATTAAATGCAGGTGAAATCCAAATTATTAAAAATAATGATGCTGTATTTTGTGGTGATCCTTCTGTAACAGAACAATGGTATTCAATAGCATTATCAACGGGGCGATTATTGCCAATCAATCACCCCGATAGCGCAAAATACGATGCTCCTTCAGACTATTGTGAAGGAAATGCAGGAACTCCTATTTTATCAACTTCAATAAAACACTATAACGGCACATCAACAGATAATGGCTATCCAGCGGGATTAATGGATGGCGATTTTAATGCAATAACAGCAGAAAATAATATTGAAATACCTACGTTATTTAAAGCATTAGGACTATATCCAGCAATAAATCAACAGGACAATGATCAGGTTTATTTACGAAATTATGGTCAACGTTCTTTAATGCGAGGTGGGGCATGGTATTCACAGCAAGCGGCAGGGATGCGGACTTTATGTTTAAGCCATAATGCACTGCATCGTAGCACTTCTGTCGGTGGGCGCCTTGCTTGGATTGATACAACCAGTTAATTAACCCAAAAAATTATTATTTATAGACATTTTTGCATAAATTAATTTACCTTAGTATCGATTGCATGAATAATAGTGCTAATAGTAATCATTATTATTCGGTGACTTGTTGTGATTGATTTTTGTGCGTTTAAATTAAAACCAGTGGCATTACTTTGTTCTGCCACCCTTCCTTTTGTTTTGACTTCACAGGCTTTTGCGGAAGAAGCAGCAAAAACAGAACAAGTAGAGAAGCTTGTTGTTAGTGCTCAAGCATTAAAAGTAAATACTAGTTTGCAAGAAACGCCTAAATCCGTTTCTGTCATTTCTCAAAAAGATCTCGAAATACATGCCCCTCAAAAACTCGATGAAGCTTTACGTTATACCTCTGGTGTCGTTTCTCAGCCCTTTGGTGCCGATAATGATACAGACTGGCTTCGTGTGCGCGGTTTTGAAGCAGCAACATATTTAGATAATAGTCGTCTCTTTCGTGACGGTTATTATACATGGCTACTGGAACCTTATGGTTTTGAACAAATTGAAGTAGTAAAAGGCGCTTCAGCTGTATTATTTGGTGAATCTACACCTGGTGGTGCGGTTAACGTTGTACAAAAGAAACCCAGCTTTAAACCCCAAAACGAAGTATTTCTTGAAGTCGGAAATAATGATCAACGTGGATTAGGCTTTGATGTTTCAAGTGCCACTGATGATAAACGTGTGCGCTATCGCCTCGTTGGATTAATGAAAAAGTCAGATGGAGAATTATCTCACACAGATAGTGAGCGTATTTACCTTGCACCAAGCGTTGCGATTAATCTGACTGACGATACATCATTGACGTTTATGGCAACCTATTTGCATGATGATGGTACACCTACTAATCCGTTTTTCCCTGCCGCAGGCACACTGATTTCATCCCCTTTTGGTAAAATTAAGCCTTCAACAAACTTAGGTGAGCCAGATTACGATAAATATAAACGTACTCAAATTTCAGCAGGTTATTTATTAGAAAGTAATATCAATGATGTTTGGCGTTTTTCTCAACGTCTAAACTATGGTTATAACGATCTGTTATTGCGTAGTGTCTATGCTTTCCCTAATTCAGATATTACCGCAACAGAGCTGAATCGAGGTGTTGTTTTCCGTGATGGTAAAAACCAAAGTATTTCTTTTGATAATAATGTTGTTGGTGAATGGGATACGGACAATTTCGAGCATACGTTATTAGCTGGGGCTGAATTGCAATATCACCAAACCAAAGGTGATGAGCAAGATAATTACAATTTTGGTACGATTAATCCGTGGAACCCTATTTACGGTAAATATATTCCTCTTGATCCTGCTGATAATGTCAATCGCACCATCGACAAAACACAATATAGCCTTTACTCACAGTATCAAACTAAATTTGATAATCGCTGGGTTGCGGTAGCGGGTGTACGTCAAGATTGGGTAAAAACAGAAAATAAAGCACAAGTAAAAAATGAGGACAAATCACGTACTGATAGTGAGTTTAGCCTCAATGCAGGATTAATGTATCTAGCAGATAATGGTCTCTCTCCTTATGTGAGTTATTCCGAGTCTTTTGAGGTGATGAGCACTATCGATCCTGCGACGAAAGATCTGTATAAACCGTTAAAAGGTGATCAAATTGAAGCTGGGATAAAGTACACACCTGATTTTATGGATGGTTACTTTAATATTGCTTGGTTTGATATCACACAAAAGAATGCTCTTGTTGCAAACCCAATGACTTTTGTTTCGACACAAACCGGTAAAGTGACATCAAAAGGTGTTGAAGTAACCAGTGAAATGCAATTAACGGAACGTTTTGCGTTAAAAGCCAATTACACCTATACCGATATGCAAACTGATGACACTGGTAATAAAGGTAAACAACAAGCAGGTTTAATTCCTAAACATACCGCATCTGCTTGGGGTAGTTACACGATCCCAATTACAGGAACTCAAGATTTAACCTTAGGGACAGGTGTTCGTTATTTAGGTAAATCTAAAGATAATCCTAAGAGCAGTGATTTAACTGTACCAAGTGCGACATTATGGGATATGGCTGCAATCTATAATTTCAATAAACAGTGGCAATTACAGTTAAATATCAACAACATTCTTGATAAAGAATATCTCTCTGGTTGTGATTATTACTGTTATTACGGTCAATCCCGTTCTGTTTTATTGAATGCTAAATATCGCTGGTAAATTTTTCTTATTCTCCCATTTATTATTCATCGTACAATAAATGGGAGAATATTATTTTATAAATGAGTGACCATGTTTGAACTCTCAAATATTCAAATGGATCGCGGTGGACGTACTATTTTATCAATCCCATCACTGCGTATTTCAGATTCTGGATTGACTATTGTGCTCGGCCATAATGGCTCAGGTAAATCGACCTTAGTCAGTTTATTATCTGGTCAGCAAGCACCTGATAGTGGAAATATCACACTAAATAATTGCAATATCTCACACTATAAACCTCGTGATCTAGCTAAACAGATAGCCTTTCTTCCTCAAAAACTTCCTGCTTCTGCGGGGTTAACAGTAAGAGAATTAGTACGTTTAGGTCGCTTTCCTTGGCGTGGAACATTAGGCCGTTGGAATAAAAAAGATGATGAAATAATCACAACGGCAATGGAAAAAGCGGGAGTGCTTCCCTTTGCAGACACTCTAGCCGATGATTTATCTGGTGGTGAACGTCAACGTGCATGGGTTGCAATGTTACTGGCTCAACAATCACCTATTTTAATTTTAGATGAACCAACATCCGCTTTAGATATACATCATCAATATCAACTAATGGAACTCTTAAGTGAGTTAAATCAAACTCAACACGTTGGTATTATCGTTATTTTGCATGATCTTAACCTTGCCTTGCGTTATGCCACTCATATTATCGCCCTTAAAAAAGGGAAAATTGCATTTGAAGGTGAAGCTTCACTACTTTTTGATGAAGATCGGCTTTCTGTACTTTATGAAACCCCCATTAAGCTGATTGAACACCCTGATAATAAAGGTTCACAACAACATAAGGTGGCGGTGGTATGCGTGTAATATTACAAAAAATAATTAGTTCACTGTCTCTTTGTCTAGTTATTTTATTTATCACTCCCATTGTTAATGCTGCGCAAAATAACAATAAAATACCGCAACGTATTATTGTTTTAGATTGGGATTTACTAGAGCAAATATTAACACTTGATGTTATTCCTGTAGGGGCAACTGAAATTACTGGGTATAACCAATGGGTAGCTCACCCTGTTGCTCCAAATATTATTGAAGAAGTGGGTATGCGGGCAGAGCCTAATTTAGAAAAAATGGCATCATTAAAGCCAGATCTTATTTTAGCATCAAGTTCACAACAAGATTTATTGCCTGTATTAAAAACCATTGCCCCTGTCGTATACCTGCCTAATTTCTCTCGCCAAGATAATGCTGCAGAAGTTGCTTTGGCGCATTTTAATACCCTAGCCTCTATTTTAGGAAAAACAGCGCTTGCACAACAAAAGTTGGCGGAGATGGACAGCTCTTTTGCACAGTTAAAGTGTAAGTTACAGCAAGCATTTATTACGTTACCTGAAGTGGAAGTGATCCGTTTTTCTACATTAACGTCTGTTTTTTTGTACACCGAAAATTCAACAACTGAATATGTAGTCAATAAGTTGGGTCTAAAATCTGCCATATCATTACCTCCTCAACCTTGGGGAATTGATCAGAGAAGAATGAATATATTGCAGCATATTAAACAAGGCTACGTCCTTTATATGTTGCCATTTCCCGATGAAAGTAAACTGCAAAAATCCGTGCTATGGCAAGCCATGCCATTTGTGCAGAATGGGCATTTTCATTCAGTGAAACCGGTATGGAATTATGGTGGAGTAACATCATTAACGTTAATGGCAGAAGCCATTACAGAAAGTTTATTAGATATGGCACCGAATAATGAACATTAAGCAATTTACTTTCTATTTTTTGGCAATCATCTTATTAAGCATTACTAGCTTACAAATTGATAATTCTCTTTCATTATCTCGCCAATGGTATTTGCTGGGACATATAGACATAAATACCCTATTTGCCGATGTTTTTTTTATTCATGCACAATTACCTCGTTTAGCTATGACACTGCTGATTGGTGGAATTTTCGGTGTTGTCGGTAGCTTAATGCAACAATTAACACAAAATAACCTGACATCACCGTTAACATTAGGGACTTCATCAGGAGCTTGGTTAGCTTTAGTTATTGTTAATATCTGGTTTACAGATTGGGTTGCTGATCACAGCGCATTCGCTGCAACAATGGGGGCATTATTCGCCTTCTTTCTGGTGATTATTATTGCAGGTATTCGCAATATGACCGGCTTACCCCTTGTTGTTTCCGGTATGGTGGTGAATATTTTATTAGGTGCGATTGCAACCGCATTAGTGACGTTAAATTCTCAATTCGCCCAGAATATATTTATGTGGGGGGCGGGAGATCTCACTCAAGATGGTTGGGAAACGTTTTTTTGGTTATTACCTCGAATTACACCTATTTTATTTATTTTTATGTTTGCACCTCGTATTCTCACTTTATTGCGTTTAGGGCATGAAGGCGCGACGGCTCGAGGACTGTCTGTTTTACCCACATTTGCATTTTTTATTATATTAAGTACTTGGCTAGTTTCTGTGTCAATTACTGTTGTTGGCGTCATTAGCTTTATCGGATTACTTGCACCTAATATTGTCAGAACATTAGGTGCAAGAACGGCTCGTCAAGAGCTTATTGCCAGTGGCCTAATGGGAATATGTTTATTACTTATTACAGATAGCTTAGCAATATGGATTGGTCAGTGGCTTAATACAGTTATTCCAAGTGGGGTGACAGCCGCAGCTATTGGAGCACCTGCATTAATTTGGTTTAGTCGAAAGAGAATGAGAGCTCAAGATCAGCTTTCTATCTCTATTCATTCTAAGATCAAAACAGTATCAACATATACTGTGATGGGAATATTTGTATTATTAATACTTGGATTAGCTCTTACACTTTTTATTCATATTAATGAGCATCAATGGTTTTGGGAAATACCATCTGTTTACCAATGGGCATTACGCTTTCCTCGCTTATTAGCCGCTTTATTTGCAGGTATTGCACTGGCCATTGCTGGCGTTATTTTACAACGTTTAATCTATAATCCATTAGCTAGTCCAGATATCTTAGGGGTTTCATCCGGCGCCACTTTCGCATTAGTTTTTTCTAGCTTAATTTTAGGAAGCACTTTACAAACATCACAGTGGGGAATTGCATTATTAGGTAGCTGTATTGTGATGATTGTTCTATTAATCTTAGGAAAAAAACACCAATATGCGCCAGCTAGCCTGATATTAACGGGTATTGCATTAACCGCGAGTTTAGAAGCTTTTATTCAATTTTTCTTAGCGAAAGGCTCATTAAGTAGCTATAAAATATTACTGTGGTTATCAGGCTCGACTTATCGTGTTAACAGTGAACAGGCTCTCTATTTTGCATTCGCAATCACATTAATTGTAGGAGGCGTCTTTTTATTAACACGCTGGCTAGCATTAATATCAATAGGTCGAAGTTTTGCCTCAGCTCGTGGATTACACACGGAGCACGCAAGTATTATTTTATTAATCATCGTTTCACTATTATGTGCCTTAGTGACTTCAACAGTAGGCCCTATTGCCTTTATTGGCTTAGTTGCTCCTCATATGGCAGTTTTACTTGGTGCTCAAAAAATTAAATCACAATTAATGGTTTCAGGGTTAATTGGTGGAACCTTAATGGTTTGGGCTGATTGGCTTGGACAAATATTTATTTATCCCGCACAAATTGCCGCAGGAACTTTAGTGGCTATTTTAGGTGGTAGCTATTTCCTTTGCTTAATGTTGTTAAATCGTAGCCGTTGATTTGAAAAGCCTAAGATATTGGTGTTATTTTTGCTGATATGCTTAGGCTTTGAGCGTGATTAATTATGGATAGCTTTTGCTGTTTTTACGATTAATGCGTTGATAACCTAAAAATGCGATTAACATTACTAAAGCACTTGCTCCAATTGCAATCCATACGCCAGATTGAACACCAGAGTAATTTGGATGTTTTATTAAATAGCCTACGTACCTCAAAATAGTAAAAAATAACGAGGCCATTAATAGGTTTCGTTATTTTACATTAAAAGCGGATCTTTAATGTGACATTGTCACAATATGAGGTTTTACTTTAGCAACTGGGTAAATTGTTGATATAACATATAACCTAGTGTTTTTGCGGTATATTCTTCACTATGACCTAAATTATCTACAGCAGCATGCATACCATGATAAATCAATGTACTGGTTAATTCAGGCTGTGTAACGTGCCACGTTTTATTTTCAGTTCCTGCAATTAACAATGTCTGTATTTGTTGTAATGCTCTATTTTCATGAATATTACTGCTTTGATGAAAAACTTGATGAAAAAGCATATCGTGTAATTGTTGTTTTTCAACATAAGCAATCACACTAATTTCACACCACTGTTTTAATTTTTTACGGTGATTTTGCTGTGAACAGGCATTCATCGCACTCTCTATTTTATCCAAGTACCAATCCATATAGCGAGTTCTTAAAGCATCAAGAACATCTGTTTTGGCAGAAAAATAGTGATAGTAGGTTCCTTTGGCTACCCCGGCCTTTTTTACGATATCGCTCACGGTTGTTGCATCAAAGCCTTTATCCAAAAACAATGTTTCTGCTGCATTCATTAACTCTTCTAAACGAACCTCTGCGGGTTTTGTTCTTGGCTTATCTGTAGTTTGTTCTTCTAATGACATTGCTTATCTCCCTCAAAATCGCTTGTAAAGAGTACTCTATATTAAAGCGAGCCACAATGATGATAAATGAAACTCATTATCAATATTAATTGACCGACGGTCAGTCGAGTATTATTATGCCATTATTATTTATCATTAAGGCAATAAAGCTTATGACTTATTTAAAACGATTGTCACTTATCTGTGCCATTTGCTTAGGCACTTTTATGGCAACACTTGATATTAGTATTGTGAATGTAGCATTACCCACTATTCAAAATGATATCCATGCTGATATGGCAACCTTACAGTGGATTGTCGATGCTTATGCGCTTTGTTTATCAGCCTGTATTTTGTCATCTGGCCCTTTAAGTGATCGCTTTGGGCGAAAAAAAGTATGGTTATGGGGCGTGATTATTTTTACGGTGGGATCTGTGATCTGTGCTATTGCACAGCAACATGAAGTGCTTATTTTAGGTCGTATTATTCAAGGTATTGCTGCCGCTGCACTTATTCCTGGTGCTTTGTCTTTAATTACACATGCTTTTCCTATTGATATTGAGCGCGTCCGTATTATAGGTATTTGGTCTTCTGTCAGTGCGCTATCACTGATTATTGGCCCTATTTTAGGAGGGATATTAGTTCATACCAGCGGTTGGGCAAGTATATTCCTTATTAATATTCCTATTGGAATAATTACTGTATTACTAGGTTGGTATGGATTAAGTGAAAGCGCTGATCCTGAAAATGTAGCACTAGATCCTTTTGGTCAATTAACCAGTATGTTGGGGCTGGGGTTGCTGACTTATGGTTTAATTGAAGCCGGAACAGTAGGTTGGTCGCATTATCGGACTTTATCAACATTGATTATAGGCGTTATATTCCTCGTCCTTTTTTTAATGATAGAAAAACGTGTTAAACGCCCTTTATTACCTCTTACTTTATTTAAAGATCGTGCATTTTTTCAATATAACCTTTCTTCTTTCACTTTGGGTTTTGCCACTTATAGTAATGTTTTTTTTATTGCCTTTTTTCTGCAAAAAGCACAAGGCTGGAGTGCGTTAGAAACAGGTTGGCGAATGGCGCCTGAATTTATTGCAATGGCCCTATTTTCAATGTCTTTTGGTCGTTTATCTGCATATTTTTCAGTCAGAAAATTAATGATTTGTGGTTTCTTGTTTATTGCTATTTCCTCTTGTTTATTAGCGACATTGGCAACAAATAGCCACTATGGAATAACTGGAAGTTATCTATTTGTATTAGGTGCTGGGATGGGATTATCAACACCTGCAATTGGTGCGCTAGTGATGAAAAGTGTTTCACCATTTCGTTCTGGTATGGCGTCTGCAACCATGAATGCATTAAGACAAACAGGAATGACAATGGGGATTGCTTTACTAGGCACATTAATGGTGCAACAAGCAATCCATTATATGGCTATTCAAAGTCAGGTATTAGGAATATCTGTAAGCTATATCGATATTGTCAGTCTGGTAACTGAAAATACGACGGGCAATTTAGACAAAGGTGTCGTCACTCTGTTACCCGAGGCATTTAATTCAGGATTTGCTTATGCAATTGCAACGGCTGGGATCTCATGTTTTGTCACTCTATTTATCGTGTTATTTCCTTTTAAAACAAAACATAGCGCACTTTCCCAGCAAATAACGGATTAATATTTATAAACGTTGAGTGAGAAATTCAAGAAAAGATTCAATATTGCGAGAAAGCGTACTACGACTTGCATATATTGCGATTAAATTAATACTTGCGGGCTGTTGAGGAAACTCAATAGCTCGCAATTCCCCTGTTTTAATTGCATCAAAACAACAATGTTCAGCCAAAATAGCAAATCCTAATCCTTTTAATACGGCAGCTCTCGCCAATATGGCACTATTTACTCGATAGTGGCTATTTATAGTAACTTTTATTGGTTTTTTATGTTCATCAATAAATATCCATGGTTGCCCTTCTAGTGCGCTTAAACTAGAAATACAAGGCATTTGACTTAATTGTTCGATATGAGTTGGAACACCTGTTTTTTCTAACAACTCATTAGAGGCAACAACAATACTGCGCCACGATTTAATTAAACGTGAGTGATAACTGCTGTCTGCTAGATTTCCACGATGAAAAGTTAATAGTAAATCCATATCATCATCGATGATATTTCTTGGCATTAATTGGGTATCACATTGAATAAGTAAATTAGGATGAAGAACTGCAAAATCAGCCAAAATATCAGCAAGTAGCTCACTGCCATATTCACTTGGAATAGTTAAGCGGAATGTTCCTGTTAATGGGCCATCACTGGTGATATTGCTTACAACATTGTCTAACTCAGTTAAGGCTTTCTTTCCTTGTTGATAGAGTAATTTACCTTGTTCAGTAAGGCGCATCTTTCGAGTTGTTCTATCAATAAGTTTACAATTGAGTTGCTGTTCAAGCTGTTTAATTGCACGACTGATATTTGAAGTAGGCATCGATAATAGCCGAGCAGCAGCGGCAAATTGTCCTTGCTCAGCAACGGCAGAAAAAATACGTAATAAATTAAGATCGATTTGCATAAATAATTCACTGCCTACTGTATTTCTATTGCTTAATATAGGCAGTGTATCACTCATTTTCTTTTCTCTCGTTAATAATTAGCAGTAACCGTGAGACATGAGCTTTTGATAACGTTTATCCAAAAGCTCCTCGGTTGAATAGCTTTTTAATAAGGCTAAGTCAGTTAATAACTGTTGTTTAAGAAATTCAGCAGCTTGTTCATGATCACGATGAGCTCCACCTAGTGGCTCTGGAATAATAGCGTCGATAATACCTAATGATTGTAATTTAGGTGCTGTCATTCCCATGGTTTCTGCCGCTATTGGCGCTTTATCAGAACTTTTCCATAAAATAGAAGCACACCCTTCTGGTGAAATTGCTGCATAAGTGCTGTATTGCAACATATTAACTTTATCACCAACACCAATTGCTAGCGCACCTCCAGAAAATCCTTCACCAGTAATAGTGCAAATAATCGGTGTTTTTAATCGTGACATTTCAAGAATATTACGAGCGATAGCTTCTGCTTGTCCTCTTTCTTCAGCACCAACACCAGGATAAGCACCCGCGGAATCAATAAAAATAATAACCGGTAGATGAAAACGTTCAGCCATTTTCATTAAACGTAATGCTTTTCTATAACCTTCAGGTGATGGCATACCAAAATTGCGAAGAATTTTCTCTTTTGTATCACGTCCTTTTTGTTGCCCAATTACCATGACGGGCATTTTGTCTAAACGCGCTAAACCCGCAACAATCGCTTTATCATCGGCATAAGCTCTATCACCCGCTAACTCCTGAAAATCAGTAAAAATCGCTTTAATATAGTCAAGGGTATATGGACGCATGGGATGACGAGCAAGTTGCACAATTTCCCAAGCACCTAAATCAGTAAAAATAGATTTAGTCAGCGAAAGGCTTTTTTGCCTTAAACGTGCGATCTCTTCATCTAAATTAATACCAGTGGGTTCATCTTGGGATTGCTTAAAGGTAAGCAATGCATCTATTTTTTCGTCTAATTCAACAATAGGTTTTTCAAACTCAAGATGAATAAAAGACATAACGACCTCAGATTTAATGCAGTAAATAAAACAGTAATTGGTCCAGTTTAGAAAAAATAACGGTATGGTGATAGATAAGAATTTGATAAATACTATTATCAAAAATGGGATAATTAAATCTTACTACAAGATCAGCAAGAAAAAAGACAAGATCAAAAAGAGCTTTTTCTCGGACTTTAAGCTATACAGTAATTACTAAGTCATGTATTAATATACAGTGCGATTTTGTTCTTTTTGCACCTGTAAAAATCGCGCAAATTATAAAACACTCCATAAAATACAAATAATTAGAATAAAGATAATATGTTCTCAAAAAAAACACGATCAACAACTGCACTGCTATTTTCATCACTTCTTCTTACAATAGGAAGAGGTGCAACATTACCATTTATGGCGATCTATTTATCGCGGGAATATCAATTACCTGTTGATGATATCGGTATTGCCATGTCTATTGCATTAACAACTGGTATTTTTTTCAGCCTTGGCTTTGGGATGCTTGCTGATAAATTTGAGAAAAAACGTTATATGTTGCTATCTATTATAACGTTTATCTTTGGATTTGCTGCAATACCTATGGTTCACAGCACTGTTCTAGTGATTATCTTTTTCTCGGTCATTAACTGCTCTTATTTAGTGTTTTCAACCGTGTTAAAAGCCTATTTTTCTGAAACTTTGTCGGTTTCAGCGAAACCTAAAATATTCTCGCTAAACTATACCTTTATTAATATGGGGTGGACGGTTGGCCCACCTATTGGCACCTTATTATTAATGTATGGAACACAATTACCCTTCTGGCTTGCTGCTATTTCTGCCAGTGTTCCACTTTTTATGATCCAACTATTTGTTCAACGTTCTAAAGCGATAAATATAGGTGAAGAAAATAGTGTGAAATGGGATCCGAAAATAATGCTAAAAGATAGAGCATTAAGTTGGTTTGTGCTCTCGACTTTTTTTGGCACTTTAACATTTGGTTCTTTTGCATCATGTATTTCGCAATATATCTTAGTGGTTTATGACGCTAAATTAGCGGAGTCCGTTATTGCTGTTGTATTACCTGTAAACGCTGCTATTGTCGTTTCTTTGCAATATATTGTGGGTAAGCATGTTACAGCCGACAGATTGCGTAAATTAATGACCTTAGGCACGTTATTTTTTATGATCGGCTTACTTGGCTTTATGTTTGCTGGCGATAACTTAATATTTTGGGCATTAGCTATTGCCGTCTTTACTCTGGGTGAGTTAATTTATGCGCCCGGTGAGTATATGATGATTGATAACATTGCACCGTTAGGAATGAAAGCAAGTTATTTTTCTGCACAGTCATTAGGCTGGTTAGGCGCAGCACTAAATCCATTAGCCAGTGGTTTTATTTTAACGTCATTCCCTCCTATTTCTTTGTTTGCTATTTTAATGGTCGTTTCTGCATTAGCTTGGTTTTGTATGATCCAAGGAATGAATGCGAGTAAAAAAAGAGCGATTGCACTTTAATTTCTGTAAACTTCATAAACTAAAAAGACACCTTAAAGGTGTCTTTTTTATGGTTTGTAGGTGACTTATATTGTCTCTACTTTTTTCTGCAATAGATTAAGTAAGGCATATTTCTTCTCAACCTTGAGTTCTATGGTTAGTTAATGCCATACACTATTGAATTTTAAATAAAAATATTGAAAAATAAAACTATTTCGATGTTCTTTTGAGTATTGTTTCAATGCTAATTGGGAAGAAATCGTTGACATCGACACCGACATTAATTGCATTTTTTCCTAAAACATCTAAGCGCTTACGTTGAGTTGGATCTTTTTGTGAATTGTGCACATGACCATATAAATGAATGGCGTCACGGAAAAAACCACCCCATTCTAATATAGGGTAATGAAACATCACAATTTTTCGTTTTTTATAATCCAATTCAAAGTAGTCTTTCACCCATTCAAATACTGATGCGTCAAATTCCGGATCATCGAGAAATTTGTCATGATTTCCACGGATAAGGTATTTTTTACCGTTTAACCGACGTAAAATTCGGTTCGCATCTTGTCCAGTTCCTCGATAGAGAAAATCACCTAAAATATAGATTTCGTCATGATCAGATACATAAGCGTTCCAATTATGGATTAACGTATCATTCATATGGCTTACACTATTGAAAGGACGATCACAAAGATTGAGGATATTTGAATGGCAAAAATGTGTATCAGAAGTAAAATAAATCATAGTAATTTCTTAATAAGTAATAAAAATATTAACCTTAAGAAAATATTTTCCCTCGGTTTGTATAGTGATATTTTTTTAACATAATTACCTCCTTTAATTAAAAATAGAACAATAAATACAATATCATCTGTTTTATTGTCGTTGATGTTGTTTACGGTAACCAGATAAAGAATAACCAGTCTCTCTTTTAAAATATCGGCATAAATAAGAGGGATCATCAAAATGAAGCTTTATTGATACCTCATTTACTGAAAGCGAAGTGTGCATTAATAATGCTTTTATTTCAAGAATAACTTGACGATTAATCAAGGTCTTAGGCGAATCATTAAAAAATTGTTTTGTTATTTGTGATAAATAAAATGGCGTAATATTAAGACAATTTGCATAAAAAGCAACTTCCCTATGCTTTAAACAATGTTTTCCAATTAACTCCCAAAATTGCCAACAAAGCTTTTCTTTACGGCTAAATTCTTTTTTAGCGATAGAAAAATGTGTTGGTATTGATTCTGTGATCGCAAAGAAGAGATTTTGTAGGTGGTTTTTTAACATCAGTTTTCGATGTTCAGTATAGTGATTATCTATATATTTTAGTTGTTCTATCCATCTATTTAAGGCCGCTTTTTGTTCATTTTTTGGGAAACAAATGGGATTTTCATGGAGAAAGGCAAATAAAGTATTAGAAAGAGAATAAGCAATTTCTGAAGCAAAAGATTTATCGAGAAAACAATAAAATAAGCGAAAATTTACTGATTTTTGGCTCAAAACGGTCATCATATCATCGCCTAAAATAAGAATATGATTCGCTTTGATCACCTGTTTCTGAAAACCAATATTGATTACAGCCCTTCCTTCTAAGCAAACCATGACCACTATGTAGGACAATGGTAATGGATAATTAATTTCATTTGCCATACTGCTTTCACCCACAATGGCGTGTTGCGATGAGGTATTCAGTTGTGACAATACTTGGCTTAACATAAATCTATCGCCCTCTTTTTATTCTAATCTAATAGTTTTTATATTTGACGATATTAAACTTAATAACAAGTATTTCCTTTTATTTAGTTTTCAAAAGTACTGATTTTACCTCTTTTATGCCATTTGGTTTTTTATTTCTTTTCTTTAGAATGCACATACCTTAAAAACGTAAGATAAATCATAACGTATTGATAAAAAATAAGAAAAGTGATTAAAATGAGAATATTAAAAACAGAAAGACTTATACTACGGCCATGGAAACTCTCTGATGCACCAAGCCTGTATGAATACGCGAAAGATAAACGAGTTGGCCCTATTGCTGGTTGGCCAATTCATAAAAGTGTTGAAGAAAGTGCTGAAATAATTCGTACTATATTTATGCGAGATGAAGTTTATGCTGTTACATTAATTGATGATGATCGCGCTATCGGCTTAGTGGGTTTATCTTTTGCTAACGAGAGTAATTTCCCAATAGGTGATAATGATGCTGAAGTCTCTTATTGGATTGGAGTTCCGTTTTGGGGGAAAGGTTTAATTCCTGAAGCGGTGAGAGAAATTAGCCGGCATAGCTTTGAAACATTGGAATTAGATAGTTTATGGTGTGGATACTTCGCTGATAACAAGAAGTCACAAAAAGCACAAGAAAAATGTGGATTTAAATTTCATCATGTTATTGAAGAGCAATACGCAGAATTTTTAGATGAAGTGAAAGTTGAAAATATTTGTCGCTTAACTAAAGATGAATGGGTTGAAAACCAAAAACAGATGTAATGAAAATAAAACACCAGGTAACCGGTTGTTATCTGGTGTTTTTCCAATATAGACAGGCTAATCGTCTAATTAAGCGTTTGCTAATGCTTGAGATAAATCAGCAATTAAATCTTGCGGATTTTCAATACCAATAGATAAACGAATTGTAGAGTCTTGAATACCAATATTATGACGTAATGAGATCGGTACGCCAGAATGAGTTGTTGAACCAGGATGACAGGCTAAAGATTCTGTTCCCCCCAGACTAACTGCAAGTTTAAAAATTCTCATAGCATTAAGAAAACGGAAAGCTTCACTTTCTCCACCCACAATATCAAATGAGAATGTTGAACCGGCACCTGTACATTGTTTTGCAAATACTTGGCCTTCAACGGAGTTTTTATCCGCAAACGGCAAATAGTGAATGGTTTTTACTTTTTCATGATCACGTAGAAACTCTGCAACTAATAAAGCGTTCTGGTTCGCTTTTTCCATTCTAATTTGTAATGTTTCTAAAGAGCGACCAAGCATCCAACAAGAATGCGGATCAAGTTGTGTTCCTATTGCACCTCTTAGTAATCGGATTTGATTAATAAGTTCACGAGAGCCCATTGCTGCACCGGCAACTAAATCCGAATGACCACCAACATATTTAGTCAAAGAATAAACAGAAATATCCGCACCTTGCTCAATTGGGTGCTGATAAACTGGGCCAAGTAATGTGTTATCACAAACAATAATGGGACGATAGCCCTGCTTTTCTTCTAGTTTATCAGCAACAATTTTTAATGCGTTAATATCGACTAATGAATTAGTTGGGTTTGCAGGTGTTTCTGCAAAAATAACGGCAACACGCCCTTTTTGACTAGCGTTATCGGCTTGCTCTTGGATCAAAGAAAGGTTTAAGCCGTCAGTAAATGGAGTGGCTTGAATACCAAATTTAGCCAGTGTTTTTGCAATTAATGTCTCTGTTCCACCATAAAGAGGTTGAGAATGTAAAATGACATCACCAGGCTGAGTTAAGGCCATTAATGTCGTGGTGATTGCAGACATACCTGAAGAGAATAATACACAAGATTGTGTATTTTCATAAACAGCAAGTCTATCTTCAACAATTTCACTATTGGGCTGATTAAAGCGAGAATAAACCAAGCCTGCTTTTTCACCTTCAGGTAAAGGTTTTCTTCCGCTCACTGTATCAAAGAAAGCTTTGCCTTCTTCTGCACTTTTAAAAATAAAGGTAGATGTTAAAAATACAGGTGGCTTTACCGAACCTTCAGAAAGCAATGGATCATACCCATAACTCATCATAAGTGTTTCAGGTGATAGTTTGTGTTCACCGATATATTGTTTTTTTAGTTGAGAGTCAGCCATTTTTTTATTTCTTCTGTGTAATGGAGGATGAGTTATCATACTGAAAAAAATTCATGTTGTTAGAATGTTTTATAAAGTATAAAAACTAGCGGTTATATAAAAATAGCGAAATTAGGAATAAAAATAAGGTTTAATAATGAAATGATAAGAATTGAGTGATCTTTAGACAAGAAAATACACCGAAGAAGAGAGAATTATTCTAGGGAAAAAGAGCAATTAAGGTAGAAAAATAATGAGAACTTAAAGATAAAAAGAACTCTCTCTATCTTTAAGTTAGGACGTTACCATGCTCTTACTGCATCACCTTTATACATTTCTTTAAACTTCAACTCGATTTGTCGTGAGTGAAGCACTGAAATCAGCTTTTTTATATTTTCATCATCTTTGTTATCTTCGCGGGTTACGATAACATTGGCATAAGGGGAATTTTTATTTTCTAGAATTAACCCATCACGAGTTGCAATTAACCCAATTTGAGACGAAAAATTATTATTAATAATCGCCATTGTAATTACTGGATCATTTAATGCTTCAGTGAGCTGTGGCGTATCGACTTCAATAAACCTAATTTCTTTAGGGTTATAGATAATGTCATCTAATGTTGGGGTGAAGCCAACGTTCTCATTGAGAGTAATAAGATGGTTTTCTGCTAATAATAAAAGTGCTCGACCTTTCATACTGGCTTCATTTGAGATGGCAACGAGAGATCCTGATTGTAATTCATTTATATCGCTAATTTTTTTAGAGTATGCTGCTAAAGGAAAAATATAGGTTTTACCCACGATATGAAATTTATAACTATTTTCTTTCATCTGTGTTTGAAGGTAAGGAATGGATTGAAATACATTCGCATCTACTTCTTTATTATTTAATGCTTTATTAGGGAGTACATAATCATTAAAAGCGATAACTTCAACGTCTAACCCTTCTGTTAATTTCGCTAAACGAATAACTTCATCCCAAATCACTTGATCAGGTCCTGTATTAATTGCCACCTTTACCTTATGTGTATCTTCTTGTGAACAAGACACGGTAAATAGTGATATTGAGGCTAGAAGTAAACCCGTGATAATCTCCTTCATATCTCCCTCTTAAACAGCCCCCGATAAGAACAACACTATTAATATCATTTTGATTAAGAAATATCCTAACAGTAGATTAATAACAAGGAACAAGAAATGATACAAGTACTCAATGAATATAAACAAAGGAATATTCTTTGTATTCTTACAATTCATTGTTTTATAAAATAAAAAATAACACATCAGAATGTGATGTATTTGTTAGCAACTTGTAGATTTATTCATTAATAATTTTATTTATACAAGCATCAGAATATGAATCTTCAACGCTAAGATAAGATAATTCAGTGACGCAATAAGTATTAAACTGCCATTTAAACTGAATTTCATCCCCCAGTTTCTTTTCTGATATTTCATAACTAGAAAAACGAATAGGCGTTGGCTGTTGTAAATTATTTCCTATTTTTTCAGCACTTAATAACACAACTCGACCCTTTTTTTCAATGAATTCGAAATCAGAAATAGTGATATCAGTACCTTTAATCTTATTGTTGTAAAGACTTAACGAATTAGAATATATGGATGGGACAATATACACTTTTTGATCGCTGCTTTTGATATAAACAGTAGCCATATCAAAAGATGATGAGTCATTTAATGATCGTCGAGACTTAACTACAACATCAGGAACACCGTCACCATTAAAATCGATAAGATTTACTCCATATTCGAGTTTAATTTCAGATGATGTTGAAGTAAAAGGTAATGATGCAAAAAGTAATCCTAGCCCAAGTTTTAATCTCTTATTCATTGTATTCGCTTCTTTTTTTGCTTATTACTTGAGCATCAGACTACTTTGTGGCAATGATTAGTCAAGGCATTTTGTGTTTCAAAATAATACAGAAGTTACAATTATATCACTTATGAAATATTTCTATGCTAATGACCTTACTTATTCGACCATTATAAAATGATTTGTTTTTTATTTTCTATTCTTTTAAGGATTAATTTTTTATTTAATATAAAGCAATGTAATTTTTAAGATCATTAATTCTTTCTTTCGTTTTATCTTTTAGGCAACTGCTATATACCATTGGCGCTAAACTACCACCTTGATAATAGTCAGCTTCATACTGACAAGAGAGATCTCTAAAATTAATCCATACTAACTGTGCTTGCTTTAATTGCTCTTTTCTAGTGCTATCTAACTTGGCATAATATTGCTGATAAATGTGGTTAAGTTCTTCATCTTTTTGCTGAAAATCTTGATGTACACATTGGTTTATTTCAGTTTGTGTTGCTGCATTTCGGCAATCAAAGTTATCTGCTTGTAAATGTATAGACCAAAAGAGTATACCGCCAGATATTACACTTAATAGAATAAGTTTTTTCATCGCACCGTCCATTTTTTGATTAAAAATATCGCTAAAGATATTTATTTCACTCCTTTAGTATTTAATTTAAAGGATGAGGATAAAGTAAAGTCTTTATCATTTTAGCAATACTTCTCATATAACAATTACGTGAAGACAACACAAAATCTCTCTATTTAAGATAATCTAAATAAGATAAAAGCATTAACATCTAGTAATTATACTGATATTTTTTTAGAAAAAATATTTATTTAAAACAAATTAAAAAAAATAATAACTTAATATCTTTTCTCTTTAACAAGAAATATTATTTGAAAAAATATTAAGCGAAATAGAGGTCATATTCTATTGTTTGTTTTTTTCCATTGGATCATTTTTATTAAAAATATCTAATTAATTTCACTTCAACAAGCTACTCATCTTACCTGTTCCCATTTAAGCAAGTTTTAATAAAACTAGCTCAATTAATTAGACTATTCAGTCTAATTAATGCATATTATTTAATACAATCATAAATGGTTTATTTATAATACTCACGGGTCTATACCCATGGCCCATGGCGGATTTTTCAGAATATGAAAAAATATTTCAGATCAATTTGGTCTTATTTAGGACTTATCACACTTATTCTTGTGATTATCATTAGTGGTGGTCAGTATTTTGACTTTGAATTAGATGATAATACATCAACCATAATACCGATTAGTTTTGTTTCTAAAACAGGTACTTTATCTGGTACATTAATTTTGCCTAACCATAACAATATAAAAGCAGTTGCTATTCTTGTTCATGGCGATGGTGCCCAAGATCGCTTTTCTAATAGTGGATATTTACCATTAATTAATAGCTTAGTAGATGCTGGTATTGGTGTTTATACGTGGGATAAAGCTGGTGTAGGAGAAAGCCAAGGAAATTGGTTACTTCAATCTATGCAAGATAGAGCGGATGAAGCACAAGTAGCATTACATGTTATTCAAAAAAAATTTATCTATACAGAGATTAAAGTTGGTTATTTGGGTTTTTCACAGGCTGGATGGGTTATTCCTATTGCAGCGACGCAATCTAAACCTGATTTTTCCGTTATTATTGGCGGTGCTGTAAACTGGCGAGATCAAGGTGCTTATTATCATCAAGTACGTTTAAAAGCCGACAATATTGATGATAATGAAATTACCCGAAGGGTCTCAGAGCAATTGCAACAAAACGATCGTGTGTTTGGCGTCAATGGGAGTCATGATATTTCAGCTCAGGGAGATATGTCTGATAATCGCTTCTATTTTGTTATTCAAAACTATTTGAGTGATTCATCTAAAGATTTACCTCATATGCATGGGCGAGTACTGGCTATGTTTGGTGAGTTAGATCTTAATGTTGATGCGCCAAAAAATGCATGTTTATATCGAATATTATTGGAAAATCATGTTGATAAAACAGTCACTCTATTTCCCAATGCTTCTCATGGTTTATTAAAGGCACCTTTCTTTAATTACCAATTAGATAATCAATGGCCTTGGTGGAAACAGATGCTTTTTATTTATCAGGGGCGGGATAGTTACTCCCCAGATGTTTTAAACTACTTAACATCATGGATCACTGAAGAGACAACAATACCTTCTGATTACATTGATTTTAAATGTGAAAATATCAGTTTAGAATTAAGATAAAATGTAGATAACATCTAAAGACTAAGCGTTTTTTTAGGTGCTATCTAATTAGTAACATTTATAAATCAATGTGATATTTAATGATATCCCTTATTTTTATTAACGCATCACGTAATAAATTAATTTCAACTGAAGCTAATGCGATACGAATAGCATGAGGAATATGGGGCGTAGTGGCATAAGGCTCAGCGGTGGCGACAGATATTTGTAATTGATGCAAGGAAGCGACAATTTTATCAGCCCTAACTTCTTCTGGTAATGGGATCCATAAAAAGTAAGAAATGGGATGATGAATATAAGCTATTCCTTCAAAGATTTCGCTGACGATTTTTTGCCGTTGCTGTGCATCTTTGCGTAATAATCGTTCTAATTTATCAACAACGCCCTCTTTAATCCATTGACAGACAATTGATGTCATCAGTGCTGGCGTATTCCATGTTGTCACCCGCATTGCTCGTTCTAATAATGGAATTGAATTCGTTGGTGCGACAATAAAACCGACTCTTAACCCTGATGCAATATTTTTAGAAAACCCTGAAATGTAAAAGGTAATCTCTGGCGCTAAGGTCACAATGGGAGCCGGCGATTTTTGAACTAAGAAAGCGTAAGTGGCATCTTCAATGATAATAAAGTGGTACTTTCGCGCTAAAGCAATTAAGTGTTGTCGTTGTTGTAATGTTAATACCCACCCCATTGGATTATGCAGTGTAGGAATACAATAAAGTGCGCGAACTGCTCGCTTCTTGCATAATTCCTCCAATTTTTCTAAATCAGGACCTAATGGTGTTATCGGAATAGGTAATATTTCCAAATGATGAGCTAATGCCGCTAATTTAAATCCAGGATAGCTTAATGCATCAACAGCAACGACATCACCTGGTTTTAATACACCTAATAATGTAATTGCAATACCCTGTTGTGCACCGTTAGTGATAATAATATTTTCAGGTTCAACTGTGATTTTTTTATTTTTAAGATATTGCGAAAACACTGTTTTATCGTGTAATTTGCCACTATGTGGTTGATAGCGGAGTAATGATTCAATTTCACCAGAAGTCGATAATCTTTTTAGCTCAGAGCGTAATAATTCAGCTTGAATAGGTAATGATGGATAATTGAAATTTAGATCCAACATATCTGTTGCCGCTGGATTTTCTATTCCATGATTGCTGGGTAATGATAATTCACGAACAAATGTTCCTCTCCCTGTTTCACCAATCACTAATCCCATATTTTCTAATTCGGCATAAACACGACTTGCGGTGGCTAATGACATTTTATGTTCTGTTGCTAAATGTCGATGTGTCGGCAACTGCATGCCTGGTAATAGTTTTCCTATACGTATTTCATGTGCCAATTTATCAACTAAAGATTTATAACGAGGTTGAACCATAGAAATTGTATCCATGACAATTATTTGATTGTCATGATTGTGGCCCATAAGATAGCGCTCAGCAAGTACATTATAGATACAATTATTTTTAATAAATTTTATCTCTCCACTTCTATGTAAGAAGTATAATTAATTGTTTTTCAATGAGAATTAATCATAATAATTATGGAATATCGTATGCAACAAATAAAACAAAAAACGCAAACTAATGGTTGGATAAATGGCTTTATTGGTATGCTAATTTTTAGTGGATCGTTACCTGCTACAAAAGCAGCAGTATTAGGTTTTGAACCTTTATTTCTAACAGCCGCAAGAGCTAGTATTGCTGGATTATTATCTTTATTGATGTTGTTGTTATATAAAGAAAAATTACCCGTGTTTAAGCAATGGGTTTCATTAACAATCGTTTCATTAGGTGTCGTGGTAGGTTTTCCTCTGTTAACCGCTATTGCATTACAAGAGATAACATCAGCACATTCCCTCGTTTTTCTTGCTTTATTACCATTATCTACCGCAATTTTTGCTGTAATACGTGGTGGTGAAAAGCCTCGTCCTATTTTTTGGCTTTTTTCTATTGTTGGCAGTTTATTAGTTATGGGATATGCCCTTTCTCAAGGTGGGGCATCATCCATCAATGCTGATTTATTAATGATAGCATCAGTAATTGTTTGTGGTTTAGGTTACGCAGAAGGCGCAACATTAACGAAACAGCTAGGTGGTTGGCAAGTTATCTGTTGGGCGTTAATCGTATCATTGCCTCCAATGCTTATTCTTAGCTTTATTCTCATGCCAGAAGAGTTAACAAAAATTAGCCTTTCTGCATGGGCCGGTTTAGGTTATGTCTCACTTTTTAGTATGTTGATAGGTTTTATATTTTGGTACAAAGGATTATCGCAAGGTGGGATCGCAGCAGTAGGACAGCTTCAATTATTACAGCCTTTCTTTGGATTAGGTTTAGCTGCCGTATTACTTCATGAATCTGTCAATTTGTTGATGTTGCTAGTAACCGTTGGCGTTATTTTTTGTGTTGCAGGTTCACGAAAATACGCTTAATTAATATCAATCTCTAAAAGCTAAAAAACACGCTAAATAAAAATATTTAGCGTGTTTTCATTTTAATTAAAGCTCACACTTCGTTTTCAAAGTAGCCGTTTTTTTATGGTGATCCAGTGCTAACTCAATTAATTTAGTAATTAACGACTGATAACCTAAACCAGCACTTTGCCATAATTTTGGATACATACTGATATTTGTAAACCCTGGCAATGTGTTTATTTCATTAATTACAACTCGGTTATCTTGAGTTAAGAATACATCAACACGAGCCATACCTAAGCAGTTAAGAACGCGGTATGCTTTTAATGCCACTTGGCGAATATGTAAGCTAGTGTCTTCGTTCATTACTGCTGGAACAACGACTTTCGCGCCGTCGTCATCAATGTATTTTGTGTTATAGGCATAAAAGGCATCGTTTAAGACTATCTCGCCACAAGGGCTGACCTCAGGATTTTCGTTACCTAAAACTGCACACTCGATTTCACGACCCACAATAGCGCTTTCAACAATCACTTTAAGATCATACTCAAACGCCATTGCTAATGCTGCATTAAATTCTTCTTCATTATTAACTTTGCTTATTCCTACAGAAGAACCTAGATTTGCAGGCTTAATAAATAAAGGAAGTCCTAATTGACGAACCATCTCGTTGTAAGGAATATCATTAATTTGATGCGCCATGATCGTAATAAACGGTGCGACCGCTAATCCAGCACCATCAAGAAGGCGTTTAGTAATGTCTTTATCCATACAAGCAGCGGAACTCATGATATTTGGGCCAACATACGGTATATCAATCATGTGTAATAAACCTTGCAATGTACCATCTTCGCCATAAGCGCCATGGACAATTGGAAATACGACATCAATTTGAGGAAGCGCTTTACCGTCTTCTAAAGAAATGAATTGATTTTTTTCACTACCTGGAATAATTGCAACTGCTCTTAACGGTTTGCTTAATGAGATAGTTTTAGGATTATCGCTATTGAGTAGATAGTCAGCTTCTGAATATTCATGCCACTGCCCTTGTTCATTAATACCGATTAAGCAAAGGTCGAATTTCGTTCGATCTAATTCATTAATAATATTTTTTGCTGATTGTAATGAAACTTGATGTTCTGTGGATTTTCCACCAAAAATAATAGCGACTCTTAATTTACTCATTTTCTAACCTTTTATAGGACAGCTATAGCGAATGAGTAGCAATATATCATGATAAAAACCCCCAATGTAGGTAGATAGTTCTTATCTGCAAAAAATTACGATAAAATGATGAAATTCTATGATTTAGAGTGTAAAAACATCACTCCTTCAAGAGATAACAGCTCAATAACGATAACAATGCTATTCGCATAAGGTAAACGCCATGTCTGGTATAAAACAATCGATTGAAATGGATATTACCGAAGTCTCGAAAGCCACAGGACTCGCCTCTTCAGCGATCCGTTATTATGAGAAAAAAGGACTTATTTATTCAATAGGACGAAAAGGACTTAAACGTGTCTATCATCGAGATGTACTAAGTCGTTTAGCATTAATTTCTTTGGCACAACAAGCGCATTTTTCTTTAGATGAGATAGCCCAACTTAGTACTAATCAAAAAATTCTTGTTATTGATAGAAATATTGTTCATTTAAAAATTGAAGAAATTGATAATAAGATCAATGAACTTAAACGTCTTAAAAAAGGTTTAGAGCATATTCAAGTTTGCCCTGAAGAAAATCATTTTCAATGTAGCCGATTTCAAAAAATCTTAGCGCTAAGCTTAAAAAAGAACAAGAAACGTATGAATAAAAAAATAACGATAAAGTAAGCTTTGCTATAAATAGCCACTCCCAATTCTCACCATTTTTGATACCACTTGACTTAAAGTTAACTTTAAGTTGTAAGATGCCTATCTCTTAAATTTATTATTGTATTAATGGAGATATTTATGCCTAAATCAGTATGGTGGTTGGCATTTTCTTTGGCACTTTTTACAACAGGAAATGCATTGGTACTTTCTGTTGCTGTTCTTGTGGGAGAGCAACTGGCTAAAGATCCCATCTATTCTACAGTTCCTTTATTAAGCCAATATATTGGGATAATTACCGCAAGCATTCCAATGGCACATTTTATGATGAAATACTCACGTAAAGCCGGTTTTATTATTGGCAGTATAGGTGGGTTGATTGGCGCATTATTATCTATTACAGGTATTTATTATCATAATTTAATGCTGTTTTCATTCGGCACTTATTTTACTGGAATAGCGATTGGTACAGCACAGCAATATCGCTTTGCTGCGCTTGAAGAAGCGCCTATTAACATGCATGCGAGAGCAATTGGGTTAGTAATGAGTGGAGGTATTGTAGCGGCAATTATTGGACCAACTTTAGCTGTAGCAACACGCCAGTTTTTTGCAGATTATCCATTTATTGGGCCATTTACTGCATTGAGTATAATTTACATTTTAGCCTTTGCCTTGTTATTAAAAATCCCTTTAAAAAGTGGAATGAAATCAAAAACTCAATCTAATGAAAAATTAAGAAGTTATTATCAATTATACAGTCAGCCATTATTGTTTTTAGTAACTATTGTTAGTGCATTAGGTTATGGTGTTGTCGTGTATATGGTTGGTGCTATTCCGCTGTCTATGAAACAAAATGGTTTTGAATTTGCCTCGATTGCTTTTGTATTTCAATGTCATATTTTAGGTATGTTTGCCCCCTCCTTTATTACTGGGCAACTTATTCATCGATTTGGCGTTAAAGTTTTCTTTTTTACTGCAATACTATTATTAATCATAGCGTTAAGTATCAATTTACACGGTAATACTTTTTACCATTACCTTATTAGTTTTGTTTTAATTGGTATTTCATGGAATTTAAATTTGATTAGCTCCACTCATTTATTGTCTAAGACTTATTTATCTCACGAGCGAGCAAAAGTTCAAGGAACTAACGACTTTTTAGTTTTTTCCTTTGGTGCGCTAGGAAGTATCACCGGTGGTGTTACCTTTTATTTAATCGGTTGGCAAAATACCAATCTTGTCGGTATTGCAATTGCTGTTAGCATTTTATTGTCTGCAATCAAATTGAGGAAATACTTGCCTATGGCGGTATTAATAAAATAATTTTTTAAAATCATATTGTTACATTTTGTTATTAAAAAACCGAATAAAAAGCACTCTATTTACTCATAATTAGCTGAAGCCCGCTTAATAGTGGGTTTTCACACGAAATAACATGTTTTATCTTCGCTATTAGATTGCATATAAGAAATCTATCTTGATAGAATCAAGTTACCGATTAACATTTAAACTTAGAAAAGGAGGCTAATTATGCTTTTGTGTGATCTTATTGAATACTCACACTTCTTTGGTAATCGCCATAGCTCAGGCTTTCACAGTATTTTACTGCGTTAACCTGCCTGAGCGACGTTAACTATGACCTCTCCTCGGCTTACAGGGTTATCGCGAGATATTACCCAAGGCGTTATTACGTCTAAAAAATGAGTAAGCTATGAGCACATTATTATCTACACAAAATCTGTCTTTTCATAATAACCACGGATTATTACTAAATGATATTTCTTTAGCACTAATTAAAGGTGAGAAAATTGGTCTAATTGGCCATAACGGTTGTGGAAAAAGCACATTATTAAAACTTTTATCACACCAATTAACACCGAATGAAGGTGTTATTTCCATTGCCAATCAAACTGTAATGGCTTATATAGAGCAGCACCTACCTCAAGAGCTACAGCCAATGACATTAATGGATGCTGTACTTCATAAACTCCCTGAAGAATACAGATTATCTGAAGGTTGGCGCGCAGAATTACTACTTAGCGAAATGGGCTTCACGTTTGATGAAAAAGATCTACGCGTTTCACAATTAAGTGGTGGCCAACATACTCGTTTATTATTAGCGAGGGCGTTAATTATTGAGCCTGATCTATTATTACTTGATGAGCCAAGTAACCATCTCGATTTACCGACTATTTTGTGGTTGGAAGCATTTCTCAAATTGTGGCGTGGCAGTTTTATCTTGGTTTCACATGATAATACGTTATTAGACAATGTAACGAATTGTACATGGATCATTCGTGATAAATCGCTATCTATTTTTCGTTTACCTTGCTCTCAAGCTAGAGCGGCACAAGAAGAGCAAGATATCAGTGCACAACATCGTCATAATGCACAACAAAAAGAGATAGATAGAATTGCCCAAAGTGCGAAGCAACTTGCAATATGGGGACACGTTTATGACAACGAGAGTTTATCTCGTAAAGCGAAACAGATGGAAAAACATATTGTTCGTTTAAAAGATGAACAAACTGAAGTCACTGCAGGAAATCAATGGGTATTAAAGTTCTCGGGAACGTTATTACGCGCGGATAGACTTTGTGAATTAAACCAATTGTCTGTTATTCCTGCTGAAAATGCCCCCATTTTATATACTGTAGAAAATCAGCGTATCAAAAGTGGTGATCGGGTGGCAATAATTGGTGCTAATGGAACCGGAAAGTCATCACTATTGAAGATGATCTGGTCACTTAGCTCAGTTAAAACAAATGAACTAAATGAAATAAGGTTGCATCCTCGTGTTGAACTGGGTTATTACGATCAAAAAATTGCTCAATTGATTGATAATGATACGCTTTCTGATGCATTAAAACCTTTTGCTCCATTAACAGATGAACAACGTAAAATGGCACTGATTAGTGCAGGCTTTGTCTATGCTCGTCATGGACAAAAAGTCAGCACATTAAGTGGTGGTGAACGTGCTCGCTTATTATTTGTTGGACTGAGTTTAGCTAAGTATTCTTTTCTCATGCTAGATGAACCCACTAATCATATTGATATGGAAGGTAAAAAAGCATTAGCTGAACAGATCAGTCAATTCCCTGGAGGGGTGTTATTAGTTAGCCATGATAGGGAATTGATTGAAAATAGCTGTAATCGGTTTTGGTATATTCATCATGGCGTTTTAACAGAGCATCATGATATTGAAACGATCTATCAGCTTATTTCATCTGAAGAAATACCCGAAGTTCAGCCAGCGGATGATTTACTGAATATCTCATCAACGCCATTAGTTTCACATGATGATGATGAAAAACTCTTGAAGTTAATTGAGTTAGAAGAAAAATTAGATGCTGATTTAGCGCGCAAAACTAACCATCAAAAACCTGCTTTGCAGGCCCAATGGAAATTAGAGATTAGTCAGCTAAAGCAAGCACTTAAATTAATTTAGGATAGATAAAATTTTGTTTAAACAAAAAGGATCACTCAGTGATCCTTTTTATTGTTCTTATTTTACTAATTCATACTCAATAAGATATAAAGACTGAGTTGTCGGATAAATATCTTTAATCAACATTTTTAACACAGGAAGTGTCATACCTTCTTGTTGTGCATGATATGCATTAATATCATCATAAAGTAAAGGTGATACTGCTATAATTTTTAATTTACCATAGTAAGTGCGATGTTCGTTAGCATATAACTCAACCACACTACCTGGCTTATAATAGCTTTCACTTTCATCTCGAATAGTAATTACTTTTATTTCATTAAGAATTGAAGGAATTAAACGCTCAAAAAAAGTAATTTCTGTAGGGTTCGTTGACATAGCATTACTCACGAATAAATTGATAACTTACTGATTATCTTACCATGCTTTACTACTCTTTTATCTCTTTTTGCTAATTACTGTGTTATTTGATGCTTCTGTTTGAAGCAATTTTGCTTTACGGTCGATCCCCCACCGATAGCCTGATAACTCACCATTTTGACGAATAACTCGATGACAAGGTATCGCCACTGCAAGTTTATTAGCTGCACAGGCATTTGCTACCGCACGATATGCTTTAGGTGAACCGATTTTATTGGCAATTTCTTGATATGTCATAGTACTACCAAAAGGAATATCTAATAATGCTTGCCATACTTTTTGTTGAAAAACAGTACCTTGAATATCAAGAGGTAAAGACAATGGTTGTTTTGGTAATTCAATAAAACCGATGACCTGCGCTATTATTTGTTCAAACTCTTTATTTGCACCAATTAATTCAGCGAGAGGAAATTGTTTTTGTAAATCTTCTAATAACTGCTCTGCATCATCCCCTAACATAATAGCGCAAATCCCCCTTTCGCTTTGAGCCACAAGAATATTTCCTAAAGAACACAATGCAATCGCAAAAAAGATAGCAATATTCTTACCACCAGTACGCCAATTTGTTGGCGTCATTCCTAATATTGCAGCTGCATTTTCATAAAAACGGCTATTAGCATTAAAACCTGATTGATAAATTGCATCTGTAATACTGCCATCTTCTATTAGGGCTTTTTTTATTAGTTTTTGGCGGTAGGCATTGGCATAATCTTTTGGGGTGATACCCATAATCGATTTAAAGAGACGATGAAAATGATATGGGCTTGCCATAACATGCTCAGCAATACGAGCCAGTGAAATATCACCGTTATTTTTTTCAATAAAACGGCAGGCTTGTTCAATAAGTTGGTTACGCTTATTTTCCATTATGACAGTCCTTTAATGCGGGATTATGGTTATTATCAACAACCATAATAAATAAAGAACTCCGTTTATTGCGCACTGTTTTCGGGCTCTTTAGATAATGCCCATAAATAAAGCGATGCGGTAGAGCCATAAGGTGAATACCGCTTACGATAACGCGCAAAACGTGCTTTATCTAATGTTTTATGACGATAAAGGCGCATGATCCCACGTTGAATAGCCAAATCCCCCCAACTTAAAATATCAGGGCGATTAAGCGAAGAAATTAATAGCATTTCGGCAGTCCAAATCCCAATACCTTTTAGTTGAATTAAAGTCTCAATAACCTCTTTATCTGTCATATCTGGAATTTTATTTAATTCTAAATGTCCAGAAATTACTGAGTTTGCAATACCAGTAATGTAACCTGCTTTACGCATTGTCATACCACATTGCTGAATTTCTTGTTCTGTTAATATGGCAATACGTTCTGGTGTATAAACACCGTCACATAAATTCAATAGCCGTTGATGCACCGTTGTGGCAGCAGAAACAGAAATTTGTTGTTCTATAATATTTTTAACTAACGCTGTAAATAAATCAGGTGTAAGAGGACGCTTAATATCTCCCATTCTTTCAATGAGTGTAGCTAAACGCTTATCGCGTTGTTTTAAAGTTTTTATTTCTTTTTCACCATACTGAAAGTACATAAATTCACTCAGATAAATAGGAAACATTAGAATTAGTATAGCGTGAAAATAGATATACTATGCACTCCATTTCTTGCTTTTTCTTTATATAGATCTAATAAAAGAGTAAAAATCACCTAACGTAATTATTACTGAAATATTCATATTACATAAAAAGATGTAAGTAATAATTTAATATTTTTTATATTGTTATCTTAACAGAAGGAACCTATTTACTCATATAACAATAGAATGTAAATATTATCACAATTAAAAATCATTAAAATTAAATAAGAAAATAATAAAAATCAAATTAATCATCTATAATTTATTTGTTTTAATATTTTTATTTTAATCAATTGTTAATTACATTTAATCATAAGGTTTAATATGAAAAATAATACTTTTAATTTAAAAAATAAATCAGCTGCTTTAGATTTAATGAAAAAAACAATGCTCTTTACTATTCCTGCTGCATTAAGAGCCGCCTCATTATTAAAAGTGGCGGACTTACTTAAAGAGGGTCCTAAAAATGTAAATGAATTAGCTAAAGAAACAAATACATTACCATTAGCATTAAATAGAATATTAAGGATCCTCGCTTCTGAAAATATTTTTTATGAATCAGAAGGGTTAAATTATTCACTTGCCCCAGCAGGGCATTTTTTACTAAGTGATCATGAATATACATTGCGTGACTCTATATTAATGTTAACCAATGAAACATTTTGGCGACCAGTTGGGGAAGTCGTTGAATCTCTTAAGGGAAATCCTGCTTTTGAGAATCTCTATGGTATGTCCTTCTATGAGTATTGGAAAGATAATGTTCGTGAAGATCATGATTTTCAAGTAGGAATGAATTCACTGTCAAAAATAGAAAATCACTTTATTGTGAAACATTATGACTTTCCTAAAAATATAGTAGTTACCGATATTGCTGGCGGTTTAGGGGGGTTATTATTAGAAGTATTAAAAACCAATCCAACGTTAAAAGGACAGCTATTTGATCGCAAACATGTATTAGAAAGAACTCGATTAGTTGAACTAGGTGATGATAGTCGATGGAAATTAATTGAAGGCGATCTTTTTGGTGATTTCCCTGAATCAGATATTTATTTAATTAAATATATTATTCATGATTGGGATGATCAAAGTGCAGTGACTTTCTTTAAAAACTTTAGAAAAGCAATGAAACCAGATTCTAAAGTTCTTATTATAGAACCGGTTATCTTTAAGAAAAATATACCCGACACAGCGAAATATATGGATGTGATTTGTATGAGTGGATTTCCTGAATCAGGTGAAAGAACAGTCGATGAATTTGAAAGATTATTAGATCAAGCAGATTTGAAGATAAACAAATTTATTAAAACAGACACTTATCACGTTATATTAGAAGTTATCATAAAATAATATTATTTATTAAAAAAGCCACTACATAGTGATATGAAGTGGCTTTTACATTTAAAATTAAATCTTAAGCTGTTAAAGCAAGCTTGGCACCAAAAAGTAAGAAAACCGCACCTATACAACTATTTGATAATGATGCTAATCGTTTGTTATGTTTAACTTTATTAGTAATTGCCACACCGCCAAAAATAAGAATTGATAAATAAATCATACTACATGTTTCTAAAATTGCCCCTAATACAAAAAATGGAACACCCGCATTTTCATATTTAGGGTCAATAAACTGAATAAAGAAAGAGACATAAAAAATGATCATTTTAGGATTAAGCATACTTAAAAATAAAGCCTTAACATAAAGACCATCTTTTGCTTTGATTGCTACTTCTGATACTTGCTCAGTTGCCTCTTCTTTTTTGTGAAACGTTGCATACAATGTCTTTAAACCTAAATAGGTTAAATAAAGAGCACCTGCATATTTAATAACAATAAAGAAAACGGGTGAAGTCTTGACTAATGAAGCAACCCCCAAAAATGCCAAAAAGATTAATAATGCATCACCCGTAAAAACACCAAGGGCGGCTTTATACCCCCCTTTTACACCATGCTTCGCACTGGAAGTCAGGACGAAAATCGAGTTTGGACCTGGTACTAAGGTAATAAAAATAACGCCTAAAAGGTATGTCCAAATATTTGAAATACCGATACTTTCTAACATACGACGCCTTTTTAAAAAAATAACATGCTGAATATATGAGCTATCATATCCATAATAATATTTTTGTAAAACAATAATCTTCATACTGCGTAAAGATAAGTTAATTAATCTAACTTTATTAATAAAAAGCAGTTAATAACTCCAATTTAGGTGTTTATTTTAGATTAAAAAACCAGTTTGATTGTGGGTTATAGTATGATGCTGAAATTAAAATTTATACAGTTATAAAATTCAAAATAAAATATAATAATAGTCCTATATACTGCAAAAAAGATAAATATCAGATGTAATATCCTGTTGTTTGTTTTATGTTATAGTTCTTTATTCCTTTTGTGATCTACATTTATCAGATATTGTCAAAAAAGAAATAAAAATAGTAACTATCTTTATGAAAAATAATGATTTTTATAAATACATCATTGAATGTATTAGCACAAAAAGTGAGAGGATAAATAAGATTATTTTTCTCAAAACCATTATTCTGTGTTTTTTTATATTTAGCATAAAAATAACCTTACCTATCATTTACCGTTAAGAGAATAAAATGGATAAAAGCAAATCATCGCTATCTCAAAAACCACAAAAGAAAATTATTATTGTTGGTGCTGGCATAGTTGGTGTAATGCAAGCTTGGTATCTTGCAAAAATGAGCAATATGCAGATTATCTTATTAGATAAAGCGAATGCGGGAACTGGCGCAACGAGTGCTTCATTTGCTTGGCTAAATGTCTCTTATGGTCGTCCAGATGCTTATCAACAATTACGAGCAGAAGCGATTCATTGTTGGCGAGAATTAGATAAAGAGACACAAGGAAAACTGAATATTGATTGGACTGGTGCAATAAGTTGGATGTCTTCTGACAAAGAAACTGCTCAATTTATTCAATCACATCATCAAGCCGGTTTTAATGTCCAAGCATTAAATAAAGAGCAATTGATTCATAAAGTACCCAATTTATCTAAAGCTCCGGAATTATCTGCCTTTGCAAGCGATGAAGGTGCCGTTAACCCTTTTCATGTTATTGACACATTATTACGGCAAGCCCAAGAAATGGGCGTGAAATACTGTGCTAATACTGAAGTCATTCGCTTGATAGAAGAAGATCATCGCATTATTGGTGTAGAAACTAAGAATATTAAAATGCATGCTGATCACATTATTTTAACCGCGGGAGTGGGTGCTTTGGCACTATTGTCTGAAAAAGGTATTGATTTACCTTTATATGCATCTCCTAGTATTTTAATCAAATTAACAACTGATGCAGATACGCCATTTTTGCCTTGCATTATATCAACGCCAGAAATGGAGTTACGTCACTTTGCTCAAAATGAGATTATTGCGGCTGAAGATTACATTGATAATAGTGATGAACATCACCCTGAGCACATTGCATGCCATGCACAAGCGACTTTTTATGATAATTTTACGCAAACAGGTAAACTAACGATTGAACAGGTTGCTGTTGGTGAAAGGCCCATGCCTAAAGATGAAATGCCAATTATTGGAGAAATATCTCCTTATCAGGGACTGTATCTTGTTACTATGCACGCCGCCGTGACGTTGTCACCTTTATTATGTAAGTTGGTTGTACAAGAACTAATTTACGAAAAAGCGAATCCTCTATTAACTCCTTATCGCTTATCACGATTTAGCTAGAGAACCATTATGGATGCACAACTGTATAAAGAATTTAAAATAGTAGAAAAAGCATTTTGGTCAGAAATTTGTGAAAATAATATTCGTATTGGTGATCATACTCATTGCTTTATGACACCAATGGATGCGCCAATTTTTAACTTTATTTATTTACGTCAAGGTGCAACAGAAGGCTCGTTCCAGCAGGCCAGTACCCTTTTCTCTTCGCAACAAAAAGATCATATTTTGGTTTTACCTGAATCATTATTGCCTGAATTTGAAGAAATTATAAAAAATGCAAACTATACCGGTGACGGTATGACAACAGCTATGTATTTAACATTGTCAGAAGCGGTGTATCCTTCTTATCGAAATAATCCTTGCGATATTATTCTCACTAATCATAACCTCGAACAATGGGCTCATCCGTTAAAAACGGCTTTTCCTGTGGGGGATGATAATGATGATACAATTGTTAATGAATATATTCGTTATCATCAAAAAGCATTAGATAATGGCGCGACTATTTTCCATTATGCTTTGTTAGTTGAAGGACAACCCGTATCGTCATTAACGCTGACGTTACATGATAAATTAGCGCGTTTTGATGATATTGGGACAGATGTTGCTTATCAAGGCAACGGCTATGCCACTCATTTGATTAAACACGTTTTAGAGTTCTGCCGTGAGCAAGGTGTAGAGCGTTGTTTCTTAGATGCATCCGCAGATGGTTTAGCGCTATATCGTAAATTTGGTTTTAAATCACTTTTTAACTATTTAAGTTTCATAAAAGAGTAACTGTACCACAAGGCTCAATAAACTTATTGAGCCTTGATTTTCAACAATTAAAGTTTCAACCTTCTTTCTGCGTCTGTTTTATCTTTATCACTGATTTGTCTTATTACACGACAGGGATTGCCAACAGCAACACAATTAGCTGGAATAGACTTTGTTACTACACTGCCCGCACCAATAACACAATTATCACCAATAGTTACGCCGGGTAAAATAATGCACCCTGCACCTAACCATACCGAATTACCAATAATAATAGGTAATGCGTATTCAAGTTCATTGCTGCGTATTTCAGGATCAATCGGATGAGTTGCAGTTAAAATGCTAACATTAGGCGCGCACATCACATTGTGCCCAATTTTTACGGGTGCACAGTCTAATATCGTTAAATTAAAATTGGCATAAAATCCTTCACCAATTTCAATCAATTCACCATAATCACAATGAAATGGGGGTTCAATAGTAAAGTTATCGCCTGTTTTACCTAAAAGTTGTTTTAAATATGCCTTTCTTTTTTCAATTTCAGATGGTCGCGTCATATTAAAATCATAAATAATTTCACGCGCTTTTACTCTAAGTGGCTCTAAACTATCATCTTTACATGCATGATAAAGATGACCGGATACCATTTTTTCGTATTCTGTCATTATAATACTCCGAAATTGAATGAAACAGTTTAGATAAACTTCAATATTTATTACTTCATTCTAGCGTGAATTAATTTAACTTAACGGCGTTTTTTGAGGCCATTACGTGCTGCTTGATGAAATTGAGCATTTAAATTAGCCGTCAAATTTTGTGAGATAGCAGTCATTTCAGATCCTGCCAGTGTGGGGGAGCCGGTTCCAAAAGGAGGTCGAGGATCATATTCAATCGCGAGTTCAACCAATTGAGCAAAAGGCGTGCCGAGTAATTGTTCTAATACTAATAATGAGGCATCGAACGAACCTGTTGCTGGTCCCGAAGTATAAATATTACCATCAATCACAACATCACTTCCTTCTATAGCTATGGCTCCCAAATCAGGTAGCATCGGAACGACATTTGAATTACTGGTTGCTTTTTTACCTTTTAATAATCCTGCCGCACCTAAAACTAAAGAGCCGTAACATGTACCAATAACATAACGTGCTTTATTACCCATATTGGCAAAAAATGTCAGTGTCTCTTCATCTTCAACAATTTCTGGTGGTACCATTCCAACGACTAATACATCAAGATCCTCAGGACATTCATCAAAAGTCATGGTGGGCATTGTTGGCCAACCAATATACCCTTCAACTAACTCTTTCTTTTTCCAAATTAAATAAATTTCAGCACTCGCAATCGTAAAGACTGATTGAGCACCATTTATATCCATAGGCATAAAACCTGGGCAGACAAAAATACCTATTTTTAATGGCTTTAATTGCTGCTTACGCCCTTCTTCAACAAGTTTGATAATAGAGGGCATATTTTTTCCATACAGCATTTCATTGTGATTCATTTTACTTTCCTATTTTGTACTGGTTAGTAAAATAATGACATTTGTTTTATACTGAGTAAATAAATTTCTTACTAATTGGTATAAAATGCAAAAAAAAGGTCGCCCTCGTCGTTATGATAGCGATACCGCTCTTGAAAAAATAATGGCATTATTTTGGCGAAAAGGATTTACCGCAACATCGATGGATGACTTGGTCATTGAAACTCAGATGAATAAGCCAAGTCTTTATGCTGCATTTGGTAATAAAGCCGCATTATATGAAAAAGCCATTGAACGCTTTAATCATATTGCTTCTACACGTTATCGCCATGAACTAGAAAAACAGTCACCGAAAGATAAAATTACTGCAAGAGTAAAACGTTATCTGAATTCGGCTATCCATTTTTATACGGATAATGACGGATTAACCGGTTGTATGGTACTTTCAACCGCGGTGACTGAAATTGCCGATCCCGCAATCAAGGCCATGCTTAATCAGGTTATTAATGCACAAACTCAGCAAGTTGAAGATGCTTTACAAGATGCGTTAGAAGTGGGTGAATTAAAAGAAGGAACTGATATTCACACCATTGCATTGGGGGTGGTCTCGCTATTGCATTCCATTTCCTTAAGAGCAAGATCAGGAGCTACAGTTGATGAATTGTTGCCACTCACTGATCTCTCACTGATAATATTAGCGCCTTATTTATCAGATTATTATGATCAATAAAAAATAAATTATTACATTCGTTATTTAAGAGAAAAAGCCATTAAAAAGCAGAGAGCCACCAGCAAAAATTAACATGACATCTAATAGCCCTTGGAATAGTTTAGGTGTCAGTTTTAATACCAGCTTTTTACCAAGGAAATTTCCTATGGTTAAGCCACAGCCCACTAACATTCCACTAATTAGGATAAAGCTATTAACTGCACCAAGTTGGCTAAAAGTTAGGGCTTTGGTGAGATAAATAACAAACGAAGCGGCCGCTTCTGTTGCTAGTAATGGCCCTAGCGTTAGCCCATATGCAGAAAATATCGGAATAGTTAAAGGACCAGTAGAAAACACAACCCCCGTTAAATAGCCGATAACTGCACCAGCAATAATTACTTGGTAAGTTTTCATTTTAATTTGATGTTGGCGTAATAAATGAATAATTGGGATCATCAAAATAAAGAACAGTCCCATCCCAACATTGAGCCATTTTTCAGGCATAACCCATAATGTATTTGCACCTAAAATAACCGCGGGAATACCTGGTAATAAATAATAAAAAAGTGGCTTAAAACGGATACTATGGCGCCATAAATAAATGCGAGATAAATTTCCCATTACGGAGGCAAGTGCCATGATAGGCACCGCCTCTTTAGCGCCAAATACATAGGTCAATGCAGGAATAAGTAAAATAGAAGAGCCTGTTCCAACCACTCCGCTTATGACACCAGAAAGCACAGCTAATAAAATAACCGCGATAAAACTCATTATCATCCTTTAAGTTCAATAAGTTAAAGACGTTGTATCATACCTGCCTTCTTTATTTTTACCTGTGATAAAATATCACCGTACTGTGAGTTTTAATCAGAAAGACTGCTTTATTGGCGAGAAGTAAACTATGATGAGAAAATTATGATGAGAAACCTTCCTCCATTACCTTCATTGCGTGCTTTCTTAGTTGCTTGTCATAGCCAAAGTTATACAGAAGCAGCACAAACACTATGTGTAACTCATGGTGCGATTAGCAGACATATTCAAGTTGTTGAAAAATGGTTTGGTGTCACGTTATTTAACAAACAAGGTTTACGTCGTGTACCAACCCCATATGCATTAACATTGGCACAAGAATTAAGTGATGTTTTTGATAAACTTAATGACATTGGTGTTCGTTATGGCAATGGTGGTAAAAACGATATTTTAAATATCAGTGTTCCTACAACATTATGTTTAAAATGGCTTATCCCAAGAATGGAGGATTTTTATCTTCAATATCCTAATGCCAATATTCAAATTGCGTCAGCAAATAGTGAGCGATTTCACTTAATCAGTCATGATGATTTAATTATTCGTCCTCAACCCCAACAACAAGAATATTCATCTATTGTTTTTCTAAAGGATGTACATTGTTTAGTTGCTTCTGAAAAGTTACTTAAACGTTACAACGTCACTAACTTAGAAGACATTTTTAATTGCCCTGTTATTGACACACTCACTCGCCCTGGTCATTGGCAACAATGGCTAATAGCGGCTCAGCTTAATACTCAGCGATCATTTTTGCGTCAGTATCGCTTTGATCACTTTCATATTTCTCTTCAAGCAATTATCGAAGGTTTAGGAATAGGCATTGGCCCAATCTCAATTTTATCGAATGAGATAAATCGTGGAACTTTAAAAATCTTATTTCCTAACATTCAAATAGCCCCTCTTTATTACTATGCTTTAACGCCGATAGGTGTACAAAAAACCAAAACACACCTCGATTTTGAGCAGTGGCTCACACAACAAAAAAGTTAATTCTGCTAATGAAATAAGTCTTTTCTTTTCATAAAAATGACGATTTCACTCTTATTACTTATACTTTTTAAAACTTCATTTTAAGTGTTTAATTAAAAATATTTAATATCAAATTCTTTTTTAGATTAGGTAAAGTCGCTATTTATGCTGTATTTATAATTCGCGATCTTACTCTGCCCTCCATATCAAATACATTTTAATTCAATCAATTAAAGGTAAATATTAAGTATATTAACCCATGATGATTATTTTATTTTTAAATAATCTGTTAAAAACACTTATTGTTTAACTTAAATTAACGTTCTATGCTGATATCTATATATAAAATTTATTAATTTATTTGCTGGCAACGAAGGACGATAAGATGTCTGTAGCTGTAACAAGAAAAGCAATAGAAAAACTAATTAATGGGTATGAGTCTGATCCTTTTGCACTTCTTGGTATGCATGAAACATCGGCAGGTTTAGAAGTTCGTGCATTTTTACCTGATGCTGTTTCAGTCAGTATCATCGATAGAAAGAATGGCAGAAAAGTCGCGACATTAGAACGTAAACATCCTAGTGGTTTTTTCTGTGGTGTAATCCCTCGACGTAAACGTCGTTTTAGTTACTGTTTAGATGTTACTTGGGAAAATGCACAAGGTATTGTTGATGATCCTTATCAGTTCGGTATTTTACTACAAGAAATGGATATTTGGTTTTTAGCACAAGGTCATCATTCTCGCCCTTATCAATGTTTAGGTGCTCATCCTGCTAAATTAGGTGATATTGATGGTATTACTTTTGCTGTATGGGCACCAAATGCGCAAAGTGTGAGTGTAGTTGGCGATTTCTCATTTTGGGATGAAAGACGTTTTCCTATGCGGTTACGTCGTGAAAGTGGTATTTGGGAGCTTTTTATTCCACAAGCTCATCTTGGTGATTGCTATAAATACGCTATTTTAGATGCCAATGGAGAACGTCGATTAAAAGCGGATCCTTATGCTTTTGAAACACAGATACGTCCTGAAACTGCATCAATTATCAATACATTACCTCCCATTAAGCCAATGCCATTATCGCGTCAGAGAGCGAATCAACGTAATGCGCCTATCTCTATTTATGAAGTTCATTTAGGCTCATGGCGCCGACATACTGACGATCAGAGTTGGTTAAGTTATCGTGAATTAGCTGAACAGTTAATTCCCTACGTTAAAGAAATGGGCTTTACCCATATCGAATTATTGCCTATTAATGAGCACCCCTTTGATGGCTCATGGGGATATCAACCTCTGGGGTTATATTCACCAACTCGTCGCTTTGGTTCACCGATGGATTTCCGTGATTTTATCGAAGCGGCTCATCAAGCTGAAATTAGCGTTATTTTAGATTGGGTTCCTGGCCACTTCCCTGAAGATGACTACGGTTTACGTAATTTTGATGGTACATCGCTCTATGAATATGCTGATAGGCGAGAAGGCTTCCATCCTGATTGGAATACCTTAATTTATAACTATGGTCGTAATGAGGTACTGAATTACCTTTCTGGTAATTTATTGTATTGGCATGAACATTTTGCGCTTGATGGTTTCCGTTTCGATGCGGTGGCCTCCATGCTCTATCGTGACTATAGCCGAAAAGAAGGTGAATGGATCCCGAATAAACACGGTGGTCGAGAAAACTTAGAAGCCATTGATTTTCTTCGTTATACTAATAAATTATTGGGTACAACTTGCCCTGGCACCATAACAATTGCTGAAGAATCTACCGATTTCCCAGGTGTTACCTTACCGCCAGATGATGGGGGTTTAGGTTTTAACTATAAATGGAATATGGGATGGATGCATGACACGTTGGCATATATGCAACGTGATCCTATCTATCGTAAATATCACCACAATCAAATGACCTTTGGCATGCTCTATGCCTATAACGAAAACTTTATTCTGCCTCTTTCTCACGATGAATTTGTGCATGGTAAAGGTTCGTTGATTGGTCGCATGGTGGGTGATGATTGGCAAAAATTTGCTAATTTACGTGCATATCTTGGCTTTATGTGGGCTTATCCCGGTAAAAAACTGCTATTTATGGGATGTGAATTTGCACAATGGCGTGAATGGAACCACGACAGTAGCTTAGATTGGCATCTTCTTGAAACACCAAACAGCCCACACCAAGGTGTTCAACACTTTGTACGAGATTTGAATCTTTCCTATCAGGCCAATGCTCCACTTTATGAATGTGATTTTGAACGCGAAGGCTTTGAATGGCTCACCGTTGATGATCATGACAATTCTGTTTTCGCTTTTTGCCGAAAAGATACACAAGGCAATGAAATTATTGTTATCAGTAATTTCACTCCAGTAGTTCATCACAACTATGTCGTGGGTGTTAACAAAGTAGGTGCATATCAAGAAGTACTCAATAGTGATTCTGAGTTTTACAACGGAAGTAACGTGGGAAATTTAGGTGAAATAGAGACAACAGCAAGTACATTTAATGGCAAACCTTACTCATTGTCATTAACGTTACCGCCACTTGCGACACTGTATTTAAAATTGAAGGATTAATATGTCTTTAGATTATGGTCGCCCTTTTCCTATGGGCAGTCATTATGATGGCTATGGAGTAAATTTTACACTCTTTAGTGAAAATGCCACTAAAGTCATACTCTGCCTATTTGATAAAGCAGGCAAAGAGATCCGCTATCCATTACCCGGCAAAACGGGATCTATTTGGCATGGATACTTACCTGGTGCAGGGCCGGGCTTGCATTATGGTTATCGTGTAGAAGGCGAATGGAACCCAGAACAAGGATTATTCTATCAACCTCAACAGTTGTTATTAGATCCTTATGCGAAACAAGTCACAGGCATTGTGAACAACACCTTGCCTTATACATCTCCTGTTTTTAATGCATTAGAACATGATGATAGTGCGATAACACCTAAAGCAGTTATCACGGATGATAGTGGTTATTTTTGCCACTATTATAAAGAAAAAGGCACTTATCAACGCTTAAATACACCTTGGTCTGAAACTATTATTTATGAAGGGCATGTCAAAGGACTAACAAAACTTCATCCAGATATACCTGAAAAAATTGCGGGAACTTATGCTGCATTAGGCCACCCTGCTTTTATTTCTCATCTGAAAAAACTAGGTATTACGGCATTGGAATTATTGCCAGTTCAATATCATTTAACAGAGCCACATCTTCATAAAATCGGATTAAAAAATTATTGGGGTTATAACGTATTAGCGCCTTTTGCTTTATCGACACAATATTATTCCAACACAGGCCGGAATATTATTGATGAATTTCGAGAAGCAGTAAGATGCTTACATAAAGCCAATATTGAAGTCATCCTAGATGTAGTATTCAATCACACTGCGGAATTAAGTGACCAATTTGAAGGTTATATTGTTTCTCAACGCGGTATTGATAACCAAAGCTATTATTGGTTAAACGATGAAAACAAAGCTCAAAATTGGACGGGGTGTGGCAATACTCTTAATTTAAGTCGCCCTGAAACAGTGCAGTGGGTAATGGATTGCCTACGCTATTGGGTTACTGAATTTCATATTGATGGTTTCCGCTTTGATTTAGCAACAAGTCTTGGTCGTGTTCCTTATTTTGATACACAATCGCCATTATTAACGGCTATTCGCCAAGATCCGCTTCTCTCACGCATTAAGCTTATCGCAGAGCCATGGGATTTAGGCTCTGATGGTTATCAAGTCGGCAATTTCCCAGTTCCATTTACAGAATGGAATGACCGCTATCGTGATGTTATTCGTCGTTTTTGGTTATGGCGAGATGTGTCTATTGCAACATTTGCAGACAACATTACTGGCTCTGCAAAGCTATACCATAAAAACGGACGCCCTCCCTATTCTAGTGTCAATATGATAACGAGCCATGATGGCTTTACACTACGGGATTTAGTGAGTTATCAGAATAAACATAACGAGGAAAATGGAGAATCAAACCTAGATGGACATAACACCAATTACAGTGTGAATTTTGGTGAAGAGGGTTTGATAGTTAACGAAAAAATAGGTCAATACAGATTGCTTGCGACTAGGAATATGTTGGCAACCTTACTGCTTTCTAGGGGAACACCTCATTTACTTGCTGGTGATGAAGTGGGTAATACGCAATATGGTAATAACAACGCTTATTGTCAGGATAATAAAGTCAGTTGGATCAAATGGTTTCAACAACCTTATAACTTAACTGATTACATTCGCCACCTTATTGAATTACGTCACCAAATTACACCTTTAAGTTCTCTTAAATGGTGGGAAGAAGATAGCGAAAATGTTATTTGGCTTAATCAAGATGCTCAACCAATGAGCTATGAAGATTGGCAACAACTTCCGCCCTCACCATTACAACTTTTTTTAGCGCAACAATGGATTTTAATGATTAATCCATTAAGAAACAGAGCTGTCTTTTCTTTACCTGATGGGTCTTGGTCTTGCTTGCTTGATACGGCTAGCTGGCCTCTTTGTCACCCAACACAATCTCAGCATTGTGAAGTACAACCTAACAGTATCACCCTTTGGCGAAATAGCGTTTTTTATACTCAGTCTTCTACTGAAAAATTACCCAATATTTCCTCCCAAGTTAAGTAATTTGATTGGAGTGCTATAACTATGATGACAACAGAACAAGGCCAAAAATTAATGTTGGCACAACAACTTCCTAAAGAGGCAATTGCGCTCGTTTTAGCTGGAGGTCGTGGCACGCGTTTAAAAGCATTGACAGCGAAACGTGCAAAACCGGCGGTTTTCTTTGGTGGGAAATTTCGAATTATCGACTTTACGCTATCAAACTGCCTTAATTCAGGGATCCGTCGCATTGGTGTAATAACTCAGTATCAATCGCACTCCCTCGTCCAACATATTCAACGCGGTTGGTCGTTTTTTAACGAAGATATGAATGAATTTGTTGATTTATTGCCGGCTCAACAACGTTGTAATACTGATCATTGGTATATGGGGACGGCTGATGCGGTATATCAAAACCTTGATATTCTTCGTAGTTACAAAGCTAAATATGTGGTGATTTTAGCGGGTGATCATATTTATAAAATGAATTATGCGCGTTTATTGCTTGATCACGTTGAAAATAAATCAAAATTTACCGTTGCCTGTATTCGAGTTCCCAAAGAAGATGCATTTCAGTTTGGTATTATGGATATCGATGAAAATCGTCGCGTACTAAATTTTCTAGAAAAACCATCAAACCCACCATGCATTCCTGATGATCCAAATCATTCATTAGCGAGTATGGGGATTTATGTTGTTGATAGAGATTATCTATTTGATTTATTAGAAGAAGATAGCCGTGATCCCGACTCACATCATGATTTTGGCCAAGATATTATTCCTAAAATCACTGAACGTGGTGATGTGTTAGCTCATCCATTTGAACTATCTTGCGTTAGCTCTGATCCATCTGTAGCCCCTTATTGGCGTGATGTAGGAACCATTGAAGCCTATTGGTCTGCAAACCTTGATTTAGCCTCAGTGACACCAGAGCTTGATATGTATGCCAAAGAGTGGCCAATTCGTACCTTTATGACCCCTCTACCACCTGCAAAATTTGTACAAGATAATCATGGTGAACATGGGCAAATGATGAACTCTTTGATTGCAGATGGCTGTATTATCAATGGTTCAACCCTCTATTCTTCTGTCTTATTCCCATTGGTTCGCGTTGAATCTTTCTGCCACATTGAAGATTCTGTCATTTTACCTGATGTTACCGTGAGTCATCACTGTTACTTAAAACGTTGTATTATCGAACGTAGTTGTACTATCCCTGAAGGGACAGTCATTGGTATGAATGCAGAAGATGATACGGCACGTTTTCACCGTACTGAAGAAGGTATTGTGCTAGTGACAAGAGAAATGCTTGAGCTATTAGCGCATCAAGAAAAAGAAAAACCAACTGAAAAAAATGCAGAACAAAAACCTCAAAATGAGGAGGCATTTTCGTGAATGTGCTTCACTGTTGTTCTGAGTTATTCCCTCTGCTAAAAACAGGGGGATTAGCTGATGTTATGGGCTCTTTGCCTCTAGCTCAGAAAAAAATAGGCTTAGATGCGCGGGTTGTTATACCTGCGTTTCCTGCGATTAAAGATAATATTGCTGATCTTAAATTAGTCACTAATGTTGATACTTTTGCAGGTAATATTTCTTTGCTTTATGGACAATACCAAGGTGTTGATATTTATCTTATTGATGCACCTCATCTTTATCAACGAGCAGGCAGTCCTTATCACGATGAATATCAACATGCCTATAGTGATAATGTTTTTCGTTTTGCCCTATTAGGTTGGGTTGCCAGTGAATTAACCGCGGGATTAGATCCTTTATGGCATGCTGATATTGTTCATGCTCACGACTGGCATGCGGGGCTAGCTTGCGCTTATTTGGCTGTAAAACACTACCCTGCAAAATCCGTTTTTACAGTTCATAACCTAGCTTATAAAGGCGAGTTTTCACCTTCTCATCTACATCAACTTGAATTACCTGATTACAGCTTTTCAATTAATGGGCTGGAATATTATGGGCAAATTTCGTTCTTAAAAGCGGGCTTATTTTATGCAAATCATATTACGACGGTTAGCCCAACGTATGCCAAAGAGATAACTCGCCCTGAATTTGGTTATGGACTTGAAGGCTTATTACGTCAACGTACGGATGAACATCGATTAAGTGGCATATTAAATGGCATAGATGAGGCGATTTGGGATCCTGCAACGGATAACTTAATTACACGTCGCTATGATGTAAATAACCTCAATAAGCGTCTAGAAAATAAAATCGCCTTACAGAAAAAATGCGGTTTACCTGTTAATAACAATGCCCCTCTTTTTGCTGTTGTGAGCCGTTTAACATCACAAAAAGGACTTGATTTAGTGATTGACGTATTACCTGATATTGTTGATCAAGGCGGTCAATTTGTGTTGTTAGGCACAGGTGATAGTCATCTTGAATCGTTATTTTTACATGCTCAACAACAATACCCTCAACATGTTGCTACTCATATTGGCTATGACGAAAGTTTTTCACACCAAATTGTCGCAGGTGCTGATGTGATTATGGTACCTAGTCGTTTTGAACCTTGTGGGTTAACTCAGTTATATGGCTTGAAATACGGTGCACTTCCTTTAGTGAGACACACCGGTGGATTAGCTGATACGGTGAATGATTGTTCATTAGAAAACCTAGCCCGTCACCAAGCCACAGGTTTTGTTTTCCATGAAGCAACACCTGATGATTTGCGTCTTGCTATCAATCGAGCATTTACCTTGTGGGGAATGCCAAAACAATGGCAACAAGTTCAAACAGATGCCATGAGCCAAACTATTTTTAGTTGGGAAACGGCGGCAAAGACATATGCAACGCTGTATCACCGTTTATAGACACATGTCTATTTGACCTGTAGATCACTAAAAGAGATTTATAATGAAAAGTTTATGTGAATTTGATTATTTATCACCAAATAAGGATGTTGAATCGTTAAAACGTTCTATTGTCTATAAACTGATGTTTATTGTTGGTACTTCGCCTAAATATGCCACGCCAACAGATTGGTTAAACGCAACATCCTACGCTATACGAGACCGTTTAGTTGAACGTTGGTTAAAATCAACTAAAGCGGAACTTTCACCGAAAGTAAAACAGGTTTATTACATTTCGATGGAGTTTCTTATGGGGCGTTTTTTAACGAATGCAATGCTCTCTTTAGGGGTTTATAACGAAGTTAAAGAGGCATTAAAAGAATTAGGACTTGATCTTGAAAAGCAAATTGAACTTGAGCCAGATCCAGGTTTAGGTAATGGTGGTTTAGGTCGTTTAGCAGCGTGTTTTATTGATTCTTGTGCCACATTAGGTTATCCGGTGACAGGCTATGGTATTCGCTATGAATACGGTATGTTCCGCCAGCAAATTCAAAATGGTGAACAACATGAAGTTGCGGATAATTGGCTTGAAAAAGGTAATCCTTGGGAATTTCCTCGCCATGATGTGCAATTTGAAGTAGATTTTGGCGGGCGTTTACAACAAGAAGGCGAGAAAAGTTATTGGGTTGATACCTTAAATGTGCTGGCTCAACCTTATGACTCTATTGTTCCTGGTTATAATACACAAGCAACAGATACCATCAGGTTATGGTCTGCTAAAGCAAATGGTGCATTTAATTTAGGTAAATTTAATAAAGGTGAATACCTTGAGGCGACAGAAGCCAAAGATCGCTCTGAAAATATCTCTCGTATTCTTTACCCTGATGACTCAACTATATCAGGTAAGATGTTGCGTTTGCAGCAAGAATATTTTTTAGTCAGCGCTTCTATTCAAGATATTTTGCAACGTCATTATCATCTTCATCAACGCTTCGATAATTTAAAAGACTTTATTGCTATTCACCTCAACGATACTCACCCTGTTCTTGCTATTCCTGAATTAATGCGTCAGCTTATTGATAATCATGGATTTAGCTGGGGTGAAGCATGGGAACAAACAATCTGTATATTCTCATACACCAATCATACATTAATGGGTGAGGCATTAGAAACTTGGCCTGTTGATATGATAGGACGCGTACTTCCTCGCCATTTACAAATTATTTTCCAAATCAATGATAAATTCTTAAAACAAGTTAGAGAACAATATCCTAATGATAACGATTTATCACGTCGTGTTTCTATTATTGATGAAGAAAATGGACGTAATATCCGTATGGCTTGGCTTGCGGTAATTATTAGCCATCAAGTTAATGGTGTTTCTGAACTCCATAGCCAATTAATGGTGCAATCCTTATTTGCTGATTTTGCGATGATCTATCCTAAGAAATTCTGCAATATTACCAATGGCATAACACCACGTCGTTGGCTGGCTTTAGCCAACCCTTCTCTTTCTCAAGTCATTGATAACCAGATTGGTACTAACTGGCGAACCAATTTAGAACAATTAGGTGAATTAATGCCACTGGTGAAAGATAACGATTTCTTACACCAATTAAAAGATTCAAAGAGACTGAATAAACAAAACTTAGCTAATATTATTCAGCAAGATTTGAATATTACAATTAATCCTGATGCGTTATTTGATGTACAAATTAAACGTATTCATGAATATAAACGCCAACTTCTCAATGTGTTAGGTATTATCACTCGTTATAATCGCATTTTAGAAAATCCAGAGAAAAACTGGGTACCTCGAGTATTTATTTTTGGAGGTAAAGCTGCATCAGCTTATTATAATGCGAAGAAAATTATCAATCTTATCAACGATATTGCCAGTAAGATTAATAATGACGAGCGTATTAAAGATAAACTAAAAGTGATCTTTATTCCTAACTACGGCGTAAGTTTAGCGCAACACATTATCCCCGCGGCAGATTTATCTGAACAAATATCATTAGCAGGCACAGAAGCTTCTGGTACAGGGAATATGAAATTTGCCCTAAATGGCGCATTAACTATCGGTACACTTGACGGTGCTAATATTGAGATTGGTGAGCATGTTGGTTTTGATAATATGTTTATCTTTGGTCACAATGCACAAGAAGTGGCAGAGTTAAGACAGCGTTATTCTCCACGTCGTTATTACGATGAAGATATTGAATTACACACTGCTCTTAATCAAATCGCTAATGGTTTCTTTAATCCAAATTGCCCTGATAAATACAAATCAATTTTCGATAGCTTAATTGAGTTTGGTGATTATTATCAGGTATTAGCTGATTATCGTAGCTATGTTGATACGCAAGATAATGTTGATGTGCTTTATCAAGATGAAGATGCTTGGTTGAAAAAATCTGCATTAAATATCTGCCAAATGGGCTATTTTTCTGCGGATCGTGCGGTAACAGAATATATGCAACGAATTTGGAAAGCGTCTGCGATTACATTGTAAAAACTAAGCTAAATTTCTAAGGACAGAACAGTAACCGCGCTTTAATGCGCGGTTTTTGCTTTTATTGTTTTAGGCTTAATAAAATTAGATTTTAATACGGTAGGCACAACGTCTCGCGCCTTCTAAGATATATTCAACACGTTGCAGTTCTACTCCTAGTGTTTCAGAAAATATCTCTTTCTCTGTATTACAAAAACCTTGGCACACTTTAGCTGCTGCACAAATTGGGCAATGATCTTCAATAAATAGATATTCGTTATCTTTTACTTGCTCCCAATGCGCCATATAGCCTTCTTGACTACGTAGAGTGGCTAAAATATCTAAGCGTTCTGTTAGTTCATCTGCTTCTCTTATCGCTTGTGTGTAGCGTTCATAACTCTGTTTTTTTCGTGCTAGAATAATTTTATCAATTGCACCTTCACCCAATTCTTCACGAATAGTCATCAGAATTTGCGCTGTTAATTCAGCATGAGTATCTGGAAATTGCTTTTGTCCTAATTCTGTTAAGTGCCAATATTGAATAGGTCGTCCAACCCCTCTTGGCTCTGTTATTGCTTCAACCAATCCTGCGCTGGCAAGCTTTACAAATTGTTGTCTTGCCGCTTCGCTACTTGTACCAAGACGTTGACCAACATCATTTGCTTGCATTGGCCCATGTTTTTTAATTAAAAATAGAATTTTATCGCCAACACTACGTTGAGCAGGATAATTATATTCCAAGTTTTTTCTTGACATATTAGGCGTCTCAGTATTTATTAATCCAAGTTTTAACTTGGTAATTTAACGAAGCTATGTCGTAATAGCAATAAAAGAAGGATATTTTTTCTAATGATCCCAGATAATAATAGCCAGTGGCGTGATCTTTTCTCAGGACGGAATGGGGCAATTTCATTTGCACTTTCATTTGGTGTCGTTATCCACGCAATTAATATTTTAATGGCGACCACAATTTTACCCTCAGTCGTAACCGATATTGGCGGAATGGGATTATATGCATGGAACACCACGCTGTTTGTTGCCGCCTCTATTATTGGCTCAGTATTATCTGCACGCTTATTAAGTTTATTAGGTGCCAAAGGTGCCTATCTGATCGCAACGGTACTTTTTTTTATTGGTAGTTTATTGTGTGCAATCGCACCTAAAATGGAAGTCATGTTAATTGGCCGATTTGTTCAAGGCCTTGGCGGTGGGCTTTTATTTGCGCTTTCTTACGCTATGGTGAATATCGTTTATGACCAAGCATTGTGGCCACGAGCAATGGCATTAATTTCAGGCATGTGGGGTGTTGCTACATTAATTGGTCCTGCTATTGGTGGAATTTTTGCCCAATTAGATGCTTGGCGTTATGCCTTTGGTATTATGTTACCTATCATGCTTTTTTATGGTATTTATTTGTGGTTTATTTTACCAAAGAATGACAATGATGCTCCAAAATCAACATCACAAAGCCTACCTTATCTTCAACTAATAATTTTAACAGTAGCAGTTCTGCTTATTTCCTCTGGTAGTCTTTCTTCCTCCCTTACCATTAATTTACTCAGTATCGTGACTGTGTTTGGTTTAATTGGCGTACTTATTTTTTGTGAGAAACGCCTTACTGTTCGGTTATTACCCGCCAATACATTTAAAGGTCTTTCTTTACATGCGCTTTTGTATCTGACTATTTCGTTATTAGCGATTGGTATGACGTGTGAGATCTTTGTTCCTTATTATCTACAAAGCTTACATCTGCAAACACCTTTAGCATCTGGATATATGAGTGCATTAATGGCGCTAGGCTGGACAGTTGCTGAAGTCATTAGTGCAAGCTGGCAAGGTGCTAAAATGCGTTTTAGTATTTTAAGTGGTCCTATTATTGTTTTTGCTGGTTTATTAGTGTTAGCGTTTGTTATTCCAAACCCACTGCTACAATCAGAAAACGCAGTTAGTCTTTCTATTATCTTATTCGCTTTATTCTTAGTGGGATATGGTATTGGTTTTGGTTGGCCACACCTATTAACACGAATATTACAAGTCGCGTCAGAACAAGATAAAGATATTGCGGGGGCCTCTATTACCACGGTACAGTTATTTGCAACTGCACTCGGTTCTGCTCTTGCAGGTATGATAGTAAACTTAAATGGCTTTAATAGTGGTACACCGGAAGGGCTATCTTCTTCTGCATCTGCCCTTTTCTTATTTTTAGCGTTAGCACCATTAATGGCGATTTATACAGCGTGGAAAATAACGCGCTGCTCATACTAAAGTTACTATACTCAAACTATTAAGGGGTGTTTTTTGCACCTCTTTTTATTTATTGTTTACGTTATTTTTTGACGACTTACATATTTCACTCTTTTTTTATCTTTGAATTAAAAATAAATATAATCGTGCAATTTCTAAAAGACGTATTTAATTATTAGCTTAATAATATAAGAAAATATTATTTTTATATATTTAAAGGGTGATGAAATGAGAAATATTTTATTTGGAAATAAGTATGGAGTATCTCGTGCGATAGATCAGAAAAAATCAGTAAAAATTGATGAAATTTCAAATTATCAATCGTTATTAAAAAATATTAATGAAGCAAAAAACACATTTGCCTCATTGAGATACAAAGAAAAATCAACAGACATTAATCTCAAAGATGTAAGTCAAAGACTCGCGATTATGATGCTAGAAAGCACGGTAAAAGATTTAAACTCGCCAACAGCCAAGAAATTGACACTAGAGCAGATGATAGGAAAATGGAAAGAAGAAGAAAGAGTTACGCTTATATCAGCCATAATTAATAGAGAAATTGATCATATTTGCGCTAAAAAAAATAAACATTTAACAGGTGAAAATCGAAAAGAAATATTTGTTGAATTGAGCAAGGAGTATAACATTGAAATAAACAGTAAATGTGCCCAAAGCTCTATTATTCAATCACTATTACGTGATACTCATGTAATGGAAAAAATATCTTCACTAAAGATAGATGAAATCTTAAAAAATAACTTAACTATTAAACCTCTTAAAAATGAATTGGTAAAAATAAAAAACAACACTCAAGAAAATAATAACTCCATTACTACTATCCTCAATGAAAATAATATGATGATAAATATGGAATATTCAAAAATAAAAGGAGATTTGTATAATGACTTAGCAAAAAATGTTTATAACACATTATTTTATAGTGATAAAAGTAAACCGATCCCTTTTGACGAGATCATTCAAAAGGTCAACTATTTAACATCAACGATAATGACAAAATCATAATAGTTCTTTGATTTTCTAAAAAATAAATTTATTAGCAAATAAATGAAATAAACTATTGATCTAAGATTAGACATTATGTATAAATAAGTATACATTTTATCCAACTTAAGTGAAATAGGAAAACACTATGGCCTCACATCTTATACTACAAAATATTGAGTCCCTCACCTCACCTGGTGGGCATTACTCCCATGTAGTTACTGCAAATAATATGTCGTTTATTTCAGGACTATTACCTTTAGATAAACAAGGTAATCCATTGACAAACAAACCGGTTGAAGTTCAAATCACACAAGTGCTTGAAAATTTAACTGCTTGTCTTCTCGGAATAAATGCAAAGAAAACCGATATTGCTCAAGTTAAAGTCTATGTGACAGATATTAACGAGTGGCCTATCGTTAATGAACTATACGCAAAATGGATTGGTGAACACAGACCAGCAAGATTAGTCGCGGGTGTAAAAGAACTGCATTTTGGAAGCAAAATTGAAATTGAAGCCGTGGTGATCAGGGAGCAATCTCATGAATAAGTTGCCTATTCCTACCTATAAAGATGTTGCCGAAGCCCATCAACGCATTTTTCCTTATCTTAATAAAACACCTGTTTTAACTTCTCGTACTATTAATGAGCTAACAGGAGCTCAGTTTTATTTTAAATGTGAAAACTTTCAGCGTATGGGGGCATTTAAATTTCGAGGTGCAATGAATGCGTTATCACAATTTACCACAGAACAGCGTAAAAATGGTGTCGTGACTTTCTCATCAGGCAACCATGCTCAAGCGATTGCATTATCAGCAAAGCTGTTAGGTATTCCTGCAACAATTATCATGCCTGAAGATGCACCCAAGGCTAAAATAGAAGCGACAAAAAGCTATGGTGGTCGAGTCATCACCTATAACCGCTACACAGAAGATCGCGAAGAAATTGGCCAGCAACTGGCACAAAAAGAAGGATTAACGTTAATTCCGCCTTATGATCATCCTCATATAATTGCAGGGCAAGGTACTGTGGCAAAAGAGTTATTCAATGAAGTTGGGGAATTAGATATGTTATTTGTTCCATTAGGTGGAGGTGGCCTACTTTCTGGCTCTTTATTATCAACCAAAGCCCTTTCCCCACAGTGTAAAATATATGGCGTTGAGCCTTTGTCAGGAAATGATGGGCAGCAATCACTGCGTAAAGGCGAAATCGTTCATATTGATACTCCAAAAACAATTGCAGATGGCGCGCAAACACAGCATCTAGGCAATTATACGTTTGAGATTATCCGTAACAATGTGGACGATATTTTAACTGCAACAGATGAAGAGTTAATTTCGAATATACAGTTTTACGCCCAGAGAATGAAAATTATTGTAGAGCCAACTGGTTGTTTAAGTTTAGCGGCAGCTCGTCAATTTGGTGATAAATTAAAAGGTAAGAAAATCGGTATTATTATCAGCGGTGGTAATGTCGATATCGCACAATACGGTCATTTTTTAGCGCAATAAATCATTGCATCTTATGTCTATTCTGACATTAAAAAAGCAGTATAGAAAAACCTATACTGCTAAAAGGATCAACATACAACCAATCAACTAAAATAACGGGGATGTTTGTTTAACCACTATTTAATTAAGTGAAAAAGTAATACCCGCTTCTTTACATAATTGAGTTAAATCTTCTTTTAATTGTTGATTTTCTTCAGATAATAAATCGAGTTGTGGTAAACGCATATGACCGCCATCTAAACCACGCATGGTTAATGCCGATTTAAATATTGCCATATTTGCACCTGATTTGAGTGCATCACTAAATTTCACACAAAATTGTTGCCAATGTTTTGCTTCTTGCTGATTACCTGCAATATAGGCTTTATACATATTCACAAATGGCTCAGGGAAAACACAAGCACAACCTGAAACGGTGCCATCGCAACCGGCATCTAATAAACCTAGGAATAATTTATCATAACCATGAAGCACTGAAAAATTATCGGCTACGGCAAGGTAGCTTAATGTTGTATTGTTATCAGCAAAACTGTATTTAATCCCAATCACATTTTTACACTGTTGTTGTACTTTTGCAGCTAATTCTGGCTTGATATTATTTGCCGCACATTGTGGAATGTTATACAGGTAAACAGGAAAATTATCTGGCACACTGTTTGCTACCGTCACAAAATAGTTTTCTAATTCTCTATCTGTTGCACCAAAAAATTGTGGCGTCACCACACCAATTCCATCAGCGCCAATATCAACGGCGTGTTTCGCTAATTCAATGGTTTCTGTTAATGTCATTGCACCAACATGAATAAAAACAGGTAAGCGTTTATTGGCTGTTTCAACAACAGTTTTTGCAACACTTTTACGTTCTAAAGCCGATAAACGTAACATTTCTCCCGTAGTGCCACAAGGATAGAGGCAATCAACACCTTGAGTGACCAACATGTCAGTTAATTCAGATAACGCTTTAATATCGACATTATCATTAGAATCAAACGGAGTAATCATTGCCACTGTAACACCAAATAATTTTTTCATATTAAGACCTTTATTAAATCAGATTGCTTCAACAATAACTTTAATTGCCAACATGCCAGGATCATCTAAACCAATAGATTTTTCTGGGAACATACGCGCTCGACCTAATAAATTAGGTTTTTGACGAAATTCATTAAGCGTATTATCAATACTCTGTAAGGCTACTGTTTTTAATTCTGATAGAGATAAAATGGGTTTTAGTGCTTCAGCTAATTGGTAAATAATATCAAGTACCGATTTTTGCCCTAACTCCCCTTTTCCTCTCGTCATCATGCTTTGATACGCAACGGTTAAAAGTGGTGAAATATCGGTGGGTGTTATTTCTTGCAGTTGATTTTCTTTGCAATACTTCGCCATTGCCATAAAAGCGGTTGCTTGCAATGTACCAAAAGAAGAAGCGCAGGCTTTTTGTAATGATTTACTGCATTGAAAAAGTGATTTACTTAAATCATCAGGCCAATCTTGTGCATCATCTGCAATTTGTCGCCATCCTTTTTGCATGGTGATCCCTAAATCACCATCACCTAAACGACTATCAGCTTCACACAGCATTGACTGAGATTGCTCACAAGCTGTTGCAATACGTGCAACAGCTTGTTTTAGCATATCAAGAGTGATATTCATCGCTAGACTCTCCAAAATGCACAATGAGCAGGCGCATTCATTAAAGCTTCGAGTTCATCATCTAATTTACATAGTGTTAAACTCACGCCCGTCATTTCCATTGATGTAGCATAACGGCCAACTAATGGATGAATAATCGTAGCTCCAATTTTCTCAACAAGCTGTGCAACTTTGCTATATAGAATATAGAGCTCTTCGAGTGGTGTTGCGCCTAATGAATTGACTAAGACTGTAACCTTATCATCTGGTTTGAGTGATAATTCAGCTTGTAGACGTTCGAACATTTCTTGAGCAATTTCATCAGCACTGCGTAGCTTATCGCGCCAAATTCCCGGTTCACCGTGAATTCCCATGCCCATTTCCATTTCATCCTCACCAATTTCAAAGGTAGGATGCCCTACGGCTGGTAAGGTACAAGATGTTAACGCACAACCAATCGTTCGGGTATTTTCCATGGTTTTTTGAGCAATACGTGTCACTTCATCAAGTGATGCGCCTTCTTCTGCTTTGGCGCCCGCCATTTTAAAACCATAAATCATCCCAGCTACACCACGGCGTTTATGTGCGTCTTCAGGTTTGGCTGAAGCGACATCATCTGCAACTAATACAGTTGTGCAACGAATATTATCTTCAAAATCAACCGTTTCACTTGCCATGTCAAAATTCATCACATCGCCACCGTAATTGCCATAAAGTAGCAATACACCTAAGCCACTATTTGCTTCACGAATAGTATCAGCCATTAAATCGGCTGAAGGTGAAGCAAAAACATCCCCTACAGCGGCCGCATCTAATAATCCCTCACCGACATATCCAGTGAATACAGGCAAATGACCAGAGCCACCGCCTGTTACAATACCAACTTTGGGTTTATCTGTTTTTTTTGAACGAGCAATCAATCTTGGCTGTGGTTGACGATAAATATGGCTATGCGCAAGGCATAAACCTTTTAATGTTTCATCGACATAATTTTCTGGCTTATTTAATATTTTTTTCATTTGATCACCCGATATTTTTTATTTATCTGCTGATTTCTAACATCTTAAAAAACGTTATTTTGCTTATTTAAGATGAGCTTTCCCTGATACTTAAAAAGTATCTTTATATTTAATTTATTTGGTATAAAAACGAGATACGTTATTTAGCTTTCAATGCACCTCTAATTTGCATAATAACAATGAGAAGAAATACACTGGCTAACACCATCGAAATTGGTCTATTAACAAAACTAATTAAATCACCGTCAGATTTCATTAATGATGAGAGTAAATTCTTTTCTAACATAGGCCCTAATATCATGCCTAAAATAATTGGAGATATTGGAAATTTTCGTTCTTGAAGGAAATAGCCAATAACACCCATAACTAACATAACCACAATAGAAGACATCGTATTTGTGATTGCATATGAACCCACGATACTAAATAGGATGATTGCTGGGTAAATAATCGCATTATCGATGGCAACAATCTTTTTCAATAAATTGACAACAATAAAAGCAATTGGCAGTAAAATAAGATTAGCAATAAAAAAGATAATAAAGACAGCATACAATTTATCGGGATTAAATAAGAATAGCGTAGGCCCCGGTTGCATATCTTTCATATACAGTACACCGATAATAATTGCAGCAGCAGAATCACCAGGAATACCAAAGACTAGCGATGGGATCCAACTTCCTGCTAAACTGGCATTATTACTGGCAGATGCATCAACAATACCTTCTTCAGAACCATGACCATATTTTTCTGGTTTTTTAGATAATTTTTTTGAAACTGCATAGGAGATCCAAGCTGCAATATCGGCGCCAGCACCGGGTAAAGCACCAATAAGCGTTCCGATGATCCCACTACGAAAAATCCCCCCTTTACGTTGACGAACAATGCCACCCACACCTTTAAAGATATTGTAAGAATTATTTTCCACATTCACTTCTGTCAGTGTAATTTGCTTTTCTTTCCAACGTTCAACGTAATATTTGATAGCACCAGAAATAGCAAATAATCCTATCATTGCCGGAATAAAGCTGACTCCTTGCATTAAAGAAACTTCACCGAAAGTAAAGCGGGCTTGACCTGTAAATTCATCATAACCAATGGTGGCTAATGCAATACCAAAGAACAGTGCTAATAAGCTTTTTCTAATATGTGAGCCTGAAACAATGGTTGCACAACTTAAACCAATTAAAGACAACCACATATATTCGTAAGAACTAAATTTTAAAGCAAACTCAGCTAATATTGGCGCTGTTGAGGCTAATATAATTGTTCCAATTACGCCACCAATTACAGAGCTGGTTAATGACATGCCTAATACACGGTTCGTTTTACCTTCTTTTACTAATGAATGTGCATCATTCGTATAAGCTGCTGATGCTGGTGTACCTGGTATATTTAATAAGGCTCCGGGGATATCCCCAGCAAATATAGACGATGCTCCAACGGAAATCATTAAGGCTAAAGCTGGAATGGGATCAAGAAAAAAAGTAAATGGCACCATTAATGCAATAGCCATTGTTGATGTTAATCCGGGAATTGCACCAACAAATAAGCCAAATAGACAAGCACCAATAACGACAAGAATTGTTGTGTAATCAATATAAGCAAGTGCGCTAATTAATATATCCATACTGTTGTTCTCTATTTATGAAAATAGCTGAGGTAGCGGTACTAACAGTACAGCGGTAAATAAGTAATACACACCTAACACCACTCCAGTTGAAATAATAAAACTATATATAGATTTTACTGTTGCATATTTCATCATTAATGGTGCAGTAATAATTAATCCGGTTAAAATAAAACCTAAATAATCGGATGCAAGCACATAAAAAAGAATAATACTGATAATTAATAAGACAAATTTTATTTCATGCCATGTCACTAATGGAATATCACTTTCTTGTTTACGTGAAAATATATCTATTAATGAAAATATAATCATGCCACCACCAATAATAGAAGGCATAAACGCGGCACCATATTCACTAAAATCGCCTAATGAATAGGCACTATAAACAATAAGGAATAAACCAAAGCAACAAAATATGAGCGATAAAATATGACGATTTAGCATAGGCATAAAAACGGCCGTTGTTCAGCCGTTCCCTCAGTTATTTCTTTATAATTTCGCCAAACTTTTTATCTTCATTGGCCATAAATTGAGTGGCATCATCGCCATATAATTCAATAACTTCAAAGCCTTGTTTATTTGCAAATTCGGCTAATTCACCAGATGCATATACTTTTTTCATGGCTGCGGTGAGTTTATCTTGAACTTCTTTATCAAGACCTTTAGGGGCAACCAACATATTCCACGCTTGCAGATCCCAATTATAAGCTGTAGCGTCTTTGAATAATGGTACATTTGGGTAAAAGACAGATTTCTCGTTGGACATAATAGCCATATGTTTTACTAAACCAGCTTTTACCATACTGTCGGCTTCACCTAATGAAGATGTCACGATATCAACCCCCCCTGATGCTAACTCTTGTAATGCTGCACTCGCACCTTGAGAAGGGATAAAGCGAATAGCATTATCTGGTAATCCAGCAGCACGCAACATACCAATAGTATTCAAATGCCAAATTGAATTTAAGCCACTGCCTGATGCTTTTAACTTACCCGGATTTGCTTTCGCGTAATCAAGAATTTCCTGTGCATTTTTAAATGGTGATGATTTTCCAACTTGCAATCCACCATAGATAACCGCAAGGCGTGTGATAGGTGTGTAATCTTGGTAGGTTAAATTGGTCATCCCTTGATGATGCATCATGGTAATTTCAACCGTTGCAATTCCTAGTGTATAGCCATCAGGTTTTGCATTTTTAATAGCATCATGACCCACAACACCACTGCCACCTGTTTTATTGACTACATTAACAGTCACGCCCAATTCTTCTTGTAGCCCTTTAGCTGCTAGGCGTGCAACAGTATCGGTATTACCGCCAGCAGCCCAAGGAACAACAATAGTAATCGGTTTCTCAGGGTATTGAGCGAAAGCCGGAAGTGAAAAAATGGAACTGCATAGGGTAAATGCCAGAAGTGTTTTTTTCATTATATGCACCTTTTCTCATTGCAGATTATTTGTGGCCGAATATCTTCAAGCCTTGATTTAAGGCGAGCCTGAACTTGGGAAAGGACAGGCATTGCTGTTACGCCTTTTTGTTCTATAAATGCAGAGAGGAAAGCACTGGCAAATAATACACTCTCATGCATTGTGCCTCCTGCTGCTATCTTTGATGCAAATGCGCCGTTAAACGCATCTGTCGCAGCCATCGTATCGACACGTAATGATGGCATAGGTGGAATATGAAATGTGGCTCGACCATCGAAATAAACCACACCAAGCTCATCCATATAGATAATCACTTTCTTACTTTCGTCACCGGAAATAATACTGATCGCCTGCTTTGCATCATTAATATCGTTTATTTCAATATCAGCCCAATGGGACGCTTGATTTGCATTTAAAGTAATAAAATCAAGGTATATATAAAGCTGTTTTAGGTTTTCGTTATAAGGTGCAACATTCAGTATGATGATTTTATTAACTGACTTAGCAAATAAGGCCACTTTTATATTGGCTTCTATATTTATTTCGCCTTGAAGCAATAACACATCGGCTTCACTTACATAAGGCAATGAAATATCAATCTCTTGTTCAGAAAAGGTATTATTAGCGCCTAAATAAGTTGCTGTAATATTATTTTGTGTTTTGTCAGCCAAATAACTAATTGAACTGCCTGTTGGCTCGGTTTCTGTTTGAAAAATAGTGAAAGAATCAATGCCACTTTCTTGTAAATATTTATAAGCGTATTTACTAAAATGATCTTCACCGACTTTCGTTATTAAATGGACTTTAGCATCAGAAAAGCTTGCCGCTATAGCCTGATTTGTTCCTTTGCCACCAGGGCCTATCGAATTACTTTTTGAATTAACTAATTCACCGACTTTCGGAAAAGATTCGACATTGGCAATAATATCCACCACAAACGATCCTAAAACACAGACTTTACCTTCCGGTTTTCTATCTTTACGTTCTCTAATAATTAATAAGTCGTGCAATAAACATGAAATATCAAAACTATCACTGAATTTACTTATTTTTTTAATTTCTTGTTTCCCTAGTATGGCGCCACCATGACAACGTTTGATCAACCCTTCTCCTTCAAGGTATTTCAAATCACTACGAATAGTCTCCAATGTGACATTGAATTTTTCCGCAAGCTGAGCCACTTTAACTTTTTTTTGTTCTCTGATGATGGTGTAGATTTCCTGTCGCCGTTCTTCTGAAAACATATAAAGTGCCTCCGTATCATTGATAACGAGAATAAGGAGATCAGGCCTGCGATTCTGCGATGGTATTCAAAACAAAAAACCAAAAGCAGAAGCAAAACCAAATCGAAGCAATTTAGATCACATTTTTTTAACACAACATCAATTGGTATACGTTAAAAATGAGAGGTGAAACGAGTCGGATAATGAATGAGAATATAGAAAAGAGAGGTAGGATCAGCCGTTCAAAGACGGCTGATAAAATAACGAGTTATATTAATACAGGAATGATTATTTTTAAATGTAAATATTACGTTAAATAAAATCACCTTTGGTATTTAGTTTAACAAGGCATTAAGCAGATAAAAACCAACCAAGGTCAGTAAAACCACCACTAAAGTGTTGCGTATTTTCAGTGCTAGTCCAACACACAATAAGGTACCCCAAAGATAAGGATTATCAACAATACCTTTAAATTCGCCCTTTTCTAACAACACTATGGGTGCACAGATGGCTGTTAATAAACAAGGTGCAGAATATCCTAAGGCTTGCCTGATCACTGACGGTAACTTAACGGGTACCGCAGGTTCAAGAAAGAAATAACGCAGAAGAAAAATAACGAATGCCAAAATTAATAATAGTGACCATGTCATTTTTGTTCTCCTCTTATTCTTGCAACACAAACCGCGATAAACATACCAGTTAGCCCGCCTATAACTACGCCACCTTCTATATTTAACCAACTAAAGAGAATAGAGAGACAAAAAGAGACAATAACGCCCACTAACGTACTGAATGTTTTTATTAGTGGAATAACAATAGCTAATAACGTTGCAACAATAGAGAAATCAAGATGATAACGTGATAAATCAGAAACTTGGCTCGCCATAATAATGCCAACAATACTGACCACCACCCACGCTAAATAAAAACATAATCCTGCACCGATCATATAAGCAGGTGTTAGTTTCACTTTAGGTTGTGCTGAAACTGCAAAAAGCTCATCTGTTAATAAAAAGCCAATTGTAATACGTTGATACCATTTTAAATGAGCAACATGGGGGCGTAAGGTTAAACCATATAAAAGATGTTGGGCGGTAATAAAAAAGACTGAAACAATAATGGTTAGCATTCCTGCACCTGAAACAACTAACCCTAAAGTCACTAATTGCGCCGCACCTGCAAAAATAATGGCAGACATTCCGATACTTTGCGCGAAAGTTAGCCCAGCATCAACAGCCATTGAACCTGCAAGTATTCCCCAAGGGATCACCGCAAGGCATAAAGGCAAAACATGCAAAGCACCTAAACCAAAGGCACGCATAGTCTGCTTATCATCAGTGTTATTTTTGATTTTTTCCATTTACCTGTCTTCACGTCGAATACATTAATTCTATAGAGAATGATTATCAGTCAGTAAAGATAAATGGGATTGTATAAAATTGCTCTTTTATTTTTTTATTACAGCAAAGGAGATTTTAGAGAGGAAGACAATCGAAGCCCTTTTAAATAGTTCCCCGGTGTAACACCAATGGCATTTTTAAAATGACGATGGAAATGGCTTTGATCTGAAAAACCACAACGTTGTGTTACATCGGTAAGTGTGTGACCTAAAGAGAGTAACTGCCTTGCTTTACGAATACGGGCTTGAATAAGCCAAGCATGGGGTGTCATGCCTATTTCTTTTTTAAACTGACGTAAAAAATGCCATGGGCTTAAATTCACCATTTCAGCTAATGTATTGAGTGAAAATTCATTCTCTGGTGTGTCATTCATTAATTCACTCACCCACTGTAACCGTTGCCCTATAGCGCTTAATGGTTTTTCTTGGGTTCTTGTTTTACTATAACGCAAAATCAACATTGCCATTGTTGAAAGTAATATCGACTCTTTTAAAAGATAATTATTGGGTTGTTCCAGTAATGAAAAAAGCAATAAAAGTTGTTGGCTTAAACCGGGATCGTGAATAACGGCATCAGGAAACCAAGGCGTTGCACCCTGCTCTTGTTGTAGATCACGCGTTAATGTTTGCAGATATTCGGGTGTAGGATAAATAGCTTGATAAGCCCAGCCCGATTCAACTGCAGAGGAGCCGGTGTGGACTTCATCAGCATTAACAATAATGATGTCACCTTTAGGGGCGATATGTTCGCTTCCTGTGCGATAAAACTGTTGTGCGCCATCATCAATCACACCAATACAAAAGCCTTCGTGGGTATGACGTGAAAAAGTTTGATGCAAATATTCAGCTTGCAGATAAGCAAGACTATTAAGCTCAGGAAGGTGAATAAGTTTGGCCTGCTCTTGTCGCATCGAATATTGACTCCATCAACGGTAAAAATCATCAGCTTGTATCATAAATACTATACTGATGATTGCATGAAATTGCTCAGCCTTACTCATGTCGTTGATGAATTTTTGCTGGAACAAAAATTTGATGAACTTCTAAGTTTGTCTGGTTAATTAATCCCATAACCAGATGAAAACAGTGTAATGCTAATTCAGGATTATTTTGCGCAACCGTATCTATTGGTATTGATAATGAATCATACAAATAGTGATCATCAAAACCTGCTAAATAAACGTCAGTTTGCATAATTCTATTTTGACTTAGATAGCGCAATACACCGTCTAATAAGCCACAAGCAGAAGTAAAAACAAATTTTGGAGAGCGACCTAAAGATGCACATAAAGAGCCGAACATTTCATAACCTGAACTTGGGTGATAATGTCCATGTATGATCCATTCTGATTTTAGGTTGACTTGTGCTTGTGAAAGCCCTTGCGTAAAACCTAAAAGACGATCTTTAGTCGGTGAAAGCGTTGATTGTCCACCTAGAAAATAAAATTCATCAATGCCTTTTGTCGAAGCAATTTTTGCAATAAGTTGTTGTGTTGCCGTTATTGAATCTGTGACAACAAAAGGTAATGTTGTTCCTTCAAAATACCGATCAAATAATACAACGGGTATTTGTTTACTTAAACGTTGATATTCAAAATCGCTTTGTAAACAAGAAGCCACAATCAAACCGTCAATTTGTCGTGATAACAGATGTTCTATTGCCAGCGTTTCTTGAGCTGCATTTTCATCAGTACAGGAAATAAGTAATTGAATGCCAGCTTCTCTGCATAATATTTCTAGTTCATACGCCACAGAAGCAAAACCGTAGTTAGTAATATCAGGAATAACCAACCCTAATGCATAACTACGGTTATCACGTAAAGAGCGAGCATGAATATTAGGCTGATACTGATATTGTTCCGCAATAGCCGTAATACGCGCGATAGTATCATCAGATACACGCATCTCTTTACCACGGCCATTTAACACTAAACTTGCGGTTGTTTTGGAAACACCCGCTATTTTTGCAATATCTGTAATGGTAATACGTTTTTGTTTTTTCACTGTTATTCTACTTAATACCACATTCGCTAAACTTAAATTATCTTATTGTTTATATAATTTTATTCAACTTGGTAATGCATCTGTTAATTGCCAGGTTGTTAGTTTTATTTCGTCTTTACCTAAAAATAGGATTGCTTGTTTTTCTGAAGGAAAAAAACGACTGCTCATCACACCCATACCGTGATTAAAGAAAATCTCTACACTAGAACTATCACATAATATTTGAAGATGTTTTATATCACCAGACCAGAAACGTGATTGCCACTCCCCATTTTTAGCGCTACGGCGTTTTAATAGTGCTTGGTCATTCTCAATAATTAACGAAAGAGTATCAGAAAAATGAATAGTAATAGAGCCAAATAGTTGCAACTCCAGCTCAATTAAAAATTCATTAATTGTGGGGGCATTATCAGCAATACCCTGCCAATATGTTGGTTTTTGTCTGAGTTGTTGTAACTCTTTTACGGGTTGTTGATAAAGCCTCCCTTCTTTTATGTGTAATTCACGAGGGCAAGTCATTTGATGTATCCAGCCATTAGTAATTGTCGGTTGATACATTTCCTCACCATCAGGAACCCCCATCCAACCAAATAATAAACGTCTGCCATTCGCTAATGTTGTTTGGGGTGCGTAAAACTCAAAACCTGCATCTAGTTCGATTAAATCACCATGCTGAAATTGCAATGTTGAATAATCAAAATCCCCTATTAGATAAGCACTAGGATGCGAATTTAAAAACCGTTGTTGTTCTCTTTTTATACCTTGAGGACATGTTAATAAAATAAAGTGATCATCTAGCTCAAAGAGATCTGGGCATTCCCACATATAACCCGCATCAGCTAACCCGCCTAAATAACTTCCAGCTAATTCTCCCACTAATCGCCAGTGATAAAGCGTCGATGCACAATAAAGTAAAACTTTACCTTGTTTATCTAAATTTTGTGCACCTAATACCATGTACCACATATCATTATATTGCCAAATCTTTGGATCACGGACATGACCACTATAACCATCAGGCAGCCCTAAGACAGGCCCTAACTTATCAAAACCTCCCTGTTGATTTTCAACGGCTAAACATTGCCATGCAGTGCGAGATCCATCTTCAAATTTGACATTACCGGTATAACAAAGGGTTAATTGCCCTTGGTGGAACACTGCACTACCTGAATAACAGCCATCTTTGTCATAAAATTCATCAGGTAGTAAAGCAATTGGTTGGTGTTGCCAAGTAATCAGATCCTTTGAACGCCAATGCCCCCAACATTTATGTTTATGCTCGCAAGACAAAGGGTTCCATTGATAAAATAGATGATAATATTCGCCATCAAAACAAAATCCATTAGGATCATTTAATAATCCGGTTACTGGCGCTAAATGCCAATGTGGATAATATTTATCTTTTACAGCTTTAGTGCTATTACGCATAACCGACTGTAAAATCGCAGATAACCCTTCGTTTTTGTTCATTTATGCAGACTCCACTTTGTATTTCAGCAAAAGAGAGATAACAAACGCCGTCACAAAGGCAATCACAAGGCCAATAATATAATTCATAATTGAACCGGCTTGCACGATTGCAATACCAGGAATAGCGGTCAATCCTACGGCTGTCATATAAACATGTGAGCCTACAACCCAGGCACCACCAGCAGCACCACCAATTAAAGCCGCAATAAAAGGTTTTCCATAACGTAAATTAATCCCAAAAATTGCAGCTTCAGTTATACCTAACATAGCTGAGAAACCAGAGGGGATTGTAATGGCTTTAATTTTTGCATCGTTGGTTTTAAACCAAACGGCAATACAAGCACCACCTTGAGCAATATTCGCCATTGCCCAAATCGGCAATAAAAAGTTAACTCCAATATTAGGGTTACCTAATAAACCCGCCTCGACAGCATGAAAACTATGATGAATACCCGTAATAACAATCACAGAATAGAGCCCGCCAAAAATCAGCCCTGCTATCCAACCCGCCTGTGTAATTAAGGTACTTAATAGTAATGAAATACCATCACCTAAAAGGCGACCAATAGGCCCTATTACTAATAACGCCACAAAGCCCGAAATAATAACGGTTAAAAATGGCGTGATAATTAAATCGAGAGCATTAGGAACAACTTTACGTAATTGTTTTTCCAACACACTCATAAACCAGACGGCAAGCAATACCGGAAAAACAGTACCTTGATAGCCAATCATTGCTACTTCTAACCCAAAGAAATTCATGGTGTTAAAACCAGCAGCAACTCCCCAGGCATTAGTTAATGCAGGATGCGTTAAAATTCCACCTAATGTAGCACCAAGATAAGGATTTCCGCCAAACTCCTTGGCCGCAGTAAAACCTATCAAAATAGGTAAAATAATAAATGCCGCAGAGCTACACATATCTAACATGATATACAGTGCATTATCAGGACTTACCCACTGGTTAGTTTTCATTAACCCGAGTAATCCCATTAATAAACCTGACGCCACAATGGCAGGAATAATAGGCACAAAGATATTAGAAAGCAGTCTAGCTATTCGCTGAAATGGGTTAAGCTTTTTGGCGGCAATATTTGCCGCCTCAGATTTACTAGATTCACCGATACCTGCTGCGGCAATAAAGGCGGCATGCACTTTATTGACTAAGCCAGTACCAAAAATCACCTGAATTTGTCCTGCATTACTAAAACACCCTTTTACACCTTCTAATTTATTGATTGCTTCTTTATCAGCTTTAGTGTCATCGACTAATACAAGTCTTAAGCGGGTAGCACAATGCGCCGCACTGGCAATGTTTTCAGCGCCTCCCAATAAAGGCACTAGTTGGCGAGCAATATTCTCAATATTCATCATAGCCTCGGTAAGTCTTGCTTCGTTTATAAACGAACATTAATAGTAATTAGAAAAACTAAAACGGTTTAGCTAATAATATGATTAAATAAAAACCTATCTTAAATGGCAATAAATATACGAATAAAAGCGCTTTATTTGTGATCTAAACGACAAAAAAGATGTATTTTTAGTCTTATTTAGATGATTAAAAGGAAGTCGAAAAAATCCAACTGCTAAACAAATTATTTTTTATTTAGCAATATAAATTAATATAATGTTAAATAATTTTATTTTAGAAAAAAATATTCCTTTCATTAATTTTATTGGCAAATAATCCAGTTAAATCTGACGGATAGTACATTATTATTTCGCCCATTCTCTGTTATCAGTAACATTATAATACTTCATTAATCGCTATATATTATATTACACTTCGATATTAATGGATTGATTAAATTTAACTAATACAAAAACTTAAGTTAACCTTAAAAATTGGTAACGCTTGTAATAAATCACTTTTCTTTGATGTAAAGCAACTACAACTTTTAGAAAATACGTAGTATCCACATTAACAGTTGGGTTTTATTGCCTACGTTAAAGTGCTTATTTTTTAACAACAATAACAATAATTATTTCTTTATAAGCTTGTTAGCTTCTTTTTTTTCTTAAAAATATAAATAATCAAGTGAGTAATGTATGAAAAACATCAAAGAGATGGCGTTACTTTCCACTCCCTTATCTCGCCGTCGTTTTGTAAAAACAGGTGCTGCGGGTGGTTTAGCAATAACTGCTGGGGGATTATCTCTCCCCTTTAATCAAGCCATCGCCACCGAGACAAAACCGACAACGAACAGCGAAAAAGTGGTGTGGAGTGCCTGTACAGTAAACTGTGGTAGTCGATGCCCATTACGTATGCATGTTGTTGATGGTGAAATTAAATATGTAGAAACCGACAACACTGGTAATGATGTCTACGAAGAATTACACCAAGTTCGCGCCTGTTTACGTGGTCGCTCAATGCGTCGTCGTGTTTACAATCCTGACCGTTTACGCTACCCCATGAAACGAGTGGGTAAGCGTGGTGAAGGTAAATTTGAACGTATTTCATGGGATGAAGCCTTCGATACGATTTCAGATACCATGAAACGTTTGATTAAAGATTATGGTAATGAATCTATTTATTTAAACTACGGTACTGGAACATTAGGTGGCACCATGACGAAGTCTTGGCCACCGGGGGCGACATTAATTGCTCGTTTAATGAATTGTTGTGGTGGTTATCTTAATCACTACGGTGATTACAGTACGGCACAAATCGCAGCTGGATTAAATTACACCTATGGTGGCTGGGCGGATGGTAATAGTCCTTCAGATATTGAAAACACCAAACTGGTTGTGATGTTTGGTAATAATCCAGGTGAAACACGGATGAGTGGTGGCGGTGTCACCTATTATGTTGAGCAAGCCCGTGAGAAATCTGATGCGCGAATGATTATCATCGATCCGCGTTATACGGATACTGGTGCAGGCCGTGAAGATGAGTGGATCCCTATTCGTCCGGGAACTGATGCCGCATTAGTCAATGCATTAGCGTATGTCATGATCAAAGAAGACTTAGTTGATAAGCCTTTCCTAGATAAATATTGCGTAGGTTATGATGAAACCACTCTACCAGAAGGCGCGCCAAAAAATGGTCACTACAAAGCTTATATTTTAGGTGATGGCGCAGACGGCCAGCCTAAAACGCCAGAATGGGCAGCGCAAATTACAGGTATTCCCGCTTCTCGTATTGTGAAATTGGCTCGTGAAATTGCGATGGCAAAACCTGCTTATATCACTCAGGGTTGGGGACCACAGCGTCGTTCTAATGGTGAATTAGCCTCTCGTGCGATTGCAATGCTCTCTATTTTAACTGGTAATGTGGGTATTAACGGCGGTAATACTGGTGCTCGCGAAGGCTCTTACAGCATTCCTTTTGTTCGTATGCCTACCTTCACTAACCCTGTCACCACCAGCATTTCTATGTTTATGTGGACGGATGCAATCTTACGTGGTCCAGAAATGACGGCAACACGTGATGGTATTCGTGGTAAAGATAAACTGGATGTGCCTATCAAAATGGTTTGGAACTACGCAGGTAACTGTTTAGTTAACCAACATTCTGAAATCAATCGTACTCATGACATTCTGCAGGACGATAAAAAATGCGAAATGATTGTGGTGATCGATAACCATATGACAGCATCTGCTAAATATGCCGATATTCTACTTCCTGATTGTACTGCATCAGAGCAAATGGATTTCTGTATGGATGCATCGGCGGGTAATATGGCGTATGTAATTTTTGCTGATCAAGCAATTAAACCTCGCTTTGAAAGCCGTAATATCTATGAAATGACCAGCGAAATTGCAAAACGCATGGGGGTTGGTGAAAAATTCACTGAAAACAGAACTCAAGAAGAGTGGTTACGTCACCTTTACGAACAATCTCGTCAAAACTTACCTGAACTTCCAACTTTTGAAGAGTTCCGTACTCAAGGGATCTTCAAAAAACGCGACCCTGAAGGCCATCATGTTGCTTATCGCCAATTCCGAGAAGATCCTGAAAACAACCCATTAACGACACCATCAGGTAAAATTGAGATTTATTCTTCTCAACTTGCTGACATTAAAGCGACATGGGAACTGGCATCTGACGATGTCATTGATCCACTGCCGATTTATTCTGCTGGTTTTGAAAGCTATGGTGATCCGGCAATGGAAAAATATCCATTACAAATGACGGGGTTCCACTATAAATCACGTACTCACTCAACTTATGGCAACGTAGATGTTTTAAAAGCTGCATGTCCACAAGAAATATGGATAAACCCTGTTGATGCATCAAAACGAGGCATTAAACACGGTGATTTAGTGCGTATTTATAACGATCGTGGTGAAGTTAGGATCAACGCAAAAGTGACACCTCGTATTTTACCCGGTGTAGTCGGTTTAAGTGAAGGTGCTTGGTATAACCCAGATAGTAACCGCATTGATCACGCAGGTAGCATTAACGTGTTAACGACACAACGCCCTTCGCCACTTGCCAAGGGTAATCCTTCTCACAGTAATCTTGTTGAAGTCGTCAAGGCGTAAGGAGTCTGGTTATGTCAACGCAATATGGTTTTTACATTGATTCAAGTCGTTGCACCGGCTGCAAAACCTGTGAACTGGCGTGCAAGGATTTTAAAAATTTATCCCCTGATGTCAATTTCCGCCGTATCTATGAATATGCTGGTGGCGATTGGACTGAACAAGACGGCGTTTATACACAAAATGTTTTTGCCTATTACTTATCCATTTCATGTAACCACTGTGACGATCCTGCTTGTGCAAAAGTTTGCCCAAGTGGTGCAATGCATAAACGTGAAGATGGCTTTGTTGTCGTTAATGAAGATATTTGTATAGGTTGCCGCTATTGTCACATGGCATGTCCTTATGGCGCACCGCAATTTGATGAAGTCAAAGGTCATATGACCAAATGTGACGGTTGCTATGAGCGTGTAGCTGAAGGCAAAAAACCGATTTGTGTTGAGTCTTGCCCACTACGTGCATTAGATATGGCACCGATTGAAGAATTACGCGCTAAATACGGTGATTTAGCTGAAATCGCCCCACTTCCTTCAGCAAAATACACCAAGCCAAATATTGTCCTTAAATTAAATGCCAATAGCCGTCCTGTGGGTGATACCACTGGTCATCTGGCAAACCCAGAGGAGGTGTAAGATGGTGGGATTGCATGAATGGCCACTGATGTTCTTTACTGTTATCGGGCAAAGTGTTGCTGGCGCTTTTGTTATTATGGGATGCGCCATTCTTTCGGGTAAGCTTTCTCCCGAAATGAACAGAAAAGTACATTACAGCATGTTTGGTCTTTGGGCATTAATGGGAATCGGTTTCTTATTATCCATGATGCACATGGGAACCCCATTACGCGCATTTAACTCATTACTTCGTCTTGGTCACTCATCATTAAGTAATGAAATTGCCAGTGGTTCGATTTTCTTTGCCTTGGGAGGTATTTACTGGTTATTGGCTGTACTTAATAAAATGCCTGCTGCATTAGGTAAATTATGGGTCGCGCTGGTTATGGTATTAGCCGCATTATTTATTACAGCAATATCTCACGTATACCAAATTGATACCGTTCCAACGTGGTATACCAGCTACACTACATTTAATTTTGTGCTAACCGCCTTTATCGGTGGCCCTATTTTAGCAGCTCTTTTGTTGCGTATTGCAGGTTTTAACCTCAATTGCATCAGCACATTACCATTATTAAGTGTTATCGCGATTGTTGTAAGCGCTATTGTGGCAACATCACAAGGCTTTGAATTAGGTTCTATTCAAACCTCTGTACAAAAAGCTGTGGATTTAGTGCCTAACTATGGTGCTTTAATGGGAACTAAATTAGTAGCTTTAGTTTTAGGCTTAAGTTGCTGGATTGCACCACTTCTGCGTAAAAATAACCCTTCTGTTGCTTTATTAGCGTTGGGCTTTATTTTAGTGTTTGCCGGTGAGTTTATCGGACGCGGTGTTTTCTATGGTTTACATATGACGGTCGGTATGGCGGTCGTTGGTTAATTAAAAGCGCTGCCTTTAAACCGCTGTAATAGCCAAAAAGCCCACGCTTTTTATCTGTTATGGCGGTTTTCCTTTTATAATGCGGTATCACTCTTTTTTAATCTTCGTCATTATGTTTAGATAGAAAATCGCATATAGTAAAGACAATAAATCTAAGCGGATTATAAAAATATTATGGAACAACAACTTATTACTGACATTTCTCTCACCGCCCGTATTTTAGGTGCGGCGTTTTATTATGCACCCACAGAAAAAAGTGACATTGTCGAACTACTGTCGAGTCAAAAGTGGATTGAAGAATGGCCTTATGGCAGTGCGGAAGAAAAACAACGTATTGCAAGCCTACTTTCACAAACTTCATTAAATGAAGAAACTTTAGCACAAGCGTATCAGCGTTTATTTGTCGGCCCTTACGCACTTCCAGCGCCGCCTTGGGGCTCGGTCTATCTTGATCATGAAAATGTATTATTTGGCAATTCAACATTAGATTTACGTGAATGGATGCTAGAAAATGGCATTGATATTGCGTTAACTCAAAATGAGCCTGAAGATCACTTTGGTTTAATGGTAATGATGGTGGCATGGATTGCAGAAACTCGCCCTGAAAAACTCAATGAGCTATTAGCAGAACACCTTCTGCCGTGGGCTTATCGTTATTTAGAGAAGTTATCTTTGCAAGGGGCATTCCCTTATTACGAAGGTTTAGCCATGTTGGCGACATTAACGCTCAAAAGTTGGCAGTCGCAGTTAAATGTTATCCCCGCTGAAAAACAATTGTTTTGTTGATTAATAATAAATAGTAAAAATAAAAAGTCCTAAAAGTATCTAATTTTTTGCAGTTACTTTAGTTCTCTCTTTTAGGACTTTTATTTATAGAAAAATTGACTTCGTTAAGATTGCTTTGACCAATATTGATAAAGCTCGGGTTGCATTTCATCTTCAGTTTTTATCTGTACAAATTGAAGGCCTTCTTGTTGTTCTGGTAACTTTCTTAATACCTTGGCAATACTGGCTGTCGATAGTCCGTATGGCTCTGCATCCTCATTAGAATAGGCATAAAAAATTTTAGAAATTCCCGCCATACGCATTGCGGCAAGACACATTGGGCAAGGTTGCCCACTGGCATAAACGACACAATCATCTAATTTTGTTCGCCCTAATACTTTACCTGCTTCCCGTAATGCTAATAATTCAGCATGGGCTGTGGGATCATTCGTCGTTATTATTTGATTAACGGCACTTGCAATCACTTGACCATTATTCACAATGACCGCGCCAAATGGCCTTCCACCTGCTTTCACATTATCCATTGCAAGCGATATGGCTTGTTGTATAAATTGATTATCTGACATTATTTTGCCCCCGCTTGTTCAAGTATATTAACAATGTTTGTATAGCCTTTATCTTTAGCTAAGGTTAAAGGTGTATGGCCAGAGCCATCGGTAAGGTTAACATTAGCTCCACCTTCAATAAGTAAAGTCACAATCTCTTCATATTTTTGACTACCATCACCTAAAATAATTGCTTCGATTAAAGCCGTCCAGCCTAAACGATTAATATGATCAACATCTACACCAGCATCAATCAATGTTTTTACTGTTTTTACATGGCCTCGCTCAGAAGCAGGAATTAATGCTGTTCCACCGTAACGATTAACACTTTTAAGCGAGGCGCCATGCGATAACGTTAATTCTAAGATCTCCTGTAACCCTCTTGCACCCGCATAAAGATACGGTGAATCATGAATAGCATCACGGGCATTAACATCTGCACCATGCTCAATCAGATATTTTGCAACCTCAATTTGGTTGGCATGTGTGGCCGCCATTAGCGGTGTGCGTAACTTTAGATCACGTTGTTCAATATTTGCACCTTGTTCTATCTGACGTTTTAATTCAGATAAATTTCCCTCTTGCGCCAGTGTAACTAGGTATGCCTTATCAGAATTTGCCATCGCTTTAACCATGCAGATAGATGAAATGATTAATAAGCTTAAGAAGTATAAAAACCATTTGGTCTTTAGATAGAGAGTATTCATTCAATATCCCCTAGAGAGTGCTAATTTCTATTCACTTAATTTAAACCTAACTTAGATCTAACAAAGGCATGACATTATTTCAACCAATCAAGGAGTCAATGAATCACCTATCAGCCATTTTTATACTTTTTTTACACCACCCATCCCTTTTTTATCAACATCTTTACAGCCCATTAAGTACGCTCACTAATCTAAATAGTAAAAGGATTGTTCTGATGCTGATATTCGGTGCTGTGACATTGTTTTTTTGATTACACTATTTGTAATGAGAAAAATACTTGGGGGATTATTTGGCTCGCCTGATTGAAGGTGATTTGCCTCATTGGGTTATTCAAACTGAATCATGTTATTTGGCGTTGCTGTGGTTTTAAAACCTATTACATGTTTGAAGGCCTAATTTTGTTGAACATAGCCATTATTTACGCATTTATATGGGCCATCTGCGTCAAAAATTAGAAGCCGATCCCACATATTCTGTACACTTAATAACAGAAACGGGGATCAGTTATCGATTTATGCCTTAACTGAGGCTACTTGAGGATGGGTAAAGTTAATCTATTAATTAATCAGCTTTCTTGTTTATACAATATATACATACCTAATCCTCGCAATATCTCACCTGACCAAAAACCATAAAACATACCATTATCGCTTCCAACTCTTACTGCTGGGGACCAACTGCCATTCATGGGGCTTGTTGGAGACACAACCTTATAATGTTCAATAAGTTCAGTAACCGATTTTTCAATAATCCAATCTAATTTACTGTTTTCACACCCAGACATTGCTGCGAAACAAAGGCCACATAGCCACAACCCAGTCATATGACCGACAAAATTTCGATTTTCTGGTGGTGGAAAATCTGCAGGAAATTCACAAGGAAATCCACCGACTTTTTCAAAGAAATGAATAAGATAATCAACCCAATTATTTGTAAATTGAATAAGGTTTTCAGGAATGCTTTTCTGACATAAAACTAATTCATACCATGCTCTAGCGGCTGAGGCAAAAGCCCGAGGTTGATAGCCTGCCCAAGCATCACTCCCCCAATGATTAAAAATAAAGGTATCGGCCTCACCATATTCAACGTTATCCCAGCGATCCCAAACATAGGCCATAGCAACAGGCCCTTTTACCTTAAACTTATCTTCATAAGCCTTTTGGGCATCAAACAGAAACTGACACATATTTTCTAAATGAGTTTGTGAATTTTCTTCATGGATATAAATAAAAGGATGTTGATAGCCAGGATAAGGTAATCCACGCCATGAATCGAATTGAGAGGAATCTTTTGTAGAATTATTGGAAAAAGGAATAATGCCGGGGGTATAAGCGAGTCTATTGAGATCATTATAACTAATATCACAATCACCAATAAGCCCTTCAAAACTATCATCACCTGATAAGGTTATTGAAAATTTATGCGTCCAACCATCAAGATCATTAAAATGAATGGGGATATCGTTAAAGCAATACCAAACAAGTTCTGAGCTATTCTCTTTTTCAAATTCATTTATAGCAAGAGTAACGCTAGATACCGCTTGTAATTTTGGATATTTGGGCTTAATTTCGCTATCAGAGTAATAAGGTTGATAAGTCGTTAATGCAAGAGTTTCAGGCGTTAGCTGAATGGTGGACCACTTACCTCCTGTTATAGGTAGTATCCAATGCCAACGCCAAGATTCAGCATCATAAATAATAATCTCCCATTTACTTCTAGCCAATTTATACGTAAATGATGTCGGAACCGCCTTTTCTTCTTTTGTTAGCCAAAAACCCACCATCATTTTACTATTATTTTTAAGTTCCACGTGTTGTACAACGGCTGAACGGCCATCAATAACATTATCCTCAAACTCAAATAAAGTTTTGATATCTTCACCAAGTTCAACATACCCTACATCATTAACAGTAAGATATTCAATCTCTTCATTTTTTTGAATAAACGAACTCATACTGAGTTCATATTTTATTACGTTACTATTCGTAGAAGTATGAGGAAGTGGTAAAAACCAATTTTTCACAATATTACTGCTTTTTTGTGGAATAATGCCCATATTAATTCTAACGTTTAATGGCGCTTTATTTTTATCTACTCCCCCTACATTAATGGTTATTTTAGAGTTCTTATCAATTTTTTTTGAAATACTTTGTTGCTCTAAAGTCACCGTAGCATTTCCATCCGTTTTTATTCTAATAAACCCCTCTTTATCCCTATCAAGAGAAATATGGCGATTTTTGGGATAATGATATTCATAGGAGATCCCATCAGTAAACGGGCTTAATTCGGTAGTAGATTGTCTGAAGAACTTATCGTTAGAATCAATATTTGCATATCTCATGCACATTAATGCGCTATTTCGCCAAGCTAACCAATAACGGCGTTCATTCGTTATTTTCCATAATGTATAACTTGCCTCTAAAAACCACTCTTCTGCATCAGCAGCATTTCCATAGTTTCGTTTATCGATAATAGGGATATTAAGAGGCCTATTATGCCATGCCATATTTCGTTTTATCAGAAAGCCACCTTTCTCTACAGGTTGAATATTTGCATGACACAATTTCCATAATCCATTAATTGGCGATGCCATTTTTACATAGCCTTTGGGTTCAATCGCATTTTTTTCTAATACATTACCTTGCTTATCAATTTTTCGTCCGTATAAATCAATCAACCATGCTAATTCAACAGATTCACCCTTTTTACTCCAATTAATACTGCCATCATTATTAAGTCCGACAACTCTGGCATTTATATTTGAATAAGATAATACGCCACGATAGGCTTGTGTCACTATATCAAGGTATTCTCCCCAATAAGACGCACCATGAGGTATTTGACATATACCATCAACAAACATAATTTCGGTATCAACAAATCCTGAATTAGTAGGTTCATCAAAGTTAATTGGCCAATTAGATAACGTGGGCTCTTTACCATTAATAATCCATTGGCTTAACCATCGATTATGAGGAGGATCGGGGATTGCTTGATCTTGATAGAAATATTTAATATAGGCATCAAAGCACCAAATTGCTTTATCTAACCAATATTTATCTTTTGTTGCCTTATATACATAAAGATAACCCAATATTTGTAAGGATTGACCTTCCGTTGTTGCATCTCCATTAGGCTGTGATTCTAAACGTGTATATCCTATTGTATGTCTATTATTTGATAAAACACCATCAAGGTTAAAGACAAAATGTTGTTTACTTCTATCCATTGTTAAACCGGTATTATTGTCTAAGAATCGTTGATGCCCAAATAACAAATTATAGACAGACATTAAATTATCATTCTGATACATGCATACCTCCACCAATAAATCGCCCCAACCACTTCCCATTAAGTGCAATAAACTGGATCATATCAATAGCATCTTTATTCCATGATAATAGAGGCTTACGGCCTAAGGGCCATAATACATCATCAACAAAAGCTACTTGATTTGCACCTGAGCCTTGAGTGATATGAAGTAAAATTTGAGAGCCTGATGTCACTGTGGGAAGTTGAATAAATGTCATCGGTTCATTAAGCGTTGTGGTATACCAAGCATTTATAGAGTAAGGTAAATATAATTTATCTCTAATTGGTTTAATATCCATTATATCTATACCAATTTGTTCTTCTTTATTAAATTTACTTTCTCTTGTTGCTATTTTAAATATTCTTGTTACTTTCATAAGATCAACCTTAATTTAAATACTTTCAAAATACTCGATAAAAAATACATTAATTTCATTGTTCTGATCGTAGACAAGGTTATTTACTAATGAGTTTTACTTAATGCCTTACCATAAATATATTATTTACCCTTGCAAATATTATTTATTATAATCTAACAATTAAGTAAAAATACCAAGAAGAGATATTTTAATTAATAAAAAACCTATTCCCTTCTATATTTAATAATAGAAGAAAATAGGTTAACTTATCGATTAATATTTAAATTTTATTAGGCCATAGCCGAAATGGTTTTTCTAAAACGTAACAAAGCCAATAAGAAAAATACAGAGCCAATAATAATTAAGACAATAAATTGAGGCCACACAATTGAGAAATCAGCACCACGATATAAAATGGCTTGAGCTAAACTCACGAAGTGTGTCGTTGGCATTGTTTGCATTACATCTTGTACAAACTGAGGCATACTTTCTCGTGATGTCATACCACCAGATAACATATTTAATGGTAGTAAGACCATAATCATCAACAAACCAAATTGTGGCATTGAACGCGCCATTGTACCTAAGAAAATACCAATGGAGGTTGTCGCAAATAAGCTTAAAGCAACACCACACATAAACAGTAAAACCGAGCCTTCAATAGGTACATTAAGCAAGGTTTTTACCACTAAGACTAACGACATTACCGATGCCAATAGTACAACCAAACCCATTGACCATATCTTAGAAAGCATAATTTCAAAGGGAGTTACAGGCATAACCAGTAAATGCTCAATGGTTCCGTGCTCTCGCTCTCTTATTAATGCGGCTCCTGTTAATACTATTGATAACATAGTGATATTATTGATAATTGCCATCACAGAACCAAACCAAGATTGTGTTAGGTTAGGGTTAAAGCTCATTCTTACTTCTAAATCAACAGGTAATGGATCGTTAGTTCTGTTTTTGGCTAAAAAGGTTTTCGCCTCTCCCATTACAATATTTTGTATATAACTATTACCTAAAAAAGCTTGGCTCATTCGTGTCGCATCGATATTAACTTGTATTTCCGGTTTACGACCTGCTAAAAGATCGCTCTGAAAATTAGGTGGGATATCTAATGCAAACGTATAAGTACCTCTATCTAATAGACCATCTATTTGCTCAGGAGTGATATCTGCTGGTGGCAAAAAATAAGGCATATAAAAACTATTTACAATACGTGCAGATAATTGTGATTTATCCTGATCAGCAACTGCAATAGGCGCATGATGTAATGAACCCGGTGTTACCGTTGCTGATGAGTAAATCGATACGGTAAAAGCAAATACAATTAATGCCAGCATTGCCTTATCACGCGAGAGACTTCGTAGCTCTTTTATACCTAAGTTAAATACATTTTGCATTGTGTGCCACATTTAAGCCTCCTGCTTTTTCAAGAAAAAGACACTTAGCCCAACTACAATAGGGATGGTAATAAGCAAAGGAATAAAAGACCAAGGTAAATCAAAGAGATTTAATCCTTTAGAAAAAGTCCCTCTTGCGATAGTTAAAAAATGAGAAGTCGGATAAATATGCCCTATCCATTTACCAATACCTTCGAGTGATGAAACAGGATCAATAATTCCTGAAAATTGTGTCGCTGGAATTAAGGTAATAATTGAAGTACCAAAAATAGCGGCAATCTGGCTTTTCATGAAGCAAGAAATTAATAACCCCATTCCTGTTGCGATCGTAATATAGAGCAATGCCCCTAAAGAGAGCGTAAGCATACTGCCTTTAAAACTGACGCCAAATACAAAGACCGAAAGCGCACAGAGCATAAAAAAGTTAAACATTCCCAATAAGATATAAGGAAATTGTTTACCTAATAAAAACTCAGCTTTGGTAACAGGTGTAACATAAAGATTAATAATAGAACCCAGCTCTTTTTCACGTACCACACTCAATGCACTTAACATTGCAGGGATCATCATTAATAAAAGTGGAATAACAGCAGGTACAATAGCAGGTAAGCTTTTTACATCAGGATTATAACGATAACGTGTTTCGATATTAATCGGTGATAATTTATCAACCACGTTTGTTGGTTGACGCATTGCCATATCAAGCATCCATGTTAAGTGCATTGCCTGAATATAACCCCGTACTGTTTCAGCTCGATTTGGCATCGCGCCATCTATCCAAACTCCTATTTTTACAGTATTTCCCTTTGCAACATCACGAGCAAAATTAGGCGGAATTTCAATTGCAACCGTGATATCACCACTACGAAGTCGACGTTCAAGCTGGTCATAATCAGTGATTGGTGCTTTTTCAATAAAATACCGAGAGCCTGACAGGTTTTGGCTATATGCTTGACTTAAACCCGTTTGGTCTCTATCCATAATACCAAAGCGTAAGTTTTCAACATCCATGCTAATCCCATATCCCATAATAAACATCAGGATCACCGTTCCTAATAACGCCAATGTTAGACGTACAGGATCACGGCGCAGCTCCATACCTTCACGAATACTATAGCTAAATAAACGTCGTAGACTAAACCGTTGCTTTAATGCTTTTTCTGCACTTTCATCACTAGATGCAGGAAGTTGCAAGCTTTTTTCATCAAGTTCAGGTGTTTCTTGTTCGCCTGATGCTTTTTTAAGGTAATCAATAAAGACTTCTTCAAGTGTATCAAATTGGCTATTTTTAACTAAATTTGCAGGTGTATCTGTCACTAATACTTTACCTGCATGCATAAGTGACATTCGGTCACAACGCGCTGCTTCATTCATAAAGTGAGTTGAGATAAAAATAGTGACACCGTCACGTCTAGATAGATCAACCATCAAGTTCCAGAACATATCTCGCGCAATGGGGTCAACTCCTGAAGTGGGTTCATCCAGTATCAACATTTCAGGTTTATGGATAACAGCGACAGCAAGCGACAAACGTTGACGAATACCTAATGGCAAACCATCGGGCATTATTTCTTCTACGTCAGTTAAATTAAAACGCTCACTCATGTCCTTAACACGCTGAGGAATTTCCTCTTCTGGAATATGAAAAAGTTTGGCATGTAATTCTAGATTTTGTCGTACCGTTAATTCACTATAAAGTGAAAAGGCTTGTGACATATACCCCACTCGACGACGAGTTTCGATATCTTTAGGATCAACTTCTTGACCAAATAACCAAGCTCGCCCTTCACTGGCTTCTAACAATCCCGTTAGCATTTTCATTGTGGTTGATTTACCACAACCATTTGATCCCAAGAAACCAAAAATTTCGCCTTTAGGAATACGGAAGCTCACATGATCAACCGCAACAAATTGACCAAAACGCATGGTTAAATCTTTAGCTTCAATAGCAATCACATCATCGTCGCTTTTATCTCTTGGAGGAATAATAACTTTTTGATGATTCTTTTTCTTTTCTTCAGGTAATAATTCGATAAAAGCAGCTTCTAATTCATCCGTATGAGTTTGTGCTTTTAACTCATTGGCATGACCCGTTGCTAAAATTTTTCCAGCATCCATAGCGACAAGCCAATCAAAGCGCTCAGCTTCTTCCATATAAGCAGTCGCAACTAACACGCTCATGTTTGTTTGGCGTTTACGTATACGATTAATTAACTCCCAAAATTGTGCACGAGATAAAGGGTCAACTCCCGTTGTCGGTTCATCCAGAATAAGTAATTCTGGATCATGAATTAATGCACAACATAAACCCAATTTTTGTTTCATCCCGCCTGAAAGTTTACCTGCGGGTCTGTCGCGAAACGGCGCTAACCCCGTACTTTCAAGTAAGTCATTTATACGTTCTGCTCGTTCTTGTTTTGATTGACCAAACAGGCGACCAAAAAAATCAACGTTTTCAAAAACAGAAAGTGTGTGATAAAGGTTTTTACCTAATCCTTGTGGCATATAAGCAATACGAGGACAAACAGCCCTTCGGTGTTGAACATCATTCATATCACCATTTAAAACGATTACTTGCCCTGTTTGAATTTCTCTGGCTCCCGAAATAAGAGAAATTAAGCTCGATTTACCTACACCGTCAGGGCCTATTAGGCCGACCATTTTTCCTGCTGGAATAGTCAATGTCACATCATCAAGTGCTTTGGTATCGCCATAATGTTGGGATACATGAGTCAATTCAATGATATGAGAATGACTTTGCGTTCTCATTATTTGACTCATTGTGGTAGTTTCACCTCTAAATCAGTTGGCCAAGATTGATTGTTATCTAGTCGAATATAAGCACGACCTGGTAATCCTGTTTTTACATATTCAAGATGTTTTTCAAGTAATTCAGGTGAAATTCTTGCCCTTACACGAAACATTAGTTTCAGTCTTTCATTATCCGTTTCAACGGTTTTAGGCGTAAATTGGGCAACACTAGCGACATAAGTCGTTTTTGCAGGAATAACAATATGAGGGGCTGCATCTAAAATAATATGAACGTCACTACCTAAAGCGGCTTGACCTGCAGCTTCAGTTGGTAAAAAGAAGGTCATATAAACATCACTTAGATCAACCATATTTAACACACGACCGCCAGCACCTAAAACTTCGCCAGGCTCAGCAACACGATATTGAACACGACCATTACGAGGGGCTTTTAAAATACTGTCATCTAATTCAGCCATGATGCGTCTTTCTGTTGCTGTTGCGGCATCTACTTTTGTTTTTGCTTGAATAATACCCGCTTTTGCCGATTCAATAGCCGCTACGGTTGCAGTTTCCTGTGCTTTGGCTGCTTCAACAGCTGCTCTTGCCCCTTCAGTTCTGGCAATATCATCATCTAATTGTTGAATAGAAATAGCATTGGTTTTCACTAGTGCACGAGAACGATTGAGTCTTTTTTGTGCTGCATCCAGTTCAGCAATACGTTGACGAACCACCGCTTGAGCGGCAAGCTGTTCGCTGTTACGTTGTGATAATGCCGATTGAGCAGTAACAACACTGCTTTTGGCTTGATTTAATTGTGCTTGAACTTCATGAAGTTGTTCTTTAAGTGTACGAGTATCCATGTTGGCTAAAACTTCACCCGCTTTAACAAAATCACCTTCTTGAACTAAAATAGAGTCTATTCTTCCTGGACTTTTTGTTGATATATCAATTTCTGTTGCTTCTATTCTCCCATTACTTTGAGCAAATCCAGAAGGAAGTGTCGGTGCTTGAGATTTCCACCAAAAAACACCGGCCGCAATTATCGCGATAAGAATAATACCGTAAACAAAAAAACGACTCTTTTTTTGATTTTTCATATAAATTATTTAACCTTCCTTTAGCCATAAAATAATACCCAAAATGTGTTTATCTGCTGTATGTCAGAAAATAGTTAAATAGTTAAAACTGATTAATTTTTTATTTTATCTATATTTAAAAATAGTTCATTTGCATTAATAAAGCTAACTCATACCTAATAAAAAAATAAAATATTAAAAGCTAACCTTATGAATTATAAATATTATGTCATTATAATAGAGCCTTAACTTAAATTAATGTAGTACTTTTATCACAGAATCCATCATCCCTTTTTGATTGTTCGAGGAAGCACACAATTTGTATATAAAAAACACCTTTTTATTACATTCAAATACAAACGAAATAATAACAATTGGTTATCAAGTGTTTATCAAAATAAAAACGACATTCGTATTTTTATTTTCTTTTAGAAAATAATTAATTATCAGTTAACTTCAATATAACCCTCAGTGGCAATAGGTTGTATTTATTATATAAATTAATTAAAACCAGCTTTTAGCCACTATTTTAAATAAATAGAAATAATCAGTAAAAATAGCATTGTTATTTTTAAAGTTTAAATTAGATTTATTATCACTATATTTAATAGATTACTTTTGATATAAAAGCAATATCTAAATAACATAACCAATTGAATATATTGTAAAATAAATCCTAAAAAAATCACTCTATGACAGAGATCGACAAATCAAAAATAAATCCAAGTGTTCAGACCACTTATGCTTTAAAATTTTTATATAGTGATTATTGCAGTTAGTTATTACACCCAATTTATGTAATTAATTAGAACTTAGAAACACAGCGGTAAGAAAATATATGAAAATATCAAATTAATTTTAATCTAAAATAAGAAGGGTTATATGAATAATATTAAGTATAAACTCGCCACAATGACACTCTGCACTCTGTTTGCCACCTCTGTTTTTGCTAATAATCAATCCCCTATTCGTCTTGTTATTCATGGGGGTGCAGGCACAATTACTAAAGGTACGATCACCCCTGAACAAGAAAAAGAATATAAAGAAAAACTGACTGAAGCATTAAATGCGGGATATACAGTATTAAATAGCGGAGGTACTAGTATAGAAGCAGTTCAAAAATCTATTAACGTAATGGAAGATTCCCCTCTCTTTAATGCTGGAAAAGGTGCTGTTTTTACACATGACGGACGCAATGAACTTGATGCTTCTATTATGGATGGAAAAACGCGCAATGCCGGCGCTGTTGCTGGAGTCACTACAGTTAAAAATCCTATAAATGCCGCTATTGCGGTAATGGAAAAAAGCCCTCATGTTTTAATGGTATCAAATGGTGCAGATCTTTTTGCTAAAGAACAAGGACTAACAATTGTAGACCCTTCTTATTTCCGTACTGAATATCGCTGGCAACAACTTCAAAAAGCGATAGAAAAAGAACAGGTCGTTTTAGATCACGATGGAAAAACAGCTGCACTTTTTATTGATCCAATGATGTACGATTATAAATATGGCACAGTAGGTGCCGTTGCACTTGATCAACATGGTAATTTAGCCGCAGGAACTTCAACTGGCGGAATGACTAATAAACGTTATGGCCGAGTGGGCGACTCCCCTATTATTGGTGCTGGAAACTATGCCGATAATGAAACAGTTGCTGTATCCGCAACGGGTTCTGGTGAAATGTTTATCCGCACATTAACTGCCTTTAATATTGCTGCCCAAGTTAAATATCAAAATTTACCTTTAGAAAAAGCGGCACAGAATGCACTTGATGAAGTTAAAGCTATTAATGGAAGTGGTGGTGTTATCGTATTAGATAAATCAGGCAACTATACGATGAGTTTTAATTCTGAAGGTATGTATCGTGGCACAATTGGTAATGATGGAAAACCGGTTGTTGCTATCTATAAAGAGTAAATTTAAATAGTCGTTTTTCTATTTCGTACCCAATTTCTCCCTTGTTTTTAAACAGAGAAAAAGTGAAGATCTTGGGTACGATACCTTATCTAATCCCCTGTTACTCGTAATATTTCCTATCTTTTTTTGAAATAAATTTATTTTTAATTTTAGCGCTAACTCAACTCGGTTGCTATTCATACAAACCATGTTCAATTAACACACTGATTGATGGTAAAACAAACACGATCTGCTCTACTTATTAAAATGATCCTTTGAAAAAGTAGCTTTTTTCTTTTTTGGATCTGTTAGAATATTCATCATGGTTATGTTGATTTAATAAGGAAATCACAGTGAAATTTCACCACGACGATCAGGATTTAACACCTGAAACATCGCTAGTGCTGTCTGAAAAACAAGCATTATTGGATCTGAATACAACATTCACCTCACCATCCCACACGGATCCAGCAATGGCTTATTTAATGAGTTTGGGATCGAAACGTAGTCGTCAAACGATGGGATCATTTTTAACTATTGTTGCCAAAATGATTGGTTTTACTTCTCTTAAAAATTGCCAATGGGGTGCACTTCGTCGTCATCATATCCAAGCTATTATTGATATGTTATCTAATGCCAACAAAGCCCCTGCCACAATCAATACTTATCTTGCTGCATTAAAAGGTGTTGCCTTAGAAGCATGGGCAATGAAACAGATGGATACTGAAAGTTATCAGCATATCCGCCAAGTTAAATCTGTCAGAGGAAGTCGATTACCTAAAGGTCGCGCATTAACAAGTCATGAAATTCGTGCTTTATTTAAAAGTTGTGAAAAAGACAACTCATCGAAAGGTTTAAGAGATGCGGCAATATTAAGTGTGCTATTGGGGTGCGGATTACGCCGTTCAGAAATAGTCGCTATTAATTACGAGCATATTCAATTTCGTGATCAAGCCTTTCTTGTCAGAGGTAAAGGTAATAAAGAAAGAATGTCTTATATGCCCGATGATACTTGGGATCGTGTTCAGTTATGGATTGATGAAATAAGAGGCACTCAAGATGGCCCTCTTTTCACTCGAATTCGTCGTTTTGACGATGTAACAACTGAACGAATAACAGACCAAGCTATTTACTATATTTTAGAAACTCGCCAGCAAGAAAGTGGCATTGATAAATTTGCGCCTCATGATCTCCGAAGAACTTTTGCTTCCGCAATGCTTGATAATGGCGAAGATATTGTGACTGTAAAAGATGCAATGGGCCATGCCAGTATAATGACAACTCAGCGTTATGACCGACGAGGAGATGATCGACTAAGAAAAGCAGCTCGCCATTTACGTTTTTAACGTTTTATTTTTTAATAACTTACTTTTGATAAAATCAAATAGAAATCCCAAATTATTAAACTGATTATAATTTGGGATTTATTATTACTTACAATTTATCTGAAAGGTGGTTCATTAAATGTTCTCAATTTTCGAGAGTGTAAGTTACTTTCTTCTTGCTTAAGTAACTCAATAGCTTGAATACCAATTTGCAAATGTTCTGACACAGCCCCCTCATAAAAATGATTCGCTTGGCCAGGTAATTTAATTTCACCATGTAATGGTTTATCAGATACACATAATAATGTGCCATAAGGAACACGAAAACGATAGCCCTGTGCTGCAATAGTGGCACTTTCCATATCAACAGCAACCGCACGACTTAAATTAAATCGTCTGGCTGAAACCGAAAAACGTAATTCCCAATTGCGATCATCCGTTGTAACTACAGTTCCTGTTCTTAATCTTTGTTTTATTTCATGTCCTGGTTTTCCACTGACTGCTTTAGTGGCGTCATAAAGTGCACGTTGTACTTCTGCAATATTTGGGATCGGGATATCTGGTGGTAAAACATCATCTAAAATATGATCATCACGTAAATAAGCATGGGCTAAAACATAATCACCAAGTTGTTGGCTTTCACGTAATCCGCCACAATGACCAATCATTAACCAAACATGGGGCCGTAAAACTGCCAAGTGATCACAAATTGTTTTCGCATTTGAAGGACCAACACCAATATTAACTAATGTTATTCCGGGGCCTTCTTTTGCGATCAAGTGATAGGCAGGCATTTGATATTTCTTCCAAGTTAAATCTGATATTAATTTTTCAGGATCAACGGTTTCTGCCGTAATTCGTTGAAACCCAGCGCAGGAAAGTGCGCAATATGGACTATTTTTATCCGCAACTTGATCACATGCCCAACGAACGAATTCATCGACATAACGATTATAATTCGTATATAAAATATAGGGTTGAATATCTTCAGGCAATGTTCCAGTGTAATGTTTTAAACGTGCCAGTGAGAAATCAGTACGTAAAGCATCAAAATGAGAAAGTGGCAATATTTCCCTATCACAAATTAAACCATCGGTAATTTCATCACCAATTTTAGATAGATCAGTTGTTGGAAAATATTTTGCTAAAGAGGCACTCATTTTTCTATCAAAACCAATACCTGTTCCATCAATTACAAAAGGATAAGGGATCTCTTGTTTTGAGGCGCTGACTTCAAAAGTTGCATGATAGGTATCAGCAATAAGTTGTAATTGTTCTGACAAATAGTTTTCAAATAAAGCAGGATTAGTAATAGTAGTGGAATAAGTACCTGAACGAGACAAACGTCCATAAGCTCTCGTTTTATCTTCTGTTTTTATTTCACCTGACCAATATACTGTTAATTGAGGATAAGCAAATAACCCTTCAGCTCTTTGCTTTACATCAGGTAATGTTCCATTTTGTGCATAATCAACAATTGCATTACGTAAAGCGTCAACGGCGCTTTGATATTGCTGTTTTAGTTTGATAATAATATTTTGAATTTCAAGGTAATGAAGTTGTGACATAAAAAGAGCCTTTTGCTTATTATTGATTTATAGCCATCATAGCAAGAAGCTCTCTTTATCCCAAGATCAAGATTTTAATAAACTATATTCAACTTTACTTTCATTAGAAAAAACGGTTAGTTTTTTTATTAGGTCAGGATTAAATTCAAATTTGATATTCATACTTTCTTCCAGCAAAGCAAATCTATTTTGTTTATAATTAAATTTATCACCAATACTATCTTCCATTCTTTTTACTATTTCATTTTGATATTCAGCTAATGCGGCATCTAACTTTTCTCTTGACATAGGAGCATCAACAAAATTTTTAATGTATAAATTCATAGAGTTATAATCAAAGTCATTTAAAATAACACCTGATAGCTGACTTACTTTTTCAATATCAGACTCTATAATTTCCTTTTTATTGTTAACAGTTATAGTATATATGTTATCTTTCTTTTCTATATTAATAGATGTCTTTCCTGTAAAGGGCGAGTACATTGAAGCAATAGGCTCATATTTTTCAAAAGAATCTTTTATTATTGGAAAAATACCTTGATTAAGCAATTCAAAGATAATCATAGTGTCTTTATTATTTAATGATTTAAATTTATCTTCTAATAAAGTAATGTCAGATATATTTTCACTATTGAATTTCAAAACATATCTTGAAATATCTTTCGCTACCTGATCTCTCAGTTTTTCATAATTATGCTGATACGTGGAATCATATATATTTTCGATTAATTTCTCAGTATCAATGTTGACTAAAAATTTTTTACTATTTTCTTTTAAATATTCATATTTATCATTGAATGTTCCTTTTGCTTCAAAGGCATTAAGAGTAAAGCTTTTTTCATCAAGATGATTTTTATTATTAATACACTCCATAAGAATTGCTCTAAATGCTATAAATTTTTTCTCATAATCTTTTATGTCATTACTTAATGTAGATAATTTATAGTAATTATTAATAAATGCATCTAGTTCTTCACTACTATAATTTTTTAAATCCAAATTAAGTTCATTCTTTATAGTTTCAATAAATGGTGTAATATCACTGTTAAATTCAATAAAACCATCATTAAAATCAATCATATAAGATATGGCATCATTATCCAATTTATATTGAAAATTATTTCTATACTGCTCTCCAGCAAGTTTCTTTAAATGAAAAAAATCTCTGTTTTTTTCTAGGGTTGTTGTTTCTTGGCTAAAATAAACATTCTTAATTAAGGTTAATACTTTTTTTCCTGACTAAATCCAAACCAATCTTTTATTTTCCCCCAAATACTCATTATATCAGATGGTGAATTATCTGATAATTTACTTATTTTTTCCTGACTAATATTCGCATTTAAAATTTTCATGTTAATTTTTATTTCCATCTTAAGCAAATGAAAAATAAAGATAATAAAAAATAAAATTTTTTAATATAAAAAAACACCACAAAACCATGCTTAATTAAATACAAATAATATTTTACTTAAATATGTGTTTTAAAAATCACACTGATAGCAAGCTTAATACAATAGGCAGTGTAATTGCTGCAAACATTGTTTGAGAAGTAATAATCCCAGCCATTAGTTCAGAATCCCCGCCAAGTTGTCGAGTTAAAATATAGGAAGTAGGCGCAGTAGGAATAGAAAAGAAAATAACTAAAAGTATTGTTACCAGTGGTGATAAATCAAGAAGATAGGCAATACCATATGCTATTACCGGTACAATAAGTAAACGAGTCACAGTATTAATGCTAATCATTTTACTTTCTGCTTTTAACGTTGATAGATGTAACGCTGCACCAATACAAATTAGACCTAAAGGTAAACTGGTTGCGGCTAATAACTTAAGAAATTGATCACTACCCAAAGGAAGCCCTATTCCAGATAAATTGATCACTATTCCTATAATGCAAGAAATAATTAAAGGATTTTTAATAATAGGTAATGCCAATTGACGCAATGTTACATTTTGCCCAGCCGTTAAACAAAGTACGGAGGTCACATTTGATAGTGGAACTAACGTTGCCAATATTAATGCAGCTATCCCTAATCCCTCAACACCAAATAAATCAGCAACAATCGCTAAACCTAAATAAGTGTTAAATCGAATATTACCTTGAACAATTGCACCAAAACGCCCAGCATGCCAACCTGTAATTTTTTTCAATACAGTACATAATAGAGTGATAATAATGACCACAGAAAAAATAGCCCCAGCAAGGTGGGGTAATTGAGGATCAGATAAAGGTGCATTTGCTAGGCTATTGATCAGTAACGCAGGAAAAAGTAAAAAGTAATTTAGCTTTTCAGCACCGACCCAAAAAGCAGGTTCAAACGTTTTATTTCTTCTTAAAATTGCACCTAGCGCAATTAACGCAAATAAAGGCCATAACGTTAATAACACATTTTGCATAATATTTATCCTAAAGATGTCTTGATACTTTACAATATCGTAACATCAGAGCGATTGCTATTTTATGTTGTTAATACAATAACCAACTCAAAATATGATAAAAATATACCAATATCGCACTTTCAGAATAGCATTTTTTATTCTAAGCTCATTACGTACAAACTTTCTTTTTATGAGCATAAAACCCAAAGCTAATCTAAATCAATGTACATTCGATAACAATGGAGGTTTGCCTTTGCTAAACTTGAATAATAGTCGCGCTCTTCTAATGCTTTAAAACCTTGTTTTAAATAAAATATTACTGCGTTAGGTGTTGCGTCCAAAAATAACCTTTTTTGCCCTCTCTTTATTGCTTCATGTTTTAACTGTTTTAAAATAAGTCCTGCAAATCCTTTCCCCATATATTCTGGCAATGTAAAAATCGCTTCAGCAAAACCTGTTTTGACATCTAAAAAACCAGAAGCTACAGGAATTTTATATTCTTGGTAATCAATCACATAAAATGGATTATCGAGAATAGCTTGTCGATATCCATCTGGCATTTCATCGGGTGTCCAAGCAGCTAAAATATCTTTTGGGTAAACATTTTCACAGCCAAATCGTAGAGCTTGATTTCGTAAATACCACAATCGTTTTGCTTCCTGTGGTTCAGCAAGTCTAAGTTGAATCATACTCATTTCCGTCTTATTCATTAGAATTAAATGCCTCAAAGCAGTGAAAAATTTTATTCTAATAGTGCATTTTAAATTTTTTAGTGTTACTTTTTTCTAGAGCATGATATGTTTTTGTAGAAGGAATAATGTAAGGAAATCTTATGCCTAATTCAATATTACCTTCACCAATAAAAAAAACCTCCTCTTTTGTTGCTGGTTCCGAACTTCCTTTTTATTATCAATTCATATCCACCTCAATTAGAGAAATCTATTTTTCAAAAATTTCACTTATTTACCATAATAGATATCAAATCGAAAATACACATCCAAAGCTAATTCTTTGTAGTCATCGGAACAGTGCTTTTGATGGTTACATTGCATTGAAGGCATTTCCTAAAGCTCAGGCTTTAGCATCAATACAATTATTAAATAGTTACATAATGAAGACTTTTTTCACGGGTATTCCCGTAGTTAGAAAAAAGGATAGACAACGTTTAGGTATAAATGCAAATATATTTTCAAGCCCCTCAGATGCAGCAATTGCACATATAAAAGCAGGTGGAGATCTACTTTTATTTCCAGAAGGCAGCAGTGAGTGGGGTTTTCAGCCATTACCTTACCAACGAGGAGCAGCAAGAATTATTAGAACATTAATCAGTGAGGGAGTAGATTTTGATATTATTCCTATGGGATTGTTTTATATAGCTCCTGATAAATTTAGTTCAAAAGTTGAGGTTTATATTGGTGAAAATATATGTATAACCTCACAAAAAGATAATTTATCAATCAGAGAATGGGAACAAAATATTCATACAGAAGTAACTACATCACTAAATAAAATCTCTGTTAATTGCCCAAACATTGATATTTTTGAGAAAGCATCAGCCTATGCTTTTAATAAAAACAAGGACGGTGATTCTTATGCTGAATCCTTTATTGACTATCAAAACAATCTATCACAATCAAATAATGACAATCAAAATATAGAAATAAATTCTCAATCTTCTATATTAATTTGGCGTTATATTTCATTTTTATTTATGTATATTTTATCCCCAATATTACTTTCATCATTTATTGCATCTTATTTTGCTGATGCCCGTAATACCGTTAGCTTCTTTAAAATATTAGGTGGTGCTATTGCCTCAGCAATTTGGCTTCCTATCTTAGTCATGCTCCTATTCTTTTCCCCCTTATTTATTGGTATAAGCTTAGTTAGTGCACTATTCGGCTTCATATTGATAAGGAAGAAAGGCGCCCAAATATGTTAACGACTAAAGCTAGGATGCTTTTCAACCACCTATTCTCTGTACAACTCTTTATTATTTGGGGACTTGGCACTTATGGTAGTTGGTTAACTCATGCTACCGAGATGCTAACGCCTATTTTCTTAGGTTTGTTCTTATGGATTTTATTGGTTTTTGTTGGATATAAAAATCAACATTCAACATATCATTCACGATTTTATTGGTTAGGTTTGTTACAACTGATTGTATGCTGGACTATTTTTCCCTTATTTAAGTCAATTCGCTATGGATTATACCAATGGAGTTTTGATGATATTTTATATACTTTGGATAAATTCTTATGGTTTGGAAAAAGCTTACCTGAATGGTCCATTTTTTTACAATCAGGATGGTTAAGTGAATTTCTTTCTTTTTGCTATTTTAGTTTCTACTTTTTGATTATTGGCAGCGCCCTTTTCTTCTTTTTTAGCCAGAATAACACACTGACTAAAAACTATTTTTTCGGTTTAATGCTGATGTATTTTTTTGGTTTTATTGGTTACTTCACTATTCCAGCCGCAGGCCCTTACTCTGCATTCCCTTCTGATTTTAACTATCCTGTTTACTCTGGCAGCATGACACTATTTCTGACTGATCTCGTTGATAAAGGCATTACAGGAATGGATGTTTTTCCTTCATTACACACAGGGATAACGCTCTATATTGTTGGTTATTTCTATTTGTCTGGTTATCAAAAAACAGCTTATTGTTTATTTCCTATCCTAATAGGGCTGATTTTGGCAACTGTATATTTACATTACCATTATGGCATTGATGTTATTGTCGGTGCTTTACTTGCATTATGGGTGCTTTACATCACTGGTAAAAATAATAAGGTCGAATATGGAACTCATTTATAAAATTAACGAGCCTATTGCTTCAGAAGTTTCTATTAGCGGAGGTAAAGGTGCAAGTTTAGCGAAAACCATTCAATCATTGCCTGTTCCTGATGGTTTAATTCTTTCTTGCCAAGCTTATCAGCTATTTATTACGCCTTTGCTCCCTAAAATTAATCTTTTATTATCAGATAAAAAGCAAGAAATTGAATCAGTTAGTAATAATATTCGGCATCTTATTTTACAAGCACCTATGCCTGAAAATTTAATTCATTCTCTAAGCACAATGTTAAATAGTCTTCAGCTGAATGATGTCGCTTTGGCCGTACGATCATCCGGAACATTGGAAGATATGCCTGGAGCAGCTTTTGCTGGCCAGCATGACACGTTATTAGGAATTAAAACGTTACCTCATTTGCTAGACGCCATTCGCCAATGTTATGCCTCTTTATGGCATACTCACGTTATGCTCTATCGCCAGCATTTAAATTTACCGCATACTCAAGCATCAATGGCTGTTGTATTGCAAAGAATGATTGATGTTCAAAAAGAAGAGGCTGCAGGCGTTGCTTTTTCTGTTGATCCTGTTCAAGGTTCTCTTTCTACCGTATTAATTAATGCAGCCTTCGGTTTAGGTGAAACCGTAGTTGCAGGTGAAGATCCTGTCGATGAATTTCTCGTTGACAGAGAAAGCTTAGAATTAAAGCAAACAACAATTTCTCAAAAAATAAATGCCATAGTGATGATTAATAATGGCACTAAAATTTTACCTCTCGAACCTCAAAATCAATCTATACCTTCTTTAACACCTGAACAGTGTAAACAAGTGGCTGAGCTGGCTATTTTAGCCGAAAAATATTTTGATTTTCCACAGGATATAGAGTGGGCATTTCATGACGGTAAATTATGGCTTTTACAATCACGAAATGTAACACAAATAGCCCCAATTTGGACTCGCGAGGAATCAGCAGAGAGATTTCCTAATCCAATTACACCGTTAACTTGGGATATGTGTGAAGCAGGTTTTCATTCATCATTAAATTTTAGCCTTAATCTTATGGGGCTTCCTTCATTTAATGGTAAGTGGTTTGGTATGCAAGATTACTATATTTATGGTAATCAAAATGCAGTTTCTTTGTATAGTAATCGGCTTCCAACCTCAATGATGAATGATTTACCTACCCTATTAAAATCTTTGCCTGAAATAGCGCAAAAATTTAGTTGGGTACAAGAATTACCTATTACTTGGATGCGCGATTTAGATAAATATTTAATCTCAATCGGAGCATTAATGAATGAACCATTAGAAGACAAAAACTTGTCCCAATTATGGGATTATGTGCAAAGAATTAATAAATTAGGTGCTGATTACTTCTTACCTAATATTGCTATATCCTTGACCCAACGCTCTCTCTATTCAGCATTAATGGCCTTGTTAAAACTCTTTTTTAAAGAAGAAAAATATGCACATACTGCATTCGACAATTTAATTGCAATGTCTGAAACTAAGACAGGGCAAGTGAATGCGGAACTTTGGACTCTTTCTCGTTATGTTCGTCAGCAACCTAAACTTCTCAAGCTTATAACATCTATTATTCCCGAAAGCATTATGCAAGAAATTGAAGAATGCGATCCCCATTTCCACCAGCAATTCTCCTTATTTTTAGCAAACCACGGCCATCGAGAATTAGATTTTGATGCGTATCATCCAACTTGGTTAGATGCGCCACACATTGTATTGACTCAAATTAAGGCAATGGCAGATTTAACTGATGATAAACAAGCGGATGATCCATTAGGTAAAAAAATTCTACAATCAGAAACTGAATTTTCAATTATTTCTGATGCTCCCGAAGAGTTACGTTTTTTCTTACAAGAGATTATCCGATTAGCTAGAGTTTATACTGCACTTGATGACTTAGAGCATTATCAAACAACACGATTGGCCTTACCTATGCGTCGCGGATTAAAAGCATTAGGAGAGCGACTAGTTATTCGTAGTGTTTTAGACTGCCCAATGGACATTTATTTCGCAAATGAACAACCTTTAGCTGATGCAATTCTTGCAGATACCCCTAATGAGTGGAATCAGCTACGCCATCATATATACCAAAATAAAGCTGGGTATTTAAAAGCAAAATCAGTTACCCCACAATGGGTTTATGGCGAAGATGGCAGTGATGAAATTAATACAAATGAGCACCTACTAAAAGGGTTGGCTGGAAGTGCGGGCATTATTGAAGGTGAAGTTTATCTTGTTCATGGCCCTGAAAATTTTGCCGAATTTCCACAAAATGCCATTTTAGTTGCAAGAACGACCAATCCAGCTTGGACAGCACTTTTTTATCGAGCCTCCGGCATAATCACAGAAAGCGGTGGACCATTATCTCATGGTGCTGTTACTGCCAGAGAATTAGGATTACCAGCTATTATGGGCGTTCGTAATATATTGAATATTTTAAAGAATGGGCAAAGAGTGAAAGTTGATGGGCAAAAAGGAGTTATTGAGATTTTATCTTAAATTTTTGAAAAGTCATTCGCCTTGTTTAGAAAAAGTATCTAGAAAGATGCTTTTTCTAATTTTATATAACATATTTTTAACTAATTATTTTCTTTGGGATCTTTATTAATGTCGATATCGACTTTATAAGCAGAAGGTGCAAGTAAGGCAATCAACCCACCTATTAATAAAATAACAAAAAATACCATCAACACGTTTGGTGCATTAAAGAGTAAATATGGCATTAATAATATAGGGCTAATAGTGAAGATAAGTGAAATAATGACTGGATAACTTATACCAATATCTCTAACTCGTTGTGATAAAATCAAAGTGAATATGTAAATTTGTATTATTAAAAATACGATTTCAATTAAACCATATGGAGTAAAAGAAAATTGATAATAAAAGACACTTCCAATTATTGAATCCACACTATCAGGGTAAAGTAATATATACCATCGATATACTAAGTTTTCGACAATAGCAAATAAAATTGACCAAGCAATTTCTAAACCTAAGAAAGAGAGTCTTCCACGTCTTTGTTGTTTCCATTGATAAGCAAGTTTAGCTTGCATCATAAATCCCTTCATTTTTTAAATGGCAATCTTTATCTTTTTTATCATAATACACTTAATACCTTTCTCCAAAAAAATGTTATTTTAAATTAGCGTTAGCACAAAAATACCTTTAATATCTAATGATTAGTGTAATAATATGTTTTATTATCTTTTATAATAATTAAATATTTAAGGATTTATTATGCTATCTATTCAGACAACCCGTTTAGCCCTTCTTCGTTAAAAATACTTATCACTTAACAAGAAGGGCCTAAAAAATGAACTATGAAAAAATCGATTTAGAGCAATGGAATAGAAAAGAACACTTTTTACATTATCGTCATAACTTGCAATGTGGTTTTAGCTTAACAACAAAAATAGATATTACTGCCTTAAAGAGTGTAGTAGCTAAAAATAATCTTAAGCTTTATCCTGCAATGGTCTATTTGATTGCGAAAACGGTTAATTATTATCCTGAATCTAGAATGGCAATCAAGGATGATGAATTGGTTATTTGGGATTATGTCAATCCTGCATATACGATTTTTCATCCAGAAACGGAAACTTTCTCAGAATTATGGAGTAACTATTTTGAAGATTGGTGTTCTTTTTTAGAAGGATACAGTCAAGATTATCAAAAATATAAAGATAATCTGAATCTATCTGCAAAACCTAACTTACCTGAAAATCATTTCTGTATTTCGATGATCCCATGGGTAAGTTTTGATGGATTTAATTTAAATATTGCTAATGTAAGAGATTATTTTCCTCCTATTTTTACTATGGGAAAATTCACTCAACAAAATGATAAATTTTTATTACCAATATCCATTCAAGTACATCATGCTACTTGCGATGGTTTTCATATAGCAAGAATGATTAATAAACTTCAAGAGTTATGTAATGAGTTTTCAGGTTAATCATATTGATTTTTAAATAAATAACTTGCTCTTCTATCAATTAAATAAAAGAGCAAGTTATTAAAATAAATCTTTTAAGTATAAGCTAAATTATTATCGAACCTGTTTATTTATCCATTTAATTTCTTCATTGGTAAATCGGATATTGCTTTCTTGATTTGTATCAATATCTTGTAAAATCTTATCTTTAATTAATTTACTGACAGGAACAATAATATTGAAGTGATCACCATTTTTAATATTATATATTTTTAATGGGATGTCATGCATCATTGCAACGGTACGTAACTCATTAAATTCATTCCAAAAATAGTCACGACCTTCGAAATAAAATGTTGGTGTTTTTATCGATTTAATATAACGATATACTGAGCGAACATTAAATTCTTCTTCGTTATTTATATCAAAAGGTAATTCAACTATCATATTTCCTTCAGCTCGTAATTTAAGATCAGGTATTCCGCCCAAAGAAAAAACCGCTCTAAATTTATCACTATACTCACTCGCTAATAATGCTCGTGTTCCGCCAGTGCTATGACCAACTACATAAATACGTTTAGGATCAATATAAGGTAATGATGCTAAATATTCTCTAGCAGAATCTAAATCTTCCAGTTCACCATAAAACATTTCATAACGACCAGGATTAGTATTTTCACCACGAAAAGATGGGATCATTAGCACCATATTGGGGTCACGGAAAGTAGCCCCTGTTTGGTCATTATCAACCGGTTTAGGTTGCCAAAAGTAATCATCTCCCCCTATTCCACCGTAACCTCCATTTAGCCAGATCACAGCAGGTAACTTCGTTTTTTTATTTGTCGGAGGTGGTGTTAAATAGGCATACATATCACCGGGTTTAGCGGGATATTTAACAACATTAAATATTTCTGATGGCGCTTCCCAAGGTGGATCAATATTATCAAAACTGTCATTTATAATATGAGTTTTAAAACGCTGATGCGCTTCAAATAAGGTTTCATCACGAACTTCGATATCTGCATTGACAGAAAAAGAGCTAACACTTACCAAAGAAAAAAGAAGTGCAGGAACAATTTGTCTAAAACTCATCATTTTTATATTCATATCAATCAACTTCCCTATAGATTATTTAAGTCGTGAGATAATAGCATAGGTTGTTTGGGGTTGATGAATAGAGATTTTTCGATAAATTAAAAATTGAAGATAGAAAAAAAGCATCTCAATTGAGATGCTTTTTACAATACTAACTAGTTTATTTTTAAGTCTAGTTTGCTTATTTTGCAGTCGTGCGAATCAAGTAATCAAATGCGCTAAGTGAGGCTTTAGCACCCTCGCCGGCGGCGATAATGATTTGCTTATAAGGTACTGTTGTACAGTCACCCGCAGCAAAAACACCTTTAATATTGGTTTCACCACGAGCATCAACAATAATTTCACCCATCTTATTACGCTCAACAGTACCTTCTAACCACTGTGTATTAGGTAATAAGCCGATTTGAACGAAAATACCTGCTAGCGCAATATCGTGCATAGAATCATTGGTGCGATCTTTATATTTTAGACCAGTTAATTTAGTACCATCACCATACACTTCTGTAGTTTGAGCATTTAAGATAACCTCTACATTGCTTAAGCTACGCAGTTTTTTCTGCAATACAGCATCGGCTCTCATTTCTGGCGCAAATTCTAATACTGTGACATGTTCGACTAAGCCTGCTAAGTCAATTGCAGCTTCAACACCTGAGTTACCACCACCAATTACAGCGACTCTTTTACCTTTAAATAGTGGGCCATCACAGTGTGGACAATAAGTTACACCGCGAGTACGGTACTCATTTTCACCGGGAACATTCATATTTCTCCAGCGAGCACCTGTTGCAATAATTAAGCTACGGGTTTTTAAAATTGCACCTGATGCTGTTTCAATTTGGTGTAATTCCCCTTCTGATGCGCCCGGGATTAAACGACTAACTGTTTGGCTATCAATCACATCCACTTGGTAATCATCAACGTGAGCTTTTAATGCACCTGCAAGTTTTGCACCTTCTGTTTTTGGTACAGAGATATAGTTCTCAATATCAACAGTATCAAGAACTTGACCACCAAAGCGCTCACCAATAAGACCAGTATTTAAACCTTTACGTGCTGAATAAACAGCAGCTGATGCACCTGCAGGGCCACTACCAACAATCAATACATCAAATGCATCTTTTTGGTTTAATAATTCCGCAGTACGCTTTTCTGCATTGCTGTCTACTTTGTTAACGATTTCAGCTAAAGTCATACGACCTTGACCAAACTCGTTACCATTTAAGAATACAGCAGGAACGCCCATAATATTACGTTCCTGAATTTCATTTTGGAACATGCCTCCGTCGATCGCTGTATGTGTGACCTTCGGATTTAAAATCGCCATTAAGTTTAATGCCTGAACAACATCAGGGCAGTTATGACAAGAGAGCGAATAATAGGTTTCGAAATGAAACTCACCGTCTAACTGACGAATTTGTTCAAGTAATTCTTGTGCTTCTTTTGATGGGTGACCACCGGTTTGCAGTAATGCTAAAACCAATGACGTAAATTCATGGCCTAATGGCGAGCCTGCAAAACGAACACCGGTTTTTTTTCCTGGGTTAGTAATAAGAAAAGATGGTTTACGTACATTAGCGTTATTATCTTCACGATAAGTGACTTTATCGGATAATGGTTCGATTTCTTTTAATAGCGCTTGAATATCAGCTGAATGTTTACTGTCGTCTAATGTTGCTACTAACTCAACTGGCTGGGTTAATCGTTCTAAATAAGCTTTCAATTGAGCTTTTAAATTATTATCTAACATTTTTGCACCCTCAATAAAATCGGGTGCCGAAACACCCGATAAATAACTTTTTTAGTGGCTTAATTCTTATTTAGATTTTGCCAACTAAATCTAGTGATGGAGCTAAAGTTGCATCACCTTCTTTCCATTTTGCAGGGCAAACTTCGCCTGGATGGCTAGCTACATACTGAGCAGCTTTAACTTTACGTAGTAGGTCTGATGCATCACGACCAATACCTTCAGCTGTGATTTCAATTGCTTGGATGATACCTTGTGGGTCAACAACGAAAGTACCACGGTCTGCAAGACCTTCGTTCTCACGCATATTTTCGAAGTTACGAGTTAATGCGCCAGTTGGGTCACCAATCATACCATATTTGATTTTACCAATAGTTTCTGAGCTGCTGTGCCATGCTTTATGGGTAAAATGTGTATCGGTAGAAACTGAGTAGATTTCTACGCCCATTTTTTGGAACTCAGCATAATGATCCGCTAAGTCACCTAATTCGGTTGGGCACACAAAAGTGAAGTCTGCAGGGTAAAAGAAGAAAACGCTCCATTTGCCTTCGACGTCCTTTTCAGTCACTTCTACGAATTGACCGTCTTTAAATGCCATATTTTTGAATGGTTTGATTGGGGTATTAATTAAAGACATTGTATTTCCTCCTGTTTGGTATGGGAACTAATGTACCTATTCCACTTGAGAATAGCTAATACATTCCTACTATCAGTTCAATAGGTTTTACCTAATGAGTTGAAGAAATTGATAGAGATAGGTTAACGAAATGTAGCTATTAAAGCAACAAAACAACAATGACCGTATGCCTTATTTACTATCAACTACTCTCTCTATTTAATATCCTTGCCTTAAATGGCGATATACTTACAACATTATGAATTATAAAAATAATAACTCAACCTATCACAGATTAGCTCAATATTATTGTGCTAATTTAGCCGGCTTAAGAATAGTATATGTACACTTAAATGCTGCTTTTTGAATACGATAAATATCTTGGCTATCCGTTGTGGATTGAACGACCGCATCACCCGGTTGAAAGCGTTGCAATTCTCCCCATGGAGCTTTCATTGCAAAAGCTGGTGTAGATACTGGCACAATAAAATAATTCATTTCGATCCCTTTCGGGATAAAAGGTTGATAATCATTAGGATAAGACACTAAATTAATTTCATTCTTTTCTACAGTATTGTAACGTTGAGCAAATTTAGCTTTTCTTACCAATATTTCTTCATTACCTGTTTCTGGACAGATATTTTGCACTACCCAATCCCCCACTTTTGCAGGTTCAGAGACCGTTTCAACACCTTCACCTTTAATAATGGTTGTGATGATTTCGCCTTCTTTAGCTGGCCTTGCCAATACAGGTTTGGTTTTAATAGCAACACCTGTGATCCCCGCTTGCTGAGCTTGAGTAAAATAAGCTACTCGCTCTTTTTTTGGTAATTGTGAAAGGTCATCTGCAGATACGAAGAAAGGAATTAAGGCCAAACCTATTAATAGTATTTTTATTCTATGGTTCTTATAGATCTTGTTATTACCCGAATAGCTGTTTTGTGTATTGAAAGGCATTGAATTGTTTCCTGCTAAATATTAATCGTACTTAAACACGTTATTTACATCTGTAATCGTTAAACCGATTATGGCAGGAAATAAAACAATGGCACGAGTAAAATCAGTTATCTAGCCGAGAAAGATCAAAAAATCGAGAGATCTCACAACTTAAAAAAGAGAACATGTAATTAAGGGGAAAAGGTTCAAGCAATTAAGTAAAGCGTTAAGATTCCTTTCATTAAATCTATTAGCCTTCCTTTTATCAGGTATTTGAGGTTTTATATGCTTATCGCTATACATATATAAAGAGAGAAAGACTCCAATTAACAACAGTACGTTAAAATTTGAAGTCTTTAGGTATGGGACTAATGCCTAATTTAAAGTATCAAAAATAAAATTAAAATAGATACTTAAAGCGAATACGAGCTCCGTAACGATCTTTATCGCTACTATGTACATTTATCTCATCTTTGCCATCTATCCGCGAATAGTAAGCACCTAGATAGGTTTTAAAATTATCCATATCTAAGATATTAGGCAACTCATAAGAAGCAAATACTGTATTGATATTGTACTTGCCAGGATTAAGCGTTAAATAGGTTTCATTTTGCTCATTATTTCCACTTGTTTGATAATAAGCTTTAATATCATTATGTGCATAGATATAACCTAATTGGAATTTACGCCACAACACATTACTACCAATTGAAAAATCATTTTCGTCTTTAGCATCAAGATAAGCAGCACTTAAATTTGCAACAATGCCATTAATAGGATCATCAGTTAAAGTATCCCATTTTAACGTTAGACCATAACCAGTACGACGTGATTGATCTTGGAATTTCCCATTTTCATCTTCGTAACCATAAGCTTTACTTATTACGTTTGCGTCTATTGCACCTGCAATTGTTAAGTTATCTTTCTGCCATGCAACAACCGGTCGCATATAAATAACATTTTTACGATTATCAAGTTTACGCCCATGATACTCGCCATCTTTAAAAACAGAAGTTCCGTCTTCAATTAACGCATTTAACTCAAAATACCAGTCGTTATAATGTGTGTTAACCATCATGCTACCACCATCACTACTACGGCCTCGCCCTTCTTTCATCATATAAATATAACCAAAGCCATCACCATATAAATCATTTGCAGTATTACCTGAATACTCGACGAAAGTATCTTGATTTAAAGGGAACATATCATAAGCTTCATAACGGCCAATTTTATATTCCCATTTATTATGTTGACCAAAGTAAAAGGCAGCATCGTCTAAATTCATTTTACCTGTCATGTCTGCCATAGGCTGAACACGAAAACCAGCATAATTACCGTTTTTTAATTCTCGCTCACCATCGATTCCGATTAAAATACGCCCGTTAAGTGACCACTTTTCATTATCATCAAAGTCTTTTTGCTTACCGGACATCATTCTCATTGATGTTAATTGACCTTTTTTACTTGCCGCATCAATATTATATTCAACATCGCCATACAATTTGAGATCGCCCCAATTTGTATTAGTAGAGAAAAAACCTGTACCTTCTTTATTGTTTGTATTAGCAAGCTGAACTGACTGTTTTTGTTGAAGTTCATTTAGCTGAGCCTGAGCGATATTGGCTTTGGCTTGAGCCTCATTTGATTGCTTTTCTAATATAGTAATGCGTTGCTCCATATTAATTGAAGTAACGTTATTTGTAGGTTTTCCTTTAGATTCATTATTTGAATTCATGAGTTGTTCAAGACGAGCAGCTTTTTGCTCTGCCACAGCTGCTCTTGCTTCAGCCGCATTCGCACGTTGTTCTAATGCATTTAATCTTGCTTCAATAGCTCTTATGTCAGTTTGTGCATTAGCACATAACGGTGTAGCGAATATCAAACTTATCACTACAGATAACGCTTTCACTTTCATTCGAATATTCCTAAGTTAGCAAATGTTGATTCAACAGGTACAGCAAATACATAACAATCAACTTAGTTGATCGATTATTCTATTTGATGAGCGTATTGTTATTTTTATGCGGCGATACTTTTATAAATATCAACCGCTTATTCGCATCGTTATTTCTATTCTTAACAATAAATAAACCACTATCTATGTTACCTTTCTCTTATTTATGCGCATTAAACGCACGTATTATCAAGTAAGGTATACGTTTGAAATAATGCACTTATTCTCGTTTAAGTGCTTACGAACGTTTATTATTTTAATTTGGTATTTTATTGTTATTACAAGCATATCTCTGGTTTAGGTTTTCTATTTTTATAATGGCTTACTAACCTAAATAAAATAATCGCTAATGTGGAACATTTCCACAATCATTTGTGATTTTTTTGATATCAGTACAATAACTGAAGAAAAACGCCATAAATAGCCATCAAAAAATGATGACTTACAAAAAATAAAGGTAGTGATAGCTAAGATAGTAATTAGGAAGTAAAACGAATTTTATAAGGAAATTATTGGGTTCTGTTATTTAAAAACCATTTTGTAAAGCAGTCGATGGGAAGGAACAACCGATAGAAGAAAAACTGACAGAGGTCATATCATGATAACCTCCGTCCATCATTATCATATTCTGCCAGGTTTACGTAATGCTCTACGAAAGTAGGAAACTGGCATTTTAGGGCAAATCTGTTCTTTTACCGCTGGATTATTTTCCAAATCCTCTTTTGCTATTTCATTATGTCTTCTTGTATTTTGTGGTTGAGTATCTGTTTTATTCATCTTCTCTTTCCTCTGAGATCAATGCCTCATTAATAGCTTCAATTTTCTCAACTGCTTCATTAAGAATAGAAGCAATACGTTCCGCTTTTTCCACAGAGAGCTCTTTTAATACCAGTTTATGGCGTAATACAGCCTTTAATTTTCCAACAGCAGATTCAATCTCTTCTGAAACCCCTCCCGCGTTTTGAGACAAGTCTCTCGCATAAGCAAGTTTTCTTTGAATATTGACATCTATTTCCTGATGTTCAGCTAAAAATGCAGAGCCTTCTGGTGTAATACTGTAATTTTTACGACCTTTTTCAGCAATGCTGGCAACCAGTAGATCTTGTTCTTCAAGTAATGTTAGTGTTGGATAAATAACACCGGGGCTAGGTACATATAATCCTGAAGAGGCTTCATCTATTTCACGAATAATTTCATAACCATGACTCGGTTTTTTCGCAATCATACTGAGCAATAGAACTCGTAAATCACCATGATCAAACATACGTTTTAATTGGCGACCTTTACCTCGTCCACCGCATCCACGACCGCGTTGTTTACCTTGTCTTTCAGAATTATGTTCCCCATGACAACATTCACCACGACCGTCATGTCTGTGACCATGTTCGCCATGACGGCATTCACCGTGGCCTTCATGTCCATGACCATGTTCGCCATGACGGCATTCACCGTGGCCTTCATGTCCATGAGCATGCTCACCATGACGGCATTCACCGTGGCCTTCATGTCCATGAGCATGTTCGCCATGACAGCATTCGCTGTGATTTCCATGGTGTCGACCTTGTTTACCTTTACCTCCACAACCTCCTTTTCCGTGACCATGACTACCATGTTCACCGTTTTCGGCGCGCTGTTGATAAAGTGAATGTAATGCTCGAATCATCATAAATATTCCCTCATTGTTTTAGATATATCGAATTTATACAATGCAATATAAACCGATATATCTAAATGATCAAGCTTTAGATATATCTAAATATATTTTATCTTTAACAACATGATTTATTTATGATTAATTCGTATAAAACGAGATAGTATTATGAATGATTCTCATTCTCTAACTTGCTTTTATGTGCTATCAATGAAAATAAAAGAAGAAAAAATCAAAATAGATATAAAAATGAATTCTAAGTAAGTCGTTATCGCTCTATTTTGGTTAGTACCACAGTGAGGTATTAGGATGTGTCGTCTTAATTTTTAGTTTTATTAGTCTACTTTCCTTACTATCAGACTAATGTTCACTTTTATTCAGCCACTCATCATGTTGTTCTTGATCTTCTTATCCCTTATTACAGGCTAAAATGCCATAACCCAAAAACTGATCATAGGGAAAAGTAAAGACAAATTGATGGCTACAAGCAGTAAAGAGAAAATAATAAGTGACGATGTCACTTTCTTTATAAAGAGGACAATTAAATGCAGACAGTGAACCACCAAAAAACGAAGATAATGAGATATCACTCATTTCTTCATTTTTTAGGATATTTTTAATGATAAAAAGTTGTTGTTATAACTATCTATCTAACGCAGATAAAACGACCTTCTTAATATATTGGTACCCTGCCTCAATTTGTTGTTTATCACCTATCTGCGTACTTTTTATGGTAAGTTGTAACAGACTTAAATGCTTGATTGTTTCCCACTCATTTTTATCAAGATCACACTCATGACAAAACTGTGTGGGTGCATCATCACTATTACGAGCACAAAGTGTAAGTAAACTTAAGTCTTGCCTATAGTGACTTTTTACAACTAAGTTTTCATATATTTCTTTATTCAACTTATTTTGTGTTTCTAAACACGTATTCCCTCTTTTCACAATTGCAAAATTTAATTTATTAAAATCGGATGCTGATAAAACTCGAATAAAATAGTGCTCCCCTTCTTTTTCAAAGGCTTGAGCTTGATTAAAAAATTGTTCAAGTTTGACTCGTGTTTCCCATTGAATTTGGGCATATTTTCCATATCCCGATAAAGTAAAGGGATAGAGTTGATGCACACTCCACATCGAAGCCACTGCAGGTGCTGATTGAATACCATCAATTTCGGGAACACCATCAGCTTGCTCTGGGCATAATCTTGGTGGATTAGTGAGAAAACGGCTCATGCGTGCATCTTTAATACATACGACTCCCGTGGGATAAGGTGAAAAACCAGCTTGAAAAGGCTCAAAAGAGACAGAGTCAGCGAGAGAAAGTTGTGTGACGCTCTCATATATTTCTGGCGTTAGTTCAAGTAGAGGTGCTTCTTTTTTTAATTTTTTGCACAACGTCTTATAAGGAATAAGTTCGTAATTATCATCAAGAAACAAGCTTTTCATATAGCCAAATTGAGAAGCATCAATATGAATATAAAAAGAGTTTTTGTATTTTTCCTCACACTCTTTTCTTAATTCAAAAAGTGGTTTTAACTTATCAATACTGCCATAAGATGGGGAGCCTAACATACCAATAATACCCAAAATAGGTTCACCCTGTTCAATAAGGCGTAAAACAATACTACGCATTTTTTCAGTATCTGTTTTAAATGATCTATCAATGGGCAATGCAATAAGGTTGTCATATCCTAATCCCAATATGTCCATTGCTTTTTTCCAAAATTCAAAACGTGAAATAGGGACAAGTAATTTTCCTAAATGCATTGTTTTTGTCATGCCTGTTCCCCGGCATGTCAAATAACTAACATCATCAAAAATCTCACGTTTATGGAGTTGTTCACCCATAGCTAGAATATCTGAGATAGACATATTGAATAACTCAAATGCTTTTTTATCTGCAACCAAATCTCTTGATTTAGGATGACGGGCAATAGCCATTGGTAATGTTTTTAAATTTCTAAGTGCCCATAATATTTCATAGCACGCAAGGGTATGGCTTGTTGTGATATGACCAAATACATCTTTTGATGAAAAACCAATTAATTTGCAGAGATCATCTATAATTTTCTTTTCTTGTTGTTTTTGTAAGGGTGAGTGGTGATTAAAAACATTGTCTGAATTGTAAGCCAATGCAGAAAGATAGCCGAATTTAGCCAACTGCATCACCTGTGAATGATGATGAGAAAAATAAGGCTCAATATCTGATTGAGTAAAATTACTTTGCTGTTTTAGCGTCTCTAAAATATTGTCATAAGCATTATCTACTGCTTTTTTTTCAATTGTACAATTTTTTATTTTAGTCTCTAAATTATCACTATTATTTCTTTTTGCTTTATTTGCATTAGGAAAAGAATACTCACTATTCATTAATATTTTTGCCATCTCTCGATGATAACATGCTAGGGTATCAACGGTTCGGGTATGGTATACACGCTCTGTAGCACTCAGACAGGTTTGTTTATGATTTGCCATCATCGCACCTATATATAAATTTTTGTTATTTGTTTTAATGAGAATTGTGTTTATTAATCGTAAATAATTAATCTCTATTCAAATGATATACTACATGATGAGTAAGAATCTTCTTTATTTTATTGATATCAGTTAAGATTTTTTCAATTCAATCTAAAGTTTTCTCTATTTAATGATAAATGATTTAGTTTTATTTGTTAGTTTCTTTATTTTATTATTAATTTTGATTTAAGTTACTTTTCTGCCAATGTGATATTATTTTTACTAAGGTTAATACTTAAATCTACCTTAATTAGAATAAATGAATATTTCTATCGCCTAACATCCATTAAAAGGGATAGATATTAAATTTCATGCGCCACCAAAAATATATTTATTTAATTGTTATTCATTTTTACTTCAATATATAAAAAACACATGTTCAATTGAACATGTGTTTTTCGGAATATTCGCTTTTTTAAACAAAAAAAATCATCATTTCTTATAACAAATAAGATTTAATACTCTTAGTTACTATCATTTAAGTTATAAGTCGTACTTTCTAGCATAACTTTACCAATTAAATCACCAGACTCCATTAACTGATGAGCTTTTCCCGCTTCTGTTAATGGAAAAATGGCATTAATTATTGGCTTAATTTTACCTTCAGCAATCAATGGCCACACATGTTGTTTTAATTCTTGTGCAATGTGTGCTTTTTCTTCTACTGAACGAGAGCGCATCGTTGAACCAGTATGAATTAATCGTTTAATCATCATGGGCATCATATTTAAATTTTTAGGCATCCCTTTCATCATGCCCACTTGAATTATGCGTCCAAATTTGCTCGCAACTTGATAGTTCTTCTCGACATAATCGCCACCGATAATATCAAATACAACATCTACCCCTTTGCCGTGAGTTAGCATCGGAATTTCTTTAGCAAAATCGGTCTGTTTGTAATTAATGACATAGTCTGCACCAATTTTGTAAGCTACTTCCATTTTTTCTTCTGAGCCAACGGTTGTATAAATGGTCGCTCCTATAGCATGAGCGATCATAATCGCTGTAGAACCGATCCCAGATGTTCCACCATGTATAAGGACTGATTCGCCCTGCTTTAGCTTGCCTAGCTGGAATAAATTGGCCCAGACGGTAAAGAAATTTTCAGGTAATGCCGCAGCTTCAATATCCGTTAAATTCATGGATGGTAATACGATATCTTCATGCGCAATACAATATTGAGCGTAACCACCACCCGCAACTAAAGCGCATACCCGCTCACCCAATTGCCATTTAGTACAGTTTTCACCTAAAGCCACTACTTCTCCAGCGACTTCAAGGCCCGGAATAGGTGAAGCATCTGCTGGTGGCGGATAGCTTCCTTGCCTTTGAAAAATATCAGGTCGATTAACACCTGAGGCTGCAACTTTAATTAAAAGATAATGAGGAGGAAGTGAAGGAATGGGTGATATTTTAGCTTGTAATTTGTCTATATCACCAGGTTCTGTAATAGCAATCTCTAACATGTTTGCAGGTAAAACAGTATTCATCATATGCTCCCATTTAATTTGTCCACTCTCAGATTTTAACGCTAATTAAGCTGTTTCTGTCACTTATCTTATTTATTTCAAGAAAAGTGTTCGCCTATTGAGCAATAAATCAAGTGTATTTAAAGGAAGATTATAACCAACCTTGCTTCTGATGTTGTATGCAAATCGGACACAATGTTGCGTCAGCTTTCCATGATAAAAAAGCTAACCGACATTTTTCACAGTGTGCATCATAATAATGATAAAAAATGGGTTCGTTATTTTTAGCAACATGTTCTTTAACATGAATAGATTTAGGAAAACAAACGACTTCACAATTCATACAACCAGTGCAACGTTTTTCATCTAGTGTGAATATATTGTTTTCGAGTTCAATCGCACCTTCATCGCAGACTTTGGCGCATGCGGAACAAAGAATACACCTTTCGTTATCTAACTGAATCTGGAACCAACTATCTTCTGGATATAGTTGTTTTCTTGCATTTAATCCTGTTCTTACTTGGTTTTTATTTAATGGTTTTTCATCGAGTTTTTGACGAAAAAGCATAAAACGACGTCCACTATCAATATCAGTAGGTTCCGTGATCATTAATTGCCAAATAGGCTCTTGTAATGTTTTTAGTTGCAGATTTAAATTCGCTAAAACAGGAAGCCATTTATCCACTAAAGGTTGTGCTATTTTCATTCCTCTAATGTGATATTGACGATGCCACACTAATAACTCTTCTGTGCTTGCTAGTGGTTCATCATAATTAACAACAAGATAATTATCCTGATATGTTCTTTCATGAGGTGCAATGTTTTCTATTGCATCTACAGGGCAAGTAAATAGGCAATTACCACATTGAAAACAGCGTTCATTATCTATTTTTACATCTAAGTGACCAAAAGTGATAGCGCCCACAGGGCAAACTTTAGAGCAGCTATCACATAGGCTTTGTTTGAGGCGTTTTCTAACACATTTATCATTAATAATTGGTTCAGGAGGAAGATCCACCTTAATAAAACGCCTCATACATCACTACTCCACTACTTTACAATAAAGAATGCAAAACGATTGAGAATTTCTGCAATCAGTATTATTGCGCTACTTGCTAATACCATACGCAATCCTGAAGTAAATACAGCATTACGATATTTCCATACGCTGTATCCCATCATTAAAATGCCAAGAATTGACAAAATCCATGCAGATATTCTTAATCCGAATGTTTCATTATACGCAATGATAGGCGTATGAGGGAATGTTATTGCATCATTTGTTGAAATGACTGATGACATCCATTCTAAATAAAAGGGTTGCTCTGCCATTCGTAATGTCATTGCAAGAAAAATAACGACTAATGCACTGATTACAATTTTTTTTGCTAGTTCACTATTTACAAAGGCTTTAACACGAACTGCTGTTATTAATAGTGCTATAGTTGCCCCTGTTGAAAATAGTGCGCCTATAAACATAAAATAAGTATTAATGTGCATCCATGTCAGCATCGAAGTGTTGTAATACAATGATGCCATACAAATTATATCAATGATGCCAAGTAAACCAATAATCGCTAATAAGGTTTTGTTCATTTTCCCTTTAATCAAAACCACTAAGGTATAAAGGCATAATGCACCAAGATAAACGGCGGCAAATATGATTTCACGACTCAACCATGATGAAGAAATATGGCGCAATGCATGAAAAGCATTCCATGGATATCCCATATGTAGCGTTGATGCTAATAATCCTAAACATCCTAAAATAGCGGCAGTTAATAACACGGGTCGCATAGCAACCGTGGCTCTTTGATTACCAATTTCTTTTTCCAGCCAACAAAAATAAAGAGCTGAGAAAAGAGTCACGCCAACAGAACTCTGGACGAATAAAGTAAAGGTCACTAATGGCCATTCATTCATGCTTGAACTCCTCCCTTTTTCGTCGCACCAGTATGGGGCTTGATAACTAAATTTGGATTTGTCATCGTAAAGTCAGGTAATCCTTGGACTTGGCTTAAATGTCCATATTTTGCTCTTAACTCTTTAATCTTGCCGAATTTAATCGCATTTAGTGGGCATGTATCAACACAAATTGGATTTTTACCTTCTGATAGTAAATCGATACAAAAATCACATTTTGACATTTGCCCGGTCTCTTCATTCATTTGTGGTGCACCATAAGGACATGACCACGCGCAATAACCACAACCTACACATTTAGATGTATCAACACGAACAATGCCATCACCTTCACGTTTGTGCATTGCTGTTGTAGGGCAGTTTTTCACACAAACGGGTGATTCGCAGTGGTTACAAGAAATAGTTAATGTATATGCAAACACATTATTAACTAGGCCACCTTGTCCTGTTGGTGCAAAACCGCCCCCTTTTACTTCATAAATACGGCGAAAACGGCGACCAACGTCTAAATTGTTTTTATCTTTACATGCTACTTGGCAAGCTTTGCAACCAGAACAACGAGAGGAATCAATAAAGAAACCGAGCTGTTCATCGCTCACCGGTGCATATTCTTTAAAGTCACTCATGCTTTGGCTACCTCAACTAAAACAGTTAAATGTGAATTACCATGTGATAATGGTGTCATTCGTGTCGATGTTAAAACGTTAGGACATCCACCATGATCAACCCCGTTTTCATCGGGAGCCCACCAAGCGCCAGCTTGTAAACCAACAACACCAGGAATAATACGTTGTGTTACTAATACTGGAATTTCAGTGATCCCGCGATCGTTATAAATACGCACCATATCACCATTTTTGATGCCTCTATTTTCAGCATCAATTGGATTTATCCACGCCTCTTGACGTTGTGCTTCTTGTAACCAAGGATTGGCATACTGTGTTGAGTTAGCTCGGTTTTTTCCTTTCCAAGTCAACATTTGCAATGGATATTTTTCTGCTAATTTGTCTTCAGGACCTTCAATTGCAGGTACATAATGAGACAAAGCCGGAATATCAGGATCATTCATGTCATAAAGACGTTTAGAAAAAATCTCAATTTTACCTGAAGGTGTCGGGAATGGATTATTTTCAAAGTCATTAATGTTTTTTTCAAATGCAACAAAAGGAGCATCTTTAAAAAGATAACGGCGTGTTTTTTGTAACTGTTCAAAATTAGGGAAATCAGGTCTATCTTTAAAACGTGCTTTGTTGATATCAACAAGGTGGGCAATCCACTCTTTCTCACTACGACCTTCAGTGAAAGCTTCTTTTACACCCATTTTTTCAGCAACTTCTGTAATCCATTCATAATCAGAACGGCGCTCAAAAGCGGGCTCAATAACTTTTTCAGAAAGTAGGAAATAATTACCTGTTCCCCATGTATTTCCGATGTTCCAACGCTCCAAGAAACTGGTTTCAGGTAACACTAAATCAGCATATTTTGCAGAAGGTGATAAATAGAGATCACTGACAACAATAAATTCTACTTTTGAATCATCTGCTAATAACTTCGCTGCCGCATTCACATCGGGATTTTGGTTAACTAAATAATTACCCGCTAATGAGAAGATCATCTTAATATTAGTATCAAGCTTATCTGCATCAAGAAGCCCATCTTCAGCACGAACTTTACTTGCATCTTCAACAGCCTGCATCCAATTCATAATAGAGATTTTGGCTTTTACTGGGTTTTCGCCAATATTAGGTCCACGCATAGATTGACGGTTACCAATACCACCATATCCAGCGGCCCATGCCCCCTTTTTACCAACGTTTCCTGTAATAGCAGCGAGTAATGACGAGCCTCTGGCACTACGCTCACCACAAATATGACGTTGAGGCCCCCAACCTTGAATTAATGCGGCTGGTTTCGTCATGGCATATTCGCGTGCAAGTTGACGGATGGTATTGGCGGGGACTTTTGTGATGTTCTCCGCCCATTCAGGTGTTTTTTCTATGCCATCTTTTTTACCAGTTAAATAAGCAACCAATGATTCATTAGCGGGAACACCTTCTGGCATATGTTCTTCATCAAAACCGATAACATATTTATCAATAAATGGTTTGTCATGAAGATTTTCGGTGACAATGACATACATCATTGCATCCATTAAAGCATTATCTGTCGTTGGTAAAAGCGGTATCCATTGATCAGCGAGAGATTGGGCGGTATCAGAATAACGAGGATCGACCACAATAAATTTAGTACCATTGTTTTTCATCTTTTGAAAATAATGGTTAGTATGCCCAAAAATAGTTTCATTAGGATTATGACCCCATAAAATCACTAATGGTGTATTTTCAAGGGTATCGAGAGAGCTACCTGTTTTTGCAATACCATATGTATAAGGCGTTACCTTTAAGGTGTTACCCAAACTGACTGAATGGTAATAAGGAAGATACCCTCCCGTTAAGTTAAAGAGTTTCTTCATCATAGTATCACCAGAGAAGATCCCCCCTGTTACTGCTGTGCTCACTGTTAAAAAACGACTTGCTGCACCATGTTTTTCCGTTAAACGTGTCACATTTTCTGCAATGAGCGTTGTTGCCTCATCCCATGAAATGCGTTCAAATTTACCTTCACCACGTTTACCAACCCTTTTCATTGGGTATTTCAATCTATCAGCATGATAAGAAAATTTGCGATAACCTCGTCCGCGCACACATGCCCTCATAATAGGCATGGCTTCATCTAATTCATTATCCGGTCTAGTGGTAATACGAGTAACAATACCTTCTTTTATATGTGCTCGAATATCACACTTACCACCACAGTCAAAAGTACTGCATGTAGCAACAACAGTGGCGGGCTCTGCATCATTTCGTGCGATAGGTAAGCTTTTATCTGTATTAGCTTGTGCATTTCGTGCGAAAAAAGGCACAGTAACTAATGCCGCACTTGCTTGAACAAAATGGCGACGACTTAAAGACATCACTCCTTTGTTTTTTTCACTTTTTTCTATTTTTTTCATTAGTTTATCATTCTCACATAACAACTCTCATCAGTGAAAATAATAGGGTATAGGGGTAAACCCTCATTGATGTATATCAACACCACTTAATAGGTAATAGAATGTTTCGATTTTTCATAATTCTTTGCAATTTCCCCATTTTTTATAAGGAAAAGCTAATTCAAGGTAGCATTAAGTTGTATCAAAAATACATCTAGTTAACTTTACTTATTTTTTGTTAAGAAAATAAAGAGTTATGTATAAAAAACACGAGTTTAAGATAAAGCCGTAAATTAAATGTCAATATAAAGATAGAAAATATTGAAGCACACCTTCATTTTTGGCTTTTGGCGAGGATAATTTAGTAATAGCACTATAATTTCATTAGAAAATCGAATAATATACCAATTGAGTATAGGGTTAGCGCAAATTGTTCTAAATAAGCTTTTAAACGAAACATTGTTTTTATCAAGATACATGTTTTGTTACATTCAGAATTATTTCTACACGTATCGTTATTCCCCTTACCAATTACTGCAATATGTGTTAAAATTGACGCATATCAATATTTTTATTTGTAATGAGCAAGCTTATGATCCCAGAAAAACGCGTCGTTCGCCGAATCCAATCTGGCGGTTGTGCAATCCATTGTCAGGATTGCAGTATTAGCCAGCTCTGCATCCCGTTTACTTTAAACGAGCATGAGCTTGATCAACTCGATAATATTATCGAGCGTAAAAAGCCCATCCAAAAAGGTCAAACCTTGTTTAAAGCAGGTGATGAGCTGAAATCACTTTATGCCATACGTTCCGGTACAATTAAAAGTTATACCATTACGGAAGAAGGCGACGAGCAAATAACAGGATTTCATCTTGCTGGTGATTTGGTTGGATTTGACGCCATTATTAATACTGAACACCCTAGTTTCGCACAAGCCTTAGAAACATCAATGGTTTGCGAAATTCCATTTGAAACTTTGGATGATCTGTCAGGCAAAATGCCTAATTTACGTCAACAAATGATGCGCCTGATGAGTGGTGAAATCAAAGGTGACCAAGAGATGATCTTACTGCTATCGAAAAAGAATGCAGAAGAACGTTTGGCCGCTTTTATTTATAACCTCTCTCGTCGTTTCGCTCAGCGTGGCTTTTCTCCTCGTGAATTCCGTTTAACCATGACACGCGGTGATATCGGTAATTACTTGGGGTTAACCGTTGAAACGATTAGCCGTTTATTAGGTCGCTTCCAAAAAAGTGGTATGTTAAGCGTTAAAGGCAAATACATTACCATTGAAGATGGTACGCTATTAAGTGAATTAGCAGGCAAACTTCCTTCGTCAGCTGAAGTTTAATCTGTTACATTTCACTCGCTAATTTTATAACGGGGCACACAAATTTGTGTCCCGTTTTCTATTTTGTACTATTGCATTTTATCTTCTTGGGTTATCTTTAAATTGTAGATGGATAAATCCAGCCCTAAAGAGGATATTACAATGGAAAAATATCAAAACCTTCTCGTTGTCATTGATCCTAACCAAGATGACCAACCAGCACTTCGCCGTGCTGTCTATATCGTTCAGCGTAATGGTGGGCGGATAAAAGCTTTTCTACCTGTTTATGATCTCTCCTATGACATGACAACCCTTTTATCTCCCGATGAACGCAACGCAATGCGTAAAGGTGTTATTAGTCAAAAAGCAGCTTGGATCAAACAGCAGTCTCGCTATTACCTTGAAGCCGGCATAGAAATTGACATTAAAGTCATTTGGCATAATCGCCCTTATGAAGCCATTATTGAAGAAGTTGTAGCTCATCAACATGACTTACTCATAAAAATGGCTCATCAACATGATAAATTAGGTTCACTTATTTTTACTCCTCTAGATTGGCAATTACTTAGAAAATGTCCTTGCCCTGTTTGGATGGTTAAAGATAAAGCGTGGCCTGAATACGGTACTATTGTCGTAGCAGCAAATTTATCAAATGAAGAATCTTACCATGATGCTCTTAATCTAAAACTTATCGAATTAACAACTGATTTATCTCATCGCATACAGAAAAATCCTGATGTTCATCTACTCAGTGCTTATCCTGTCGCACCAATTAATATTGCGATTGAGTTACCTGATTTTGATCCTAATCTTTATAACAATGCACTTCGTGGTCAGCATCTTATTGCGATGAAAGAACTTCGTCAGAAATTCTGCATCCCAGAAGAAAAAACACATGTTAAAGAAGGATTACCAGAACAAGTTATTCCTCAAGTTTGTGAAGAGTTAAATGCGGGTATTGTTGTTTTAGGTATTTTAGGAAGAACGGGACTTTCAGCGGCCTTCTTAGGAAATACTGCAGAACAACTGATAGATCATATCAAATGTGATTTATTGGCCATCAAACCCGACGGTTTTACCTGCCCTATTACAGTTGATAGCGATCACGATTAAACTTATTAGTGTGTATACCAATAAAAAGCCAGTCAGAAATTTGAATTGACTGGCTTTTTACTATTCACTATCTGTATCTATTACAGCGCTTTTAAAATTGCATCTACGCTAGCTTTAGCATCGCCAAATAACATTTGCGTATTCTCTTTAAAGAACAGAGGATTTTGAACCCCTGCATAACCTGTATTCATTGAGCGTTTAAACACAATGACGTTTTGTGCTTTCCATACTTCTAATACTGGCATACCTGCAATTGGGCTATTTGGATCATCTTGTGCTGCTGGGTTTACCGTATCATTAGCACCAATAACTAAAACAGTATCAGTATCAGAGAAATCATCATTAATTTCATCCATTTCTAATACAACGTCATAAGGCACTTTAGCTTCCGCTAACAATACATTCATATGGCCCGGTAAACGCCCTGCTACTGGGTGAATACCAAAACGCACTTTCACACCACGTTGACGCAATTTCTCAGTGATATCATGCACTGGGTATTGTGCTTGAGCAACCGCCAATCCATAACCTGGAGTGATAATGACAGAAGTTGAATTTTTCAGCATATCAGCGACTTCTTCAGCCGTTGTTTCGCGATACTCCCCCATTTCACCTTCTTCAGTTGGAGCTGAGCCATCAGTACCAAATCCACCTGCTATTACGCTAATAAAAGAACGATTCATCGCTTTACACATAATATAAGAAAGGATAGCACCTGAAGAACCCACTAATGCACCCGTTACAATTAAAAGGTCATTGCTCAACATAAAGCCAGCTGCTGCTGCTGCCCATCCTGAGTAGGAGTTCAGCATCGAAACAACAACTGGCATATCAGCACCACCTATCGATGCAACTAAATGCCAACCAAATGCTAATGCAATTACAGTCATTACGATGATTAAGAAAACTTGTAAGCCAACACTGTCTGTTTTAACAAACCAAACCATCAATAAGAAAGAAACAACTAAAGCTGCTAGGTTTAATTTATGGCGATTAGGCAACATCATCGGCTTCGACGACATTTTTCCACTTAATTTACCATAAGCAACAATTGAACCTGTAAATGTAACAGCACCAATAAAGATCCCTAAAAAGACTTCTGTTAGATGAATATTCACCATTACAGGATCCATTGCCGTGTTGTGGTCAAGATAACTGTTAAAACCTACTAAAACAGCCGCTAAACCTACAAAACTGTGTAAGATTGCGACTAATTCTGGCATTTGAGTCATTTCGACTTTTTTAGCTAGACGAATACCAATAACAGCACCGATTACCATTGCAATAATGATCCAACCTACATTGCCAGCATAAGGCCCGAAAATAGTTGCGAATAGTGCAATCGCCATCCCTGCAATACCAAAGTAGTTACCTTGTTTAGAGGTTTCATGCTTTGATAAGCCGGCAAGGCTAAAAATAAATAATATCGCGGCGACAATATATGCCGCTGTAACAACTCCGCTGGACATAATTGTCTCCCTTATCCTTTACGGAACATTTTCAACATACGTTGAGTAACAGTAAATCCACCAAAAATATTAATACTCGCAATTAAAATTGCGACAAACGAAAAGAGGCTAACCCAACCACCGCTCCCAATTTGAAGTACTGCACCGACAACAATAATGCCTGAAATTGCGTTTGTAACTGACATCAATGGTGTATGTAATGAATGACTAACATTCCAAACAACGTAATACCCCACCACACAAGAAAGCGCGAATACCGTAAAGTGAGATAAAAACTCTTTTGGTGCAACATTGGCAAGCCATGCAAATAGTAAGAAAGCAATAGCTAATAAACCGTATTTCTTCCAAGGTGAAACGGGTTTAGCAACAGGTTTCTCTTGTGGTTTCGCAGCCGGTGCAGCTTTAGGCTGTGCTGAAACTTGAATTGGTGGTGCTGGCCATGTTACTTCACCAGCACGAATAACGGTAACACCTCGAATAACAACATCATCAAAATCAATGTTGATATTGCCGTCTTTCTCTTTACAGAGTAATTTCAGTAAATTGACTAAGTTAGTACCGTAAAGCTGAGACGATTGTGCCGGCAAACGAGCCGCAAGATCAGTATAACCAATAATTTTCACACCATGCTCTGTCGTAAAGACTTCATTAGGCACAGTATATTCGCAGTTCCCCCCATTTTGGGCAGCAAGATCGACAACCACACTCCCTGGTTTCATTGAATCAACCATTTCTTTCGTAATTAAACGAGGTGCCGGCTTTCCTGGGATTAATGCGGTTGTAATGATGATATCAACATCTTTTGCTTGTTCTGCAAATAACGCCATTTCAGCATCAATAAAGGCTTTTGACATTACCTTCGCGTAACCATCACCACTGCCAGCTTCTTCTTTAAAATCAAGCTCAAGGAACTCAGCTCCCATACTTTGAACTTGTTCTTTAACTTCAGGGCGAGTATCAAATGCACGAACAATTGCGCCAAGGCTTCCTGCTGCACCAATCGCAGCAAGACCTGCAACACCCGCACCAATAACCATCACTTTAGCTGGTGGTACTTTACCAGCAGCAGTAATTTGCCCCGTGAAGAATCGACCAAATTCATGAGCGGCTTCAACAACAGCACGATAACCAGCAATGTTTGCCATCGAGCTTAATGCGTCAAGAGATTGTGCACGAGAAATACGTGGCACACTATCCATTGCCATAACGTTAATGTTCTTTTCAGCTAGTTTTTCGAGCAATGCCGCATTTTGTGCCGGCCATATAAAGCTCACTAACGTTGCGCCTTCTTGTAATAGTGCTATTTCATTATCAAGCGGTGCATTTACCTTCAAAATAATGTCTGATTGCCAAACATTTTGGAGGTCGAGGATCTCAGCACCAGCTTCTTGATAAGCTTTATCTTCAAAGCTAGAAGTAATACCAGCACCGTTTTCAATTGCGACTGTAAATCCTAATTTTATGAGTTGAGTTACTGTGGCAGGTGTTGCCGCAACCCTTGTTTCATTAGAAAGTCGCTCTTTGGGTATACCAATTCGCATAATTTTCCCTTCTTATCCATAGAGATCTGTTAAAACTTCTCCGTTAACTTCACATTCATGCAAAAAAAATGTTAAAAATAATAATATGCATGCTATTAATCGGAGCTCTAATAACCTACTGAAAATAAAACCAATAATCTATATCTGTGTAAAGCTAAAATTGAACTTAATTGGATCATTTCAGTCGAAAAGGCATATTTATGAATTATTCACTGTATTCAGGTAAATATCTGGTAACATATACTGGTCATTTGACTCTGTGGTGATTCGCTAAATAAAATAATGCGACAAATGCTATTATTACATGTAATAATTAATCTCTATGTGATAAACCACTACGTTCAGCACATGACCAATATTAATTGCGCAAGGCGGAAGGATTTTGTATGAAGCTGAAAACCTCAGTCATCGCAGCAGCGATGTTGTCTTTAACTAATATCACTGTTGCGCAGGCTGCTCAGGAATTAACACCCGAACAAGCTGCAGAACTAAAACCATTTGAAAGAATTACAGTTATCGGTCGTTTTAACGCTATTTATGAAGCCGCTGATGCGGTATCTCGTCGTGCGGATAAAGTCGGTGCTGATAGTTTCTATATTCAAGGTCTCGATGATATTAGTGATAGCGGCAACATGAGTGTTACTGCAGATCTATACCATAAAGATGCACCCAAAGCAGAAGCAGAAAGCTATCGTGTTTTTCATGGCGTAACTGAATTACCAAAACCTGAAGCAATTCTGTTACAACCATTTGATACTGTTTCTATCCGTGGTTATTTCCCAACAACCCCTGATATTAACGATGCAATTGCAAAAGCGGCTGCTAAAAAAGGTGCTGCATCATTCTTTATTGTACGTAATATATCGACGAATGATGGTGGTAACCAAGAAGTTACAGCTTATATCTACAAAAAAGATGCACCTAAACGTGCTATTCAAGCACCAGAAGCAGTTGTTCCTTATGATTCTGATGCAGGTCGCGCACTTATTGCAGAAGGTGGAGCCGCTGCCAATAAAGTTGAGAAACCAGGTCTTGCATCAAACACTGATTTTGATAGAAGCGTAGGCACATTTGCTGATACACAAACTTCAGGTGCAAGTGGTCGTTACACGGTCACATTACCTGATGGTACTGAAATCCAAGAAGTCAACAAAGCTGCCGCTGCGTTAATGGATCCTTTTGATACCATTACATTTAGCGGATACTTTGTAAACTCACCAGAGATTTCTTATCAGGTTGCTAAACGTGCGGCCGCAAAAGGTGCTAAGTATTACCATATTACAAATGAATGGCAAAGTGATGGTGGTACAGTCACTATTACTGCTGACCTATTCAAGTAATAAAACTTCCTAATTAATAAAAACCTTGCTTATGCGAGGTTTTTTTTTACTCAAAATATAATCAAACAAACCATATCTTATGAAAGTGCATAATTTTTATGATTTAATGCATAGACAACCAAGTCAACTCTCCGTAAAATCTCGCTGTTTTTTAGTGTTTTTATCTTTATTTAAATTTGAGATATTCATATTTATTCTATTTACTGACCAAAAAACAAGAAAATACGCTATTTATTTACAATTTTAATCACGTAGGTAATTATCCTTGAATAAGAAACTTGGCTTAATATCACTCACCGCGTTAGTGTTAAGCTCAATGGTTGGTGCAGGTGTATTCAGTTTGCCTCAAAATATGGCTGAAGTTGCTAGCCCTGCTGCACTGATTATTGGCTGGGTGATAACAGGTGTTGGGATCCTCTTTCTTGCCACGTCTTTATTGCTTCTCTCTCGCCTTCGACCTGATCTTGATGGTGGTATTTTTACTTATGCTAAAGAAGGATTTGGTGAGTTTATTGGTTTTTGCTCTGCATGGGGTTATTGGGTCTGCGCTGTTGTCGCTAACGTTTCCTATCTTGTTATTGTTTTTGCTGCCTTCAGTTTTTTTACAGACTCTCCTGAAAATATCATTTTTGGTGATGGTAATACTTGGCAGGCCTTAATTGGAGAGTCCATATTACTTTGGGTTGTTCATTTTCTTATCTTGCGTGGTGTACAAACAGCCGCCAGTATTAATTTAATGGCAACAATGGCAAAACTTATTCCGTTAGGATTATTTGTTATTGTCGCCCTATTAGCTTTCAATATGGATATATTTACCCTTGATTTTCAAGGAATAAATATGGGTATCCCTGTTTGGGACCAAGTTAAAAATACAATGCTGATTACGCTATGGGTATTTATTGGTATTGAAGGTGCCGTTGTCGTTTCAGCTAGAGCTAAAAATCGACGAGATGTTGGGTTAGCAACCGTACTTGCGGTTGTTATTGCTCTGATTATTTATATTCTTGTGACGCTTTTATCGCAAGGTTTAGTCAGCCAAGCTGAATTAGCAACAATGAAAAACCCGTCAATGGCTCCTCTTCTTGTACAGCTGATTGGTAGCATGGGTGAAATAATTATTGCAGCAGGTCTTATTTTATCTGTTTGTGGTGCATATTTAAGCTGGACAATTATGGCTGCAGAAGTTCCCTATATCGCAGCATTGCATCATTCATTCCCTAAACAGCTCGGTAAACAAAATAAAAATGATGCACCCTCATCTTCATTATGGTTTACCAACTTGGCTGTTCAATTCTCTTTAGTATTAATTTGGCTAACAGGAAGTAACTACAATACATTGCTGACTATCGCCTCAGAGATGATCCTTGTTCCTTACTTCTTAGTGGGTGCATTTCTATTTAAAGTTGCCATTGCACGTAGTAGCCGTGCTCTATTACTGATAGCCATACCTGCAAGTATATATGGTTTATGGTTACTTTATGCGTCTGGTGTTATTAATTTATTGTTATCTGTTGTGCTTTATGCACCTGGTATCTTAATGTTTTTATATACACGTAAACAATATAAAGACAATAAACCCTTACTTTTGGGTGAAAAGATCCTATTAGTACTGGTGTTATTTGGTGCTATGCCTGCATTAGGTTACTTAGCTTTTTACTAAAATCACGCTTAGAGGTGCTATAAAAATCGTACCTCTTTTCTTTTTCTTTAGCTTTTCTTCTCATGCTTGTCTCTATTAAAAATCTTATTTTGTTAAGCCACTAATTTTCCCCTGCTAAGCTGTTATTTTTTACACAGATAGTTAGGTGCTTATAATTTAATAAATATATTGTATGTTGTAACTAATAAAGAGATAACTATAAATTAGCAAGAGCA
>NZ_JAEHOQ010000001.1 GCF_016239305.1 Proteus vulgaris | reverse complement strand
AATGATATTTATTATTTTTATATTACAAATGAAAAAAGTCAGTTATTATCAAAAATATTTAAAAAAATACCAAGATTAGAAGATTTTATTTTATTCTGTAAAGATAATGGTATTAATTTTACCACGATAGGATATAACGATGATGAAGGGGTATATTCAAAATTAGTAAAAAATAGCGATGAAATAAAAAAAATTGATGAACTCCTTTATGAACATACAATCCCGACTGAAAATATCGTATATATTGGGAGAAAAGAAAATATTTATAATTCTTTATATAATGATGTGTTTATTGAGGGTATTGCTCAAAAACTGAATGTACCTATTTATACTATCAATAATAGTGAAATTAAGTTATCAACAACGAAAAATATAAATTATAGCTATGATTATAAGAAAGAGGCTATTGTTAATGAATTTACTATAGAAAAAAATAGCGAGATAATTAAATCAAATTCTAATTATAATAGTATTCATCTATTTAATAACGTATATAAAAAACTCTCTTTTCTTTATCCCGATTTCAGAAAGAAAACTGAATTTCTAATTGGGTACAAAGATAATATTATGAATGTTATTCATGATTACTCGGAAAATATGACAATAAAAGATATTTTTGAATATATTGAGAAAAATAGATATAGGTTAACAATGAAAGAATTGGGTGCAATAGTAAGAGAAATTGATAATAAAATATTAGAAACAGAAATTAATAAAAAGCAAAAGAAAAAGTTTATTAGATTATTTAATAAAATAAAAAATGAAGGAAATATTGATAAAGAGGCGTATGTTATTTCATTTCCACAACAAATGATTTTATCAAAATTAAAAGATGGTGGAGAAGGGTATTGTGAATCACTTAGTATGTTGATCGCTGCAGCAAAACATTTGGAACATCATGGAGAGTATAGGCAAGGATCGCGATTTTTAAAAAAATTAGATAATATACTAAAAATATTAGATAAGAATAAGGTGGATGAAAAGGTTCCTTTTTCAGAACTTTCTTTAAATTATTCAGCTAAAAAATTACTTTTAACAATTGAAGAATTAAGTCAAAAACAGGTTTCTCTTTCTTCTCTAGCGGCTCATTTTCAACATGATAAAGCAGAGTTAACATTAAATGCTATTTTAAATCGATTATTAAAGGCAGAAAATACAGTAAAACCTCTTTATTTTCAGCTTTATACAAAAAAACATACTTTGCTTGTTTGGGCAAATAAAACATCGATAATATCAAATTTTGGTTTTTATGATCCTAATTTCGGTTTAGTGGAATTTTCGAGTGAAGAAAAATTTAGATCATATCTAATATCCTTTTTTAAAGGAAAAGATATTAATGCAGAAAAAATTTATCAACTAGATAAAAGCCAGTCGGGTGATATTATCTTTGATAAGGTGATTACGGTTAATACAGAAAGTCTCATACGGTACCAGTTTAAAAATAATCAAAAACTAAGTAGTTTTATTCTTGAACCTATTGTTTTATTTAATAATGAACTTCAATATAATGAATTATCAGAAAATAATGAAATTTATAAAAATCACACTGGTGATTTAGAATCAAAAAGACAAAATATTTTTAATATAACGTATAATGATATACGAGGTTGCTATATCTTTAGTGATAATAATTATTTAACAAGAAGAAAAACAGTATTATTATTCTCTAATGATAAATATGCCAATATAGATATTAATAATTATCAAATAGAGTATCAAAAAGCAGGTTATGATATATTTATCTTCGATTCATCAACTGAAAATTTAGATAAAGCATATCATTATTTAAACTCTGTTCGTGGAATTTCTGGAAATGATATTTTAATACACGCTAGTAATGATGATAGCAAACGTGCAATTGATCTCTATTATCATTTAAAAAAGAAAGGAAAAGCGATTGAAGGGATCGTATTAACCTCATCAAATAATAAAACTATATCAGTATTAGATAATTTTAATAAATTAGATGAAAATATAAAAATATATATCTCTTTTGATAATGATAGATATGATGATAATAACCTTTTAATAAAACGTAAAATTGAAAAATCTGGTACTGAGGTTAAAATATTTAGTTTTAGTTATCGTGAAGAATATAAAAGTTTTCATGATGTTAAAGCTAATCAGCACCCTTCAATTAGAAAGTTTTCTAATTACAAATCTAGAGATTTGTTATTAGTACCCATTGATAACTTAGAATTACTTCCTTTAATTGGTATGCCTGAAAATGACCAGCGTGTTTTTTCGCAAATTGCAGAAAGTGAAAATGTGATTATTGGCGTAAGACCCGTAGATACTAATTCAACAACCTTGATATCATCTAAAGAATACAGTAGTAAGAGTTTATTAATTAAAGGAAAAAGTTCTGATTGGGGACCTATGGCTGGATTTATCCCAATAGATCAGCGTTTAGCGAAAGCTTCTGCAAGGAAAGAGGCTGAAAAATATAATTTATTAATACAAGGATCACTTGAAAAAAATTATGCGATTAAAGTTCCTTTGACTCTTTCACTTGAAAGAGTCGATGAATTAATTGTAAAAGGAGTACTTATTGTATTAGAAGAAAAAGGTGATATTTTAAAAGTATCAGCTCTATTAGATGATATTCAGTATGAATTTTCTTTATCTCAGTTCGTTGAAGGAGATAGAAAATATTATACAGTTAATCAATATCAAGAAAATAGTTTAATTCCTGTTGAAGTTCTTGCTGATCCTATATCTAGAAAACCAATTATTGCAGATTATGATCTTTTTACTGTTATGTACCCTTATAGTGAATTAGGTTCTGAAACTAAAGTCAGACAACCGATGCCATGGGAAGAGTGGAAAGAAAGTGTTATTTATGATGAGTTAAGTGAAAAAAATAAAGAATATTATAATTCTCAAGATCTTTATGATCGTTATATTGGTGGACAACTTGGTTTTATTAGTGAAAAAGTTAATAAAATAAAAAATAGAATTAATGCTGATTTAGGCCGAGGTAAGGGATATGAAATTGTTCATCATGGTGCTGATGATGCTAATCCCTATGCTGTAATACATGATAATTTTCCAGCAACATTTTTTGTACCAGAAAAAATACGTAATAAAATTTTAAGTAATGATGAAAATAGATTAAAAAATTATTTTCATATTAATGATAATTATACAATTATTATTAGAGATGCAAAAGAATTTTCAAATTTCCAACAGTTAATGATTAACCATTCTTTTAGAACAATATTAAATGAACGCTGGAATGATGGGTTAGAAAGTAGTTATTTTTCTAAAGAAAGAAAAATATCGCATAGATTTATTTTAACAAAAGAACGTGTAGAGAAAGAATTAAGAAATAGAGAAGAAAATGAATATATCAAGTTGTTGAAAAAAAGAACTATTGATATTAATGAAAAATATTCTAACATACCTATTGATAACAAGAAGAAGTATTATAAAAGCCTCTATTATGATAAAGCGATTGAAGAGATCGAAAAATTAAAAAATATAAAAAATAAGATAAAAACAAATGAATTACATATTAATGAGATCTTATCTATTTCTACAACCTTAAAAAATAAGATTAGAAAAAATAAAATAGATTTAAATTGGTTTAAAACGGAAGGATATGAAATATTTAATTCTATTTTATTAAGTGATGATTATAGAATTATTATAAATAGAGAAAACGCCTCACGATTAAGTAATGTATTTGAAATAATATCTTTATTGCCTGAAGTAAAAAAATCCATCTATAAATCTATCACTGTTGATTCAATAGATAATTATATTAATAAAATAAAAATAGGAAGTAAAATTGCTATTAATGAAAATTTAATTACGCAAAAGAATAGTAATGAATTAAAAATAAATACAGATAATGTATTTATTTCTATAATAGGGGAGCATAATGGAAGAAATTTATCTCATCTCTATGAAGAGTATAAAAATAATATTCTGATAGCACCAGGAAAACATTTTAATGTTGTAAAACAGGAAAAGATAAACGAAAATCTTTTTATGGTGTTAGAAGCAACCAATTTCTTAGAAAAAAATGATATTACCTATGATTTAAGAACAGGAAAAGAAAATGGTATTTCTATTGATGGTAACAGAAGTACTGTAAACGAAATTTTAGAGAGTAAAGTAGCAAATGAAAAAATTATTGACTCTATAAATAAAATAAAAAATCAGTATATTCAACACCCAATAAAAAATAATATTATTGACAAAATTATTAACAATAAAATATCTCTTCAATATGCTATCCATAAATATTTTAATGATTTATCAATATTATTATCGTCTAATTCTTATAAAGAAATAAAGCATAAGTTAAATAGTGTTATCTATGATCCATTGATAGGAAGAAAATTTAATCATTATGTTGGTGGTGAAATTGATATTGATGAGTTTAATAAAGTTTTTCAATCTAAATTCTATTCTAATATTTCTATTTTAGAAAAAATACAGCATATAAAAATACTCGTTAATGCTATTTATGATACTCCCTATAATATTAACTTATTATCATTTTCTTCACAGGAGTTATTATCTGAGTTGTTTATTTCTAAGTATGGAAATGCAAATGCTCAATTATTGAGAAAAGTATCTAGTTTAGAAAGCTATTCAAGGATTATCAATACAATTGAAAATATGGAGTTTTATTTATCTAACAGAAAAGAGAATGAAGTTTATTCAATAAACGATATTTTTCATCATGTTAGTGAGCTGGAATGGCTAAAAGAAAAAATGAAAAATACGGTACAGCTATTAAGAAATAAATTATTAAGTAGTGGAAGCTATAATCATTCTCATCAAATAGATTTCTTTAATTTACCGCATTCATTTTATACTAGTATTACCGAAGGAATTTCATCATTGATGTTACTTTATAGTACTAATAATAAAAATAATGATGAATTAAAAATAAAAGATTTTTCTTTATTTGAAAGTTTATATAAGAAAAAAATTAAAAATAAATTAAATGAAGATGAGAAGATTTATTTATCAAAATTTGAAGAGCTTGTTGAAGTGTTATCAATAAAAGATACTATTGATGATAGTGTTATTTTTTTAAAGTATGGTAACTTAGAAAGTAATATTAATATATTATCTAATGGTGTTTATATTATTGATTTCCATGATAATAAAATGAGTTTAAATATTAATTCAAAAAATAAAGATGAAATTACTTACGATTTTTTTATTGATAAAATTGGTAGTGTTAAAATAACAGGGAAAGAAAGAAATAAATTAACTACTGAATTTCTCAGTTTTTTAAATGGCATTTTTTCAGGGGAAGATAATATATTAAAAGTAGTTGGTAGTGAAAGTAATTTAAATGGTTCAATTTATAAAGTAGATATGTCGTATGAAAAGAACTCTATAGATTTATTAAAACAGCTCGTGTTACATGAAGAAAAATTATTATCATATAAGTTAAAAAAATCACAAGTACGTATTCATGATATAGTAGTAGATAGAAAACTATTATCTTCTTTAGGATGTCGAATCGATGGCAAGGATATTGAAAGTGTTAAATTAAAAGATATTCCAAAATGGAAACATAAACTAACTTTTGATGCTGATAAATTAAATGATTTCTTTTTATCTGCATCAGGAAATGATAATGATAATAATGTTATTTTAGTCTTGAAAAAACTATTAAATAAAAAAGAAAGTAATATTAAAAAACTATTGTCGATAGATATTAATCGCACTGATTATTTAGCTGCTAAAGAGCGATTAACAAAACTATTAGAGTTAAATAAAGCCGTCATTGATTCATCATATTGGAATGCATTGAGATATCCATCACTTTCACTTCCTCGTCATATGAAAATTATTTCTAATATTGGTTATGGCAATATTGCTTTTGGGATTTGGCAATCTTTTAATTCCACCATGAATATGTTAGAACTTTTAAAAAATGAACATTTAAGTGAAACAGAACGAAAAGAGATAACCACAAATCTAGCAATTATGTGGACTGAAATGAGCTATAACGGTGTTTCAGAACTGATTGAAATCGCTGTTGCTAAAGGCATGCTAAAACATCGATCTAATGCGTTTGAGTATGCAGGAAAAATAAGTACACGTGTGGGTGTCGCACTTAATATTCTTTCTGTTGGATTTGATATTTATAATGCTTATGACAATTTTAGCCGTATTTCTTCGGAGTCAGATAGTCGAAAACGTGAAGACTATATAGTCAATGGCAGTATTGCGATTGTTTCCGCCTTAGTGACTATTGGTGTTTCTATTGCAATATTAGCGGGAAGCACCGTTGCGGGACCTATTGGTATTGTGGTTGGTGCTGCTATTGCTTTGGTAACCAGTATTTATAATGCGGTGAGAGTGGTTGAACAGGCAAAAGAAAAAATTTCATTTACGGTATGGGAGGAAATAGAAAGTGGTTTTCTCGCGGCATTTACGGGGAAAATAGCACCATATAAGCAAAATGAAATAACACTAAATGAAACTAAAGAACATATTAAAGCAACAACTGAAAATATTAGTCAAGAATATTATCAGCAATTAATTAAAATTAATCCTAATAGTAAATATTTTTATACTAATGAAGAATATCATTATGAAGATAAAAATTATTATCAAGTTGAGCCTACAATACTTCAAGATCCCACCGGACTACTTGGTAATGGAATAGGAAAAGTTATTGCATCAAATTTGCTCCCATTTATGACTCAAAAGGAAGTAGAAGCATTTTATAGTCGTTCAACTGATTTTGTGGCAATAAAAACACAATTTAAATATTATGAACCCAAAGAGGCAATAGGAACTGATGAGATATTAATTTTTGATGGTGAATTTTATGTTAATAGCTTAAAAAAATACACCATAGATATTGTTCAAAATAACAATAACCTAGAGTTGGATATTTATGATGATAATTATATAGAGAGCATTCAATTAACTCTAAGTAAAATAGAGCCTTTAAAGAAAAAAGTATCTAATGATATAACTTGTGTTAATAAAATACATACTTATTTTGATTATCAATTAAAAGAAAATGAAGAGTTTCATTTTAATACTAAAAATGGAGATGACATTATTGCTGCACCCGCTAATACAAAAAATTATTTTGATATTTATAACGGTACAAAACGATTAAGTGGGGGAGTAAAAGATGATATTTTTAATCTATATACAACAAAAGTACCTAAATTTGCCAGCCGTTTTTATGGGCGAGAAGGTAATGATACACTGCGTATTGCTGAAAAATCACCTGAACATTCTGGTTATGAAATTAACTTACAATCTAATTATGTAAAATTCTCTCATATTAAGGAACCTTCAAATGGTTTAAATTTTAAGGAAAAAAATTATTTTCACCAAGATGTAAAATCTGGGAATAAAGTACCTAAAGTATTAGTAGATACGATGCCAAATATCAAAGTGCAAGATCATGAGGTTATTGCATATTTGGATAATATAGAAAATATTATAGGAAGCAAAAATGGGAATGATTTATTAGTGGGAAATGATAACAATAACTATATTGATGGTGTATCTGGAAGCGATATGATTTGTGGTCATCAAGGTGATGATGTTATTCGTTTAATGGCAGGGGTCGCAGAAGGTGGTAAAGGAAATGATATTTATATTATTTCTCGTATGGCTGATAGCGAAATTGAGAAAAGCTTTACAAGTATCATTCTTTATGAACAGGAAGAAAAAGAAACAAGTATTGTTAGATTAAAATATAATTTCAATGAAATAAAAACGATAAAAAGAGATCGGTTGGATATTATTTTAGAGCTAGAAAATACTATTAATAAGAATTCTAATAAATTAAAGATCCCCTCGACATATTTACGTTTGAAAAATATCTATAAAAATATAGATGAAAGTCATATTAATCATCAATATAGCATAATAACAGACGATGGATTTATTTTTACACTAAATGATAACCCAGCACTACAGGATGAAGCATTATTTATATTTAGTTATTTTGAACATTATTCAACACGAAAAGATAAAATAGACTATTTTTCTATTGATGAACAAGAACGATTATTAACAGTACGATTTGGTAATGATAATGAAAAATATACGTTAAATTCTAAACTGAAATATAGTGGGATTGCTGTTGGCAATCTATTAGAGTTTGGATTGACAGGAAATAAAGGAAATAATACGTATTTCTCAATTACACCTAATTCATTCATTAATTTAAGTAATGGTCATGATACTTATCAACTGAAAAGCTTTATTGCCTCTGAACGTGATGACTCAATTTCTATTCTCCCTGGTATATCAGGTATTGAACCGAAGCTAAAAAGTACAGCAACAATTATTTTACCTGATGTAAGTGGTTACGATCTGAAGTTGGAAAAAGGTATTCTAATGCATCGTTATAATGTTAAAAAACATCTGACACTTGATATTGGTGAATATTATTTAGCTGAAATTTTAAAAGCAGATATTGAAATTCGTATTCTTGATAAAGAGGGTAAAGTTTTTAGGTTTCCTCATTTTCAAAGTGAAAATATTTTACTTGAACCTGTCATTAAAACGAAAATTGAGATAACAGATGGTCATGATAGTGTCATTATTCCTGAAGCGATAAGATTGAATAAATTTACTGCTAAAGAATGGGATCTTTCGTTATCGATAGGACATAATTCACTTCTTGCTAATGCATTAAAATCTAGCACTATTCCTGAGCTCGATTTATTACCTGTAATTGATATGTTAGAAGGTAATGATTTAATTATTAATAATAATGCAGGTAGTTCGATAATATCTGGTGGAGGAGGAGATGATACTTTGATTGTGACAAAAGGGCATCATATTCTTTTAGCTGAAGAGGGTAATGATAGCCTTTATGGCGGTGATGGTAATGATGTTCTAATTTCGGATAAGGGTAATGATTATTTAGAAGGTGGTGTTGGTAATGATATTTATATTATTAATCGGCATAAAGGTGAAGTAACTGTATTTGATAGCCAAGGTGACAACAAATTATTTATCATAGGATTAAAACAAGCTGAAACATTGCTCTCGTCACGCGAGAATAGTGATGAGCTATTAAAAACAGAAGATAGTGAATTTACACTGCGTATTAAAGATAGATATCAAGCAGAAAAATCACATCATGAGATAATACAGGTTGAGGCTGAATTAAGCGACATCGGGTTAAATACTATTATTCATGAAATGGCGCAGTTTAATGCCAATCAGCTTGCTTCAATGAATGGCTCACAATTACCGCCTTCATTGGATTGGTCATTGTTACCAGTAGTAGTAAATCAATTAAAATAATTAGATGTAAATAATAAAGCTCATATAAAAATTGAGCTTTATTATTATGTGATATCTATTTTATTTAACGTGATGTTCTGCACGTTTAAACACTAAAGTATTACCTTCAGATTCTGCTGAGTTAAATTGATAACCTTCTAAATCAAATTCTTTAAGTTGTATTTTGTCAGTAAGTTTTTCTTGAATAATAAAACGGCTCATTAATCCGCGAGCTTTTTTAGCATAAAAACTAATGACTTTATATTTCCCATTTTTCTCATCTAGAAAAACGGGCTTAATAATTTCAGCATTGAGTTTTTTCGAGTTAACTGACTTAAAATATTCGTCAGAGGCTAAATTAATTAAAACGTTATCACCTTGTTCTTCAATCGCTTTGTTTAATGTGTCTGTAATGGTGTTCCCCCAAAACTGGTATAAATCGCTACCTTTTTTATTTTTTAGTTTTATTCCCATTTCAAGACGATAGGGTTGCATTAAATCCAGAGGGCGCAATACACCATATAAACCTGAAAGCATGCGTAAATGTTGTTGAGCAAATTGAAAATCATCTTCAGAAAAAAGTTCAGCTTGCATGCCCGTATAAACATCACCTTTAAATGCCAAAATAGCTTGGCGTGCATTTTCTGGTGTGAAATTGGGTTGCCACTCACCAAAACGAGCAGCATTTAATCCTGCGAGTTTATCGCTTATCTTCATTAAACTTGCGATATCACTTGAAGATAACTTTCGACACTCTTCGATAAGTTGTTGGGAATATTTTAGCAATTCAGGTTGGGTGAAATGCGTTGTTGCTAAAGGCGATTCGAAGTCCAGTGTTTTAGCTGGTGAAATAGTAATTAGCATAATTCCCTCAATTGGCTATTTTAATGTTGCTCAAATATAACAAATTCTTTCGATAATAGGCTAAATTATAGTGATAGGAAAAAACAATGGTTTCTCTTATTTAGGGTGAAAATCGATAAATTAAACGATTCAGCTTGCGATCTTCTTCTGTTTTTTTCTGCTTTTGTTTCGCGAAAACGTTTGGCATTCAAATAATTGCTTTGTATGAATCTAAGCGTCTTGTAGTGTGAGCAGTCCATGTTATTATCAATAGATATCCGCAGGTGACTGCAAACAGATTTACCTAGTAGATGAGATAAACAAAATGACCAACAAATTGACTTCTTTGCGTAAACTGACAACAGTTGTTGCTGACACTGGCGACATTGCAGCAATGAAACTGTATCAGCCTCAAGACGCAACTACCAACCCATCTTTAATTTTAAATGCAGCTCAAATTCCTGAATATCGTAAATTAATTGATGAAGCGATTGAATGGGCACGCTCACAAAGCGATTCTCGTGAACAACAAATCGTTGATGCTTGTGACAAGCTGGCAGTAAATATTGGTTTAGAAATTTTAAAACTGATCCCTGGCCGTATTTCAACAGAAGTGGATGCTCGCCTATCTTATGATACTCAAGCATGTATCGAAAAAGCGCGTCACTTAATGAAGCTTTATAACGATGCAGGTATTAGTAACGACCGTATTCTTATCAAATTAGCATCTACTTGGCAGGGTATTCGCGCTGCAGAGCAATTAGAAAAAGAAGGTATCAACTGTAACCTGACTTTATTGTTCTCTTTTGCTCAAGCTCGTGCATGTGCTGAAGCGGGTGTTTATCTGATTTCTCCATTCGTTGGTCGTATCATGGATTGGTATAAAGCTAATACAGATAAAAAAGAATTTGCACCTGCTGAAGATCCAGGTGTTATTTCTGTGACTGAAATCTACAACTATTACAAACAACATGGTTATAACACTGTTGTTATGGGCGCAAGCTTCCGTAATATGGGTGAAATTTTAGAATTAGCCGGTTGTGACCGCTTAACTATCGCACCAGCACTGTTAAAAGAATTATCAGAAGCTGAAGGTGAAGTTGAACATAAGTTATCTTATAAAGGTGAAGTGAAAGCACGTCCAGAAGCTATCACTGAAGCACAATTCTATTGGGAGCATAATGCAGACCCAATGGCAGTAGATAAATTATCTGACGGTATTCGTAAATTTGCTGTCGATCAGGAAAAATTAGAGAAAATGATTGCGGATTTATTATAATTCGTCGTTAAATTCTTATAAAAATCTTAAATACCCATCTTTTATAGGTGGGTATTTTCATTTTTTTCTTCTCAAAATAACATTTAAGAAAATTTTAAGATTAAATTGATTGGAATAAATTATTTATCCAGTAATAATTATAAAAATATATTATTAAAATACTCTATTTATTATTGGTGAATTATGAAAAAGATTGTCTTGGCAACGGTACTTGCATCGTTATTTTTCGGTGGCGCTGCAATGGCAGAAAGCAAAACCGCTTTCTCTTTACCTGCAATTGAAAAAAGTGCTGAAGGTGGAAATTCAGCGTCTCAATATCAATTGGGCGTAAAATATGAGAATGGCGAAGGTGTGGAACAAGATGCACAAAAGGCATTGGAATGGTATACCAAAGCCGCAGAGCAAGGTCATGCTGAAGCACAGTTAAACTTAGCACTTATGTATGACATGAGCGATGATATTGATCGCGATGCAGAAAAAGCGGTTTATTGGTATAATAAAGCTGCGGTTCAAGGCGTTTCTTTAGCGCAATACAACCTTGCTGTTTCTTATGATGATGGTGATGGTGTAGAGCAAGATCATGAGAAAGCCGTGTATTGGTACACTAAAGCCGGTGAGCAAGGTGATAGTGATGCGCAATATAATCTCGGTATCTCTTATGATGAAGGTATCGGTGTAGCACAAGATCATGAAAAAGCGGTTGTTTGGTATACAAAAGCAGCAGAACAAGGCCATTCTGATGCACAATATAATCTTGCTGTCTCTTATGACGACGGTGAAGGTGTAGAACGTAACGGTGCTAAAGCTGTTTTCTGGTATACGAAGGCTGCAAACCAAGGTAATCGTGACGCACAAAATAACTTGGGTGTGATGTACGATGAAGGTGATGGCGTGGCTAAAGATGCACGTAAAGCCGTTGAATGGTACAGAAAATCAGCTATTCAAGGTAATGGTCTTGCGCAAAACAACCTCGCGTTAAATTATTACTACGGTAAAGGCGTTAAACGTGACCTGAAAGAAGCTTATGCATGGTTTACTGTTGCTGTTGAAAATGGTGATGGTGATGAAGCAATGCTAAAACGTACCGCTCGCGCATTAAATGCGGCACAATTAGCGGAAGCAAAAAGTTTAGCAGCATCTTATATGGTTAAATATATTGATGAGTAATATTAATTAATATTATTCAAGATTAAAGAGAGGGAGCTTATGCTCCCTTTTTCTATTTTAGTTAGCGATAAATAAAAAATAGATTGTTATCAATTTTTATTATCCGTTCTCAATAATCAAATATTAAACATCATTAATATATTGAGATTATTTTTAATTCTCTTGTGTTCTCATGGTAATATCTGCGCGCAAGTTAGATGGTCATTGATTAATTGAGGTTGATATGAACGAATTACGCATAGGGTTAGTTTCTGTTTCTGATCGTGCATCAAGTGGGGTTTATGAAGATAAAGGCTTACCCGCTTTAGAGGCTTGGCTAAAAACTGCGTTAACAACGCCTTTTCATATCGAATCTCGTTTGATCCCAGATGAGCAATTGATGATTGAGCAAACTCTTTGTGAACTTGTTGATGAATCAGGTTGCCATTTAGTGCTAACAACGGGAGGAACGGGTCCTGCACGCCGTGATGTTACTCCTGATGCGACAATGGCCATTGCAGATAGAGAAATGCCTGGTTTTGGTGAACAAATGCGCCAAATTAGTTTGAAATTTGTACCCACTGCGATTTTATCTCGGCAAGTTGGTGTTATTCGTAACCAAGCATTAATTTTAAACTTACCTGGACAACCTAAAGCGATTGCAGAAACGCTAGAAGGATTAAAAGACAGCGAAGGTAACGTGATTGTTAGTGGTATTTTTGCGAGTGTGCCTTATTGTATCCAGTTGTTAGATGGCCCTTACATTGAAACAAACGAAGATATTGTTACAGCATTTAGACCAAAATCAGCCCGTCGTCCTACTTCTGCATAAATAATTTAAGAGGTTATTCGAACTATTTGTATGAATGATTGGAATTCATGCTGTAATCAGGTAGTACAAAAATAACCTCATTCTATTCAATCTTCTTTTCTTTTTTTATTAAAAAATATTAATTTTCAATTAGTTACGTCTATATTTTCGGTTAAATCTTAAAATTTGTGCATTAATTCGCCATGATGTTATTTATGTTTCATGTAACTATTTGATAAAAATTGATTTTTAATTTATTAAGTCTTTCCCGATCTAATTTTTTCGCATTTTTTGCATTTTTTTTTATGATTCCCCTTGATGAATGTATTTATGACCCCATCTTCTTTTCAACTGCAATTACCACTATTGAGTTGCGTTGATTTTATATCCGCTTTGAGATGATGTTGTTAAGTCTATTAATTTTTGACTTGAAAAATGAATATTCATCCTCATATAGATTGGTAGTCAAATTGATAAAGAATTCTCTTTGGAGGCGTTTAAATGGGTAAAATTATTGGTATTGACCTGGGTACAACTAACTCTTGTGTTGCTGTAATGGATGGCAAAACTGCCCGGGTTATTGAAAACAGTGAGGGCGATCGTACTACTCCTTCAATCGTTGCATATGCACAAGATGGTGAAATCTTAGTTGGTCAGCCAGCAAAACGTCAGGCTGTGACTAACCCACAAAATACTTTATTTGCCATCAAACGTTTAATTGGCCGTCGTTTTGAAGATGAAGAAGTTCAACGTGACGTTGCTATCATGCCTTACAAAATTGTTAAGGCTGATAATGGTGATGCTTGGATTGAAGCTCGTAACGATAAAATGGCTCCACCACAAGTATCTGCTGAAGTCCTGAAAAAAATGAAGAAAACAGCAGAAGACTATTTAGGTGAAGCAGTTACTGAAGCAGTTATTACTGTTCCTGCTTACTTTAACGATGCGCAACGTCAAGCAACTAAAGATGCAGGTCGTATCGCAGGTCTTGAAGTTAAACGTATTATTAACGAACCAACTGCGGCTGCTCTGGCTTATGGTTTAGACCGTGAAGTCGGTAACCGTACTATCGCAGTTTATGACTTAGGTGGTGGTACATTCGATATCTCTATCATCGAAATCGATGAAGTAGATGGCGAAAAAACCTATGAAGTTCTGTCAACCAATGGTGATACTCACTTAGGTGGTGAAGACTTCGATAGTCGTTTAATTAACTACTTAGTTGATGAATTTAAAAAAGAACAAGGCATTGATCTACGTAACGATCCATTAGCAATGCAACGTCTGAAAGAAGCGGCTGAAAAAGCGAAAATTGAATTATCTTCAGCACAACAAACAGATGTTAACTTGCCATACGTTACTGCTGATGCAACAGGTCCTAAGCACTTAAATATCAAAGTAACTCGTGCAAAATTGGAATCTTTAGTTGAAGATTTAGTTAAGCGTTCAATGGAACCAGTACGTGTTGCTTTAGAAGATGCTGGCCTGAAAGTAAGCGAAGTTAACGACGTTATCCTGGTTGGTGGTCAAACTCGTATGCCAATGGTCCAGAAGACTGTTGCTGATTTCTTCGGTAAAGAACCACGTAAAGACGTTAACCCAGATGAAGCGGTTGCAATGGGGGCTGCTGTTCAAGGTGGTGTATTAGCGGGGGATGTTAAAGACGTTCTGTTACTTGACGTAACTCCACTGTCTTTAGGTATCGAAACAATGGGTGGTGTAATGACATCTCTGATTGCAAAAAATACCACAATCCCAACTAAACATAGCCAAGTGTTCTCTACCGCAGAAGATAACCAATCTGCAGTAACTATTCACGTATTACAAGGTGAACGTAAACGTGCTAGTGATAACAAATCACTGGGTCAATTTAACTTAGATGGTATTCAGGCTGCGCCACGCGGTATGCCACAAATCGAAGTTACTTTTGATATCGATGCTGATGGTATTTTGCATGTATCAGCTAAAGATAAAAACAGTGGTCGCGAGCAAAATATCACAATTAAAGCTTCTTCTGGTTTAAATGAAGAAGAAATCCAAAAAATGGTACGTGATGCAGAAGCCAACGCAGAATCAGACCGTAAATTTGAAGAATTAGTGCAAACTCGTAACCAAGCTGACCAATTAGTTCACGGTACTCGTAAACAAATTGAAGAAGCAGGTGATAAATTACCAGCGAACGATAAAGAAGCTATCGAAAAAGCGGTAAGTGAATTAGAAATTGCGTCTAAAGGCGAAGATAAAGACGCTATTGAAGCAAAAATTAAAGCATTAGTAGAAGCTTCTGAAAAACTGTTAGAAATCGCACAACAACAAGCACAGGCTGGCGCTGCAGGTAATGCTGCTGGCGCAGATGCAAGTGCGAAGAAAGATGATGATGTTGTCGATGCAGAATTTGAAGAAGTTGACGGCAAAGATAAGAAATAATGCCCTTAACGGGCCACGGTAACTCACTTGTGAATAGTTACTGATACCGAACACGGGCGTCGAGGAAACTCTACGCCCGTGTGCTTATGTCAAGGGTAATCTAGAATGGCAAAAAGAGATTTTTACGAAGTTCTCGGTTTAAGCAAAAACGCCGATGAAAAAGAAATTAAACGTGCATATAAGCGTTTAGCAATGAAATATCACCCAGACCGTAATCAGGGGGATAAAGAGTCAGAATCAAAATTTAAAGAAATCAAAGAAGCCTATGAAGTCTTAAGTGATGCGCAAAAACGTGCAGCTTACGATCAATATGGTCATGCAGCCTTTGAGCAAGGCGGATTTGGTGGTCAAGGTGGTGGCGGTTTTGGTGGTGGCGCTGACTTTGGTGATATTTTCGGTGATGTTTTTGGTGATATTTTTGGTGGTGGTCGCCGTCAACAACGTGCATCACGAGGTTCTGACTTACAATACAACATGGACTTAACGCTTGAAGAAGCGGTTCGTGGTGTGACTAAAGAAATTCGTATACCGACATTAGAAACTTGTGATAAATGCCATGGTAGTGGTGCTAAAGAAGGTACTTCGGCAGAAACATGCTCTACCTGTCATGGTGCGGGTCAGGTTCATTTACGTCAAGGTTTCTTCACTGTACAGCAAGCATGTCCAACGTGCCATGGTCGCGGTAAAGTGATTAAAGAGCCTTGCTCTAAATGTCATGGTGATGGTCGTGTTGAGCGTTATAAAACACTGTCTGTTAAAATTCCAGCTGGCGTTGATACGGGTGATCGGATCCGCTTAAGTGGTGAAGGTGAAGCGGGCGAAAATGGTGCACCAGCAGGCGATTTATATGTACAGGTTCATGTTCGCCAACATCATATATTTGAGCGCGATGGTAATAACCTTTATTGCGAAGTTCCGATTAACTTTGCGATTGCTGCTTTGGGGGGCGAAATTGAAGTTCCTACACTGGATGGCCGTGTAAAACTTAAAATCCCAGCAGAAACTCAAACGGGCAAAATGTTCCGTATGAAAGGTAAAGGTGTCAAGTCTGTACGCAGTAGCACTGTCGGTGATTTGATGTGCCGTGTTGTTGTTGAAACCCCTGTTAAACTCAATGAGAAACAAAAAGAGTTAATGGAACAACTTGGTGAATCATTTGGTGGTAAAAGTGGTGAGAAAAATACACCGCGCTCTAAAAGTTTTCTAGATGGTGTAAAAAAATTCTTTGATGATTTAACGAAATAATTTTTATTACCCCCCTTTCAAAAAGGCCTGATGACAGTATTTATCATCAGGCCTTTTTATTTGAATATGATGGCTCAAGATCACCCCATTTTGATGGCGACAATACCCGCTAAAATGACTAAACAGGCTAATAATTGTTTACGGTTAAACTGTTCTTTTAGCAAATAAACAGATAAGACCATAGCAAATAGTACGCTGGTTTCTCTTAATGCTGCTACAAGCACAATAGAAGCATGACTCATCGCCCATATCACAATGCCATAACTGACTAATTGCATGATCCCACCTAAAAACGCGGGCTTCCAATAATCTTTTATTTTTGCTTTTAAGTGCTGGCGATAACGAAGCCATGCCAGTAAATACATTGCGATACCATTTAAAAAGAAGAGCCATAAAATATAAGCAAAAGGTGTTTCTCCCACTCGGGAGCCATTACCATCAGAAAGGGTATAACTTGCGGTAAATAATGCAGTAAGGAGCGCAAAAAAGAGTGCATCTTTACGTAAATTAAACGTCGCTATTTTTCTGCTACGTGAAATAAGGATAATACCCAAAATAATCAATAAAATGCCGATTAAGCCAGTAACAGGAAGTGTTTCATGAAAAAGAAAAAAGCTAAGAACAGCAGTCATTAATGGCGCACTACCACGAGAAATCGGATAGACCTGATTAAAATCTGCCAAGGTATAACATCGGCTTAAAGAAAGAGTGTAACCAATATGAAATAGGACGGAAAGAATAAGCCATTTCCATGCCCCTAGTTCGGGTAGTCCAATCCAAAACAGAGCAGGGATTGTCACAATACCTGAAAAAAATGTAAGTAACGAGATCCCCAAAAATCGATCACTGCCTACTTTGACTAATGCATTCCAACATGCATGGAAGACAGCGGCAAATAGCACGGCAATAAAAACGATAATCGACATATTGATAGAGGCCTTTGTACTAAAGCAAAAATTATTTTTATAAAACCATAACACAATGGGTAAATAGTGAAATATATAACATTTTCTTTTTCCTCATAATCTGAGAATGCTATAAATGAAAAAGTTAAAAATAATATTATTTTGTGATAATTAAAAATTAGTATGTTTGATCTATTTTATTGGTTGACGTTGTTTATTGAATTAGATGTTTGTTTTTACTAATAAGTTAAAAAATGGCATATTTATCAAATTGTTGTAATTTTATTATTCAATTATCGTTTTCTTTTTCTATTAAGAAATAATGTTGATTAATCTCGAGTATCTATCTTGTTTTTCTTAATATTTCTTATTTAACTCGAAAAAAGCGAGTTATTATCCATAAATAAACTGTTTTTTACGAATCCATGGTTAGCATATTATTAACAAGATTAGTGATTTTGAGGTTAATATTATGACGGCAATTATTAGACAGTTTTTGAGATTAGAGGCATCAGGCGGTATTCTTCTGATTATTGCTGCTATTATCGCATTGATTATGGCGAATACACCTCTAAGTGCTTTGTATAATGAGTTTTTATCTATTCCTATTATGATCAAGTTTGGTGCATTCGAACTTGATAAGCCATTACTGCTTTGGGTAAATGATGCCTTAATGGCCATTTTCTTTTTAGTGGTTGGATTAGAAGTTAAGCGTGAATTAAAAGAAGGCTCTTTAGCTCAACGTGATAGAGCTATTTTCCCTGCAATTGCTGCTGTAGGCGGTATGTTAGCTCCTGCATTGGTTTATCTTATGTTTAATCATGCTGATGCTGTTGGGCAACAAGGTTGGGCAATTCCAGCAGCAACAGATATTGCATTTGCATTGGGGGTGATGGCGTTATTAGGTAAACGTGTCCCTGTTGAATTAAAGGTTTTCTTATTAGCCTTGGCGATTATCGATGACTTAGGCGTTATTGTGATTATCGCACTCTTTTATTCAAAGAGTATTGCACTGATGCCATTGGCTTTGGCTGGGTTGATTGTTATTGCTCTGGGGATAATGAATTGGCGTAAAGTTGGCAATACAGCCGCTTATTTAGTTCTTGGATTTATTTTGTGGGTGTGTATTTTAAAATCGGGCATTCATGCCACTATTGCGGGTGTCATTGTCGGATTCATTATCCCATTAAGAAATAAAGAAGGTGATTCACCTTCTGAAGAATTAGAGCATGTGTTACATCCTTGGGTTGCCTATTTAATTTTGCCACTATTTGCATTTAGTAATGCAGGAGTTTCCTTAAATGGTGTGACGTTAGATGGCATATTATCAGCATTGCCATTAGGTATCGCATTAGGCCTATTTTTAGGTAAGCCGATTGGAATTTTTCTCTTTAGTTGGGTTTCGGTAAAACTAGGCATTGCAAAATTACCAGATGCGATTAATCTTAAGCAAATATTTGCAGTATCTGTGCTCTGTGGTATCGGTTTTACTATGTCTATCTTTATCGCAGGATTAGCATTTGATGGTGCAAGTGAAGCTTATAACACCTACTCTAAGCTTGGTATTTTAGTAGGTTCAACGGTAGCTGCAGTTGTGGGATATTTGTTGCTTCGTTCTGTTTTACCGAAGTCAAAAACGAAGCCAATATAAGGAAATTTATTACGGATTTGAGTTTCTCAACACAATAAATACCGAGCTATATATTTAAATCTACGGTGCAATACAGTGTATTGTGCCGTAGGTGTTTTTATGAGGATTGGATGCAAGGAAAGCCAATCGCAAACTAATGCGTTATTACATAGTCTGTGTCTAAGGCACAGAAGTTGAAAGGAAGATAACTATGCGGGTGTCACATCTCAATTTTAACCATCTTTATTATTTTTGGCATGTGTGTAAAGAAGGCTCTGTTGTAGGTGCAGCAGAAGCTCTGTATCTGACACCTCAGACAATTACAGGGCAAATTAAAGCATTAGAAGAAAGGTTGGGTGGTAAGTTGTTTAAACGCCAAGGAAGGGGGTTAGTGCCTTCAGAATTGGGGCAACTTATTTTCCGTTATGCCGATAAAATGTTTATGCTAAGCCAAGAGATGCTGGATATCGTCAACTATAGTCGTGAATCGAACTTGTTGTTTGATGTCGGAGTTGCTGATGCATTATCTAAACAATTAGTCAGTCGCGTATTAGAAACGGCTGTGATTGATCATGAGCAAATCCATCTGCGCTGTTTTGAATCAACGCATGAATTACTATTAGAGCAATTAAGCCAGCATAAGCTGGATATGATTTTATCAGATTGCCCTGTGGATTCTTCACAACAAGAAGGTCTGTTTTCTGTAAAACTCGGTGAATGTAATATGAGTTTCTTTTGCAGCCATCCACTTCCTGAAAAACCCTTTCCTGAATGTTTAGAAGAGCGAAAATTACTCATTCCTGGTCGTCGATATATGTTAGGTCGCCATTTGTTAACGTGGATACGTAATAAAAATCTGCAAGTGGAAATATTGGGGGAGTTTGATGATGCGGCATTAATGAAAGCATTCGGATTAAATTATAATGCTATTTTTGTAGCCCCTTCACTGTATACCGATGAAACTTTTGCTCATAGTAATATTGAAGAAATTGGGAAACTTGATACTGTAAAAGAAGAGTATTATGCGATTTTTGCAGAGCGGATGATCCAACACCCAGCCGTTCAACGCGTTTGTAATACTGATTTTTCAGAGCTTTTTAATGGGAACAAGAAGAGTGTTGTAAATTCATAAGTGATTTACGGTTAAAAAGTAGAAAACAAAAAACCGGCATAAGCCGGTTTTTTATAACACAAGAAAGCAATATTACATTGCTTTGATTTGTGCTTGCAGATTAGCTTTATGACGTGCAGCTTTATTCTTGTGAATTAAGCCTTTAGTTGCCTGACGGTCAACAATTGGTTGCATGTCATTAAATGCTTTTTGTGCTGCTTCTTTATCACCTGAAGCAACTGCTGCGTATACTTTTTTAATGTAAGTACGCATCATAGAACGACGGCTTGCGTTGTGCTGACGACGCTTTTCAGACTGAACCGCACGTTTCTTAGCTGATTTGATATTAGCCAAGTTCCAACTCCCAAATATATTCTAGCGAGGACAAATACAAAGGTGAAGGAATATGCCTTTTCAACCTAAGTTTGTCAATGGATTTATACAAAATTAGCGTCGTTGTACGCGACACTTGTTTCGTTGTGATGGCGCAAGATTTTATCAGTTAAGACGGGTAGAATACAGTCTTTTGAGTGAAAAAATCATCAAAATCGTGTATATGAGTAATAAATAATAGATTCTAATAGGATCTACGATTGATTTTATGCGATTTTATAACCAAGAAGTGAGTGATAGTCCATTTTTGTTTAATGTGAGTAATCACATTTAAGAATAATAGTGAATCGACTCGTCGAGATATTACTCATCAATAAACATTGATATATTGGGTTACTCTCAAGCCTTTGACAAGGTATAATCCAATAATTTCCACGGTATTGAGCCAGTTATGGAGCTAATTCGCGGTATACAGAATATTAGAGCGCTACATCATGGTTGCGTTCTGACAATTGGGAATTTTGATGGTGTCCATCGAGGCCATCAGGCATTATTGAAACACTTGAAGCAAGAAGCCTCACAGCGAGGGTTACCCACGGTCGTGATGACTTTTGAGCCTCAGCCGCTTGAGTTTTTTTTACCAGAAAAGGCACCAGCACGTCTGACTCGTTTACGAGATAAGATTAAGTATTTGGCTGAATGCGGTATTGACTACCTTTTGTGTGTCAAATTTGATAAACAATTTGCGGCACAAACACCCGAGGAGTTTGTTTCATCTCTACTGGTCGATAAGTTAGGGGTGAAATTTCTTGCTATTGGTGATGACTTTCGCTTTGGCAAAAATCGTGAAGGTGATTTCCATTTTTTACAACAAGCTGGCGTTCGGTATGGATTTGAGGTCGCAAATACAGAAAGTTATTGCGATAAAGGATTACGTATCAGTAGCACCGCAGTACGAGAAGCGTTACTCAATGATGATTTAGTTCTTGCTGAATCACTCCTTGGACACCCTTACAGTGTTTGTGGACGAGTTGTTCATGGTAATGAATTGGGTAGAACTATTGGTTTTCCGACAGCCAATATTCCAATGAAGCGCTTAGTTGCACCTGTGAAAGGCGTTTATGCCGTTGATGTCTATTTATCAGATAATCAATTACCTTTGCAGGGTGTGGCAAATATCGGAAGTCGCCCGACTGTAAAAGGAAAAGGCGTACAATTAGAAGTTCATTTAATCGACGTTAATATGGATTTATATGGACGTTGTATTGATGTTGTGTTACGAAAGAAATTGCGTAATGAACAGCGATTTGCATCATTGGATGCATTGAAGCAGCAAATCGCAGATGATGTGGCTACTGCTAGGGATTTTTTATCGCAGCGGTCGGAGTCATAAACTAGCGGAAAATTGGAACTGAGAATCGAATGAGTGACTATAAAAATACCCTGAACTTACCAGAAACAGGGTTCCCTATGCGCGGGGATTTAGCAAAGCGCGAGCCAGAGATGTTATCACGTTGGTACAAAGAAGGTTTGTATCAAGCTATTCGTCAGGCTAAAAGTGGTAAAAAAACATTTATTTTGCATGATGGCCCTCCATACGCTAACGGCAATATTCATATTGGTCACTCAGTAAACAAAATTCTCAAAGATATTATTATTAAATCCAAAGGGTTGTCAGGTTTTGACTCTCCGTACATTCCAGGATGGGATTGTCACGGATTACCTATCGAACTAAAAGTTGAACAAATCGTAGGTAAACCAGGAGAGAAAATATCGGCAGCACAATTCCGCGAGGAATGTCGTAAATACGCTTACGAGCAAATCGAAGCACAGAAAAAAGATTTTATTCGTTTAGGTGTTCTTGGGGATTGGGAAAAACCTTATCTTACAATGGACTATAAAACTGAAGCGAATACTATCCGTGCATTAGCGCGTATTATCGCAAATGGTCATCTGTTAAAAGGGGCTAAACCTGTTCATTGGTGTACTGCGTGTGGTTCATCACTGGCAGAAGCTGAAGTTGAATATTACGACAAAACATCACCTTCTATTGATGTGCGTTTCACCGCCGTAGATCCAAAAGCCGTTGCTGCTAAATTTGGTTCAGCAACAGATAAACCAATTTCTTTGGTTATCTGGACAACAACACCTTGGACATTACCTGCTAACCGCGCTATCGCATTAAATGCAGAATTTAATTATGCTTTGGTTTCATTTAATGATGAGTGTGTGATTTTAGCTGCTGATCTTGTTGAATACGTGATGAAACGTATTGGCGTAACTGGCTGGGCTGTTTTAGGTGAATGTAAAGGTACAGATTTAGAACTGCTACGCTTTAATCATCCATTTATGGGCTTTGATGTTCCTGCCATTTTAGGTGATCACGTTACTTTAGAAGCAGGTACAGGCGCGGTGCATACTGCACCAGGTCACGGTCCTGACGACTTTGTGGTTGGTCAAAAATACGGTTTAGAAGTTGCAAACCCAGTTGGGCCAAATGGCTGTTATTTACCAGGTACTTATCCAACATTAGATGGCGTTTTTGTTTTTAAAGCGAACGATGTCATCGTTGAATTGCTAAAAGAAAAAGGCGCTCTGTTACATCACGAAACATTGCAGCACAGCTATCCCTGCTGTTGGAGACATAAAACCCCTGTTATTTTCCGTGCAACACCACAATGGTTTATTGGCATGGATAAAAACGGATTACGTCAACAATCATTAAAAGAGATCAAGGGCGTTAAATGGATCCCTGATTGGGGCCAAGCACGAATTGAGTCAATGGTTGAAAACCGTCCCGACTGGTGTATTTCACGTCAGCGTACTTGGGGTACTCCAATGTCTCTGTTTGTTCATAAAGAGACACAGGAGCCACATCCACGTACTTTAGAGTTGATGGAAGAAGTAGCAAAACGTGTTGAGGTTAGTGGTATTCAAGCATGGTGGGATTTAGATATTCGTGAAGTGCTGGGTGATGAAGCTGACGATTACATGAAAACGCCAGATACGCTGGATGTATGGTTTGATTCAGGATCAACACACTCAACCGTGGTTGATGCTCGCCCAGAATTCCATGGTAATTCAGCTGATATGTATTTAGAAGGCTCTGACCAACATCGTGGTTGGTTTATGTCTTCTTTGATGATCTCAACGGCAATTAAAGGCAAAGCACCTTACCGCCAAGTATTAACACATGGTTTTACCGTAGATGGACAAGGCCGTAAAATGTCTAAATCTATTGGTAACACAGTAAGTCCACAGGATGTGATGGATAAACTGGGTGCTGATATCTTACGTTTATGGGTTGCATCAACAGACTACACAGGTGAAATCGCCGTATCTGATGAAATCTTAAAACGTTCTGCGGATACTTATCGTCGTATTCGTAATACTGCGCGCTTCTTCTTAGCAAACTTAAACGGTTTTGATCCTGTAAAACATCAAGTTAAGCCAGAAGAGATGGTGACACTTGATCGCTGGGCAGTAGGCCGTGCGAAAGCAGCGCAAGCGGATATCCTAAAACATTATGAGAATTACGATTTCCATAACGTTATTCAGCGCTTAATGCAGTTCTGTTCAGTGGAAATGGGTTCTTTCTACCTAGATATCATAAAAGACAGACAATATACCGCGAAAAGCGATAGCGTTGCTCGTCGTAGTTGCCAAACAGCATTATTCCATATCAGTGAAGCATTAGTTCGTTGGATGGCGCCAGTTATGTCATTCACTGCTGATGAGATCTGGAATGAACTACCAGGTGAGCGTGCAAAATACGTCTTAACTGAAGAGTGGTATACCGATTTATTTGGTTTAGATGCATCAGAAACCTTAAATGATGATTACTGGGCTGAATTATTGGCTGTTCGTGGTGAAGTTAATAAGGTGTTAGAGCAAGCACGTACAGATAAACAACTGCGTGGCTCTTTAGAAGCATCAGTCACACTGTATGCAGATAAAGCTTTAGCAGATAAATTAAATGCATTAGGTAATGAGCTACGTTTTGTTTTATTAACATCTCAAGCGACAGTCGCTGATATTAATGAAGCACCAGAAACAGCATTAGCCTCTGATATGGCGGGTTTAAAAATCGCCTTTAACAAAGCAGATGGCGAAAAATGCCCTCGTTGCTGGCATTATGCGACAGATATCGGTCAAGTAGCGGAACACGCTGAATTATGCGGACGCTGTGTTACTAACGTAGCCGGTAACGGTGAAGAACGTAAGTTTGCTTAATTAATGAAGAAAACACTTTGCTCTACAGGTTTACGCTGGCTATGGCTGGCCGTCGCTGTAGTGGTGTTGGATTTAGGTACAAAACAGTATTTCATGCAGACATTTCGTCTGTATGAATCTGTTGCCGTGATGCCTTTTTTCAGCTTCACTTACGCACATAACTATGGTGCTGCCTTTAGCTTTTTAGCGGATAAAGGGGGATGGCAACGTTGGTTTTTTGCACTGATTGCATTAGCAATTTGTATTACTTTATTAGTAATGATGTATAAAAATAAAGCGAATGCCAAACTAAGTAACATTGCTTATGCGCTTATTATTGGCGGAGCATTGGGTAATCTTTCTGATCGTCTGATCCACGGGTTTGTTATCGATTTCCTTGATGTTTATGTCGGAGATTGGCATTGGCCCACTTTTAATATTGCTGATATGGGTATTTGTATTGGTGCTGGACTTATTATCATTGAAAGCTTTTTCCCTGATAAAAATGTCAGTCCGCAAGATGCAAAAAAGCAAAAGTAATCAGACAATGAGTTAACTAAAATAACCCCTGCCTTATGGCGGGGGTTACGCTTAATAGAAGGTATTAGTATGGTTATGCAGGTACTCAACAACAGTGCGGTATTGCTGAATTTCACTTTAAAATTAGCCGATGGCTCTGTTGCTGAATCTACGCAAGCACATGGTAAACCCGCCCTTTTTCGTTTAGGTGATGAAAGCTTATCACCAGCCTTAGAAGCTGAATTATTGGGACTATCAACGGGAGATAAAAAAACGTTTACACTTGCGGGTGAACATCTTTTTGGTAAATATAATCCTGACTTGATCCAATACTTTATGCCTTCTGATTTTGCAGAGTCTGGAGTGCCAGAAGCCGGCACTATCATGCTATTTACAGCAATGAATGGCAGTGAAATGCCGGGCATTGTAAAAAATGTCACTGAAGATTCTGTCACGGTTGATTTTAATCACCCGTTAGCGTCAGAAGAAGTGACATTTGATATTGAAGTTGTCAGCATCAATCCTGAGGAGGAAACAACACATGCAAATACTGCTGGCTAACCCACGAGGCTTTTGTGCGGGTGTTGACCGAGCTATCAGCATTGTTGACCGCGCTCTGGAAATCTATGGCGCACCTATTTATGTTCGTCATGAAGTGGTTCATAACCGCTATGTAGTTAACGACTTACGTGAACGTGGCGCTATCTTTATTGAAGAAATTTCAGAAGTGCCCGATAACGCGATTTTAATTTTTTCGGCTCATGGTGTTTCTCAAGCTATTCGTCAAGAAGCTCGTTCGCGTAATTTAACGATGCTTTATGATGCAACTTGCCCATTAGTGACTAAAGTTCATATGGAAGTGGCTAGAGCTAGCCGTAAAGGTAAAGAAGCAATTCTAATCGGTCATGCAGGACATCCCGAAGTTGAAGGTACTATGGGGCAATACAATAACCCTGAAGGGGGGATGTATTTAGTTGAGTCACCTGCTGATGTTTGGAAATTAAAAGTCAAAGATGAAGATAATCTTTGTTTTATGACCCAAACGACACTTTCTGTAGATGATACATCTGAAGTTATTGATGCTTTAAATGCACGTTTTCCCAAAATTATTGGACCTCGTAAAGACGATATTTGCTATGCAACAACCAATCGCCAAGAAGCAGCAAGAGAACTTGCTGAAAAAGCAGATGTTGTTTTTGTGGTTGGCTCTAAGAACTCATCAAATTCAAACCGATTAGCAGAACTGGCTCAGCGTGCAGGGAAACCTTCTTATCTTATCGATAGCTTTGAAGATATTGATGAGTCATGGGTGACTAATGTTAATATTGTTGGAGTGACTGCGGGAGCTTCTGCGCCTGATATTTTAGTACAGCAGGTGTTAGAACGTCTAAAGAGCTTTGGTGCTGATGAAGTGATCGAATTATCAGGGCGTGAAGAAAATATTGTTTTTGAAGTGCCTAAAGAACTTCGACTCGATTATAAAGTTATCGAATAAGGCATCTAGAAAGCATAATTTTTAAAAGCAGAGTTTAAATCTCTGCTTTTTTTATACCTAAAGTTAAATGAATAATCATGCTGTTCATCTCTTTTACTGATAATTAGTCCTGTTTGGTGTGTTTTTCTTATCTGGAACGTTAAATGCTGGCATCAAACGAATGACCTCGCTAATCTGTAAACAATAAATAGAGATCATAAGCATTGTTAAGGAGAAATTTAGTTATGTCTGTAAAAGAACTTCGTCTTGCTGTTGTGGGTGCAGGTGGACGCATGGGACGCCAATTAATTCAGGCAATTTCTCAACAAGAAGGAACTGTGCTAGGTGCTGCTTTTGAGCGTACAAATTCTTCATTGATTGGCTCAGATGCGGGTGAGTTGGCTGGCATTGGTCATATAGGTGTCACGGTAACCGATAATTTATTAGCACAAGCTAATGCATTTGATGTGTTAATTGATTTTACACGCCCAGAAGGCACGCTTTCACATATTGAATTTTGTGTAGAACAACAAAAAGGCATGATTATCGGTACGACAGGCTTTGATGATGAAGGCAAGAAAGCCATAGATAATGCGTCAAAAATTATCCCTATTGTGTTTGCAGCCAACTTTAGTGTTGGCGTTAATTTAGTGCTTAAATTACTTGAAAAAGCCGCTAAAGTGATGGGATCTTACAGTGATATTGAAATTGTAGAAGCGCACCACCGCCATAAGGTTGATGCGCCATCAGGTACTGCATTAGCAATGGGTGAATCTATTGCAGATGCATTAGGTCGTGACCTTAAAAAGTGTGCTGTTTATGAGCGAGTGGGGCATACGGGAGAGCGTGATCCTCAAAGTATTGGTTTTGCTACTATTCGTGCGGGTGATATTGTGGGTGAACACACTGCGATTTTTGCAGATATTGGCGAAAGAGTCGAGATAAGTCACAAGGCTTCTAGCCGAATGACGTTTGCTAATGGTGCAGTAAAGGCAGCTATTTGGTTAGATTCAAAAAAATCAGGCCTTTATAATATGAAAGATGTGCTTTCTTTAGAGGATTTGTGATTTATTTGTTTTTATAACTAATTAAAAACTCATGGTTATTTTTTTAACTGTGAGTTTTTTCTTTTATTGGTTATTTTTTTCTACATTCCTTCTTATTTATATTGTTTATCTCTTATTTTTTGCTGTTTTTTTCTAAAAGTAGACTAAATCCAGCAGCATTTCCTTTTAAAATCTCATTTTTAAATTATCTTAGTAAGCAAACGGTTAAATCTGTAAGAATTGTTGTGTTAATTGTCACTTGGTTGATTAAATTGCTAATGATTGATATTTTTTTAATTAAAAAGGTGTTTTTTCTAGACATCTGCCTATTCGATCTTTAGAATGCGCCCAATTTGCCAAAAATTTGCCCAATTTTATGTTTTTGGCATTGATTTAGAGTCTTAAATCTGAATTAATATGCATGAAATGTGATTTATTATTCTCTGGAGGGCGTTTTGATTAAATCAGCTATACTGGTTCTAGAAGATGGGACCGAATTCCACGGCAAGTCGATTGGCGCAGAAGGCGCCGCCATCGGTGAAGTCGTTTTTAATACTTCAATGACTGGTTATCAAGAAATACTAACCGACCCGTCTTACTCCCAACAAATTGTTACTCTCACCTATCCCCACATTGGCAACACCGGCGTTAATCATTCAGATGAAGAATCAGAAACCATCCATGCTCAAGGCTTAATTATTCGTGATTTGCCATTAGTGATGAGCAACTATCGTGCACAAGAAACATTATCTGATTATCTTAAACGCCATAATATTGTTGCGATTGCAGATATTGATACACGCAAGCTAACGCGCTTATTGAGAGAAAAAGGCGCACAAAATGGCTGTATTATCGCAGGGGATTGCCTAGATACCCATGTTGCGCTCGAAAAGGCTAAATCATTTCCGGGTTTAAAAGGAATGGATTTAGCCAAAACAGTAACTGTTAAACAACCTTATCAGTGGACTCAAGGAAGTTGGACACTAGAGAGTGAATTACCCAAAGATAAATCAGCGAATGAATTGCCATTGCATATTGTGGCATATGATTTTGGTGTGAAACGTAATATTTTACGTATGTTGGTGGATAGAGGATGTCGAGTTACCATTGTGCCAGCACAAACGCCAGCGCAAGATGTTTTAGCACTTTCACCTGATGGTATTTTTCTTTCAAATGGACCCGGGGATCCAGAGCCCTGTGAATATGCCATTAACGCCATTCAAACGTTTTTAACAACCGATATTCCTCTCTTTGGTATCTGTTTAGGTCATCAGCTTTTAGCGTTAGCCAGTGGTGCAAAAACCATAAAAATGAAATTTGGGCATCATGGTGGTAACCATCCTGTAAAAGATTTAGATAAAAACACCGTGATGATCACTGCACAGAATCATGGATTTGCCGTTGATGAAACTTCACTTCCTGCCAATTTACGTGTGACACATAAGTCTCTATTTGATGGTTCTTTGCAAGGCATTCATCGCACAGATAAACCTGCGTTCAGTTTTCAAGGCCATCCAGAAGCCAGCCCTGGGCCACATGATGCCGCACCTCTTTTTGATCACTTTATCGAACTTATCGCGCAATATCGTCAAAACCTGCAATCAGTAACAACAAAATAAATCAGGAGCGAAAGAAAATGGCTAAAAGAACAGATATCAAAACAATCCTGATTTTAGGTGCCGGGCCGATCGTAATCGGACAAGCGTGTGAATTTGACTATTCAGGCGCTCAAGCATGTAAAGCTCTACGTGAAGAGGGATATCGAGTTGTTTTGGTAAATTCAAATCCTGCAACCATTATGACCGATCCTGAAATGGCTGATGCAACGTACATTGAGCCTATTCATTGGCAAGTTGTGAGAAAGATTATTGAAAAAGAACGTCCTGATGCCGTATTACCGACAATGGGCGGGCAAACAGCACTGAACTGCGCTTTAGAATTAGAGCGCCAAGGTGTTTTAGCTGAGTTTGGTGTTACCATGATTGGTGCAACCGCTGATGCAATTGATAAAGCAGAAGATAGGCAACGCTTTGATAAAGCGATGAAAAAAATTGGCTTAGATACAGCACGTTCAGGTATTGCACATAACCTTGATGAAGCGTTTGCGGTTGCACAACAGGTTGGTTTTCCTTGTATTATTCGTCCTTCATTCACGATGGGGGGAACCGGTGGTGGTATTGCCTATAATCGTGAAGAGTTTGAAGAAATTTGTATTCGAGGTTTAGATTTATCACCAACAAATGAATTATTAATTGATGAGTCTCTGATTGGCTGGAAAGAGTATGAAATGGAAGTGGTGCGTGATAAAAACGACAACTGCATTATCGTCTGCTCTATCGAAAACTTCGATGCCATGGGGATCCACACGGGTGACTCCATCACAGTTGCACCAGCACAAACACTTACCGATAAAGAATATCAAATTATGCGTAATGCCTCGATGGCGGTATTACGTGAGATAGGTGTTGAAACGGGTGGCTCTAACGTTCAGTTTGCCGTTGATCCTAAAACAGGGCGTTTGATTGTTATTGAAATGAACCCTCGAGTATCTCGCTCTTCTGCCTTGGCATCCAAAGCAACAGGCTTTCCAATTGCAAAAGTTGCCGCAAAATTAGCGGTAGGTTATACCCTTGATGAACTGATGAATGATATCACAGGAGGAAGAACACCTGCTTCTTTCGAGCCTTCAATAGACTATGTTGTGACAAAAATTCCTCGCTTTAACTTTGAAAAATTTGCAGGAACAAACGACAGATTAACCACACAAATGAAATCTGTTGGTGAAGTGATGGCAATTGGTAGAACGCTACAGGAATCTATGCAAAAAGCGTTACGAGGTCTTGAAGTTGGGGCTACTGGCTTTGATCCTAAAGTTGATTTAGATGATCCCGAAGCTTTAACGAAAATTCGTCGAGAACTAAAAGAAGCGGGTTCTGACCGAATTTGGTATATCGCAGATGCTTTCCGTGCTGGATTATCCGTTGATGGTGTTTTTAATCTCACCAATATTGATCGCTGGTTCTTAGTGCAAATTGAAGAAATTGTTCGTCTTGAAGAAAAAGCCAATGAAATCGGTATCGAAGGGTTGAGTGCTAATTTTTTACGTCAGTTAAAACGTAAAGGTTTTGCTGATGCACGTTTAGCTAAAATACTTAACGTAAAAGAGCATGCTATTCGCCAATTACGAGAGCAATATCAGCTACATCCTGTCTATAAACGTGTTGATACGTGTGCGGCAGAATTTGCGACTGATACGGCTTATATGTACTCGACTTATGAAGAAGAGTGTGAGGCAAATCCACATCAAGATAAACCGAAAGTAATGATCTTAGGCGGTGGACCTAATCGTATAGGTCAAGGGATTGAATTTGATTATTGCTGTGTTCATGCGGCGCTTGCGTTACGTGAAGACGGTTATGAAACCATTATGGTGAACTGTAATCCTGAAACGGTTTCAACGGATTATGACACTTCTGACAGACTCTATTTTGAACCAGTCACATTAGAAGATGTGCTTGAAATTGTGCGTATCGAAAAACCCAAAGGGGTTATCGTGCAATATGGTGGGCAAACCCCACTAAAATTAGCAAGAGCACTAGAAGCCGAAGGTGTGCCTGTGATTGGTACAACCCCAGACGCTATTGATAAAGCAGAAGATCGTGAGCGTTTCCAAAAAGCGGTTGATAAATTAGGGCTAAAACAGCCTGAAAATGCCACGGTGACCGCTTTAGAAGAAGCCGTAGAAAAAGCACAATTGATTGGTTATCCGCTGGTGGTTCGTCCTTCTTATGTCCTTGGTGGGCGTGCCATGGAAATTGTTTATGATGAAGTCGATTTACGTCGCTATTTCCAAACCGCCGTCAGTGTGTCAAACGATGCCCCTGTATTATTAGACCGTTTTCTTGATGATGCGATTGAAGTCGACATTGATGCAATTTGTGACGGTAAACAAGTCGTGATTGGCGGCATTATGGAGCATATCGAACAAGCGGGTGTTCACTCTGGTGACTCCGCTTGTTCATTGCCTGCTTATACCCTAAGCACAGAAATTCAAGATGTGATGCGCAAACAAGTTCGTGAACTTGCTTTTGAATTAGGTGTAAAAGGGTTAATGAATGCACAATTCGCGGTAAAAGGTGATGATGTTTATCTCATCGAAGTCAATCCTCGCGCTGCTCGTACTGTACCTTTTGTGTCAAAAGCTACAGGTGTGCCATTAGCAAAAGTCGCCGCACGTGTCATGATTGGCCAAACTCTTGAAGAGCAGGGGGTAACAAAAGAAGTTATTCCCCCTTATTACTCAGTAAAAGAAGTAGTTTTACCTTTCAATAAGTTTGCTGGTGTTGATCCGATTTTAGGGCCTGAGATGCGTTCAACAGGTGAAGTGATGGGAGTTGGTGCAACCTTTGCACAAGCTTTTGCTAAGGCGATGTTAGGCAGCAGTTCTACCATGAAGAAAAAAGGTAGAGCACTTCTTTCTGTGCGTGAAGGTGATAAAAAACGAGTTGTTGATTTGGCCACTAAATTGTTGAAAAGTGGATTTGAATTAGATGCTACACATGGTACAGCCATTGTATTAGGTGAGGCGGGAATAAACCCACGTTTAGTCAATAAAGTGCATGAAGGTCGACCACATATTGAAGATAGAATTAAAAATGGTGAATATGACTATATTGTTAATACCACATCGGGTCGTCAAGCCATTGAAGATTCTAAAATTATTCGTCGTAGTGCATTAAGATATAAAGTCCATTATGACACGACGTTAAATGGCGGATTTGCAACAACACTATCATTAACGGCAGATCCGACGGCGAGTGTTATTTCAGTTCAAGAAATGCATAAAAAGATAAATAAAGCTTAAGTTTATTTGTTGCCGTAATAATGATCCCGAATATGAGGAAACTTGTATTCGGGATTTTTTGTTTTTTTATCGCTATTTAAAAAAAGAAAATTTCACGGAAAAAAGAAAGCCCCAAATAAATTTATTTGGGGCGATTGCAAAACAAAGAGGTGGGTGCGGATCTTTTTTTCAAGTAAGGAGTCAAGAAAATAAAACAAGTTAATTTCTTTGTTTTAGCGAATTTATTTTGTCTTTTTTTGGCGTTTGAGTCAATAGTAAATCATTTTACGTAATCAGCTAATATATTGTTTTAACTTGATTAAATTTGTAATTTGCCACTGATAAGGTATAGGGGATAGAGAAATTTCTGTTACTATATTGGTGGGTGCTTGGATCATTTTGGTTCAAGCATTTTGCAAGAGCCAGAAAGAGAAAAGCCCCGAATTTTATTCTCATAAAATCCGGGGACAGACTCAAACCTCAACAACTTGATTCTGTCTCCTTTTCACAAAGGAGTCAATAAAATTGACTAAAATAACCTTATTTGGAATTACTGTTATTTGTGCGACCGTTCTTTCTTTCACAATGATTGTAGGTGAACGATTATGTTCTCTTAACATTAGTGATGGAAGCACTGTAGTTCAAGCTATTTTGATGTGCAATAAATAGTTTGGTGGGGGAGGTTTTCTCCCCCCAATTTTTCTTCAAGTTGTTAGATTTGTGGTACAAGCACCCTGTCTTTAAAATAGGCTATTCGACATAAATGATAATGATTGCTATTTCGTTGAATGTTTGACAACATAGGTGATTATTTACTCTGCCGATATCTTTCTATTATGTCTCAACACTCTTCATTCTATTCATACATTGGTTATCAACCTAAGCATCAGCAGGTTGAAGAATATCGCTTTCAAGACCAAATTCTATTGCGCCAAGGTGTATTGGAAACCACGGAAGATCTGCAGATTGAAGAGACTTATCAAGCTGGCTTTAATTTAGTGGCTGTTCATAGTGGAAGTGTGATTAGTGAAAGTGTGAATGGGCAGAAAATAGAGATAGTGACACCGAGTATTTTTATTGCTAATAGTGTTGAACGCTATTCTTTATTGAATCAATTTAAATCTGGCGATCCTCTAAGATACACATTATTGCAATTATCATCTCAGTGGCTTGAGCAACAACATATTTTGTTACCTCCTATACTGCAACAAAATCAATCCCTCATGTTGCATCATCTGACTATGGATAACACTTTTTTGGCGTTAACCATGCAGTTATTTCAAAACCCAGTTCACGACTCTTTAAAACCACTTTATTATTCTGGTAAAGCGTGCGAATTTGCTTCATTAAGTTTGCAATATTTATGTCATGCGCAAGAGCCTGCGAATCGACCATTAAGTCAGCGTGAAAAAAACAGCTTAAAACAGGCGAAAGAGATTTTAATTGCTGAAATGGAAACACCACCGAAACTTGAAATATTAGCGGCACGGGTGGGATTAAATACACGAAAACTCACTCAAGGTTTTCGTCAATTATTTGGTAATTCTGTTTATGGTTGGCTACAAGAATATCGCTTACAAACCGCATATAATATGTTGTTAAATGAAGGGGAATCTATATCAAGTGTTGCCTACTATGTTGGGTACACGCCGGCTCATTTTTCCGTCGCGTTTCGTAAACGTTTTGGTATATTACCGGGGGATGTACGCAAGGGCATTTCACGCCTTAATTGATTTTATTAAGTTTATGGGTAATATTGATATTCCTTCAATTTTAATTACTACACCTTAAACAGGTAATTAACTTCACTTCTCTCTATCTTGCTTAGTAAATAAGCAATTTGCTTCTAAATCGAAAGTAATAGTCACGCAATCTAAAGCCTTGTCGCTAGAGGGTAAATACCCTTTTCGTTATAGTGCCACAATATGTTGTGGAGATTATTATGCATAATGAATTATGGGCGTTATTACGTCCTTATCGCCCTTTATTAATAGGTGCCTTGTTACTACAAGCAGTTGCAGGTTTTAGCTCTTTAGTACCGTGGTTAGCACTTTATCAGCTTCTTCTTTCTTTCCCTTCTAGTAATACGTTGTGGTTAACCATTGCTGTGATTGGTGGCGTTGTATGGCTTATTTCGCAGACTATTGCCTTTCATTTAACGCATTTAATGGATGCTAAATTAACCTATCAATTACGGTTAGCATTATCAGAAAAAATGCAAAAATTGCCGTTGAATTGGTTCGTTAACCAAGGAAAAAATGGTATTAATCAATATGTTCAGCGCGATATCAAAGCATTACATCAATTAATTGCTCATGCACCCGCTGATATCGTGCAATTAATCGTTGTTCCTGTTATTGCTATTATCGTGTTATTAACGGTGAATCCTTTTTTACTGGTTTTCTCTCTTGTTCCTTTAATCCTTGCTTATTTTTGTTTTAAACAAACTCAATCATCACGTTACCAAATGTATTGTGAACAACGTGATGAGGCAATGAAAACGCTCTTTGAAGATTATCAACTTCTTGCTGAAAATCCACTTGTAGCACGTCAATTTCCGCATAAAGGTATTGTGGATAGAACAGAGAAAGCACTATTTAATTTTGTTTATCATTTTCAAAATTGGGTTAAACGAGTCGGGTTATTAGGATCACTTACTCAGCTATTATTGAGTGCGACGTTATTAACGGGATGGCTATTACTGGGCGCAACTCTTTTTGAACAGGCGTTACCATTGGCCGATTTATTACTGTTTATTTTATTGTTAAGGCGTATTGCAGAGCCTGTCATGGCAATGGGACATGGTGGCGATGCTTTACGTGTCGCAAAACAATCCGCACAGCGGATCCAACAATTATTACAGCAATCTGAAATACAATATGGTGAGCAATCTGTAGAAGGTATTTCTCATCATGTCGCGTTAACGGCTGATTCTGTTTGTCTCTCTTATGGTGATAAAAAGATCCTCAATAATATTAATTTTGAAATTAAAAAAGGGGAGTTTATTGCCATCGTCGGGCCTTCTGGTGCAGGTAAGAGCTCTTTATTACAACTTATTGCTCGATTTATGGATACAACATCAGGTGAGATCATGATTGAGAATAAGCGCTTACAAGCATATTCACGTCATGCATTAAACCAGATCACCACTGTGGTGATGCAAAACAGTCAACCATTACCTTATTCTATTAAAGATAACTTGTTGTTATTTAATCCACATTGTAGTGAAGAACAACTGCAATCTGCGATTAATGAAACACATTTTGCTGAAGTCGTTGCTAATTTACCTCAAGGTTTATCTACCTTAATTAATGATGAAGCGCCACTTTCTGGCGGTGAAGCACAACGTTTGGCGATAGCTCGTGCTTTCATTGCTGATAGCCCACTGTTATTGGCTGATGAACCTTCGTCAGCGCTAGATCCTGATAATGCTCAATATATTTTTAATGCGCTAAAAAATAAAACTATGACACGGATAGTCGTCACACATTCATTGGTTTTAGCACAACAAGCAAATAGAGTGATATTTATGGTTGATGGAAGGTTGGTAGCAATGGGAAATCATGATGATTTGCTACTCAATTGTGAGCACTATAGTGATTTTGTTCAGAAACAAGGAGAGCAAAATGAAGACTAATCCCTTTGTTTCATTACTCTTATCCTTAAAATACCCCCTTAGTTTTATGGTATTGAGTGCCATTTTAGAAGGGCTATGTGGTTTATTATTATTGCCGATTATTATCTATTGGGATCAAGATCCTAGCCAATATTTATGGATATTGGCAGGATTAACGCTCGTTACGCTGGTTTTTCAGTATATTGCGACACTAAAAGGTTTTCTAGCCGGTACGACGGTGATGAAAATCTTAGTCCAAGCCTTGATCCGTCATTTACCGCGTAGTTTAACACCACCGCCTCAAGTACAAACGTTATGTTCAGGCGCTGCAATGAGCGCAATGAGTATTCCTGCTCATTTACTAGCACCTATTATCAGTGTTGTGGTTACGCCATTAACTGTAATTATTGGGCTTTTATTTTATAACATCACTTTTGCTTTGATTTTTATAGTGGCCACATTATTACTTGTTGCAGTGATGCAAATAAGTGCTAAAGGTCTGTATAGACAAGAAGTAACACTGCAAGTAGCAGAGGCTGTTGCTGCTAAAACATTGGCGGATTTTGCACAATATCAGGCATTGTTGCGAAAAAGTGGGCAAAATACGCTGTTTTCACAGCAGTTACAGCAAGATTTATTAGCGCAACATCACCAACAAGTGCAGTTATTACAACGAAGTTTACCTTATCATCTGATTTTTTCTTTCTGTATTCAGGTTATTTTTATTGCTGTTTTAGTTATTGGTGCAATGAATGTTGATACTAATACTCTTTCCTTAACGCAGTGGTTGGCTGTGGTGGTATTAATTGCTCGCTTTATTGAACCGTTATTTCAGCTTTCTCATATTGATCAGGCATTAAGACAGAGTAAACAATCACTTACTTTAATAAAAAATGCATTAGATGCTCCCGCATTACAAAGCCCAAAACAAAGTGATATACCTAAAAGTTATGACATTCGTTGTGAACAACTAGATGTAAACAATAGTTTAGGAATGCCGATCCTTTCTAACATAACTGTGCTATGCCCCGATAAAAAAATGACGGTTATTGTCGGTAGTTCTGGCGCGGGTAAAACAACATTACTACGTGCTTTGGCACGTCTTAGTGATGCTGATAAAGGGCAAATTTATTATGGAGATAAAAAGGTCAATGATTTATCTGAGAGTGTATTAGCGCAAACAAGACAAATCGTATTTCAACATAGCCAATTAATTAGAGGCACATTACGTTGGTCATTATTACAAGATGAGAGATCAACAATCAGTGATAATGATATTTTACATCTACTTAATGCATTGAATTTATCGTTGACGCAAACTGATTTAGATGAAGATGTGGGTGCTCAGGGAGATCATTATTCTGGTGGACAAAAACAAAGGCTATGTTTAGCGCGTTCATTATTAGCCACTTCCAAGATATTATTTTTAGATGAGCCAACGGCGAGCCTTGATACAGTCAGTCGTGAAAAAGTGGTAGGTTATCTTGAAGGGCTAACGTCTACTCGTGTTGTGATCACGCATGATCCTGATATTGCTAAGCATGCTGATCATGTGATTGTGCTTGATAACGGAAAAGTTATTGCTGAAGGTTCACCTAATACGTTGTTGTCATCATCAACATGGTTTCTGAATTTTTGTGACTCGTTGTAAGTTTTAGATCTTTGCTGATTGCCAATCAATATCGATTGGCAATCGAAAGAGATAATCTGACAATCTAAAATACCGTGATCCTAAAATTGGTAAAGTGATAACCATTATCATTTGAATGTGTTGGGATGGGTATGGTCTACATTTCTTCTTTAGCTGCTATCATTGCATTAGGTGCATTGTTAGTGACTATTGCTAACGTCCGTTATCAGGAAAAATGTAAGGTATTTTAAATTATAGCCCAAAGATACAAGGGTATTTTTGGGCTATAGATTTTTATTAAAACTAAATCATGTTTAATCTACTTCAGGTAGGACAGATGGATAATCATTAATATATAATATTTTTTGTGTTTTAAAATTTATGCCATTAACACTAAAGAATAAATTTACCTTACCTGAAATGATACCCGTTACTTCAATAACATAATGGCCTGGAGAAACTTGTTTTGTTTCACTAAATCTCACTATCGCTTTATCAGAAACTGCTATGACTTTTTGGTCTGGCAATGGATTTCCCCATTGATCGCTAAGTTCTAATGATAAAAAGGCGTTATCTATACCATCTGAATAGATATCTGTTGCAGATAAGCTAATTTTAGAGTGTGCTTCACTGGCTATTTTTGATTCAAATGTAATAGGCTGAGCTGACAATGAGTCATTATCTATAGTTGCAGTGACAATAACGTCAAGAGGTTCTGTGCTTGAGATAGAGGTAACGGCAATCCCTTTATCATTAGTTGCCGACGTTTCATTATCAATATTGACGATGTTTTTATCTTGATTGGTAGACCAATTTACCTCCACATTAGGAAGTGGTTTATGGTTTTGATCTTCAACAACGGCGGTAAAAAGAACACGCGTTTGCCCATCTGCAATGTAAAGTGATTGAGTCGGAATAATTGAAGTAATATTCCCATTTGCCTTGTTATTTACAAAGAATGTTGATTCTTCCGTGACATTATGTGTGGAAGTCACCTCTGCTTTTACAACGACTTTACCTGCAACATTGCTGACCATTGTTGTACTGGCTTTACCGTCTTTATCTGTAGTCAGAATTGCGTTTTTAAAGGTGGCTTGATCTAATGTTCTTAAAATAACTTCCATGTTAGGAATAGGAAGCTGGTTCTTATCAATTACAGTCAGATTGATAGTTTTCTCTGTGACATTATCTGCTGGTGAAATTTCAGGGGTAATAGTTAAATAAGAACGTGGAATATAGGCACTATCTTTATCAATGACAGGTGTGAAATTAACAGAAATAGGATATTCCACCTCTTTTACTTTCACTTTAATGGTGGTATTACCTGGATGAGTATTGGTAATAGGGACAATGACTTCACCCGTAAATGAAGTATAACCTGCGGGTTGAATGAAAGCACCATTGTCAGCCGTAAATTTAACAATATAATTATTAATAGGATGATTTTCTTTATCAGTTACAATTAATTTTAATTGGTTTTTATCTTTGCCATCAGCTAAAGCATTATTTTTAATTACTGACAGATTACCATTTAAAATAGTGGCACCATCAGCATTTGCAATAAATTGTATATCAATAGGATTAAATATATTGTTCAGATAGCTAGGGGTAATACTCACAATTTCAGGGGATGTTCCTGCGGTTATTATTGCTTTATATTTTCCTTTCTCTAGTCGGGAAAATGAGGTTAATTTGCTTGAACTTACTGTATTGTTTGATTTTTTTTCTAATGATATTTTTTCAGGTTCAACATTAACAGGTAAATTATCATTATCTCGTATTGTTAAAATTAGTTCTTGAGTAGAGTGACCATTAGCTATCAATATTTGTCTAGCTGATCGAAATTGACTGTTGTTTATGTTAATTCCACTCTGATTAACAATAATTTTTCCTTGGGCTGACTCAGAGCGATTGCCTTTTTCATCAATCGCAATAGCATTAATAACATACGTGTTTTGTTGCGGTGTACCTGATATATACGCTGGTAATGTGACTGAATAATTTAAACCTTGTTTATGATTTATTTTACCGCCATTTGATAAAAATTTACTTGCAGACCATTCAATATTTTTAATGGGGTAGGTTGAGTTAATTTTAATATCAAGTGCTTTTTCTTCTTTTGAATAACCCATAATATTGGGTGAAAAAGAAAATGAGATAGTTGCTTTTTTCTTATATTCTAAAACAATGTCGTTATTTCTATCGACAAAATCGTAGCGATTACCCGACAATAAACGCATAGCGCGTACGTTATCAGGATCAAATTGTGAAGTGAATGATTCACCTAAACGGTATTGAAAATTAACACTCAATGTATTATCGCTATTATCATGTAAACCCATTCGACGATCTGCACTTAACGTTATTAAAGGGATCGGGGTATAGGTTAATCCTGCGGTATAGGCATGAGGATTTTCTTGTCGGCTATCTGCATTAAACAGCCCAACTTCTTTACCATAATATTGTTCAAAAATGAGTTTTGCACCGAGTTGAGGATAAGCTGGAAGGTAACCTTCTGCTCTTAAATCCCAGCCATTTGCAGGGCGCTCATCATAATTTCCTATGCTCTTTGAGGTACGCCAATTTGATAATCGATAATAATGATTTGCACTGAATTTCAAATAATCACGCCATAGTTCAGCACCAATACCAACGCGGCGATGATGACGAGTTAGATCATGATCATAAAAAGCATTAATTCCGAGCATAAATCTATCTGTAAAGTAACGATATCCTAAGCCTTGATTTATCTGGCTACGTGAATCTTTACGGTGATAACTGGTTTGAGAAAAAATAATATTTTGATTGTATTCGTATAAAGGAATTAAAAAATCAGCCGCACTATTTTCTAATGTGAATTTATTATCTGCTGCAAGAGAGATGCGTGCATTTCCGAATTGATTTAACCATTGCTCTATTTTGGTACTGGCTTTATTCGTGACTTGATTGACAGCATATTGTGTTGCATTTGTTTCTTTATTTAATAAGTTCGTGTTGTTTACAATTAGTTGCGCTAATTTTGAGTGTTCTTCTGTTATGGGGGGAAGATGCTCATTGTTAGAGTTATTAATTTGGTTTTTAGTTTGATTATCTTGTGCAAAAGTAGAATAAGGAAATGTAGCTGATACAGGGAAAGCTATTTGAATAAAAATATTTATCCAGGTTACTTTTTTTGTAATAGAAGATATGGGGGAAGTGACATCCCATTTTTGTGTTTTCATTTTAAAACTCATCGCAATAAATAGTGGTGAGATTCTCTGATTTATATAAATTTTCGATATCAAAAAGAAAACATAAATAGATAAAAATAAGGTAATTGAAAAAATGATAGGTTGTTTTATAAAAAATAAGGTGATTTTAAGTGTTTTTATTTATAAATAAAAAGCCAATATAAATGAATATATTGGCTTTGAGTAAATAGGAGGAAATTAGATATCAACAAAAATATCAGGATCAGGTCCTAAACGTTTTTTCTGATCAAGCATTGTTATTTCCGCAACTTCCTCTTTTTCTAATTTGAAATCAAAAATGTGAAAGTTTTCTTCAATACGAGAAGGGGTGACAGATTTTGGAATAACCACTAGTCCACTATCTAAATGCCAACGTAACACAATTTGAGCGGGGGTTTTATGGTATTTTTCAGCGAGTCTTTGAATAATTTGTTGATTAAATACTCCTTTTCCACCTTGGGCTAATGGGCTCCAAGATTCGGTCACAATATTATGAGTCGTATTCCATGCTCTTAATGGTGCTTGTTGCATTAATGGGTGAATTTCAATCTGATTAATAACAGGAGTAACACCCGTTTCAGTAATAATACGTTCAAGGTGCTCTTCTTTAAAATTACAGACACCAATGCTTTTTACTAATCCTTCTTTTTGCAAAATAATCATTTGCTTCCACGCTTCAATGTAGAGCTCGCGCGAAGGTACAGGCCAATGCATTAAATAGAGATCAATATAATCAAGTTTCAAACGCTGGAGGCTTTCTAATACGGCACCACGGGCATGAGTCTGATCGTTATTCCATAATTTTGTGGTGATAAAAAGTTCATCACGAGGAACAGTGGTCTGTTTTAGCGCTTTACCTACACCTTCTTCATTGTGGTAAATGGCTGCTGTATCAAAAAGACGATAGCCTGTATCAAGTGCGTGATGAATTGCGTTAACAACTTGATGATTATCTGCTTGCCAAACACCAAGCCCAAGTTGTGGGATAGCATTTCCATCAGATAACTTGATCAGTTTAGGTTTATCCATTTTCTGTCTCCAAAGTCGCATTAAAGTACTTAGAGTGCCGCTGTATAAATACGTTGACTGACTTCTAATGTGATATCTTGATGCTCGCCTAGTGCGGTTTGTCCATGTTCTTCCAATTTACGCACTAAAGCAGGTATATCTTCTTCAGTGATCTTGAAATCAGCCAGTCGAGTTCTAAGTCCCATTAATTCAAAGAATTTTCGAGTTTCATTAATCGCAGTTTCAATTTTAAAAGCGTCAGAACCTTGGTTTATACCCCAGATTTTTTGTCCATATTGGATTAACTTCTCATATTTAGCCTGTCGTTTTTCATTTAATAGGGCTGGTAAAACGATGGCGAGAGTTTGTGCATGATCAAGCCCGTGTAAAGCGGTGAGTTCATGACCTAATGCATGTGTAGCCCAATCTTGAGGAACACCAACACCAAGGATACCATTAAGGGCTTGTGATGCTGTCCACATTATATTAGCACGGATATCATAGTCTGTAGGTGATGCCAGCGCTTTTGGTCCTTGATCAATCAAAATACGTAAAAGACCCTCTGCATATTCATCTTGTACACGAGCATTCACAGGATAAGTGAGATATTGCTCTAATATATGAATAAAAGCATCTACAACCCCATTAGCTGTTTGTCTTGGGGGTAAAGAATAGGTAGTTGTAGGATCTAAAATGGCACAATGAGGATAAACATAAGGGCTGGCAAAGCTTTGTTTATCCATTGTCTGTTTTTTACTGATAACAGAAAAACTGTTCGTTTCTGTACCAGTTGCTGGAAGAGTTAATACGCAGCTTAACGGTATTGCTTTTTCAACGGTTTTACCGCGACTGGTGACAATTTCCCATGGCTCACCTTGATAGGGTACAGCGGCTGCGATAAATTTTGTCCCATCAATAACTGATCCGCCCCCTACGGCTAATAAGTGCGTGATGCCGTGATATCTTGCATAAGAGACGGCTTTCATCAGTGTTTCATAAGAAGGATTGGGTTCAATACCACCAAATTCATGAATTTGATGACCGGGAAGTGCAGTATAAATTTGGTCTAATACGCCATTGCGTTTAATACTACCACCGCCATAAGTTAATAGAATACGCTCATTTTTTCCTATTTCAGAACGTAATTTTTCTATTTGGCCTTGACCAAAATGAAGACGAGTTGGTGAGTAATAAGTAAAGTTTTGCATTTTGTTTCCACCATAATTTAATGTTCTGCAGTATGACAATTAATCAGGAAAGTTTATTTCACTGTGTCTAGACGAAATTGCATAACACAACTATAACTTTTAGGTTGTGAAAATGAGAGTTGAGTTAAATTTTTTAACAACAACAGTTCATATTGTAGTTAATTTATAAGGAGTGATATGAAAAGTTATTATTTAACATTAAACCAAGAACATTGGGATAAACAAGCCACAATGGAAAATCAGTGGTCTAAGCCAGTAAGCGATGAAGAAATTATTGCAGCAAAGCAAGGCGACTGGAAAGTTCATTTAACACCTAATCCAGTTAAGAGTGAATGGTTAGCGAATATTAGAGGTAAAAAAATACTCTGTTTAGCGTCTGCGGGCGGGCAACAGGCACCTATTTTAGCGGCTGCTGGTGGTATTGTGACAGTATTTGATTTATCAGAAGGACAATTAAGTAAAGATAATCAACTGGCGCAAAAGCATCAGTTAGATTTGGTGGCAGTACAAGGTGATATGGCAGATCTAACGGCATTTGCTGATGAAAGTTTTGATATTATTTTTCATCCTATTTCTAATTTATATGTACCAGATGTAAATCCTGTTTGGCAAGAGTGCTACCGTGTTTTGAAGAAGGGCGGTGTACTAATGGCGAGTTTCTATAACCCGGTTGTATTTGTTGATGATAGAGATCCGCAATTACGTTCTCAGGGATTAATGAAACCCACTTATCGCTTACCGTATAGCGATCAGGGTTCATTACCTTCAGATATTTTGCAAGAAAAAGTGGCCAAAGGTGATGGGCTTGTATTTGGTCATTCTTTAACTGATCTTATTGGTGGGCAATTAGCTGCGGGATTTTTATTACAAGATTTTGTTGAAGATTTTGCCCCTCATGCTCGTTTTCTCGTTGATAGCTATATTCCTACATTCCTTGCTTCAAAAGCGATTAAGCTTTAAAGAGAAATAGAGTAAAAAAGATCATGATTGTAATTAATATAAATGGATTTTTAGTCAGATATTAATAGATTAGGAGATAAGACAATGAACAACTGAACTTTTGAAGTATTAGATGATTAAAAACGCCATTACGATGATTAAAATAATGGCGTTTTTTTTGAATTACTTATTACTGGTGCTATTTTTACGATGGCGAATATACATTACGATAGAGCCAATTAAACCTGCGCTTAAGAGTAAGACAGGCAATGTCATCAGAATATTCATCACTAATGTTTCATGCTTTTGAATAAAGGGAATTAAATTCAATACATAACCTAGTGACACAATAATACCCACCCACAAAAAGCCACTTAACCAGTTAAATATTTGAAAGCGACGTTGTTGTAATTCGGATAAGCCTGCTAACGTTGGCAATAATGTTCGTACAAAACCGATAAAGCGACCAATTAATAGTGCATACAAACCTTGGCGATGGAAAAGATCATTTGCCTTATGGTGATATTGCTCTGGTAATTGCGCCATCCAACGTTTAACTATTTTTGTATCACTTAACCAGCGACCTTGTAAAAATCCAAGCCAACTCCCAATACTGGCGGCAGTACCTAATATAATGACTGTTGGAAAGAAGTGTAAAACATCTTTTGCAATTAAAGCACCGCAAAGAATAAGCAGTGTATCTCCTGGTAAAAATGCTGCGGGCAATACCCCGTTTTCCAGCATAATAATAACAAAAAGAACAATATAGATAACCCATAACACATTAGGATTAGCCAACACCATATAATCGTGTTGCAATAATGCGTGAATTATCTCTTTTAATGTACCCATTAGCGAACTCGCATTAAAAAGAACTTTATGTTCGCTATTCTAACGCAAAATAAAGATAACAGTTTGATTTAATCCCTGTGGAACCACAGGGATAGATTTTTTTTATAAAAATTTAATGATTAATTAAGAAATACGTAAAAACGCGTATTCAAGATCTTCAATTAAATCATCCACATTCTCTAATCCAATATGAACACGGAATAATGTGCCAGTAAATTTAGGTTGTGTTTCATATTGGCGCATCGCTTTAATGTCATTTGGTTGATAACCCAAAATTAAAGATTCAAATCCTCCCCATGAAAAAGCCATTTTAAATAATGAAAAATTATCTAAAAAAATCGCAAATTCTTCTGGTGTGAGACTTTTCTTCAAATTAAAAGAGAATAATCCATTACTGCCTGTGAAATCACGTTGAAAATATTCATGTCCAGGGCAAGAGGCTAGCGCAGGGTGATAAACATTATCAACTAATGGGTGTTGTTTTAGCCAACGAGCCACTTCTAATGCGCTTTGCTCATGTTGTTTCATTCTCACTGGTAATGTTCTTAACCCTCTTGCTGTCATATAAGCAGTATCAGGATCAACACATTGTCCTAATAAATAGGCATTTTCTCGTAACTGCCCCCAACAACGTTCATTAGCCACAGCAAAACCTAACATGCCATCAGAGTGGCCATTAATATATTTTGTAGCAGATTGGATTGAAATATCGACACCAAAAGTGAGGGGTTTAAGCAGTAACCCTGCGGCCCAAGTGTTATCAATCATAATAATGATATCAGGATTATATTGACGAATTGAGCTGACAATTCCTTGTAGATCTTGAATTTCCATCGTGATTGAACCTGGGGATTCAAGAAAAACGATTTTTGTTTCAGGTTGCAGTAGTTGACTGATATTTTTCCCTATTAGTGGATCAAAATAGGTTGTCGTGACTGAGAACTTACGTAAGATCTGATCACAAAAGTTTTGCGTTGGATCGTAAGCCGATCCTGTCACAAGAATATGAGAGCCTTGCTCAACAAACGCGAGTATAGACTGTGTAATAGCTGCCGCACCTGAAGGAAAAAGTGCACAACCTGCACCTTGTTCTAATTCAGTTAGGGCTTCTTGTAAGGCAAAATGAGTAGTTGTGCCTCGACGTCCATAAAAAAGTGTACCCTCAGCACGTTTTTGCGTTGCTTCACGTTTTTGGGCAACAGAATCAAAAATAACAGATGAAGTACGTTGTATAATTGGATTTACTGCGCCTTGGGAGTATTTTTTAGCTCGTCCAGAAAGGAGGAGTGAGGTTTCTTGTTTTTTTAGCGTCATCCTTAATACCTTCTTTTAATTGATGGTGTGTTTACTTCACGTTAATTCATTTTTTGGATAAGTACAAAAGACGATCGGTGTAGTTGATAAAATTTCACGTTACGTGAAATAACGAAAATTTGTCTTAAAAATCGACAAATGAAAAAAAAATAGCCAAATAGTAATGATAATTACTATCAAAATGCTTCATGTTTGATATCATTTGAGCGTTTCTCTTTCCTGATGGCAAACAGGATGATTGTAAGCGAACGATTTTGGGTAAGTAGTGGCGGAAAACGTCATTGCTGAATAAATAAATAGATAAAAAAGAGAGTAAAAGGCCAACTGATGCGTAATTTGACAGCTTCTATTCTATTGGCAATCGGTCTGACAGGCTCTGCTTTTGCGGATACGACTCCTGCCACACCAACCGAACAGCCAACTACTGCTGCCGTTTCTTCAACAGCTTCTACACAGGGAACTGCTACAACAGCAACACCAACAACAGACTCATCTGCGAATACAGGCAATGAGGTTAAAGTACCGGGATCAGAACCTGCTAAGCCTGAGGGTGAAAATACTTCACTTACAACGGCTGAAAATACAGAAAACACCCCGTTAGCAACAGAAAACACATCATCAGTAGTAGAACCAGAGATGGTTGCAGGTGGTGGGTTTGCAGAAGATTTATCCGTAATGGGCATGTATCGTAATGCCGATTTAGTTGTTAAAAGTGTCATGATTGGCTTACTGTTAGCTTCTATTGTGACGTGGGCGTTATTTTTCGCCAAAGGAAGCTACTTACTCTCATTACGTCGTCGATTAAGAAATGAAACAGCACAATTGGTTGATGCTAAATCACTCAATGATGCTTTAACTATTAGCAAAAAATTTGGTAATAAGAGCGCGACAGCTGATTTCTTTAATGATGCTGAATTAGAGCGTACTTACTCTCAAGATAGTAAAGTGGCATCAGGCATTAAAGAACGTGTTGAAATGCGCATGGAACGTCGAGTTGCTGCCATTGTTCGTGAGTTAGGCCGTGGTAATGGCTACTTAGCTACTATCGGTGCAATTTCTCCATTTATCGGTCTTTTTGGTACGGTTTGGGGAATTATGAATAGCTTTATTGGTATTGCACATTCTCAAACAACTAACTTAGCGGTTGTTGCTCCGGGAATTGCAGAAGCCTTATTAGCTACCGCGATTGGTCTGATTGCTGCTATTCCAGCTGTTATCATTTATAACATTTTTGCTCGTATGATAGCAGGTTATCGTGGTGAGATTGGTGATATTGCAACAGGTGTGGTGACATTAGTTAGCCGTGACTTAGATATCGAAAACAGCAAAGCAAGGTAATGAATTATGGCAATGCGTCTTGGTGATGATTCAGGTGATGATAATGAATTACATGATATCAATGTGACGCCTTTTATTGATGTCATGTTGGTTCTGCTCATTATCTTTATGGTAGCCGCGCCTTTAGCTACCGTTGATATAAAAGTAAATTTACCCGCTTCAAGTGCAAAACCACAGCCTCGCCCTGAAAAACCTGTTTATTTGACTATTAAGTCTGATAAGCAAATTTTCATTGGTGAAGAGATGGTCACGCATGAAACGATGGCTAATGTGTTAGATACTATGACACAAGCCAATAAAGAGACCACGATCTTTTTCCAAGCAGATAAAACCGTTGATTATGAAACGCTAATGGCTGCAATGGATTCGTTAAGAAAGGCTGGGTATCTCAAAGTTGGATTAGTAGGGATGGAAACAGTCTCTACAGGTGGCTAACGTTTAGAAATACGCTATTCAGCTAAGTAGCATTATTACGCTATTTTAAAAGCACTTTATTTGTCGTTGTAAAATGATGAATAAAGTGCTTTTTTATTGTACAAAAAAAAATGCTTATATTTTTTTATGGCTTTTAGTTATTAATGAGACAATTAATAAAATTGAGTTAGAATAAAATTTAGCTTTAGTCTTAAATTATATTAATAATAGATAGATTAATTTTAAGAATAAATAATTAATTAAGCTTACTTGGTAATAACAAGCTGAATCAATTAATGCTAAGTAGATATTATTATTTCCACTTGCCTTACATTAATATTCATTAACTCTTCATTTTTTTTCACTTTTTGATTTATTGATATTTTCTTTTCTAAGTTAAATTTTACTATAACCATATGATTGGTAATGTTTTTATGTGAATTTGGTTTAAGTGTAAAAATGCTTGCGCAAAAAATCTTATTGGATATAATGCATCCACGTTACAAATTGAAACATCCTGTAACGTGCAAGAACGCCTAATTTGTTTATTATCTAAGTTATCCGTATTTGGATACTTATTTTTTTATTGCACCAGGTAGACCGTTGTTTTCAGTCATTCCAATTTCTGGTAAGTAGATTTTATTTACTTATTTAAACCACTTCTTATCTTTGATAAGCAGTGAGTAAAATAAAACGTGAAAGGCAGAGAACTACACATAGCATTTTATTATTTTAATAAATTTAAAAGCCATAACATTTCGGTGTTATGGCTTTTTATTTTGTTGACTGATTCTGTTCCTATCGTTCCTATCGTTCCTATCGTTCCTATTGTTCCTATTGTTCCTATTGTTCCTAAATTTTAGCCTAAAGGGGATGTGTTTCACTTTTATCCTTTACTTTTGGTTTATCTCTTATTCTTTACAAAATTTTTGTCAGATTGAAAACTACAAACAGTTAACAAAGTACTTTTCTATTTTTTAGATTTATGACCACTTCTTTTACCTATTCTCACAAAAAAAAGAAATATGCTTTATTTTAGGATTTTTTATCGATAACTTGTGCTTTTTTTATCCACAATAACAACAAGGATTTAACATGAAAATTTATTTAGGTTAATTTCATTATAAACTCGATATGTTATAAAATAACCTAATGTAATTATCGCGATTGATTACTAATTAGTAATTATTAATGATCTTATCTTTTGAATGTTACCTTATATCAATATATATTTAATTTTATAGCGATTTTATACTAGGGTATTAGCTTATTCCAAAAACGAATATACATATAACTATATGAAAAATGATAAGAAAAACAGGTTAATTTATGATTAAAAAGTAAACAGAGCAATAATTATTAAAAAATAATAACAAATGAAGATTGGATAAATTAGTAATTAAAATAGGCTGAAATTAAATATATTAATGTAATGATTTCTTGTTTATGAAATGCAATTTTTAACATTATTTATGATGTAATATAAAGGTTGATAATATGAAAACAAGAGTCATCATTATAATTAAAAAACATATTAAAACTTATTTTTAATAAAATTTTTTAGAAAATTGAAATTATTAATTATTAATTTTGTATTATTTTAAATTTATTGTCTTATAAATTGAGTGTTTTTTGATTTATTTCTATCGTGTTGATTTATAACAATTAATAAATTCACACCTTCCTATTTATTGAGATAATGAGAATTATTACTACTTAAATTATCATTACTAAATAGCGTTTTAATAATTTTAAAATGACGAAATATATAAAATATAGGCATTAAACCTTATATTGCTGAAACGTTTTTACTCACATAAAAGAATAATTTATTTTTTAATGAATTATCGCTTGATAATGATCAAGTCATTATTGTGTCGGAGTGTTAAAAAGGCGGTGTTTTAAAATTATTCCAATTAAAAATCATCATATCAGGAGAGATATATGGCCTTGGGGAATAATGTTTTTTCCCATCATGGTATTAACCGACGCGATTTTATGAAATTGTGTGCTGCGTTGTCAGCTACCATGGGATTAAGCGGCAAAGCCGCCGCAGAAATGTCAGAAGCAATGGCGTCATCTGAACGCCCACCCGTTATCTGGATTGGTGCTCAGGAGTGTACAGGGTGTACGGAGTCTTTATTACGTGCAACTCACCCGACTCTGGAAAACCTAGTACTTGATGTTATCGCACTTGAATATCATGAAGTGCTTTCTTCGGCTTTTGGTGATCAAGCTGAAGAAAATAAACACAACGCGATGGAGAAATATAAAGGTAAGTACGTTCTCGTTGTCGATGGTTCAATTCCAGACAAAGATGGCGGTGTTTACTGTATGGTTGCAGGAAAACCTATTCTTGAGCATATCAAAGAAGCTGCTGAAGGAGCAGCTGCGATTATTGCAATTGGTTCATGTTCTGCATGGGGTGGTGTGCCAGCAACAGGGGGTAACCCAACCGGTGCTAAATCATTGGAAGCAATTTTACCGGGTAAAACGGTTATCAATATTCCAGGATGTCCACCAAACCCACACAACTTCTTAGCAACTGTTGCACATATTATTACTTTCAATAAATTGCCTAAGTTAGATAGCAAAAACAGACCGCTTTTTGCTTATGAGCGTTTAATTCACGAAAACTGTGAACGTCGCCCTCATTTTGATGCGGGTCGTTTTGCTAAAGAATTTGGTGATGAAGGTCATCGTCAAGGTTGGTGTTTATACCATTTAGGCTGTAAAGGCCCTGAAACCTATGGTAACTGCCCAACATTGGAATTCTGTGATGTCGGTGGTGGAATTTGGCCTGTGGGGATCGGTCATCCTTGTTACGGATGTAACGAAGAAGGGATTGGCTTTACTAAAGGTATTTTCCAATTAGCGAATGTTTATCAGCCAACACCAAAAGCACAAGTACCTGATGTTAATGCGAAAGAAGGTGGTGGCGTGTCTTATGGTGCTGCGGGCTTGCTCGGTGCTGTCGTGGGTGCTGTCGCCGGTGTCAGTGTGATGGCTGTGCGTCAATTAGGCCGTGACAAGAATGCCACAGGAGCCTCACAGGAGGATAAACGGTGAATAGGCGTCATTTCTTTAAGCTGGCATCAGGTGGAGTTCTCCTTGCGGGAATGGCTCCCACTGCGAGTCATGCTGCGGCGCAGAACCGTCCCCCAATTCCTGGGTCTCTCGGTATGCTCTATGACTCTACATTATGTGTAGGCTGTCAAGCATGTGTCACAAAATGTCAGGAAATCAATCACCCGGAGCCAATGGAGCGTGGTGATACTTACGCCAATGGTGATCCGATTTGGTCAAACAATGACAAATTAAGTCCTTACACAAATAACATTATTCAAATTTGGCGTGATGGTACTGGTGAAAATAAAGACCAACTGGAAAACGGTTATGCCTTTATTAAGAAACAATGTATGCATTGTGTTGATGCAAACTGTGTTTCTGTTTGTCCTGTTTCTGCGTTAACCAAAGATCCAAAAACCGGTATTGTCCATTATCACGCAGATATCTGTACAGGTTGTCGTTACTGTATGGTGGGATGCCCTTATAACATTCCAAAATACGACTACGACGATCCATTTGGTAAGCTCTACAAATGTGAGCTTTGTAACCAAAAAGGTGTTGAGCGTTTAGACAAAGGCTTATTACCAGGTTGTGTTGAAGTGTGTCCAACGGGGGCGGTTATTTTCGGTACACGAGAAGAATTGCTTGAAGAAGCAAAACGTCGTTTAGCGAAAAAAGCGGGTGAGGAATATCATTACCCACGTCAAACCATTAGTGGCGGCGATACTTATCTGCATAAAATTCCTGAATATCAAGATCATATCTATGGTGAGTTTGAAGGTGGTGGTACGCAAGTTATGGTACTTTCAGCGGTACCTTTTGACAATTTAGGAATGCCAGAAGTAGCACCATTATCTACAGGTGCGCGTTCTGAACATATTCAACACACGCTTTATAAAGGCATGGTATTACCAATAGCGGCCCTTGCAGGGATCACCTATTTGGTTAACCGTAATAGTAAAAAACAAGAGCAAGAACACCACAAGGAGGATAACGATGTCGAGTCATGATCCTCGTCCACTTGGCGGTAAGTTATTTACTCTCGCTGTAAGAGTGTTTTTACCGCTTGCTGTGCTCGGTTTTATTCTTATTGGTAAGCGTTTGGTATTAGGTCTAGGTGATGTCTCTGACCTGAATGGGGGATATCCTTGGGGTATTTGGATTGCCTTTGACTTATTGATAGGAACAGGTTTTGCATGTGGCGGTTGGGCACTTGCATGGGCTGTTTATGTCTTTAATAAAGGCGAGTTTCATCCATTAGTGCGTCCCGCATTATTAGCGAGCTTGTTCGGCTATTCATTAGGTGGTTTATCCATTGCTATTGATATCGGTCGTTATTGGAACATGCCTCACTTCTTTATGCCACAATACTTTAACGTTAACTCAGTGTTGTTTGAAACAGCGACCTGTATGACCATCTATATTATGGTGATGGCATTAGAATTCTTACCTGCGTTATTAGAACGTTTAGGCTGGAAAGTGTCGTTGAAACGTCTTAACAAAGCGATGTTCTTTATTATTGGTCTTGGTGCTTTACTGCCAACTATGCACCAATCTTCAATGGGATCATTAATGATTTCAGCGGGTTGGAAAGTACATCCATTGTGGCAATCTTATGAGATGTTACCGCTGTTTTCTCTGTTAACTGCTTTCCTTCTTGGTTTCACTATCGTTATTTTTGAAGGTTCTTTGCTAAAAGCAAGCCGTACCATGAATGATGATGAAACACCGCTATTTACCAAGTTAACTAAAGTGATCGAAGTGCTACTGATTGCGTTCTTGGTCTGTCGCTGGGGTGAAATTATTTGGAACGGTAAGCTGAGTTATATCGGAAATGGGGATATGTTCTCGTGGTTATTTATTGCTGAAAGTGCATTGTTATTACTTCCTCTTATTTTGATGCATTTAAATAATAATCGCCGTAGCCCAAAAATGCTGTTTGTCTGTGCTGTCTTTATCTTAATTGGCGCAGCAATGTGGCGTATGAACTACTCTTTAGTTGCTTACAATCCAGGCAATGGTTACCACTATTTCCCAACAGCAAGTGAATTGCTGATTTCTATTGGTTTCGTTGCATTTGAAGTAACAGCTTACATTCTTATTATCCGTTTACTGCCGGTTTTACCTGCACAAACAGACTCAAATATACAATTAAAAAAGGCTGAGGTTAAATCATGAGCCAACGCATTACTATTGATCCTATTACCCGTATTGAAGGGCATTTACGCGTCGATTGTGAAATTGATAACGGAAAAGTTGTTAAGGCTTGGTCTTCCGGTACCATGTGGCGCGGAATGGAGGAGATCCTAAAAGGAAGCGATCCTCGTGATGCATGGATTATCGTGCAACGTATTTGTGGTGTTTGTACGACAGTTCACGCAATTGCCTCAGTACGTGCTGTAGAAGATGCTTTAGGTATGGATATTCCTGTGAATGCACAGTATATCCGTAACTTGATTTTAGGTTCACATATCATCCATGACCATATTGTTCACTTCTACCAGCTTTCTGCGATGGACTGGGTTGATATCACTTCTGCATTACAAGCCGATCCTGAAAAAGCATCAGCGATGTTAAAAGGGGTTTCTGAATGGCATCTGAACTCTGCTGAAGAATTCAGAAAAGTACAGAAAAAAATCCAAGGTTTAGTGGACAGTGGCCAGTTAGGTATTTTTGCTAATGGTTACTGGGGTCACTCAGCCATGAAATTACCACCAGAAGTTAACTTGATTGCGGTCGCTCACTACTTGCAAGCACTTGAGTGCCAGCGTGATGCAAACCGTATTGTGGCTATTTTGGGCGGTAAAACCCCTCATATCCAAAACTTGGCTGTGGGTGGCGTGGCTAACCCGATTAACCTTGATGCGCCAAGTGTTCTCAACCTAGAACGTTTAATGTACGTGAAAAGCTTTATCGACAAGCTGGGTGATTTTGTTAACCAAGTTTATAAAGTGGATACTGCTATTTTTGCTGCTTATTATCCTGAATGGTTAAAAATCGGTAAAGGTGCTAACTACTATCTGTCTGTACCTGAATTACCAATTAATGGTAACAACACTGAGTTTTTACTGTCTGGTGGTTATATGGAAGGGATTGATTTCTCTACTTATCGACCAATTAAAGACTGGAAAGATCAGAACCTGAAAGACGGTATCGAAGAAAGTGGTAAACACGCATGGTATGAGGATGATGAACCATTAAAACCATGGGAAGGTTTAACTCGTCCTAAATACACAGGTTGGGATGAGAACAACAAATACTCATGGGTTAAATCACCAACATTCTATGGCAAGCCTGTAGAAGTCGGCACGCTAGCATGGTTAGTGTGCGGTTTAGCGGGTAAACACGAAGGAACGGTTAGAAACTATAACGACATCAACAAGATCTATACTCAATTAACCAATGAAACACTGGTGACCGAGCAACTTGAATCGACTTGGGGACGCATTATTGGGCGTACTGTCCATGCGTGTGTGTTACAAGAATCACTAGCCTCTTTATGGCAATCACTGGTTGATAATATCGGTCGTGGCGACACCGCCGCCTTTATTAAACCAGAGTTTGAACCAGGTAAAGAGTATCGTGGTGTCGGTTTCGAAGAAGCCTCTCGCGGTATGCTATCTCACTGGATCGTGTTTAAAGACGGTAAAATTACTAACTATCAGGCAGTTGTTCCATCAACATGGAACGCGGGTCCTCGTAACTTTAATGATGAACCGGGTCCTTATGAGCTATCATTGGTGGGTACACCTGTTGCTGATCCGAAAAAGCCGTTAGAAGTGGTAAGAACGATCCACTCCTTTGACCCATGTATGGCATGTGCTGTGCATATGGTTGATTTAACAGGTAAAGAGCTAAGTAAGGTGAAGGTATTATAATGCGAACTCTCGTCTTAGGTATTGGTAATTTATTACTAAGCGATGAAGGCATTGGTGTTCGTATAGTAGAGGCGCTCGAAGAGCGCTTCTCTTTACCAGAGAACGTCGATGTTATTGATGGTGGCACATCAGGTATGGAAATTTTGCAAGATATTGCTGCAAGAGATTTGCTGATTGTTGCCGATGCAGTAAGAAGTAATCATGAACCAGGCAGTATTTTTATCTTACATGATGATGATGTTCCTGCACTTTTTACACAGAAAATTTCTCCTCATCAACTAGGTTTATCTGATGTACTAATGGCTTTGCGTATGACGGATGAATTTCCTCGTAAGCTTATTTTAGTGGGCATTGAACCTGCATCATTAGAGCCAAGCATGTCATTGTCTGACATTGGTGAAAAATCAATGGAAATTGCATTAGAGCATGTGGTGAATATTTTGCGTGAATACGGCATTCCTGTCACACCTAAAGAGGTAACAGCATGAGTGAATTAAGCTGGGATATCCTAGGATATGACGAACCTCCTGTTGAGCAACTTGAAGCACGTTTTAGTGAAATTGCTGAAAAAGAGATGAAAGGGCTTCCTTTTTATCGAGAAGGCATCCCTGTAAAAGCAGGTGGTTTTACCTTATTTGAAAATCAGTGGATTGGATCTGTTTTAACGCCTTGGATGTTAGAGCTTGTCGTCTTTCCGGGACCGTCACAAGAATGGCCACATCGTAAAGTGGGTGATCGTATTGGATTAGAATTACCTTGTGGACAGATTAAATTTGTTGTGGGCGAGCTTACGGGTGGTATGCAATATCTTGCTTGTTCATTAATGTCACCACTTGATAGACACCTAACAGGTGAACATGCTGTTGAGTTGGTTGAAAATAGTGTAAAAATGGCACTTTCTCTTCCTGTTCAGACACAATCCGTAGCAGAAGTTGATTTAAGTCGTCGTTCTCTCTTCCGTGGTCAGTTAAGATCATAGTGTAGAAATTTTACGCGACACAGAGTCACATTCTTCTTATTGAATAGTACAGGAGTCAGAATATGTGTAGCACTTGCGGTTGTGGCGAAGGCAATGTCAGAATTGAAGGCGTTGAGCCTCATTCACATGAGCACCACCATCATCACTCTCACGACCATGATCATCACGACCACGGTCATCATCATGATCACGACCATCATGGGCATGATCACCATCATGAACACAAGGCTACTCCAGCGAATACTGTTCATAAATATATTGATAAGTCTGAACAAAAGCATAAGCATAACTACGAAACTAATGGTCAGCCTATCATTGTTCATCATCACTATTATCATAACAGCGGTGATGTTCATCTCCATTTTCATAACGATACACAGCTAAACGAAACCCCTGTTTTCCATGAGCATCATCATGGGCATGACGATCATCACCAGCATGATCATCATGAGCACGATCATCCACACAGTCACTCTCACGAACATGCTCACGATCATAGTCATGGGCATTCCCATAGTCATTCGCGCGATCACAGCCATGATCACAACCATGATCATGAAGAACAATTTAGCCCTGTGATTGAAAATCAAAATATGCATTATGGCCAAGGTGAAGCAGGGACACATGCTCCCGGTATTAGCCAAAAGCGTATGCTGAAAATTGAAATGGATGTGTTGGATAAAAATAACCGTATTGCCGTTCATAACCGTGAGCATTTTGAACAACAAAATGTGTTGGCATTAAATCTCGTTTCAAGTCCCGGTTCTGGTAAAACCACACTGTTAACACAAACGTTAAAACAGTTAGCGCAACGCGTCCCTTGTGCCGTGATCGAAGGCGATCAGCAAACTACCAATGATGCTGATCGTATCCGTGAAACGGGTGTTCCTGCTATTCAAGTGAATACAGGTAAAGGTTGTCATCTAGATGCACAAATGGTGCATGATGCAACACACCAATTAGGCTTGCAGGATAATAGTGTTCTCTTTATTGAAAATGTGGGTAATTTAGTGTGTCCAGCCAGTTTTGATTTGGGTGAAAAACATAAAGTGGCTATTCTTTCTGTCACTGAAGGTGAAGATAAGCCACTGAAATATCCGCATATGTTCGCCGCGGCTGACTTAATGATTATCAACAAGATTGATTTAGTGCCCCATCTTAATATTGATGTTCAAGCCTGTATCGAATCTGCTCGCCGCGTTAACCCTAATATCGAAATTATCGCATTATCGGCAACCACTGGTGAAGGCATGGAAGCGTGGTTAGCTTGGTTGGAGAGTCGTTTATGTGCTTAGGTGTTCCAGCTAAGATTGTTGAGGTGGGCGAAGACGTCCACCAACTCGCTTATGCCGAAGTCAGTGGCATCAAACGTGCTGTTAATATTTCAATGGTATGTGAAGGCGAACCAAATGAATTATTAGGTAAATGGGTGCTAATTCATGTGGGATTTGCTATGAGTATTCTTGATGAGCAGGAAGCACAAGATACCCTTGATGCATTACAGCATGTTTATGGTGTAACCCTTGAAGAGGCTGATGATGCAGTACGTTGATGAATTTCGTGATCCCGAACTTGCGAAAGCCTTACTTGCTCAAATTCGTGAAACCATTTCACAATGGCCTCAGCCGATTACACGTCCATTACAAATTATGGAAGTGTGTGGTGGGCATACACATGCCATTTTTAAATTTGGTTTAGATCGCTTATTACCTGAAGAGATTGAATTTGTTCATGGGCCGGGTTGCCCGGTTTGTGTATTACCTATGGGGCGAATTGATGCATGTTTAGAAATCGCAGCACGTCCTGATGTGATTTTCTGCACATTTGGTGATGCAATGCGTGTGCCGGGTCGTAATGGTTCAATGCTGGATGCGCGTCGTCGTGGTAGCGATATTCGTATTGTTTACTCACCGCTTGATTCACTGAAAATTGCTCAAGATAACCCAGATAAACAAGTTGTTTTTTTCGGTTTAGGTTTTGAAACAACTATGCCAAGTACTGCAATGACGCTACAACAAGCAAAATTGCGTGGACTTAAAAACTTTTCTCTATTTTGTCAGCACATTACTATCGTACCTACTTTGCGTTGTTTACTCGAGCAAGATGATGTTCGTATTGATGGCTTTATTGCACCGGGGCATGTGAGTATGGTGATTGGGTGTACACCATATCAACCGCTATGTGATGAATTTGAAAAGCCTTTTGTGGTGACAGGATTTGAACCATTAGACTTATTGCAAGCTATACTGATGGTCATTAAACAGCTTAAAGCAAAAGCAGAAAATGTAGATTATGTTTTAAGTATTGAAAACCAATATAGTCGCATTGTACCAAACGAAGGTAATAAGCTAGCTCAAAAAGCGCTGAAAGATGTATTTATGTTAAAAGAAACCAGTGAGTGGCGTGGATTGGGCGAGATCCCAATGTCAGGTATTCAATTAACACCTGCTTATTCTGAGTTTGATGCGGAGTTACGTTTTACGCCCGCACCACAAAAAGTGGCAGATAACCCACAATCTCGCTGCGGTGATGTATTAACAGGACGATGCAAACCTTCGGATTGCCCGTTATTTGGCAAAAGCTGTACGCCAGAAACCGCATTAGGTGCTTTAATGGTGTCATCAGAAGGGGCATGTGCGGCTTATTATCAGTATCGCCGTGAAGGTAATATATGAAACAACCTGATGAAATCACCTTAGCCCAAGGTAATGGTGGGCAAGGTATGCAACAACTGATCGAAGGCCTATTTTTAAAAGCGTTCGATAATCCGTTATTAAATGAAAAAGAAGATCAAGCGCGGATCTCGTTAAATGAGTTAACAGCTCTTGGTGATCGACTTGCTTTTAGTACAGACAGTTATGTGATTGATCCGATAATTTTTCCCGGTGGAAACATTGGTAAATTATCTGTTTGCGGTACTGCTAACGATCTTTCTGTTGGTGGTGCTGTACCTCGTTACCTGTCATGTGGTTTTATTCTTGAAGAAGGACTACCATTTGAAACCCTTGAAGTACTTGTATTAGCGATGGCAAAAGCAGCGTCACAAGCAGGGATACAAATTGTCACTGGAGATACAAAAGTGGTTCCCCGTGGTGCCGCGGATAAGATCTTTATCAATACTGCAGGCATTGGGGTTATTCCAACCCAAATTAATTGGGCCGCAAGCAATATCAAAGCCGGTGATAAGATCTTAGTGAGTGGTACGATTGGTGATCATGGTGCAACAATTCTTAATCTTCGTGAAAATCTAGGATTAGAAGCAGACCTACAAAGTGATTGCGCTGTTCTTGAGCCAATGATTGCACCTTTACGCCAACTTGAAGGTATTCGTGCATTACGTGATGCAACACGAGGCGGAGTGACAGCAATTTTGCATGAATTTGCCCAAGCCAGCGGTTGTGGCATGAATATACATGAAAGCAAATTGCCAATGAAACAAGCCGTTCGTGGTGTATGCGAATTGTTAGGCCTTGAGGCGCTTAATTTTGCTAACGAAGGTAAAATCGTTTTAGTGGTATCGCCTGACGCTGAAGCACGAGTTCTTGATGCTTTACATCAACATCCTTTAGGCAAAGATGCTTGTACTATCGGTGAAGTTACAACGGATAGCTATATTCGTTTAACTGGAATTTTCGGTACGAGTCGTATTCTTGACTTACCCTATAACGAGCCACTGCCTCGTATTTGTTAAGCACTTATTCCCCACTTATAAATAAAAATTATGGCTGAATTTATAAGTGGGATAAGTTATCTATCTGTTACAAAAACTTTGTTATAACGCAAATTTCCTTCATTTATCTGAATACTGACTCTTTGATAAAAAAATTATTGGAGTAACATGTTCGGCCAGTCCTACTGCGTGGAGAGGGTCTCTCGTAGAGGTAAGCTCTAGGAAAAAACATGTCTTGGTCAGAATTTAAATCTCAATACCTGATCCGTTTTTGGAAGCCTCTTCCAGCTGTTATTGCGGCAGGTATCTTATCAACTTACTACTTTGGTTTAACCGGCACTTTCTGGGCTGTCACGGGGGAGTTTACTCGTTGGGGCGGTCACGTTATGCAATGGTTTGGTGCTCATCCTGAAGAATGGGGATATTTTAAAATTATCGGGCTTGAAGGTACGCCATTAACGCGTATTGATGGTGTGATGATTATTGGAATGTTTGGGGGTTGTATTATGGCTGCTCTTTGGGCCAACAACGTCAAACTTCGCCATCCGCAACATAAAATTCGTATTCTTCAAGCGGTGCTTGGCGGGATCATCGCCGGTTTTGGTGCTCGTCTAGCAATGGGTTGTAACCTTGCCGCTTTCTTTACGGGTATTCCTCAGTTTTCTTTACATGCTTGGTTTTTCGCGGTTGCAACGGCAATTGGTTCTTATTTTGGTGCCAAGCTTTCATTGATGCCACTGTTTCGTATTCCCGTAAAATTACAAAAGGTCAGCCAAGCTTCACCAATTACTCAAGATAAACAACGTGCAAAACGTCGCTTTAGATTGGGAATGGTTATCTTTTTTGCCATGATTGCGTGGTCTTTAATTATTCTTTTTGATTCACCAAAACTAGGCTTTGCTATGTTAGGCGGTATTGGTTTTGGTATTTTAATCGAACGAGCGCAAATCTGTTTTACCTCTGCTTTCCGTGATTTATGGATAACGGGCAGAACCCATATGGCAAAAGCGATTATTATTGGTATGGCAGTGAGCGCGATTGGGATCTTCAGCTATGTTCAATTAGGTGCTGCACCTAAAATTATGTGGGCAGGGCCGAATGCTGTAATTGGTGGCTTGCTCTTCGGTTTCGGTATTGTACTTGCTGGTGGGTGTGAAACTGGCTGGATGTATCGTGCTGTGGAAGGTCAAATTCACTTTTGGTGGGTTGGATTGGGTAACGTTATCGGCTCTACATTATTGGCTTACTACTGGGATGATTTTGCCTCAGTGATCGCAACTGATTATGACAAGATTAATTTACTTGATACCTTTGGCCCTGTGGGGGGATTAGGTGTGACCTATCTAATGCTTGGTTTGTCATTTGTATTATTACTTTGGTGGGAAAAACATTTTTTCCGTAAAAAAGCCCAACAAGCACAATCTATTTCAATGCAGATTAATAAGGAAATCGTATGAGCCAGAAAGACACTATTATTCCTGATTATCGTCTAGATATGGTCGGTGAGCCTTGTCCTTATCCTGCGGTGGCAACGCTTGAAGCAATGCCATCACTGAAAAAAGGCGAAATATTAGAAGTGGTGAGTGATTGCCCTCAATCAATCAACAATATTCCGCTTGATGCGAAAAACTACGGTTATACCGTGTTAGATATTCAACAAGATGGTCCAACTATCCGTTATTTAATTCAAAAATAATAATCAGATATCTTAGTTGAAATAATCGCAATAAAAACAGTGAGCACAGCAATAAACGCTACTCGCTGTTTTTATTTTTAAGGCTTTAATATCGGTGTAATGAGTTGTATCGCTTGCTGAATTCGCAGATCAAAATTTGATTTTGGTGTCGGTGGAACAATCCCTAATGCAATTTGGCGTAAAGGCTCTGCGATCACCATGGCTAATAAAAGATCACTTAATGTAGCATAGTCATAAGATCTGATTATTCCGTTTTTTTCTTGTTGTTGTAACCACCGCGTAAGTAGACTGCGTCCTCTTAATATCCCACTGCGTTGATATTTTTCCATAAGCACTTCACGGCCAGGAAAGTTCTCTTGCAATAACTTATATAAACCGACGGCTTTATCATTAAGTACTGTTTGAACCATGCTGTTTAAATGTTGTGAGAGCAACAGGGTAAACTCTTTAAAATCAATGGCGTTATCATGAAAAATAGCGACAAAATTGTCTGTCCATGACAACACGATTTGTTCCACTAAATCTTCTTTATCTTTGGTAAAACGATAAATTGTTTTTTTGGCAATGCTTGCCTGTTTTGCAATTGCATCAATGGTTGTTGTGCTGTAACCCCGCTCTAAAAGCAAACTCATGGTCGCTTCATATATTTCTTGGCGGATCTCTTCTTCAGGGCGGGCAGGGCGTCCTCGTTTTTGATTAATCTTGCTATCTGTCATTTTTTAACCTCTTTTTTAGTTGATTTTATCACTCTTTAGGGATAAAACAATTAGGAAACGAAATTGGTTTCCTAATTAATCGGAGTTGAGAAAATGAAAAAGCAAACATTGCATTTACCTTGGGCTTTAAATGACATTAATGAACTTTTATCTCCCGCGCCATTACGCTTAGAAATGGGAATTGAAAGGGATGAAGCTGGGCATTTAACAGTTGCAGTACGTACCGATTTGCATGGTTGTAAAGGTAAGATGCTAGATTGGTGGTTTACCTTTTTTGAAGTATCACAACATATTCGCTGGTGGCATCCCCATGATCATGTTGCTCACAATGGTTGGGATGATAAATGGATAAAAGGAAAGAGTTATATCGGTGCATCAATTAAGGCGATTGAATCCTTGGGGGATATTCCACCTGTTGGAGCACAACTTAAATTCCATGATGCGAAAGATTTTTTTGATAACACATTATTAGAAGAAGCCTATAAAACAGGTGCACTTTCTAGTGCTGTATGTGCCACTATTGGTTTTGGCTCTGATGTGAAAATAGATGAAAATGGTGATCCCATTGACGGTAAAATGGTGCATTTAACGCGAGATACGGATTGGGGATGTGTATTGAGAAGCCGTTTTTATTTAGGTCATTCATTAGAAAATCCAGCCGTGGAATTACCGGATGAGGTAGCTTTTGGGTTATTGCAGCACTGTTATAACGAGTTTACTTATCTTTCTCGCTTCTTACCGTCATTGTATTACGGTGAGCATGCGAATGGGGAGAAGGGGCCGTTACCTTGGTAATAACCAATACTCGTCATACTTCAAACTGTAGCGTTGTTGACTATGTTCACTCGCACTAGTCACATACTATTGTATGCTCCTAGTATCTCATTTATTTGTTGCCTAGCTACATCTTGAATTATTTAGAGTATTTAAGAGGATATAAAGAGTAGAAGAGTAAATGAATAAAAGAGTTATTGTGGGCAGATCAGCGGGATGGCTGATCTGCTTGTTGCATTCTATGCGAGTTACTCTGCTTCGCCGCCTAAAACTTCAGTGACTCGTTCAATTAAAGCGCTTAATTCGCCGGTCATTAAAACAAAATCAGCATCAAAACGTTGAGCAAAATCAGCTTTATCGATGTCATCATTTTGCTCACGTAAAGTTTCGCTGAATTTAATACGTTTAATAGAGCCATCATCACAGAGCATAAATTGAAGGCGATCTTCCCAATCTACAGAAAGTTTGGTGACAAATTTGCCCGCTTCAATATGTGTCGCAATTTCATCAGAGACTAATTCTTGTTTCTTACAACGAATAACACCGCCTTCTTCTAATACGGCTTTTAGCTCAGCCTCATCCATTAAGGTAAAACCGGCTGGAAGTTCTCCAGAACGTACCCATTCTGTCATTTTTAATTCAACGGATTCATTAAAGTTCATAGGAACAACAGGTAATGAACCTAAGGTCTTGCGTAACAAGGCTAAGTTATCTTCAGCACGTTTCGCACTACCTGAATCAACAATGACTAATTGTTTTTCTAAATCTAACCAAATAAAAGTTTGTGAGAATTTGCTAAAAGCACGAGGAAGTAGGGTATGAACTACTTCATCTTTTAGGGTCGCTTTTTCTGTTTTTTTCAGTTTGCGTCCTTGTTCACCTTCAAGTTTTTCAACTTTGTCTTGTAAGGCATTTTTAATCACTGTTGCAGGCAAGATTTTGTCTTCTTTCCGAGCACATATCATTACTTGCTTACCCGCAACATGAATAAGCGCTTCACCACGATCGCCCATAGGCGAAACCCAACCTGTTTTGGTCATATCTTGGCTACTGCAAGGTGTGAATGCCAATGAAGCAAGCTGTTGTTCTAACTCATCCATTGACAGTGCTATCTCTTTATTTAAGCGATAGACCAAAATATTTTTAAACCACAGCATCTGACATTCCCCTTAATCATTATTTACCGCATTATGATACTGAATGTTTAGGGTATCTAAAAGGTAATATCCCTTAAAAGAAAATATCCATAATGTTATTTAATAAAAAAGAAAAAAAAGCTGAAACGAATAATTAGTAAATCTACTCTATGATAATGAGTTTTATTCTTACTTGGATTAAATTAATTAAGAATATTAATGCTGAAATAACGGGATTTTTAGTACAAGCTCTTATGTGATAATAATCACATAATTTTATTTTATAGCCATTTATTGTTTACAATATGAAATCATTTTCAGATTTATCCCTGCATTAATTTACAAAACAAAAATCTTCTTGACGGTCTCATGTGATAATTGTCACAAAAATAAGAAAATATAAAGAGTGATTTTTCACAAACGTCTAGGTGACCTACATCACAAAACTGAATATTTGTTTTTTAAATATAATCAAAATAGCACGATTGGGCTTTTTATATTAACCATGGTTATAGTTTAGAATTTGTAATGTTTTGTTGTGTTTCTCTGTTACTTGTACGTATTGATTAGATATTGTGATTGAATGGTATTCTTGTGCTTCTCTTTTTAATATTTGCAGTTAATTATTCTTTTTTCGAGTGAGTGTTACTCGTTACCACCAGTTAAATTGTATTTAAATGTGATTTTGCTTTTATTTAAATAAGAAATAAATATAAAGATAAAAAATTATTAATTAGGGATAGCAATATTCAAATCTTTAGTGTTATTTATTTAGTGGTTAAAATTAATACTTCCTTTTAAATATATTAAATAGGGGGATAAATTTTTTATTAGCAAAAAAAATAGTCTTGTAACAAAATGAAATCTAAAAGAAAAATCAAAAAATGTTATTTTTAAAAAGTTGATTTAGTTCAAAAAACACGTATCTTTACCTTTAATTGTGATGCCTATCACTTAGGTATGTAACCGTGAAATTGCATGTTGGTGTAATTGTGGGCTACATCACGAAAGAAGGGCTTTTTTTTGAGTAACATGCCAACGAAAACTCAACGACCTATTTCTTTTCCTAACAGAAATAAAAGCAATGCCCTTATTTAAATATAATGAGGATATTATTTTTGTGTCTTATTGGTGATTACGTCTGTGTCAAGGAAATTAAAACCTTTAAGAAAATTTTGTAGAGTCATAATTAGTAGCTATAAAAATTATCAATTGTGAGAGCGATTTTCTTTTTCGAAATTCGTGGCAGAGATCTTTTGTCTGAATCTCAGGTCAACTATATACGGCGGTATTATTTTTGACCTTAAAGGAAATCATAAAACTATAGAAAATAGATGGGTATTTTAATCATGAAAAGCTTGAAGCCTCTAGCAGCACTGGTTGGTTTGTTGGTTCTTTCTGGATCTGCAAACGCAGTAAACGTGTATAACGATAAAGGAACACGTTTTGATGTAAACGGTCAGTTCCGTTTAAAAACGCAAGTGACTAACCAAAATCACGAAATGAAAATGACGGATGATGGTAGTCGTATTGGTTTCTTTGGTTCACACGAACTGACTAACGATATCAAAGTATTTGGTAAATTAGAGTGGGGTTCAGATACTCAAAGAACTAACAGTGACAACCCTAAATCAAACTTTGAAATGTACAACCGTATTGGTTATGTCGGTTTCTCTCATCGTGATTATGGTCAAATCCAATTTGGTCGTACCTATATTCCGATCGACTGGGTTAAAAAATCAAGCTATGGCTATGGTAACACTGGTGTATTCTACTTTAGCGATGTATTAGGTCGTTCAGTAGGTTTCTCTGGTGGTAATACGAATATTACAGAAGATAAAAATGGTTATCATCGTATAGATTATAATGGTGTTGGTAAAAACAACTTTATGACCCGTTTACCACAAACTATTTTCTTAGAAACTAACCGTTATGAAGGCTTTAAATTAGCGGGTACGGTGACGGGTAAATCTGGTGATGATGGTCGTCGTGTTGCAGGTGATATTACTCGTGCATATTCAGTAGTTGGTTTCTATAAATCAACTTTCGGTTTGGAGTTTGATGCGGGTTATTCAGCAGCTAAAGGTGAAGCAAATACTTCAGGTCCAAATAAAGACAAAACACCTGAAAACAGTATTTTAGCTTTTGGTGCTGAATACTTCTTCCCAGGACGTGAATTCTCTATTGGTTTAGACTATGGTCAATCTCGTGCTAAAAACCCAGGTTTAGCACTCTATGAAAACCAATTTAAAAACCCTCGTGGTTGGAACTCAGTTAAAGGCGACTGGAAAGCAGATTTATATGGTGTTGGTGTGAAATGGCACTGGGATCGTATCGAAAGTGGTATGTATGCAGGTTATTATCTGCGTGATGGTGATGCAAACACGTTCAACTACAAAAAAGAAACCTATACTGTGGGTGTAGATAAACGTTTTGCAGTATCTAAATATAACAACTTACGTTTATTCGCTGAAGTAGCATACGATGATGCTCGTAGTGATAACGTGAAGTATGAAGATAAAAAACAATATATCTTCGAAACGGGTATGCGTCTGTACTTCTAGTCCTTTCAAAGAGACTGTTTGACAGAAGTAACGAAAGGAGAGCCATTTTGCTCTCCTGTTAACCAATATATAAGGGGTGTGTAATGGTTAAGAATGTGTTGAAAATTTCAACATTAGCAATGTTTGTCGCATTCAACGTGAATGCTGCGACAGTCGATCTTCGTATTATGGAGACGTCTGATGTTCACAGTAACTTAATCGACTTTGACTACTTCAAAGACAAACCAACAGAACAGTTTGGTTATGTTCGTACTGCTAATTTAATTAAAGCAGCGAAAGCAGAAGCAACCAATGCGATTTTAGTTGATAACGGCGACTTGATCCAAGGTAGCCCACTGGCTGACTACCAAGCAGCTAAAGGCTTAGAAAAAGGCGAATCTCATCCAGCTCACCAGCTGATGAACACCATGGGCTATACAGTAGGTAACTTTGGTAACCATGAATTTAACTACGGTTTAGATTACCTGAAAAAAGCCATAGCTGGTGCTAAATTCCCTTACATCAACGCCAACGTGATGGATGCGAAAACAGGCAAAAACTATTTCACACCTTATATCATTGTTGATACACCAGTAAAAGATCGTGATGGTAAAGAACACACTATCAAGATTGGTTATATCGGCTTCGTACCACCACAGATCTTAATCTGGGATAAAGCCAATCTGGATGGTAAGGTCGTTGTAAATGATATTACAGAAACAGCGAAAAAATTCGTCCCTCAAATGAAAAAAGAGGGTGCTGACCTGATTGTGGCTATTCCTCACTCTGGTTTCGCGTCAGAGCCATACAAAGCAATGGCGGAAAACTCTGTTTATTATTTAAGTGAAGTTGAAGGCATCAATGCCATCATGTTTGGTCACGCTCACGGCGTATTCCCAAGCAAAGAATTTGAAGGCATTAAAGGTGTAGATACAGCGAAAGGTACCGTAAACGGAGTTCCTGCTGTTATGCCTGGTCAATGGGGTGATCACTTAGGTGTCGTTGATATGGTTATCAATAACGACAGCGGTAAATGGGTGATGACTGAAGCAACAGGTGAAGCGCGTCCTATCTTTGATAAAGCAAACAAAAAAGCATTAGTTGAACGTGATGCTGAATTAGCTCAAATTATCGAAAAAGCACACCAAGGTACCCGTGATTTCGTGGGTAAACACATTGGTAAAGCTTCTGCCAACATGTACAGCTTCTTAGCATTAGTACAAAGCGATCCAACTGTACAAATCGTTAATGATGCACAAGTTGATTACACCAAACACTTTATTCAAGGTGATCCGAACTTAGACGGTTTACCAGTATTAGGTGCCGCAGCACCATTTAAAGCAGGTGGTCGTAAAAATGCACCAGCAGACTTTGTAGAAGTTGAAAAAGGTGACTTAACCTTCCGTAACGCTGCAGATTTATATCTGTATCCAAACACATTAGTGGTTGTTAAAGCGACCGGTGCGGATGTTGTTGAGTGGTTAGAATGTTCAGCGGGTATGTGGAACCAAGTTGATCCTAATTCAACTAAACCACAAGAACTGATCAACTGGGATGGTTTCCGTACTTATAACTTCGACACCATTAGCGGTGTGAATTATAAAGTTGACTTAACTCAACCAGCTAAATATGACGTTGATTGCCAAGTGGTTAACAAAGATGCGAATCGTATCAAAGAAGTGACTTACGAAGGCAAACCAATCGATCCTAAAGCAACATTCCTTGTTGCAACAAATAACTACCGTGGATACGGCGGTAAGTTCGCAGGTACAGGTGAAGCGAATATTGCATTTGCATCTCCAGATGAAAACCGTGCAATTTTAGCGTCTTACATTGCTAAACAAACGAAAGAAAAAGGTGAAGTTGCGACTAAAGCCGCTAACAACTGGTCATTCTTACCTATTAAGACTGATAAAGCGTTAGATGTCCGTTTTGAAACTTCGCCAAGTGAAAAAGCAGCTGCATTTATTAAAGATTTCGCTCAATATCCAATGACCTTCGTGGAAAATGATGAAATTGGTTTTGCAATTTACAAAATCGATTTAACTGAGAAGAAATAAGCAATTAAACCTGCCCGTTCAGGGCAGGTTTTTCTTACCTTTTTGAACCAAAAGAGTGGCGTTTATGACTCTTTAAGGGGATTTTATGCGCTTTATGAAGCTATTGCCTGCTGCTTTTGCGTTAGTGTTAGCAGGATGTGCAACGCAAGCACCTGAAATTACAGAACCATTAAAACCTCAAGCTAAATTAGTTGAAGGCGTATCTTGTATTTTACCTGATGCTCCAACGGCACCTTACGACTACATTGCTTCTAATGATCGCTATGGTCAAAACAGCACAGCATCAACAGATTACTTTAAGTTAGCGATTAACTACTCACCGGCTTTTTGTGATTATAAAAGTAATAATATTAAACGTTTAAATAACGATAATGAAAAAGATCGTGCAAAACGTGAGTACGATAAATTTGAAATCCAATGCTTCTCAGATAATAAATTTGGTTGGATTGTTCATGGGCTGTGGGCTGAAACCTGTGATGGTAAATCATGGGAAGACTGCCGCGATTGGAAAGACATACGCAAGCATCCTCGTTTATGTAAAGGCGATTTACCACCTTTAGAATACTCTGCTATCAAACCTTATCTGTGTGATTCTCCGGGTATCGATCTGTTACAAGGCGAATGGGAAAAACATGGTGTTTGTGCGTTTGATACACCAGATGCATTCTTTGGTAAACAAAAAGAGTTGTATGAAGCGTTAGTATTACCAGAGGGCCGTCCTTCAAATAGTGCATTGATTAAGTTCTTAAAAGAACACAATCCATCGCTGAAGGATAAAGAAATTCAAATTAATCGAGATGAATTCTATATCTGTTATAGCAAAGATTTCGAAGTAATTGATTGTCCGAAACGTGAATTTTGATCTTAGGGATAAATTTTAAATGAACCATAAATATAAACTCGTTGCACTCGCAGTAAGCTCAGTCTTATTAGCCGGTTGTGCAAAGAACTACGATGAAGCTAATGTTGTTGATGTGCGTGTTATCGCAATGAACGACTTCCATGGTGCGCTAAAAGCGCCAGGTCCAAACAAACCTGGTGGTATCGAACACATGGCAACATTAATCAAAGAAATGAAGAAAGATAACCCGAACAACATCGTTGTTGCTGCGGGTGATATGGTTGGCGCAAGCCCTCTGTTATCTTCAATGTTCCATGATGAACCATCAATTGAAGCATTATCATTAGCAGGCTTAGAGGCAACTTCTGTGGGTAACCACGAATTTGACAAAGGCATGGGCGAGTTACTGCGTAAACAAAACGGTGGTTGCCACCCAGTAACGGGTTGCCAAGGTCCAACTGAGTTTAAAGGCGCAGATTTCCAATACTTAGCGGCTAACGTTATTGTTAACGAAACTGGCAAAACCTTATTCCCAGAATATGTTATTAAAGAATTCAACGGTATTCCTGTTGCATTCATCGGTTTAACTTTAGAAGGTACTGCGGCTATCGTAACACCTAAAGGAACCGAAGGTTTAAGCTTCCATAATGAAGCAAAAACAATTAACGCATTAGTGCCTCAGTTAAAAGCAAAAGGCGTTCAAGCAATTGGTGTTCTGATCCACGAAGGTGCTGCGCAGCGCCGTGATGGTGGTCCGGTTAATATCAACGCATGTAATGGTATTACAGGTAAAGTACTGGGTGTTGTTGAACAATTAGATCCAGCAATTGACTTTGTTGTTACAGGGCATACTCACCAAGCTTATAACTGTACTATCAACGGTAAATCAGTGACATCTGCACAGTCTAACGGTGCAATGTTAACGCGTATTGACCTGAAATTAGATAAAACAACGAAAGATGTTGTTGATATCGAAGCTCGTAATATCTGGGTTGATAACCGTAAATACGAAAAAGATCCAGCAGTCACTAAACTGTTAGAAGCTTACGAAAAAATTGCTACCCCATTAGCTAACCGCATTATCGGTAAGTTAGAAGGTAATTTAACTAAGCAAACTAACGATGCGGGTGAATCTGCACTGGGTCAAGTGATTGCTGATGCACATTTATATACTGCTAAACCAAAAGATATGGGTGGCGCACAAATCGCGTTTATGAACAGCGGTGGTATTCGTGCTGATATGACAGGTGGTGACGTTTCTTATAACGCAATCTACACTGTACAGCCATTCTCTAACGTACTGTTAACTCAAACATTAACGGGTGAGCAAATCAAGCGCCTGTTAGAACAACAGTGGGATCGTTCACGTCCACAAGTGTTAGCGATTTCAGGTAACTTCCAGTACACATGGGATAGCAAAGCATCTAATGGTAACCGTGTTATCGTTGAATCAATGAAAATTGACGGTAAACCAGTGGATATGAAAGCATCTTACCGTGTTGTGGCTAACGAATACTTAGCAACAGGTGGTAGTAACTTCTCTGTACTGAAAGAAGGTAAAGATCCAGTTTACAGCGTGCCAGATGTTGATGCAGTCGTGAAATACTTTGCTGAGCAGTCTCCAATTGCTCAACCAAAAGCGAATAACATCACACGTAAATAACGTATTTTCATACGCCTTGTGAAAATCGCACCTTTTACTTCGGTAAAGGGTGCGTAAATAAATAAAGAGAGCAAAGTGTTGAACACAAAGGGTCCATCCCTACCTTTGTATTCATTGCGCACTTTGCTCTTTTTTAATTAAAAATGACTGTAAATGGCTTAAATAGTAGTTAAAAAAAAGCCCACAGTGGCTGTGGGCAAGGAATGAAAGTAAAAAAAGAGGGTATTATTTAGGGTCTTTTGTCAGATGTCTGTTCTAACACTTATTTGAAGATTTTAAAGCGTGAATCATCTTCCATATAATTCTTCTCGCCAGCCTCTTGTTCAATTGAACCAAAGACCATTTGAGCTCTTAATTTCCATGTTTTTGGCAGATCCCAAGTTGCATGAACTTCATCATCAATAATTGGGTTGTAGTGTTGTAATGAAGCACCTACGTTCTCTGCTGCTAATGCAGTCCAAACAGAAAGTTGTGCCATACCACTTGCTTGCTCTGACCATACAGGAAAGTTTTCAGCGTACAGTGGGAACTGCTCTTGCAGACCTTTTACGATATCAGTATCTTCAAAATACAAAATTGAACCAGCACCTGCGGCGAAGCTATTAATTTTTGCTTCAGTTGCACTAAATGCTTCTGCTGGTACTAATTTTTTCAGGGTATTTTTAACGATATCCCACAGCTTTTGATGTTGTTCACCAAACAGAACAACAACACGAGATGTTTGTGAGTTAAATGCAGTTGGGCTCTCTTTAACCGCTTCTTTGATAATCGCCGTGACTCTGTCTTCGCTAATTGGAAGTTGATTACCTAAATGATAAATTGTTCTACGTTTTTTCATTAAATCAGTAAATGCGTTAGACATGATGTCTCCTTGATAAATTTAAGCGCTTAAAGCGTGTCTTAGCTTGGGCTAATCTATGGACATACTATAGGGGCTATTGGTGATTTATTGATATATAAAAAATTTAATCAGTTACGTCAAAATATTCGACCTAGTTTTTAACTGCTTGATTTAGATTCTGTTTATCTTCATATCTAAACTCAGGAGCAAGCTGGCTAATACCTAATCCACCGGCTTTCTTCACTTTGATCTGTACCGGAATACGTTCTTTCATGGCTTCTACGTGACTAATCACACCTATAATTTTGCCAGAAGCATTAAGGCTATCGAGAGCATCTAGTGCGATATCTAGCGTATCAGGATCGAGTGTGCCAAAGCCTTCATCTAGAAATAGCGATTCAATCTGTGTCTTATTACTGACTAAATCTGAAAGTGCTAAGGCGAGCGATAAACTGACTAAGAAACTTTCTCCGCCAGAGAGAGTACGTGTATCTCGCAACGCATCTGCTTGCCATGTGTCTGCAATTTGCAGTTCAAGGCTTGCTGGTGTTTTACGTTGTAAGAAATAACGTCCATGCAGTTTTTCTAAACGGCGATTGGCTAAATAAATCAAATGATCGAGCGTTAATCCTTGAGCAAAACGACTAAATTTATCCCCTGAGGCAGAACCCACCAACTCGTTTAAATAACTCCAGTCATCAAAGTGAGCCTGCTGCTTAGCAATATGGCTAAGTAGGCTTTGTTGCTCTTTACGCTTTTCTTCATCAGTTCGCAGTTGCTCTTGAATACGAAATTTTGTCTCTTGTAATTGAGTTATTTGTGTTTCTAACAGCAATAATTGAGCATTAATTTGTTCGATATTTTGCTGTGTTGCCAATAATGGCTGTTGTGATAAATGTTGTTGATATGACTTTTCTTGTGTATCCAAACGTGTTTTTTCTTGCAGTAGCTTATCAAGTCTTTGTTTTTGTTGCTCTTGTAAACGATTTCTTTCTTCGACTGATAACAAGGATACTAAAAATGCATTTTCGTCATCAAAGGGGCTATTTTTTAACGTATTGTGATATTGTTCAATAATGCTTTGTGAAAGTGTATAAAGCCGTTGTAATGATTTTTTGTTTTCTTGATATTGACCAATAAGTTGATTTAGACGAACTTCGAGTTGGTTTTTTTCTTCGCTATATTGCTCAATATGTTTTTGTAATAACTGACTTTTTTGCTCTAATTCATTACGTGCATCTTCAGTGGATTGTGTCCCGAATAAAGCTTGGCGTTGTACTTTCAACTGTTCTTGTTGTTGATGCAGTTGTTTAAAGAGAATTAAAACACTCTCAAATTCTTTTTGAGTTTCAGCTAAATAGCGTTTTCTCTCTTCTTGCGTTAATGACAATTCACGAATTATTTGCAGTAATTCCTGATGTGCTTTTAATGTCGATTGATATTGTTGACTCTCTGTTTTACGCGCACTAAGCCATTGTGTTTTTTCTTCGAATTGGCATAACTGATAGCCTTGTTGCTCAACACGAGATTGGATCTCTTGTGCTAATTGTGTCTGTTGTTGCAGATATTGCGCTGTTTGTTGCTGTTTATTGGTGACTTCTTTTTGTTGTTGAGTAAATTCATTTTGTTGATGAAGAATAGCTTGCTGTTGTTGACTAAACTGCTCCTTAGTATCAGATAACAGTTTGTATTCTTGCTGAATTTTGGTTTCTAATGCGTCATAACTGGATTTTTTTTGTGTTAGTAAAGTCTCTTCTGTCTCAAGCTTCGCTTCTAATTTAGTCAAAGCATCTTCTTCGCAGTCCGCATCAGGCAATGCGTGTGTTTGTGCTAAGATCCGCCATTGTTGTTTTAATGTCGCTATATCTTGAGTGAGTTGTTCACAGTCTTCATTGAGTTTTTTGTTTTGAGCTTGATAACTAGCGCATTGTGTTTTTTGTTCCACTAACTCTATTGTTAATGCATGAACTTGTTGCGTTAAAATATCTAATCGTGTTTTTGTTTCGTCTGGTTTAATTTCTTTATATTTTTCAACATAAGGATGTTCCGTTGAACCGCATACAGGACATGGGTTGTCTTTAACTAAACGTTGTCTCTCTTCTTCGTATTCTGCTAACTTTCGTATTAAGAGATAATTATCATTTAAATCTTTAAGATGTTGTTCTTTCTCTTTTAAAATAATGTCATTTTTGTGGATACTTTCAGTCAGCATAACTATTTTTTGCTGATTTTCTGACTGAATTTTTTTATGTTGATGTTCTGTTTTTATCGCTCTCTGTAATTGGGCGTATAATCCCATTAGTTTGGCGAGGGCATTTCTTTGTTGTGATATTTGCTGTAAACGAGAGGGGATATCTGTAATTGCATCAGCTTTATTTTGTTGCTCAAGTTGTGTTTGTAACTCTTTTAATTGCTGTTGCTGTAAATTGAGACTGTGCTGTTGTTGCTCTAGTGCTTTAGTTGCTTTTTCTAAGGCGAGTTTGAGAACGTGTTCTTTTTCTTGCTCTGTATTTTCACTCTTTTGGCTAATAAGATATTTTTCAGTGACTTCATCATATTGCTCAAAATAGCGTTGCCACAAAGGTAGATTTTCAGCAAGTTGAGCATAAGTCGTATGTTGGCTTAAATAATCATTTAATTCACTGGCTTGTTTTTGTGATGTTGTTAGTTGGTGTGCTGTTGATTGAATTTTTTCCAGATATTCTGATTGTGTCTTTTCGAGTGCATTTTTTTGTTGTGTTTTTGCTGAAATATCTTGTTGTAGCAAGGCTAATTGATTATCTAATGGCGCCACTTTTTCACGAATAAGTTGTAATATTTGCTGTTTCTTCTCATCGTGTTGTTTAAATGTGTCACGTGCTTCGATTAAATGCTGATTAATGGGTTGGCTTTGCTGCTCAATAAGCTGTTTTTCTGCTTTTAGTGCTGAGAGTTGTGACTCAATATAGGCTTGTTCTTTTAATAGGCGATTTTTTTCATCATAAATTGGGCGAATTTTCTCTGCAGGCTCGCTATTTTCAAGTCGTTGAATATCAGGTTTTGCAGCAACTAATGCTTCTTGTGCTAAGTTAACCTCAGTTTGCGCTAGCGCTTTGTTTTTATTGAGTTCAATTTCTTTTTCTTGCCACTGTTTTGCTACTTGATATTCCTGTTGTTCTTTTTGTAATAGGCTTTCTTTGGCAAAAAGATCTGTTTGTTCTGTTAATAAAGCTTGGCGGGCATTTTCATCTAACAATGCCATCATTTCAGCCTGTTGCTTGAGTGTTTTTAACGCTTGCTCTTCTTCACGCCAATGTTTAAAGATTGATTGGGAAATATGACGATAAATATCTGTACCAGTGAGTTCTTCGAGTAACTCTGCGCGAGATTTGTCATCTGCATTAAGAAATGCTGCAAATTGTCCTTGTGAAAGCAACATTGATTTAGTAAATCGGTCAAAATCCAGCCCTGTAATATTAATGATCATCTCTTTTACTTGGCTTATCTTACTCGCTAATATTTTGTCTTCACCTCCAGTGATATCTATTTTGACGAGTTCAGCCTGTGGTGCCTGAAGATTGCCATCTTCTTTATAGTTAGCACGGCGTTGCTCCCAAAATGCACGATAAGGGATACCTTTGACTTCAAATTCAACTTCCGCCAAACATTCCGCAGTATGGCGTGTCATTAATTCATTTTGAGATTGTGTGACTTTATCTAATCGTGGCGTTCTATGATAAAGCGCTAAACTAATGGCATCTAAAAGGGTTGTTTTTCCCGCACCGGTAGGGCCTGTAATCGCAAACAATCCGTTGCTAACAAAAGGCTCTTGGTTAAAGTTAATTTTCCATTCACCTTTTAAGGAGTTAATATTTTTAAAGCGCAGACTTAAGATTTTCATTTTGCTTCGTTATCCTCTTGTTCTGCCATTTCAACTGCTTGTTTAAACAATGTGGTTAATCGCGTTTTAGTTTCTTCGGAATCAAACTTATGCTGTTCTAAACGTCTTTCAAAAACATCATAGACCGTTAATTCTGTCAGTGTTTCTTTTTCATTTTTAGTGAGAATTTGGCGTTGTTTTCTGGATCTTCTTAATAAAACCACATCAAAAAGTGGGTCGTTAGTTAGCTCTTGAATTCGAGTTTGTATATCACTGAGATAATCTTGTGTAGAAACTTCGATATCCAACCAGATGGTTGTATCTGGTTCAGCATATTGTTTTTTTAAATTTTCAAGCTGTGTGGCTATTTCCTTTAATGAGCCTGTAATTGTGCGTAATAGCTGAAATTCGGGAATAGGGAGTAGCGTAAGCTCGGCTAATTTATCTTGCTCAAAATTGATGAGGCAGACACTTTTTTGTTGCCCACTTTCATCAAAACTCAAAGGAATAGGCGAACCACTGTAGCGAATATGTCCTGATTTATTCACCACTTGAGGACGATGAATATGGCCAAGAGCAATATAATCAAATTCAGGAAACAGGGTTGCAGAGAAGGCTTCTAAAGTACCAATATATATTTCACGTACAGAATCGGTCACACTTGCACCAATCGTTGTTAGGTGACCTGTCGCAATAATAGGGATCTTGACGTTCAATTGTTCACGTAAATCAAAAGCTGCTTGATATTGAACTTGATAATAATCAGCAATCGCTTCTTTTAGGGCGTTTTGTTTTTCAGCACCGGATTGCCCACTTCGGCTAGTTATCATATCTCTAGGACGTAGATAGGGGATTGCACACAGTAATGCTCCTGGTGCGTTATCTTTTTGACGAAGAATTAGCGGTGCTTGTGGTGTTTCGGTATGAACATTGGCAATAACAGTGGTATTTAAACACGCCAATAGTGATTTAGATTCATTGAGTGTTGCGACAGAATCGTGATTGCCACCTAAAATAATCAATTGGCATTGTGTGTCTCTCATTGCAACAACAAAGCGGTTATACAGCTCTCTGGCATAACTTGGGGGCGAACCAGTATCAAATATATCACCAGCAACAATTAGGGCATCGACTTGATGAACCTTGATTTGTAATAATAGCCAATCAAGAAATTGTTGATGTTCTTGTGCGCGGGTTTTAGTGAAAAAATATTGCCCTAAATGCCAGTCTGAAGTGTGAATAATCCGCATTGCTATCCCTCTTTTTTATTTGCTCAGAGTATAGCGCACCTTGCTTTTTTAGTGAAAACTCAACAATAAGCCTTTTTTTTGAGCCATATCTCACCGAAAAATGATTTATTTACCTTAACAACACAGTGGTATTTCAGTAATGTTAAGGTTAGTCATAAATCTGTCATAAAACTGCATCATAATCATTTTGACCCTCTATATACATTACACAGGATAGAGTATGGCAAGGCGTATTCTTGTTGTTGAAGATGAAACCGCAATTCGAGAGATGATCTGTTTTGTTTTAGAACAAAATGGTTTTCAACCAATTGAAGCAGAAGATTATGATTCTGCATTGAGTTTTCTTATCGATCCTTACCCTGATCTGGTTTTATTAGATTGGATGATCCCCGGAGGCTCCGGTTTACAGGTAATAAAACAGATGAAGCGAGAAAGTAATACTCGTGATATTCCTATTATTATGTTAACGGCAAAAGGGGAAGAAGAAGATAAAGTCCAAGGCTTAGAAACGGGTGCTGATGATTATGTTATCAAGCCCTTTTCACCTAAAGAGCTTGTCGCCCGTGTGAAGGCGATTTTACGGCGTTTATCACCAATGTCAGCGGAGGATATCATTGAATTCAATGGATTAGCACTTGATCCCGTTTCTCATCGAGTAACTAGTCAAGATAAGCCGATTGATATGGGGCCTACCGAATTTAAACTTCTGCACTTTTTTATGACACATCCTGAACGCGTGTATAGCAGAGAACAACTGCTAAACTATGTTTGGGGAACGAATGTTTATGTCGAAGACCGTACTGTGGATGTGCATATTCGTCGTTTACGTAAAGCCATTGAAGAAGATGGTCATGACCGAATGATACAAACAGTACGTGGAACGGGATATCGCTTCTCTGCCCGTTTCTAAGTCAATATGGGAGTAATCGTCAGGTGTTAGAACGACTATCATGGAAAGCCCTCGTTTGGGGGCTATGTCTATTTTGCTTACCTGCCTTTGTATTATCGCTTTTTATCGGGCATCTTCCTTGGTTGCTGGTGGCATCGCTACTCAGTGCGCTTGTGTGGCATGCTTATAACTTGATGAAATTGTCTAAATGGTTATGGTTAGATCGCTCTGTATTACCACCTGAAGGAAGAGGGGGATGGGAGCCTATTTTTTATGGAATTCGACAAACACAGAAACGCAATCGTAAACGACGTCGAGAATTAGGAGACTTAATTAAGCGCTTTAGAAGTGGGGCTGAAAGCTTACCCGATGCGGTTGTAATGATGACAAATGAAGGTAATATTTTTTGGTGTAACAGCTTAGCTCAACATCTATTAGGTTTCCGATGGCCGGAAGACAACGGGCAAAATATTTTTAATTTATTACGTTACCCAGATTTCTTACACTATTTTACCGCAGGCGATTTTAGTCACCCTTTAACGATTTCTCTTAATAATAGCTCTATTGTGGAATTTCGCGTGATGCCATACAGCGAGGATCAGCGTTTAATGGTGGCGCGAGATGTGACAGAAAAAAATAAACTAGAAAATGCACGACGTGACTTTTTTGCCAATGTGAGCCATGAATTAAGAACACCTTTAACCGTTATTCAAGGCTATCTCGAAATGATGGAAGAAAATAGTGCAGAAAACCCCGCAGAACATAAAGCGATAATGACAATGCAGGGACAAGCTAAACGGATGGATACGTTAGTAAAGCAGCTCTTACAACTTTCCCGTATTGAATCAGCCCCTCATATCGATTTAAATAAAATTGTTGATATACCTGCTATTTTAGCCTTATTACAACAAGAGGCAAACTCGTTAAGCCAAGGCCAGCATCACATTACCTTTGATATTGATGAACACTGGGCTGTACGTGGTAATGAAGAGCAGTTGCGTAGTGCCGTTTCTAATTTAGTCTATAACGCGATTAATCACACAGAAGAAGGTACTACAATAAAAGTCAGTTGGAAAAAAATTCCTCAAGGTATGTTATTTAGTGTCTCTGACAACGGTTCAGGGATCAGTGCTGAACACTTAACACGTTTAACCGAACGTTTTTATCGTGTTGATAAAGCACGCTCTCGCTATTCTGGTGGTACAGGATTAGGGCTGGCAATTGTGAAAAAATCACTGCTTCATCATCATTCTCAATTGAATATTGAAAGTAAAGTTGGAAGTGGAAGTACGTTTTCTTTTATTTTGCCTCAAACCTTACTATCTGCTCAAAAAACACACTAATCAGCTTTTCTATTTAAAGCCTTTATCACAGAACGTTTAATCAGTGATAAAGGCTTTTGTCTCTATCACTTTTCTCGATGTCAATAAAAACTAATATCGTAGCGTTAAATTTTAATATTATTAATTAATAAGAACTTTAAATATTGCTGATGACCAATATTATTGGTGATAAAATGCACAAATCATATCATGTATATTCGGTGATATATGATAGTTATAACTAGCGCTGAAAAATAGTTTAGATGATTATTCTGGTTTTTGGATTGGCTATTGCCTTTTTTCATTATAAAAGTTTTACTTGTGCCTAGTTATCGGCGATTTTTTCTATTTGATACCTAATTGCTCTGCATGAAATGATTATATATGGATATTATCCTGAATAATGATGATATGAGCTCAAATAGATATTGTTGATTTTATGTTGCGCCATCTTGGCGCTATTTAACCATTATTGTAACTACATATTAACAAAACTTATGGCACATAGATTAACTTCCAGAGATATTCTGGCATTAGGGTTTATGACCTTTGCCCTTTTTGTCGGTGCTGGCAACATTATTTTTCCTCCCATGGTGGGATTACAATCCGGTGAATTTGTTTGGACAGCCGCAATTGGCTTTCTTATTACTGGTGTTGGTTTACCTGTATTAACCATTGTTGCATTAGCTAAAGTCGGTGGTGGCATTGAAGCATTAAGCACACCTATTGGTAAATCAATGGGGCTGTTATTAGCAATTGTTGCTTATCTTGCTGTTGGCCCTCTTTTCGCAACACCACGTACTGCAACCGTCTCTTTTAAAGTGGGTATTGCTCCTTTAGTGGGTGATACTGAAATGTCATTGTTGATTTATAGTATTGTCTATTTTTTAATTGTTATTGGTATTTCGCTTTATCCGGGGAAATTACTAGATAGCGTTGGCCATATTTTGGCACCGATTAAAATTTTGGCATTAGCGGTATTAGGTGTTGCCGCAATATTTTGGCCTGCTGGTGGTGCTATTCCTGCTACTGAAGCTTATCGAGATATGGCATTAACTCAGGGCTTTATTAACGGTTACCTCACCATGGATACATTGGGGGCTATGGTTTTTGGTATCGTGATTGTTAATGCCGCTCGCTCTCGAGGTATTGATAATTCATCACTATTGACGCGTTACACTATGTGGGCGGGAATTATTGCAGGTATATTATTAACTGCGATTTATTTGAGTTTATTTAAATTAGGCTCTAGCAGTGGCAGCATTATTCCGGGTGCACAAGATGGTGCTGATATTTTACATGCCTATGTTCAATATACGTTCGGTAACTTTGGTAGCTTCTTCTTAGCCGTACTGATTTTCTTAGCCTGTATGGTGACAGCTGTCGGGTTAACCTGTGCATGTGCGGAGTTCTTTAGTCGCTATTTACCTATCTCTTATCGTACATTGGTGTTGATTTTAGCGATATTCTCAGCTGTTGTTTCAAATTTAGGATTGAGCAAACTGATCGCGTTTTCTATCCCTGTGCTGATTATGATTTATCCACCTTGTATTGTGATTATTTTAATGAGTTTCACATTACGATTGTGGAATAATCCAAGCCGTATTATCGCACCTGCAATGGCGGTTAGTTTGTTTTTCGGTATTTTTGATGCCATTAAAGCCTCTGATTATTTGAAGCATTTATTACCAGAATGGGCGACAAAACTGCCGTTAAGTGAGCAAGGTTTAGCTTGGTTGATCCCAGTATTAGTGACGATTGTTGTCTGTGGCATTTACGATAAAGTGGCAGGCTCACAGAGTAAAAAAGTGATCCATACTGAAGCTATCAATAAGCAATAAAGCACATTGATTTGAAAAGTAAAAAGGGAAACGAAAGTTTCCCTTTTTACTGGTATATTTTTGAGATATTAATTAATAGAAGTAGAGCTCTGTTTTATATCCGCAATAGGATGCTGATCTTCATCTAAATAGTAATGAACTCCAGCGACAATATTATCTTCACCTTCATAGAAGATCTTAAAACGAGTACGATTGCCATCATGATAAGCAATCACAGCACTACCGCCTTTTCCTAAGCAGAATTGATGAAGATGACCTGTTGAGATACAAATACTGTTGTCACCAGATACCGTGACTTTACAGTTATCGCCTGTATTAATTGCAACAGAGTGTTTTCCAGTAACATTGATTTGCGCTAAATCACCTGTATTAGTGACTTTTGCTCGATCTTGAGAAGCTGTAATAAAGTTACGCATACCGCTATTGGCGATATGAACACCATTGCCTGAGGCATAAATTTTGACATCATTGCCACTATTACAAATGCGAGAGCGTCCACCTAAACTACCAATACGACACTGATTACCCGTATTGCATACTTTTCCTGCAAAACCCGTATTCATTAATTGGTTGCTATAACCAGTGTTGGAAATGCTGTTTTCATCACCAGAAAAAGCCACGATGTTATTATTACCACACAAAGCGAGATCTGTGCTTAATTGCTGGCTTTTTAAGATCAATTGATGCCATTCGGTAGAAAATTGAATATTTTCAGAGGTTGGCAAAGTATTGTGATAGGGCAGACGTTGTAATGTCACGCCTTGCTGTTGCTCATTGCCGAGCAGGAACAAGATGTTTTCCATCACTTCTTGTTCCTGTTTGGCAAAGGATGCTTCACTAAAATGACGTAAATAAATATATTGAATAAAGCTTTCTATCCACTGTGTACGGCGCTGTTTTATTAACTCACTATGAATAGCACTGTAAGTGCCTCCATCAGGAAAATAACGTAAAAACCAACGATAAAGCGAAGTTGAAACATGCAGTTGTCGTAAGTCTTCTTTTGTTAATCTGATATCTTCCTTTGAAGGGACTGACATATAAGCTCCTTAATCCATGTATTAATTAGTGTCTATGGTAACCGTCAACCATACTGCGAAATGTTTGGAATGGTGTTTTTCCTGTTGTACACAGATAAAGGTGACCAATGATAAAAAAGACACTACATACAGCTAATATTTGGTGTGCAATTAATAACCAAGCTTTAAACATTACGGCATCAGCAGGAATAAACGCTGGGTTTTGAAGTAAAACACCCGTTATCAAAAGCAGTGGAACTAACGCATACATCACACCTAAATAAGCCATTTGTTGCAGTGGATTAAACTTAACATTAGGTGTTGCTGGGAAGGGATGGCCTTCTCCTTTGATAATACCGTAGAGATAAAAACGAGTTTGCATAAAGGCGCGTTGAAACCAGTTTTTGCTATCAATGCGGTAAAACTTGCCATTACCACCAACAAGATTAATAAGAACAAAGGACAACCAGCAAACCAAGAGTAGATAACCACAGATTTCATGCACACTGACTAATAACGCGGTATCGTGGGCTGAAAGTAGGGCGAAATGGTTAATGCCACCACTTAGAAGTAACAGAATAAATAAAGAGGCATTACTCCAGTGCCACAAACGAACAGCTTTAGAGTAAAGATAGAGTTTCTCTTCTTTATGCGATTCACCATGAGGTGTGGCAAAGCGATAACGTAAAAAACCATGCAGTGCGAGAACAAGTAGCATGCCAATAAATAATACGCCTGCAACAATGAGCCAAAGAGGTAAATAGTCAGGTGTATAGATTAAAACATACTCTTTTAGTGCGGCTTGGAACTGAGCACTGTCTGGCATTGTATTGACGATACTCATACTTTACCCTCCTCTTGAACATGAGGCCCTACACGGCGATAGAGATGGGGCTTTCCTACACCATCAAGTTGATAAATATAATAATCGTGTGTTTTAAGCCATTCTTGAATTTGAGGGCTGTCTTCTCTACCAAATAACAAGGCATTTTGTGGACAAGCACTCACACAAATTGGTGGGAAACCTTTTTGTAATCGAGATTCAAGACAAAAATCACATTTATCAGCAACATGTGTCACAGGGTTAAGATAACGTACTTGGTATGGACATGCTGATATACAGTAGCTACAGCCAATACATTTCTCTTTATCTACACGCACAATGCCGTTGGTTTCATCACGCCAAGACGCACCTGTAGGGCATACAGGAATACAAGGAGCGTCTTCACATTGCTGGCAAGAGTGTCTAAAGAAATGGTACTTATCGTTGTCTTCTTTTAGGCTCAATGGAATATGAGCAATATCCATTCTTGCCATTCCAGTTGGAACTTTATTTAATCGACGGCATGCAGTGGCACAAATATTACAGCCATTACAAAGTGTCTCATCATGGATCATGGCGTAACGGATTGGTTTCTTTTCAGCAGTTGCTGCAAGTGCGCTTCCTAATGGCGCACTGAAAAAAATGACCGATCCCATGCCTGCTACAAATTTACGGCGAGAAACACGCATTATTTTTGCTCCTCAGTCTGATGATGTTGTAATACCCACATGACATTTCGTGGATAAGATAGAACGTTAAGGATTTTCATGTTGTTCTACCTCTATCCATTCAGTTAAGCCTCGTGCTTTGCCATAACTCATTAACGTATTGCTAAAGAGATAAGGGGCATCGTTAGATGCTAAAACTTGCTGAATATCTTGAAAGTCAGGGTGGTTTTTCATCAGTGTCAGCGCATCTTCAATCTCTGAAGCCGTGTAATGAAAGGGTTCAGACATCAACATGCTTTGTTTCAATGGACGAGGATAGGTTTCGCACTCAAATCGAACAACACCTGCAATTGCGGTGCAAATATCAGCGTGACGATTTAATAATTGCAGTTGTGCGAAGTTATCTGACATAAATTCATCAGAGTAAAAATAATCCTCACCATTGAGACTTAAATGGGCGATATCAATAAACTCGTCGCTTTTTAACGCGGTTTCTAACTGCACAATATCTTCTTTAGTCAGAGAATAGGGCGCATCATACAGCGTTGAAATAGCTAGCAGTTCACCTTCTTTTGAACATTGACGTATTGCATTCGCTAGATGTTGTTCAGCAGATAATTCTGCGATTTCTTCAACTTGTTCTTCCTTAAGCGCCGTTGTGGTGTTAGCACTGCGTCCAACACCTGTTTCTGATAGTGGCAGTAGCCAACGGCGACGAGAAATATCAGGTTGCTCTAACGCAATATCTGCATCATCAGCAATATCGGGTGGTATAGAAGCTGATGCATTTTGTTCTATCATCATTATCTCCTTTTTACCGATTAACTTGGTAATAAACCACGAGATGCTAAATCGTCAGCAATATCTTGCAATCCAAGGCGAACCAACGTTTCTTTTGTTGGGCAACCTAACTGCGGATCCCAGCCCATTTCTTCATAGAACATGGTGAGAGAAAGCTGCATATCTTCTCTGTCCATTTTATCTGTACCTTCAGTAAAGACAGGAATATCAGGATCTTTATCGAATACCCATGAGCAAATTTGGTCATGTTCGTTACGCATATCCATGGTATTCATTAATTTAACGGTATAAGCACGGTGTAAAGTGAAGATACGCTCCGAAGCTAAATCCAGATCTTTAGAGGTTGTCGGTTCACCTGTAATAGCGGTAAAGAATTTAGCTTCCATTTCTAAGTCGCCACGATAATTGCGGCTTTTATGAGGTGAAACCGTCATTGGCCAGACCCAGTTACATAAAGTGACTGCATCATGTAAGCAACTACGTAAAATTGTCCATTTGGTGTAAGCAATTTTTGCTTTATTGATTGGTGTGTAGTTTTTGGTTTCATCAAAGGCATCACCAGAACCAAATAGCTCACCCGCAATCTCTTTTTGCAGTTTCAGAGGTAAACCACTGCCAATATAGTTGATATGGGTATGTGTCATCGCATCGCGGTTAAACATACAGTTAACGATAGAACCGACTTGGGCAGAGGCTTCATTGGCATGATGAATAGGGAAACCCATTGGTGACCAGAGTTTATTTTTCTTGTTCGCCCAATACTCTTCACCTAAGTTCCAGCGTTGTGCAATTAGGTAAGAGCCATCAGCTAGGTGACTAAATTCACCTTTACGATGTGCTAAGCGATAATAGAAATCTTTGATAAATTCAGGATTGCCTTCTTCAAGCTTATCCCAAGGAATATCATTATATTCCTCTTCAGAAAGAACGCGTTTAAAAACACCGTGCGTGTAGCAATAAGTGAAGTCACGGTGAAGTTGGCCGTAGTTGCACCATAAACCCATATCATCAAAAATATTAAGACCCACTAAGTTACCAACAACGTTACCATCCCCTTTTTTCTCTACATCTTTAGGGCCATTAGGGAAGATAGTTGTGTGGACAAAGTTAGCGACACAAGTGTTACCACCTGTTTGTGGCACACCAAATTTTTTCGCTTGTGGAACGTTAAGTTGAGCCATACAACGGATAGGGCAAGAGTGACATCCCCCCATTTTCACAGTATATTCTTCTGCTTCAGGGCCTAAGTCGAAGGTGGACTTCATGGTTCTGAAGCCGACAGTATTGATATCACCTGGAGGAATTTCACCTGTTTCAATTGGGCCACCTTCAGCAGCTCCCCAATACAGTCCTTTACGTGCAGTCCAACGAGAGCCTGGATCTGAATATTCAGCCCAAGATTGTGGTGTACTTGGTACAACGTGGTTGTTATTAGAGCCAATTAGTTGCGTCATCATGTAGTCGTTAAGCTCTTTTAATGCTTTACGATCAGCAACGTTAACGCCACGACTACCTTCTACCACAATGGCTTTTAATTTTTTAGAACCTAATACGGCACCCACACCAGCACCACCACTGTGGTTACGGCTATTAATAATGCCAGATAAAGGCACGAGGTTTTCACCTGCGGGGCCAATGGTTGCAACACAAGCTTCTGGGCTTGTTTGAGCACATAACTCTTCTGTGGTTTGACGAACGCCTTTACCCCATAAGAAAGAGGCATCTTCAATAGAAACTTGGTCATCATCAATATGGATCCAAACAGGCTTATCTGATTTACCTTCAATAATCAGAGAGTCGTAGCCTGCAAATTTCATCCATGCTGCAAAAAAGCCACCCATATGAGCATCAACAACAAGATTGCCACGAGTAAAAGTGGAAAGAGAGGTGATATTGACGCGAGAGCTACAAGGTGCACCTGATCCAGTTAAAGGCCCCACAGCGAAGACAACTTTGTTTTCTTCATCAAAAGGTTTAACTCCAGGACCAACTTCGTCATACATAATTTTATAACCAAAGCCCATACCACCAATTAAGGATTTAAATTTACTTGAGCTTTCACGAGTGATGGCACCGGTAGTTAAATTGATTCTTAGAATATTTCCAGTCCAGCCGTTAATCATAATATTGCTTCCTAATCTAAATGTGGTTCAGTGATGTGATTGTATGGATTTTATTAAACAGTAATTTCTTTCCATTCAATGATTTGCAACGCACCTGTTGGGCACGCTGATGCACACTCACCACATAAATTACATTTGCCGGATTTTTTAGTTTGTGGATTGACAGTTGCCATCATCCACGGGCAAGCCGTTGTACAGGCAGCACACCCAATACAGCGACGTGTATCTACGACAATACAGCCAAACTCTTCTTGATAACGGATAGCTTTTACAGGACAAACCTTCATACATTCCGGATCTTTACATTGACGACAAGTATCCGTTGTAAAGTTTAAATCGCCATAAAGCCCACCACCGGAGCCAATACCTTTATCACCAAAATAGAAATGGCGATGAATTTTTGTTCGAGAGAAGAAGGAACCAACACTTCCATCATTCCATGTTGTACATGCTGTCTCACAACGGTGGCAGCCTGTACAGCGTGCTCGATTAGTGACTAAAACGCCTTTAGGTGTTGTGGTTAATTGAATGATGCCGCTGTCTATTTCTTCTTGCTTACAACCTAAAAGAGAAAGCAATGCGGGTGCTATAGTGATCCCTGCAAGCCCTTTACCGGATATTCGCAGAAACTCTAGTCTTGATAGCCCAATATCTAATATTGGACGATGATGTGTATCAGACATTAATATTTATCTCCGCTTAACTAATTTAATAAGAAATAAGTTGTGATGATAAATTATTTATTTATCCGCTTGCCTTACCGTTATATAAAAAATATAATAACGATATCATTAAGGGATACATTATAAATTTCAACTCTTTTTATGAAAAAAATATATTATGATGAAATGTTAAATATTTGTATTTACAATGTGTTATCTCCACTTTTTACGTATTTTTATTATCCTCTTTGATAGTGTGGGTATTAATAAATTAATTCTGTGACTGCTATCATAGAAATAAAAATAGCGAGTGTTATTAATTTAATTTGATTAAATGATTATTATTTTTATCTGTAATTAAGAAAGAGAATAAATACCATTTATATATATTCTATTATTGAAATTAAATTAAAAGTTATTTGCTCTTATATTCTATCTAATATTATTTCTTTAATAATAAATTGATATTTGATGTTAATTATTTATTTAATCAAAAATTGATATTGATTATTATTAATAGAATAATATATGAATAAATTGTAAAACCGTGATTAGATCATTTTTATAAAAAAAGAAACCTTTTCTAATTAAGAGAAGGTTTCTTTTTTCAGTTATATCATGTGGTTTTATGGTTAGTAACCTACGGCTTTACCTGCTGGGCGACGAACATCATTTGATCCATAAAGATAACCTTCACGTACCGCGCCAGAAACAGCAGAATCATTACCTGATGATGTAGGGATAACACCCTCTTCTCCTGGAAGCCCAACCATAATAAGTTCAGCAGCTCCCCATGGGGTTTGTTCTACCATTTTATATCCCATGGCAGAGAGTTTTTCTAAAGTGTCTTTTGATAATCCTCGTTGCTCATAATAAACCTCATCTGGTAACCATTGATGGTGAATACGAGGGCTATTAACCGCTTCTTGTGGGGACATACTAAACTCGATGATATTAAGTGCCGTTTGTAAGGTGATTGAGATAATACGTGAACCTCCCGGTGATCCTAAAATGAGGAAAGGTTTGCCTTCTTTAGTCACAATAGTTGGACTCATTGATGATAGTGGGCGTTTTAATGGTGCAATGCTATTGCGTTCGCCTTGTACTAAACCATAGAGATTTTTTTCACCGACTTTGGTTGTAAAATCATCCATCTCATTATTGAGAAAAAAGCCTGTGCCAGGGGCAATAACAACAGCACCAAAACGACCATTAATGGTGTAAGTGGTCGAAACTGCATTGCCATCTTTATCCATAACAGAATAGTGTGTTGTTTCAGGGCTTTCATGAGGCGCAATGCCGGGTTGTACATTTTCTGATAGTGTTGCTTTATTTGGTTTAATTTGTTGGCGAAGTTCAGTGGCGTAGGCTTTACTTAACAACTTTTCTGTTGGGTTTTTAATAAATTGAGGATCACCAAGAAAGGTGTTTCTGTCCATATAAGCATGGCGCATTGCTTCTGTCAGAGTATGAACATATTCAGCGGAGTTAAAGCCCATCGATTTAAGATCGTAACCTTCTAAAATATTCAACGTTTGGCAGATAGTGACGCCTCCTGAACTTGGAGGTGGTGCAGATATAAATTCATAACCTCGATAAGTACAGGTAATAGGTTTGGTTTCTGCGATCGTGAAGTTAGCAAAATCTTCTTGAGTTAACAGACCATTATGTTGTTTCGATGCTTCTTCAACTTTTTTAGGTATTTCACCTTGATAGAATGCATCAGCACCTTGGTTTGCAATTAGTTCAAGTGTATTGGCTAAGTCAGTTTGAATTAGACGATCACCTGGTTGCCATGGTGTTCCATCTGGTTTTAAGAAAATTTTTGCCGATTCAGGATCTCGCTTAAAGCGCTCTGTTGTCGTTTCTAATACATCCGTATCAGCACGCGTTAAAATATAGCCTTCTCTTGCAAGCTTAATGGCAGGTGCCATGACTTCTTGGCGTGAGAGTGTACCGTATTTTTCTAACGCATAATCAAGGCCTTTGACTGTACCGGGTACGCCTGACGCAAGATAACCGTATAAACTGGCATCTTTAATTAAATTGCCTTCTTTATCTAAATACATATTTTTAGAAGCCGAAGTTGGTGCTGTTTCCCTAAAATTAATAAAGGTATTTGTGCCATCAGCAAGGTGTATTGTCATAAAGCCACCGCCACCAATGTTACCACAGCAGGCATTTACCACAGCTTGTGCATAACCAACTGCAACGGCCGCATCAATTGCATTCCCTCCTTTTTGTAAAATACCACTTCCTACTTGAGATGCTAAATGTTGAGAAGAAACAACCATACCATGTTGTGCTTCAACTGCAGGCTCATAGGCTGCATAAAGTGAATGTGAAAAAAGGGCAGTGAGTAACAGAAGGTGAGTTCTTTTTATAATAATCATTATTATCTCCATTAATAACAGTAAGTTATCTTGAATAGAAACAAGTAAAATAGGAGTGTTATACGCTGTTATTAATATTAATTAACAATTGCGTAACAATAAGTATAGAGAGCGGTTATTAGTGAGGAGATTTTTTTTTGATGTGATGATCACAAAATTCTCTTTAAGCAGGCAAATAATAAGATTATGAATAATTGGTAATGATAATGAGGGAATGATCCAAGAATAGGTAAGTGCTGCAATAATAAATAAAAAAGCCTGTTTTCACAGGCTTTTAGAAATGCTTTAGCTTACTGTTAAATTACAGTTTTCCAGAGTTTGCTTTCAGGTATTTAGCAACACCGTCTGGAGATGCGCCCATACCTTCTTGGCCTTTTTCCCACTGAGCAGGGCAAACTTCGCCGTGTTCTTCGTGGAATTGTAGTGCGTCAACCATACGGATCATTTCATCAATGTTACGACCTAATGGTAGATCGTTAACAACCTGGTGACGAACAATACCTTCTTTGTCAATCAGGAATGAACCACGCAGTGCAACACCAGCTTCTGGGTGTTCAATACCATAAGCTTTGATGATGTCATGTTTGATATCAGCAACCATTGGGTATTTAACTTCACCAATACCACCGTCATCAATAGGGGTTTTGCGCCATGCGTTATGAACAAATTCTGAGTCCATAGAAACACCGATGATTTCAACACCACGTTTTTTGAATTCTTCAAAACGGTGATCAAATGCAATCAGCTCTGAAGGGCAAACAAAAGTAAAATCCATTGGCCAGAAGAAAATAACAGCAGGTTTGCCTTTGATAAATGAATGCAGGTTGAAATCATTAACAATTTCGCCATTACCTAAAACGGCAGCAGCGGTGAAATCAGGGGCTTTGCGAGTAACCAGAACCATAATGTACTCCTGTAAATTGAAAGAGTTTATACTCGTCATATTTCAAGTTGTAGCGTTGTTGACTACGTTCATTCGCACTAGTCACATACTTTTGTATGCTTCCTAGCGACTCATTTACTTGTCGCCTAGCTACACCTCGACTATTTAGAGTAAATTCAGGGGGTATATCCTGTTTTTAAATGATACATACAGCATAAATAATCAATCGCTATTGATAAAGTTAAACAGAACAATCTATTTGATAGATTATAGCTATCAACTTAATACAACAAAGTAGGATTATTTATGACTCCTGTATAACCATTCATTCTAATCAACTTTGAAAATGAATACTATGCTTGTTAACAAATCGTTACGAATAATATGATAAATTGACTTAGCATCTCTTTGATATATCAAGTGTAATCCTATGATATGACAAAAAGATGAAACTCAAAATAGCGTTTAAATGTATCAGTTATCAAGTCGATGATGCTGTGCTCTTTCTAGCAATTGTGGATAAAATTGCCAGAAAATCTCACTTAATTCATCATAATGAGTTTCAAGTGCAATATAAGAGCCGGCTAGCGCACTTAATCGTGGCCTTCTTCTCGCCATTCCTTTTAATGTTTGAGCAATATAAGCTTTATCAGCGTAACGAATTAACCAAGATTGTGACCACAAATATTCGTTGAGTTCTTGGAATTTTTCAGGTGTTTGCCATAAATCGGGCTCAATAATATTTCGTGTTTTAGTGATAAATTCAGTTAAAGATATGTTTGATTCGAATTGAGCCCAATTCAAGGATAGGAAGTGATCCCAAAAAATATCTAAGGTTATAGGGGCGACTCGGCGATATTCAGCAGGGAATAACAGACGTGCTTGTTTAACTAACGGGTGAGAATCAGTGAGCACATCGATGCGCCTATGCATACGAATGCCCTCAATAACAGCTTGGCTGTAATCAGAGCTAGGCGTACCTTTGACGTAATCTGCCATCATATTGCCTAATAAAGAGCTTTTTGCTCTAAAGGCCAGATGTAAGTGAGCGAGATAATTCATTGCATCATCATAGCGCTTTTTGAATAAAAAAGGGCTTCTTTGTTGCACTGATAAGCTGGCAGCACTAGACTAGTCCGCCTGTTTTTATGAAAGTAGTCGTTTAATTATGCGTGTATCAGACTTTACATTTGAATTGCCAGAAGCCTTGATTGCTCACTACCCACAACCTCAACGCAGTGGTTGTCGTTTGCTCTCTTTAGACGGTGAGACTGGTGCTTTATCACACGGTATTTTTACCGATGTGTTAGATAAAATAAATACCGGTGATCTGCTGGTTTTTAATAATACTCGCGTGATCCCTGCGCGTATTTATGGACGTAAAGCGTCAGGCGGTAAAATCGAAGTGTTAGTTGAGCGTATGCTTGATGAACATCGTGTGCTTGCCCATGTTAGAGCCTCTAAATCGCCGAAAGAAGGCGCAGCTCTCGTATTAGGTGAGGATGAAAGTGTACAAGCAACTATGGTTGCACGTCATGATACGCTTTTTGAAATTCGTTTTGATGACGAAAGAGATATTCTCACTATCCTGAATAGCATTGGGCATATGCCTTTACCTCCTTATATTGATCGTCCTGATGAAGAATCGGATAAAGAACTTTATCAAACGGTCTATAACGAGCGACCAGGTGCTGTTGCTGCGCCTACTGCGGGACTACACTTTGATGAACCATTACTTCAAGCCTTAAAAGAAAAAGGTGTGGAGATGGCATTTGTCACACTGCATGTTGGTGCAGGGACTTTCCAACCCGTGCGTGTTGATAACATTGAAGAACACACAATGCATTCTGAATACGCAGAAGTACCACAAGACGTGGTTGATGCTGTATTAGCGTGTAAAGCGCGCGGTAATCGTGTGATTGCGGTAGGTACAACTTCTGTTCGTTCATTAGAAAGTGCCGCCAAAGCAACAAACGATGCCTTAATTGCTCCTTTCTTTGATGATACTCAAATCTTTATTTATCCGGGTTACCAATACCAAGTTATTGATGCGTTGATTACTAATTTCCATTTACCCGAATCAACATTAATCATGCTGGTTTCTGCTTTTGCTGGGTATAAAAATACCATGAATGCTTATAAAGAAGCTGTTGAGCAAGAGTATCGTTTTTTCAGCTATGGTGATGCGATGTTTATTACGCGTAACCCTTTAGCTATCAATGAAAAAGTCGGACAAGAATAAAGATTTATTATTCTTTTTAACGATTTTCTTCATTTTATGAAGTGTTATTTCAATTTTATGGCTTAATCTCTTTGATTAAGCATGTGTTTTTGTTGAAGTAACATATACAGCCGTCTAACAAATGATTAGAATATGCTGTTTTTTATTACGCATTGGACTGTTTTTCTGATGCTTGGAGGATGAGTGAAATACGAATTAGATAAAACCGACGGTAATGCTCGTCGCGGTCGCCTTATTTTTGAACGTGGTGTTGTTGAAACACCTGCATTTATGCCAGTGGGCACTTACGGTACTGTAAAAGGAATGACGCCTGAAGAAGTAAAAGCGACAGGCGCACAAATTCTTTTAGGTAATACCTTCCACTTATGGTTACGCCCAGGCCAAGAAATCATGAAATTACATGGTGATTTACATGATTTTATGCAATGGCAAGGCCCTATTTTAACAGATTCGGGTGGTTTCCAAGTCTTTAGTTTAGGCGCAATGCGTAAAATTAAAGAAGAAGGAGTTCACTTTCGTAACCCTATTAACGGCGAAAAGATTTTCTTAAGTCCAGAAAAATCAATGGAAATTCAATACGATTTGGGCTCTGACATTGTGATGATTTTTGATGAATGTACGCCATATCCTTCAGACTGGGATTACGCAAAAAATTCAATGGAAATGTCATTACGTTGGGCTAAACGTAGTCGTGAACGCTTTGATGAACTCAATAACAAAAATTCATTATTCGGTATTATTCAAGGTGGTGTTTACGAAGATTTACGCGATATCTCCGTAAAAGGGCTAGTCGAAATTGGTTTTGACGGTTACGCTGTCGGCGGCCTTGCAGTAGGTGAACCTAAAGAAGATATGCATCGTATTTTAGAGCATGTTTGCCCTCAAATTCCTGCAAATAAACCGCGTTATTTAATGGGTGTTGGTAAGCCAGAAGATTTAGTTGAAGGTGTGCGTCGCGGTATTGATATGTTTGACTGCGTTATGCCAACACGAAATGCACGAAATGGTCATCTGTTTGTGACTGATGGTGTGATTAAAATTCGTAATGCAAAACATCGTTCAGATACATCAACATTAGATGAACATTGTGACTGCTATACTTGTAAAAATTATAGCCGTGCCTATTTACATCATCTTGATCGTTGTAACGAAATTTTAGGCGCAAGGCTGAACACTATCCACAACTTGCGTTATTATCAGCGTTTGATGGCTGAAATTCGTCAGTCTATTGAAGACTCGCGTTTTGAAGAGTTTGTACACGAATTCTACGAACGTATTGGAAAACCCGTACCACCGCTAAATGGCAGTGCGAGTAAGTGTGATTAATGTATACGAGAAAGCCCAATTCTGTGTATGATATTGGGCTTATAACTTGAATATCGTCGATATCGACAACAATGAGGAAAAGTGAATGAGTTTTTTCATTTCTGATGCTGTTGCTTCTGCTGGACAAGCAGCACCTGAAGCTAGCTTTATGTCTATTTTACCGATGTTAGTGATCTTTATTCTGATTTTCTATTTTATGATCCTACGTCCACAGCAAAAACGTACTAAAGAACATCGTAAACTGATGGATTCTATTGGTAAAGGTGATGAAGTTTTAACAACGGGTGGTTTAATCGGTCGTGTTGTTAAGGTTTCAGATAACGGCTATATCGTTGTTGCTCTGAATGAAACAACTGAAGTAACTATCAAACGTGACTTTGTTGCCGCTGTATTACCTAAAGGCACAATGAAAGCTATTTAATTACATTTCCCCAAAGGGAAAAGGGAACTGCCGTGCTAAACCGTTATCCTTTGTGGAAGTACCTGATGTTGATAGCCGCTATCCTCATCGGTCTGCTTTACGCACTTCCTAACCTATATGGTGAGGATCCGGCTGTTCAAATCACTGGCGCGCGGGGAACCGCCGCCAATGAGCAAACACTGGATCAAGTTCGATCTTTATTAGATAAAGAAAACATTGAAGCGAAATCTATTGCACTTGAAAATGGTGCGATTTTGGCTCGTTTCGGTAACCCTGACATTCAGTTACGTGCTCGTGAAGTGTTGTTGCCTGCATTAGGCGACCAATTCATTGTTGCGCTTAACCTTGCACCGGCAACACCAAAATGGCTAGAAGCTATTGGCGGTGAGCCGATGAAGCTAGGGCTAGACTTACGTGGTGGTGTTCACTTCCTAATGGAAGTTGATATGGAAACTGCGTTAGGTAAACTTCAAGAACAAAATGTTGAAAGTCTACGTACATTATTACGCGACGAAGGCATTCCGTATTCTTCTATCCGTAAAACGGATAGCTATGGCGTTGAAATCCGTTTCCGTAACTCGGATGATCGCTCTAAAGCTTCAGATTACCTGACTCGTCGTAACCAAGATCTCATTTTTAGAGATGGCGCAAATAACTCATTGAGAGCTATTTTTACTGACGAACGTTTACGTGATGCGCGTACTTATGCGGTACAGCAAAATATTACTATCTTACGTAATCGTGTTAACCAGTTAGGGGTTGCCGAGCCATTAGTTCAACGCCAAGGCGCTGACCGAATTGTTGTTGAATTACCGGGTATCCAAGATACCGCACGCGCTAAAGAAATTTTAGGTGCAACAGCAACATTAGAATTCCGCTTAGTTAATACTACCGTTGATCCTTCTGCTTTAGAGACTGGCCGTATTCCGGGCGACTCAGAAGTGAAATATACCCGTGAAGGTAGACCAACTATTCTTTATAAACGCGTTATTTTAACGGGTGACCACATTACTGATTCAACCTCTCAGGCTGATGAATATGGTCAACCTCAAGTGAATATTTCACTTGATAGTGCGGGTGGTTCTATCATGTCTAACTTTACGAAAGATAATGTCGGTAAGCCGATGGCGACTCTTTTCGTAGAGTATAAAGACAGCGGTAAACGTGATGAGAACGATCGCGCAGTATTGGTGAAAAGTGAAGAAGTTATCAACGTTGCGAACATTCAAAGTCGTTTAGGGAATAGCTTCCGTATTACAGGCATTTCGAATGCGAATGAAGCACGTCAGTTATCACTGTTATTACGTGCTGGTGCGTTGATTGCACCTATTCAAATCGTTGAAGAAAGAACGATTGGACCAACCTTGGGTCTGCAAAATATTACCCAAGGTTTAGAGGCATGTTTATGGGGTCTGATTGCATCTGTTGCCTTTATGATAATTTATTATCGTAAATTTGGTGTGATTGCGAGTACGGCATTAATGGCAAACCTAGTGTTAATCGTTGGGGTAATGTCACTATTACCTGGCGCAACACTCACCATGCCAGGTATTGCAGGTATCGTCTTAACACTTGCCGTCGCCGTCGATGCCAACGTACTGATAAACGAACGTATCAAAGAAGAGTTACGTAATGGTCGCTCAGTACAACAAGCAATCCATGAAGGTTATAAAGGCGCCTTCTCCAGTATTATTGATGCGAACTTAACCACACTGATCACAGCGGTGATCCTTTATGCAGTCGGTACCGGCTCGATTAAAGGCTTTGCTATCACCACTGCTATCGGGGTTGCAACTTCCATGTTTACCGCTATCGTCGGTACTCGTGCGATTGTAAACCTGCTGTATGGTGGTAAACGCGTTAAGAAACTGTCTATTTAAGGAGCACGTTGTGGCACAGGATTATACTGTTGAACAATTAAACCATGGTCGTAGAGTCATTGACTTTATGCGTTGGGACAACGTCGCCTTTAGTATTTCGTTTCTGCTTTTGATAGCGTCAATTGCTATCATTTCCGTGAAAGGATTTAACTGGGGACTGGATTTTACAGGTGGTACAGTAATTGAGATTAATCTCAGTCAACCAGCCGACCTTGATAAAATGCGTGATAGCCTAGATGCTGCAGGCTTCAAAGATCCTCTGTTACAAAACTTTGGTAGCAGTCGCGATATTATGGTGCGTATGCCTCCTGTTGAAGGACAGGCTGGCCAAGAATTAGGTAAGAAAGTTATCGATGTTATCAATGCTGAAGTTGATAACGATGCTGTGGTAAAACGTATTGAATTTGTTGGGCCAAGTGTGGGTAGTGAATTGGCTCAAACAGGTGCAATGGCGTTATTATCTGCACTTATCTGTATTCTTATCTATGTTGGATTCCGTTTTGAGTGGCGTTTGGCACTAGGTGCTGTTATCGCACTTGCGCATGACGTAGTTATTACGCTGGGTGTGCTTTCACTGTTCCATATAGAGGTCGATTTAACCATTGTGGCATCATTGATGTCTGTTATCGGTTACTCACTGAACGATAGTATCGTAGTATCAGACCGTATTCGTGAGAACTTCCGTAAAATTCGTCGGGGTACTTCATATGAAATTATGAACGTTTCACTGACACAGACATTAAGCCGTACCATCATGACATCAGCAACAACATTATTGGTTGTATTAATGCTGTATATCTTTGGTGGTTCAATGCTTCAAGGTTTCTCTTTAGTTATGTTAATCGGTGTTTCAATCGGTACTATTTCTTCTATTTATGTGGCTTCTGCATTAGCACTGAAAATGGGAATGAAACGTGAGCACTTGATTGTACAAAAAGTGGAAAAAGAGGGTGCAGATCAGACAACACTCTTACCATAATAGAGCGTTTTTCTGATAAAACATCGCAAACACCCTGCCAGTGTATACTGACAGGGTGTTTTTTGTTCATTGAACAGGTACACTGTTTATGAGTATTGTCAAAAGTAGGAATAACTATGCATTGCCCATTTTGTGGAGCCGTAGATACCAAGGTAATTGATTCCAGACTTGTTGGTGATGGTTCACAAGTGCGCCGTCGTCGCCAATGTCTTGTTTGTCATGAACGTTTTACTACCTTTGAAGTAGCAGAGCTTGTGATGCCTCGTGTTGTGAAAAGTGATGAAATACGGGAACCTTTTGATGAAGAGAAACTTCGTCGAGGTATGCTTAAAGCATTAGAAAAACGTCCTGTTAGCTCGGATGATGTCGAAGCTGCGATAAGCCATATCAAATCACAATTAAGGGCAACAGGTGAAAGGGAAATACCTTCAAAAGAAATTGGCAATTTTGTTATGGAACAACTAAAGAAACTCGATAAAGTGGCTTATATTCGCTTTGCTTCTGTTTATCGTAGTTTTGAAGATATTCGTGATTTTGGCGAAGAAATTGCAAAATTACAGGATTAATATATTAATACTGTGCTTTATTTAATGATTTGAAAAATAACGATAAATAATAAAATAACATGTAATTATTATGACAAATAACAACAGCAACAACCAACACGAAAATGAAAGCCTAAACGATGAATACTACATGCGCCGAGCTATTGAGCTTGCTGCATTAGGTCGCTTTACAACATCACCTAATCCGAATGTAGGCTGTGTGATTGTTAAAGAGGGAGACATTGTTGGCGAAGGTTATCATCATCATGCTGGTGGCCCACATGCAGAAGTTAATGCGTTGAAAATGGCAGGTGATAAAGCAAATGGGGCAACAGCTTATGTTACGCTTGAGCCTTGTAGCCATTTCGGTAAAACACCACCTTGCGCTGATGCTTTGATTAATGCCGGGGTAAAACGTGTTGTTGCTGCGATGCAAGATCCTAATCCTCAAGTTGCAGGTCGTGGATTGCACAAATTACTATCAGCGGGAATTGATGTCTCACATGGCATATTAATGCAAGAAGCTGAAAAATTGAATGTTGGTTTTTTCAAACGTATGAGAACAGGTTTCCCTTATATTCAGTTAAAACTTGGTGCATCTTTAGATGGTAAAACAGCATTAGCATCAGGTGAAAGCCAATGGATAACATCTAAAGCATCCCGCCGAGATGTGCAAAATTTCAGAGCTCAAGCAAGTGCTATTTTAACCACTAGCGCGACAGTATTAACAGATGATCCCTCCATGAATGTGCGTTGGGATGAGCTTTCAGATGAAATCAAAGCTATTTATCCTAAAGAAACACTACGCCAACCTATTCGTATTGTCACTGATAGCCAAAATAGAGTAACTGACAATCATAAAATTACTCAATTGGAAGGTGAATGCTGGTTAGCGCGTACAAAATCACAGCCAAGTGATTGGCAAGGCAACGTATCAGAAATTCTATTACCAACGAATGGTAAAAATAGTGGCGTAGATTTAGTATTACTAATGATGCAATTAGGGCGACGTAATATTAATACTGTATGGGTTGAAAGCGGGGCACAATTTGCTGGAGCCTTATTGGAATCCGGGCTTGTTGATGAACTTATTATTTATATCGCACCTAAAATTTTAGGGGATGATGCACGAGGTTTATTTGCACTTTCTCCCCTTTCATCATTATCCGAAGCTCCTGAATTTACAGTAGATTCACTTCAACAAATTGGCTCTGACATCAGAGTTTGTTTAAAACCTCGTTATTAATAGACGCAAATAAGTGTGTCTACGGCGCTATTTGTAGTAAAATAGCGCCGTGTGTGTTATTTCCTGTCGTTACGACATCGTTATCAGCCAACTAAATGCCTTGATTTATCAAGGGTTTTTGGCTCCTTTACTGTGTAATAATAAAACAGAGCGCAGTAAGGGAAAGAATATGATAAAATCCGCGCCCCGCGGATAGGAGAAAAAGGTAACCTATGAACGTAATCAAAGGTGTTGTCGCGGCGCCAAACGCACGCGTAGCAATTGCAATTGCCCGTTTTAATAATTTCATCAACGACAGCTTATTAGAAGGTGCGGTTGATGCATTAGAACGTATTGGACAAGTTTCCTCTGAAAATATTACCGTCGTTTGGGTTCCAGGTGCTTACGAGCTACCGTTGACAGTTAAAGCTTTAGCTGAAAGCGACAAATACGATGCAGTTATCGCGTTAGGTACTGTTATCCGTGGTGGAACCGCACATTTTGAATACGTTGCTGGCGAATGTAGCTCTGGTTTATCTCAAGTTGCAATGCAAAGTGAGATCCCTGTGACTTTTGGTGTTTTAACCACTGAAAATATTGAACAGGCTATTGAACGCGCAGGGACCAAAGCGGGCAACAAAGGTGCTGAAGCTGCAATGACAGCACTTGAAATGATCAATGTACTTAAAGCCATAAAAGGCTAATCATCTGTTTTAACTAAAGGGGAATTTTGTGAAACCTGCTGCTCGTCGTCGTGCTCGTGAGTGTGCTGTTCAGGCTATCTACTCATGGCAATTATCCGGAAATGACATCGCGGATGTGGAATTGGAGTTTTTATCCGAGCAGGATACCCAAGGTGTAGATATTGCTTATTTTCGTGAGCTTTTAGTGGGTGTTGCCATTAATGCAACACGTTTAGATAAGGCAATGGAGCCTTATTTATCCCGCCAACTTGAAGAGCTTGGTCAAGTTGAAAAAGCAATTTTACGTTTAGCAATGTTTGAACTAAGCTTCCGCGAAGATGTTCCTTACAAAGTTGCGATTAACGAAGCGATTGAACTGGCTAAGGTATTTGGTGCTGACGATAGCCATAAATTTGTTAATGGCGTGCTTGATAAAGCGGCACCAACAGTACGACGTAAAAAATAACGTTTTTCACGTTTCCTCTATGGTAAATAATTCAAGGCCGGTATTTTTCCGGCCTTTTGTTTAATAAAACGAGTTTAGTAGGCACAGCTAAATAGGAAATTGATAATGCCTTGTGGTGAATTCTCCCTTATCAAACAATATTTCACGTCACAGCCAGTAAAACGAAAAGACGTAAGTACAGGTATTGGTGATGACTGCGCAATATTGACAGTACCTGAAAAGCAGCAAGTTGCGATTAGTACCGATACTTTAGTCAGTGGCATCCACTTCCTTCCTTCTATCTCACCTGAAGATTTAGCCTATAAAGCGTTGGCTGTAAATATTAGTGATTTAGCTGCCGTAGGAGCTGATCCCTCTTGGGCATCGTTAGCATTAACATTACCTGATACAAACAGTGAATGGCTTGAGGCTTTTAGTCGTTCTTTCTTTGCATTAGCAGATTATTATGCAATTCAGTTAATTGGTGGTGATACCACTCGAGGTCCTTTAAGCTTAACAATCACAATACAAGGACTGGTTCCTCAAGGAACCGCATTATTGCGCTCCGGTGCTAAAATTGGCGATTGGATTTATGTTACTGGCTTTTTAGGTGATAGCGCCGCAGGGCTTGCCATACTACAAAATAGATTACAACCAACAGAAAAAGAACATAGCGACTATTTTGTCGCAAGGCATTTGCGCCCTCAGCCTCGTTTATTACAAGGTCAAGCATTGCGCCATTTAGCGACATCTGCGATTGATATTTCTGATGGACTTATTTCTGATTTGAACCATATTCTTACGGCAAGTGGTTGTGGTGCGCGCTTAAATTTAGACGCATTGCCTTACTCGCCAGCGATGAAAGCGCAAGTGAGCGAAGAACAAGCGGAGATTTGGGCATTAAGTGGTGGCGAAGATTATGAATTATGCTTTACGGTGCCTGAAATCAATCGTGGCGCGCTAGAGATTGCATTAGCGCATACTGGAGCCGATTTTCATTGTATAGGGCAAATTATGCCGATTGCTGAAGGGATCCGTTATTTACGTGATGGTAAAGATGTACACCCTAATCTTAAAGGGTTTGATCACTTTAGTGACGTTAACGAGTAGCTTAGCTTGAATTTTAAAGGCGCTTTGTTAGCGCCTTCGATGGTATTGATAATATCTAACACTATGTTTAAAAAGATTATTAATAATCTATTATCTTAGCTCTTTTTCACAAATTCAGATTTCAATTTCATTGGTCCAAAACCATCAATTTTACAATCAATATTATGGTCGCCCTCCACTAAACGGATACCTTTTACTTTAGTACCGATTTTTAGCATAGTTGAGCTACCTTTGACTTTCAGATCTTTAATTACAGTCACTGAATCGCCATCAGCTAATAAATTGCCGTTAGCATCTTTAACTACTAACTCATCGGTATCAATGACAGGTTCTGCATCGTTCCACTCATGAGCACATTCAGGACAAACATACATTGCACCGTCTTCATAGGTGTACTCTGAATTGCACTTAGGGCAAGAAGGTAATGACATAATAATACTCTCAAATTTTATCAAAATGGGAAGTGATTAATCGTCAAAATGAGGATAACACTTGCCCCATAAATTAAAGGACACATTATCGTTTAAGCATGAAAATTTTAAAGTAATGCCTTAAATGACTTAGCATCAGATAATGCGAAAGGGCGATAGTATAATAGATTTTATGAAAATTTGCATCTTTCACTAGTTATGACATAACGAATGAGAAAAAGTAGGTTAAATATAGAGAATTAAATAAGGAAAAAAGATAAATAGGTGTAGTTTGATTTTTATTTAACTTATTGATATTAATTGTTTAATCTTATATAGATAACTAAAAATAAATGCCCTCACCTTAAAAGAGAGCATCAGCAATAATAGTATTAATCTTCTTGTTATGACTTTACAAAATTACTCACTGATCCACGCTCTATAAGTTTGGGGGTAAGAACCAAAACATTGTCATCAGCATCGATATTTTTCATACGATGTAATAATTGGCTGACAGCAAGTTTACCTAATTCATCTTTAGGTTGGTGAATAGTAGAAAGAGGAGGGATCATATAAGTGGCTAGATCGATATCGTCATAACCCATGACGGAAATATCATCAGGTACGCGCAAGCCTTTTTGATAAATGGCTTGATAAGCACCAACAGCCATCGCGTCATTACAGGTAAAAACCGCTTGTGGTAATACAGGAAGTGAGAGTAATTTTTGCATGGCGCTAAACCCACCTGCAAATTCAAAATCACTGGTTAACACAAACTCTTCTCGAATAGTGAGTCCAGCTTTTTGCATCGCATTGTAATAGCCTTGCAAACGATGTTTGGCTGGGAGTTTATCTTGTGGGCCTGCAATACATGCAATTTCTGTAAAGCCTTTTTCAATCAGATAATTGGTGGCGATTTCTCCTCCAAGTAGGGAGTTATCTTGTATAATATCTCCGCCGTATTCAAACGGAGACCAATCCATCATGACCATAGGTAAACGAGGATAACGATTTAGCACCTCATGAGAGGGCGCTCTAGCTTCTGTTGACATCAATAATAAGCCATCGACACGTTTTTGTAGCAAGGTTTCAAGGCTACTATCCATACGTTCGTAATCCCCTTCGGTATTACATAGGATCAAACTATAGCCTTTTTCATAGCAACTACGTTCAACACCTCGCACAACTTCTGCATAGAATGGGTTGCTACTGGCTGTCACTAGCATACCAATAGTGTGAGTACAGTTCATTTTTAAACTGCGCGCTAAAGCAGAAGGCGCGTAATTTAAGGTTTCGATAGCATCGTTAACCTTTTTACGAATACCTTCGCTAACATAACGATTGTTATTGATAACGTGAGAAACAGTTGATGTCGAAACGCCCGCCAAACGGGCGACATCTTTCATTGTTGCCAAAGTACTATGCTCGCTCTGCTAAAAATGATTCGATTTCATGACGCCAAGGAACAGATGATTGCGCACCATGACGTGTAACTGCAATGGCAGCTGCTGCGTGAGCAAAACGGATAGCCTCAACGGAAGGCTTCCCTTCTAATATTGCAGTGACAAATGCACCGTTAAATGTATCACCTGCGGCAATGGTATCAACAGCTTCAACACGAAACCCAGGAATTATTATGCCTTTCCCTTGTTCACTAAACCATACACCACGGCTACCCAAAGTGATAAGCACTTGTTTGATACCTTTTTGATGTAAAATATCGGCAGCTTTTGCTGCACCCGCTTCATCATGCACAGAAACGCCGGTTAATATTTCGGCTTCCGTCTCATTTGGAGTGATAACATCAATAAAACTCAGAAATTCATCAGATAAAGGTTGAGCTGGCGCTGGGTTTAAAATGACTTTTGTATGATGTAATTTTGCCAGTTTAGCGGCTTCAAATACAGTATCCAACGGTGATTCTAACTGCATTAATAAAGCATCAGAATGTTCAATAACGTGATGATATTGCTGAAAAAGTATAGGCGTTAGTGCGCCATTTGCACCTGCAACAATGCTAATTACGTTTTCACCTTGTTCATTAACAAGGATCATTGCAACACCGGTTGGTGTTTGTGGAATAATGCTAATTGCATCAATATGAATATTATCTGTTTTAAGTTGTGAGATTATCTCACTGCCAATCGCATCATCACCGACACAAGCAATAAAGGTAATATCGGCGCCACTGCGACCACAAGCAACGGCTTGGTTTGCACCTTTACCACCAAAGGCTATTTTGTATTGATGACCAATAATGGTTTCACCTGGTTTTGGAAATTGTGAAATATTCATAATGTGGTCAACATTAATGCTACCTAGAACAGCAAGGCGAGGTGTTGTCATAGCCTTTATCCTTGTGAAAACGTGTTTTAATGATCAAATCCACCACGGAGCAACATCACTCCGTGGTATTTATTGTTGTTATTTCTTAATAACTAACTCAAGTTCGACAGGGATTGTTGCATCCACTTTTTCGCCTTTGAGAATTTTATCTGCTGTTTGAATGCCGATAATACCAATTTGATCTGGGCGCTGAGCGATGGTTGCACCTAACATGCCACGGTTTACCGCTTTAATACCATCGTCAGTGCCATCGAAACCAATCACTAATACATCGGTACGACCCGCAGTTTGCAATGCACGCAATGCACCTAATGCCATTTCATCATTTTGTGCGAAAACAGCTTGGACAGCAGGGTAAGCTGTTAATAGATTTTGCATCACGTTAAGACCTTTAGTGCGGTCGAAATCAGCCGGTTGGCTTGCTAGTACATTTAGTTTATGGGCATCTACAGCTTGTTTAAAGCCTTCACCTCGTTCACGAGATGCAGAGGTTCCAGTGATCCCTTCTAGTTGAATGACTTTGGCATCATTAGCCACTTTTTCAGCAATATAATCACCGGCCATTTTACCGCCAAGGCGGTTATCAGAAGCAACATGGCTGACGACTTCACCTTTGTTTGCAACGCGATCTAAAGTGATAACTGGGATCTTAGCTTTATTCGCTAAAATAACTGCATTACCTACAGCATCTGAGTCTGTTGGGTTAATGAGCATTAAGCGTGTGCCTTTTACGGTTAAATCTTGCACATTAGCAAGCTCTTTAGCTGGATTATCCATCGAGTCGAGCACAACTAAGTCGTAACCTAAGCGATTTGCTTCTTTTTGTGCACTGTCTTTCATGGTGACAAAGAATGGATTATTAAGTGTAGAGATAACAAGCGCGATAGATTCTTTTGCAAACGCATTAGCGCTGATTGTGGCGCTTAATGCAACAACAGAAAGAAGTGTTGCCATTTTTTTGAGTTTCATAATATAAATTCCTGTCGGGTTCGGATTAAGAGAATAGAGAGTTATTTTTTGTTATCTACCAAAACAGCAAGTAAGATGACCACCGCTTTTACTATCATTTGATAATTTGATGATATTCCTAATAAGTTCAATGCATTATTTAAAAAACCTAGAATAAGGGCACCAATTAATGTACCGATAATACGGCCTTTACCACCCGCAAGACTGGTGCCACCTAAAACAACTGCAGCAATGGCATCTAACTCGTAGCCATTACCTGCCATCGGTTGTGCCGATGAAAGGCGAGCAACTTCAATCACGCTAGCAAGGGCCGCTAATAAACCACACAGTGCATAAACAATAATTTTGATTTTATCGACGCTAATGCCAGATAAACGTGTTGCCGATTCATTTCCCCCAAGCGCATAAATATAACGACCTAAACGGGTATGATGTAATAAATACCATGCGCTCAAAAAGACAATCATCATGAGCCAGATTGGGGTCGGAATACCAAACGGACGGCCAATACCAAACCAGCTAAAGAGATCAGCATTATCGCTAAAGCCAGTATTAATTGGGCTACCATCGGTATAAACACGGGTAACGCCGCGCAGTAGTAGCATCATGACTAACGTAGCAATAAAGGCTTGAACTTTACCTTTAGCAACGATAATCCCTGTCACACCACCAATAGCTGCACCAAGTGCTAACGCACCGACAACTGCAACAAGGGCATTAACGTCAGCACCAACCATAGACGCTGCCACAGCCCCAGTTAACGCAAGTAATGAACCCACAGATAAGTCGATACCAGAGGTTAAAATAACAAGAGTCATACCAACAGCCATAATGGCGTTGACGGATGTTTGTTGGAGAATGTTGAAGATATTATTTAAGGTAAAGAAATTAGGGCTGAGTGTGGAAACGACAACAATCAGAAGTAGCAATGCAATCAGTGATTTTTGTTCTAATAGCCATGCTTTTGAGAACCAACGTTTTGACGCTGGAATTGAATTTGTGCTCATATCAAACTCCTACCTTAGCGTCATATTGTTTACCAACAGCAGCTGCCATTAGCATTTCTTGTGTGACATTGTGAGCTGAAAACTCACCGCTAATACGACCTTCATGCATCACCAAAATACGGTCACTCATTCCCATTACCTCAGGCATTTCAGAAGAAATTAAGATGATGCTTAATCCTTCTTGTTTAAATTTATTAATTAGCTGATAAATTTCTTTTTTAGCACCAACATCTACACCACGAGTAGGTTCATCAAGAATAAGCACTTTAGGGCGAGTCATCAGGCCCCTTGCTATAGCCACTTTTTGTTGATTTCCCCCTGATAAAAAGCCAATAGTTTGATTCATTGAAGGGGTCTTTATATTGAATAATTTAATAAAATCACCGACAGTGAGTTGCTCTTCTTTATGATTGAGCACACCCATGCCACGGCTAAAATAACGAAGTGCGGTCAGTGACATATTCTCTTTCACTGACATACCTAGCACTAAGCCATCTCGTTTTCTGTCTTCAGAGATATAAACAATACCTTGTTCTAATCCTTCTACCGGCTTTCTGATTTGGCAGGGTTTACCATCTAGTTCTACGGTGCCATTGGTTTTGGGTAATGCACCATAAATAATTTTCATTAATTCTGTACGACCAGCACCCATTAAACCTGAAATACCGAGAATTTCACTTTCATGTAATGAGAAACTGACATCGTGAACATCTTCACCACTGAGGTTAATGACATTGAGTTTGGTTTTGCCTTGGGGGATGTTGATACGAGGATATTGGTCTTCTAACTTACGGCCAACCATCATTTCAATGAGCGTATCTTCTTGTAATATGCTAACGGGCTTTTCACCAATAAACTGACCATCTCGCAGTACGGTGACATCATCACAAATCTCAAAGATCTCTTTTAAGCGATGTGAGATATAAACAATGCCACAACCTTGATCTCTTAGTTCACGAATAACACTAAACAGAGATTCAGTTTCTGTATCGGTTAATGCATCTGTTGGTTCGTCCATAATAATGACTTTAGAGCCAAAACTGAGGACTTTGGCGATTTCCACCATTTGCTGATCACCAATCGATAATTCAGACACTAAACGGTGACTACTATAAGCGAGGTTTAATCGAGCTAATAACTTATCAGCCTCAGCATACATTTTCTTCCAATCGATAGCCCCAAAAGCACGCGTAAACTCACGGCCTAAGAAGATATTTTCTGCAATGGTTAATTCTGGGATAAGGTTAAGCTCTTGGTGAATAATGCCTATTCCAGCTTCTTGTGATGATTTAGGACCATTGAAGGAACAATGTTCACCTTGATAAATAACTTCACCCGCATCTTTTTTATAAATGCCGGTAAGCACTTTCATCAATGTTGATTTGCCAGCACCATTTTCACCCACTAAGGCCATCACTCGGCCGGGATAAATTCGCAGAGTAGCGCCTGATAGTGCTTTTACACCAGGGAATGACTTATCAATAGCTTTAAGTTCGAGTAAAGGTTCCATATTGTCCTCAGAAAGTCACACCAGAAAACAACACAATATTGGCATAAGGTGTACATTCACCTGTTCTAATAACAGCTTTATTTTCAGTAAGTTGCTTTTTGAATGCTTCATGTGAAACATATATGATTTGAATGTTTTTTTTCTGTTCTTGCTCTAATAAATTAAGATAAGAGACTATCTCATTAAAAAGGATGGGATTAATGATCTTAATTTCTTCCGCCAGCATCACGGCTTCAACTTGCATCTCGTGAGTGATTGTTTGCAATACCGACATAAAGTCAGGAATACCCTGTGTTAGCGCGAGATCAATACGTTCAACAGAAGAGGGAATGGGTAATCCGGCATCTGCAATAGTGATTTTGTCAGTGTGTCCTAAACGTGAAATTACGCTAGAAATAGGACTATTTAGTAATACGCCTTTTTTCATATTTCCTCCTCAGCGAAACGTTTCGCTGTTTATATAGTAGAAAAGAAAAAGGGGAAAACAAGTTTGATTTATTCAGATTGTGAGCATGATCGAAACGTTTCGTTGGTAAATAAAAAGAAAGAAAAATCTAACTGATTGAATAAATTCACGCTGAATGGATTCAAGAAGAGAATATTTTAATTGCAGTAATTTTCATGAAATATGAGTTATAGGCTACATATTATAGAGAGGAGTTTGAGTAATAATAATACTAGGTTTAATTTATTATTAAGTTTTCCTTATGTAAGGGGGCTGTATGGGATGGATAATTGGTATCATTATTTTTTTTGCTCTTGTGTCAGCTATTTTTAAACCTAGTCATTGTGATGTCTGTAACCTTAGTTTTAAAAGGAAATATTACACATGGACTATCGATGGTAAGAAACAGCACTTATGCCCAAATTGTAATTCAAAAATGAATAGAAGAATTAGTAATCAAAGATTTAATAGCCGTTTTGGTAAGTAATGAGCATAGAAAAATGCCCGTTTAAAACGGGCATTTAAGGCGCTATTTAGCTAGATAATCCGTAATAGATTTTTCAATACCAACGGCATCAAGTCCTAAGTCAGCTCTGATCTCTTCTTGTCCACCTTGTGGCACAAATAAGTCAGGAATACCTAGGTTTAAGACAGGTACTAAGCAACGCTCTTGCATGAGTAACTCGTTTACGCCACTGCCAGCACCACCCATAATGGCATTCTCTTCGAGTGTTACCAACATATCATGCTGTTCAGCCAGAGAAAGGATAAGTGATTTATCAAGCGGTTTGATAAAGCGCATATCCGCAACAGTTGCATCTAGTTTTTCTGCGACTTCTAATGCTTCTGGCAGTAATGTACCAAAGTTTAAAATAGCAATCCCTTTACCTTGACGGCGAATAATTCCTTTACCCATAGGCAGTGCATTAAGTGGTTGTAATGGTGCACCAACACTTGAACCTCTTGGATAACGTACGGCAACAGGACCATCTTGATAATGATAACCTGTATGAAGCATTTGGCGACATTCGTTTTCGTCGCTTGGTGCCATAATAACCATATTAGGAATACAGCGTAAGAATGAAAGATCAAATGCGCCTTGGTGAGTTTGACCATCTGCTCCCACAATACCGCCACGATCAATGGCAAATAAAACAGGCAGTTTTTGAATGGCAATATCGTGGATCACTTGGTCGTAAGCACGTTGCAAAAACGTTGAGTAAATAGCAACAATAGGCTTATAACCACCAATGGCTAAACCTGCTGCAAAAGTAACGGCGTGTTGTTCTGCGATCGCAACATCAAAATATTGTGATGGATACTCTTTTGAGAAACGCACCATACCAGAGCCTTCGCGCATAGCAGGGGTAATTGCCATCAGTTTTCGATCGGTTGAGGCTTCTTCACATAACCAGTCACCAAAAATTTTGGAAAACGTAGGTCGTGCATTAGGGCTTTTAGGTAATGTACCTGCTTGTGGATCAAATTTAGGTACCGCATGCCAACTAATAGGATCACGTTCTGCAGGGGCATAGCCTCGACCTTTTTTGGTCATAATATGCAGAAGTTGAGGGCCTTTTAGATCACGCATATTAGCGAGTGTTTGTACTAACGCAATAACATCATGACCATCAACAGGGCCAATATAGTTAAATCCTAACTCTTCAAACATGGTGCCTGGAACGACCATGCCTTTGATATGTTCTTCTGTCTTTTTCAGTAATTCTTTTATTGGTGGAATACCAGAAAAGACTTTTTTTCCACCTTCACGCAAAGTGGTATACAGTTTGCCAGATAATAATTGTGCAAGATGATTATTCAATGCACCAACATTTTCTGAAATCGACATCTCGTTATCATTAAGTACAACGAGCATATCAGGCTCAATATCACCTGCGTGATTCATCGCTTCAAAAGCCATACCCGCAGTAATTGCACCATCACCAATAACACAAACTGTTTTTCTATTCAGTTTTTCTTGTTCGGCGGCAACAGCCATGCCTAAACCTGCACTGATAGAGGTTGAGGAGTGACCGACACAAAGTTTGTCGTATTCGCTCTCTTCACGCCAAGGGAAGGGATGTAACCCATTTTTTTGGCGAATAGTATCAATACGGTCACGGCGACCCGTTAAGATCTTATGGGGATATGCCTGATGACCTACATCCCAAACGAGATTATCAAAGGGGGTTTTATAAACATAATGAAGAGCAACCGTTAACTCAATAGCACCTAAACCTGAGGCGAAGTGACCACTTGAGCGGCTGACACTGTTAAGAAGAAATAGCCTTAGCTCATCACAGAGTTTAGGTAAACTCTCTTTTGGTAATAGGCGTAAATCTTCAGGTGTTTCAACCAACGCCAATGTGGGATATTTTTCGATATCAATGCTCATGTGATGCCTATTAATTAATCACTTGTAATAGGGAAAGAACAGGTAAGCTGCTCTCTTTATTTTTTATTAGTTTTTCCGATCGACGATAAAACTCGCTAATTGTTTAAGCGTGGTTGTATCGTACTCGTATTGCTCAAGAAACGCTAAGGCATCCAGTGCTTCGTTATACAATTCCTGTGCTTTCTTTTGAGCTTGTTCTAAACCCAAGAGAGCTGGGTATGTACTTTTTCCTGACTCTTGGTCGCTACCTTGCCGTTTTCCAGTTTCTTCAGTGCTTCCGATGACATCTAAAATGTCATCTTGCACTTGGAATGCAAGGCCAATAGAGTGAGCATATTTGTCTAATGCAGGTAATACATCATGACCTTTAGAACCTGCACTATATGCACCTAAACGAACAGCTGCACGAATTAATGCGCCTGTTTTGTGTAAATGGATTTTTTCAAGGGATGCAAGATCAATTGATTTATCTTCGGCTTCAAGATCAAGAGCTTGACCACCACACATACCTGAAAGACCACTCGCTGTGGCTAATTCAGCAATCATTGCAACGCGATCAGCCATTGAGACATCGGGCATTGGTTTTTTTGCTAAGATCTCAAAAGCCAGAGTTTGTAGTGCATCACCCGCTAAAATAGCGTTGGCTTCACCGAATTCGATATGACACGTTGGTTTACCTCGGCGTAGATCATCATCATCCATCGCAGGTAAATCGTCATGAATAAGGGAATAAGCGTGAATACATTCCACTGCAGCTGCCGGAGCATCAAGGTTTAGTGCTGGGACTTTAAACATTTCGCCAACAGCATAAACAAGGAAAGGACGTAAGCGCTTGCCACCTAAAAGAGCGCCATAATGCATGGCTTTACCTAGAGGCATGTCGGTAAATGGTAAAGCTGATAGCGCTTGGTTTAACGCATCATCGACACGCTGGTGGGCGGAATCTAATTTATGACGGAACGCATCCGTATTTGAAGTTGCGTTACTCAATTATTCTGCCTCTTGGATAAAATCATCAGGAGTTGCATTATCGTCTTCTTTTAGAAGAATACGAACACGCTGTTCAGCATCTTGTAATGTTTTTTGTCCAACACGGGCTAGACGAACGCCATGTTCAAACTCATTAAGCGCTTCTTCTAAAGGGAGTTCACCGGATTCTAAGCGGTTTACGATTTGTTCAAGTTCTTGCATGGATGCTTCGAAACTTGGTGTTTTTGCGATGTCTTCGTTAATTGATGTCGTTTTCTTAGCCATAATATTTTTGATAATAAAGCATGTTAGCGCTGAATAATAGCGATCATCTTACTACAAGTAAGATGAAAATTTCTTATTCAGTCGATGATTTTTGCGGGTGAGCCCTAAATATTGGTGATATACTTTGTGACTTTTATAAACTCCAGTCAATTTACATCACTGTAGTTTATGTTTCTACTTAATAACCTATGACCATTGACTATGAAGTTTATTATTAAATTATTCCCCGAAATTACGATCAAAAGCCAATCTGTTCGTATACGTTTTATCAAAATCCTCACTAGCAATATCCGTAATGTATTAAATGCAATCGGCGATGAGATCACTGTTGTCCGTAATTGGGATAACATTGTGGTTGTGAGTAAAGATGAAAGTAAAAGTGAAGCAGTATGTGATGCATTAACACGTATTCCTGGTATTCATCACTTTTTACAAGTAGAAGAGCATCCTTATACCGACTTACATAATATTTTTGAGCAAACTTTTGCAGCATTTAAGCATTTAGTTGAAAACAAAACATTCTGTGTTCGAGCCAAACGTCGTGGTAAACACAGTTTTACTTCCAATGAGGTTGAGCGTTACGTGGGTGGTGGTTTTAACCAACACGTTGAAAGCGCAAAAGTGAAGTTAACACGTCCAGATGTCACCATTAATTTAGAAATTGAAGACGACAAGCTTATTTTAGTCAATGCGCGCTATGAAGGTATTGGTGGTTTTCCAATTGGCACACAAGAAGATGTTTTATCGCTGATTTCTGGTGGCTATGACTCAGGTGTATCAAGCTATATGCTAATGCGTCGTGGTAGCCGAGTTCACTATTGTTTCTTTAACTTAGGTGGCTCTGCGCACGAAATTGGTGTTAAACAAGTCGCCCATTATTTATGGAATCGTTTTGGTCGTTCTCATAAAGTGCATTTCGTTGCGGTTGACTTTGAGCCTGTTGTCGCAGAAATCTTAGAAAAGGTTGATGATGGCCAAATGGGCGTTGTGCTAAAACGTATGATGGTACGTGCAGCATCAAGAGTCGCAGAACGTTATGGTGTTCAAGCGATTGTAACGGGTGAAGCATTAGGCCAAGTTTCTAGCCAAACCTTAACTAATTTGCGTTTAATTGATAATGCGACAGATACCTTAATTCTGCGCCCTCTTATCACACATGATAAAGAAAATATTATTAATATCGCTCGTCAAATTGGTACAGAAGATTTTGCTCGTACGATGCCAGAATTTTGTGGGGTAATTTCAAAAAGCCCAACAGTGAAAGCCGTTAAAGCGAAAATTGAAGCGGAAGAAGAGAAGTTTGATTTTTCTATTCTTGATAGCGTTGTTGAAAATGCCAAGAATATGGATATTCGCCGTATTGCAGAAGAAACTGTACAACAAGTTACAGAAGTAGAGATGGTATCTGAATTTGGCGCTAACGATGTTATTCTGGATATTCGCTCACCAGAAGAGCAAGAAACATCGCCATTAAAAATGGATGGTATTGATGTTAAAGAATTACCTTTCTATAAACTCAGTACGCAGTTTGGTGATTTAGATAAAGCAAAAACCTATTTACTGTATTGTGATCGCGGAATGATGAGCCGTTTACAAGCATTGTATTTACGTGAACAAGGTTTTGAGAACGTTAAAGTGTATCGTAAGAAATAGTATATAACGCTTATATTTTTGATAAAACTAGAACCGCTTCAACGATATTATATCATTGCGGTTCTATCTATTTATCTATCCCCGAACCCAGTAAACTCATCTTGGTAATTATAAATCCCCGGTGGCAATACTAGTTGTTTGGCGACATCAGCCGCGGCTTCTTTGCCTTTTAAGCGTTCGATAATTTTTAGTGCAAAATCGATAGATGTTGCGGGCGCTTGGCTAGTAATTAAATTAACTCTTTCATCATAATAGACACGATAATCTACCCATTTTTTAGGTGATATTTTATCTTTTAATGCAGGGAAGCCTGTCATATTCCCAATAGGGAAAATATTATGAGTTTCAAGAATTATTGCAGGAGCAGCACAAATCGCCGCCACAAGTTTATTTTCACTGTGCATGCGACGTACTTTTTCAACCACTAAAGGGCTATCTCTTAATGTTTCAGTGCCTTGCAATCCACCGGGGAGAATAATAACGTCATAGTGATGATCAACAACACGAACTAAAGGCGCATCAGCGATAAGTTTAATACCACGAGAACAAGTGATTACAAGATCATCAACATCATCTTCTGCGCTGGCGAGCACAACATGAATACCGGCCCTTACTAATAAGTCTACCGTGGTTACGACTTCGGTTTCTTCACTTCCATTAGCTAGGCAGATGATCGCTGATATGGTCATAATTACCTTCCTGTTGTTTGATAAATTGAAAAAGATGATTATTTCCCGGCAAGACAAGGCCTTGCGCTGACGCCCGACGTAATAAATAACCAGTAATATAGTCGATCTCTGTATGGCGTTGATATTTCACATCTTGATACATAGATGAATAATTATTTGCTGTTTGTTCTATGGTATCAATAATGTAGCCATGTAGATGTGTTTTAGAAGTAGGGACAACACCTTCACGCTCCATCACTTGATAAACTTCATCACAAATTTTGTGAATGTGCTCAGGATAGCGTAATAAATCCCCATTGCGACACTGATAATAAACAGTTAATGGATTAATAACACAGTTTACGGCTAATTTTAGCCAACTAATGGTATGGATATCATTGTGCCAAGCAACATCGGGTAATGCATGATGTAGTATTTCTGCTAAATGACTGTATTGCTGAGCAACACTATTTAATGGGCCAATATGTGTTATACCTGTGGCTGTATGAATAACGTCTTGGCCTTGTTGATAAGCGCCATGAGTAATAATGCCTTGCAAAATTGGCCTAGTTATAGAGTGTTGTGTTGCTGTTAGTTCATCAACAGTTCCCATACCATTATGAATTAATAAAATAGGACATTGTGCAGATAAATAAGGTAGAAGTGCATTTACAGCATCTGAGACTTGCCACGATTTTAAGCAAACAATAAGTAAATCGCTTTGTTTTAACCATTCAAGCTGATTCGTGATAATACGCTGATAAAAAGGCTCACCATTAATATTATCGACACTTACATCTAAAAAAGGTTGGGGCACTCTTAGCCAGCCTTGTACTTCGTGAGCTTGAAGTGTTAATGCGGCGACCCAAAGTTTACCTATTGAACCACATCCTAAAACGGTAATTTTCATTGTGCCTCTTCTTTTGAAAATCGTAATAGAGTAAGGCGGTGACTTGCGCTGTCACTAGACTATCTTTCTGAAATTATAACATTGATTGTGCTTCTCTGTTTAAAGTATGTTTGCTCTTTACTATCATCATGAATTTGAGTGATAAAGTCGTTATTGAATGTGCAATGCTTTTTTGCAACCCTAAAAGAAGCTATTATTTGAGTTGTATTTATTTATTGAGGAAGAAAGAATGCCATCTTTTGATATCGTATCTGAAGTTGACTTACATGAAGTGCGTAATGCGGTGGAAAACGCACAACGTGAACTGACTACTCGTTGGGATTTTCGTAATGTCGAAGCCAGTTTTGAATTAAACGAAAAAGCAGAGTCAGTGAAAACGACCAGCGTATCTGAATTTCAGGTTCAGCAATTATTAGATATTCTGCGTGAGAAAATGGCAAAAAGAGGGATTGATGGTGCAGTATTAAATATCCCTGAAGAAATGACTCACAGCGGAAAAATGTACAGCGTAGAAGCAACTTTAAAACAAGGGATTGATACTGCATTAGCGAAGAAAATTGTTAAGCTAATTAAAGACAGTAAATTAAAAGTACAGGCTCAAATTCAAGGCGAACAAGTTCGTGTTACAGGCAAATCCCGTGATGACTTACAAGCGGTGATGAAATTAGTCCGAGAAGGTGAGCTAGGACAGCCATTTCAATTTAATAACTTCCGTGACTAACAGTTTATTCATTTAGTCATAAAAAGTGCGCTGAATAAACAGCGCATTTTTGTTTTCATTCTACAAACTGATTGTGAGTTAAACTGAAGGGATTAAAGATTCTAATGTTGCTCTCGACGTTTGTTTTGTGTCCACTTTGATATAAGCACTTTGCTCATCAGTAATAATCACAACCTCATTAACACCGGGTTGTTGTTTAAATATTTGTTGTAGTTTTTGTTGCTGACCTAAAGATAAATTAGGCGGTAATTCAATACGTAAACTACTAACATAAGCGGGCTGACGTAAGGTTAAACTAATCAAAAACCAAATAATGCCAATCACTAAACAGCCTAAAAATACGATTTGTGCATCATAATGCTGATAAAGCCATCCACCTAAAATACCACCCAATGCCACACCTAAAAATTGGCTGGTGGAATAAATACCCATTGCCGTACCTTTATAGCCAGCGGGTGCTTCTTTACTAATTAATGAAGGTAGTAATGCTTCCATAATATTAAAGCCAATAAAAAAGACCTGAATGCCAGCAATAATTAGCCATAAACTAGAGCCTGAGCTCATTAAAATAACTTGAGCGATAATTAGTAAAAAGATACAGAATAAGAAAATCTGTTTCATTTTACGTTTTTTTTCTGCGTAGATAATAAAGGGTAATACGCTAATAAAGGCGACAAGCATAGTGGTAAGATAAACAATCCAATGCTTTTCTTTTGCTAAGCCCGCGCTACTCATAACTAGAGGAAGTGCAACAAATGCCGCCATTAATAAAGTATGTAGTGAAAAAATACCAGTATTCAGCTTAAGAAGCTGTGCATCAAATAAGACCTTTTTTACATTGCCACGGACAAAACCAGATTCTCGATTAAGAATATGATGTTCACTATTGGGAACGGTAAAAAGCGTAATAATAATTCCACCAAAGGCGAGTAGGGCTATTCCCCAAAAGAGCCCATGTAAACCAAAAATATGTGTTAAGACAGGCCCTAAAACGAGGGCTAAAGCAAAAGTTATCCCAAAGCTGATACCAATAAAGGCCATCGCTTTTGTTCTATTTTGTTCCCGAGTTAAATCGGAGAGTAAAGCCATAACTGCGGCTGATATAGCTCCAGCACCTTGTAGCGCTCGACCAATAATAATGCCGTAAATATTGTCACTAAGAGCTGCAATAAGGCTTCCGGCAATAAAAATAATTAGACCGAAAACAATCATAGGTTTTCGACCCAATTTATCAGAGAAAATACCAAAAGGAATTTGGAATACCGCTTGTGTTAATCCATAAATACCGATGGCTAATCCAATGAGAGATTCTGTTGCATGTTGTAGTTGAAGCCCATAAGTGGTCAAAACAGGGAGTACCATAAACATGCCAAGCATGCGAAGAGAAAAAACAGTACCTAGTCCCCATGTTGCTTTGCGCTCTAATGGGGTCATTTTATTATCATTCATGGATTACCTCGTATTACTGATACCCCATTGTAATGGCATTTTATAACGAGGTTAATCAATAAATGGGATGCAAAAAAGTCAAAACTGTACTGATATATTCTTTAGTCGCAAAACAGGATAAAAAAAGACCAGTCAGAAGGCTGACTGGTCTTTCGGTTACTTTAATAAATACATTATCTTAAATAAGCAAAGACAGTTTCTGTTGAGCTTGTTGGATCAACCGACATCATTACACTTAATGAAGTGATTGCCACAATAGAGAAAATAAATAATTTTCGTGCCCATACTTTATCATTGGTTGCTTTATAACCGGATAAAGCCATGCCCAACCACCAAATACTGACGGCAGAAGCGACTATTAGATATTTATAGCCCGCATATCCAACTAATGTCAGCATTAAGGTTGCGATCATAAATGCCAGAATATAAAGAATGATATGGCGTTTAGCGACTGAGATCCCTTTAATAACCGGTAATACAGGAATATTAGCTGCTTGGTAGTCTTTAAAACGGAAAATTGCAATGGCATAAGAGTGAGGCATCTGCCACAAACTAAAGATAAGTAATAGGATTGCCGCACCTGCATCAAATTCACCGCTAACGGCACAATAACCGATAACAGGGGGAGCAGAGCCAGATAAACTTCCAATCAGCGTGCCATAAACAGATTTACGTTTCATATAGAGGCTATAAACCCCAACATAAATAATAAAACCAAATACAGCGATAAGCATAGCAAGCGGGTTGGCTGCTACATAGAGCAGCACAACACCTGCGATACCTAATACTGAGGCATAAATCAGGCTAATTCGAGGGTCAATTAATCCTTTAACTAATGGGCGATTCTTCGTTCTTTCCATGATACGGTCAATATCACGGTCAATATAGTTGTTAAAAACACAACCAGAAGCAACGACCAGAGACACCCCAAGTAGAGTCGCGACAAATAGGGGGTAGTCAATCTCACCTTTGGAGGCGAGAAGAAAACCACCTATTACAGAAATTAAATTTCCGAAAATAATTCCTGGTTTGGTGACTTGTAGGTATTGCTTAATCATAGCGACAACTCTTAATCCATCATCATATTGATGTTCAGGTTGTACATAATCCACAACGAGCCTACGACAACAATGCCGATAATAAGCAGTGTGAACAGGAATGCAACGACGTTCCAGCGCTCTTCTGATGACGTATTCATATGTAAGAAGCAGACTAAATGAACAATAATCTGCACAACTGCCATACCGACAACGGTCCATAGAATAGTTGCTGGTGTCGCGGTTCCTTCCATTACCATCCAAAATGGAATAACGGTGAGGATAACAGACAGAATAAAGCCAATCAGGTAAGACTTCATGCTGCCATGGCTTGCGCCTGAAGGAGAAGTATTTGGATGACTCATTACATCGCTCCCATCAGATAAACTACGGTGAACACACAAATCCAGACAACGTCAAGGAAGTGCCAGAACAGACTTAAACAGCTTAAACGAGTACGGTTAACTTCTGTTAAACCACGACGTGATACTTGGATCATTAAGATCACAATCCAAATCAAACCTGCTGTTACGTGAAGACCATGCGTTGAAACTAATGCAAAGAATGCAGATAAGAATGCACTGCGATCTGGGCCATAACCTTCTGCAATCAATTCATGGAATTCGTAAACTTCCATGATGACGAACCCTAAGCCGAATAAGAAAGTGACAAATAACCATAGATTAACTTGGCTAACACTGCCTTTATTCATGCTCAGCATAGCGAAACCAAAAGTGATACTACTAAATAGTAGTAAGAAGGTTTCAACTAAAACAAAAGGTAAGCTAAAAATTTCTTTACCAGAAGGGCCATCAGCAATCCCGTTAACAAGCACCGCATAAGTGGCGAATAAGCTGGCAAACAGGATAAGGTCGCTCATTAGGTAGATCCAGAAGCCGAAAACTTTCGTCGCTCCTGCATCGTGGTGCCCATGATGCTCATGGGCGTTTGTGTTATTTACAGTTTGAGTAGACATTATTTCACACCTGCTTTTTTCAGTTCTTCATAATGCTTATTCTCGAGAGCTTCAATTTCAGGTACTTGGACATAGTAATCCACATCTGTATCAAAGCTTTTCACGATCCAAGTGACAATCATGCCAGCGAAACCAACGATAGCTAACCACCAGATATGCCAGATCATGGCAAAACCAAGGACTAAACTGAATGCCGAAATAATCACACCTGCACCCGTATTTTTAGGCATATGGATTGGTTCGTATTTGGTTGGACGCTGATAAGCGGTACCTTTTTCTTTCTGATCCCACCATTCATCACGAGTTTGGACATTTGGTTCAACAGCGAAGTTGTAGAATGGTGCTGGTGAAGAAATTGACCACTCAAGAGTACGTCCACCCCATGGATCGCCCGTTAAATCACGGTTTTGATCACGGTCACGAATACTCACGTAAATTTGAATAACTTGGCAAGCGATACCGATAGCAATCAGTGCTGCTCCCCCTGCTGCAACTAGCAACATTGGGTTAAATTCTGGATTGATATTTTGGCTTAAACGACGAGTCATGCCCATAAAGCCAAGAATATACAGTGGCATAAAGGCCATAAAGAAGCCGATAAACCAGAACCAGAATGCACGAATACCCCATTTTTCATTCAATGTGAAACCAAATGCTTTAGGGAACCAGTAAGTCATACCTGCGAAACAGCCGAATACCACACCACCGATGATAACGTTATGGAAGTGAGCAATTAAGAATAAGCTGTTATGTAAAACAAAGTTAGCACCCGGAACTGCCAACAGAACCCCGGTCATCCCTCCTACAGAGAAGGTAATTAAGAAACCGATAGTCCATAGCATTGGGCTTTTGTACTCGATACGGCCTTGATACATCGTAAACAGCCAGTTAAAGATCTTAACCCCTGTCGGTATGGCGATGATCATGGTGGCGATACCAAAGAAGGCGTTTACGTTAGCCCCTGAGCCCATAGTAAAGAAGTGGTGTAACCAAACGATAAATGACAATACGGTAATAACAACAGTTGCACCGACTAATGAGGTGTAACCAAATAACCGTTTTTTAGAGAACGTTGCCGTGACTTCAGAGAACACACCAAATACAGGCAGAACAAGAATATAAACTTCTGGATGACCCCAAGCCCATACGAGATTGATGTACATCATCATGTTACCGCCCATATCATTGGTAAAGAAGTGCGTACCAAGATAACGGTCTAATGTTAACAATGTAATCGTAACGGTTAAAATTGGGAATGCTGCGATAATCAGGACGTTAGTACATAAAGCGGCCCAAGAGAATACAGGCATTTTCATCATGCTCATACCTGGCGCACGCATACGCAAGATAGTCGCGAAGAAGTTAACCCCTGTTAGAAGTGTACCAATACCCGATATCTGTAAACTCCATATCCAGTAATCGACCCCGACCCCAGGGTTATACTCTAAGCCTGAAAGTGGCGGATATGCTAACCAACCTGTTTGTGCAAATTCACCAATACCTAAAGAAAGGTTGATAAGTACCACACCAACGACAAAGAACCAGAAGCTTAGTGAGTTTAGGAAAGGGAAGGCCACATCACGAGCGCCAATTTGTAAAGGCACAACGAGGTTCATCAGACCCACAACGAAAGGGGTTGCCATGAAGAAAATCATGATAACACCGTGTGCGGTAAAAATCTGATCATAGTGATGAGGAGGTAAGAAGCCCGCTTCACCTGCTGAAGCTAGCGCTTGTTGGCTTCTCATCATAATGGCATCGGCAAAACCACGGAACATCATGACCATTGCAACGATGATATACATAATACCAATTTTTTTATGGTCAACACTGGTTAACCATTCGCTCCATAACCACTTCCATTTACGAAAATAAGTTAGTGCGCCAACAACAGCAAGTCCGCCCAGAACGATACCGAGTAAAGTTACTACGATAATAGGTTCATGTAACGGGACTGCATCAAGAGTTAATTTTCCGAACATGCCTTTATTCCTCTGCTCCTGCATGCGCCGCATGGCTCATGTTCATATTCATTGTTGCATCAGCATGTACTGTCTGATTGCTACTTGTGTGAGCACCATGACCAGTGTGACCAAATTTAGAAATGGTCTCTTGGAATAACATTGGTTTCACGCTTGAATAGTAGGTCACTGGATTTTTCTGGCTTGGTTTAGCAAGTTCATTAAATGCAGCGGTAGTATTTAACGTATCTGATGATTGTTTTACTTTCTCAACCCATGCATCAAAACCAGCACGATCAGGCGTTGCTATTGCGGTAAATTTCATATCCGAGAAACCATGTCCGCTATAACTTGCTGACATACCTGGATATTCACCTGGCTCATTAGCGATTAGGTGAAGTTTGGTCTGCATTCCTGCCATCGCATAGATTTGACCACCTAAGCGAGGGATAAAGAATGAGTTCATGACTGAGTCAGACGTGATTTTGAAATTAACAGGCACATTAGCAGGGAAAGCCAATTCATTGACCGTCGCAATACCTTGTTCTGGATAGATAAATAACCATTTCCAATCCATTGAAACAACTTCAATGGTGACTGGTTTTTCTGAGGACTCTAAAGGTTTGTAAGGATCAAGCTCATGGGTTGTTTTCCATGTGATGCTTGCCAAAATCACAATAATGATAATTGGCACCGTCCAAACAACGAGTTCAATTTTATTTGAGTGAGCCCAGTTTGGGCGGTAAGTGGCTTTTGTATTGGATTCGCGGTAACGATAAGCGAAAACAATCACCATCAGTATTACCGGTATCACAACAATCAACATTAAACCAAGTGCAATAAGGATTAATGTTTTTTGCTCAGCGCCGATAGCGCCTTTGGGATCCATTAACGCCATGTCGCAACCACTTAATAAAAGCGTGGCTACTAATAGCGAGAGTGTCCCAATACTTTTTATGTATTTCATAAGTCTCATCCAACGACCTAAATGACAAAGGTTCTATTGTTGTTTCATCAGTATCAGTAAGGACATTTTACGGTAAGGTTGCGAAAGTGTAAACAATTGTAATGGTAAGTGAGTGGTTGGTTGTTCTTTTGTGTTAATGTGATCACAAGTAATTAAATTATTAAATAATTGTTAATTTAATAATTGGATATTAACGATAATTTCATAAAGTATCATATTTCTAAAATAAATACATATTTTTACAAATAAAAATGTAATAAAAAATGTAAGAAAACGTATTTTGATTAAAAAGTGACAACGATGAGGTCTGAGGAGAATTTATGAGATAAATTCTTCTTATTCTAATGTTTAATGTCTTAATTTGTCTTCTGTGTAATTTTTAATGTTGATAATAGATCATTTGTTGAATGTTTGTATTCAATGAGGATTTTTTCATTAAATAAGAAAAAAAGATTACAGCGGATAAAAATCGATCCGCTGTAATAAAAATTAACAATTTGTTATCAGAAGTTATATTTCAAGCTATATACAATGCCGTCTTGTAGAAAACTTTCTCCTAGCTTTTTATAAGCATAACGATATTGAATTCCTGTAGTAATAGATGTGGTCGGATGCCACCAAATGGCTAAAGCACCATTAATGCCATTTTTACCTCCATTGCCATAACGTTTGTGTCGCTGAAATTCCATCTCATGCCAGTTTGTTAGGCTAAATTTTTGATTTTTTATATTAAAATCATATCCAGCAACCCAACCCGCCACATAACCGTTGTTACCTGAATATTTAGATTGATCGACATAATGAAGGGCAATAAAAGGTTTAAACCATAAATTAGCAATTTGTGTGTTATAGCCAAAGCCGTAAAGTGTATTCACTTCATGGAAGTTACCACCATATTTTTTACCGGGGAGTGACCATGTACCATAAACATGCCCATACAAATTAAAGTTACTTTTGCCTAAATAAATACGAGCAGTACTTTTAATGGTATAGCGCTGATTATCTCCCGGATGAGTTTCTCTTTTATTAAAGGGATTCTCTAAATCGAAAAAGCCATAAAACTCCCCCCATGAAAAATTGGCAGCACCTTCAAGTTCTAAATAGGTAAAATCATCTTTATGTGAAGTTTTGCCTGTTTTGTGTGTTGTATGTGTCGTCCAATCCAAGTAGTTAATACTTGTGCTGGCGAATCCCCCTAAATAACTTGCTTGAGAAGATAAAGAGAATGTTGTTGCGATGACAAACAAAAATGGTTTTTTGATCATAAGTTATCTCTATGGTTTATGGCTTATTATGATTGCGGTGAATGTTTAGCTTTTCTTTTTTATTAGAATTATAAACTATAAAGATCCATTTTATAGAAATTTAAATTTTAAATAAGATCTGTTTCTAGAATTTTGATATTAGTTTAAAAAATAGGAAGTTTTGTATATTTTTATTTATTCTTTCAAGTTAATAGTCAAAATAAAAAAAGAAATTTTTGATAAGAAGAGGAAATTTAAGGAGATAATGATAGAAAATGGCGCTTAGATTAAAAAGTAATATGAACAGTGCAAAAATACCTCACGACACAAGAATAAAGGGATAGTATCATTAGCTCATATTTGCTTTTACTTTACTTGGAACTTTCATTGTGACCTCATTTGCTGAACTTAACGCCCTTCCTGCAGAACAACTCGCTAACCTTAATGAACTCGGGTATTTAACTATGACTCCAGTTCAAGAAGCCGCTTTACCCGCTATTCTTGCAGGAAAAGACGTCCGTGCTCAGGCAAAAACAGGGAGTGGTAAAACAGCTGCTTTTGGTTTGGGTGTATTGCAACATATTGATGCAAAACAATTTAATACCCAATCATTAATTTTATGCCCAACGAGAGAGCTTGCCGATCAGGTTGCAAATGAATTACGTCGTCTTGCTCGTTATTTGCCTAATATTAAAGTATTAACTCTATGTGGCGGAGTTCCCTTTAGTATTCAACGTGACTCATTAATTCACGCTGCACATATTATTGTGGCAACACCGGGTAGGTTACTTGATCACCTGAAAAAAGAGACAGTCAATTTAGATGATATAAAAACGTTAGTGCTTGATGAAGCTGACAGAATGCTGGATATGGGATTTTTTGATGATATCAATGATATTATTTCTCGTATGCCAATGGTTCGCCAAACCCTGCTTTTTTCCGCAACATGGCCAAATGAAATCGCTGCAATCAGCCGTAAAATACAGCAAAACCCTATCACTATCGAAATAAATTCAGTTGATGAGCTCCCAGCTGTTGAACAGCAATTTTATGAAATATCTCGTCATGGCAAGATAGGATTACTGCAAAAACTGTTAAGCCGTGAACAACCTGCTTCCTGTGTGGTGTTCTGCAACACAAAAAGAGATTGCCAAGATGTGTATGAAACACTGACAGAAAGCAATCAAAGTGTGCTTGCTTTACATGGCGATATGGAACAAAGAGAACGGGATCAAACTTTAATTCGTTTTTCGAATGGGAGTTGTCGTGTGTTAGTTGCAACGGATGTTGCGGCTCGCGGGCTTGATATTAAAGCGTTAGAAATGGTGATCAATTACGAATTATCATGGGATCCTGAAGTGCATGTTCACCGTATTGGGCGTACAGCAAGGGCGGGCGAGAGTGGGTTAGCTATTAGTTTTTGCGCTCCTGAAGAAATTCAACGAGCTAATGCTCTAGAAGAAATGCTTCATATGAAGATAAATTGGTTACCTGTTCCTACAGGTCTGCAAATTACGCCACTTGAAGCAACGATGGCAACATTATGTATCGATGGTGGTAAAAAAGCCAAGATGCGTCCAGGTGATATTTTAGGCGCATTAACGGGAGATATGGGCTTTAATGGTGCTGATATTGGCAAAATTATGATTAATCAGACTCATGCTTATGTTGCGGTAAAACAATCAATTGCTAAGCAAGCTTGGAAACAGTTACAACAAGGTAAAATTAAAGGTAAATCGGTCAAAGTCAGACTATTTAGATAATTTAAATAATCAGTAACTGTTTTTACTAATACTAAAATTAATATAAACATAAAGAAAAAGGACAGCTTAAACTGTCCTTTTTTCGTTAACCGCCCAAAATATAACGAATTTAACGTGTTGTTATTTTGAGTGCTAAATAATCTAATATTGTGCCTACAACGAGGCTTATTGCACCAACAATCACACCATATAAAAATAGTGATGAAGCCCAATGGCCTAATAATTCAGTATCTATTGACTGAATAAAATCAATGGAGTGGAACATTTCTAAACCTGGTAATGAATTGGTAATAACCAGAATTAAACTACAAATGAAGAAGAGAACGGCTAGCACTAAACCATAGAGAGCAAAACGGTATTGTTTAATAAATTGTGTTCTTCTAAGAAATTCGCCCGTTTTTTGCGTATATATAAGCGTATTTTTTGAAATCATTAGCAAAATAAGGCCAGGAACTGAAGCCACGATAGAGAAAAGATAAAACGCTTCCCAACCATGACTTTCGACATACCAACCTGCAATTGGGCCAACATAAACACGACCAATAGCAGATAAAGCGGAAAGAAGTGCGAATTGTGTTGCTGAAAAAGAAAGATGACAAAGTGTCATTAAAAGTGCAACGAATGCAGCTGTACCCATACCTCCACAGATATTCTCAAAAGCAACCACGGCACCCATGCTATAAATGCTTTGTTCTGAAATAGCGAGATACCAATAGCCAATATTTGAACCACCTTGCAATATTCCAAAAATCATCAGAGCTTTAAATAAGCTCCAACGACGCATCAATAAGCCGCCTAATAAGGCACCAAGAATTGTGGCAGCAAGTCCTAATGTTTTGTTGACTAGACCCACTTCTCCAGCATCAAAGCCGGCACCACGAATAAGGAATGTGGTACTTAAACTCAGTGCAAAAGCATCCCCCATTTTATATAGAACAATGAGGAGTAAAATAAGCCAAGCATTATTACGAGAGAAGAACTCAGCTAAGGGTTCAATTACTGCTTCATAGAGTGTACGAGGGGGTTTTACCGCTGTTTCTGGCTCTTGGGCGAGTAGGGTGGCGATAATACCAATCCCCATTAAGGCAGCCATTAACCAGTACATGTTTTGCCAGCCAATATATTTATCAGCAAGCCAAAGTGCCATACCACCAGAAACAAGCATTGCAATGCGATAACCTAATACAGAAACGGCCGCTCCAGTGCCACGTTCATCGGCTTTTAAAATATCTGTTTTATAAGCGTCGAAGACAATATCTTGTGAAGCTGAACAAAAAGCGACAATGACGGCCAAAGAAGCAAGCCACCATAAATGATCATTAGGGTTTAAAAAACCCATTCCTGCAATACCGACAACCAACCCTATTTGGGTAAGTAGCATCCATCCTCGACGGCGTCCAAGAAAAGAAGGGGTATAGCGATCCATAAAGGGTGACCAGAGGAATTTAAATACATAAGCTTGTCCCACCAATGAGAAGAAACCAATGGTTTTTAAATCAATGTTTTCTACTGTCATCCATGCTTGTAATGTACCCGCGGTTAATGCAAGTGGTAATCCAGAAGTAAAGCCAAGTAACAGTAAAATAAATGATTTGTACCAAGTGGTTTGTTTGAAGGCGGGCTGAACCATGCAAGAATTCCTTTCAACGACCTGTCTAAGATAACAGGTCGTTTATTCTAATAAATTAACGGGCGTTAGATTTGATAAATTGACTGACTGAAGCGTCTTTTGCCATATCACTAACAAGTTCACTTAAGACATTATTAATTGCAGCCTCAATTTTCTCATTGCTTGCACCAAATGGTCCCTGAACATTGTAGCTAGTACGGAATGTTTTGGTGTTAGAGCTGCCACTTGGCAAGGTGACAATTACTGAGATATCTGCTTTCGCACTGATATTATGGCGAACACTTCCTTCACCTACGTCAGCGTTGAGTTTATTGATAACAATGATCACATCAGCGCTAGCAGGAGAACCTACCATAAAACCACGAGCTGTCATTTGTTTTTGCAATACTTCTTGCATTAAAAATGCAATATCACGAGTTGGAACAAGCACCTCCAGTTTTCCATTACGGTTAATTTCCGCTAGATTTTTGGATGTACGTTTATCTTGGCTTGAAATATTCAGTGATATTGGGCGCATAGTAGGATCGGCCGCAGGAACTGACATTACAGGCTCAATAGAGAGTTTGTTACTAGGAGTTGCACAACCTGAAAGCAGTGTTAATGCAAAAACAGCACAGAGTAAATTTTTAATCATGAGGTAATCTCGGTTAAATATGTCTGTTGTGTTAACAAGTAGAATAGGCTTCAAACTTTAGCCTATCATATCACTGCTAATAGGTTGCTAATATCCCTTTAACGAACGAAATTATCTGATTTTATCAATTGATTTTATTTCAAATTAACTTCATTTTTGCTCATTGATTTGACAATATTTGGTCAATGATTTTACTCAAGATGAAAAATAAGCGATTATCATCAGCAAAATAAAAAAGAATGAGCTCATCATTTTGTATTGATAAAGACTTAATCAATATAATCTGGTTGACTTATTTTTTGTTCGCCATGGTATAAAGGCAGAGTATTAGGGGCAGAGATGATCCGTGATAATATTGAGAATAAGCTGATTTCACGCTTTTCACCGCATTTTTTACAAGTAATAAACGAAAGCCATCGCCATAATGTGCCTGAAGGCTCTGAAAGCCACTTTAAAGTCATTATTATTAGTGATGAATTTAATGACAAACGCAGTGTTTCACGCCATCGTGATGTATATCAAACCTTAGCTCATGAAATGGAAAATGGTGTTCATGCTCTCGCATTGCACACTTTTACGTTGAGTGAATGGAATGAACAACAGGATAAGGCATTACGTTCTCCTGGATGTCGCGGTGGAAGCCAAGAAGATTAACGATCTTATCGTTAATCGTGAATAAATAGATCTTAAGATGCGTATTTTTTGTTCTTTATAGAGGGAAAAAGAGGCGACTTACTCGATTTTATGAAAAAATTGAGGAATAAAACGGCTCTTTCTCGACTCAACCCCTCTAGATCGTTATAATGTCGCGTCTAATTTTCAGTAAGGTTTCGGGATGCTTCTGATATCAGGGATCCTCGTTTTTTTAAATGTGGCGGCCCCGGTTCTGAAAGGAAAATAAATCTAAATATGTCAATGTCATATTAGTTTCTTTTAAAGTAGACCGAGCACTAAAACTTATTTTGAGGTAACAAGATGCAAGTTTCTGTTGAAACGACTCAAGGCCTAGGGCGTCGTGTCACAATCACCGTACCAGCCGCCGATATCCAAACTGCTGTAGACAGTGAACTGAAAAAAGCTGCTAAAACTGTTCGCATTGATGGTTTCCGTAAAGGTCACGTTCCAATGTCTATGGTTAAACAGCGTTACGGTATGTCTGTACTAAATGATGTTCTTGGTGATTTAATGTCGCGTAATTTCATTAACGCAATCATCGAAAACAAAGTAAACCCAGTTGGCGCGCCTGACTACAAACCAGAGCAATACAAAGAAGGTGAAGACTTTGTTTACTCTGTGGAATTCGAAGTTTTCCCAGAAATCGAACTGAAAGATCTGGAAAGCATTGAAGTTGTAAAACCCGTTGTCACAGTTAAAGACGAAGACGTTGATAACATGTTAGAAACACTGCGTAAGCAACAAGCAGAGTGGAAAGACAAAGACGGCGAAGTTGCAGCAGAAGATCGCGTGACTGTTGATTTCAACGGTTCTATTGACGGTGAAGAGTTCGAAGGCGGAAAAGCTGAAGATTTCGTACTGGCAATGGGTCAAGGTCGTATGATCCCAGGTTTTGAAGAAGGCGTTATCGGTCATAAAGCTGGCGAAGAATTCACAATTGATGTGACTTTCCCAGAAGATTATCACGCTGAAAACCTGAAGGGTAAAAAAGCACAATTCGCTATCAACCTGAAAAAAGTTGAAGAGCGTGAACTGCCAGAATTAACTGAAGAGTTCATCAAGCGTTTTGGTATTGCTGATGGTTCTGTTGATGGTTTACGTGCAGAAGTACGTAAAAATATGGAACGTGAACTAAAAAATGCAATCCGTACTCGTGTTAAAACACAAGTTATTGATGGCTTAGTTAAAGCAAACGAAGTTGACGTACCTGCAGCCGCTGTAGACAGCGAAATTGAAGTTCTGCAACGTCAAGCTGCTCAACGCTTTGGTGGCGACGAGAAACAAGCTCTGCAATTACCACGTGAACTGTTCGAAGAACAAGCTAAACGTCGTGTAATCGTTGGATTACTGTTAGGTGAAGTGATCAATAGTAATGAACTGAAAGCAGAAGATGAGCGTGTTAATACACTGATCGACGAAATGGCTTCAGCTTACGAAGATCCATCAGAAGTTGTTGAGTTCTACAACAAGAACGAAGAACTGATGAATAACATCCGTAATCTTGCATTAGAAGAGCAAGCGGTAGAAAAAATCTTAGCAAATGCTAAAGTAACTGAAAAAGAGACTAACTTCACTGAACTGATGAACGAAGTTCAAATGGGTTGATTCTTAACCGCGAATATCGGTTTTAAGCAAAAACCCGTGGTTTTTACCACGGGTTTTTTTCAGTTTGTATATATTTATCAAAATTAGCCTTGAAATCTGAGCGATTATCTCCAGATAATTCTATATTCTCTTTATCACTCCTCGCGAGGCGCCTTGAATGTCTTGTGAGAGATTAGATCATTAGAAATGGTCATGATCAATTATCTCAAGTAAAATTGTTGTCATTGGCACCAATAAGAATGCAATAGGAGACAGACATGTCATTTAACGACACACAGGAACAATTCGCACCTAATATGGCTCTGGTGCCGATGGTTATAGAGCAAACTTCGCGAGGAGAGCGTTCTTACGACATTTATTCACGTTTATTAAAAGAACGTATCATTTTCCTGACTGGCCAAGTTGAAGATCACATGGCTAATCTGATCGTCGCTCAAATGCTATTTTTAGAAGCAGAAAACCCAGAAAAAGACATCAATCTATATATTAACTCACCAGGTGGTGTAATTACTGCGGGTATGTCTATTTATGACACCATGCAGTATATCAAAGCAGATGTCAGCACAATTTGTATGGGACAAGCGTGTTCAATGGGCGCTTTCTTATTATCAGCTGGTGCAAAGGGTAAACGTATTTGCTTACCTAACTCTCGTGTGATGATCCACCAACCATTAGGTGGCTACCAAGGTCAGGCAACAGATATTCAAATTCATGCGCAAGAAATTTTGAAAGTAAAATCGCGTATGAATGAATTAATGGCTCAGCATACGGGTAAATCTATTGAAGAAATAGAAAGAGACACTGAGCGTGATCGTTTCTTATCCGCTAACGAAGCGTTAGAATACGGATTAGTGGATAAAGTCTATACACAACGTAGTTAATTACAGAATGTTGTAATAGCAAATGAATTAATAGATTTTCTTTGTTAGCCTTTAACCCAACGGAAATGGCTAGCAATATCTATGTAAAAAAGTCTTTCTTCTTCTTATAAATTGATAAGAAGAATAACTAAGTGAGGTTGACTGATGACAGATAAGCGCAAAGATAGCTCAGGGAAGCTTCTGTATTGCTCTTTCTGCGGTAAAAGCCAGCATGAAGTAAAGAAATTGATTGCTGGTCCGTCGGTTTATATCTGTGATGAATGTGTTGATCTTTGTGTCGATATCATTCGTGAAGAAATAAAAGAACTGGCGCCTCATCATGAACGCAGTGAATTGCCGACGCCACATGAAATTCGTAAGCACCTTGATGACTATGTTATCGGTCAAGAATTGGCTAAAAAAGTTCTGGCTGTTGCCGTTTATAATCACTATAAACGCCTGCGTAATGGCGATAAAGCCAATGGTGTTGAGCTAGGAAAAAGTAATATTTTGCTGATTGGACCTACTGGTAGTGGTAAAACACTATTAGCAGAAACATTAGCACGCTACCTTGATGTACCTTTTACTATGGCAGATGCCACAACGCTGACAGAAGCGGGTTATGTGGGTGAAGATGTTGAAAACATTATTCAAAAACTGCTACAAAAATGCGATTACGATGTGCAAAAAGCACAACGTGGTATTGTTTATATTGATGAAATTGACAAGATCACTCGTAAATCTGAAAACCCATCAATTACACGCGACGTGTCTGGTGAAGGTGTACAGCAAGCATTATTGAAACTAGTTGAAGGAACGGTAGCTTCGGTTCCTCCACAAGGTGGACGTAAGCACCCACAACAAGAGTTTTTGCAGGTTGATACCTCTAAAATCCTCTTTATTTGTGGTGGTGCATTTGCTGGCCTTGATAAAGTTGTTGCACAACGTTTAAATACACACTCTGGTATTGGTTTTGGTGCAGAAGTCAAAAGCCAAAAAGAAAAAGCCAGCGAAGGTGAGTTATTAGCCCAAGTCGAACCAGAAGATCTGATTAAATTTGGACTTATTCCCGAATTTATTGGACGTTTACCTGTTGTTGCGACATTAGGTGAGTTAAACGAAGATGCACTGATCCAAATCTTACAAGAACCTAAAAATGCGCTGACAAAACAATATCAGGCATTATTTAAGTTAGAAGGTGTGGATTTAGAATTCCGTAAAGAAGCGCTGACTGCAATCGCGAAAAAAGCCATGGTACGAAAAACAGGTGCTCGTGGTTTACGCTCAATTGTTGAAGCTGCATTACTTGATACGATGTATGACCTTCCTTCATTTGAAAATGCAGAGAAAGTTGTTATTGATGAAGGTGTCATCAATGGAAAATCTGAGCCGTTGATTATTTATAGTCAACCAGAAAACCAAGCATCAGGTGAATAATGCATCGTAATTTGGCAATGTCTCTTATCTGACATTATCTGTAATTCTCTCCTAAATAGACGAGAAATTTAAGATAAAGCGTGCCAACGCAATAAAAATGAGGGAATTTTCCCTCATTTTGTTTTTTTAATGGGTAAGGCTATTGAATGTCAGAAAAGTGCCCTTATATATTTTGACAATCCGTGGAATTAATTTTATTTGGTGACATGCGAATAAAATTACCTGTAAAAGCGTTAAGCTAAAAACGAAGAGAGAGCTCTATGAATCCTGAGCGTCCAGAATGTATTGAAATACCTGTATTGCCACTACGTGATGTTGTTGTATATCCGCATATGGTAATCCCGTTGTTCGTTGGTCGTGAAAAATCAATTCATTGCTTAGAAGCGGCGATGAACGACAACAAACAAATTATGCTGGTTGCGCAGAAAGATGCATCTACTGACGAACCAGGTGTTAATGATCTTTTTTCTGTTGGTACAGTAGCGTCTGTTTTACAGATGCTAAAATTGCCTGATGGAACAGTAAAAGTCCTTGTTGAAGGTATTCGTCGTGCCAAAATTACGATGTTATCTGACAATGGTGAGTACTTTCAGGCAAAAGCAGAATACCTTGAAACGCCAGCTGTTGATGAGCGTGAACAAGAAGTCTTAAATCGTACAACGATTAATCAGTTTGAAGGTTATATCAAGCTGAATAAAAAAATTCCGCCAGAAGTATTGGCCTCATTACACGCTATCGAAGAATCAGCCAAATTAGCAGATACCATTGCTTCTCATATGCCGCTGAAACTGAAAGATAAGCAAGCTGTACTTGAAATGTCTGATGTGACTGAACGCCTAGAGTACTTAATGGCGATGATGGAATCAGAAATCGATCTGTTACAAGTCGAAAAACGCATTCGTAACCGCGTTAAAAAGCAGATGGAAAAAAGTCAGCGAGAGTATTATCTCAATGAACAAATGAAAGCGATTCAAAAAGAGTTAGGTGAGATGGATGATGCACCTGATGAAATGGAATCGCTAAAACGTAAAATCGACGCTGCAAAAATGCCAAAAGAGGCAAAAGAAAAGACAGAAGCGGAACTTCAGAAATTGAAAATGATGTCGCCAATGTCAGCAGAAGCTACGGTTGTACGTAGCTATATCGATTGGATGGTTCAAGTTCCTTGGAATAGCCGTAGCAAAGTTAAAAAAGACTTAGTGAAAGCGCAAGAAGTGCTTGATACTGACCATTATGGTTTAGAACGTGTTAAAGAGCGTATCCTTGAATATCTCGCGGTACAGTCTCGTGTTAGCAAAATTAAAGGGCCAATTCTGTGCTTGGTTGGGCCTCCAGGTGTGGGTAAAACCTCACTGGGGCAATCTATTGCTAAAGCGACAGGTCGTAAATATGTTCGTATGGCGTTAGGTGGTGTACGTGATGAAGCTGAGATCCGTGGACATCGTCGTACTTACATTGGTTCTATGCCAGGTAAATTAATTCAGAAAATGGCAAAAGTTGGTGTGAAAAACCCACTTTTCCTATTAGATGAAATTGACAAGATGTCATCAGACATGCGAGGCGATCCGGCATCTGCACTGCTAGAGGTGTTAGATCCAGAACAGAATATCGCATTTAACGACCATTATTTGGAAGTTGATTACGATCTGTCTGATGTTATGTTTGTGGCGACATCTAACTCCATGAATATACCGGCACCTCTGTTAGATCGTATGGAAGTTATTCGTTTATCGGGTTATACCGAAGATGAAAAGCTAAACATTGCTAAACAGCACTTGTTACCAAAACAGATTGAACGTAATGCATTAAAGCCAAGTGAGCTGACAATCCATGACAGCGCCATTATGGGCATTATTCGTTATTACACTCGTGAAGCGGGTGTACGTAGTTTAGAACGTGAAATTTCTAAATTATGCCGTAAAGCAGTGAAACAACTGCTGATGGATAGCACAATCAAACATATTGAGATTAACGAAGATAATCTCAAAGACTATTTAGGTGTTCGTAAAGTGGACTACGGTCGTGCTGATACAGAAAACCGAGTAGGCATGGTAACAGGACTTGCATGGACAGAAGTCGGTGGTGATCTACTGACAATTGAAACAGCGAGTGTACCAGGTAAAGGCAAACTAACATTCACTGGTTCGTTAGGTGAGGTTATGCAAGAGTCTATCCAAGCGGCAATGACGGTTGTTCGTGCCCGTGCGGATAAACTGGGTATCAATAGCGATTTCTATGAAAAACGTGATATGCACGTACACGTTCCTGAAGGTGCAACACCAAAAGATGGTCCAAGTGCGGGTATCGCAATGTGTACTGCATTGGTATCAAGCCTAACAGGTAACCCTGTTCGTTCTGATGTTGCTATGACGGGTGAAATTACGTTACGCGGACAAGTATTGCCAATTGGCGGACTGAAAGAAAAGTTACTTGCTGCACATCGTGGTGGAATTAAGACAGTTCTTATCCCAGATGAAAATAAACGTGATTTAGAAGAAATTCCTGAAAATATTGTTGCTGACCTGGATATTCACCCGGTGAAAACAATTGAGGAAGTTTTATCGTTAGCCCTACAAAATTCACCGTTTGGCATGGAAATTGTGACTGATAAATCGCACTAAAAAGTGATGCTAGTCATAAATTATAGCTAAAAAAAAGGCTGGATAAGTAATAAAAGCTTGCCAGCCTTTTTTTGTGTCGCTAATTTAATGGGGATTTTAATTAATAATGCTGTTTTATCGGTCTTGCTATATCTAAAAAGGCTTGATATAACGACGTTTGCAAAATTTACCATTAATGGTGAAAAATAACGCATAAAATTATGGGGATGAAAGCGTGAATAAAACTCAACTGATCGACAAAATTGCTGCAAATGCAGATATCTCAAAAGCGGCAGCAGGTCGTGTTGTAGATGCTCTGGTTGCTTCTATCACTGAATCTTTACAAAAAGGTGATGATGTAGCATTAGTAGGTTTCGGTACTTTTACTGTGCGTGATCGTGCAGCTCGTACTGGCCGTAACCCACAAACTGGTAAAGAAATTCAAATTGAAGCTGCAAAAGTTCCTGCATTCCGTGCGGGTAAAGGCTTAAAAGACGCAGTTAATCAATAATAGTTGAACGAACTTTCTGCCAAAAAGTTATTAATTTAACGCTATGGATAAACAGAAAACGACTCAATTAAAAAATGAAGCGCATCTTTTTGAGATGCGCTTTTCTTTTTTTAGGTGTTAAATCACGATTAAACCTTGAATTCTCTGGCGATAAGACGTGAAACTAAAGTAGTCATTTGATAGAATGTCGCGTTGTTCTATAACTGAAATAGACAACAATGAATGATTCAGTGGTTAGTCAAATCAATGAATCAAATAATGCTGTTTAGTTTTTTCAGTGATAGAAAGTGCGTGTTTAAGACTGCACATTGAATACGGGACTGGCTGTTTTTAATGATTGTCGCGTGTCGCGATATTTTGATATTAAGCCAGCATGGGCATATTATCTTTTCGCTGTGCTCAAAATAGTCGTGTAACACTCATAAAAATAATTTTTATTTCACCAAACGGAGCCTCGTCTCGTTATGATGGACAACATTCGTTCAACTGCTAATAATCCATTTATCAAGATATTATTAGCTGTGATCATCCTCTCTTTCGTCCTAACTGGTGTGGGCGGATATCTCTTTAGTTCTGGCGTTAATGATGCTGCTGAAGTTAACGGATATAAAATTAGCCGTTCTCAATTAGAGCAAGCTTACCAGCAACGTCGTGCTCAGTTACAACAAGATATGGGTGAAAACTTTGCTGCTCTTGCCTCATCTGAAGAAGGCCAGAAACTGATCCGCCAACAATCACTTGATTTACTTATTAATCAAGCATTACTTGATCAATTTGCACAAAATCTTGGTATTTCAGCGGGCGACCAACAAATTAGAGATGCAATTTTTGCGCTTCCTTACTTTCAAACTGATGGCAAATTTGACAATAAAAAATACGTCGATTTATTGAAAGGCAATAATATTGATGCAGATGCGTTTGCAGAAGGGATCCGCCAAAATCTTATCAATCAGCAATTAAGATTCTCTATCCAAGGCACTGATTTTGCCTTAGACAGCGAAGTTAAAGAATTTGCGGGACTGATGCTGCAAAGTCGTAATGTACGCTTAGCGTCATTAGATATTCAGCCATTCCTTGAAAAAGAAACGGCATCAGATGACGAAGTGAAGGCGTTCTATGAACAAAATAACCAAATGTTTATCGCGCCAGAGCAATTTAAAGTGAGTTATATCCAATTAAATGCTCAAAAAGATCTTAATAGTATTAATATTACTGATGATGAAGCAAAAGCGTATTACGATAGCAACATCGATGAATTTACTGTCGCAGGACAGAAACAATACAGCATCTTAGTTTTAGCTGATGAAGCTGCTGCTAAAGTAGCAGAAGAAGAACTGAAAAAAGGTGCTGACTTTGTTACGTTAGTCAAAGAAAAATCAGTTGATGCTTTCTCTGCAAAACAGAATGGTTCTTTAGGTTGGATAACTATCGGACAAGAATTACCAGAACTGGCTAATGCAAGTTTGACAGAAAAAGGCCAGCTTTCTGCGCCTGTTAAAATCAGTAATGGTTACGCAATTTTCCGTCTTGATGATATTAAACAATCTGTCGTAAAACCGTTTGACGAAGTAAAAACAGATTTACTCGCAAAAATGCGCGAAAACAAGGCTATTGATGATTTCTTTGCATTACAACAACGTGTGAGTCAGGCTGCTTCTAATGATAACGACACATTAGCACCTGCTGCTAAAGCGGGTAATGTGACAGTTGTTGATACAGATTGGTTTGATGAAAATACCGTACCAGCACCATTAAATAATGAAAAACTAACCCAATTAATTTTTGGTGGCTCATTAGTTGATGAGAATGGCCCTACGGGCATGAACTCAGATATGGTGACATTAGGTAATGATAGTGCATTTGTGGTGCGTGTAGAGGGTTATAAGCCTTCTGCAAGCCTACCGTTAGATAAAGTGCGTGATCAAGTTGTTATGCTGGTCAAACAGCAAAAAGCATCGCAAGCAATGAATACACAAGCGCAGAAAATTTTGGCTGCGTTAAAAGAAGGCAAAGGTGATGAAGCACTAAAAGCAGCTAACCTTTCTTTTGGTGATGTGGAAAGTATTGTTCATTCCTCTGCGACAGATACAGTTCAAACCGCTATTTTTGCTATGCCTAAACCTGCTGACGGTAAAAAAGAATATGGTATGACTAATGTGCCGGGTACTAAGGTTGTCTTTATTCAATTAGATAGCGTGACAGATGGCAAACCAACATCAGAGCAATTAGAGTTTATGGCTAACCTCTATCGTGCACAGATGGGTGAAGAAGCCTTACAACTGATTTTACGTGACTTAAAAGACAACGCTAAAATTGAGATCTTCGACAAAGATTATCAATAAATTATCTTTAATTCTTCATAAAAACCCAGCTTAGGCTGGGTTTTTTTATAGGTATCAAATATTGATATGGAGTATTGATATCTATTTTTTCTTAAAAAAGAATATTTGAGAACAATCCCTATAATTTTGTTGTAACGCAGCCTTTGTTCATTTTATTTTTCTTATTATCTCGACATTTTATTTTTATGTAATTGCAGTATTATCAATACGTTGTCATTATTTTCTTGCATTCAGAAAACACTGTTTGCTATTGAATTTAAAATTATTTTATAAAAGGAAATTATGATTATGACGATGGATAAAAAAGCGTTATCAGGATTTATGGCTTCAATCTGCCTTGCTTTAGGACTAGGACTTTCACCGCTTTCTTACGCAGAAGAAACACCTGTTTCAACTCCCTCGATTTCTATTGAAACGAGCACATCTGTTGATAAAGAAGCGAAAGAAGTAAAAGCAAATGTAGAGGGTAAAGTTGATTTAAATACAGCGACGGTTGATGAGTTAATGGGACTTAAAGGCATTGGTAAAGCGAAGGCTCAAGCTATTATTGATTACCGTGAACAATTGGGTCGATTTACCTCTATTGAACAACTTGAAAAAGTATTTGGTATAGGGATGAAATTAGTCGAACAAAATCGTGATTTTATCGTCATAAACTAATGTGCTAACTTGCATTTTATAGTGTATGTAGCACGTTTACCGAAAAGATAAATATTGTTTTAATAACTCGTGTTTCTCTTTTTAATAAGAGAAACACGTTTCCATTGAATTGATTCGCTAAATGGAGTGAATGATAAAAGAGCTAAATTGAGACATAACTAAATTTATTTTTTGACTATATTTACTGTATCGCAAAGAAACGTTATCAAAAAATCTCACTATAATAATCAAGAGGTAATGGATTGATATGAGTACATTAATTAAAGTTTATGGTTTTCATTTAGATGTTTTTGAACATGTAAATAATGCACGTTACCTTGAGTTTTTAGAACAAGCCCGATGGGATTGGATTGAACAACATTTAGATTTTGCTTGGTTTAAGCGCAATGGATTGGCGTTAGTGGTCGCTAATATCAATATTAATTATCGCTTACCTGCAAGTCTTGGTGATGAATTAATTATTGACTGTGAAGTTGCTGAAGTTGGAATTAAAAGTGGCGTACTGTCTCAAAAAATAGTCAGAAAAAAAGATGGTGCGCTTATCTCTGATGCATTAATCACTTTTGTTCTTGTAGACATTAATACCAAAAAAGCACTGACCTTAACGGAGCAGTTAAGAGAAAAACTAGAGTATGTACGTCAGTCATCATAATACACAGAGAGTTTGTATTACAAATAATGTGATACAGTCAAGATGAGTTAACTTAACGTAATTTAAGGCAGTGATAATGCATGTATGGTTATCACTGCTTAAGCCAATAAGTTGCAGTGATAACGATAAGTGGGCGATATGAGAATAATTATTTTAGTCCAACTTTCTGTTTCATTGTCTGCATAATTTGCGTTTTGTCAGCTAAATAAGTAGTTAATCCGCGCTGTCTTAAATGGCAAGCAGCACATTCGCCACAACCATCACCTTGAATACCGTTATAGCAAGTTAAGGTTTTATGACGAACAAAGTCCAATTTTTGGTAATAATCTGCTAATGCCCAAGTTTCAGCTTTATCTAGCCACATTAATGGAGTGATGAATTTAATATCACGCGCAATACCTAAATTAACTGCATGATTTAATGCTTTGACAAATTCATCACGACAATCAGGATAGCCAGAAAAATCCGTCTCACAAACTCCCGTAATGACACTTTCAGCCCCAATTTGGTAAGCGTAAATGGCGGCTAAGGTGAGAAAAAGAATATTTCTACCCGGTACAAAGGTACTTGGAATGTCACTTTCTTCACTTTCTTTGAAATCAGGAACAGGTATATTGTCGCGAGTTAAGCTACTGATAGCGAGTTCATTGAGTAAATTTACATCCAAAACTTTATGCGCAGTAGCTCCCAGTAATTGACTTACTTTTTGTGCTACCTCAATTTCTTCTTTATGACGTTGCCCATAATTAAATGTAATGCAATGTACTTCATCGTACTTTTCTTTTGCTTGAATAAGGCATGTTGTCGAATCTTGTCCACCGCTAAAGACAACGACCGTTTTTTTCATCGGAATACTCCTGAAAATTGAATTTACATAAGGATTAGTACGCATAAAAGTACATATATTATGACAATTTATTACCGATTTATCATTAGATGATTACTCTTATAGTAAGGGGCAGGTTATCATTATTTTTTGTAGGGGCATATTTTGAAGGAGTATCTATGTTAGATAAGATTGACCGTAAATTATTAGCGCTATTACAGGAAGATTCAAGCCTCTCACTGAATACTTTGGCTGAGGCTGTTAACCTAACCTCAACACCTTGCTGGAAACGATTGAAACGACTTGAGGATGAAGGGTATATTCGTAAGCGAGTTGCCCTACTTGATAGCGAAAAAATTGGGCTAGGTCTAACAGTTATTGTTATGATTAGAACACAGCAACATAATAGCGAATGGTACGAACAGTTTGTTTCATTTGTTAAGCAAATGCCAGAAGTACTGACATTCTATCGAATGGCGGGTGAGTGTGATTATCTAATGCATGTTGAAGTAGTGGACATGAAAAGTTACGACTTGTTTTATAAGCGTATGGTAAATGGTGTACCAGGCCTTATTGACGTGACTTCTAACTTCGCAATGGAAAAAATTAAATACACAACGGCAATGCCGATACCTGAATAAGGTTCATCTTTACCAACTGGCACTTTTATTTTTGTATAACCTTAGGATTTAAGGCGTGGCTCTATTTTCACAGCTCAGTTGGTATTTCCTCAGTGAATGGCGTCGTTATGTCGGTGCTATTTTCTTATTGATGGTTATCGCAGTATTACAGGTGATCCCTCCTAAAATTGTAGGGATCATTGTGGATGGTGTTGATAACCATAGTCTGTCGTTTAGCCAAGTAATGAATTGGGTTGGCGTGATGGTGTTAATTGCCCTCGCGGTTTATCTTTTGCGTTATTTTTGGCGGCTTTGGTTATTTGGTGCCTCTTATCAATTAGCCGTAAAACTGCGAATGCAGATTTACCAACAGCTTAATCAGCAATCCTCTTCTTTCTATCACCGCTATCGTACTGGCGATCTGATCGCTCGTACCACGAATGATGTTGATAAAGTCGTTTTTGCGGCCGGAGAAGGGGTTCTAACTTTAGTTGATTCAATGGTGATGGGACTTGCTGTACTTGTGATGATGAGCATCCAATTAAGCTGGGAACTAACACTAATTTCACTATTACCTATGCCACTAATGGCCATTTTAATTAAACGTTATGGTGATAAGTTACATAGTCGTTTTAAAACTGCGCAGGCACTTTTTTCTTCACTGAATAATCAAGCTCAAGAAAGCCTTAGCAGTATTCGCATGATCAAATCATTCGGGCTTGAACAACAGCATGCTTCCCGTTTCGATGATGTTGCAAAAGAAACTGGGCGCCAAAATATGCGTGTCGCGAGAATTGATGCTTTGTTTGATCCCACTATTTTTATGGCGATCGGTTTTGCTAATTTACTCGCAGTTGCTGGAGGGAGCTATCTGGTACTCAATGGCAAAATGACATTAGGTGAATTAACCAGTTTTGTTATGTATTTAGGACAAATGATTTGGCCTATGTTGGCGCTAGCATGGATGTTTAATATTGTTGAACGTGGTAGTGCTGCCTACAGTCGAATTAATAGTTTATTGAATGAAAAACTCGATATGATTGATGGTGATTTATCACCGAAACAAGGTCGAGGGGTATTATCCGTTAATATCGACCGCTTTCAGTATCCTGAACAAACAACAGATGTGCTTAAAAATATTCATTTCACCTTATCTCCCGGTGACATGTTGGGAATTTGCGGAATGACAGGAAGTGGAAAAAGTACACTACTTACCGTTATCCAACGACTTTACGATGTGACTGAGGGTGAAATTTGTTTTCAATCCGTACCTATTTATCAATTAAAACTTGATGAATGGCGAGCGCGTTTAGCTGTAGTTAATCAAACACCTTTTTTATTTTCAGATACCATTGCAGGAAATATTGCATTAGGACGTCCTAATGCAACTAAAGACGAAATTGAAGCAGTAGCTAAACTGGCAAATATTCATGACGATATTCTGCGTTTACCTGAAGGGTATCAAACACAGGTAGGTGAAAAAGGCGTGATGTTATCTGGCGGGCAAAAACAGCGTATTTCTATTGCACGAGCGCTACTCTTAGATGCGGAAATTTTATTATTAGATGACGCATTATCTGCAGTTGATGGACAAACTGAATATCAAATTTTACAAAATTTGTCACAATGGCGAAAAGATAGAACGTTGATTATCAGTGCGCATCGTTTATCTGCTTTGGTTGGTGCCACTAATATTCTAGTGCTAAAACAAGGTGAAATTGTAGAACAAGGTACACATCAACAATTGATTTCAATACCTGGTTGGTATCAAGATATGTACCATTATCAGCAATTAGAGGCCGCGCTGGATGACGATGAGTAAAAATAAATCCGTTAAAGCGCTATTTCCTGCATTAAAGCGTCTTTTAACTTATGGTAAGACCTATCGCAAACCTATGACATGGGGCGTTATTATGTTGTGGATAGCCGCAGTTGCAGAGGTGGGAGGCCCATTAATTGTTGGTTATTTCATTGATGAGAAAGTGGCTACAAATAATGTTGAATTAACATCCTCATTAGGTTTGGCATTGGTGTTTATTCTTTTACAAATAATTGCCGCGACACTTCATTATTATCAGGCGATTGTGTTTAATCATGCGGCTGTTGGAGTTGTGCAACAATTACGTACAGATGTGATGAGCGCTGCACTGAAACAGCCATTAAGTGCTTTTGATAATCAACCCGTAGGCCAATTAATTTCTCGTGTAACGAATGATACCGAAACAATTAAAGATTTATTTGTTAACGTTTTACCGACATTGTTCCGAGCCATTGCATTGGTGGTTGTTATGTTAATTGCCATGTTCTTATTAGAGTGGCAAATGGCACTGGTGGCGATGACTATCTTTCCTGCTGTTATTGGTGTGATGATGCTTTATCAGCGACTCAGTACACCAATAGTCCGTAATGTGCGCCATTTTCTTGCCAATATTAATGATGGTTTCCATGAAGTTATCAATGGAATGTCTGTGATCCAGCAATTTAGGCAACAAGCTCGATTTGGTCAAAGAATGTCTGATGATAGTTGGCAGCATTATCAAGCCCGCATGAAAGCATTAAAACTCGATGGACTGTTATTACGTCCTTTGTTAAGTATGCTCTCTGCGTTGGTTTTGTGTGGCTTATTGATGCTATTTGGCTATCAAGGCAGTACGGTTATCGGTGTTGGGGTGATTTATGCGTTTATTAGCTATTTGGGGCGATTAAATGAACCGTTAATCACATTGACATCGCAACAGTCTATTTTGCAACAAGCGGTTGTTTCAGGTGAGCGTGTTTTTGAATTGATGGATGCACCTTTGCAACATTACGGCTCATCATCACATATCATTACTCAAGGTAATATTGATGTTAATTCCCTATGGTTTGCCTATCGTGATGAACAATGGGTATTAAAAGATATCAACTTAGCTATTCCTGCTCGTCATTTTGTGGCATTTGTTGGCCATACAGGGAGCGGTAAAAGTACGTTAGCAAGTCTGTTGATGGGAAATTATCCTTGGCAAAGAGGGCGTATTTACTTAGACGGGCAACCTTTAGAGGATTATTCTCATTATGCGTTGCGTAGTGGTATTGCAATGGTACAGCAAGATCCCGTTTTATTATCAGGTTCGTTGTATGACAACATTACATTAGGGAGAGAATGTGATGAGTCACATTTATGGCAAGTGTTAGAAACAGTACAACTTGATCAATGGGTTAAAGCATTACCAGAAGGATTACAAACAGAACTTGGCGAACAAGGTAGTCGATTATCTGCGGGGCAAAAACAGTTACTTGCGTTAGCTCGAGTATTATTAATACCACCTCGTATTCTTATTCTTGATGAAGCAACAGCAAATATTGATTCAGGAACAGAGCAAGCTATACAGAAGGCATTAAAAGTAGTAAGAGAGAAAACAACCCTTATTGTTATTGCTCATCGACTTTCTACAATTATTGAAGCCAATGAAATTGTAGTGCTTCATCGTGGTGCAATTGTTGAGCAGGGTGATCATGCGAAATTACTCTCTCAAAAAGGACGATACTATAATATGTACCAATTACAGCAGGTTAGAGAGTCTTTACAAGAACAAGATCCTGCTAAAGTAGAATAATTGACTAAAAATTAACATCTGATTTTTTTAGAGGGCACATAATTTAATGTGCCCTTTTTTATTTCCCAACTATCTCGCTTTTATCAAAATAGTAGGCTTATGTTTGCACCAATGCGGTGAGTTTATTGGTTTTATTTTTTAATAATTTAAATTTTTATTTAAATATCAATATATTAAAAAATGGCATGTCTTTTGCTTTATAAGCGTTGTTCTTTCTCTCATCGACGAGGTTTATATGAAATATATCATCGCCATAATTAAGCCATTTAAATTAGAAGAGGTCAGAGAGTTACTTTCTGAGTTGGGTATAAAAGGGATGACAATCAGTGAAGTAAAGGGATATGGGCGACAAAAAGGGCATGCTGAGCTTTATAGAGGGGCCGAATACGAAGTCAATTTTCTTCCTAAGGTGAAAATAGAACTCGCCATCAGCGATGAGCAACTTGAGCCCGTTATGCAAACGATTATGCAAGCGACAGATACGGGCAAGGTGGGTGATGGCAAAATTTTTGTTTTGGAATTATTACAAGCCGTTCGTATTCGTACGGGTGAGTTTGGTGATGAGGCTCTTTAAAGGAGAATTTCGATGAAAAGCTTACTTTCTTTATTATTAATGTTAGTGCTTACAAACTTTTCTTTATCAGCATTTGCCTCTGAAGTTTCGGTTATCGATAAAGCCGATAATGGTTTTATGTTGATTTGCACTGCATTGGTCTTTTTTATGACTATTCCTGGTATTGCCCTGTTTTATGGGGGGTTATTGAGAAGTAAAAATGTACTCTCGTTGATAACTCAAGTAATGATGATCTTTAGTGTCGTGGTCATTCTTTGGATAACTTTTGGCTATAGCTTAGCTTTTACTGCAGGTAATAAAGTGTGGGGTGGGTGGTCACTTACTTTTTTGAGTAATGTTTCTCTGGAGTCTGTTTCAGGTTCAATTAATCAATATGTACACATTGCCTTTCAAGGCTCCTTTGCAGTGATAACGATTGCATTAATTGTTGGAGCTCTGGGTGAGCGTGTCCGTTTTTCTGCGTTGGTTATTTTTACGGTTATTTGGTTTACGTTTTCTTATATTCCGATTGCTCACATGGTATGGGGAGAAGGTGGCTGGTTAATTGATGATGGCGCACTTGATTTTGCAGGCGGAACAGTGGTTCATATCAATGCGGCTGTTGCTGCTCTTGTTGGCGCTTACTTACTCGGTAAGCGACGTGATTACGAATATACTGCCCTTAAACCTCATAATTTACCGATGGTATTTATTGGAACGGCCGCGCTTTATATTGGTTGGTTTGGTTTCAATGCAGGTTCTGCAGGAAGTGCAAACGCAATTGCAGCCTTAGCATTTTTGAATACGGTGATTGCAACTGCGGGGGCAGTGCTTTCTTGGACTTTATCTGAATGGCTAGTTAGAGGAAAGCCATCAATGTTAGGCAGTTGCTCTGGTTGTATTGCTGGATTGGTGGCGATTACGCCAGCCGCGGGCACTGTTGGTATTATGGGCGCATTATTTATTGGTATAACAGGTGGAATTATCGGGCTTTGGGGTGTTGTTATTTTAAAACGTTGGCTAAAAGCGGATGATGTTTGTGATGTTTTCGGTATTCATGGAACTTGTGGCATTGCAGGATGTTTATTAACAGGTGTATTTACGGCTTCATTTTTAGGGGGCGTGGGCTATAACGACGGTATGACATTAAGCAAGCAAGTTTTAATACAGTTAATGAGTGTCGTTATTACGGTGATTTGGTCAGGTGTTGTGGCTTATCTTAGTTTTAAAATTGCAGATAAGCTGGTGGGATTACGAGTTTCTGAAGAAGAAGAGCATGATGGATTAGATTTAACGTCTCATGGTGAACGTGCTTATCAGCAGTAATAGTCTATTCCCCCTCTTTTTGAGGGGGGAATATGCTTATTTGATTATTTTGTATGTTTAGGGTGTTTTTGACGAATAACCCCCTCTTGAACGGATGAGGCAACTAATTGGCCATTCGTGTTAAAGAATTTACCTCTAACAAATCCTCTTCCTCCTGATGCGGATGGGCTTTCAATTACATACAGTAACCAATCATCAATGCGGAATGGACGGTGGAACCACATTGAATGGTCGATTGTCGCTACTTGAAGGCTTGGATCCATAAATCCTAAACCATAAGGCTGGAGAGCTGTGGGTAAGAAGTCAAAATCAGAAACATAGCCCAACATATATTGATGTAAAAAAGGATCTGATGGCATTTCACCACGACTACGATACCAAACATAGCGTTCAGCGGGTGCCTTAGAATAGCCAAAAGGGTTAAAGTATTGCACTGGGCGTGCTTCAAAAGGGGTTTCTCGTAATGCTAAAGATTTAATCGGCTCTGGTAATTTAGGCGCCAATTTTTTCAAAATATCATCTTGCGAGATAAGTTCATTGGGAAAAGGGACATCAGGCATTGTGTCTTGATGCTCAAAACCTTCCTCAAATTCTTGAAAAGAAACCGTCATATAGAAAATAGGTTTACCTTGTTGGATAGCGCTGACTCTGCGTGTGCTAAATGAACCCCCATCACGAATAAATTCTACATCATAAACAATGGGTTTATGGTTATCACCAGGGCGTAAAAAATAGCTGTGAAAGGAATTAATATAGCGGTTATCTGCAATAGTTTGTTTTGCTGCATACAGCGCCTGTCCTACAACCTGACCACCAAAAACTTGTGGTAATCCTAAATCTTCGCTTTGCCCTCTAAATAGACCTTCTTCTATTTTTTCAAGTGCCATTAAATTGATGAGATTTTTCAATGCTTGACTCATAGTGTACCTGTACCATTATATCGGGTTATTTTTATAAAATGATTATATACAATCCTAAGAATATAAAAAAACAATCTCCTTTTTATCTTCGGTAGCAATCTAATGATAAATGAACATAGTCAATGAGATTATTGTTTATTAGCTTATTGAATACGATCTTATGGGTTTATGAGAGGCGAAAAGAGCGCTAAAGGTAGATGAATAAGAGATAAGCCTTAATTTGGGTAATTAATCATCACTTAAGCTCACTGTCCTTGCTATTTTTGTGAGTTTAAAACATAATGCGTGACGTCTTAGCAATAAGACAATCTATGGGGTCTTGTTGGTTCTCCCGCAACGCTAACTTGTTAACTCGGTCAGGTCCGGAAGGAAGCAGCCATGGCAGGTGTCGCGTGTGCCGGGATGTCGCTGGCAAGGCCCCACCCAATTTTAGTCCTCTTAAATTTATATCTTCCGATTTTTTTCCGCTAATAACGCGTTTTGTGTGTTATTTCCCCCCATTTTTGAATATCAATATTACGTATATAGAAATAATAAATTCAATGTATGGATTCATTATTAGAAAATGAATGATGATATTTATAATATGAAAGTGGGGATTTTGGGTAAAATAATGCAGTCATGCCGTAATAAGTTAACGGCATGATGGTGTGTAATCATTCTACTGATAAGAAAACGTGAATAAAAACGATATCTAAATTAAGAATTAATAACCCTACTACTATAAAAAATAAAAATAGCAAAAATAAAACTAAGGTAATTAAATAGAACTAAATTATCTTACAAATTTCCAAACAGATGCTGGAATTTTGTCATAGAGTTTATTCATAGTGAGCTCAGCTAAACGATGATCAGCTGCTGAATAAAATAGCTCCAGCTCATCATCAGAGAGTTCGTATTTGTTTTTTTCAATTACTCGCTCTAATGTTTCGATTGAAGTACATTTTCTTAAACGCATTAGATAATCTGTCTTTGTCATGTTGTCTTTTCTCTATTATTTGGAATAAAACTAAAGGTAGTTAAATTTACTTAATATGACTTTTTGGATTTTTGTCTATAAGGGTTAAAAGCGAATGATTTAACTCTTTCCAATTATTGATATCTGAGTAAGAAATTGATGCATTACCAAATAAACGATATGTTTCTTCAAGGTACTCTTCTATAAGAGTGTTAATTACTTGTTTATCTGGGTGTTTAATCTTAAATTTCCAACTAAAGTCCATAATGTGTTCAATTAAGACATTAAGGTCAACGCTTTTTGTGCTACTCAGATCATTGTGCCAAACGGTGTTGCCTTTATCTAACGAGCCTAAAGCTTGCTGTAATAGCTCTTCACATAAAAACGACAATTCAGCTAAATCTACTTTTTCTGGTGAATATTCGTCCATAACTTATCGTGACTGAATTAATAGAAAATATTTATTAATAATGGTAAATACGTAGAGTTAGGCATTATTAATGAGACACATCACATAATTCATTAATGGATTAATAAAAAACACAAACTTGAGATTGGGCATTTATATTTACCCGTATGCTAAAAGAGTTTAATAATTATATTTATTATTTCTAACAAAGTAATAGCATATCGAAAGGCGATATCAAATACTCATTGCATACAAGGGAGTTTAAAAAACACACAATAAAATGTTTCTTTGCTTAATATAGCACTATTATCGCATAAGTCACTATCTGAACAACAGAATTTTGTCTATTTTCGTAAAAATTAATATATTCCAACCAAGATGATGATTTTTTAACATCATGATTATCTTTGTTTTTATTGTAGTTTGCATGTTTAAGCGTGTAAATAAGGTCTATTTATCGTTGTTATTTATAAATAACAGTACTGTTTGATTTTGACAAAAAGTCATATATAAGAAAAAAAATAAAATGAGTTTATTGATTAAAGAGATATTTCTTAAAAATAATATACTGGGATAAGTTTTCATTTTAAACGATATATCAATAGATAAAGAAAAAGGCCGCTTACGCGACCTTTTTTGTATTCACAGACAAATTAGTGTGAATTATTTGGATGCTCTAAATCTTCGTTTTTCTTCGCAAATCGTCTACGGATCACGACGAAGAAAATAGGAACGAAGTAGATAGCGAGGGAGGTTGCGGCAATCATACCACCGAATACACCTGTACCTACTGAGTTCTGTGCACCAGAACCTGCACCATTACTTAATACTAGAGGAATAACCCCTAACATAAAGGCCAGAGAGGTCATTAGAATTGGACGTAGACGCATTCTAACAGAGTCTAACGTTGCTTCTATGAGTCCTTTACCTTCTTTTTCCATCAAGTCTTTGGCGAATTCAACAATCAAGATTGCGTTTTTCGCCGATAACCCAATGGTTGTTAAGAGCCCAACCTTAAAGTAAACGTCGTTCTCAAGGCCTCGGAATGTGGTGAATAACAGTGCTCCAATAACACCCAGAGGAACCACAAGCATAACGGAGAACGGTACTGACCAGCTTTCATAAAGGGCAGCAAGGCAGAGGAATACAACTATCAAGGAAATGGTATACAGCGCAGGCGCTTGGTTACCAGATAAACGTTCTTGATATGACATTCCTGTCCATTCATAACCAATACCACTTGGTAATTTACTTGCAAGGTCTTCCATCATTAGCATTGCATCACCACTACTTTGACCCGGTGTTGCACTACCTTGAATTTGGACTGCAGGTAAACCGTTATAACGCTCTAAACGTGGAGAGCCATATAACCAAGGATCTTTACTTGTATCAATGAACGATGAGAATGGAACCATCTGACCGACATTGTTACGAACATAAAGATTGCCAATATCTTGTGGCAACATACGGAATTGTGATTCAGCTTGAACATAAACTTTCTTAACACGGCCACGGTCGATAAAGTCGTTTACGTAACTACCACCAAACATGGTACCTAATGTTGAATAGATATCACTGATTGCAACACCTTGAGCCTGCGCTTTTTCTAGATCGATATATAGACGATACTGTGACGTATCTTCCTGACCATTAGGACGCACACCCATTAACATTTGAGGTTGTTGTGCTGCCATTCCGAGTAATTGATTTCGTGCTTCCATGAGTTTTTCGTGACCGAGGTTCGCTTTATCGACTAACTCGAATTCGAAACCACCCGCAGAGCCTAATTCAACAATTGCTGGAATATTAAATGAGTAAACAAAGGCTTCTTTAATTTGGGATAACGCCATATTGGCGCGCCCTACAATTGCCGGAACCTTGTCTTTATCTGCTTTACGTTCATCCCAATCATTCAATACAACGAAGACTAGACCCATATTTTGGCCTTGACCACCGAAGCCGAAGCCACTGACGGTAAAGACGGATTTAACGAGTTCTTTTTCATCGGTATTAAAGTAGTCATTTACTCTTTCTAATACGTCTTGAGTCTGTTCTTGTGTGGAGCCCGCAGGTAACTGAACCATTGTCAGTAATACCCCTTGGTCTTCCTCAGGTAAGAACGATGCAGGTAGGCGAATAAACATTAATGCCATGCCCGCGACTAATAAAACGTAAATTAATAAGTAACGACCAGTACCACGAAGAGTACGGGATACGCTGTCAGTATAGTGATGGCTACTTTTTTCAAAGGTACGGTTAAACCAACCAAAGAAGCCCGTTTGTACACCATGACTGCCTTTTGGTACAGGTTTTAACATCGTTGCACAAAGTGCAGGTGTTAAAATCAATGCAACGAAAACAGACAGAACCATTGCTGATACGATGGTGATAGAGAACTGGCGATAAATTGCACCCGTTGAACCACCAAAGAATGCCATTGGAATAAATACCGCAGAAAGCACAAGGGCGATACCCACCAGCGCACTTTGGATTTGTCCCATAGATTTACGTGTTGCTTCTTTAGGCGATAAACCTTCTTCTTGCATAACACGTTCGACGTTTTCTACCACAACAATGGCGTCATCCACCAGAAGCCCGATGGCAAGCACCATTGCGAACATCGTCAAGGTATTTATCGAATAACCAAACGCCGAGAGTATGGCGAAAGTACCTAACAATACAACAGGTACTGCAATTGTTGGAATTAACGTAGCTCGGAAGTTCTGTAAGAACAGATACATAACTACGAATACCAACATGATGGCTTCAACAAGCGTTTTTACCACTTCAAAAATAGAGATCTTAACGAATGGCGTTGTATCATAAGGATAAACGACCTCTAATCCCGCAGGGAAGAACGGTTCCATTTCAGCTAATGCAGCACGTACAGCAGTTGCGGTATCTAATGCGTTAGCACCCGTCGCTAGCTTAATACCAATACCTGAAGCGGGTAGGCCATTAAAGCGAGCAATAGTACTGTAGCTTTCAGCACCCATTTCAACTACACCGAGATCTTTTAGCTTAACCTGTGAACCGTCTGTGTTGACTTTCATCAGGATGTCGCCAAATTGCTCTGCGGTATTAAGTCGAGTTTGAGCAATAATAGATACGTTTAAACGCTGACCAGGAACAGGAGGCGTGCCCCCTAATTGACCTGCTGCCACTTGGTTGTTTTGTGCTCTAATCGCACCAATAACATCAAGTGTTGTCATGTTGTATTTCACCAGTTTATCTGGATCTAACCAAACGCGCATTGCGTATTGGGTACCAAATAACTGGGTTTCACCCACGCCGGTTACACGACTTAATGGGTCTTTGATTGTTGCACCCACATAGTCTGCGATATCATCTTGTGACATTGAACCGTCATTTGAGATGAAACCTGCAACCATCAAGAATGAACTTGAGGATTTATCAACACTAATCCCTTGTTGTTGCACTTCCTGAGGTAATAACGGCATAGCAAGTTGCAATTTATTTTGCACCTGTACTTGCGCGATATCAGGATCAGTACCTGCTTCAAAGGTCAGAGTGATATTCATCATACCGGCTGAGTCACTGGTCGCAGACATATACACCATGTTATCGATACCATTCATATTCTGTTCGATAACTTGGGTAACTGTATTTTGCACAGTGGTGGCATCAGCACCAGGATAAACCGCAGAGATAGAAATCGCTGGCGGTGCAATCGTTGGATACTGGGCAACAGGCAGTTTGATGAGTGCCAGAAGACCTGCGAGCATGGTAATTATCGCAATTACCCACGCAAATATCGGTCTATCTATAAAAAACTTAGGCATGGATCACCGACTCCTTATTGAGGATTCTTAGCTGGCTCAGTTTGTTCAGGTGATGGCTTTGCATCTAAATTTTCTTCTTGAGGCGTTACTGTCATTTTTGGTTTTGCTTTTTGCAATCCAGAAACGATAACGCGCTCACCAGCCTGAACACCACTATTAACGAGCCATTTATTACCAACAGCTTGTGACACATCGATGGTACGAACTTCAACAACATTGTCTTTATTAACAACCATTGCTGTTGCTTCACCACGTGCAGTACGAATAACAGCTTGCTGTGGGATCAAAATCGCATTTTGACGAATACCATTTTCTAATTTAGTACGAACAAACATACCTGGTAATAGTTCCCCAGTAGGGTTAGGTACGATAGCACGCATAGTAATTGAGCCCGTTGTTTCATCAACAGTGACATCAGAAAATTCTAAATGACCTTTCTGTGCGTAAGCTTGCCCATTAGTCAATGTTAAATGAACAACAGGTTTGCCTTGCTCTTGACGAATAACGCCACTTTCAATTTCATTTTTAAGTTTCAGATAATCTTCACTCGATTGTGTCACATTGACGTAAATCGGATCGATTTGCTGAACTGTAGTCAGTGCCACTTGCTGACCTGGAGCGACAAGTGCGCCTTCAGTCACAGTAGATTTACCTGAGCGACCTGAAATTGGTGCTGTTACTTTTGTATATTCAAGATTAATCTTTGCAGTTGTTACGGCTGCTTCTCCTGCTCTAACAGCAGCAACAGCTTGTGCATATTGAGATGTTGCAGTATCAAAATCTTGTTTACTGACATAGTTTGTACCTAGCAGAGGTTTATAACGCTCCACAGTGAGACGAGCTATTTCAGCATTAGCTTTAGCTTTCGCTAATTCAGCTTGCGCACTATTTAAAGTTGCTTCAAAAATAGCTGGGTCGATTTGGTACAAAGATGTACCCGCTTCTACATAGCTACCTTCTTTGTAATTGCGGTTTAAAATAATGCCGCCAACTTGAGGGCGAACTTCAGCAATACGGAAGGCTGATGTACGACCTGGTAAATCAGTGGTGATTGTCAGAGCTTGTGCTCCTAAAGTCACAACACCTACAGCCGGTGCAGGAGGTGGACCTCCAGCAGACTGTTTAGCTTTGTCGTCACATCCAGCAAGAACCAAGCTGCCTGATAGCACTAACAGAGCCAGAGGCAAAACCCCTCTGTTTTTTCGCATAAGAAAACCTCTATTCAAACGTTGTTTCCCGGGATAAAAATAATTAAGTTGATGATTGACTGCGATGTATAGTACAAACATACATGAATGTATGTAAATTAACTTCAGTCAAAATCGAGGATTAATGGCACGAAAAACTAAACGGCAGGCACAAGAGACAAGACAGCAGATTATTGATGCTGCACTTAGGCTGTTTACTGTGCAAGGCGTTTCTGCCACATCACTTTCAGATATTGCGGCCGCTGCAGGGGTTACCCGTGGCGCAATATATTGGCACTTTAAAAATAAAGTGGATTTATTTACTGAAGCGTGCGAACTCACCGACTTAAAAATAGAATCTTTAGAAATAGAGTATCAAACAAAATACCCAGATGATCCACTATTTGTATTAAGAGAATTGCTTATTTACATATTGACATCGATTGTCGAAGATCCTAAACATAATGCACTTTTAGAGATATATTTCCATAAATGCGAATTTGTTGGTGAAATGACACCAATTGTTGAAATTCGTAGAGAATTGTGTGCAGCAGATTACTCTAGAATAGAACAATCTTTATCTCGTTGTATTGAAAAAAAACAACTTCCATCCAACCTTAATTTAAGAAGGGCGGCCATCATGTTAAGAGCCATGATGACTGGGCTTGCCGAAAATTGGTTATTTTCACCAGAAAGTTTTTCTATCAAAGATGAAAGTCAATATTTGGTTGATAGCTTTATTGATATGATAAAGCACAGTGCAAATATGAGAATATCTGCGTCCTCTTAATTTATTATTAAACAAAAGGAAGACATTTATGAGTAAGGTCTTAGTTATTGCTAATGGTGCTGCTTATGGTAATGAGTCATTATTTAACGCACTACGTTTATCTATTACATTAAAAGAACAGCACCCAGAAACTCAATTAAATATCTTTTTAATGTCAGATGCTGTTACGGGAGCTTTAGCTCGTCAACAGCCTAAAGAAGGTTATAACTTACAACAAATGCTGGAAATTTTAACGGCGCAAAATGTTCCCGTTAAATTATGTAAAACATGTACAGATACTCGTGGTATCAGTGATTTACCATTAGTTGATGGTGCAGAGTTAGGTACATTAGTCGATTTGGCGCAATGGACGCTTGATGCGGATAAAATTCTAACATTCTGATTATCATTCTATTTTCTCAGGCGAGAAACAACTCAAGCAACTTGTTCTGTTTACACTGCCAATTGAACGTAATTGGATTATACTAATAAACAGTTTTTCAATATTAATTGAACAAGTTGCTTAACCATGCGGATACAAACTTTTTTCTCTCAATTCAATAATCGAATGACGACGATTGTCGCCGCCACTGCTATTATTTTTATTCTTTGGAGCCTCTCTATCACATCAGTTTTAGCTGCGGTTCCCAGTAATTTACCTACTCAAGAAAACATTCAAAATCAGCTGAATTTATTAAACAAACGTAGCGAGTTAAGTGCAGAAGATAAATTAACAATTGCGGATTTAGAGCAATCTCTTTTATTGCTCGACAATATTCAACAGTTAGAAAAAAAATCAGTAAATTATAATAAAACGGTAGAGCAACTACCTGAAAAACTGCGTAGTACGCAATATCAACTTAATCAATTAAAACAAAAAGTCGCCAATAAAGAAGTGGATGACTACCAAAAATCATTGGAAGCGTTACCATTAGCAACATTAGAATCACAATTAGAAAGTGTTCTACAATCCTTACAAAAATCCCAAGATGATTTGGCTAATTACAGTAATGAACTTATCGTATTACAGACACAACCTGAAAGGGCGCAATCTGTTTTATTTAATAATTCAGATAGATTGCAACAAATAAGGATATTGCTGAATAAAAGCAGTGCAGATAAAGCGCAAATGCGGCCTTCTGCTGTGCAGTTATTACAATTAGAGCAATATTACCTTCAACAACAAAATAATTTTCAAAAGCGTACATTACAGTCAAATGTGCAACTACAAAGCTTGTTACAACTTCAACGTGACTATAGTTCTGTGTATATCGACCTTTCACAGGAACGCGCACAATTGCTTCAGGAAGCCATCAGTGATAAACGCCTAGACAGCTCAGAAGAAACTGCTAAAGAAGCACAAAGCACAGAACTTGATAATCAAGCCATTAATAATGATCCATTTTATTTAGCGCAAACAGAAATCAATAAGCATCTTAGTGATAAGTTGATTGTTACAACACAAAATAATAACGAATTAAATCGCCATAGCTTAATGGTGAAAAACCGCTTAGATAGAGCTATTCAATCTGAACGAAACCTAAAAGAACAAATTGATGTATTAAAAGGAAGTTTGTTACTTTCTCGAATTTTATTTGAAGAGCAAGTTGATTTGCCTGATGGTATTTTTATTAATAATTTACCTGATAAAATCGCTGATTTGCGATTAGAGCAATTTGAAATTAATAAGCAACGTGATCAGATAATACAACCCAATATCTATATTGATCAGTTGATGCAGGAATATCTAAGCGCTCATCCTGAAGTCACCGATGCTAATGCACAAAAAGAGTTACGTAGTGCATTGGAATTACTTGTTGATGCGCGTCGGGAATTGCTTGATAAACTCAATAATCAATTAGGTAATCAAATTTCAGGTTCGATTAACCTGCAAATGGATCAGCAACAATTACGCAGTGTCGTAAGCTCACTAGAAAGTACATTAGCACAACAAATTTTCTGGGTGAGTAGTAATAAGCCTATCAATCTCAATTGGTTTTCAACGTTTCCTTCTCAGGCAGTAGCTGAATTCCAAAGTTTTAAATTGAATTGGTCAAATGAAAATCTGTTGATCGGGGCTAAGAAATCACTCCCTGTCCTTATTGCATTGATTCTGTTTGGGTTAGTACTGATTTGGCAACGTAAAAAACTTGATACGCAGTTTGAAAAACTTAATGGGGATATTAATAAGCTCAATAAAGATTCTCAGTTACATACACCACTGGCGTTAGGTATTGTTTTCTTAAAAACATTGCCTCTTTCTTGTTTTGTTTTAGCGATTGGCTATTGGTTAATAAATAGTTTTAACGTACAACAAGAGTTTATCTGGTCTTTTGCTTGGCAATTTGCGGTATTTTGGCTGATGTTTGAATGGTCTTATCGTTTAATGTCTGATAATGGCGTTGCTGTAAAACATTTTAAAATTCCGGTAGAGCGAGTTCAGCAAAATCGTAAACGTTTATTGCGCCTTTCTCTTCCTATGTTGCCGATTATTTTACTTTCTGCTTACGGTATTAATAACCCATTATCGCTGGTGGGTGATGTTATTGGGCAATTGGTTGCGATTATTTCACTATTTTGCATTAGTTTATGCGCATTGCCATTTTGCCGTGAAATGTGGCAAGAAAAAGGCAATCATGTTGTTAGAACGGTGGTGATCACCCTATTAACCTTCTCGCCTTTAATTTTAATGGGATTAGTGATTTTAGGTTATTACTATACGGCATTGCGTTTAGCAAATCGCTGGATTGATAGCTTATATCTGCTTATGTTGTGGTTTATTGCTTATCATGCCAGCTTGCGGGGATTAACTGTGGCGGCTCGAAGACTTGCTTACCGTCGAGCACTTGAGCGTCGACAAGCGATGCTAAAAGAAAAAAAAGAGAGCGAAGATAATAGTCTGGAGCCTATCCAAGAGCCACCAATGGATATGGATCAAATCAATCAGCAATCATTAAGACTGACAACAATGATTTTATTTATCATTTTTGCGTCTAGTTTCTACGGGATTTGGTCCGATTTTATTACTGTATTTACCTATTTAGACGGTATTTCACTCTGGAGCTATACATTACCCACTGAATTGGGAAGTGTTGTTAAAGCCGTCACTGTGGCGGATATCTTATTGTCTGTTTCTATTATGGCGATTTCTTGGTTTATGACGCGAAATTTACCGGGTTTATTAGAGGTATTAATTTTATCGCGCATCAAACTGCAACAAGGTGCTTCTTACGCTATTACAACTATTTTAACCTACGTCATTATAGCAATAGGTACCATTGTCTCTCTGGGAATATTAGGTGTAGCATGGGAGAAATTACAATGGTTAGCGGCGGCTTTAACGGTAGGGTTAGGGTTTGGTTTACAAGAGATATTCGCAAACTTTGTGTCTGGTTTAATCATCTTGTTTGAAAGACCAGTCAGGATTGGGGATACAGTCACTATAGGAACATATTCAGGTACAGTGAGCCGAATTCGAATTAGAGCAACGACAGTGACTGATTTTGATCGTAAAGAAGTGATTATTCCCAATAAAGCCTTTGTAACAGAACGACTTATTAACTGGACATTATCAGATACTGTCACACGCATTATTATTCAGGTGGGGGTGGCATATGGTTCGGATCTTGATAAGGTCAAAGCTATCTTAATGAAAGCCGCGAAAGAGAATGCCAGAGTGATGACTGAACCTGAGCCTGTCGTCTTATTTACTGAGTTCGGTGCTAGTACTTTAAACCATGATTTACGTTTTTATGTTAGAACATTAGGTGATAGAAGTATTGCAATTGATGAAGTGAATCGTGCAATTGATAAGCTTTGTAATGAAAACAATATTAATATTGCGTTTAACCAACTTGATGTTTATTTGCATAATAAACAAGGTGATGAAGTACAAGAGGTAAAACGTCCTCTTGATGGTTCAACACCTGAAGCCAATACTCCTTTTGCTTAATTAAAGGGCGTGTTTGTTGATTGTGTCGCCAATTTGTTTTCATAATCTTGGCGCACAATCTCAAGGGCTTCTAGTGCTGTTTGAGGATCAATATGGTGGCTTTCAAGTAAATAGATAAGATCTACAGCCAACTGAACAGATTCTGGTGCTTCTTTTAAACTCATAATTATTATCTTTAAAATTTATCTTCTTGTTTTTCAATGCTCTTTTCAATAGAGAAAAGGGCGTTTTTACAACGTGCTAGGCGATTCTCAAGTGTAGCAATCTCTTTTTGCAACTCTTGTTGTTGCATAAAACTTTGTGCTTGCGTTAATGAAAGCTCTCTATCTTGGATCATGGCGTATAATCTGCGTTCATAATCCTGATGTTGGGCAAGTTTTTGGTATAAATCGACACTTTTTTTTCGTTGAGTAAGCTGGTTCTCTTGCTTTCTTAGTGTTTGTGTCGATAATTCACGAGTTAATGCTTCTATTTGTTGTAGGATTTGTGTGGCCAGAAATTTAACCTGCTGGCTTCGTTGTGCCTCAACACAAGCGATTAACTGGGTAAAATTATCGCGGATCTGTTGCATGTAGCCGCCAAGTGAATCACTTCGGCGGTGGAACAATGCTGTGTCGAAGCAAGGTGCTGCAATTTTTTTGTTTGCAATAGGCGCCAGTGTTTCGGCAAGATTGTCTATCTGTTTTTTAAACAAGCTTAAAGGATCGGGTTTATTCATCTGGTTCTTGTTCCTGTTTTGATAAAAACATGAATTGACTTAAAGCAACAAAAAAGAGTCGTTAACTGGCTTTCTGTTGCATTTTAACGGCATATTGCATAGATTCTATCGTTTCGTTTTTTATTATGGCACTGATTATGACTGCTAACGCGCAACAACTGCAATTTATTAAAGACAGTATTGAAACCATTCCTGATTATCCAAAAGAAGGGATATTATTCCGTGATATCACTACATTATTGGATAATCCTGCTGCATATCAGGCAACCATTGATTTATTGGTAGAACACTATCAAGGTCAGGGTATCACTAAAGTCGTGGGTACCGAAGCTCGCGGTTTCCTATTTGGTGCTCCTGTTGCTTTACGCCTCGGCGTTGGTTTCGTTCCTGTTCGTAAAAAAGGTAAATTGCCTCGCGAAACGCTCAGTGAAACTTATGATTTGGAATACGGCACAGATACTTTAGAGATCCACAAAGATAGCATTACGGATAAAGACAAAGTATTAATGGTTGATGATTTACTGGCAACAGGTGGCACCATTGAAGCAACTGCACGCCTTATCCGTCGCTTGGGTGGAACCGTGACAGAAGCTGCATTTATTATCTGCTTACCTGATTTAGGCGGTATTGAACGCTTAGAAAAGCAAGGTGTTCACAGCTTTACTCTGGTTGATTTTCCAGGACATTAATTTCTTCACTGTTTAGAATGTGGTGATACACGCCATTATTTTAAACATGAGTAATAGTGCGGGTGCTTTTGTGTTATTTATAATGTGATATATAAATATCGATGGCCCGCACAATTGATTTCCCTCCTTGACACATTTCAAATATTTGACGGTTCTTTCATCAATATCTCATTTGTTTCTGACAAATCTCGCTCAATGGGGCGTCCCTGTGTTAGCATAGAGATAAATCTCGTTCAAATTTAGCGGAATCAATGAGCTATCAGGTACTTGCCCGTAAGTGGCGCCCACAAACTTTTAACGATGTTGTCGGTCAACGTCATGTGTTGACGGCTTTAGCTAATGGTCTTGATCATCAGCGACTTCATCACGCCTATCTTTTTTCTGGCACACGAGGTGTCGGAAAAACCACTATTGCCCGATTATTTGCCAAAGGGCTCAATTGTGAAACAGGCATTACGAGTAAACCTTGTGGTCAATGCGCAAATTGCCTTGAAATAGAACAAGGGCGTTTTGTCGATTTAATCGAAATCGATGCTGCATCGCGTACCAAAGTAGAAGATACCCGTGAACTGCTTGATAATGTTCAATATGCGCCAGCACGTGGACGTTTTAAGGTCTACTTGATTGACGAAGTTCACATGCTTTCACGTCACAGTTTTAATGCGCTATTAAAAACATTAGAAGAACCACCAGAGCACGTTAAGTTTCTATTGGCGACAACCGATCCACAAAAACTACCTGTCACGATTTTATCGCGTTGCTTGCAATTTCATTTGCGCGCATTAGATATTGACCAAATTGCGACGCAGCTTGAAAAAGTGCTTACTGCCGAACACATTGAAAATGATGTAAGAGCACGCCAGCTTATTGCTCGTGCCGCCGATGGTAGTATGCGAGACGCTTTAAGCTTAACAGATCAAGCTATTGCAAGTGGTGAAGGTGTTGTCACCGCAGACGTTGTAAGCCAAATGCTCGGTACTATTGATGATGCACAGCCTTTAGCACTGATTGAAGCTCTGGTAAAAGCAGATGGTCAGCAAGTGATGTCGTTGGTCAATGAAGTGGCTTCAAGAGGAACTGATTGGGAAAACTTCTTGGTTGAAACTCTTTCATTATTGCATCAAATTGCTATGCTACAATTATTGCCAAGTGAGGATAATCCCCAAGAACAATTTACCCAAGAGCGTTTACGTCTATTGGCTAAATCTGTTTCACCACAAGACTTACAACTCTATTATCAAACCTTATTAGTTGGACGAAAAGAACTAGCTTATGCGCCAGATAGACGCATGGGCGTTGAAATGACGTTATTAAGAGCGTTAGCTTTTCATCCCAAAACAGTGATTGATGAAGTTTCTTCTGCGCCATTAGCGCAAACTTTGCCTTCTACGTCATTGCCAACGAATCGAGTACCTGAACGTCATGCGCAACAATTACCTCAGACTCATTCGCCACAAAATACACGTTCTTCTTCGCCCATGGACAATGCCTCGTTAGGTAATAGCCCAGCGGCAAAACTTTTAAGAGCACGGCAGGCGATAAAGGGGACAGAACAACAAACCCCGCCAAAAAAGTCTGAACCGGCGACGCCAAATCAGGCTAAGCCGGCTGCTAGTGCATTAGAACGGCTAGCAGCCGTGAGTGAAAGACGCCAGCAAGTTACTAAGCGTCAACCTAATCCTAATGCACCTGAAAAAAAGAAAAAAGAAGCATATCAATGGCGCCCACAAAATCCTGAGTTGATGTCAACGCAAGAGGCCGTGTCTTCGCCTAAAGAAATTAAAGAAGTTCTCGAATACGAAAAAACGCCAGAGTTAGCGGCAAAAATTGCGAAAGAATCACAAGAAAGAGATGCGTGGGCTGCTGAGATTGAAAAAATGCCATTGCCTAAATTGGTGCAACAACTGGCATTAAATGCGTATAAAGAGACAGTAAGTGAAGAAAACGTGATTTTGCATTTACGAACTAGACAGAAACATTTAAATTCAGCAAATGCGTTACGCACACTCACAAATGCATTAAGTGAATTGCATGGAAAAGCAATTTCACTCACAATTATAGAAGATGATAATCCAGCGGTAAAAACGCCGTTGGAGTGGCGACAAGCCATTTATGATGAAAAATTGGCGTTATCGCGTCAATCGATTATTACGGATAAAACAATTCAAACATTACAGCAATATTTTGATGCTGAACTGGATGAAGAGAGTATCCGACCTGTTTAATCGCAACATATTGTATGACTTCATACTGTGTGGCTTTACAAAGAGAGACAATTATGTTCGGAAAAGGTGGTTTGGGCAATCTGATGAAGCAAGCCCAACAAATGCAAGACAAAATGCAACAAATGCAAGAAGAGATCGCAAACTTAGAAGTGACCGGTGAATCTGGTGCTGGCTTAGTCAAGATCACTATCAATGGTGCTCATAATTGCCGTCGTGTTGAAATCGATCCTAGTCTGTTAGAAGATGACAAAGAGATGTTAGAAGATCTGATTGCTGCCGCCTTTAATGATGCTGCGCGTCGTATTGATGAAACGCAAAAAGAGAAAATGGCCTCTGTTTCTAATGGTATGCAATTACCACCAGGCTTTAAGATGCCATTCTAATGCAAACTAGCCCACTTCTTGAATCATTAATGGAAGCGTTGCGTTGTTTACCCGGTGTAGGGCCTAAATCAGCGCAACGAATGGCTTTCCAACTGCTTCAGCGTGATAGAAGCGGTGGTATGCGACTTGCACAAGCGTTAACGCGTGCAATGTCTGAAATCGGTCATTGCTGTGATTGTCGTACTTTTACTGAAGAAGAACGTTGCACCATCTGTGCCAATGCTCGTCGTCAGCAAAATGGACAAATTTGTGTTGTGGAAAGTCCTGCAGATATTCATGCTATCGAGCAGACAGGGCAGTTTGCGGGTCGATACTTTGTTTTAATGGGGCATTTATCCCCTTTAGATGGTATCGGACCTATGGATATAGGTTTAGATAGACTTGAAGAGCGTTTGAGTCAGGAAACAATTTCAGAAGTTATCTTGGCCACAAACCCGACCGTGGAAGGTGAAGCGACAGCCAACTACATTGCTGAGATCTGCGCTCAGTATGATATTACAGCAAGCCGAATTGCTCACGGGGTTCCTGTGGGGGGCGAGCTTGAAATGGTTGATGGTACAACGCTTTCACACTCTATTGCTGGACGCCAAAAAATCCATTATTAATAAAATAAATATTTTATTTAAAAAGCACCTTTTACTTAATGTAATAAGGTGCTTTTTTCATTTAATATTATGAAAAATAGCGCAATTCTAATTTAAAATAATATTTTTAAATCCTAAAACCTACTTTTTTTAAGAAATATCTCTATCTTCAATTTATCGTTTTTTTCTTTCTGATGAATTTTGCATCTTTATGTTACATTAATCATTATCATGAAAAATAATAACCGAATGATGGAGCATCTTATGATCCCTGATGTAGCCTTAGTTGATAATAGTGAACAACGTACTCCTTTGATCTTAGTGTTAGATAGCTCCGGCAGTATGTATGGTCAGCCGATTCAACAATTAAATGAAGGCCTTAAGCTACTTGAACAAGAGCTAAAAAATGATGTAATTGCCGCAAAACGTGTGCGTATTTTAGTGATTGAATATGGTGGATATGACCAATGCACTGTGCATGGTGATTGGAAAGATGCTATGGATTTTACGGCTCCTGTTTTAGAAGCAAATGGCACAACCCCGATGGGACAAGCTATAACGCTGGCGCTTGAAGAAATAGAAGCAGAAAAACAGCGTTTTAAACAAGCCGGTGTTGCTTATACTCGTCCTTGGCTATTTTTAATGTCTGATGGTGTGCCAACCGATCAGTGGGAACAAGCTGCACAGCTTTGTCGTCAAGCAGAAGAAAGCCAAAAAACAGCAGTATTTCCTATTATGGTTGATGGAGCATCAGCAGAAGTGATGGGAAGTTTTAGCCGTAATGGTGTTAATGGTGTGAAAATGCTTAAAGGGCTACAATTTAAAGAATTATTCTTATGGTTAAGTGCCAGTATGCAAGTGGTTTCTCAATCAACGCCGGGAGGCACTGCACAATTACCTTCAACAGATTCTTGGGCGAGTGTACCTGTTTGATGAACGATTGGTTAGCTTATGGGGCATCGGTGACAGGGATTGCCCATCAGGAACGTCAAATTCCTTGTCAGGATGCTTATTTTATTCGTCGTAAAGGTGAGTATCTTATCGCGGCTGTTTGTGATGGTGCTGGCTCCTCTCGTTATAGTGAGCAAGGTGCTCAACTTGTGGCGAGGCTATTTACGCTACGTATCACAGAGTGGCCAAACATTGATTTGTTAACTGAAAAACAGATAACACAAGGCGCAAAACAACTTATCGAAGATATTCGCCTCCAACTGGCTGAATATGCAGAAATAAAGCAGTGTGCACTTAATGAATATGCATCTACACTGGTTGCATGTTGGATTGGTGATGACAGTGGCTATTTATTCCATTTGGGTGACGGTATTGCAGTGGTGGAATATTGTGATGGTACCCGTTATGTATCACAGCCTGAAAATGGAGAATATGCCAATCAAACGTGGTTTGTGACGTCAGAAAGTTGGGAAGCTCATTTACGTGTTATTCCTCTAAGTAAGCCGATAAAACAAGTTATTTTGATGTCTGATGGTGTACAGCCTTTTGCCATGAATAAAGCGTGTGATGCCCTTTATGAGCCGTTTATCACTCCAGTGATCCGTTATTTAAAAACAGTATCTGAGGACAGTGGAAGTGAAGCACTCGCGGGAACATTGGCAGATCCTCGTACACATTCAATTACGGGTGATGATAAAACCTTAGTGATTTGTATCAGGGATGAAGAGTTGTGGTAAAAGCGAGAAAAAAAGGGATAGCGATATCTGGGATAACACAACTGCAAGATGAAAATGGTAAGATTTATCAGATTGGTGATTTGATAAAAAGCGGAGGCGCAGGAAGTGTTAGTCACATTAATAATGCCCCCTTCCAAGTATCAAAAGTTTACCATGATAAAATTGATAAAGCCTATTATCTGAAAAAAATTACCGCAATGCAGAAACTAGAGCCCGCATTAAAGCCCGTTTCTGTCAATGATACCCCAATAATTCAACTCGCATGGCCTCAAGCACGTTTATACAATAGCCAAAAGGAATTTGTTGGCTTTGTGATGCCTGAACTCGATGTGAAAAACACCATAGAGTTAGAATATATTCTTCAAGAGCGTCAAGCTAAAGCCCATAACTTACCCACTGGAATGGGTGCTAAAGTTAGCCTTGCTTATAATCTTTGTTCATTAATCGATGCATTGCATCAACAAGGACATCGTATTATTGATATGAAGCCATTAAACCTACGGTTTTATAAATCAAGTTTGTATATGTCTCTGCTTGATTGTGATGGTTTTAGTATTCAAGGAGAAAACATACGCTATCCCGCAGGACAATTTACTGTTGAATATTTAGCTCCCGAATTTCAAGCAAAACAAACTATTCCACAAGATCAAGAAGAGCAACAAGACCGATTTGCCTTAGCTGTTATTATTTTTCAACTACTTAATTTTGGTATCCATCCTTTTAGCGGTCGACCTAAAAACGACACGGTTCCTACGGATATTCCAAGACGTATTGCTGGTCGTTTTTATGGTTATGGCGTAAAGGCGCATAATTTAATTACCCCAAATGTTGCTAGTGGACATAAACAATTACCCAACAAGCTGAGAACATTATTTGATAAAGCTTTTTCAGGAAATCCAACATTAAGACCCAGTGCGAAAACATGGGCTACGGCACTGTATGAATACGCACAACCTGAAAAGCAACAAATGTTGGTATGTCAGAAAGATAAAAACCACCAATATTTTGCGGGTAAAGCCTGTGCAGCATGTGCAAGGCAAACCCAACTACAGCAAGTGGCTATTACTCAAAAGCAAAGTCAAACACAACGAGAGCAAATACGCCAAAATAGCGTCAAAAATGCCAATATTAGACATACACCTACACATACAGTTTCAGCTAAACCCATACAGCCACCCGCTATTTTTATCGCGTTAAAACAAGCAATAAGTAAAGTTCCAGCTGTTATTTTTCACACCGCTATTGCCATCATAGCGCCGATTATTTTCGGATTACTGTTGATGTATTTTATTCCGCAAGGAACAAGTGGTGATTTAGGCTTTACTTGGATTTCTGACTTAATAAAAGCGAATTATATTGAGCAGCTACTAATAACAATGCTAAGCGTAATTTTTTTAATGATGATAGCCATTATTATACTCATCATTTTTATTCTCCCTTCATTACGTATTTTGAAAAGAAAACCTTAATGAGAGGGAATTCATATGAATAAAACAATTAAACCGATCCTAATTATTATTGGGATCGCCACACTCTTATTTCCTTTTTGGTTACCTGCGTTATTAGTTTCAATCATTAGTACTATCGACAGCATTAGTATCAAGATCCTTCCCTCATCAGTTCGTTTCGATGAGCGTAATTTCTTATTGGGATTATGGTTAGGCTCTCTCATTATGACAATTGTCATGTTATTACAATCGTGGCGCGCTAAAAATATCTTCTATTTTTTTGGGAGTGGTGCTGTTCTTCTAATGACTTTTAGTCTTTCATTTTCAATGATCCCTCATAGTGAATTAGAAGATCGTCGCCGCTTTGTTTTACAAAATATAGAACAATCGCAGTGGAGTGATTTTCGTTATAGCGTGATTAATGCTGAAGATAACATCATTAAAACAATCGTTGTTAATCAACCTAAAACGTTGGGGTATCTTAAAGAGCTTGAAAAGAAACGCACCGAATTACCGGGGCTTGTTTATTTAACGGATGATGTAACTTCCGCAATGCAAGCTAAAGAGACGTATCTGGCTCATGCAAAAGGAACACCAGAACAAAAAGAGGCAATTAAAACGCTCTCTTTTTATGGTGACTGGTTACTGAATCAACCCGAAATTATTACTGCTCAAGCATTATCATCGCTTCTTACAAGTAGTAATGAAAAATTAGAGCAATCAGGTATTAACGCTATTACTACTGCACCATTAGCCCCTGAAGCATGGCAAACATTAGCATTAACCTACATTGCTCATACACCACCCAATATACAGATAGAAAAAGCAATGGCCGCGTTAATGGTTGCTGATACGCTAAAATATGACAAATTGGGGCGCCATAATCCTTCATTACAACCACTTATTGAAAAAGCAATTTCTGAATTGACAGAAAACCAACGTCAGATTTATCAAATCCTTCAAGCTCGGGTGATAGAAGATCGTTTATATCGACAAAAAAATGCAGTTCCTGAAGAGATCGCTACATTGGCAGGAAAAGTACTGCCTGTTACTCATGCAATAGCGAATAACAGTGAGACTTATGTCGAATGGAAATCAATGATGAATGATAGGGAATATCCGGGGATAGTGCTTGTTGATTCACCAAATAAAATACAGAACTGGACGGAAATTCATTACCCATCTGTTGGGCAATATATTCCTATTGCAGAAACTGTTTTATCCGTTGATGTTGATCCTCAAGGACGCGTTTTAGGTCTTTGGGTACAAAAAGGTAGTGGATATAATGTATTTGATACCAAAGCATTAAGTGATGCTCGTGGTTGGCGTTTTATGCCAACAAAAGAGGGTTATCATCAGCGTGTTACCGTTCGTTTTCAAAGCACACGTCTTGGCTGGAATGACTATGCTATTAAGCAACAACCTATGTTAATCACACTGGCAAAAGCTTATGCAAGGCAAGACATTAACGGTATTGCAAGTACTGAAAAGGAGTTCATAAATTTACAAAAGCAAGCACCAGAAAAAGAGTCGAGTAAATCATCATCGCATTCTACCTATGAACCCTATTCATCTATTTATTCAAAACGCGCACAACAACAGCAAGAAGAACGAGCGGTATTACAAAATATTTTAAAAGAGCTCCAAACATTATCTAATGGAAAAAATAACCACGAAAGTTGGGATAATAGTCTACGTTTCTTAAACGAAAAATTGGCACTTCATCAAGATAATGAAGATGTTGTAAGAATGGTCGCCCGTTTTGAATTGCAATATTACAATGTGGGAACAAATAATTTATCTCAATCTCCTGATATTTATCCACAACATGAAGAGTATTGGCAAAACTTGTTATCACAAGCACGTCACCATTTTGGGCAAGCTATTGCACTAAATCCAAATCGCGAAGATGTTTGGTTAGGTTGGGGGATAACCTGGCTAGATGAAGATCCTGAAATTGCAGCAGGCGCATTTGCGAAAGCAACACAGCAAAAATCACAAGAAAGTATTAGTTCTATCATGCAAATGTTGGAAATGAGAATGGTGATAAATACCCTTGAAGGTGCTCGTTTAGAACGTTACCAAACTTTGAGAGCAAGAATGGATATGCGCTATCTACCTGAAGGTATTGAAGTTAAGCCTTCGGATGATTATCTCAGTGATGACTTAACGCAAATTCAATTGGCTCAACGTGCGATACCTGCATCAGATCCGAATAGCAAAGTGGTCCGCTCACTTTTAAATACAGACAAAACAGAGCAATCAAACTGTACCTTTAGTGTTGATTTTGCATCGGCAAATATCAAAGGTAGTACTCAACTATTACCGAAAGTAAATGCCTCAAATACGGCACCTAAAACGGGCGATATGATTTTACAGCTTGATGTTGATCCTCAAGGTGTTCCTACTGTGGTGATGCTAAAAACCAGTAGTGGTGATATGAATATTGATAATGCAGTGATTGATGTTGCTTATCAGTGGCGGTTTAATGGCTCACCATCTCGAAAAGGTAATGTACTTTTGATATCTGTTCAATTTAGTCAATAATCTTACTTTGTTTGAATAATGTTATTAAAAAACGCCTTTTTTGTTGATATTGAGGCGTTTTTTTATTCTTTTCTTATCCTCTAACTTATTGAAAGACATAAAATTGTTATCTTGATCACAAAAAAAACGCCTTTTGAAAACAGTAAAACCACTTAACTGAGAAAACAGACCGCTTAATTCGGTATACAACCGCTAAGCGATTTAATCACACTATTCCTGTGTCAAAATTCTTATTATGTAGCTGCGGGCAGTTATCTCTCATATTCGCTCAAATCATTCTTTGCTGTCCCGCATTACTCTTTGGCTGTTCGGTCTTGCCTGAAAAAAAGGTGTCTCATGAACAAAAATGCATTTTTAAAGCACGTACCTTGGGTGATCCTCGGGATTATCGGTGCTTTTTGTCTTTCAGTGGTTGCACTTCGTCGTGGTGAACACGTTAGTGCGCTATGGATAGTTGTCGCTTCTGTTGCCGTCTACTTGGTTGCTTATCGTTATTACAGTTTGTATATCGCTCAAAAAGTGATGAAGCTTGACCCAACGAGAGCGACACCTTCTGTTATTAACAATGACGGTTTGAACTATGTTCCGACCAACCGTTATGTCTTATTTGGTCATCACTTTGCAGCTATCGCTGGTGCAGGTCCTTTAGTCGGTCCTGTTCTTGCTGCTCAAATGGGGTATTTACCCGGTACACTTTGGCTATTAGCAGGGGTTGTGTTAGCGGGTGCGGTACAAGACTTTATGGTGTTGTTTATTTCTACACGCCGTAATGGTAACTCACTTGGTGAGATGATAAAGAAAGAGATGGGGCCAATTCCGGGTACTATCGCTTTATTCGGCTGTTTCCTTATCATGATCATCATTCTTGCTGTACTTGCACTTATCGTTGTTAAAGCATTAGCTGAAAGCCCATGGGGTGTGTTCACTGTTTGTTCAACAGTACCAATTGCCCTGTTTATGGGGATTTACATGCGCTATATCCGCCCAGGTCGTGTGGGTGAAGTGTCAGTTATTGGTATTGTCTTACTAATTGCGGCGATTTGGTTTGGTGGTGTTATTGCTCACGACCCATACTGGGGCCCAGCGTTAACCTTTAAAGATACAACAATTACCTTTGGCCTTATTGGTTATGCTTTTGTGTCTGCATTATTACCAGTATGGTTAATTCTTGCTCCACGCGATTATTTAGCAACTTTCCTGAAAATTGGTGTTATCGTTGGTTTAGCTGTGGGTATTGTGATTTTAAACCCTGAACTGAAAATGCCAGCGGTTACTCAATACATCGATGGTACTGGGCCATTATGGAAAGGGGCTTTATTCCCATTCTTATTTATCACAATCGCTTGTGGTGCCGTTTCTGGTTTCCATGCCCTAATTGCTTCAGGTACAACACCTAAGCTTATCGCAAATGAAATGGATGCTCGTTTTATTGGTTATGGTGCAATGTTAATGGAATCATTCGTTGCGATCATGGCATTAGTCGCTGCATCTATCATTGAACCAGGTCTGTATTTTGCAATGAATACCCCACCAGCAGGCTTAGGCATTACGATGCCGAACCTACATGAATTAGGTGGTGAAAATACAGCTGTTATCATGGGGCAGTTAAAAGAAGTTACCGTACATGCAGCTGCAACAGTCAGTTCATGGGGCTTTGTTATCTCTCCAGAAGAAATCTTACAAACAGCGAAAGATATTGGTGAACCTTCTGTATTAAACCGTGCTGGTGGTGCGCCTACCTTAGCGGTTGGTATCGCGATGGTATTCCATAAAATTATTCCTGCTGCGGATATGGGCTTCTGGTATCACTTTGGGATCTTGTTCGAAGCGCTCTTTATTTTAACCGCGTTAGACGCAGGTACACGTTCTGGTCGCTTCATGCTTCAAGACTTATTAGGTAACTTTATTCCTTACTTGAAGAAAACAAATTCGTTCATTCCAGGTGTTATTGGTACAGCGGGTTGTGTCGGCTTATGGGGATATCTGTTATATCAAGGAGTTGTTGACCCATTAGGCGGAGTTAAGAGCTTATGGCCATTATTTGGTATCTCAAACCAAATGTTAGCAGCTGTTGCACTGGTATTAGGTACGGTTATCTTAATTAAGATGAAACGCACTAAATATATTTGGGTAACTGTTGTTCCAGCGGTGTGGCTATTAATTTGTACAACATGGGCATTAGGTCTGAAACTTCTTAGTGATGATCCACAAATGGAAGGTTTCTTCTACTTAGCAAATGAATACAAAGCGAAGATCTTAGCAGGTGGTGCCGATTTAACTGCGGCAGAGATTACTAATATGAATCATATTGTAATTAATAACTACACCAATGCGGGCTTAAGTATTCTATTCTTAGTGGTTGTTTACAGCATCATTTTCTACGGCTTCCGTACTGCAATGAAAGCGCGTAAAAACCCAGAAGAAACAGCACAAGAAACACCGTATGTTCCTATGCCAAAAGACGTTAAAGTGTCCTCAGGTCACTAATCTTAGGTAAATAGTTTAACCCCGTACTGGTTTAGCTGGTACGGGGTTTAGGAGAAACTTATGTTTGGCAATTTAGGACAAGCTGGAAAATATCTAGGACAAGCCGCTCGTATGCTGATAGGTATTCCTGATTATGATAACTATGTACAGCACATGAAAGATAACCATCCTGATAAACCAGTAATGACCTATAACGAGTTTTTCCGTGAACGTCAGGAAGCCCGTTATGGTGGTGGTGATGGTAAAGGCGGTTTTCGCTGTTGCTAATAATCTGTAAAGGAGACACATAATGGAACCTATTGCAGTGACGATATTGACTGGTTTTTTAGGATCAGGAAAAACAACGCTTTTGCGTCATATGCTTAATGAAAAGCATGGTTATAAAATCGCTGTTATTGAAAATGAATTTGGTGAAGTGCCTATTGATGATGAAATCATTGGTGATAGAGCCACTCAAATTAAAACACTTACCAACGGTTGTATTTGTTGTAGTAAATCTAATGAGTTAGAAGACACATTATTAGACTTATGTGACAGTCTTGATCGTGGTGAAATTAAGTTTGATAGATTAGTTATTGAATGTACTGGTATGGCTGATCCAGGCCCAATTAGCCAAACATTTTTTTCTCATGAAGTGATCTGTCAACGCTATTTGTTAGATGGGATTATTACTCTTGTTGATAATATTCATGCTCAGCAACAACTGGATCAATTTACTATTGCACAATCTCAGATTGGTTATGCTGATCGCATCTTATTAACAAAAACTGATGTTGCACCGGCATCACCTGAATTAATGGCACGATTAAGACGCATTAATGCGAGAGCCCCTGTTAATACCGTTATTCATGGACAAATTGATTTAGGTTTATTGTTTAATGTAAAAGGTTTTATGTTGAATGATAACCTTGAAGTAAAACAGCCTATTTTCCGTTTTCAGCCTGAAAAACAAGATGATATCCATTCTATTGTACTGAAATTTGATTATCCCGTTGAGTTACAAAAAGTCTCTGATGTAATGGAAAAATTATTATTAAGCTTTGCTGATAATCTTTTACGTTATAAAGGGATATTAAATATTAAAGATCAACCTAATCGCTTGTTATTCCAAGGTGTACAACGTCTTTATAGTGCTGATTGGGATAGAGCATGGCATGAAGATGAAGTCCGCGAAAGCACATTGGTCTTTATTGGTATTCAATTACCAGAAGATGAGATAAGAGCCAATTTTGATGCATTAAACCCAAGTACGCAAGAAAATGCACATTAACCCAATACCCTGTAGTGAGTGTTAGAAAGTAGTACGAAGTAAGTAGTAGAAGTAACCGTAGTATAGCCGTAAATAGTAGTAACGAATATTGATAAGCTCCTGACTTGAGGAGGATCCTGTTCCTAGGATCTTATATTTCACCCCATAATAACTATTATGGGGTGCTTTTTTTAATCGCTGAAATTAGCCATTAGCAACGGCTTTATATTCCATGATCTCAATAATTTGGATATCGGTATGCTGCATTGCTCGGCTCGCTAATGCACATAAGTTTTCAATCGTTGAGTCAACATCATGCGCTACAATACCGTCATTACCTGTCACAAATGTATTATCAAGAGCCATTAATACCGCTTTATAAGCAGCACTTGCACCGGTTGAAACTTTCATAGCACAGCTATTTGAAGCACCATCACAAATCACACCACTAATATCACCAATCATGCTACTAATCGCCATTGCCATGGATTCATAGCGTTCATCCATTAGCCATGCAATTGCACCTGCAGCACCCATTGATGCGGTAGTTGCTGCACATAATGCAGATAGAGCAGGGAATTTATGGTGAATATAGATGGCTAGTAAATGGGAGAGCATTAATGCTCTAGCCATTTTCTCTTCGTCGACTTGCAAGTATTCGGCGACAACGACCACAGGCATGGTGGCAGCAATGCCTTGGTTACCTGAGCCAGAATTACTCATTGCAGGTAAAACAGCGCCACCCATACGAGCATCAGACGCCGCAGAAGTCCGGATCATGATCTCTGATAATAGATCTTTTGCTAATAGGCCTCGTTGCTGCTGACGTTGTAAAGTTTGTCCAATATGTAAACCATAACTATTGTTCAAACCTTCTTTTGATAGCGCATCATTTAAATGTGCTGATTCAAGAATAAAAGAAATTTCGTCTACTGGAACTTGCGTGACAAATTGATAAATTTCTTGAGTATTCGTTTGGGTCAGTGTTTCTTTTATTTCGCAAGGTGATGCAGATTGTTCTGCGCCATCACAAGTGTTATCAAGAACAACATTATCATTATGAATGATTTTAACGATATTGGTGTGATTGCCAGCAATAATGACAGTTGCACTATTTTCACCGTCCTCAACAGTGACTTCGCTATAAAGTACTTCTTGGCACGCTTTTTTAATAGACACAGTAACAATACCAGAAGCTAACAGCGCTTTGCTTTGTTCTACATGTTCTGGTGTGGCATTTTTTAATACCTCTAAACCCGCTTTACTATCACCGCCGACAGCACCTAAGCTAGCAGCGATAGATAGTCCCACCATTCCGGTTCCTGGTACGGTAACGCCCATACCATTTTTCATTAAATTCGGGGAAACTTCAGCACTAATCCGAGTGATCGCGTGTTTAAGATAACTTGCAGCAGTAGCAGCCGCTAATGCAAGTGAGATAGGCTCTGTACAACCTAAAGCGGGTTTGACTTGTTGTTTTACTGCCGCTATCAATATTTTCCAACGAGAAGATAATTGTTCTTTCATTGTATGCACCCAATAAACAGTATGAAAATTCAATAGGTTATTCTATTTTTATTCTCTTCATCATACTGAATTTATGAGAGAAAGTTTTTTCTGAATTTACTAGCGTTGGATAAAATTTGAGAAAATATTACCCCTCTTGTCTTTGGTGTTAGTATTTTTTTCTACTTTAGAGAAAAACACACAAATTGGCTTTGTGATTGTATTTATTTACATGAAAAAAGAGTCTGTTGCTTATTCATTAAAATGATTTAATGAAAGAATAAATGAGTTAGATAAGTTAATTTTATATTTATAAATTAACTAAAAAAGCAATAGAACGAAGACACGATCCTATTGCTAGTATAATTATCATACTTAAAGTGGGCTAATCTGAATAGTTAAAATAAAGAGTGATGAATGCTAATTAAATATCACATCATTATTTTAACAAAGAAAATAGTAGGCTTTTTATTTTTTGAAGTATAAGAATAACTCCCTATTATTTTGTTCATTTTCTCATGTTGATATTAATTATTATTTTTAATATAAATTCTGATTACTAATCAAATATAATGTTTATTATTTGAAAATAACCTGAAGTAAGAAGTATTACTTCAGGTATATTTATTAATAATAGAAGATAGCAATAATAGCACTATGGAATACAAAACCGACCATAAGCGGAATTGCTGTCCTTTTTACAACATCAAACGGTTGTAATTTAGCACCACTAGATACTGCAATAATAACACCTGCTACAGGGGACATACCTCGCCCCATATGTGACGCTTGTTGCATAGGTAAAATCATCGCAATTGGGTTAACACCCATGCTATGTGCAATTTGTGGAATAAGTTCAACGAATGCAAGGAAAGGAGCATTACCTGAACCCATAATAACTGCAGCCGCTAATGTCACGATAGCAAAGACCAACGCCATGGCAAATGGCGGTAAGCCTACAGATTCCGCCATCACAATTAGACTATCTATAGCTCCACTGACTTTAATACCATGAGCAAAGACACCTGCTGCAACTAATAATCCCACAACGTTACTAAATGCAGAACCCATACCCTTTAAGAAATGCTGGAAGCCCGCACACACTAATTTAAAATCACGTAAGCGTAATGTTTCAATTAGCATACAAATCGCCATTGAAATCAATACAATTGTGACCACATCAAGGTGAATACCTTCAACAAACAGGCTTGATGAGCTTACTGCCATAATGATTGGTAACATTGGAAGTAAGGCATAAAAGCCGGGTACGTTTTTATCACTCTTTGTTTCTTCAGACATTTTGCCTAATTGAGGCACAAATCCGGCTTTGCGGTCACAGTGGCGTTGCCAGAAGATATGCGTAATACCAACAGCAAGTACGGTTGCAATCGCTGCAGGCCCTTGGTAATAAAGCACATATTCAACGACCCCTAAATCAACCGCTTTTGCACCACGAATGGCATCAATTGCTGTTGGGGTGTAAGCAACACCTAATGAGGTTGCAATCACACCGGCAGCAGATGCTGGAGATAAACCAAGTCCTATCATAATTGGAAACATGGTTCCCATTAATAGAACCGCCAATCCAGTCGCTGAAGGAATAGCAAGTTGCAAAATACTCGCGAGTAAAAAGGAGAAAAATAGTAACACATAAGGTGAGCGCATATTTTTCAATGGGCGAGTTGCAACCCGTACAACGGCCTCATTGGCACCAATATGATCCATATAATGTGCGAACCCCATCAGTGCCATGATCATTAAACCGAGATCAGCAGCACGACTACTAAAGAGATCACGCATTACTTCAAAAGGATCTAACCAGCCAATACCTGTTGTTTTGACATTTTTAGGAAGAATATCTCCCCAACCAAACATCATTGTTAGCGCCATTAAGGCTAGACCAGCGACTAATAAAACAGGTTCTGCTTTATACCCTTTCAAGATCATCCTAGCGACAATAACAACGACGACTAAGACCGCAAGAATTTGGATCATGCTTTAGCTCCAGGTGTAAAGCGTTCAGCAGTGATCTTCACTACCGATTTTAAGACATCACTGGCGGCATAAAGGGATTTAACAGGCAGATATTCATAAATAGAATGGAAATTATGAGCACCAGTAAAGATATTTGGACAAGGTAAGCCATTTTGAGAAAGGGCTGCACCATCATAGCCACCACGCATCGGAATTGGGCGAGGAGTAATACCATTCGCTTCATAAGCGGCAATCGCAATATCAATAGGGTAGCGATTATCACCTTGTAGGCTATTAAAGACGTTGGCATAACGGTCAGCAAGTTTACAAGCTACAGATCCTTCACCCCATAAACCTTCACAATACTCTGAAAGTTGTTTTAAAAACGCCATGCGGTGGGCATAACCTTTTTCAGTGAAATCACGCACATCCATTTTTAATACGGTACGCGCACTATTACCCGCTAGTTGTTTTACCCAATAATAACCTTCACGACCTTCAGTATATTCAGGTGCTTCGCCACCCGGTAACATAGCAACAAATTTATGTGCCATTAACAATGAGTTTTTTAATTTTCCCTTAGCTGACATTGGGTGTGCAGAAGCTCCCGTAAAGGTAATTTCGACATCACCTGCATTCCAGTTTTCATACACTAATTCACCAATACCACAGCAATCTAAGGTATAGGCAAAGTCAGCACCAAATTCTTTAGTATCAAAGACTTTTGCACCACGCAAACCTTGCTCTTCATCTGGTACAAAACCAATTTTTACTGTACCGTGTTTAACTTCAGGATGTTGTTTAAAGTATTGCAACATATCCATAATTGAAGCAATTGCGGCTTTGTCATCCGCACCTAATAAACTGGTGCCATCTGTCACGATAATATCGTCACCAATATAGTTTTCTAATTCTGGGAATTCACTTTGACGTAGATAAATATCAAGCTCTTTGTTTAAGCAAAGGTCACCACCTTTATAAGGCAGGATTTGCGCTTTGGTATCATTGGTTTGTTCTGCACTGGTATCTAAATGACCAAAGAAAGCAACAGTAGGTACATCATAATCAAGGTTGGAAGGGAGTGTTGCGGTAACAATTGCAGTATCGCGAATTTTGATATCTTCAACACCTAACGCCTTGAGTTCTTCAACTAATTGTAGTGCTAGGACTCGCTGACCTTCTGAAGAAGGCATAATACCCGCAGCGCCATTTTCCCTATTTGTGGTGGTGTTAACTTTTGTATAAGAAATAAACCGTTCAACAAGATTCATGACAAGACTCCATTGTATTTTTAATTGTATTCTCTGTATCGATGCGTAGTGATCTCATTTATTAGAAAAGACTAACACTTACTTGTATCATAAAAAAAACAATAGGGAATTAGAGAAAAATAATTATTTTTATAAGAAAAGTTTAATGTTGATTAATATTTAATTTTTGGTTTTTTCTTTATTAAAAAAATTAGTGTTTTTTGTGGGTGAGGTTATTTTTATTTAGCTTGTTGAGATGCTTTTCTGTGATCTGAATCATAAAAAAGAGATATTGAAAATAATATTTTTTAAGAAGATAAATAAACTCATTACTTATTTTAATGGTTCGATGTCCATAATAATTATATTTTATTGATTGTTTTTGTGCGGTTTCAATAAAAGTGAAATCTAAAAAATAACACCGATTATTGGTAGGAAATGACGACAAACTAAAATGTTAACTTTATGAAATAATTAAATTTATAAATGGTAGATAAATGATAGTGGAGGGAATGATAAATTATAGAATATGATCATGATAAATTAATAGGATAATAATGATGTGTCCTGCAAGTATAAATACTCAATTACAAAGAAGTTCTTCTGTTTTATCAAATAGTTCAGAAAATACAGATATCTACATGGAATATAATCCAATTTTATCAATAAAAAACTCAACAAATGAATTTATCAGTCATACAGATCCGATAATTAACTCAACAGATAGTGAAGGATCTGATTATATGGAAATGGGGGGAGGAATTAATTATTTGACAAAAGATATTGATGATATTTATTCAGAACATGATTATGAGGAGATTGATAGCTCTGACTTTGACTCTGACTCTGACTCTGACTCTGACTCTGACTCTGACTATGTCAATTTTGATGAATATTATGGTTCTTCTAAGGTAAATAAGAAAAATTGCAATGTGGAACAATATTCCACTAATACAAATAGTGATATAAAAAATAATAGAATATCCACATTATTTGAGCATCAATATAAAATCAGTGAAAAAAATAATTTGGTAACAAAGGAAACAATAATTAATGAATTAATTATGGATGAAATCACGGGACGTGAGGAAATAATAAATGATGTTAGTCATAAAGGATTAGATAATAGAAATAAAAGTAAAATTGATGGATTTTTTTCTTTAATTGAACTAGTAAATCAAACTAGTGAAGCTATATCTCCAAAAGTAAAAGAACTGCTTAATAAAGAAATTAATATATTAAAAAATGAATTGGAAAGTGACTTTTTAAAAGTAAAAACAAAAATAATAATAAAACTATCGGAACTAATTAATCATCCTAATTTTAAAAATAGACTTTTTTTAGAGACAAATAAAATTTCACTAAATGACTTAATTAGAAAAGAAAATAGGGATGATTATTATTTAACGACGCTTTTTTCTAAGCTGGCAAAGGAATATCATAAGAGAATTAATTTATCTAAAATTAAAGAAATAGAAAAAATTAATGATATATCAAACTCAATAATTAGTTTGGCGTTAACTCAATATGATAAAGAAGGGATTATTTAAATTTTAGCAGAATATCAATTTAACAGCCTGATAGTAATATTATCAGGCTGTTAAGTCTTATATATCCAAACGCTTAGCTTGCCATCTACGAGAGCGCCAACGCCATGCGTTCGTTAAGCCTCGTAACCATTCATCACAAAGGAAACCAATCCAGATACCAATTAATCCCATTTCCATCTTAATACCAAGGAAATAACCAACCGGAATTGCCACACCCCACATAAAGCAAATTGCTGTCATAAGCGGGAATTTAGCATCGCCGGCTGCACGTAAGGCATTCACCATTACGATATTAAAAGTACGGCCTGGTTCTAAAAAGACCGACAAAATAAACAGAGGAATTAATTGGTCAATAATACGTTGATCTTCTGTAATGGAATACAAAATAGGATCACGCATAAACCAATAAACAATAACCACCCCAATCGTGAATATCACACCCGTTTTTAAACTTTTCCAACCACGATTAAATGCATCATCAAAGCGTTTAGCGCCAACTAAATGTCCCACAAGAATTTCATTACCAATACTAATTGCAATACCAAAGAGCATTAAAAATAATGACAATTGGAAATAGAGAGTTTGTGCTGCAAGAGGGACTTCGCCCATCAAACCAATAAAGGCAGATGCAGTCATGTAATGTAAGATCCAAACTAGATTTTCACCAGCGGCCGGTAAACCAATATGCAGGATTTTTCCCAACATATTTTTGGACCAGATAAAGAGTTGTCTTGCTTGAAATTTAATACGTAAGCCGTAGAACAATAATCCACATAATAAAATAACGGCAATAATACGACCAACAACAGTAGACCAAGCAACACCGACCAATCCGTATTGTGGTAAGCCAAAGAAGCCATAAAGCACAATCATATTACCAATAACAGTAATAATGTTAGCGATCAATGTGACATACATGGCGGCTTTTGATTTGCCATAAACTCTTAAACAAGCTGCAAGAATAATTGAAATTGCCTCAGGAATAAGACAAATACCAATAATATGCAAGTAATCGTAGCCATCTTGAACCAAGTGAGATGGCGTATTCATTAAATTAAGGATGTTGTAGCCAAAAAAGAGAATAATTACAGCACTACTTATCCCCAGCAATGAGTTAAATGCAATAGAGATATGGATCGCCTGACTGGCTTTTTCTTTTTTACCTGCACCTAAATATTGGGCAATAACAACGCTACATCCCACACTGATAAAGCTAAAAATAGTGATGAAAAGATCAAAAACTTGGTTACCGACGCCCATAGCGGCTAAGTAAGCGGTGGAAACGTGGCTTACCATGTAAGTATTAATTAATAGTGTGGCTAGATGTAGGAAAATATCTATAAATATTGGCCAACTAAGAGAGAAAAGCGAGCGATCCGCTACATCAGACTGATGCATTGAAAACCTTCTTAAAAACAGAGTGAAATCGATTTATAAATATAAACGTGTCGGAAGAAAGGGGATTCTACAAGGTTTATTTATAAGGGAATAGCGCAAATAATGTTTATCTGGCAAAAAAGATATTTATATGGTTTATTCATTGATAACTAATCACTATTATCATTAAGAGATGATTAACGTTAAAGTCAGGGGAATTAATGAATACTAAAATAAAAGTGGCCATTGTAGGTTATGGCAATATTGGTCGATTTGCATTAGAAGCGGTTCAAGCTGCTCAAGATTTTGAATTAATGGGTGTTGTTCGTCGTGATATAAACAACATTCCAGAAGAACTGCAAAATATTACCGTAACTAACGATATTAAAACATTAGGTAATGTTGATGTTGCTCTCTTATGTTCACCAACTCGTGCAATTAAAGAGTTAGCTAAATCTATTTTGAGTTTAGGCATTAATACAGTAGATAGTTTTGATGTTCACAGCGAGATTGTGTCATTAAAAACAGAATTAGATGAAGTAGCTAAAAAGCATGACCGAGTTGCTGTTATTTCAGCAGGTTGGGATCCAGGTTCTGATTCTATTGTTCGTACATTAATGTTAGCTATGGCACCTAAAGGCATTACTTACACAAATTTTGGACCAGGTATGAGTATGGGGCACAGTGTTGCAGCTAAAGCTATTGAGGGTGTAAAAGATGCACTTTCAATGACTATTCCATTAGGCACAGGTGTTCACCGCCGTATGGTTTACGTGGAATTAGAAGCGGGTGTAGATTTTAATCAAGTAGAGCAAGCGATTAAAGCTGATAGCTATTTCTCTTCTGATGAAACCCATGTGAAGCAAGTCGATTGTGTCGATAGCTTAAAAGATGTTGGGCATGGCGTTCATATGACTCATAAAGGTGTTTCGGGTAAAACGCATAACCAATTATTTGAATATTCAATGCGTATTAACAATCCTGCATTGACGTCTCAATTTATGGTTTCAGCGGCAAGAGCCAGTATGAAACAACGTGCGGGTGCTTACACCGTTATTGAAATTCCACCTGTTGATTTCTTAGCGGGTGATTTAAATACATTAATTGCAAAACTAGTCTAATTTGAATTAGGATCCTTTGCATAAAATATTGCCCACATAATGTGGGCAATATGGATTAACGCTTAGGCAAACTTGATGATTTTGAATTAGCGTTTAATACTTTTAAATTCTTTTGTTGTTGCGGTTAATGCCACTTCTGTTGGTAAGCGTTCCATTGAACTTGCACCATAGAAGCCATGACAATCAGGGCAATTATCTAAAATATATTGTGCATCTTCTGGTGTTGCAATAGGACCACCATGACAAAGCACAATAACATCAGCACGTACTGCTTTCGCTGCTTTTGCCCAGTCATTAATTAAAGGAACACAGTCCGCTAATGTTAATGCAGTTTCTGCACCAATGTTACCGCCAGTAGTTAATCCCATATGTGGCACAATAATATCTGCACCAGCTTCAGTCATTGCAATGGCATCTTCGCGACTAAAGACATAAGGTGTGGTTAGTAGATCTTTTTCGTGAGCTTGGCGGATCATATCTACCTCAAGCCCATAACCCATACCCGTTTCTTCTAAATTTGCACGGAAATTACCATCAATTAAGCCAACAGTTGGGAAATTTTGTACGCCTGCAAAACCTGTCGCTTTGACATCATCTAAAAACTTATCAAAGTTACAGAATGGATCTGTACCATTTACTCCTGCGAGCACAGGCGTATGTTTAACAACAGGTAATACTTCTTTTGCCATATCCATAACGATTTCATTAGCATTACCATAAGCTAATAAACCCGCTAAAGATCCTCGACCTGCCATACGGTAACGACCTGAGTTATAAATAACAATGAGGTCGATACCCCCCGCTTCTTCACATTTAGCTGAAAGGCCAGTACCTGCACCACCACCAATAATCGGTTCATGGCGTGCAATCATTTCATTGAATTTTTTTAGTAACGTTTCACGTGAATGAGTCATTCTTCTTTCTCCGTGGTTAACAAATAAGTTCCTGGTGTAAATCATAAATTTGCTGAGTAAACTCAGCTGAGTTTATGTGATAAGGACTGATGACTAATTGACGAGTCTCTGTCTCTTTAAATGTTGTTATAAATGCATCAAAAAACGCTTGGTTTGCTTTTGGATCCCAAAAAGGACCCCCTTCGATATCCAGAGCAGAAAAACCGCCCTGTGGTATTACAAATCGCAATGGGCCTTCACACTGATTCATTTTTTCAGCGATCCAAATTCCCAATTGACGGTTTTCCTCTGGTGTTGTGCGCATTAAGGTGACTTGTGCATTATGGTGATAAAATTGACGCCCTTTATATTTCTCAGGAACACTAGAAGGGCGTCCAAAGTTCACCATATCTAATGCGCCACAAGAACCGATATAAGGGGTTTTAGTACGAGCGATTGCACCAAAACGATCTTCATCACAGGGCAGTACACCATTAAACAAGTAATCACACACTTCGGTAGTTGTAAGATCTAACACACTATGAAGCAGGTGACTGTCTGCCAGTTTTTCCATGGCTTTACCACCACTTCCTGTTGCATGAAAAACAAGGCAGTCATAATTATTTTCAAGTTTTTGTGTGAGTTGTTGTACGCAAGGTGTGGTTACACCAAACATTGTCAGTGCTACCGCAGGCTTATCAACAACATGCTCTTCTTGGTAAAAATAAACAGCGCCAGCGATTTGATTCGCTGCATTTCTTAAAACTTTACGAGAAATACGATTTAAGCCTGATACATCTGTAACGGAGTACATCATTGAGATATCACTTGCCCCGATATAGCCTGAAATATCGCCAGACGCCATCGTCGATACCATCAATTTAGGTACACCAATTGGCAGAGATTGCATTGCTGGTGTAATCAGTGCCGTTCCCCCTGAGCCGCCTAGTCCAAGAACGGCTAAGACATCATCACAGTGAGTTAAATAGTGTTCAAAAGCGATTGACATCGCTTCTATTGCTTTTCCTCTATCACCACAGAAAACAGCCTCTTGACCATCTGGATGAAAGCGTGCAACTTCTGCTGCTGTGACATCCGCTTCTCGTGCGAGTGTCGTGGGTTTGGTTGTCAAGTCAACGGTTTTAACAGGAAGGCCTGCTTTTTTAATTAAATCACTGATATAAAAAATCTCAGCACTTTTAGTATCAAGCGTTGTGGCAATATAAATAGAACCAGCATACTGTTTCATAAGCCTTCCCATACCTTTTATAATTATCGACGGATAGATTATAATCATAATGAGACTTGAGTTTCATTTATCATAACACTATTTTGAGACACGTGTCTCATTATTTTTATTTTTTGCACATTAAAGGTCGATAAGGTGTAATTAATCACCTAAAGTAAACGTTAAGTGTTGTAAGTATTTAGCTTAAGATAAGCCCAAAGATAAAAGTGTAGGAATAACGAAGGATTTTCTATGAGTTACAGTGATGAAACGGATGCCATGTCCGGTACACGAAAAAGAACCTATCAACTATTGGTGACAACGGCATTGGGGCTTTTTGAGCAAGGAATGTTACCGACAGTGTCGGAATTAGCCGCACATGCAGGTGTTTCGAGAGCAACCGCATATCGTTATTTCCCCACACAAAGTGATTTAATTAGTGCCACGGTTGATGCAAGTTTAGCGCCGATCATTGCATGGACACCAACTCCCGAAGATAATACGCAACAACGCATTACTGAGTTGCTCAATCTTGCCTATCCTCAAATGTTTAAACATGAAGGCGCACTGCGTGGTGCTTTGCAAGTTTCATTACAGCAATGGGCAAAAGAGAGACAATCGAGTGAATATGCAGAAAAACGATTTATTCGCGGTCACCGTAAAGAGATTTTGCTCAAAGTTATTGAACCTTTAAAAGCACACTATCCTCAAGAAATGTGGGATAAGGTGATTAAATCGTTCTCTTTAATTTATGGGTCAGAAGTCTTTTTGGTAATGAAAGATATCTGGAAAATGGATGATCAACAGGTCATTGATATGACTCAGTGGATGGCAAAAGCTATTCTAAATCAGGCAAAATCTGATTATCCTGCAGATAACGATTAATTATTTGAATAAATCGGTTAAAATTGTATAAATCATTTACGTTTTAGCTATTGCAGGGATCGTTATGTCACACAAAACAGAAGACCAAGAGTGGCTGGTAGAACAACTACAATTTATTGCACAAGGCATTGGTAAAACATTATCGCCTTTCTGTGAGGTTGTACTTCATGATCTAACTGATAGTGAAAATACCATTATGGTCATTGAAAATAATCTATCAGGTAGAAAAGTTGGGGATAGAGCAACAGAATTGGGAATGGCACGTATTGAGTCGTCCGACTTTCCGCAAATTGTGGCTAATTACCCCAATCAATTCCCTGATGGTAGAACCGCAAAAAGTACGTCTATCGGCATTAAAGATAAACAAGGGAATTATGTTGCGGCATTATGTTTAAATATTGATATTTCAATGATCAAAGGGTTGCAAATGGTACTTAACCAATTTGCAACCCTTGAAGAAGGTAATGACATTATTGAAACCTTTAGCTCAGTGACAGAAGATTCGCTGAAAAAACGTATTGACGAATTTTCTGCAACTTATTCTGTTACACCAAGAGCATTAAAACCGCATCAGCGACGTGAATTGCTACTGTGTTTACAGGATGAAGGTTATCTTTCACTGCGTAAGGCAATGGAAATCACTGCACAATATCTTGGTGTTTCAAGAGCGACTGTGTATAACGATCTAAAAGAGTAGTCATTGAATAACGGCTGTTAAGTTGTATTTAAAGGTTAATTCTTTTAAGTACTGCCAATAAATAAAATAAAAAAGATATCATTTAATGATATCTTTTTTATTTATTTTTATGGCATTTTATAATGTATCTTCTTAAAAGTAGTTAATTGATTTCTATTGTATGAATTTTAAATTAATGAATAACGTTAAAAATGATGAGTTCAATAATAGCTTAAATAAAAATAAATTAAGAACACTGAGAATAGTTTAAAATATTATAAACTTTTTCTTAAATAATACTTTTTATCGCTAATAGGATAATTTTCTAGTGTGCCAAATATTTCAAATCCCTGTTTTTGATAAAAAGGAAGGGCTTGAAAGCTAAAGGTATCAACTTCCGCATATTTAGCCCCTTTCTCTTTGGCTGCATTTTCCATTGCGTGTAGTAATTCGGTGCCAATATTTTTTCCTCGATGAGCTTTATCTACCCATAAATAGCGAATACGTAACCAATTTCCTAAAATATCACCCGTGATCCCACCTATTTTTTTATCATTATCTTCTTTAAAGACGGCAAGGGGCGTGTATTGATCCATATGAATATAGCGAAGGTTATGCGTTAATAAGCCTTCATAAATTTCATTGATCTCATTATGTGTAGGATGAGTGGTAATTTTTAACGACATAATTAGCTCTTAATATTAAGAAAAGTAATAATTACATTATCACTATTTGGTTATTAAATATTTGTATAAATGATAGGATAAACCATAATTAAAAAAGCTGAGTAACACAACATGTCGTTTTTAAAAACTTTACCAGGTATTTTTTTCTGTGCTTTAATTGGTGGTGCTCTCACACTTTCTGGCTTACCTATGGCTTTGATGTTTGGGCCAATTGTCGTTGTTATTATTGCTTATCGTTTTAAATGGGAGCTTGCAGTTCCTAAGCATACATTAACATTTATTCAGCTTACTTTAGGAACATCGGTTGGTTTGATGTTTAACCAAGTACATTTAGGAAGTGCTGATAATTTAATTATCCTTTTACTCACTCTTGTTGTTTGTTTAGCTATTCAGTTTTTTGTGAGTTATTTTTGGTTCCATCGCCATATTGGCTGGACGAAAGAAGAGTCAATGTTAGGCGCTGTACCTGGTGCTATGGCTGCTATTTTGGCATTGACTGATCACACTAAAACACCACCACAAAAAATTGTTATTTCTCATACCATTCGTTTAATGGTGTTGATCATTCTAGCGGGTTTTATTGTGGGATCAGATAAAGCCAATATGCCTGAGTTTGCTATACCCGAAATGACGCTGGTTTCATTATTGTGGTTATTATTGATTGTGGCTTTAGGGTTAGGTGCAGGGCTTTTATTACAGAAAATCCGATTCCCAGCCCCCTTTATGTTGACTTCATTAGGCAGTGCAATACTTATTCAATCTTTTATCGGTGAACCTATTGCTTTTCCAATGCTACTTAATGAATTGAGTATGGTTTTAATTGGTATGAATATCGGGGCACATTTTGTTGTTTTCCCATTTTCCTCACTAATTAAAAATGCTTTCTCTTCTGTTCAAGTGGTTATTATTAATGTGATCTTAACGGTGATAGTGGCATATGGGGCGGCTTATCTAACGGGAGTTCCTTGGGCAACATTAGTATTAGCATGGGCACCGGGCAGTATGGAAGCCATGACTTTTGCTGCTATCACAATGAACGTGGATGCTGCTTTTGTGATGTCGAATCATATTTTTAGGATGTTGATTATTCAAAGTATTCCTTCTGTGGCTCTGTATTGGAATGAATATAGGCAGAAGAAAAATAATCAGCACAAAGAAGAATAAAAAGTAGGGAAAGAAAATTAGTATCTTTGATAACCTCTATTTAGTTGCTTTATATGGTTCTTGTTAATAAGCAAGCTATTCCAAGAGGTTATCTTTTTCTATTTATCTCAACGTTACTCAACAAATATATTAATAATTTAATAAACTTAATGACTTATTCGCGAGTAGCTGACATTTTTTATTATGTGACACTTCAATACCTTTTAAATCATTGTAACTGTCTTCATTTAATTGGCTCATCGGTAACGTTGAATAATTACTTACATCCCATTGTTGCGAGCGAGAAAAGACCATCAAGGCTCTTTCAATTTTAGATTTTGATATTTGTTCATAACCACAATCTTTATTCAAAAAAAGGTAGATAGCGGTTAAATCTGCCAAGTCTTCTGCTTGCGTGTAGGTTAGCGCTTTTGCGCCCGAAGAAAAGAGCATAAAAAAAGAAAGCGTTAGCGTGCAGAACAAGGCGAACATTTTTTTCATTAGGTGTGTTGTTCCTTTGTGTGATGATTTAGCAAGTTTTGTTATTTGGCTTAATGTAGTTAAAAGTTTTGCAAAGACCCGCTATTTTGTTGGGTTTTTAATTGACCTTCCAGTAAGGGGAAACTTTAGCATCGGTAATAGTTTACAAGGCTTCTTTACTCATCTTATTTCAATAAAGGCGGAATAATTTGTTTTTATTCAAAGGAATATATTATGCAACGTCGCGATTTTTTAAAATTAAGCGCCACATTAAGTGCTGTAACATTATTACCGAGCTGGAGCCGTTTTGCGTTTGCCCAAAGTAACACGCCTTCATTGGCGATTCCACCTCAAATTACCCCAGACGCTCAACAAAAGATTGTTCTTAATATTCAACAAGGTGTTTCCCAATTTATTCCCACAGCAAGCACAACCACATGGGGCTATAACGGCAGTTTATTAGGCCCTGCACTGAAGCTTAAACGAGGCCAACCAGTCACTATTAATATCAATAACCAATTGCCTGAAACTACAACGGTTCACTGGCATGGTCTTGAGATTAGTGGTGAAGAAGATGGTGGCCCACAAGCCATGATTGAACCTGGAAAATCTCGCACAGTAACTTTTACACCTAATCAAGCGGAGTCAACGTGTTGGTTCCATCCTCATACTCATGGTGTTACTGGACAACAAGTTGCTATGGGATTAGGTGGATTGGTCATTATTGAAGATGATGAAACTGCCAACCGTAAATTGCCTAATCGTTGGGGTATTGATGACTTACCCGTGATTTTACAAGACAAACGTTTAGGCAGTGACGGACAAATAGATTATCAACTTGATGTAATGAGTGCTGCAATTGGTTGGTTTGGTGACATAATGTTAACTAACGGTGCTATTCAACCACAACATATTGTGCCAAAAGGTTGGATCAGATTACGCTTCTTAAATGGTTGTAATGCGCGAAGTTTAAATCTTGCCACAAGTGATGGCAGACCAATGTATGTTATTGCCAGCGATGGGGGATTGTTAGCGGAACCAGTCAAAGTGACTGAATTACCGATCCTAATGGGTGAGCGCTTTGAAGTTTTAGTGGATACTTCTGATGGGCGTGATTTTAATATTGTTACTTTACCTGTACGCCAAATGGGGATGGTTTTAGCACCATTTGATAATGTACTCCCTGTGTTGCGTTTATTACCATCAGCAGAAAAAGGGCAAGGCTTATTACCTGAGCAATTAGCGCTTATTCCAGCACTGCCAACACTCAGCAATCTTTCAACGCGGACATTACATTTACGTATGGATATGCGTTTAGATATGCAAGGTATGATGTTATTAACAGAACGTTATGGTGATAAAGCATTAGCGGGTATTCATCATGGAATGAGTCATATGCGCCAAGGCAACGGTAATGGCATGATGGGCGGAGGGATGAATTGTGGTCATGGAAATGGCGATTTAGATATCTATAATGCTAACAGTATCAATGGTATTCCATTCTCAATGACAGAACCTGCATTTGATGTGAAGCAAGGTATTTATGAAAGATGGGTTGTATCAGGTCGTGGCGATATGATGCTACATCCATTCCATGTGCATGGTACACAGTTCCGTATTTTATCTGAAAACGGCCGAGCACCAGAGAAACATCGCCAAGGTTGGAAGGATATAGTGAAAGTTGAAGGACAATTTAGCGAAATTCTTGTGAAATTTGACCATTTAGCGACAAAAGAGCACCCATTTATGGCACACTGCCATTTATTAGAGCACGAAGACACAGGTATGATGGCAGGATTTACCGTTAGTAAATAATCTATCACTGCAAAAGCTATTAATATCAGTAATATAAATTGATAAAGGGTACTGAATTAATATTTTGTGCCCTTATTTTCATTAAATCAGATCATCGCATGATGAGGGAAGTTCTGGTACAATCGTTTGCTTTCCCCGTTAACCCAATCGAAATTAATCATGAAACATATTGTTGATGTCATGATCTCTGAAAAAGAGATCAAACAGCGTATTGCTGAGCTAGGTCGTGAAATCACAGAACATTACCGCCCACGCCAAGGTCAACATGATCTTGTCTTAATCGGCTTGTTAAAAGGTTCTTTTATTTTTATGGCAGACTTATGCCGTGAAATTGATGTGAACCATGAGGTCGATTTTATGACTGTATCAAGTTACGGTAATGGTATGACGTCAACGCGTGACGTTAAAATCATTAAAGATCTTGATGAAGATATCCGTGGTAAAGATGTTCTGATTGTTGAAGATATTATTGACTCAGGTAATACCTTAAATCGCGTTAAAGAGATTTTAAGCTTACGTGAGCCAGCTTCTATTTCTATCTGTACTTTATTGGATAAGCCATCTCGTCGTGAAGTGGATGTACCGGTTGAGTGGATTGGTTACTCCATTGAAGATAAATTCGTTATTGGTTACGGTATTGATTACGCACAACGTTATCGCCATCTGCCTTATATTGGGCATGTAACATTATTAGATGAGTAATTTATTTACTTAAAATAGAAGTGAAAAAACCCGCTTTAGGCGGGTTTTTGTTATTGAATAGAATGTGCTTATTAACGTGGATGACTCAATTTTGCCATCGCTTGACGATAAGAAAGCTCAAGTTTTTCACGGCTATCTGAGGTGACATCGAGATCGTGTAATTCACCATTATTTAAACCGTAAACCCAACCGTGGATCATCACTTTTTGCCCACGTTTCCATGCGGCTTGCATAATAGTTGAGTGGCCTAGGTTATACACTTGCTCAATAACGTTTAGCTCACAAAGTAGATTTAATCTATCATGAGGAGCAAGTTCACCTAGCATTGAACTGTGTTTGTACCAAATATCGCGGATATGTAATAACCAGTTATTAATAAGTCCTAATTCAGTTCCTTCAATAGCCGCTTCAATACCACCACAACCATAGTGACCGCACACAATAATATGTTCAACTTGCAATACATCAACGGCGTACTGGATAACAGAAAGGCAGTTTAAGTCGGTGTGGATCACTAAGTTCGCCACATTACGGTGAACAAATAGGTCACCAGGTGCCGCATTGATCAATTTTTCTGCTGGAACGCGGCTGTCAGAGCAACCAATCCATAAAAAATGGGGTTTTTGGCCTTTACAGAGATCTTTAAAAAACTGGGGATTTTCTTCAGTAACAGATTCTGACCATTGCTTGTTATTGGCTAACAGCTCTTCAATTTTTCTCATCATGACGTGACTGCCTGTAAATTCGGTTTCTCACCATTTGCGCTGACAGTACGCCAACACGAAATAGCACTGTGTTATTGTTGGATGCGAGAGATCCACTAAGAAAGGGTATTTTTATACCATTACTTTTGAATTAATCAGAGGGCTTTTTAAAGCCAAGTGACAGATAATTGTCTGTATTTTTTCGCTTTCAAATAAGATAGATCTTTTTATAGCATTTGTTTAATGAATTTATCAATACATTCTTTGATGTAAATCAAATGTATAAAAAGATAACTAATTGTTAAGACTGCCATTATATTATTTAAAAATAGATTTATTGAAAAATATCATAAATAAAACTTATGCTTGTGATTTTTTTACTTTTTGATGCAGGTTAATGAAGGGATGATAAAAATAGATAGTCAGCATTGAATGAGATAATAAATGGCGAGATAATATCTATCAGTAAGATTGAGGAACAAGGGCAATAATTTTATTGCTATCAGCTAGGCTAAATGATTACATTAAGGGATGAGTTGATTAATACATTAGGAATATAAGCAAGAAATAACAGTATATAGCATCTTCGTCTCTGATTTTTTCTTACACTAAGTTTTATTCTTATTAACTGTAATAGTTAAAATAAATTTATTTATTCATTTGTGTCATGAGCCTTAAAACGGTTTATTTACGATCTTGTTTTCTCTAGAATATCCTTATTCCATTTTGATCCTATTGAACTAAGCTTATTTTCTAATTCTAGGCGTGTGAGCAATACGTAGCGTTAGTAAGGCTTAGTTGAATAGCTATTTTCTGATTTCAGCTCAGTCAATGCTGAATAATGCAGTTGATAAAAGGTAATTCCCACTTATGACGTATGCATTGGAGTTAACGGAGTTAACGAAAACTTATCACAATGGCGTAAAAGCGCTAAAAGGAATTAATCTTACCGTGGAAGCGGGAGATTTTTATGCTTTATTGGGCCCTAATGGTGCAGGAAAATCGACCACCATTGGTATTATTAGCTCTTTAGTTAATAAGAGCAGTGGCAAAGTTAAAGTCTTTGGCTATGACACAGATACCGATATGGTTAATGCAAAGCGCCAGCTAGGATTAGTGCCACAAGAATTCAATTTCAACCCTTTTGAAACCGTATTACAAATCGTCCTCAATCAAGCAGGTTATTATGGTGTTCCTCGTAAATTAGCATTAGAGCGTGCTGAAATTTATTTAACTCAGTTAGATTTATGGGAAAAACGTGATGATAGAGCACGTTTTTTATCTGGGGGAATGAAGCGCCGTTTAATGATTGCTCGTGCATTAATGCATCAGCCGAAATTACTTATTCTTGATGAACCAACAGCGGGTGTTGATATTGAATTACGTCGCTCAATGTGGACGTTTTTGAAACAATTAAACGCTGAAGGGACTACCATTATTTTAACGACACACTATTTAGAAGAAGCTGAAATGTTGTGTAGGAATATTGGTATTATTCAACGTGGTGAACTGGTCGAAAATACTAGCATGAAGGCTCTATTAAGCAAATTAGAGTCTGAAACCTTTATTTTAGATTTAGCACCAAAAAGTCCATTGCCTGAATTACAAAATTATCAATATCGGTTAATGGATACTTCGACATTAGAAGTCGATGTTAAAAGAGAGCAAGGTTTAAATAGTGTTTTTGCTCAACTTAATACACAAGGTATTCAAGTGTTAAGTATGAGAAATAAAGCTAATCGCCTAGAAGAATTATTCGTTCATTTGGTTAATGAAGAGCATACAGTAGAAGGAGAGAGGGAATGATTCAGCTGTATTGGGTAGCTCTCAAAACAATTTGGATTAAAGAAGTTACCCGTTTTGGACGTATTTGGGTACAAACATTAATTCCACCTGTAATAACCATGTCTCTCTATTTCGTTATTTTCGGTAACCTCATTGGTAAACGAATTGGCGATATGGGAGGGGTTGATTATATGCAGTTTATTGTTCCTGGCCTGATTATGATGGCAGTAATAACAAACTCTTACGCCAATGTTTCCTCTTCATTTTTTGGTGCTAAGTTTCAGCGTAGTATCGAAGAGTTATTAGTTTCACCAGTACCAACGCATGTTGTTATTGCAGGCTTTGTTGGTGGTGGTGTGGCCCGTGGTGTTTGTGTTGGCATATTAGTGACTTTAGTTTCACTGTTTTTTGTGCCTTTAGAAATGCATTCTTGGACAATGGTGGTGGTGACATTACTGATGACTTCCATTGTGTTTTCACTCGCCGGGTTATTAAATGCAATTTTTGCGAAAACCTTTGATGATATCAGCATTATTCCAACGTTTGTTTTAACGCCATTAACCTATTTAGGTGGTGTGTTTTATTCACTTTCACTCTTACCTGAATTTTGGCAAGGCGTATCTAAGCTTAACCCAATCGTTTATATGATTAGTGGCTTCCGCTACGGTTTTCTGGGCATTACGGATGTCTCTTTAACCGTAACGATTAGTGTTTTGTGTCTTTTCATCGCCGTGTTTTATGTTATTGCATGGTACTTGATTGAAAAAGGCAGAGGTTTAAGAAGCTAATCAAAAAAGCAAAATAGAAAGTTATAAAAGTTGAAATCGGTATCTTAATTAGAGATATCGATTTTTTTTAACTATTTTTTTCAGTATGAATGTTAATTTTTCTTTAAATTTACGCTTTGCTATTAACAAAGTGGTTTTTCTTGTTTAGTATACTAAACACTTTGATAGGGGACAGAAAGGAAATGTAATGACAACGGCAAGCCAAACAGGCAAAGCGCCTGAGGCAATCTCTCGCAATAAGCTTTTATGTATCGCTGGTATGGGTTGGACTTTTGATGCAATGGATGTCGGGCTACTTGCTTTTTTACTCACCGCATTAAAAGAAGATTGGGGATTAACTGCATCACAATTAGGCTGGATTGGCAGTGTAAATTCAATTGGAATGGCTGTCGGTGCTTTTGTATTTGGCATTATTGCTGATAGAAAAGGACGTAAACCTGTCTTTATTTTTACCTTGTTACTGTTTAGCTTGGGGTGTGGATTAACGGCCTTGGCGAGCTCTTTAATGGTCGTTCTTGTATTACGCTTTTTTATTGGTATGGGATTGGGGGGAGAACTACCTGTTGCCTCAACTCTTGTTAGTGAAAGTGTTGAAACTCATGAGCGAGGTCGAATTGTTGTTTTATTAGAAAGTTTTTGGGCTGTCGGTTGGTTAATTGCGGCTTTGATTGCTTATTTTATTATTCCTGATTATGGCTGGCGTATGGCAATGTTATTAAGTGCATTACCTGCGGTATATGCTCTTTATTTACGATCAAAATTACCTGAACCAACTTCATCTCATATTTCACAGAAAAAAACACGTTTATCGATCCGCCAATCAATGGCATTAATTTGGTCACCTCAGTATCGACGTTCAACGCTAATGTTATGGATCTTATGGTTTTGTGTCGTTTTCTCTTATTACGGTATTTTCTTATGGCTACCAAGTGTGGCGATGTTAAAAGGCTTTAGTTTAATAAAAAGCTTTCAATATGTACTTATTATGACATTAGCACAGCTACCTGGTTATTTTACCGCAGCGTGGTTAATTGAGCGTTATGGGCGAAAATTTGTGTTAGTCACTTATTTAGCGGGAACCGCCATTAGTGCCTATTATTTTAGTGTGGCAGATACTACGACAACGCTACTTATTTTTGGCATGTTGCTGTCATTCTTTAATTTAGGGGCTTGGGGCGCTTTATATGCTTATACGCCAGAACAATACCCAGATGGAATACGGGCAACAGGTGCCGGAACAGCAACAGCAATAGGGCGTATTGGTGGAATATTGGGACCTTTAATGGTGGGATATTTAGTCCAATATCAATTTGAAATAAGCTCCATATTTCTTATTTTCAGTTTTTCAATTGTTATTGGGATATTGGCAGTGATGTTATTGGGTAAAGAGACAAAGAATAAACCGCTTAACTCAATTTAATCACACTTTATGTGACTAAAAATACAGAAATCCCCTTACTTGTAATATGATAGCGATTAAGAATTTTATGAAGAAAGGGGATAAAGATGTCTCATTATGATGAGGTGGTTAAACAGGTTGATGATGCTATTGCGACAACCAGTATTGAAACCATGAATGAACTTTTAGTGGAATTAGGTAAAGATAAAACGATTGAATTTCCACTACGTTATGAGCAACAAGAGCGTTTACGCACGGCTATTTTCCATCACGGTGAAAAACATCGTTAATCGGATTTTTGCTAAAAAGTAAGAATTAAAAAAGCGTTTGTACACTATCGAGGAATAGTGATAAGCGCTTTTCTCTTTAGTTAATTACATCGATATTTTTAAAAAGTCTTTTTACCTTCAAGTACCGCAATTCTATTTTCAATAGACGGATGCGTTGAGAAAAACGAGTCTCCTTTATTAAAAATAAAGGCTGCTTTACGATAAGCACGCCCCGTTGAACCATCTTCAAAATTTTCAGTATCATGCTGTGCTGAAATTTTCTTTAGTGCACTAATCATTGCTTGATTATCTTGAGTTAAATCAACAGCGGCGGCATCAGCCATATATTCACGAGTTCGGGATAAATAGAAATAGAGCACTTGCGTAATAATCGGTAAAACAAGGTTTAACACAATTAAAATTAATCGCGCTTTACTCGCCGCATCATTACTTTTACCGCCTCGACTACCAGAAGCAATATATAAGCGACTACCGAAGATGTTCGTAACCGTTAAAATAACGTTAGCTAATATGCCAACATATAACGTTAGTCGTGAATCACCATGAATAATATGTCCTGTTTCATGGGCTAAGACCGCTTGAACTTCTTGGCGGTTAAGACGATTTAATAACCCTGTAGTTACACCAATAAAGGCATTTCTTTCTGACCAGCCCGCAGCGAAAGCATTGGCTTCTGGTGTATCAAGAAGATAGAGCTTGGGAATATAGCCTAGCGTGGCACTTAAACTCAGTTCTTCCACAATATTGAGTAATTGGCGCTCTTGTGCATTTGATGTTTCATCTGGGCTAATTAATTTAGCATTCATTCCTGTCAGCATGATTTTGTGCCCTTTAAAATGAATAAAAAGAAGCAATAAAATCGAGATAGCTAAAATAATGAGCGAAGCGATGGGGATAGATTGGAAAGTCAGAAATGCCAACATATTATCAGTGAGATCTAGATAGGGATTTGCTCCAATAGCGGTATCTACCAGCAAACCGATTATCAGCATTAATAGTAAATAAGTTGCTATAACAAAACGTGTTCTAATAGCATTTTTTCGTAGAACATTTCTGAAATCCATTAGTGACTCCAAACAGCACCGCTAAGTGCTGTTTTTATCAATCAAGAAGGAATAAATATCTTTTTATTACTCTAAAATTAATCGAAATTAATGCGACGAGCTTCTTCTGTTTTAATAGTCCCTTCATCAAGACGCCAGTACTCTTTATCAATAACTAAGCTTGGGAAAATCTTGACAATAAACACCGCAGGAATAGAGGCAATAAAAGCGCGATATTGTTCTAAAGTACGGTTATAACCGCGTTTTGCAAAAGAGAGTTTATTTTCAGTTGAAACAATCTCTTCTTGTAAATTCGCCATAATGGTGTCGGATTTTAATTCAGGGTAATTTTCAACCGCAACATTAATTGCACCACTTGAAACAATTTTTGATAATTCGTCTTCAGCTGCTTTGGCTTCTTTACCATTGGCACTTTGAGTTTGTGTTCTTAATTCAGTAATTTTAGTAAATACATCAGATTCATGGTTGAGATATTTTTTTACTGTAGCTAATAAACTATCAAAAACTTTACCACGACGATCTAACTGTACTGAAATTTCGGTTTCACTTGAGATAACAGCTTCACGCATAGAGATAATACGGTTGTAATAATAAAAAATAAGACCCAATAGCACGATAGTAATAATTAATCCAGTCATGGTGAAGTGCTCTCTTTTCTAATAGTAAACAGGAAATTGTGTTAAGTCGTTAATGTTAATTTTGCCTATTATTGATAAAGATAGCTAGATGATTATTTCATCAAAAACAAAAAGAATGTGAATAAAGTAAAATTAATGGTATTGGATGAGATAAAAAAATACCCCGAATAAATTCGGGGTAAAATTAAAGGTAATGCTAGGGCAAATAAAAAATATCAAGTGAAACATAGGGGATAAATCTGAGTTAAATAAGCATGTTAACGCGACTATTTAACTCAGAGGTAAAATATTTAGAACCAAGGTGCTTGCGCCATTACATTGCTATAAAACAGCATCCTTCCCGTGATTTCGCCACTAAATAACATCAAAATAGTGATAATAGAGAGCGAGGTTTTGGTAAATGACGAGTTGTGAGACAAAGTAATAATACAGACTCCAATAATCAAACTAGCAATGATTTGCCACCATAATAATAGGTTTGCAATATCCGCACCGGGTATTTGTGCTCTCATTACCAAGCCTACTAGCACTAATAATGCACCGACGAAGGTTCCTACTTTTAATGAATTGCTAATGGTTTTATTTTGTAGGCGTAACCAAGGGATCATCGAGCCAAAACCAAGCAATAGTGCTGTGCCAATAAAGCTAATTTGTGTTGCTGGTGTATGCCAAAGAGGATGAGCCTGCATTTGGTAATAGATTTGTGCTGTAATCAAAATAACAGGTAAACCAATTACGCCACAAAACAGCCCAAACAGACTATTACGGCGAATAGCATGAGGTTGTACCCAACTGACTAGCGCCCATAATGAAATAAAGCCATTTAGCATCACAAAGGCAATTGCTTCTCGACTTAACCAAGAGTGAGCAATACCTAATACAGAACGATAAGCACCAAGCGGATCACCTAAGTGCCCCATCGACATTGATGAACCCACAACTTCAATTAGCCAAATTAGCGCAATGGTTGTTCGTAACGCTTTGGTACTTAGCATTGCAACATTTTGCGTTTGGTTTTGCCATTGATACAGTGAAAGTGCCAATACTGCACCAATACCCCATTGGCTCATAACCGTAAACAGGACTAACGGCAGTTGATAATCATGCATGATTAATCCTCCATACCAATAATGACAATATTAGGGTTACTGATGGTGTGATCTGGTACACCATAGCGTTTTTCTAATAAAGCCCAATTTGTCGTGTGTTTTTTACGTAGATCTTCTATTTCACCAAACTCAATGGCACCAGTAGGGCAAGATTCAACACAACGTGGTTTCAAGCCTTCATCAAGTCTATCCGCACACATATTGCATTTACTGGTTTTCCCTTCTATCGGATCATAAACCGGAGCGTTATAAGGGCATGCCATGATACACATTTGACAACCGATACATTTGTCATGATCTTGCACAACAATACCGTCTTCACGTTTGGTATAAGTATCAGCAGGGCAAACTTTTAGGCACTGTGGATCATCACAATGGTTACAAGACATGGTAATAAAAGCTTGTGCATTGGGTTGGTCTTCGTTGAATTCACGAACTCGACGCCACAACACACCTGGTGGTGTGACGTTTTCAGATTTACAGGCCATCGAGCAAGTTCGGCAACCATAGCAATCTTTGGTATTTATTAGAAAACCATACTGTTTCTTCGCCATGATCATGCCTCCCGTCTTACGTTAACTAAGGTGCTATTACAACAATGACCGTTACCTAAAGGTTCAACGTGGTCATTGGTGACATGGCTACTGCTTCCGCCTTGTTGTTCCCACCATCCATTGTCTAATGAGACTACTCCTTGCTTAATATGAGTAGTCACAACGGCAATCGCGCGGTGCTCTCCTCGATCATTAAACGCAATAGCCCATTCACCGTCTTTAATTCCTCTGTCTAAGGCATCATTAGGATGGATAAGAATATTAGGTTGATTACGCTGTACCTCTAAGATCCACTCATTCATACCATGGCTAGAGTGAACACTACGAGCGAGCTTGCGTTGTACTGCCATTAATGGGTATTTTTTAGCAAGTTCAGGTGAACCTTTTGTCGATTCTTTTACGGGATAATAGGTGACAACAGGAGAAAAGTTTTTATCCTGCCACTCTTCAATAAAGAAGTGTGCTTTTTTCGTTGAAGTACGGAAAATGCCATCTTTAAAGGGGATCCAATCGCCTTCAACTGGGCGTACAGGGCCTTTTTCTAACATTTCACGAGTAATTCCGGAGCCTTTAAGGCAAGCATCAATATAGTGTTCAATAGGTTGGTTAAAAACGTCACCAAAGCCAAAACGTTCGGCAAGACGAGCAAAGATCCAATAATCAGGTTTTGCTTCTCCCGGTGGCTCAACCGCTTTTTCCATTAATTGTACATATTGACTACGAACACCAGCCATTAAACTAGTATCTTCAAAAATAGTAGTAACTGGGAGTACAAGATCGGCATAAAGTGCAGTAGATGACATCAAGTTATCGGCGACAACGACAAAAGGCACTTTTTTCAGTGCGTTACGTACCATATTGGTGTTGGGTAATTGCGTCATTACCCCCATGGTCATGATCCACCAAAAGTTAATTGGGTGTGGTCTTTCATTGACAATCCAATCACCCACTTTCGCTACAGGGATAGGTTTAATGGGTTTTGCATTAGGTGCTGGCGGAATAATTGGACTAAATTTCGCCATTTGACGAGCACCACCAGCATCACAAATTCCAGCGCCTTTTTTACCGATATTGCCGGTTAACAATGCAAGATAAAATTGGCTAGCAGCCACATAAGCACCAAATTCTGTTCGTTGAGCACCGGACATATTTTGCACAATCATAGCCGGTTTGGTGGTGGCATAATCACGCGCTAAACGAATAATAGTTTCTTTGGGGATATCCGTTTCTTGGCTTGTTTTTTCAAGAGACCAAGGTTCAGCTTGTTGGTAAATTTGCTCAAAGACAGTCACATAATCAGCATTAGCAGGTAGTTCATCATGAGTTAACGCAGGAACAATATTCGGTGTCTCATGGTGAACCAGTTGCTGGCTTAAAGTATCAAAAACGAGATAACTATCTTTATCATCATCAGATTGGCGTAATAGTTTTTGTTGTGAGTTAACAAGGTAAACGGCACCTGTATGCGCACGCAAAAAAGGCTTATCAGTGAGATTTTCTTCAATGATAATTTTGATCATACCTAACGCAAGTGCCGTATCAGTACCGGGAACGATAGGGATCCACTCATCGGCTTTAGCCGCTGTTTCATTAAAGCGAGGATCAATAACCACCATTCTGGCGCCATTTCGGCGAGCTTGGTTGTAGTTTTTAAAATAGGCCTGCATGGTAACGGCAGGGTTATTGCCCCAACAAAGAATATAGCGACTATCTTTTACCGTATCACGAGTATCGGCATAACGTAGACCCACCATTGGGATCATTGCCGCGGTTACCGCAGAGCAACAAAGAGAGCCTGCTTGTTTTGTTGAACCGCCTAAGTAATCGAAAAAGGCTTTACCCATATCATTTTTAATTGAGTCCATATTGCCTGCATGAGTGGAGATAAATAATCCCTCATTACCAAACTTATCAATGGTTTCTCTAATATTCTTTTCAATGAGATCGAGCGCTTCATCCCAACTAATAGGTTTGAACTCCGCTTTTCCTTTTTCACCTACACGCAATAAAGGTGTGGTTAAACGATCTTTATGGTATACCCACTTAGTTCGACTCATACCTCGTAAACAGCATTTCACATTAAAGCCTTCAGTGGCTTCAATTTTGATGAGTTGCCCCTTATGTGTAAAAGCTGTTAGGTTACAGTGCAAACATTCCATCGCACAGGTTGAACGAAAGGTTTTATATTCGGATAATTTTATCCGTGGTTTCTGGTTAAATATGGGTTTATTTTCATTAACTAGACTGAACGCGTTAGGAGAAAGAGCTGCCACGCCAATGGCACCCATTCCTTTTAACAACGTTCTTCTATTTAATTCCCACTTTTGATTTTTAGACATAGACATTCTCACGCACAAGAAAAGTTAACTATATATAAACTCAATTCATATATAGTTAACCTTGAGGTAGATCATCTAAAAATAGACAAAGAAAATAATCGATAGAAAATGGCTAAAAAGTCACATTTAAAATAAGGTTTTAGTGAAATAAACTAGTAATAATGACAAAAAAAGAATATTGGGATATCGTCATAAAATAAAGTAAATAACGAATAGGTGTGAAAGAAATAAATGCAGAATTCTCAAGGAGTTAACTCGGTTGATATCGCTATTACCATTCTCGAATTTATTGCGTCGAATGGAGGTGTCGCCCGATCGTCAGATATTGCAAAAGCCTGTTCGCTTTCAAAAAGTCGCTTACATAAATATTTAGTTTCACTTTGTCGCTCTGAAATGTTGTATCAAGAGAGTGGCGGAAGTCAGTATTGTTTGGGGAGTAAAATTCTCTTTTTAGCGCATGCGACACCAAAGCCACAATCCTTTGTAGATGAAATTAATCAATTATTATGTGAGTTTAGAGATGAATATAATATGTCCACCGGATTGGTGATTGCGCAAGGTAACCAGCTTTTTTTAACACGATATAATCGTAGTTTTAAACATGTGGATATTGATTTTTTACCTGATACACCAGTGCCTTATAAAATTAGTGCCGCTGGCTCTATTTTTGCTGTTTTTAGTGATTTAGAGATAGATGCAGGCTTATCAGAAAAACAGCAGAATACTATTCGACAACAAGGTTTTGCTATTCGCCATGAGCCAGCTGAAGGTATTCCTGGTGCACAATCTATTTCATGTCCAGTGTTTAGTAAGAAGGGAAATATGGTCGCTGCTGTATTAACAATGGGCTTTATTGAACCTGATAGACAAATAGAACTTGGTAATGCATTAAAAGCGAAAATGACATTTTTTTCACATTAACCAAATAAAATCATAATATTAGGCACTTTAGCAGGAAAAGAAAAGTGCCTAATATGAGAGCAGAATTAATCAAATAGCCCTTTTGCAAGGGTATCATCTTGGTGTGAAATGCCGGGTATTACAAAGTAGTATCCACCGCCAAAAGGCTTTATATAGCGCTCTAAGGGTTCTCCGTCTAAGCGTTTTTGGGTATCAATAAAGCCTTTTTTAAGGTTATTTTGAAATGAGATAAAAATTAGTCCCATATCTAATTGACCTGAAGGTGTTAAACCTAATGAATAGCTGTAACTGCGTCGGCGTAGTTTTGCACTGTAACGCTCTGGATTTCTTGGTTCAGCTCTTCGCATATGAGAATCAAACAGCACTCGGTCGCCATGAGGATCTTTTTCAAACTGTGGATCGTCCATCTCCTGCTTCATACCTATTGGGGCACCCGTTGATCGATGACGACCAAAGTTATTTTCTTGATCTTCAAGAGGTGTTCTATCCCAAAATTCCAATGCAAACCGAATAAGGCGCACTGCTTGATAGCTTCCGCCTAAACACCATTGTGGCTCTTTTTGTTCTTCCGTGATCCAGACAAGAGAGTCCATCAAGCTATTATCAGATGAAGGGGCGTTGCCTGAGCCATCTTTAAAACCAAAAAGGTTAATCGGTGTTTGGTGATTATCAATATCGCGAGCAGGAAGAAAACCATCAATTTTCCACACGGCATAAACTTGACCAGAAAGATATTTTAAAATATCTCTTAACGCATAAATGACGCTTTCTTGGCTATTAGCACAAAATTGGAGTAGAACATCACCGCCACACCATTTTGGATCTAATCGGTCATTAGGAAAGGGTTTCATGGGTTCTAAGCGTTTGGGTTTTTTAGGTTGGAAACCAAAACGATTATCAAAAAAGCTATCACCTAACGCTACTGTGACGGTTAATTCATCAGGGTGTAATTGAGTGCCCAGAATACCTGACTCAGCAGGAGGAAGATGTGGGTTTGCTCTCTGCTCTAGTTCACGAGGTTGCGTTAAAAATGCAATTCGTTGTGTCAGAGTCGCGAATATTTTTTTTACTTCATCAACAGTAGTGACTGTGAGATTAAGAGCAATAAATGAGGCGTGTTTTTGTTCAGGAGTAATAACACCTGCTTGGTGTTTACCTAAATAAGCAATCGCACGTTGATAACGGGGCACGGATGAAGCACTTTGTTTTTGTTGTGCATTAGCCCCTATACTGGCGAGTAATAAGCTCCCACCTAACCATTTTAACGTTGTGCGTTTATCGAGGTTAACAGGACTTTTTAATAACGGTTTAAAGAGAGTTTTATTTTTCATCACTTGCTTCTTTATAGTGATAGTAAACATCAATATTGAGCGTGCTACGTAAATTTGCCACTTGCTCTGCTAATTGTGTTACTTGAGAGAAAAGCCAGCTTTTTTCTGTTTCAGGAAGTACATTTAAAGACTGGAATAAACCTTCATCACGCTGATATTTTAAAAGCAGAGCACCAATATCATTATATTGCTTGATCAGAGATTGATATTCAGTAGGGGGAATATGCTCGGATAAGATCTCTACAATTAAGCGTGATCCAGATAAATTTGCATAACTATCACCTAGATCGCTATTTGAGTATTGGTTTTCAATTCCTGCTAATTTATCCGTTAAAATAAACTCCAAGCTATCGCCCGCTGATTGGACTAATTTGGGAATGGGGATATCTTCAATGGCTAAACGCTTTTTTAGATCACTAATACTTCTTAATAGCACTTTTGCGGACTCTGTGGCTTTTTGCGTATCTCTTAATTTAAAGAGTTGATATTCAACTAAATGAAACCCTGAAAAACGAGGTGAGTTTTCTCTTTCAAGAAAGAAATCAGCTCGGTTATTTAATAAACGTTCGCTTGATCCAAAAAGCGCAATAATAGGGCGAATAACTTCATAGTGATAATGTGCTTGTTGATAAGCATTTTGAGCATTAACAAGTTGATTTTTTTCGCTATTTACTATTAATTGAGTAAGTGCTTTTTCAACTTGGGTTAATTGCTCAACGGCTTTTTCTCGGTACTTTAAAATATCAGTTTTAAATTTTTCAGGAGTAGGGATATCTCCTTTTGCAACGATGATATTCTCGCTATCTTGAATGATTCCTTGGATGATTTTTTCAGCATAAATAGGTAGAGAAAATAGTAATGTAAAGAAAAATATAGCAATATTTTTACTTTTAAATTTTGCGTTATTTCGCATGCTGAGCCCCCCGCTTGAATAACAGTGCAACAATTACCCAATAGACAACAAATGTCACCACACTTAAACCAATGGGTTGAGAGCGATAAGCGAAGAATGAGACTAAGAAATTACCAAAGACACTTGAGTCATCCAGAATATGACTGATATCCCAAAGCGGATATATCAAGAAATCAGGTAATTCAAAATCCATTTCAATCAGTAGATTTGCAATCTCTTCTACGGCTTTTAATAGTAAGGAAACAGCAAGGAATAACAGTAAAAATCCCGTTACAGTAAAGAAATAACGCCATGAAATGACTTTTGAGGTCAGTAAAAATAGCCATAGAGTGAATGCTGCGACAAGTAAACCAATAAAGACTTCAATAAAGAAAGGCAGTGCTGTTTGTGCATTGAGAGCCATAATATGGCTAGAAAGGAAGACAACAACTTCACTGCCTTCTCTGGCAATTGCAATGGCAATAATCAGCAAAATACCCCATGCACTTTGTTGGTGTGTTTTTTGTGTGAGTTCATTTTCTATATTGGTTTTTAATGACTTTCCTTGCCCATTCATCCAATAAACCATTTGAACAATAAGCACACAGGCGAGGATCTCCATTATTATCATAAATAGAGACTGCCACATATCTTCGAGTGAGCTAAATACACCATAAATGCTTAGAGCCAAGATAACAGCAAGAAACAGCCCAAATATAACGCCACTCCACAAGTATTTCATACCTTGTTTTGGTGCTGGAGAGCGTTTTATCCAAGCATAAATAATGCCAATTACCAGTAGCGCTTCAAAACTTTCTCGCCAAACAACAAACAGAACTTGTCCCATATTTACTCTGCCTTTTCAGTTGCAACAATTTCACCTTGAGGGTGAGAAAGGTGAAAATCATCAAAGAAGGTGTAACGACCGGGTTTTAGTGGTGCTATCACAACGACAGAATTTGCGCCGGGAGCTAATACTTTTTCTTTACGTAACTGTGTACTTTCAAATTCAACAGGGCTGGTGCCTGTATTACGGATTTTTATTCTAATGGGGGTTTTGGCAGGTACTTCGAGCACTTGAGGAATAAGTTCACCATCTTTCATTTCTAATTCAACGGTGTATTTCTCTGCAGCAAAAACAGAGCTTGTTATCATTAATAGCAGTAATAACGTGTATTTATAGAGATGTTTCATCATCAGCGTTTCACTTAAAAAAGAGAAAAAGGATAAACCCAATTTTGTTGGGTTTATCCGTTATCAAGCTAATTAATAACTACCTTTACGACCTGTACCGCTATAGGTGAAATCCCATGAAACTTCAAAGGGTTCAAACCAAGGTGCAACACCAGTTTCTTTGTCGATATGGCGACCAAATGTAATATCTTTATTGTATGAAGGTGGGTAAATCTTGTAAGTAACGTTATATTGACCATTACCGTCGAGTTTTAGGTTTTCGCCATAGTGAGGGCCATCGTTAGCAACCATTGCCATAAAAATGCCTTGCTGTTTTTTCTCTGGCGCATCTGATTTTGTCACAGTGTATTCAACAGTGAGGTAAGGGATCCAGTCACCTTCTGCAAAGCCATTAGGATTATCTTCAGTAGCATGGATATCGGCTTCTAAATGGATATCGGATTTATCAGCTGCGAGATGGTTCATCGCATGATGACCTTCTTCGGTATCCATAGTGATAGGTTGAAGGTAAACACCTTGAATTTCCATGCCATTTTTAATGATAGGATGGCCTACTGGGTACTCTAGAGCAAAAGCAGAGGTTGAGAGAAATGATAATGCAGTAAGAGAGAGTGCATAGCGATATTTCATGTTTAACCCTTATTTCAAATGATAATTGTTATTATTCTTAATTAGGTTAACACAATTTTTATTAGAAATAGGAGATAATCTATACGAAAAATATCGCTTAAGTTTACGAAAGAAACAGTGAAAAATGTATTAACATTTTCTTTTATAAAAGAAAAAAATTTGTTGGTTTAAGATAGAAAGGATAAATAGAATTGATAATTATAGGTGATAATACTTATTGTAATCATCAAGTTAAGAATGATATATGGAAATCTTATTTATCTTAATAAGAAGACAAAATAGAGATTTCCATACCAAGAATATTAAATCTGGCTTTGAGCACTCCAAAACTGTTTGGATTGTGTCAGTGCAATTGCAGAAACTTGCTCTTCATTAGGGGGTAAAAAAAACGCAGGTGTCACTTTTAGCTCTTGAGCAATATGAAAGAGCATATCAACATCAATTTTACATAGTCCATTCTCATATCGTGAAAATTGTTGTTGGCTAATACCCACTCGTTCAGCGACAACCTTTGCTGATAAGCGAAGTTGCTGGCGTTGCTTACGAATTTTATGCCCAATAATTTGAGAAATGGGATAAATCTTTGACATTAGTGACCTCATTCTTCCTATCAACCACCAATAATATTCAATAATTTGAATATCAAGTTTCTGTGATGGATCTTCAAAGTAAACAAGCACTCCGGCTTGAATGAGTAAAATCCATTCTATAGTGTTATCGGTTAATGGGATGAATTATTTATACCCGTCAGGCTATAAGATGATATTAATTTTTATTAAGCTATTTTGATATCCTTCTTTTTTCTAGCAGGATAATCGAGAAAAATTTGATAAACAGTGCTATATCTTGTCTAAATGCGATTTTATCCATTATTTGTGCTCGCATTTATGATTGATAAAGAGTAAATAATGAAGCTATAACAAAAAAGATAAAGCCCTCTTTGACTGTGTTTATACTCGAAAATACCTTTTATATATTTTTTATGATGGGTTATTTTTGAGTTTTTTTTTATTTGGCCAAATTTTCCTTCTTAAATAGCACTAAAGCTAAACACCTCTTTTTACTTTATTGAAATTAATAAAATTACATTCACTTCTAATAGTCTATGGCGTTAAGATTGTTATCTATAATACTAAGGTAGATTTAAGTATTACGGGTAATTATCTATTTATCGTCAAGGTCGAGATTATGAATGTAAAAGATATCATTCGTCATGAACCATTTGGAACATTGCTAGGTTATGCGCCTGGTGGTGTCGCGATTTACTCTTCAGATTACAGTAGTATCGATAAAGAAGACTACGCCGCTAATGATTCATTCCGTAGTTATATTGGTAATGAATATATGGGGCACAAGTGGCAGTGTGTTGAGTTTGCTCGTCGTTTTCTTTATCTGCATTACGGCGCTGTATTTACTGATGTGGGAATGGCTTATGAGATTTTCTCATTACGTTTTTTACGTAAAACCATTGATGACGATATATTACCTCTCCAAGCGTTTGCTAATGGCAGTAAGCAGGCGCCAACTGTTGGCGCCTTACTGATTTGGCAAGAAGGTGGTGAGTTTAAAGTGACCGGTCATGTTGCGGTGATCACAGAAGTGCTTGAAGATAAAATCCGTATTGCAGAACAAAACGTTATCCACACTAGATTACCTGTAGGCCAGCAATGGACACGAGAATTACCTCTTTGTGTGAGTGATGACGGCTACTTTGTTCAAGATACTTTTGATAACACAACGCTTTTAGGTTGGATGATCCAAACTGAACCTAATGCTTATAGCCTTCCTAAGCCTAAAATTACACCTGAACTATTAAATATTCATGCCGAAAAACTTGAAAATAAAGGTCAATTCGATGGGAAATGGCTAGATGAAAGCTCACCTCTAGAAAAAGCTTATGTTCTAGCGCAACACGGTCATATCATCAATCAAAACAGCTATGAATACTTCACCATTTCAGAAAGCGCCGAACAAGAACTTATTCGTGCAAGTAATGAGATGCATTTGATGTATTTACATGCAACTGAAAAAGTGTTGAAAGACGATAATTTATTACGTTTGTTCGATATTCCTGAAGTGTTATGGCCTCGCATCCGTTTGTCATGGCAAAACAGGCGTCATCAAATGATCACGGGACGATTAGATTTTTGTATGGATGAACGTGGTGTCAAAGTTTATGAATATAATGCAGACTCCGCCTCTTGCCACACAGAAGCAGGTCTAATTATTGAAAAATGGGCGCAACAAGGTGGAATTAAAGAAAGTTTTAATCCAGGTGAACGCTTATTCGATGCATTAGCCGATGCTTGGAAACACAGTGATGCGAAGCCTTTTGTGCATCTTCTTCAAGATGATGATAGTGAAGAAGATTACCATGCACTCTTTATGCAACAATCACTGACCCAAGCGGGTTATGAGAGCAAAATCCTACGTGGATTAGATGAACTTCATTGGAATAATCGTGGTCAATTAATTGATGCAGATAAACGTGTTGTTGAATGTGTGTGGAAAACATGGGCTTGGGAAACGGCTTTAGATCAATTAAGAGAAGAGAGTGAACAACAAGCACTGATCCCTATTCGTACAGGGCATCCTGAAGGCGAAGTCCGCTTGGTCGATGTGCTTTTACGTCCTGAAATTACAGTTTTTGAGCCTCTTTGGACACTTATTCCTAGTAATAAAGCTATTTTACCCATTTTATGGCAATTGTTCCCTAATAACCCTTATTTGTTAGATACAGATTTCACAGTGACACCTCGTCTTGCACAAAGTGGTTATGCAGTTAAACCGATAGCGGGTCGTTGTGGTAATAACATTGGCTTAGTTGATCATAAAGAGAATGTGTTAGATGAAACCCATGGTCAATTTGCTCACCAAGAAAATATTTATCAGGAATTATGGTGTTTACCAAAAGTAGCAAATCGTTATATTCAAGTTTGCACTTTTACTGTTGGTGGGCATTACGGTGGTTGTTGTTTACGTTCTGATCCTACACTGGTGATTAAAAAAGAGAGTGATATAGAACCATTGATTGTGGTTGAAGATAAACACTTTTTAGCAAAATAAGATCATAGACGTTTAGAATTAATAAATAATAGCCCGCCTTATTGGCGGGTTTGTTTTAAATAACAGTCGATGTTGAGGTGAATAATAAAAATGATGAAAACATTCTTAACCCTTGATGAGTTATTAGCATCACTTTCAACGCTTGAATCTAATGAGTGGATTTATACTGAAATTGCAACATGGAATAGTCATCCTGAACAGGCCATTTTTTATTACATTCCTTGGGATTACCTCCAAGAATTACCTGATGATGAGATCTACCTTGATGATGAAGATATGGAAATGCCAAAGATTGTAGAAGATAAAAACTTACGAGGCTGGATGGTTATTGATGATCTAGTATTGTTTTATCAAACACAGCAAGCACAACAAAAAACGTTACAGTGGGTTATCGACGAGATTAACTATTACCGAGAAAATGATGCATTCCGATGTTTGAGTTAGATTTTTATATTTTACTTTTAACAATAAAATATAAAATCATTAATTTTAATCTATTGATGAATAATGATTTTATATGTATTTATTAGTTTTAATAAAGAATATTTTCAATATTAGGCCAGTCATCAGCATAATGATCTGTCATTAATAAAAAACATTCAGCAATAGCACGATTGAGTGATTTGTGTTCAATTGTGTCATTTTCTACTGAAGTGACAGACCACACTTTGTTCTCTTTGTGATAAGTGCATGCCATTTCGCAATCTTCTAATAAAGAGAGTGCATCATCGGCATTTTTGAGTAAATCGAATGGCGCACCATCAGGATCTAAAGAGCTCCAAACTTTTTCGGTTTCTGTATCAAATTCGATTTCATAACCATAACGACGATAGATAGCGGTTAGGTTTATTTGAAAATCTGTGTAGTGACTATAACGATGAACAGGTGGCTGGTAGGTCTCTGGATCTTGGGCTTTTCGATTATTTTTATAGTCTTGGATTTGTTTTTCTCGAGCCTGAGCGCGTTGATAGCCCTCGTCGCCAAATTCTAAAATACGTGCTTTACGATAAACGTCACTAAAATCTAGCACTGCAGCGCCATAATAAAGCCCTTCATCTGTTTTCACATCCAATAAGTCAACTAAGATATAACGTTTATTTTCAGTGAGTTGCCCTTTATTTAAGATGATTAAACCTGCATATTCTGCAATAGCGACTATCTGTTGTGTTGAAAATGTCATTTCTTTCATCGGGTTTACCTTAAAATTACATACTTTCCTTGATTTGTTTTTTCAGCCACTGAATGAAAAGTTGTACTTTAGCATTATTTTTTTCATTTCGAGTGACAAGGTAATAACGCTGAGCACAAAAAAGCTCACTATGATCAAAAGGGATAATTAATTCTTTATTGGCCAGTTGTTTTTGTACTAAACGCTTTCTTCCCATCGCTACACCAGAATGATTAACGGCAGCAATCACCGCAAGATCAGAGCGGTCAAAACAGATATTACTGCGATTAGGGAAAAGCGAAAGTCCCATATATTCACTCCAAGCTCGCCATTCATCAAAATCAGAATTGTTACTCCATGCTTGTCTATCATGTAGCAATGTGCAATTAGAAAGATGATGAATATTATTTATAAGCTCATGTTTTTTAGCGTATTCAGGACTGCATACAGGAATTATTGATTCTGAAATTAAGTTTTCGCAATAAAGATTTTGCAGTTGTTTATCATCAAAATAGATTGCGAGATCAATACCATAGCCTCGAAAATTAATGTCATCATTTCCTGTAAGTAGATTTAATTCAATAGATGGGTAACGTTCAGTAAAATCTGAAATACGAGGAACTAACCAACATTGAGCAATGGAAGGGCGTGAATAAACGGTAAGTACACCAGAGACTTCTTGGTTATGGATATCTAAAATTTCTTGGTTAATATCTTCTAATGTTTTTTTAAGTGCCCAATAAATACGTTCACCTTCTTCTGTTAGCTCAATTCGGCGATGAAAGCGGTTAAATAGCTTAATACTCAACTCTTCTTCTAGTGTATTAATACGATGGCTAATAGCACTGGGAGTTAATGACAGCTCTTCTGCCGCTAAAGCAAATGAAAGGTGTCGACCTGTTGCTTCAAAAGTGTGAAGTCTGGCTAATTGATAACTGGATAATCGTTTATTTCTTAAAATTACGCTAGAAGATTCAAACATTCTTTTATTCTCATTTTATTGTTGATAGTAACGTCAGTTAACAATCAAGGTAATGTTAAGATGAAATACCATGCTATCACTCATCAAAATGTGATTATTTGTGGTTGAGATCACTTATTTGAGTTAACTGGGTTCATCTTAGTGTAAATTTTCATCATTTGTAAGTGCCGAATGATTAATATTCAATATGTTTAACAATAAATAAAAGATTTGGGATGGATATATGGATTCAACATTATGGGTACTAGGTACTCTTATAATTAGTATCTTGCTCATTGTTTTTACTATAATAAAACTTAAGTTTCACCCGTTTTTAGCCTTACTGTTGGCCAGCTTCTTTGTAGGGACTGCAATGAAGATGAACCCTTTAGAAATGGTGAATGCGATTGAAAATGGTATTGGCGGTACACTCGGATTCTTAGCTGCAATTATCGGTTTAGGTACTATTCTTGGTAAGATGATGGAAATATCAGGTGCCGCAGAACGCATCGGTATTACATTACAAAAGTGTCGTTGGTTATCTCCAGACGTTATTATGGTATTGGTTGGTCTTATTTGTGGTATTACACTTTTTGTTGAAGTGGGTGTGGTATTACTTATTCCACTTGCTTTCTCTATTGCGAAAAAAACAAATACATCATTATTAAAATTAGCTATTCCTTTATGTACGGCATTAATGGCCGTTCATTGCATTGTTCCACCTCATCCAGCCGCGCTGTTTGTTACTAATGAATTGGGCGCAGATATGGGAACAGTGATTGTTGCCGGACTTGCTGTTGGTTTAGCTGCATCATTAGTCGGTGGCCCATTATTCTTAAAAGTATTAGGTGAGCGCTTGCCATTTAAAACCGTACCTGAAGAATTTTCAGATATGGAAGTTCGTGAAGAAAAAGATTTACCTTCACTTGGTGCCACTCTCTTTACGGTATTATTGCCAATTGTTCTGATGCTGATAAAAACAGCCGCAGAATTAAATATGACAAAAGGTACTTCGCTTTATACTGCATTACAGTTTATTGGTAACCCAATTACTGCGATGTTTATTGCTGCTTTTGTCGCTTATTATGTTTTAGGTATTCGCCGTAATATGGGCATGAATATCTTATTGAAGAAAACAGAAGATAGTTTTAGCTCTATTGCCAATATTTTATTAATCATTGGTGCTGGTGGTGCTTTTAATGGCATCCTAAAAGGCAGTGGTTTAAGTGAGTCTTTAGCGTTAATTCTTTCTAATCTAGATATGCATCCTATTTTATTGGCTTGGTTAGTCGCCATTATCCTTCATGCTGCCGTTGGTTCTGCAACGGTTGCAATGATGGGTGCTACTGCAATTGTTGCACCATTAATGCCTTTATACCCAGACATTAGCCCTGAAATTATTACCTTAGCGATTGGTTCAGGTGCTATTGGTTGTACCATTGTCACAGACTCACTGTTTTGGTTAGTGAAACAGTATTGTAATGCAACTTTAAGTGAAACTTTTCGTTTTTACAGTGTCGCGACCTTTATTGCCTCCTTTGTCGCATTAGGCGGTACATTTATGCTTTCTTTTGTCATATAAAAGAGAACGACTATGAGCCATATAGATATAAATAAATTAATAAGTAATTTTCCACTAGTTCGTGACTTAGTGGACTTAAAAGAAGTGGTTTGGTTTAACCCAAAAGTGACCACCACTGACCAGGGACTTCCATATGTTGGTTTAACGCAAGATGATGTAATTGATGCACAAGCACGGTTACAACGTTTTGCGCCTTATTTAGCTAAAGCATTTCCAGAAACGGCGATTACTCAAGGAATTATCGAATCAGAATTGGTTGATATTCCTAAGATGAAAGTTGCTCTTGAAAAGCGTTATCACACAACCATTAGCGGTCATTTGCGTTTGAAAAAGGATAGCCATTTACCTATTTCAGGCTCAATTAAAGCGCGAGGTGGAATTTATGAAGTATTAACGCACGCTGAGAAATTGGCGATAAATGCGGGAGCACTAAGCACAGATGATAATTATGAAAAATTATTCTCTGATGAATTCCGTGAATTTTTTAGCCAATACAGTATCGCGGTTGGTTCAACAGGCAACTTAGGTATGTCTATTGGGATCATGAGTGCGAAATTAGGCTTTAGTGTAAGCGTTCATATGTCTGCTGATGCACGCCAGTGGAAAAAAGACAAATTACGCTCCCATGGCGTTAATGTTGTTGAATATGAACAAGATTACAGTATTGCAGTAGAAGAAGGTCGTAAAGAAGCAGAAAAAGATCCGAACTGTTTCTTTATTGATGATGAAAACTCAAAAACCTTGTTCTTGGGTTATGCCGTTGCCGGATTACGTTTGAAACGTCAATTTGAAGAACAAGGTGTTCGTGTTGATAGTGAACATCCTCTGTTTGTTTATCTGCCTTGTGGTGTTGGTGGTGGCCCTGGTGGTGTTGCATTTGGGCTAAAACTGGCGTTTGGTGATGCAGTGCATTGTTTATTTGCTGAGCCAACACATTCGCCTTGTATGTTATTGGGAGTTTATACCCAGTTACATGAAGGTATTTCAGTCCAAGAAATTGGTATTGACAACGTGACTGCCGCTGATGGTCTGGCTGTCGGTCGCGCATCAGGCTTCGTGGGGCGTGCAATGGAGCGCTTAATTGATGGTTATTACACTATTGATGATCAAGAGCTTTATGATTTGCTAAGCCTGTTAAATAAAGAAGAGGGTATTAAGTTAGAACCTTCAGCATTAGCAGGAATGGCGGGAGCTGTACATGTCACTCAAGCTAAAGATTATCTGCAAGGTTTATCACTAGATAGTCAAAAAATGCAAAATGCAACGCATTTAGTATGGGCGACGGGTGGTGGTATGGTTCCAGCAGATGAAATGCAAAAATATCTCGCTCAAGGAAAATAGAGCGTAGATCCGGGGCGATAAAGTTTATCTTTATTGTTCCATATAAAATAAAAGGGAGTAGTGCGAGTATCCAATAATTATTATATAAAACAATAATATAGTAACAATGGATTAAACCAAGTGTTACATCAAACATTCACACCAGGATGTCACACCAGGGGAAAATGTCGTAGTATTATAATTATAAAAAAAGAGGCACCCATAGGGTGCCTCACTCATTGATACCGTTAGAATGTTTCTGTTTATTCTAAAATAAACATGCCATAAGGATGGATTTGTAGATAGTAGCTGTCACCTACATTTGGTTGAAGCTGTGTGGCATTGACTTGTAATAGCAACGTCTGATTTTGCCATTCGACGGTTACCTCATACTGAGGACCCATATAAGCCACATGCACGATTTTACATTGCTGGCAGGCATTGCCTTGTTGAGATAAGGTGATGGCTTCTGGTCTAACGCCAACTCTAACGTCTGTTTTAGTGGTATTAAATGTATCTGGCTTTGGTAGGCGATATTGGAAGATATCAACATAATCTGAGCCTAATGTGGCTGGGAATAAGTTTGCATCTCCCATAAAGCTGGCCATAAATTCAGAAGCCGGTTGGCGATAAAGGGTTTGTGGTGAGCCTAATTGCATTATCTTGCCTTTATTCATCACCAATACCATGTCCGAAACCGCAAATGCTTCACTTTGATCATGGGTTACGTAAAGAGAAGTGATATTAAACTGTTGTTGTAATTCACGAATTTTTTCTCTCATGCTACGACGTAAATTAGCATCAAGGTTACTAAGTGGTTCATCAAAAAGCAGTACTTTAGGTTTTAAAATTAAGGCACGAGCTAATGCAACCCGTTGCTGTTGACCGCCTGAAATTTGGTCAACAAAACGATCTTCAAAACCCGCTAAATCCACCAGCTCTAAAGCTTCAGTCACTCGTTGCTTGATTTCTGCTTTAGGACGCCCAAGCATTTTTAAGCCATAGCCAATGTTTTCCCCTAATGACATATGCGGGAAAAGGGCATAAGACTGAAACACCATACAGATATCGCGTTGTTGGATTGAGCGTTCAGTGACATCTTCACCATCAATAAAAATTTTACCTTCTGTCGGTTTTTCTAACCCGGCAACTAAGCGTAAAACGGTCGTTTTACCGCAACCTGAAGGCCCTAATAATGAAACCATTTTGCCTTGTGGAATAGACAGACTGAGATCTTCAATGACCGTGTTAGTGCCAAAACGCTTAATTACATTTTTCAGTTCAACGAAATGTTGTTGTGTCATGGTTTATACTCCGTATTACTGTGCATTTTTGGCTTTAGAGCGTGAAACACGGGCTTCGCCAATCAAATAGTCAAATAAGAAAATAATTGCCAACATGACGACGATTAAAATCGAACCGTAGGCAATTGCGACGCCGTATTCACCATCTTCAACACGGTTTAAAATATAAGCGGTTGCAACACGTGTATCTGGTGTAACAAGGAAGACGATGGCACTGACTGTGGTAATGGCACGCACAAAGCTATAAATCAGTGCAGACAAAATAGCTGGGCGTAATAACGGTAATAGTACATAGAAAATCGTTCTCATTGAATTTGCTCTTAAGCTTAAAGAGGCTTCATCAAGCGATTTATCAATTTGTCCTAATCCTGCAATACCTGCACGTATCCCTACTGGCACGTTACGCATTGTCATAGAGATAATCACAATCGCCGCAGTGCCCGTTAAATAGAATGGTGAGTCGTTAAATGCAAGAATATAAGAGACACCAGCAACGGTTCCTGGTACGGCGAAACAAAGCATTGTTGTGAATTCAATACTTTTCTTACCTTTAAAGTCTTGGCGCACGACGATATAGGCAATTAACAATCCAAGAATAGCTGTAATAGGTGCCGCGATACCCGCATATAACAAGGTATCTAACAATGAAGGCCATGCACCATCACTCATTCCTTGACCAAATAACTTGATAAAGTTATCAAGGGTTAAGGTGTAATCAACACCCCAGTTAACGGTAAAGCTACCGTAGAAAATACTGCCATATAACAATATATTAAAGACAATCCAAATGCCGAGAACGGTTGTTACAAATGCAATCAATGACGATGGTAGAGGTTGAACATCACCACGATAGGATTTACCTGATACGGTGACGTAAGAGCGTTTACCAATCCACATATACTGCACACAGAATACTAATAGTGAGAAAACTAAGAGTGATGCACCTAATGTACTGGCTGATTGATAATCCAGTTGAGAGCCTGTGATATAGAAATAAATTTGTGTTGCAATAACGTCAAAGTTACCCCCTAAGACTAATGGGTTACTAAAGTCAGCAAGAGATTGCACAATAACAATTAAAAACGCATTGGCTAATGCGGGCTTAAGTAACGGCATAAAGACGTTAAAGAAGGTTTGATAACGGTTGGCTCTTAAGGTGTAAGAGGCTTCTTCTAATGAAGGATGAATGGTTTTAATGGCGCCATCTAAAATCATAAACGACATCGGAGTAAAGGCGAGCACTTGAGCTAACCAAATTCCTGTAAAGCCATATAACCAGTTGGTATTTTCAAGTCCTGCATAAGTGGCGAGAAATTCAGTCACATAACCAGAGCGCCCCATCATTAATGTCACCCCTAAACCGACAACAAAAGGAGGTGTTACGATAGGTAAGATAGAAAATACGCGACCAATAATGGCTGAACGCACAGCAATACGAGATGTATAAATTGCTAGAATTAAACCAAAGAAAGTACAACCTATCCCCACAGCAATAGAGAGCATTATGGAGTTAAGCATTACTTGTACAATATGAGCTTGGCTTAAGATAGCAACAAACTCAAATGGAGCGAAATTGCCTGCGCTATCTTTAAACATCGGAATAAAAATAGCGATACTAGGAAAGATAATAAAGGCACCAATCAGTGCAACAACGGCTATCAATGAGCCAATAACAAAACTATCACCACCAAGCCATTCTAGGCGTGTTAAGGCGGTTTTCATGATCATTCCCAGAGAAATAAAGAGGATGATCGCTGAATAACCTAAACCTCGTCCTTCAAGCGTTGCACTAACTATCGTAATAAAAGCACAAAGTAAGGCAAAACCCGCATCAAAATAGTGGCGAGAACGATTTTCACGCTTAGGTGCGGTTAATGGTCGAAAGAGCAATAAACTAGGTAATACAAACCAGAGCCAACTGATATTGACGCTACTCCAGCCATAAGAGGTGAGTAATTCATCTGCTGTAGAATCTAAAAGACCGTAATCAAGGCTCCATGACGGCAGTAACGCAAAAGCCATCCAAGCAATTAGGATCCATAAAAATATGGGATCCCGCCTCTTTTTTTCAGGTAAAGCGAGTGTGTGAGACATAAATCCCCCGAGAGTAAATGTATTTATTATTATGTGAAAAAGAGAGCGAGAAATTATCTCGCTCTGTTAATGAGCTATTTACCCATTTTTACTTCGGTTACCCACTTATTAATCAACTCTTTACGCACTTCACTATCGCCATATTTATCCATGTCGTAGTTGATGAGTTTTAAGTCTGATAATTTCAGTGCCATTGGTGAAGACTCTGCAGAGGTATTAGTCAGGATTTGGTAAGATTTACCTTCTTTCCAACTAATTTCTTGCGCTTCTTTTGAGAGTGTCCAATCTACGAATAATTTTGCATTATCCATATTACGGGCATTTTTAATGATACTGACACCACCGATTTCATAGCCTGTACCTTCACAAGGTGAAATCAATTCAAGTGGTGCGCCATTTTCAACTTCTAATGAGTAGTCATGTAAGAAACCAATACCAATGGCCGCTTCACCACGGGCTGCGTTTCGCGCTGGGGCAATACCTGATTTGGTGTATTGAGAGATGTTAGTATTAATTTTTTTCAGATAATCAAAGGCTTGCTCAGTACCCCATAACTGATCAAAGGTTGCCAGTGCGGTATAAGCGGTTCCTGAACTTTGTGGATCGGCGATTTGGATCTCACCTTTATATTCAGGTTTGATTAAATCTTTCCAACAAGTTGGAATAGCAATCCCTTTTTCTTTTAAGCGATCTTTATTAACGCCGAAGCCTAAGATACCGACATAAACCGCAGAAGAGTAGTTACCTTTGCGTTTAGCAGGATCACGAAACTGTGCCATTATCTGATCAAGATTTGGTGAAACATAAGGTTCTAACAGATCCATTTCACCCGCTTGTGAATGAGGATCCATCGTTCCACCATACCAAACGTCAGCTTGTGGGTTACGCTTTTCAGCTTCAATTTTAGCTAAAGTACTTCCCGAGCCATTGCGAACGAAGGTTGTTTTAACATCATACTTTTCGGCAAAGGCTTTTGTTTCAGCTTCACACATTGCATTTGTCGCACTACAGTAAACCACTAAGCGACCGGCAGCGTGGGTTGATAAGCTAACAGCAGAAAGTGCCAGACCAGCAGCAATAAGTGTAGAGAGGGTTTTCAATTTCATGTTCAGAACCTTTTAAATGTGTCGTCATCGGAAAATGAAAGAGGGCCTACTAAATGCTCTTGTTTGCTAACATCAGCAATCAACAATGGCATTAGCAGTAGTCCCATTAAGGCCGCAGCACTGGTCAATAATGCAAACATCCCAGTCCAACCATAATGCGCCATGACCTGACTTAATGGCCAACCTGCCATTGCTGCCCCTAAGTAGGCATACAATCCCAAGTAGCCTGTTACCGTGCCTGCTGCGTTTTTATGGCAATATTCTGTTGCAGCAAGCCCGATTAACATCTGTGGTCCGAACACGAAAAAACCGATACTAAAAAAACAGGCTGCGAGCAGAGCATAATGATGAATTGGAATTAACCAAAGTGCTGCTACTGCGGTAAAAAGTCCGAGTGAAAACAGCAATATCATTGGTGCTCGTTGGCCTCGGAATAAGAGATCCGAGCCCCAGCCTGAACATAACGCACCTAATAAACCACCCACTTCAAATAAAGAGAGGATGGCATTAGCACTCAATAAGTTGGCGCCATGTGTTTCTGATAACCAGATATTTCCCCAATCGTTTATCGCCATACGTATGAGATAAACCAAAATATAAGAAAATCCTAGCAACCAAATCATTCGGTTAAATAAAATACTCTCTTTCAAAATAGTCAGCATCGGTTTGGGTGGAGAGGCTTGCTCTTGACGTAATTCAAAAACATCGCGTCGCCATACACCAACGGTAGGCAATCCTTCTTCTACAGGTGTGCCTTTTAACCGCATACATAGCCATAACCCGATAATAATGCCGATAATACCGGGTACAAGCAGTGCTACTTGCCAACTATAATGCGTAGCTAGCCACGCCGTTAAGATGGGAAGGCTCATCCCACCAAGATTGATTGAGATATTCCATAATCCCCACCAGGATCCTCGCTCATTACGTGAATACCAGTGTGTTAACAATCTTGCACAAGGGGGCCAGCCAAATCCTTGAAAGAAACCATTTAGTGCCCAGACCAAAAGCAGTGCAGGAAACGAAAGACAATAGGCAAAAATAATATTCATGACGCCTGTCATCACTAATCCCACACCCATAAACCAACGATATCCCCATTTGTCATGGAAAATACCGGAAACAAATTTAGATAAACCGTAAGTAAGATAAAAAAGGCTGGCTATCCAACCGATATCTCCTTTATCTAAATTCAATTCAATCTGCATAACGGGCATAACAAAGTTGACGCTTTTACGTGTGAGGTAGAAGGTGGCATAACCGATAATCATCGACAGCATTAAGTTTTTGCGCCAAAAGTTATAGGTCTTATTTATTGATGCCGAATTTTTACCTGACATAACATCCTCTTTGATGTTGCAAATGTAAAAAAAATGTCGCGAAAAAGAATGAGATAAGGTTGTAGATGACTAAGACTTATTCTTAGTTTTCACTGTTTTCTTTTGAATTTGTGGGTAAGTTAACAATTATTTTCGTACCGTGATGATTTATCACTTCCCATTCTCCACCTAAAGCACGAATACGTTCTTCAATGCCACGCAATCCAAAACCGCTACTTTGCTGTGCTGATAATGATGTGGGTAGCATACCAATACCATTATCACTAATGATCAGCCGTAGGCGGTTTTTGTTTTGGGTTAATGAGACTTCAATATAGGTTGCGTTGGCATGTTTACTAATATTATTTAATAACTCTTGTACCAAACGGTAGAGAGTAAAAATAATGGTTTCGTTTTCAGGCTCTTTATCTAATGAATAATTAAAATTACAGGTGATACCATTGTCATTGAAGGCAAATTCATTAATTAAATGGTGAAGGGCTTTTTCAAGCGACATTTCTTCTAAAACTGGTGGCCGCAATTGTCGTAGAAGTTGGCGTGTAGATTGATGAATTTGCAATGCCAAACGTTCTATTTGTTCACCGGTTTGTCGCGTTTTATCGTTATTGGCCGTTTTCTTCATTAGCATCGATTGAATTTGGATTGCGGTAATGTTTTGTCCAATTTCATCATGTAATTCGCGGGCAATCGCTTTTTTCACATCTTCTTCGGTGTGAACCAGTTGCTCCATTAATTCACGTCTTGCTTGAAGTTCTTGCTCTAAACGTAATCGATAATGACGTAAGTTATGGGCTAATTGCTGTTGACGGCTTATTGCTATCCCTAAACCAATACCAATAATGGCTTGAGTGGTTAAGAACATTTCTAATTCACGTAAGTCATTAAATGCACCATTCACTTGGCGAGCGAAGGTAATAATTAAGCTTCCGAGTAATGCCGATAATACGCCACCTTGCCATCCGTAACGGTAGGCCATAAAGACGTTAGGAATAAAAACGAGAATAACTAATAAGCGTTCTATTTCTGGTGTTAAGAAAAATTGAGCGCTTAATCCAATAAGGCAAAATAGAAATCCCCACATCAATAATGACGTTCTTAATGGAGGATCAGGCGTTCCATCAGAGATTAACGCTCGACTTTGTAATTCACGAAGATATTCATAAAGTAAGAAAACAAAAGGTGCGAGTAATATGCCACCAGTGACAGAGGTCAGAAAAATTCCGCTAGTGGTATTAATAAAAAAGCCAAGAATAAAGGCTTGTAACAAACTATTAAAGCCAACAGCACCAATTAATAGGGTTAAGCGTTGCCAGTAAAGTGGATACCGCCACCAAATACGTTGAACTTCTAAGGCGACAATTAAGCTCAATAATGGAGAAAGATAAATAATTGCATGGGTAATTAACTGCTCTTGCGTTAGCCAGTAATAAAGCCCCCATTCAGCAAATAACATCGGTAGCCAAAATCGCCGCCAAAGTAAAATAATCAAGGCTAATCGCAGGCCTTGAGGTAAGAAAAGGGCTGCCTGTTGCCCATTTTTACTTAAATAGAAGCCAATCACCCAAAGTGATAGCCAAAGTAGAGAGTAGGTGAGTAATAAAAAGAGGGATTGAAGGAGAAAGCGCAGTCCTCTTTTCATATCACAGCGATCCTGTGATCAACTGATTTTTTAAGGCGAAATGAACTAAATCGATAGTTGTTTCACAGCCTAATTTACCAAGTACATTAGCACGATGAACGTGTACAGTTTTATGGCTAAGATTAAGTTGTACAGCAATTGTTTTGACATTAACGCCTTGGACTAAAAGGTTGAAAATTTCTCTTTCACGGGGCGTTAATGTATGTAAAGCATCTTCTTTCTCAGGGGTATGTCGTAATGCTTTCATGGCATCAGAGCAAAGATAACAGCCACCTTGATGTACAGCGCGTACGGCTTGAACTAATTCTTCGGGGCCACAACGCTTTGTTAAATAACCACGAGCACCTGAATCAAGTGCGCTTTGAACAAAGGCTGGGGTATCGTAAATACTTAAAATGATCGTGCGAAAATCAGGGCGTTTTTGTTTTAAACGGCTCTGCAGTTGTAAACCACTTTCTCCCGGCATAGAGAGATCCATGACGGCAACATCAATATCATCATGCGCTAAATAAGGCCATGCTTCTTGCCCATTAGAATACTCACCCACAATGTGAATATCGGGTTCTAGCATGAGGAGTTGTGCAAAACCAGAGCGCACAACAATGTGATCATCTACTAAAGCAACTTTTATCATAATTTTTTATTAGTCAGAGAGTAGTCAGATAATACTTATCTGATTTATAACAAGCTACAGGAAGATAAGCGAGGAAAAATGGAGAAGAAACCCGGTTTTGAATCTTATATCTCGTTTTTATTAAGGTGAATCGTGACAAGCAGATAATAACAATAGGTTGTTTATTGTTCTTGTTTCCCATAAGCAGGGAACCTCTGCCTATGGGAAGTGGGTAATATTTTATTAATTAAGCAACTTGAACCGGCACAGCTTTAGCAATGCGCTTCATTTCATTGTTGTCTTCAAAATATGCAATGTTTGGCTTATGGCTACGCGCATCGCTATCAGGAATTTGTACATAAGAGCAAATAATTAAGCGATCGCCAACAGCGGCACGACGAGCGGCGGCACCATTAACAGAAATAATTCGTGAACCTCTTTCTGCACAAATGGCGTAAGTTGAAAAACGTTCGCCATTATCAACGTTATAAATATCGATAGCTTCATTTTCCAGAATACCAGCGGCATCCATAAAATCCTGATCAATCGCACAAGAGCCTTCATAATGCAGATCGGCTTGTGTCACTTTTACGCGATGAAGTTTGCCTTGTAACATAGTGCGTAGCATTGTTGTGTTTCCTATATTCTAATAATTAATCGACAAGATTAACTTGCTGGTTATCGATAAGACGAGTATTACCCAGCCATGCTGCCATTAAAATAACAGCTCGACGGCTCTCTTCATTTAATGGTGTGAGTGTATCTGCATCACAAATAAAACACTCATCTGTACGAAAACCTTGTTGCTCTAAGGTGTTTTTTGCATTTTGTAGTAACTGATTAACATCACGATCTCCAGACTTTAATTGCTCTGCGATTTCTTGTATTGCTTGATAAAGTGCTGGGGCTTGCTGTTTTTCTTTGTCAGATAATAGGCGATTACGTGAACTTAGCGCTAAACCATTTTTGTCACGTACGATAGCAACAGGAACGATGCTGATATCCATACATAAATCACTTACCATCTTCTTGATAATTTGCAGTTGTTGGAAATCTTTTTCACCAAACATAGCAACATCGGGTTGTACAAGATTAAAGAGCTTACTAACAACTGTTGTGACACCACGAAAATGCCCTGGACGGCTTGCACCTTCCAATACAGTAGATAGTACAGGTACATCAACTGTTGTTTGGTTTTCCATGCCATGTGGATACATCTCTTTCGCTGAAGGAGCGAAAATAATATCGACATTTTTATCACGGAGTAATTCGCAATCTTCTTGTAAGGTACGAGGATAATTGGCTAAATCAGCTTCTCTATCAAATTGAAGTGGGTTAACAAAAATAGATGTGATAACCACATCTGCATGAAGACGGGCTTCTTCAATTAATTTCAGGTGGCCTTCATGAAGATTACCCATTGTTGGAACCAATGCAATGCGTTTACCTTCTTGCTTTAATCGCTTGATTTCTCTGCGTAAGATAAGCGTAGTTTCAATAATTAGCACGGCGTGACTCCTTAAACGATATTTATAAATTGAGATGATAAATCAGTTAAATGAATGTTGTTCTTGTGGAAACAGGCCTTGTTCTACTTGCTGGACATAAAGGCTAACAGCACCTTTTAATGAACCTGCTTCTTGTAAAAAATCTTTTGAGAATTTAGGTGCTTGAGGTGTCAGACCTAATAAATCATGCATAACAAGAATTTGTCCATCAGTAACATTTCCTGCACCTATACCAATAACTGGCATCGTCAGCGCGTCTGTAATCGCTTTTGCTAGAGCTACCGGAACACATTCTAATACAGTCAGTTGCGCACCTGCTTTTTCAAGCGCGATAGCATCTTGCTTTAATTGCTCTGCCACATCGCTTTCTCTTCCCTGAACTTTATAGCCACCAAATACATTAACAGATTGAGGGGTTAATCCTAGGTGAACACAGACGGGAACTGCACGTTCTGTCAACATATTAACAGTAGGAATTAGCCAATTTCCCCCTTCGATTTTTACCATATTCGCACCTGCTTGCATCAAAACTCCAGCAGTAAGGCAAGCTTGCTCAGGGGTTGAATAAGACATAAATGGCATATCAGCGATTAAAAAAGCGTTTGGCGCACCAGCTCTAACACAACGTGTGTGATAAGCGATTTGTTCAACCGTAACCGGTAATGTACTGCTATGGCCTTGTAGTGTCATTCCCAATGAATCACCAATAAGCATGGCTTGAATACCTTCTTGTGCAAAAAGGCGAGCAAAACTTGCATCATAGGCGGTGATCGTAGCGAATTTTTTCTTTTCTTGCTTATAGCGATTTAGTGTTGAAAGCGTTGTGGGTTTCATTATAACAAACTCCATCATTGTTGGTTTTTTGTGTGCAGATAAAATAAAATGCTTCACATAATCATTTGTTTATTAAGGAAATTTTAAATCATCAATATAAAGCCGCTTTCGATTGTAGCATTTAAGGGCTAAAAACGAAGAAAAAGTAATTAAATGAGTAATAAAAAATAATAATTAATAAGATAAGATTTTATATATCAATTAGTTAGTAATTTAAGTAAAGCGACAATTACTCAAATGGCGAGGAGATCATAAAGGTGGGGTTGTAATATATAGTGAATGTGTAGCAGTGAGATAGAGGTTGATACCATGTTTATTTTTTACAGTATCAACCTTTAGCTTTAGTTGAGGATTTGCGTGGGATCACCACTTTTCCATGCCATTTTCAGGCACTAACGCTAATCTATCTGCTAATAATTCACCATCAGGAAAGCGAAGATCTGGTGCTAATTCGGCTAATGGATAGAGCATAAATTCACGGACTTTTAGTCCGTAATGAGGCACCGTTAAACGCTCAGTTTGGATCACCTCATCACCAAATAACATGATATCGAGATCAAGCGTTCTAGGGCCCCAACGGTTACCTTCTTTTCTGACGCGACCTTGTGCCAATTCAATCGCTTGAGTGTTATCAAGTAAGACTTCTGGCGTTAAAGCTGTATCAATGGCAACGGCAACATTAAGAAAGTCTGGTTGATCTTGTGGCCCCATTGGGCGAGTACGATACCAGGAAGATTGAGCAATCAGTGTGGTTTGTGGGATTTCACTGATTGCTTTAATTGCTGAATTTACCTGTTCTTCAGGTGAATTCAAATTGCTACCTAAAATGATATAAACACGTTTTGTCTGTTTACTCATTATTGTTCTCTTGTCTTGATGCTGGTTTTGCACTTGGATGGCGAGGACGCTTACGTGGGCGAGGGCGTCTACGAACCGGTGCTTGACCTAATTCCGAGACCATTGAGCGTTGTTGTGTATTGTTAGAGGCTTGGAAATCAGCCCACCAACTAGCTAACGCTTCAAGTTCCGGATTACGTTGTACGTTGGCACGTAATTCCAGTAAGTCGAATGCTGCACGGAATTTAGGGTGCTCAAGTAGTTTATTTGCACGACGACCTTGGCGTTTAGGTAAACGTTGCTGTAATTGCCAGATATCACGCATCATGGTTGTAATACGTTTTGGAATGGCAATCGTACGGCATTGTTCATCTAAAATATCATTCATCGCCATAGCGAAAGAATCATAGTAAGAAAGACCACTTTCTTGGACTAATTTCTCTGCATGTTCGATTAATGGATACCACAACATTGTTGCAAATAAGAATGCCGGATTAACACGCATATCTTTATTAATACGATAGTCTGTATTTTTGAGAACTTGATCCAGTATTCTCTCCATCGGTGTATCATGTTGCTCTGTCATTTTTGATGCTACTAGCGGGAACAGTGGTTCAAGCAACTGATGGCGACACATGAGTTTGTATGTTTTATAGCCTTGCCCTGTTTGTAATAATTTCAGTGACTCTTCAAAGAGACGAGCTGATGGAATATTACGTAATAATGGCGCAAGTCTGCTAATCGGCTCTGCGGTTTCAGGCGCAATTTGCATATCAAGCTTACTGGCAAAGCGAATGGCTCTTAACATTCTAACGGGATCTTCGCGATAACGTGTTTCAGGATCGCCAATCAAACGAATAATGCCCGCTTTAAGATCAGCTAAACCACCTACGTAATCACGCACAGCAAAATCATCAACACCGTAATAGAGGCTGTTTAATGTAAAGTCACGACGGATGGCATCTTCTTCAATGGAGCCAAAAATATTGTCGCGAAGTAACATACCGCTTTGTGCTTGCTGTGATTGGTTGTTATCTGAAATTTCATGATCTTCATGAGAACCTCGGAAAGTAGCAACTTCAATCACTTCAGGGCCAAACATGATATGTGCAAGACGAAAACGACGACCGACTAAACGACTGTTGCGGAATAATCGACGTACATCTTCAGGGGTTGCATTTGTGGCGATATCAAAATCTTTTGGTTTTTTTCCCAGTAATAAGTCACGGACACCACCACCGACTAAATAAGCCTGAAAACCAGAGTTATTTAGGCGATAAAGCACTTTTAATGCATTGTCACTGATGTCTTTACGTGAAATTGGGTGTTGATCTCTTGGGATCACTGTCATTGGCAAATCACTCCCGTTCGCCTTTTCTTTATTACTCTTTTTCTTACGGGGACGGTCTGCGGATATAGCAGGACGCCGACGCACAGGTTTCTGTGTTTCTTGTATTGGTCGGTCAGATGCAGTTGTGACTGGCCTTTCACTTGCTACCGGTTGTGTGTCTGATGACGTTGTTTGTCGCCCTAGCAGATTACGGCAGAAATGTGCTACTCGATTAAAAATGTGACACCTCGAATAATAAATTCTAATAATTAAAAAAATTAAGCGGCTAATCATAGCCTACTGAACATTTTTTGAGAATGCTTTGTGTGGTTTATTCGTATCCTTGTTGCTGATGATTTTGTTTTAAAATCTCAGAAGGTGACCACTGCGCAATCGCAATCTCTAATAATGATGCTAACGAATAATCCTGCCAGCCAGCGATAATCGGCTGATTAAGAAATTGTAAAGCATCGATAATGACGGGTCTTGGATCAGAATCCGGCAATGCATGTGCATGATTTTGCTTCGATAATTTATTACCGTCATGATTTATTGCTAAAGGCAAATGTGCATAACGCGGAATAGGTAACTTCAGTTGTTTATGTAAACTGATTTGTCGCAATGTGGGATCAAGTAAATCAGCGCCTCTTACCACTTCGGTCACACCTTGATAACTGTCATCAATCACCGTTACTAGATTATACGCAAATAAGTTATTTTTTCTGTGAATAATCATATCTTCTAGTACGATAGATGTACTTTTAGAATAATACGTACCTTGAATAGTGTCTTCAAAATGATAAACAGGGTGCTGCTGGATCAGCCGCCATGCACTGTTTTTATCAAAAGGTGTCTCGCTATTTGCTAACGGTGCGTAGTGACGACAGTGATTATCATACACACCACCCAAATCATGTAAACGATGACGGCTACATCGGCAGTGATAGCAGACGCCTTCTCGCCAAAGTGCGGACAGTACTTCATGATAAGCATCATGGCGTTGTGATTGATAAAGAATATTACCATCCCAAAACAATCCATAACGCTCTAATGTGCGAATAATTAAGGATGCCGTGCCAGGAGGTTCTCTAGAAGGATCGATATCATCGATGCGAAGAAGCCAACGCCCGTGGTGTGCGCGAGCTTGAAGGTAACTACCAAGTGCAGTAACCAATGAGCCAAAATGAAGTTGACCCGTTGGCGATGGCGCAAAGCGCCCAATATAGTCTGTAATCTCGTGCATCGAAAGATTCAGATAAACGCCTCAACGTATTAGGTTGAGGCGTTGGCCCATCAATTAGCCAGCCATCTGCTTTTCACGGATTTCAGCTAATGTTTTACAGTCGATACATAAATCGGCGGTAGGGCGAGCCTCTAAACGGCGGATGCCGATTTCAACGCCACAAGATTCACAGAAGCCGAAGTCATCATCTTCAACTTTTTTCAGTGTTTTCTCGATTTTCTTAATGAGTTTACGTTCACGATCACGGTTACGCAGCTCAAGGCTGAATTCTTCTTCTTGTGCAGCACGGTCAACGGGATCGGGGAAGTTTGCCGCCTCATCTTGCATATGAGTAACGGTGCGGTTGACTTCATCCCTGAGCTGATTGCGCCAAGATTCAAGTATTAGCTTAAAATGCGCTAATTGGGCTTCGTTCATGTACTCTTCGCCCGCTTTTTCCTGATATGGCTCAACGCCAGCAATAGCGAGAATGCTCATGGACGATGTTTTACGCTTTTGCCCTTCTTGCATAATGCTTCTCCTACATACGCATTTCTGAATAATCCCCACCTTCAAAACAGGAAGGGGAAAAAATAGGGCGCTATAAATAGCAGATGCCCGCGAGGATAGCAATTATTCCTTTAATAAGTTTTCTCATGGTGTGAAGGCACGCAAGTAAATGTCCCTTTTTAGTTAAAAAATGCTTAACTAAAACCATGAAAATCAATTAACCATTTGAAATAAAAGGTAATTGCTGTCCAATTGTTAAATTGTATTCACTAATATTGATGCGATAACACAAGATTTCAACCCCTGCGTCATGTGCTTCTTTTAGCAATGAAGCATAGTCAGGGTCAATCTCTTTAGCAACAGTCACTTCCGTAATGCCAGTATGGGGAACTGCGTAGAATAAGACAGCCCTTAAACCCAATTTTGCGATAGCCGTCAACTCTCGAAGATGTTTCTGACCACGTTGTGTTTTGGCATCAGGAAAATAACCCATCCCGTTATCTAACAATGTGACTGATTTCACTTCAATATAGCAGTCAACTTTATGATTTGATTTAAGTAAAATGTCAATACGGCTATTCTCATTCCCGTATTTGACTTCTCGTTTTATCTCTTTATATTCAGATAATTCTGGAATATCACCCGCTTCAATGGCATCCGCAACAATATCGTTCGCTCTTAATGTATTTACACAAATCCAATCATCAGTTTGAGTTTGTGTAAGTTCCCAACTGTGGGGATATTTTCTTTTTGCATTTGAAGAGGTGGAATACCAAACAGTATCACCGGGAGTCGCACATCCTGTCATTGCCCCAGTGTTGGCGCAATGAAGCGTGAATTCTTCCCCATCAGGGGTAACAACGTCTGCTAAAAAACGCTTATACCGTTTTAGTAAAGTGGCAGATTGTAGTGGTTGCTCAAATTTCATGACAACTCCGATGAAAATACGATCTTTAATAAAGCGCTAATGCTACAATGCCAAGCCGAGAAAGTTAATGAGTCATGGAGCCTGTGTGCATTTATTGCCAATTTTTGAAGTAACGGAAAATATCGTTACTGCGTTAAAACAATCCCCACAAGTCTTACTTCATGCGCCAACAGGTGCAGGTAAATCAACAGCGCTTCCCCTCTATTTACTTCAGCAAAACCTTTTCGACGGCAAAATTATTTTATTAGAGCCAAGACGAATAGCCACTAAAAGCATTGCGTATCGTTTAGCAAGTCAGCTTAATGAAGAAGTGGGTCATACGATAGGTTATCGTATGAAAGCAGAAAGCAAAGTGAGTCAGCACACTCGACTTGAAGTGGTAACAGAAGGTGTATTAAACCGCATGTTACAGCAAGATCCAGAACTGACTGGTGTAAGCCTTGTGATGTTAGATGAATTTCATGAACGCAGTTTACAGGCTGATTTAGCTCTGGCTCTATTACTCGATGTCCAAATGGGATTACGCGATGATTTGCGTGTTTTGATTATGTCAGCAACCTTAGACAATCAAAAACTCACGGCATTATTACCTGAGGCGCCCATGATCAGCGCTCAAGGGCGCAGTTACCCGGTCGAAAGAGTATATTCTCCTATTAATACGCATCAACCTTTTGAGCAAGAAATTGCCACCATGGCTTTGCGATTACTGGCGCAAGAAGCGGGCTCCATGTTGATATTCTTGCCAGGTAGTGCAGAGATTATGCGCGTTACTGAAATACTAAAAGATAAAGTGGATAAACATGTGTTGTTGTTTCCACTGTATGGGGCGTTGTCATTAGCGGAGCAACAAAAAGCGATTGAACCTACAGAAATAGGCTATCGAAAAGTGGTACTTGCGACCAATATCGCAGAAACCAGCTTAACAATTGAAGGCATCCGCCTTGTATTGGATAGTGCGATTGAGAAACGCGCTCAGTTTGATTTAAAAAGCGGTGTCACCAGCTTGTTACGCCAGCGAATTAGCCAATCATCACAAATTCAAAGGGCAGGACGTGCGGGTCGCCTTGAGGCTGGAATTTGCTGGCATTTAATGAGCCAAGAACAATCACAAAGAATTGCCTCTCATCAAGTACCAGAAATTTTAAGTAGCGATTTATCCTCATTATGGCTTTCCGTATTGCAATGGGGATGTCGCGATATTAATCAGTTGAATTGGCTAGATACACCCTCGCCACAAGCATTGAATGCAGCTAAAGATTTATTATATCGTTTAGGCGCTATTGATAAACAAGATGGGTTAACACCGCGTGGCTTGCGTATGGCGCAATGGGGAATAGATCCTCGACTCGCGGCAATATTAGATTATGCTAGCGAACAAAGTGACAATCATCTTGCTACGGCTTCTCGCTTATGTGCAATCCTTGAAGAGCCACCACGAGGACAAGAAATTAATCTAGAGTGGATTACTCAACAAAAAAATACTTTCTGGGCACGGCGTGAAAAGCAACTTTCTCAACATCGAAAAGGGACTTTTTGTCCGGAATTGTTGGGTTCATTATTAGCTGTCGGGTTTCCTGATAGAATTGCTAAAAATCGTGATAATCAAGGTCGTTTTCGTTTAGCTAATGGGCAGGGTGCAATGATGGACGACACTCAATCAATAAGTGGTGCACCTTGGATTTTAGCGCCGTTGTTGCTTCAAAGTACACATTATGCTGATGTGCGTATCTTATTAGCGCTGCCTATTGATATTGATGAGATATCAACGACTTTTTCTGAACTTATTGAAGAGAATACCACGGTTGAATGGGATGAAAAACGCGGTACATTAATCACTTGGCAACAACGTCAATTAGGGCGATTAACCTTAAGTCAGCGTCAATTAGACAAACCTAATAAACAACAAATGCAACAAGCATTATTGAACTGGTTGAGAGATAACGGCTTAAATGTATTAGCCCTTAGCGAAGAGACTCAACAGTTTTTTATACGGCTTTCTTTAGCGAAAAAATGGTGCCCAGAAGCCTTATTACCCGATTTAGATGGATCTGCATTACTTGAAACTTTAGAAACATGGTTATTGCCCGAATTGGGCGAAATTCAGACATTAAAAGCATTACAACAAATTGATATTAATACAATTATTAAAAACCAATTAACGTGGCATGAAAATCAGTTGCTACAAAGTTTATTTCCAACGCATTATTTAGCGCCAACAGGTACAAAAGTGGCGATCCAATATGATTTAGAGTTACCACCGGTTATCGCGATCCGCATCCAAGAAGTTTATGGTGAGAAACAAAGCCCTATTGTAGCAAATGGTCAATTACCCGTTGTAATGGAGTTATTATCACCAGCTCATCGACCTATTCAAAAAACACAAGACTTAGCAACGTTTTGGGTTGGAAGTTATAAAGAGGTGCAAAAAGAGATGAAAGGGCGTTATCCAAAACATTTGTGGCCTGATTCACCCGCGAATACTGCACCTACACGGCGAGTAAAAAAATATAGCCAATAAATAAATGTAAGTTTTACCCTAGTGTTATTTATATTTGAGAGCTTTCTTGTGTGATCACACAGAAAAATAGCGACAATGTTAGGCTTCTTTATCCCGTGATAAAGGGGTTTTAATGAGAGATACAGTTCATGAGTAGAAAGAAAAGACCAGCAAAGCAAGCCAAAAGAGGTCGTTTTTGGTTTTGGTTATTTGTTAAAATTGCGGTTGTCGTTGCGGTTTTAATGGGCATTTATGGTGTTTATTTACATTCTCAAATCAAAGAGCGCCTTGATGGCAATGTTTGGGAATTGCCTGCTGCTGTTTACGGACGCACCGTCAACTTAGAGCCAGGCATGAATTATAGCCAAAAAGAGATGGTGAGCTTACTTGAAGGCATGCAATATCGTAATGTCAACAAAATCACACGTCCCGGCGAATTTGTGGTAAGAGGCAACACGATTGAGATGTTGCGCCGACCTTTTGATTTTCCTGATGGGCGTGAAGAGCAAATTTTGGCTAAGTTGACCTTTGAGCAAAATTCTCTTGTTAGCATCACAAATATGGGAAATCAGCGTCAGTTTGGTTTTTTCCGTCTTGATCCTAAATTAATTACTATGATGCAATCTGCCAATGGTGAACAACGTTTATTCTTGGCAAGAGATAAATTTCCACAATTATTAGTGGATACATTAATTGCAACAGAAGATCGTCGTTTCTATGAGCATGACGGTATTAGTTTTTATTCTATTGGCCGTGCAGTATTAGCGAACTTTACTGCAGGTAAAGCGGTTCAAGGTGGTAGTACTTTAACGCAACAGTTAGTGAAAAACCTGTTTTTGACTAACGAAAGAACGTTAAAAAGAAAGCTAAATGAAGCCTATATGGCCATTATTATGGATGCGAGTTATAGCAAAGATCGCATTCTAGAACTGTATCTTAATGAAGTCTTTTTAGGGCAAAGTGGTGATGAACAAATTCGAGGTTTTCCTTTAGCTAGCCTCTACTATTTTGGTCGCCCCGTTGATGAATTAAGTCTTGATCAGCAAGCACTTTTAGTGGGTATGGTAAAAGGTGCATCTGCTTATAATCCATGGCGTAATCCAAAGGCAGCATTAGAGCGCCGTAATGTGGTATTAAAACTACTGCAAACCCAAGAGATAATCGATCAAGAACTTTATAACGTATTAAGTGCACGTCCTTTAGGTGTAAAGCCTCGCAGTGAAGCGTTAACGCCTCAACCTGCATTTATGCAATTGGTTCGCCAAGAATTACAAACAATTTTAGGCGATAAAGTAAAAGATTTATCAGGTACGAAAATTTTCACTACATTAGATCCAGTTTCGCAAGATGCAGCTGAAAAAGCGGTTGAAGTGGGTGTCGCGGATATACGTAAAGTTCGTAAAATTGACGATCTTGAAGGAGCGATGGTTGTTGTGGATCGCTTAAGTGGTGAAGTTAGAGCCTTAGTGGGAGGCTCTCAACCACAATATGCGGGCTTTAACCGTGCATTATCAGCCCGTCGTTCAATTGGTTCTTTAGCAAAACCAGCTACCTACTTAACGGCATTAAGTGAACCAGAACGTTTTCGCTTAAATACCTGGCTTGCGGATGAACCTATTTCTGTGCCTATTCCCGGGGGTAAGCCTTGGCAACCGCGTAACTACGATCGTGGTTATAAAGGTAAGTTAATGCTGGTGGATGCGTTAGCAACATCGCGCAATATACCTACTGTGAATCTTGGTTTAGAGGTGGGATTAGACCAAGTGATCAAAACATGGATTAATTTGGGCGCACCAGCGGAAAATCTGGAAAAAGTCCCAGCGATGCTTCTTGGGGCGTTAAACTTAACACCAATGGAAGTCGCTCAAACATTCCAAACGATTGGTAGTTTAGGTAACAGAGCCAAAATATCGTCATTGCGTTCGGTTATAACTCAAGATGGTACCGTGCTTTACCAAAGTTATCCTCAAGCTGAAACGACGGTTTCGCCTCAAGCTGCTTATATGACGTTGTTTGGTATGCAACAAGTGGTTAATTCAGGGACAGCATGGCGTGTATTAAAACCAAAATATGGTAATTACAACCTTGCAGGTAAAACAGGTACAACTAACGATTTACGTGATAGCTGGTTTGCGGGAATTGATGGTAAAGAAGTCACCATTGCATGGATGGGACGTGATAATAATGGTCCAACAAACTTGACAGGTTCAACAGGGGCGTTGTTGCTGTATCGTAACTATTTAGAGAATCAGGCTCCGCTGAAATTAACGCCATCTGTGCCAGAAGATATTGCTGAAATGTCTGTTGATGCTCAGGGCAACTTTGCGTGTTATGGCGGTGGTGTTCGTACTCTACCTGTGTGGACAGCAAACCCCGATGGATTATGCACCCCCCTTCAGGAAGATACCGATGAAAGTGGTGCACCAAAATGGTTACAAGATCTGTTTTCTGAGTAAGTGATCAGGTGGTTAGATAAAATAAAAACGGCACATAAGGTGCCGTTTTTTTGTTTATTTACATATTATTTTTATTAAAAAAATAATGGGGTATTAACCCTTCATTTGAGCAAAAGCATATTCCGCAGCATCAATAGTGCGCTGAATATCCTCTTTGGTATGAGCAATAGACATAAAGCCGGCTTCAAATGCTGAAGGTGCAAGGTAGATGCGTTTTTCTAGCATTAAATGGAAGAATTGTTTAAAGCGTTCAACATCGCAGTTCATCACATCTTGATAGCAAGTGACTTCTTTTGCATCCGTAAAGAACAGACCAAACATACCGCCAACATGGTTGATAACCATTGGGATACCCGCTTGTTGTGCTTTTTCAAGTAAGCCATCCGCCAGCATTGTTGTTAGTTCATCTAATGTTTGATGAACACCTGGTTGTGATACTTCATGTAAACATGCTAGACCTGCAGCCATTGCAATTGGGTTACCTGATAAAGTCCCTGCTTGATAAACAGGGCCAATTGGCGCAAGTTTAGACATCACTTCCATATGTCCACCAAATGCACCCACTGGCATACCGCCACCGATGATTTTACCTAAGCATGTTAAGTCAGGATCAACGTCGTAATAAGCTTGTGCGCCCCCTAATGCCACGCGAAAGCCTGTCATAACTTCATCAATAATCAGTAGTGCACCAAATTCATCGCATAATGCACGCAAGCCCGGCAGGAAGTCTGCTTTTGGTGGTACGCAGTTCATATTACCCGCAACAGGTTCAACAATGATACAAGCGACTTCTTCAGGGTAGTTTTCAAATGCTTGGCGTACAGAATTTAAATCATTGTAAGTACAGGTTAAGGTGTGTTTGACAAAATCAGCCGGTACACCTGGTGAGTTGGGTTGCCCCATAGTCAATGCACCAGAGCCCGCTTTTACTAATAGGCAATCGGCATGGCCGTGGTAGCAACCTTCGAATTTAATGATTTTGTCACGACCAGTATAACCACGGGCAAGGCGGATCGCGCTCATTGTTGCTTCTGTACCTGAGTTCACCATGCGAACCATGTCCATTGAAGGTACAAGTTCAGTGACTAAGTTTGCCATTTCAACTTCAGCCGCCGTTGGTGCGCCAAAACTGAGGCCTTTTTGTACCGCGTCAGTGACTGCATGACGAATGGAAGGGTGGTTGTGGCCTAAAACCATAGGTCCCCATGAGCCGACATAGTCAAGATAAGCACGTCCATCAGCATCATAAATATACGCACCATTAGCACGTTCAATAAAAAGAGGGGTTCCACCTACACCGTTAAATGCTCTAACAGGTGAGTTGACACCGCCGGGGATCACTTGTTGTGCGAGATTATAAAGCGTTTCAGACTTGCTCATGTCAGACTCCTAATGATGGGTGAGCGTAAGATTAAGGCGTATTCTAAAGCACCACGCAGATGAAGCCAAATACACGACAACAACATTTTGATTTATCACTGTTATTGTAAGTAAGTGGTTTATCGTAAAAAGTGATAGGTAGCAAAAAGTGTATTTTGTCCACAACAAACTTGAAGGTTATGAGCAGGTATTAGATAATCACCATATTATATCAGCAAGAAATATAAATTTTTGCTGGCTGTTTTTTTGCTGGAATACCCAGTCTGGAGTGAACAATGAGTGATGATATGGCTCTGCCGTTACAATTTACTGACGCGGCTGCAAATAAAGTAAAAGATTTGATTGCGGATGAAGAAAATCCAAATCTGCGTTTACGCGTTTATATCACAGGTGGCGGTTGTAGCGGATTCCAGTATGGTTTTACCTTTGATGATGCAATGAATGAAGGTGATATGACCATAGAAAAACAAGGCGTTGCATTAGTGGTTGATCCGATGAGTTTGCAGTATTTAGTCGGTGGCTGTGTGGATTATACAGAGGGGTTGGAAGGGTCGCGTTTTATTGTGACGAATCCTAATGCTAAGAGTACGTGTGGTTGCGGTTCTTCTTTCAGTATCTGATCCTTCTTTTGCGTCGTGGCAGTGCAGTAGTGCCACGGCGTTATAGCCGTGCTCGTAATGTTCACATACTAATGTATGCTCCGCTTACTGTTCGCTGTCTGCCTTGTTGCACTGCTTACTCGCTCACAACTCTTGTCTGTGGGTGATATCTTTGTCTCTACTCAAATGGATCTTCTGCGATGCGCTAAATTTTAGGTGCGGATTTTTTGTCCTTTGAGAATGAAATTGGTTGTTTAAAGGGCTGTGTATTAGTGACTATTGGGTAATTAGTTATATTGCTAATTGTTCGTTGCTATTGCCTCGCAAATTTGCTGTACCGCATTAATAATACGCGGTGCAGGTCGGCTAAAACTGCTTTCATCAATAGCAATAACGGGTACAGTAAGTTGAGGTTGCCAAAATGCTTTTACTGTAGGTACTTGATCTGCTTTACCACTGAATATGATCAAATCAGGTTGCTTTGTAAGTACTTGCTCACGACTTACTTGAGGCCATGCTACCGAGCTGTTAGCGAAGATATTTTCACCGCCACAAAGTTCAGTAATATGACTCTGTAATGTGTTATTTGATGTAGTAAATAACGGTTGCATCCCAAATTGAATAAATACTTTTTTCTTGGGTTGATTTGATTTATTTGATGCATATTGTTGCTGCAACGCTTGGTATTGCTGGAGCAATTGTTGGACGTTTTTTATTGCAATATCAGGATGATGGCTATAATTGGAAAGGGTAACGAGATCGTCTGCTATCTCTTCGATACTTTGTGGATCAGAATAAATAATAGGAATACCCAAAGCTTTTAACTGATCTAATGGGCGTTGTGGATTACCGCCTTGCCATGCAATAACTAAATCGGGTTTTAATAATAGAATGCGCTCGATATTAACCCCCTGCCAATTAGCGACTTGTTCAATATTTTTGGCATCTTCTGGATAATCAGAATAAGCACTAACTCCAACAATATTATTCCCCATACCTGCGGCATAAGCCATTTCAGTGGCTGACGGCGATAGTGTAATAACACGATCAGCCGGCGTGAGAGCAATAGAAAAATTGAGCCAAAATAATGAACAGAACAATAATCCAAGATTGATAAATAAACGCATTACTTTTCCAATAGCAAAAATACCCACCTATTTTTTATCTTAGAATAAGCAAAAAATAAAGGTGGGGTATTGATAAAGGGATATTAGGATCATTTCGACTTAATTAGTCTTTTAATTTCTCCAACATCGCTGTCACCATTAAGCTTGATTGTTCTGCTGCAACAGATAAAAACTCATCAAAACTTAAATGCGATTCTTTATCGGCCACATCAGAAATAGCACGAACGACAACAAATGGTGTGTCGAATTGATGGCAAACATGGCCAATCGCAGTTGATTCCATTTCTACGGCAACAACGTCTGGGAATGTACGACGAATACGGGCTAAAGGTTCTGCACCATTAATAAATGCATCACCACTACAAATTAAACCACGCACGGCATTTAATTTTAGCGATTCAATACACTCTTCAGCGATGTTAATAAGTTTAGGATCTGCAATAAAAGCAGGAGGGCATTGTGCCATTTGGCCAGGTTCGTAACCAAATGCAGTAACATCGGCATCGTGATAGCGAACTTCTGTTGAAACAACGATATCACCGACATTTAATCTTGAGTCTAAGCCACCCGCAGAGCCAGTATTGATAATGACATCAGGACGAAAATGCTCAAGTAATAATGTTGTGCCAATTGCAGCCGCAACTTTACCAATACCTGATTTTAATAATGCAACATTAACACCGTTGATTGTGCCTGTATAAATTTCACAACCACCACGCGATAAGATTTGGCAATCTTCAATTTTCTCACGCAGAAGTGTGACTTCTTGCTCCATTGCACCTATTACGCCAACTCTCATTGTGTCATACTCACTTGTAGGTTAATAATAAATAGAAATTTAAATAGAGTTTAACATCTATCGGAAAAACACGATATAACACAAAGAATAGAGAATTCGTTTCATCGAAACCAGAAAGAGGACAGAAATGATCGATTTTAAGCTGAAGTTAAATTATCAACGCAAATATAACAGCAGTGATATCGATATTAACGATGAAATACAGGTTTCTCGTCAATTTGAAAGTGATCGTGGGCGTATTATTAACTCTGCTGCTATTCGTCGTTTACAACAAAAAACGCAAGTCTTCCCTTTAGAACAAAATTCCGCAGTTCGTAGCCGTCTTACTCACTCTCTTGAAGTTCAGCAAATTGGTCGTTATATCGCTAAACAAATTATCGGTGAATTAAAAAAGCAAAATAAGCTTGAAACTTATGGATTAATTGATCGCATAGACAGTCTTGAAAGTTTAATTGAGATGGCGTGTTTAATGCACGATATTGGTAATCCACCTTTTGGTCATTTTGGTGAAGCTGCAATTAAGCATTGGTTTGAAAAGGTATTATCGCCAGAGGCCAGTGCTGAGTTTGATTGTTGCCTGTTTATTCCTATGCAGTACTCGGCTAAAGTGCAATTAAATGAATTGAGACAAACCTTGCGCCAAGATTTATGCCAATTTGAAGGCAATGCTCAAGCTATTCGAATGGCGCATCATTTGCTTAAATTGAATTTAACTTATGCACAAATTGGCTGTGTATTGAAATACACTCGCCCTGCTTATTGGCAAGGGGAAGTCCTCAAAGAATATAGCTATTTAATGAAGAAACCAGGGTATTACTGGTCTGAATTAGCATTCGTAAAAGAGGTTCAAGAAAAATTAAATATGGGTGAGTTTTGTCGCTTTCCACTTACTTATATTATGGAAGCTGCCGATGATATCTCGTATTGCATTGCTGATTTAGATGATGCAGTAGAAAAGGGGATTTTTGATATCAACCGCCTTGTTCACCTTTTACGAGATGCTTGGCGTGAAAATGGTGATGTGACTGAAGGTGATTTATTCGATATAACCGTTAATCGGGCTTATAAAAAAGTTGATCAAAATGAAGCCAAACGTAGTATGCAAGATCAGTTTTTTATGTATTTGAGGGTTTATATTACAGGAAAGTTAGTCCCTTACACGGCACATCGATTTATAAAAAATCTTCCTCAAGTCTATGAAGGAAGTTTTAACCATGCCTTATTGGAAGGGAATAGTGCAGAGCATCGTTTATTAACAACATTAAAAAGTGTCGCTAAAAAATGGGTGTTTAGCCATCCTGAAGTTGAAGAGCTTGAAATGAAAGGATATCGTGTGATCAGTGGATTACTCGATATCTATAAACCCTTGCTTTTATTATCAACTGAAGATTTTTTAAGATTGCATAAATATAACGAACATCCTAAATATGTAATTGAGACTCGTTTATATCATAAACTTTCTGTTAAACATAAACTGGCTTATAACGAAATGTTAGAAAAGCTAAATGATATAAATACTGAAAAAGGTAAAATCTTAGAGTTTTATTATCGTACAAGATTAATTCAAGATTATATCAGTGGAATGACCGATCATTATGCTTATGAAGAATATAGAAAATTAATGGTTTGTGATTGATTTGTAATCATTAAGCGAAACGCTATCTAATTGATTGATTATAATTTTTAGACTTTTCTTAGTGATAATAAAGATTTATTAAAATAACAGAAAATAGATGTTATTAATTGTAAATATATTCAATATAAAAGTTATATATAATATTTGTTAGTTATAGAACAATATAAAATCCATAAAGCGAGTGTCTTAGGTTGTTATCATTAAAACTTTTCTAAAATTAATAAAAATATTGCTTATATCAGTTAAGTAAATAACTTGTTCGATGTTATACTCTTCCCATGTTTTCTTCTGAAATGCATAGTCATTCATGTAACGCTGAAAAACATACAGCGTATTCTAAAACGATGTCATTTCACTGTTAATCCGTCATTGAAACTTAATTTAATACTATGGTGCAGTTTTATTCCCCTAAAAAACGCCCTGTGAAAAAACAGGCAACAACGTTGGAAGTGACCGCCAGTGCATTGGATGCAAATGGTCAAGGTATTGCTCATGCTGAGGGCAAAACAATTTTTGTAAAAGGATTACTCCCACAAGAAACTGCTCGAATTCGTTTAACAGAAGAAAAACGCCAATTTGCTAAAGGCGAAGTTATTAAGCGTTTAACAACCAGTGAACAGCGTATAGCACCTCATTGTGAATATTATGAACGTTGTGGTGGCTGTCAACAGCAGCATGTACCGATTACATTACAACGAACAACAAAGGCGAGTGTGTTATCACATCTTATTAAACGTGAAACTGGTGTGGTGATTTCAGCCGAGCCTGTGATTGCAGGCGCTGAATATGGTTATCGTCGTAGAGCAAGATTGGGATTACGCTATCAACCTGAAAAAGGTTTGATAATGGGCTTTCGCCAAGAGCGCTCTAATGACTTGGTCATGATAAAAAAATGTCCAGTGTTAAAACCACAGCTAAATGATTTATTAACGCCTCTTTGGGCATGCCTAAAAAAATTAATATCAGTACGTGATTTAGGGCATGTTGAAATGGTACTCGCTGATAATGGGCCATTGGTCATTTTACGTCATTTATCACCATTGCCTGAGCATGATAAACAAAGTTTGCGTGATTTCTCTCAAACACATCAAGTTACGATGTATCTTGCAGGTGATAATAGCGAGATAGCACGATTAACTTCAATTGAGAAGGAACCCTTCTATCAAATAGAAGGTCTTAATTTACGTTTTGCACCCACTGATTTTATTCAAGTGAATGATGAAATAAATCCTAAGATGGTTGCTCAAGCCATTGAGTGGCTTGATTTATCGCCAGAAGATCGCGTATTAGATCTGTTTTGTGGTATGGGGAATTTTACCTTACCTATCGCGAAACGAGTTAATGGCGTAGTGGGTGTAGAAGGTGTGCCCGCTCTGGTTGAAATGGCGAAACAGAATGCAAAACTAAACCAATTAGGTAATGTGCATTTTTGGCATGCAGATTTATCGGCTGATTTTTCTGCGATGTCGTGGTCGAAAGAAGGATTTAATAAAGTGTTGTTAGATCCAGCAAGAGCAGGAGCTTTGGAGGTAATGTCACATATTGTGAAGTTATCCGCAGAAAAAATCGTGTATGTCTCCTGTAATCCGACCACGTTAGCCAGAGATAGTAAGATATTATTAGATTCTGGATATCAGTTAACTGGTTTAAAAATGTTGGATATGTTTCCACAAACGGGTCATCTGGAATCAATGGCACTGTTTAGTCGAAAATAAACAGTTAGCCAGTAAATAAGTCGCAAATAAGATTTATACCGTGTAGGGAGAGAATATGGTTGCAGTAAGAAGTGCTCACTTAACACCTGCAGGAGAGTTTGCTGTTGATAAATGGGTCAACAGCTTGAACTTAACCCATGTCAATGCGGGTAGTGAAATCATGCAAACCTGGGAATACTGCCATCGTACTGTTCAAGGGCGTGAAGATGCCGAACTGTTATTGTGGCGTGGTGTTGAAATGGTTGAGCTTCTTTCGACACTAAGCATGGATAAAGACAGCATGAGGGCGGCGCTCCTTTTCCCGCTTGCTGAAGAAAATCTTATTGATCAGGAAATCGTTACTGAACATTTTGGTGATGCTATTTGGAGCTTAGTACGCGGTGTTATGGAAATGGATGCCATTCGCCAATTAAAAGCGACACACACCAATGAAACAAGTTCGGTTCAGGTGGATAACGTGCGTCGTATGTTGTTATCCATGGTGGAAGATTTCCGTTGTGTGGTCATCAAACTTTCAGAGCGTATTGCCCATTTACGTGAAGTGAAAGATGCCACAGAAGATGAGCGCGTACTGGCTGCCAAAGAGTGTTTTAATATTTATGCGCCATTGGCCAACCGATTGGGTATTGGTCAATTAAAATGGGAATTAGAAGATTTTTGTTTCCGTTATCTTCATCCTGATGAATATAAAAAAATAGCAAGCTTGCTTCATGAGCGTCGTATCGATCGCGAGCAGTATATTGATAATTTTGTCAGTACCGTACGCGGTTATATGAAAGAAGAGAATGTCGATGTAGATATCTATGGGCGTCCCAAACATATCTATAGTATTTGGCGTAAAATGAAGAAAAAGAACCTCGCATTTGATGAGTTATTCGATGTGAGGGCTGTTCGTATTGTCGTTGAACGTCTTCAAGACTGTTATGCCGCATTAGGGATTGTGCATACGCATTTCCGTCATTTACCTGATGAATTTGACGATTATGTTGCAAACCCAAAACCTAATGGTTACCAATCAATTCATACCGTCGTGTTAGGGCCTGAAGGCAAAACGGTTGAAATCCAAATTCGTACTCGTCAAATGCATGAAGATGCAGAATTAGGTGTGGCTGCGCACTGGAAATATAAAGAAGGTGCAACAGGTGCTGCAACGAAAGGCGGTACAGGTAGTTATGAAAACCGTATTGCATGGTTACGTAAACTGATTGCATGGCAAGAAGAGATGGCGGATTCTGGCGAAATGTTAGATGAAGTCCGTAGCCAGGTTTTTGATGATCGAGTTTATGTCTTTACACCAAAAGGTGATGTAGTTGATTTACCTGCTGGCTCAACACCACTTGATTTTGCTTATCATATTCATAGTGATGTAGGGCACCGTTGTATTGGGGCGAAAATTGGTGGACGTATTGTGCCATTTAGCTATCAGTTACAGATGGGCGATCAAATTGAAATCATCACACAAAAACATCCTAATCCAAGTCGTGATTGGTTAAATCCTAACTTAGGTTATGTCACCACAAGTCGTGGGCGTGCAAAAATTCACAATTGGTTCCGTAAGCAAGATCGCGATAAAAATATTCTTGCGGGGCGTCAGATTTTAGATAACGAATTGGCACATATGGATATCAACATGAAAGAAGCAGAAAAACTGCTGATTGCACGTTATAACGTGCATAGTGTTGATGAAGTATTAGCTGGTATTGGTGTCGGTGATATCAGAATTAACCAGTTAGTGAACTTTATTCAAAGTAAATTAAATAAAGCCACTGCGGAAGATGAAGATAAAGAAGCACTGAGAACACTCGAGAGTAAAACACCAGCGCCAAGAACCACAGGCTCAGGGAGTAGTATTGTCGTTGAGGGTGTTGGTAACTTAATGCACCATATTGCACGTTGTTGCCAACCTATTCCAGGCGATAATATCGTTGGATTTATTACCAAAGGGCGTGGTATTTCAATTCACCGAGCAGATTGTGAACAGCTTGCGGAGTTACTTTCTCACGCGCCAGAACGTATTGTTGATGCGGTATGGGGAGAGAATTATTCTAGTGGTTATTCATTAGTCGTCCGTGTTGTTGCTAATGATCGTAGTGGATTATTACGTGATATCACCACTATCTTAGCGAATGAAAAAGTGAATGTACTAGGCGTGAGTAGCCGTAGTGATGTGAAGCAACAAATTGCGACAATTGACATGAATATTGAGATTTACAATCTCCAAGTATTAGGTCGTATTTTGGCAAAACTTAATCAGTTGCCTGATGTGATAGAAGCGAAACGCTTTTCTCACTAAAACATTAAAATGATAAGATGCCGAGACAACTGTTCTCGGCATTTTTTTATCTAAAAATGTGTTAAACAGGATAAAGCTCACTCTTATTTAAAAGGCAATATGATGTCAGAAAATCGTGAAATCTTTCGTTTATTAGAAATTATGGCGCAGTTACGTGATCCTGATACGGGATGCGAATGGGATAAAGTGCAGACTTTTGACACTATCGCGCCTTATACCTTAGAAGAAACGTATGAGGTGTTAGATGCTATTGCTCGTAAAGATTTTTCTGATTTAAAAGAAGAGTTAGGCGATTTGCTTTATCAAGTTGTTTTTTATTCACGAATGGCGCAAGAGCAAAAATTATTTGATTTTAATGATGTTTGTGAAGCGATTAGTAATAAGCTAGAACGTCGTCATCCTCATATTTTTGCTTCTGAAAGCGAGAACAATTTATTAGCAGAAAAACATCGCTGGGAAAAACTGAAAGCGCAAGAGCGTGAGGCAAAAGCACAATTTTCATTATTAGATGATATTCCCGCCACATTACCTGCCTTGATGAAAGCAGAAAAAATTCAGAAACGATGTGCTTCTGTCGGATTTGATTGGAATGAACTTGAACCTGTTTTAGGTAAAGTGTTTGAGGAAATTGATGAAGTGATAACTGAGGTGAAAAAAACACCTCAAGATGCGTCTAAAATTGAAGATGAATTGGGTGATTTACTGTTTTCAGTTGTAAATTTATCCCGGCATTTAAAACAAAAACCAGAACAAGCATTAAATCGAGCATGTCGCAAATTTGAACAACGTTTTCGCTTTGTTGAAAAAATGCTCTTAGAAGAAGGTATAAACATAGAAAATGCCTCATTGGAAGAGATGGAGATCTGTTGGCAGAAAGCTAAAATACAATTGATTGAGTGAATTGTGACTCGCAAATAGTTATTGGTGTGACATTTAGTGCGATAAAAAGAATAGCAAAAGCCATTGTTTTTTATCTTGTTTTATAAAAAAATGAAAAAGGCGAAATTATAAAAAATAATTTCGTTTTTTTGTTTTCGGGTGATTTAAAATATTGTCATTTCATTTAATTGCACTAAAAGTGTGATTGACCTCAAAAAAATTAAACGCATGATCAGAAGCAAAATATCGCGCTAGAAACCTGCTACACTTAATATCGTGAAAAAAATAAAGCATCTCTTCTGTAAAAGTGATATCTTAGCTGAAAGGATTAAGCTAAAATGCTTGAGAAATATTTTCACGGGTTTAGTTTATTGAATTTTTACTGTTTTTTCGTGTTTAAACGGATAAGTGGCGTGATGAAAAAGAACTTTATACTACTAAGAATGTTTGTAGCGAAAATAAGGTTCGGGTATACTGTGTTCCCGTCCAGTTATATCCATCATCCTAATACACCTAAACTTTCAGGTTCAGCATGAAAACGAATTATATTTTTGTGACCGGCGGGGTCGTATCCTCTCTGGGTAAAGGCATTGCCGCAGCCTCTCTGGCGGCTATACTCGAAGCCCGTGGACTCAATGTCACCATGATGAAGTTGGATCCGTATATCAACGTCGATCCAGGTACTATGAGCCCAATTCAGCACGGGGAAGTCTTCGTTACTGACGATGGTGCTGAAACTGATCTCGACTTAGGACACTATGAGCGCTTCATTCGCACGAAAATGACTCGTCGTAATAACTTTACGACAGGTCGCGTATACTCTGAAGTATTACGCAAAGAGCGTCGTGGTGACTATCTTGGGGCTACAATTCAAGTTATTCCTCATATCACTAATGAAATTAAAGAACGCATCATCCGTGGTGGCGAAGGCCATGATGTCGTTTTAGTTGAAGTCGGCGGGACCGTTGGTGATATCGAATCTTTACCTTTCTTAGAAGCGATTCGCCAAATGGCAGCAGAAGTGGGCCGTGAGCATACATTCTACCTGCATTTAACGTTAGTGCCTTATTTAGCCGCTTCTGGTGAAGTGAAAACCAAACCAACTCAGCATTCTGTAAAAGAATTACTATCGATCGGTATTCAGCCTGATGCGTTGATTTGCCGTTCAGACCGCGTTATTCCTGCAAATGAACGTGCCAAAATTGCACTGTTCTGTAATGTGCCAGAGAAAGCGGTTATTTCATTAAAAGACGTCGATTCCATTTATAAAATCCCTGCACTATTGAAATCTCAGGGATTAGATGATTATATCTGTAAACGATTCAGCTTAGATTGCCCAGTTGCAAATCTTGCAGAGTGGGAACAAGTTATTTATGAAGAAGCTAATCCTGAAGGCGAAGTAACCATCGGTATGGTTGGTAAGTATGTTGAATTACCAGATGCCTATAAATCAGTGATTGAAGCATTAAAACATGGTGGTTTCAAAAGCCGTGTTACTGTAAATATCAAATTAATTGATTCACAAGACGTTGAAACCCGTGGCGTAGAAATGCTTAAAGGGTTGGATGCAATTTTAGTACCGGGTGGTTTTGGTGAACGTGGTATTGAGGGTAAGATTATGGCCGCTCAATATGCGCGTGAAAATAAGATCCCTTACTTAGGCATTTGCTTAGGTATGCAGGTTGCTATGATTGAATTTGCACGTAATGTTGTTGGTATGGAAGGAGCGAACTCCACTGAATTTGCACCAGATTGTAAATATCCAGTTATCGCATTAATTACCGAATGGCGCGATGAAGACGGCAACATTGAAGTACGCTCAGATGATAGTGATTTAGGTGGCACGATGCGCCTCGGTGCTCAGCCTTGCCATTTAAGTGGTGATAGCTTAGTACGTACACTGTATGGAAAAAACACCATTACAGAACGCCATCGTCACCGTTATGAAGTAAATAATCTACTTTTAAAACGTATCGAAGATGCGGGTTTACGTATTGCAGGTCGTTCAGTAGATAACAAGCTGGTGGAAATTATTGAAAATCCAAACCATCCTTGGTTTGTTGCTTGTCAATTCCACCCAGAGTTTACCTCAACGCCGCGTGACGGCCATCCGTTATTTGCAGGCTTTGTGAAAGCAGCCTTTGATAACCAAAAAGGTTTGCTGAAATAGGATATATGAGAAGAGATAGGGTATCTCTTCTCGGAAATTTAACTTGTACAGAGGAAAACCGAATGTCCAAAATCGTTAAAGTACTTGGTCGTGAAATTATTGATTCTCGTGGCAACCCAACTGTTGAAGCTGAAGTTCACTTAGAAGGTGGTTTTGTTGGTATGGCGGCTGCTCCATCAGGCGCATCAACAGGTTCTCGTGAAGCATTAGAATTACGTGATGGTGATAAATCACGTTTCTTAGGTAAAGGTGTTCTGAAAGCGGTTTCAGCTGTTAATGGTCCAATCGCTAAAGCTATCCTTGGCCAAGATGCAAAAGACCAAGCTAACATCGATAAAATCATGATCGATTTAGATGGTACTGAAAACAAATCAAACTTTGGTGCAAACGCAATCCTAGCGGTTTCTTTAGCAAACGCAAAAGCAGCGGCTGCTGCAAAAGGTATGCCTTTGTACGAGCACATTTCTGATCTGAACGGTACTCACGGTCAATATTCTATGCCTCTGCCAATGATGAACATCATCAACGGTGGTGAGCACGCAGATAACAACGTTGATATCCAAGAATTCATGATCCAACCTGTTGGCGCACCTTCACTGAAAGAAGCTGTACGTATGGGTTCAGAAATCTTCCATCACTTAGCAAAAGTGTTAAAAGCAAAAGGTATGAACACTGCTGTTGGTGACGAAGGTGGTTATGCACCAAACTTAGAATCTAACGCTGCTGCATTAGCTGCTATCAAAGAAGCCGTTGAGAAAGCTGGTTACGTTTTAGGTAAAGACGTTACTCTAGCTATGGACTGTGCAGCTTCTGAGTTCTACAACAATGAAACGGGTAACTACGAACTGAAAGGCGAAGGTAAAACCTTCACTTCACAAGAGTTCACTCATTACTTAGAAGAACTGACTAAACAATACCCAATCGTTTCTATCGAAGATGGTTTAAACGAATCTGACTGGGATGGTTTCGCATACCAAACTAAAGTTCTTGGTGACAAAATCCAACTGGTTGGTGACGACCTGTTTGTAACTAATACTAAGATCCTGAAAGAAGGTATCGACAAAGGCATCGCTAACTCAATTCTGATCAAATTCAACCAAATTGGTTCATTGACAGAAACTTTAGCTGCAATCAAAATGGCGAAAGATGCAGGCTACACAGCTGTGATCTCTCACCGTTCTGGTGAAACTGAAGATGCAACTATCGCTGACTTAGCAGTTGGTACAGCAGCTGGCCAAATCAAAACGGGTTCTATGAGCCGTTCTGACCGTGTTGCTAAATATAACCAACTGATCCGCATCGAAGAAGCATTAGGTAACAAAGCGCCTTTCAATGGTCTGAAAGAAGTTAAAGGCCAAGCATAATCTTGCTTGTTTGATTAAAAAATCTTATTGATTTGAAAGGGGAGAACCTTAGGTTCTCCCCTTTTTTTTTGATTTTCTTCAGAAAAAACAGAATATTTATTATTAATATCTTTGAAAAAGTGTGATGTGTAAGAGAAAATAGTGTTCAATTATTACTCTTTTATTAATAAATTGGTTAATTCTCGTGGATGAGATCCCAATTATTAGTTTTGCGCATTTTCAATGACGAGAAATGTTTTTATATTTCACATATAACCTATTTCGTTAACAATTATGGCTTAGTGAACCCAATGTTCATATCAGCTAATGTGGAGTATTATCATGGACGCGTCCAATTTAGCCCCATCGGCGAAGTCGAGCCCGATAAACAAACGAGGGTTAATCATTCTGGCAATCGATGTAGTTTTATTATTACTTTTGCTAGAATTTTTACCTTATGATCCAAAGGCCAATGCAGGTTTAGCATTAATGGTGTTTGTGGGTGTGTTATGGCTGACAGAAGCTATTCACGTTACGATAACCGCATTATTTATACCTATTTTAGCCGTTGTACTTGGGCTAATGAATACCAATGAGTCATTAAAATCATTTGCGAATCCTATCATTTTCTTATTCTTTGGTGGCTTTGCGTTAGCGACAGCACTCCACATTCAAGGGCTAGATCGCTTAATTGCTAACCGCTTGTTGATGATTGCAAAAGGTAAACTTTCAATCGCCGTATTGCTGTTATTTGGTGTAACTGCATTACTCTCAATGTGGATCAGTAACACAGCTACAGCTGCGATGATGTTGCCTTTAGTATTGGGTATTTTATCTAACTTAGATATTCGTTCAGAACGTAATACTTTCGTATTCGTGTTATTAGGTGTTGCTTATAGTGCGAGTATCGGTGGTTTAGGTACGTTAGTGGGTAGTCCACCAAATGCGATTGCTGCTGCTCAATTAAACTTAGATTTTATTACATGGATGAAGTACGGTATTCCAATCATGTTGGTATTATTACCTATCATGTTTATCGTTATGTATCTGATGTTGCGTCCTAACTTAAAACATAAGTTTGACCTAAAATTAGAAGTGTTAGAATGGAATAACAAACGTGTTATTACCATGATCATCTTCTTAATTACTGTAGTATGTTGGATCTTCAGCTCATTCATCAGTAGTGCTTTTGGTGGTGTAAAAGATTTAGATACCGTGATTGCGGTCAGTGCAGCAATTGTTATCGGTGTAACAGGTGTAGCAAGTTGGAGTCAAATTCAAGAGAACACAGAGTGGGGCGTATTAATGCTGTTTGGTGGTGGCTTAACACTGAGCGCAATTTTACAATCATCTGGTGCAAGCCTAGTTATGGCTGACTTTATGAAAGATACCTTTGGTAATAGCCACTGGTTTGTCATCATCCTTGCAGTAACGACCTTTATCATCGTATTAACTGAATTTACCAGTAATACAGCGAGTGCGGCGTTATTAGTGCCAATCTTTGCAACAGTCGCTCAAGCATTAGGTATGCCAGTAATGGCGTTAACGATGATTATCGGTATCGGTGCATCTTGTGCGTTCATGTTGCCTGTTGCAACCCCACCAAATGCGATTGTCTTTGGCTCTGGTTACATCAAACAAAGCGAAATGGTACGTGTCGGCGGTGTGCTGAACTTAGTGTGTATCTTAGTTATCTCTCTGTTTGCTTGGTTCTTCTGGTTGTAAGCTAATACGCTAAATTAACCTTGATGAGATAAAAATAGAGCGCTTGATAGTTATATCGGGCGCTTTTTTATTGCCATTTTTTTATCTGTTATTTTGATTGGCATCCTAGTTATTATAGGGATTGCTCTAGAAAAAGGAGAGATGATATGACTTTTATGGGCTATAAAAAAACCATCAATATTAAGACGAAAAATGTCATAACATTGATGGCTATTTAAAATAGAAAATAAATTAATTATTTTGTGTAAAGTGTAAGTTGTGTACCCGGCTTTAACATTTTAATGTCTGAGTTCCAACTCATTAATAATTTAAGGTTAATACCGTGACGACGAGCGATACTGTAATAAGAATCTCCCTGTCGAACTTTGTAATAACTCGGAGACGGTTTTGTAGGTTTTGTTACCGTGGTATTACTGATACTACCTGCATTATGAATTTTTAATGTTTGTCCTACTAATAAGGTGCTTTTTGCATTTAATCCATTAATACGTTGTAAGTCTTTTATACTCATATTGTAGCGACGAGCAATAGCGTAAAATGAATCCCCTGAGCGAACTTTATAAACACCTTCTTGTTTAATTGACTGATTTGTTTTGGCAACTGCCAAACGAATAGTCTCTAATACCGCTTCATCTTCAAAAGCATTACGGAATTGATCAAGCTTATTGCGAGGCAACATAATGACATGAGGGCCATTAGGTGCAGTTATTCCACGCTTATAGCCTGGGTTATAATCTTTCACTGTATTAATAGGTAGCTGACTTAATTCAGCAACTTTATTTAACGTAATTTGTTCACCGACATCAATGGAAGCTAATGCTTTATCGCGATAGTTGCTTTTAGGAAAAGTGATGTTTTCTTCATTTTCACGGATAACTTTACTTAAAGCGAGAATTTTAGGGACATAATTCATCGTTTCTTTAGGTAAAGAGAGTGACCAATAGTCTGTTGGTAGGTTTTTACTTTCATTTGCCTTTATTGCTTGCATAACACGGCCTTCGCCAGCGTTATAAGCAGCAAGGGCAAGTGCCCAATCACTATCAAACATCACATACAGGCGTTCAAGTAAATCAAGTGCAGCTTTAGTTGACGCCATGACATCACGACGACCGTCATACCATTGGTTTTGTGCCAAACCATAGTAATTACCGGTTATTGGAACAAATTGCCATAAACCTGCTGCATTTGCAGAAGAGGTAACATGGGGATTAAATGCACTTTCAACCACAGGAACTAAAGCGAGTTCCATCGGTAATTCACGTTTTTCGATTTCATCAATAATCGAATACATATAAGGTTCAGCGCGAGAAGCAACGCTTTGTATATGTTTTGGATTATTTAAAAAGTACAATTCTTGCTGCGAGATCCTTTCATTCTCAGGGAGATCCATTTTTAATTCACTTACTACATAACCCCATAAATTGGTTTTGACATCATATTGAGGTTGGTGAGAAGCTGAAGTCCCTTTTGTTGATGTTGGCGTTATCGCAGACAAATTAGGTTTCATGCTCTCAGATTGCTGGCAACCCGCCAATAGCAATATGGAGAGCAAAATCGCTTTTGTCTTCATAATAGAAAAATTCATCCTGTGTGTTTTTTGAACCAAATAATACTTAGTGTGCCAAAATAAAACAACTAATAGGCATTAAAAGTTGTCTTTTAATTCCCTTAATTTTGTAAATGTCTTAATTGGAGCATAAGTGTTAGTGGTTATACCCAAAATCCTTTGCAAATCAATATCGTCAGATTTCAAAAAAAGATTAATATTCTTTTCATTTTTTAGTGTTATTGGCACTGTAGGTTGTAATTCCTTACGCATTTCACTAACTTGGGCTAAATAATCGGTAATAAGTGCATTTTCTGGCATGATATGGTGTGCAAAGGTCATATTTGAAAGCGTGTATTCATGTGCACAACAAATTAATGTGTTATCAGGCAATGCACTTAATTTTTGTAATGAACTAAACATTTGTTGTGCAGTACCTTCAAATAAACGACCACATCCCCCCGAGAACAGCGTATCGCCACAAAACAGATAAGGTTCGCAATAATAAGCTACATGGCCAAGAGTATGACCGGGGGTGCCAATTACGTAAAAAGAAAAAGAGCTGACAATAATATGCTCTTGGTTGTGAATAATATTTTCAGCTCCTTTACTTTGAGTTTCTTGTGGGCCAAAAACGTCAATATTAGGGTATTTTTTTACAAGTTCAGCAACACCACCCACATGATCATCATGATGATGGGTGAGCAAAATCGCGATAGGTGTAAGCGAACGTTGTAAGAGTATTTCTATAACAGGCTCAGCTTGTGAAGGATCAACAATCACACATTCACTATTTTCATTACTCAATAGCCAAATGTAGTTATCGGATAAAGCAGGAATTCTGATAAGCTCCATATAAGTTACCTTACTTATAAATTATAAAGGGTTAAACGATGAAAGCAGCACGTTCAGCAAAACCAATTATGATGCCAGATTCTTGGCGCGATATTCCCTGGGGGGAATATTATCGCATGGCTATCGAACTACGTTTACAAAATTGGTGGCCGAAAATTTATGGCTTTCATTTATTGAAACTTGGTCAACTCAGTGCTGAATTGGATACCAAATTAAGTATCGTTTCACATCAAGTCAATGTGACATCTAACAAAACAAATGCAGATGTTATTGCATCTTTAGAGTATTTACCCTTCGAAAATAAATCGATTGATGTTTGCCTTATGGCGCATGTACTGGATTATAGTGCAGACCCTCATTGGCTATTACGAGAAGCAGATCGCGTTTTAATTGATGATGGCTGGATTGTATTAACGAGCTTTAACCCGATTAGTTTATTAGGGCTTGGGAAATGCACACCAATATTACGACAAAAACAGCCTTACTCAAGTCGTATGTTTTCACTTCGCCGCCAAATAGATTGGTTTAGTGTATTAAATTATGAAGTGATGACACAACAGAATTTCCAAATTATGCCATTTTCAAGACCAATAAAACGTGATGGTAGCCGCTATCACATCGGTGGTTGTCTAAATTTAATCATTGCACGTAAAAGAACACTTCCTTTAACACCCACGGCTATGAAATTTGCATTGCCACGCATGAGTGTAAAAGGGCGAGTTTTAGGGGCTACACGTAATCATCCAGAGTCATAAATACCACTAATCTGTGGTTTTATCTTTTTGGCTTTCGATATAACCTGTGTCTTCTTGGGTGGGGGCTTGTGCGGCTGTCTTTGCTAATTCATCACAACGTTCATTTTCATCATGACCAGCATGGCCTTTTACCCAATGCCATTCAATTTCATGACGAGTAATAGCATTATCTAAGCGTTTCCATAAATCGACATTAAGCACAGGGCTTTTGTCTGCTTTACGCCATTGGCGCTTTTTCCAGCTATGGATCCATTGTGTGATACCTTGTCTGACATATTGGCTATCTGTTGTCAGTGTAATTTTACAAGGGAATTTTAATGTTTCTAATGCTACGATAGCGGCAAGAAGTTCCATTCGGTTATTGGTGGTCATAAAAAAACCTTCACTTAGGGTTTTTTCATGTTGTTGATAGCGTAAAATAGCGCCATAACCACCGGGACCCGGGTTGCCTAAGCATGAACCATCGGTGAATATTTCTACCTGCTTGTGCATAAAGGCGATTTATCCTTTTTGATTAATACGAAAAACTAACCCTAAGTCTGACATAAAAACGGATTATGAGCACTCCAATCACACGACAAATTGTACTTGATACCGAAACCACCGGTATGAATAAACTGGGCGTTCATTATGAAGGTCATAATATCATTGAAATTGGTGCCGTAGAGGTTATCAATCGTCGACTAACAGGGCGAAATTTCCATGTGTATATTAAGCCTGAAAGATTAGTTGATCCTGAAGCGTTTGAAGTTCACGGTATTAGTGATGAATTTTTAGAGGATTGTCCTTCTTTTGCTGATATTGCTGACGAGTTTTTAGAATATATTCGTGGTGCAGAGCTGATCATTCATAACGCATCGTTCGATATCGGCTTTATGGATTATGAATTTAGAAAACTCAACCGTGATATTCCGCCTACCGAAACGTTCTGCCAAATTACCGATAGCCTTGCAATGGCGAGAGTATTATTTCCTGGTAAACGAAATAACCTTGATGCCTTATGTGATAGATACTTAATAGATAACTCTAAACGTACTCTTCACGGCGCGTTATTGGATGCTGAAATACTTTCTGATGTCTACCTAGCAATGACTGGTGGGCAAACAGCATTAGCATTTTCAATGGAAGGCGAATCAAGTAACGAACAAGAACAAAATGATATTCAACGTATCGAACGCCCAATTTCAGGATTAAGAGTAATAAGAGCAACCGCAGAAGAACTTGCTGAGCATGAGTCTCGGTTAGATTTAGTTGAGAAAAAAGGCGGGCATTGTTTGTGGCGTCCTGCATCAAACGATGAGGCTGTTTGAATATAAAAAAAGCAGAAATAGGTAGTTGAGATTAAAAACTATCCAAATGCATCTTTTTGTTAGAAAAATAGTTGACGACAAGGCAAGAGATTCGTAATATTCATCTCGTCCGAAAGGATACGCGGAGCGGTAGTTCAGTTGGTTAGAATACCTGCCTGTCACGCAGGGGGTCGCGGGTTCGAGTCCCGTCCGTTCCGCCAACATTCTAAACCCCAGCATTTATGCTGGGGTTTTTGCATTTATAGCCTCAAATAATTTTCTCTCTCCTTATTTTTCTAAGCCATTATTTCTTGCTTTCAATATTTGATATCACTATCTTAGAATTTATTAGTGATATTAATGCTATATGCAACAGCATTTCGTAGGTAATTAATATGGAAAATAAAGTACATTTATGGATTGGTAGTAATTTTTCTTCCGAAGAAGAATATATGCATTATTTTGAGTTAGATTATTCGGTGGAAGGCGGAATTGATGATCCTAATTATAGAGTATGTGGATTCTGCCAAGATCTAGATATAGTGTGGTATGACGAAGATTTTATTGGTGTTATTCCTCGTTTTGATAACAATGTTACGCTTGATGAAATTCTAGTAGATGCAGCTGTTGATGAAAGTGAAATATCGCTCATTAAAGCTAAATGTGAAGAGTTAGGAATAAAAAATGCTAATGCTATATTTTGGTATCAAGATCCTGAACTCGTTATCAAAGAGAGCGATAATCAAACCTATAATAATTTATATTATATTGGCGAATATAATGGTGATTAACTGGTTTAAAAATAAACTTAGACTGGAATGATCATGCTATTAGCGCTTGATGAAATCACAAAAGAGTTAGAAAACAAATTTTCTCCTTTAGGTGAAGATTTTGATGATTTAGTGCTTTTTAAAAGAGCAGCACCACTTACTGATTTAGATTTGTTAGAACAAAATTTAACCCTTTCCCCCCTTGATGATTTTACCTCTTTTATCTCTCTCTATAATTTAGATAATTTCTCATTATTTAATATCAGCTTTGGTTGTGGTGAAGATTATCTTGAAAGGCTATTTATGCTAAATAGCCCCAATGAGTTTACTCAGTGGTGGACTGGTGATTATAGACCTGAAAATATGATTGTTATTGCACTGTCAGATCCTTATACCATCTTATTGAATACTCAAACTGGTGATATTTTTGCAATGACAAGTGGATCACCTACGGATAGTTTTGAGCATATTGCAGCTAACTTTTTTGTTTTTTTTAGCGCAGTTGCGACACTGTTTTTAACGGATATTTCGCCGGATAGAATTATAAAACTAACATCCTCTCAAACAACCTCATTTTGGTATCAACTAAAACCTGAATAAAATGAAAAATATAAAGAAAAAAGAGCTAATTTATGATGGTTTTGAAGATGATTTTTACCGGTTAAATCATCTGATTCAGTGCCCTTATTATGATGAAAAAATGTCGATTAGCGTAACGCAATTAAACAATTTAAACAGACTAGATGAAGAGGTAAGACAGCAGGTAATAAATAAGACGAAAGGACTAACCTTAAATCTAGGAATGCACTATACCTATGATGGTTTGTCGGTAATGTACGATATCCAAAAATCAAAAAAAGAGAATATGCGGTTGCTTGGTTTATTTGCTATTGGTGAAAGACAACCTGCAAGATATCAAATCATAGTCTTGGGGATATTTAGGATTAATTTATGAACACGGAATTTTATTTACATTTAAGTATGCTATCTAAAACGCTCGAGCATTTTTATTATCAGGAATTTGAAACTGAACAAGCCGAATACAGTAAAAATAAAGAGATAAAACAAGCAATTGTTCAATTTATTCTTGAAATGAAAGAACAGGGTGAACACGCATTAATTGATGAGGCTCTAAACCTTATATTTCATAATACCGGTTGTCATATTGATTGCGAAATTTTAGATGAAATCATGCTTCCTGTTATTGAACAAAACATCATTACTCCAGAATTGATTGACAAAAATTTGAGAGAGAATTCACCTATGGGGCGTTGGTTTTAATACAAAGGAAAATAATGAAAAAAGATAAATTTGTTATTAATGAAATATACAAAGAGTTATTTGAAGATAACCTCAAACAATATAGTGAAAGGTTAAATAGGCCAGATCCAGAAAGTCACCATGAAGGTACTTTCTCTCAAGTGAATAAGATTTTTGTTAATTTATCAGAGGAAGAAAGAAACTCATTGATTAATATGATGAAAATCGTGATGACAGATACTGCATCAACAATATTCGGAACACTAGACGGCACTCATTTCGTTAATAATATTGATGAGGATTTTCGGCTTATTTATGATAACGAAGAAATACAAGGTGATCTTCAAGATCATTTTTTAGCATTAGTGGAAGATAATAATAGTTAAACTAAAATTTATTCTGAAATGTTATGTTGAAATTAAATAGAATTAACGTAGAAATAATTGAGTCTATTAGTCATGAGTTTTTTTCACGAAATCCAACAAAAAATCGGTATTACGCCTTTCTTTTCTAATATGGGGCAGGGAAGCTTTGATGATAAAAAAATTATCCATTTTCAAAGTATCCAAGCTTGTTTTGAATCGTCTTTGAATGTCGAATGGTTGCCAACTTCTCCGACTCAAACTGATCCTTTCTATATAAAACAAGGATATCCCAAAGATTTAGTTGAGATGCGATTACTTGTTAGTAAAGCCGTAATAGAGAGTCTAAAAGCGTTTCCTGTACCTGACAGTCATTTTCAGTACGATGTACATAACTTTAAAATTGCAGCAAGAAATGCGATATGTTACGCATTTAGGCAGTATCTTACTGAAAAGTATTTCAATTATGGTGACAACTGGGAAAATATCATTCAGATTTACTACCAAGGTTATTTTCCGATAGGTTTTTATAAAAAGAAATTAGTGGTAATTTAATCGCTGGCTACTTGTAAGAAGGGAGCGCAAAAAATGGATTTGAATCAATGGTTTTGCTCTTATTTAGAGCATAAATATAAAAACAAAGCGCTTCACCTAAATAGTAATGATTTTGAGTACAGCATAGACGATGATAATAACGCAGAGCTATTTTTTAAAAAGAATAAAGATAACACCGTTATTGGTTGGGATGCAGAATTACAGCCGAGTGATCCGGGGTATTCTGACAATGAAGGTAAGCAAGTCAGTTTAGAAAAATACCAAAATAAAATCACTATTTATGATGAGCAAAATTTTTATTATTTAATCATTACCATTAATTCGATGGGATATGTGAGAAAACTTAATTTTTATAATCGAATGAATGATTTTATTAAAGAGTACTGTTTCTTTCAGCTCTCAAGATTAAATAATATTAAAATGCTTAATGACAGACAAATAAATCAGCTTCACCAATTTTTATTTAAGTTTTTTCTTTATTGTCACCCTGTTAACTACGATACTTTAACATCATTTAGTGTGATAAATGGATGTGTTACCCATATCTCAAGTAAAGTAAAAGTTTCTGAATATATCGAAGATTATTACCATAACTTTTTAGTGCATTATTCATCTGTTATTAATAAAGTGGATATCAACGCTGAAGAAATTCAGGCCATAAAGGCATTATCATTACAATTGCTTAAAACGCTTGAAGGGAAAGGATTGTCAATTATTTATCCTGAAAATGATCATAGTACGTGGTTATTACATCAACTTAATCATATTGATGATTTTCTTTATGCTTATCACCATAATAATACTTATTTTTTTGAGCAACTAAGCCAAGCCTTAGATGTATTGGGCAATCGTGATTATGATAAATACTGTTTAAGCACTTTTTTACAAAATTATGTTATGTATATTCTTTTTTTTGATTTTGATGAGATAGATAAACTAACTGATTTCTTTATTAAACATAAAATGAAAAGTAAACTTTCTCGCATTATTAATAAGATGTTTTCTGACACTATTTTTCTACAAAAAATAATAAGAGAAAAGAATATTCAATTAACACGGAAAAAAGAAATTTTAAACTTAATGAAAGTCAAAACACGAAAAATATATTCTTTATCGTGACAAATTTGATAAAAACCTTTTTAAATTAACCTAATTGCTTATTTTTTAACTCGTTTTATTAAGGTAGTAAGTAACATTTACGCTACGCTGATTTTTCCTTTTAGCTATATATGATGTAAATAAGATTTTTATTACTGAATCAGCTAATTATCTGCTTTTTATCTTTTTTAAGCTCTTATAATTCTACGTCCTTGTAACAAGTTCAGTCAGTTATTAGGCTATAATTAAAACAAATACGGTATTTATTTGATTTGATGGATAATTAGGTAATGAAATTTTATCTTGATTAGTCATGTCAAGCTAAGGTTTAATAGCACGCTTCTCAATTGCGCAAATAGTTGCCTTTTTTGCTTTTTGTTGCGCAACAATGCAGTGATGTAATGTTATTTTCCGCTTTGATCGTAAAAAATGCCGTGCAAATCAAAGAACTATTGCTTTAAGCTAATTACGATAGCCCCCTTGGTGGATTTTTTATATTGCGGTTTTTTGCCTGCATTGAGAGAATCAGCTATCTAGATGCTTTTTATCCGACTTGGAGTAGAAAATGACCACTCGTAAAACCCTTGCTAATGCGATCCGTTTTTTAAGTATGGATGCTGTGCAAAAAGCGAAATCAGGACACCCTGGCGCCCCTATGGGTATGGCTGATATTGCAGAAGTATTATGGCGTGATTTTTTAAATCATAACCCGACTAACCCTAACTGGGCTGATCGTGACCGTTTCGTATTATCTAACGGCCATGCTTCAATGCTGATTTATAGCTTACTGCACCTGTCTGGTTATCAAGTTTCTTTAGATGATCTGAAAAACTTTCGTCAATTGCATTCTAAAACACCAGGTCACCCAGAATATGGCTATACCCCAGGTGTTGAAACAACAACGGGTCCTTTAGGTCAAGGTATTGCAAACGCAGTGGGTTTTGCTATTGCAGAACGTACATTAGCGGCTCAATTTAACCGTCCTGGTCATGACATCGTTGACCACTACACCTACGCCTTTATGGGTGATGGTTGTATGATGGAAGGTATCTCTCACGAAGTGTGTTCTTTAGCGGGAACATTACAGTTAGGTAAACTGATTGCATTTTATGATGACAATGGCATCTCTATTGATGGTCAAGTGCATGGTTGGTTTACTGATAACACAGCAGAACGTTTCGACGCTTATGGCTGGCATGTCATCAGTGGCATTGATGGTCACGATGCAGCAAGTATTAAAGCCGCTGTTGAAGCTGCAAAACAAATCACTGACAAACCTTCACTGCTGATTTGTAAAACCACTATCGGTTTTGGTTCTCCTCATAAAGCAGGTACTGCTGATTCTCACGGCTCACCATTAGGTGATGCAGAAATCGCTGAAACACGTAAAGCGTTAGGTTGGGAATACGGCGCATTCGAAATTCCACAAGAAATTTATAAAGAGTGGGATGCGAAAGAAGCAGGTAAAGCAAAAGAAGCTGCATGGGATGCTAAATTTGCTGCATACGCAGCACAGTTCCCTGAATTAGCTGCTGAGTTCAAACGCCGTGTATCTGGTGAATTGCCAGAAAACTGGGAAAAAGATTCCAAAGCATTTATTGAAAATCTGCAACAAAATCCTTCAAGCATTGCAAGCCGTAAAGCATCTCAAAATGCATTAGAAGCATTCGGTAAAGTATTACCAGAATTCATGGGCGGTTCTGCAGACTTAGCACCAAGTAACTTGACTATGTGGTCGGGTTCTAAAGCGCTGAACGAAGATAAAGCCGGTAACTATATCCATTACGGTGTTCGTGAATTCGGTATGTCTGCAATCATGAACGGTATTGCATTACATGGTGGTTTTGTTCCTTACGGTGCAACCTTCCTGATGTTTATGGAATATGCGCGTAATGCCGTACGTATGGCTGCTCTGATGAAGATCCGCAGTATCTTCGTTTATACTCATGACTCTATCGGTCTGGGTGAAGATGGTCCAACTCACCAACCTGTTGAGCAAATGGCAAGTCTGCGTGTTACTCCAAACGTGAGCACATGGCGTCCATGTGACCAAGTTGAATCAGCTGTTGCATGGAAATATGCAATTGACCGTAAAGATGGTCCAACAGCACTGATCTTCTCTCGTCAAAATCTTGCACAACAACCACGTACTCCAGAACAACTGGCAAACATCGAGAAGGGTGGTTACATCCTGAAAGATTGCACAGGTACGCCGGAATTAATTTTTATCGCCACAGGTTCTGAGGTTGAATTAGCGGTTAGCGCTTATGATCAACTGACTGCTGAAGGCCGTAAAGTACGTGTTGTTTCTATGCCAGCAACAGATGCATTTGATAAACAAGATGCAGATTACCGTGAAGCAGTATTACCAGCATCAGTGAAAGCTCGTGTTGCTATCGAAGCAGGTATTGCTGACTACTGGTTCAAATATGTTGGTTTAGATGGTGCGATTGTAGGTATGCGTAGCTTCGGTGAATCGGCACCTGCAAACGAATTATTTGAAGAGTTTGGTTTTACTGTTGAAAATGTGGTCACACAGGCAAAATCTTTACTTAAATAATCAATAAGTGTTAACAAGAGCACATTTTTGGGAAGAATTTCTCAGATGTGCTCTTTTTTTATCCTTCCATCTTTGTTTACTATTGCGATCTTCTCTCATTTCTCGTAATCTGATTATCAGTAAGCTGAACCGTTTCAGTTAATGCTAAAATGTCGGTGACTGCACAATTTCTAGATTTACTTGATTTATCGTTGTTGATTAGTATCTTGCTCTATTATTCTAAGCGGTTGCAAATCACAAGTTATCAAGGAAGTCACATGACAATCAGAGTCGCTATTAACGGTTTTGGTCGTATAGGGCGTAATGTATTAAGAGCGCTTTATGAATCAGGTAAACGGGCTGAAATAACGGTTGTTGCAATAAATGAATTGGCTGATGCGCAAGGTATTGGGCATCTTCTCAAGTATGACTCCAGTCACGGACGTTTTGCTTGGGATGTGCGAATTAATAACGATTTATTGCAAGTAGGTGATGATAGCATTCGTCTTTTTCATCATGTTGATATTACTGATTTACCTTGGGGTGAGCTTGGTATTGATGTTGTGCTTGATTGTAGTGGTGCTTATGGCTCTCGCGCTGATGGCGAAGCTCATATTGCACAAGGTGCAAAAAAAGTGCTTTTTTCTCATCCGGGTACAACCGATTTGGATGCAACAGTGGTTTTTGGTGTTAATCAACATGAACTTAAAAAAGAACACCGCATTGTTTCAAACGCATCTTGTACAACAAATTGCATTATTCCCATCATTAAAATGATGGATGATGCGTTTAATATAGAGTCAGGAACAGTAACAACAATCCATGCAGCCATGAACGATCAACCCGTGATTGATGCATATCATAAGGATTTACGCCGTACTCGTGCTGCAGGACAATCTATTATTCCTGTTGATACGAAATTGGCCGCAGGAATTACTCGGATTTTTCCAAAATTTAAGGATCATTTTGAGGCAATTTCTGTACGAGTTCCTACAATTAATGTGACGGCAATTGATTTAAGTGTCACTGTAAAAACGGCTGTAAATGTGTTAGATGTCAATCGGTTAATTCAAAAATCAGCAACTGGCGCATTTCGTGGTATAGTGGATTACACAGAATTGCCATTAGTCTCAACTGATTTTAACCACGACCCTCATAGTGCTATCGTTGACGGCACTCAAACAAGAGTTAGTGGGCAACACCTGATCAAGACGTTAGTCTGGTGTGATAATGAATGGGGCTTTGCTAATCGAATGCTTGATACAACGTTAGCAATGGCTACAACTGGTTTTAAATAATCATGTTTTAATGACGGTGTCGCGTAAAATACAACACACTGAACAGAAGATTACTAAATTTTAGAGAATCAATGAGAGGATTCATCATGTCTGTAATTAAGATGACCGATTTAGACCTAGCGGGTAAACGAGTTCTTATCCGTGCTGACCTGAACGTTCCAGTTAAAGATGGTAAAGTAACTTCAGATGCGCGTATTCGTGCTTCTTTACCAACAATTGAAGCCGCGTTAAAACAAGGCGCTAAAGTGATGGTAACTTCTCACTTAGGCCGTCCTACCGAAGGTGAGTACAACGAAGAGTTCTCTTTAAAACCAGTTGTTGACTATCTGAAAGACAAATTAACGGCACCTGTTAGTCTTGCTAAAGACTATTTAAACGGTGTTGAAGTTAATGCCGGTGAATTAGTTGTTCTTGAAAATGTTCGTTTTAACAAAGGCGAGAAAAAAGACGACGAAACGCTGTCTAAACAATACGCTGCATTATGTGATGTGTTCGTAATGGATGCATTCGGTACTGCTCACCGTGCTCAAGCATCAACTCATGGTGTTGCCAAATTTGCACAAGTTGCTTGTGCTGGCCCACTGCTGTCAGCAGAGCTTGAAGCATTAGGTAAAGCATTAGATAAACCAGCGCGCCCAATGGTTGCAATTGTTGGTGGTTCTAAAGTTTCAACTAAACTGACTGTATTAGATTCTTTATCAAAAATCGCTGACCAATTAATCGTTGGTGGTGGTATCGCAAATACCTTTATTGCCGCAGAAGGTCACCCAGTAGGTCGTTCTTTATATGAAGCAGACCTAGTTGATGACGCTAAAAAACTGATGGAAAAATGCGATATTCCAGTACCAAGTGATGTTCGTGTTGCAACTGAATTCTCAGAAACAGCAGAAGCTGTTTTAAAATCAGCAAGTGACATCAAAGATGATGAACAAGTGCTAGATATCGGTGATGTGACAGCTGAACGTTTAGCTGAAATCCTGAAAAATGCGAAAACTATCCTGTGGAATGGCCCTGTAGGTGTATTTGAATTCCCTAACTTCCGCAAAGGTACAGAAATCATTGCTAAAGCGATTGCAGATAGCGATGCATTCTCTATCGCTGGTGGCGGTGATACGCTGGCTGCTATTGATTTATTTGATATCGCAGACAAAATCTCTTACATTTCAACCGGTGGTGGTGCCTTCTTAGAATTCGTTGAAGGTAAAAAACTTCCTGCTGTTGCAATGTTAGAAGAACGCGCTAAACAGTAATTAAGTCAGCTCATACAGGTAGAAAGTTATTTTCTACCTGTTCCAAATATAGGATCTTATTACATGTCTAAAGTTTTTGATTTCGTGAAACCGGGCGTCATCACAGGTGATGATGTACAAAAAGTATTTGCAGTAGCAAAAGAAAACAAATTTGCTTTGCCTGCGGTTAACTGTGTAGGTACTGACTCAATCAATGCTGTGTTAGAAGCTGCTGCGAAAGTTCGTTCTCCTGTTATTGTACAGTTCTCTAACGGTGGTGCTGCATTTATCGCAGGTAAAGGTCTTAAATCTGATGTACCACAGCAAGCCGCTATTTTAGGTGCAATTTCTGGTGCTCACCATGTGCATCAAATGGCTGAATACTATGGTGTTCCTGTTATTCTGCACACTGACCACTGTGCGAAAAAATTATTACCATGGATTGATGGCCTGTTAGATGCAGGTGAAAAACACTATGCTAAAACAGGTAAACCTCTGTTCTCTTCTCACATGATTGACTTATCAGAAGAGTCATTAGAAGAAAATATCGAAATTTGTGCTAAATATTTAGCGCGTATGGCTAAAATCGATATGACTTTAGAAATCGAATTAGGCTGTACAGGTGGTGAAGAAGACGGTGTTGATAACACAGGTATGGACAGCTCTGCTCTGTATACTCAACCAGAAGATGTTGCTTACGCATATGAAAAACTGAGCGCAGTAAGCCCTCGTTTTACTATTGCAGCCTCTTTCGGTAACGTTCACGGTGTTTATAAACCAGGTAACGTTCAGTTAACGCCAAAAATTCTGCGTAACTCACAAGACTACGTATCAGAGAAATTCAATCTGCCACACAATAGCCTAGATTTCGTTTTCCACGGTGGTTCTGGTTCTACTGCTGAAGAAATCAAAGAAGCTGTTGGCTATGGTGTTATTAAAATGAATATCGATACTGATACTCAGTGGGCAACTTGGGATGGTATCTTACAGTTCTACAAAAAGAACGAAGGCTATCTGCAAGGCCAGTTAGGTAATCCTGAAGGTGCTGATAAACCTAACAAGAAATATTACGACCCACGTAACTGGTTACGCCAAGCACAATCATCAATGGTTGTTCGCTTAGAGCAAGCATTTAAAGAATTGAATGCGATTGATGTTCTGTAATTAATTCATTCTTTAAAATGAAATAAACCCGCTTATTTGGCGGGTTTTTTATGCCTGATAGAAAGTTATCAGACAGTTTGGCTATGATGATATTTATCTTTAAAAATTAGATATAAAGTTGTGTCGATAATCAATATTTTTAGTCACTATTAGAGATGTCTGAGCCTTACGAAAGAAGATTTAAAATTGAAATAAAGCAGATATAAAAAAGCGTCTATTAATGAATAGACGCTTAAATCAATTGATATATTGTTTGAAAGATTAGCCAGTGACTTTAACGCCTTTGCTTTCCTCTTTCATCATTCGGTTAAGCAGAGGCACTGTTGCCCACATAACCAGACCCACAATTAAGGTCACAATACCAATTTTACCAAACACATCGGTATAGATAGGTAAAGTCTGCAGTGGATCTGTAATGCCTTCTGGTGCTGCTGTGAAGGTCGCAACATAACCACCTAATAAATAGGCAGTTGCTTGAGTCAAGAACCACATACCTAAAATAAAGCCCATCATATATTGCGGTACGAAAGCTGCAACCATGGCCAAACCTAACGCACTGATCATTAGCTCACCTAAACTCTGGAATAAATAAACCAGAACGATAAACCAAGGAGATGTTAAGCCTTGAGCGTCTGCAAACCACATACCCGATGCAGCAGCTGTAAGGAATCCTAACGAGCACAGAAGCATACCTGCGGTAAACTTCGCTGGCATTGAGAAGTCTTTGCCTTTCGCACCTAAACGACTATATACGATGGCTAGGATTGGGCTCGCAATAATAATCCAAAATGGGTTTAAGGCTTGGAAGCTTACAGGATGGATCTCAAAACCCAATAAATTATGATGAACGTTGTGAATAGCAAAAAAGTTCAGTGAGGTTGGCATTTGAGCATAAAGGATGTAGAAAATAACAGCTTCTAACATCAGAACAAAAGCAACATACATTTTATTACGCGCAACGCGATCTTTTTGTTTAAATGCTTCACGGAAATAAATGAAGACAACAATAATAGACAGGCTGACTAAAACAATATTCGCAATCATTACATTGTGCAGTAACCATGCACAAGCAAATACCATTGCGACAGATCCTGCAATGACTAATAGCAGTTTGTTGTAATTCATTGGTAAATGGTCTGGCTCAGAACCAATATTTGCTACCATCTTACGGCAGAAGAAATAAACCAATAAGGCAATAATTAAGCCAATACCACAAATATTATAAGTCAGACCATATCCATAATGATCGGCAAGTACTGGCGCAATAGATAAAGAAATTAATGAGCCAACATTTATCGACATATAAAATAGCGTAAATGCACCATCAAGGCGTGGATCTTTAGGTGGATAGCATTTTGCTAATAAGCTTGCAGGGTTCGCTTTAAATAAACCGTTACCTACAGCGATAGTTCCTAATGCGTAGAAAATTAAATTAGGATGTATAATTGACATACCAGTCATGAAATAACCGATAGCCAGGACAATAGCACCTAAAACAATAGTTCGTTTTGTTCCTAATAAGTGATCACCAACATAACCACCAATAGAAATAAGCCCATAAACCAGCGCAGAAAATGCACCAAAAGTAATAAAAGCCTGTTCTTGAGAGAAACCGAGTTTACTAACAAAATAAACGGCAAGAATACCTTGTACGCCGTAGTAACCGAAACGTTCCCATAATTCTACAAAGAAAATCATAAAGAATGGTTTAGGCTGTTGTAATAAACCGACTTGAGCGGGTTTATCCATATCTGTAATGCCCCTAATTATTATTTATTTTTAACAACGATGTTATTTACTCAAATTTATGAGATATGTTACATGACGATAACATTATCTGCCGTATTTAGAGTGATGTTTGCAAATTTAAGAAGGTAATCAGCAAGTCGAGTAGACTAATATATTGATGGAATGACTTCTCAAAGGTTGATCACACTGTAGGGAAGATTAATACCAGATTGAAAAAAATATTCATTAATTTATTTTCAAATAAAGCCATTTAATTGGGTTTTGGTATAAAATATCACCAATGAGATTATTATTTGTTTGTATTTTAATCTAATTAAAATAAATAAAGATGCATGATGAAAGTGAAAAGAAAATATTTCTAATGATGTGACTGATTGATTATAGAAAGAATTTTTTCATTATAATTTAAAGATATTCTTTTATAACAAACAGATGTTAATAAAAGATTAATAAAGACCTAGAAATTATGAATTGTTATTTGGTGAAATAATTATTCATTTGTTTTGGATAAATATCTGCTTCTATAAAGATATTATTAACAATAAAAAACGCCCTTATTGAAAGTGCGTTTTTATCTTGAGTCAGAAATAGTCAAAGTTTAAATGGAGATAGGTACCAATTCATTTTTAATAGAATGGAAGCGACGTTTAAAATAAATAAGTCCATCACCATCTTCACGTACAGCAATATTTTTAATTTCAGCCATATAAACAAAATGTGTGCCAACTTGGCGAACATCATAAATATCGCCTTCTAGGCAGGCGAGTGCATTTGTTAATATCGGTTGTTGTAGTTGCCCGTTTTGCCATCCTGGTTGGGTAAAACGATCTGCCATCGCAAGCCCTGTCATTCCGGCAAAATGACAGGCCATTTCTTCCTGTTCATGATTCAAGATATTAATACTTAATTTCCCATTTTCTTGAAAAATGGTATTCATCTGACTTTTACTGTTGATGCAAACCATCACGGTTGGTGGATTGTCAGTGACTGAACATACCGCTGTTGCGGTTAAGCCACAGCATCCAGCGTCGCCATTTGTTGCAACGATATTAACCGCCGCACCTAAGCTTGCCATTGCATCCCGAAAAAGTGGGTTAGCCTGTTTTTCCTCAGACATTTTCTACTCCTACTGCCAGACTTCTCGTCTGTGGGCGTCTTCACTTAAAATAATGATTAGTTAAGGTCGTTAAAATATGACTTAACGACTCCGCTTAACAAAGTTGTTATGAACTTGCCGGCTTCTTTGTCGCACGAATTTAAAGGCGTAACGCTACCGCGCATAAACAAAGATAGCAATCTTTCTTTGTTACAACTTGTTAACTTTATCTCAAAAAAATGTGAGACAACCTTATCGCTACGATCATTATTCCTAATTTATGGCTAAGGTAATAGGCAAATTAGGCGACTTTTTTCAATAGATAGAGGGATAACACAAATTGCAAATTCATAATAATTGCATATATGGCAACACGTTGTGAAAAACAGTGTTAAAACAAATAAAAGTAAAGGGTGATAAATTGCACAAAGAGAATAAAATTGCAAAAATTGAGTCAACTTTATTTATTTGTTAATATGAATAATTGTAACAAATAGTCTATTCTTAGAATATAGTCATTTTATAAACTATAAACAGCGGTACTTTTTCACTGTCTATATTGAGTGATTTTTCGTCCATTCACCTATAACACCATATAAAGAGCTTCTTGATTATGCATGAATCATTAACTATCGCGCTATTGCAAGCTCGGGAATCTGCGATGGGTTTTTTTCGACCTGTTCTTAAAGAGCATAATCTGACAGAACAACAGTGGCGGATTATTCGAGTGCTTGCGGATAAGCGTTCTATTGATTTTCACGAATTAGCACAAAAATCGTGTATTCTTCGACCAAGTTTAACGGGCATTCTTATTAGAATGGAAAGAGATGAGCTTATTTGTCGATTAAAACCCGTCAGTGACCAACGAAAGCTTTTTGTTTCGCTTTCTACAAACGGCCAAAATTTATACGATAAAATTCAGCCTAAAATTGAAGAAGGTTATCAATTACTAGAGCAAAAATTTTCGACTGAGAAATTACAGCGTCTATCTGGGTTATTAAAAGAACTGATTGCGTTAAATCCAGATGATACAGAACAATCAGAGAAATAATTTATTTTAATAATAAAAAAGGAGATGCTTTTGCATCTCCTTTTTGTTGTTATGACTTAGATAATATTACTGTTTACCTAATACATGTAAGAAGTGGATGTGTTTTTCATACTGATCAAGAATATCGTGAATGATTTGTTCTTTCGTCCAACCCATTACATCGTAGTCTTGCCCACCTTCTTTTAAATGAATTTCAGCGCGATAATATTTATGTTCTTCGTCTCTTTCTTCATCACTTAATCCCGCTAAAGCAAAAGCCGGTTGAGTATAAAAACGCAGGCGAACTTCATAGAAGAAATTCATGTCATCACCTAAATCAACTTCAAAGCCAATGCGATCATCTTCATCATTATGGATGTAGCATTGAGTTGCTTGTTTGCTTAACTCAGCAGAGACCATCTCCATTGAAGGCTGAATAACTTCATCCATAAAACGTTTTACATGGGAACGTTTTGGGAAATAAGCGATATTTCTTAAACGACGTTGCCAAGGAATGGGATTACGGCTTGCTGGTGGTGCAATCGTAGTTAGCTGTTGACTATCACGTTTATACACATCAACACGTAATGCTTTTATTAGCCCATAAATAGAAGCAAGCAATACCATTGAGAAGGGAAGAGCACTTGCAATTGTCACTGTTTGTAGTGCAGTTAAACCACCCGCTAACAATAATGTGATCGCAGAAACACCCATTAATCCAGCCCAAAAAATACGTTGCCATACAGGTGTTTCACTATCACCGCCGGAAGCTAACGTATCCACAACCATTGCGCCAGAGTCTGCGGAGGTAACAAAAAACACAACCACCATCAGCATCGCAAAGAAGGATAAAACTGACGAAAATGGAAAATAATTTAAGAACTCAAATAAAGCCAATGAAACATCTTGTTGGACGATATTTGCGAGGGCTTCTGCACCTTTATCTTTTATTAAATGAATGGCGGTATTACCAAAAACGGTCATCCAAAGTAAAGTAAAGCCAGCAGGAACAAACAGAACGCCGATAACAAATTCACGGATAGTACGGCCACGAGAAATACGGGCGATAAACATGCCTACAAACGGAGACCATGATAACCACCATCCCCAATAAAGCAGTGTCCATCCTCCTAGCCAATCACTCGATTTAGGTTCATATGCGTAAAGATTAAAGGTTTTACTTACAATCTCAGATAAATATCCTCCCGTATTCTCAACAAATGATTTTAATATCAATACTGTTGGACCGAGAATGATCACCAATAAAAGGAGAATAACGGCTAAGCCTAAGTTGAGTTCGGATAAAAAGCGGATCCCTTTATCTAATCCAGAAACAACAGAAATAGTAGCAAGACCGGTTATTACAACAATTAAAATAACTTGAATAGTTGGATTAATAGGAATATCAAAAAGGTGATTTAAACCCGCATTAACTTGTAAAACACCAAAACCCAATGAGGTTGCAACACCAAAAACCGTTCCCATAACAGCAAAAATATCGACTGCATGACCAATAGGGCCATGTATACGATCACCAATAATGGGGTAAAGTGCTGAACGTAGCGTTAATGGCAAGCCATGACGATAAGAGAAAAATGCTAAAATTAATGCAACAATGGCGTAAATCGCCCAAGCGTGTAATCCCCAATGGAAAAAGGTTAATCGCATCGCTTCTTTTGCCGCTTCTATGGTTTGAGCTTCACCAGTAGGGGGCATTAAATAATGCATAACAGGCTCAGCAACACCAAAGAACATTAATCCAATCCCCATCCCCGCAGAAAAGAGCATGGCAAACCATGCAAAATAGCTAAAGTGAGGACGTGCATGATCAGGCCCCAGTTTTATTTGACCAAAACGGGAAAGTCCTAGATAAGTCACACTCAGCAAAACCAATGCTACGGCTAGAATGTAGAACCAACTTGCATTCGTGAAGAGGTTTTCCTGAAGATGACCTAATTTGTCATTAGCCAACTCTGGAAATAATGCAGAAAAGCCAACGACCAATAGAATTAATAGCGCTGAGGTATAAAAAACGGGAGGATTAATTTTCATCCTAACTTTTTGAGGGGTGATATCGTTTTGTTGACTCATAGTTAACCTATTTTTTGTTATTTTCCTAGAAAGAGACTTTTTGCTATCAACTTTCTGATTGTTATTTTAACCAGAAAAGAAAAGTTCGTAAGAAAATTTGAATAAAACATCAAATCAGAGTGATATTTTATAAAAGAACGGAAGTAAATTATTTTTTCCGTAAAGTGGAGAAAAAGAGCATTAAATCAATTGATTGACATTGTTTTGATATAAGTGCTTTCATTCTTTAATAGGTTTCTCCTGTTGAAAAAAGGAGAACATGGTTACATTTTTTGCTTAATCGATCAACCCTTGTCTTTTTTTTGCACAAAAAAAGCCAGTGTATACCCACTGGCTTTTGATTCATCAAAAATTCTGAAATCAGATTATTTGTTCTCAGCTTTTAAATCATCAATTTTTTGTTTTGCTTGATCAGTCAATTGATCCGCTTTATCAAGTGCTTTATTTTCAGTCTCTTGAGCTTGTTGCTTTATATCATCACTTGTTTTTGAAGCATCCCCTTTTAGCTGATCAACTTTGTTGTCAGCTTCTTGCATCAGGTTATCTGCAGTTTTACTGGCATCTTGTTTTAGCTCAGTGGCTTTCTCAGAGAGTTTATTGCTTTCAGCTTCTAGACTTTGCTTAATCTCTTCTGCTTTTGTTGCACTCGCATCTTTTAACTCATCAGTTTTTTGTGAAATGTTCTCTTTTAGCGCGTCTGTTTTTTCATCAGCTTGTGCTTTTAATTCTGCAGCTTTTTGTTCTGCTTTATCTTTTAGCTCTTGAGCTTGTTGTGTTAACTCATCTGCTTTTGCATCTGCATCTTCTTTTACGTCAGTGGCTTTATCTTTGGCTTGTTCTGTCAGCTCGTTAGCTTTATCTTGTGCTGTTTCAGTTACTTGAGTTGCAGTTTCTTTTGCCTTATCAATACCATCATCGACTTTTTTAGATGAATCATCACAACCCGCTGTGATAGTAACAAGACCCGCTAGAACCAATGAAGTAAGTAGTTTTTTATTCATTTTTTTCTCCAAAATGTGTGTTCAAAAACAATTCAGTGATATCCCGCGTAAGTAGTAAAAAAGGCGAGAAGCTATTACGCTGATAGTAAGAGATTACAGATAAACTATCATAATAAGTATAGTGTGAGTCTTAAAATCAACTAACCTAAGTATATTAAGTGTTTTTTCTTAGTCAAACTCCATGAAAAATAATTTGAATTTTTATCAGGATAGCGTTTTCTGCTTTATAATAATAAGAGCAGACATTATTGGAAATGTGAGATGCAAATGGAATATTACTTTCTGGTCATTATCAAATTTATTATTGGTTTTACTATCATATTAGTCCATATGAATTTATCAGGGAAAACACAACTTTCTCAATTAACACCCATTGATTTTATTGGTAATTTTGTTCTTGGGGGGATTATGGGGGGAGTAATTTATACTGACGCTATTCCTCTTTACCAATATATTATTGTCTTTTTAATTGGTGTTTGTTTTATCTCTTTACTCAATTATATCAGTAAGCGATTCAATTTTTTTCGAGCTGTTACCATTGGAAATCCCATTCCTATTATAAAGAAGGGTGAATTTATTATGGAAAATATTATGGAGAAGAAGAATAAGATAGACATTCTTAATATTACTTCACGTCTTCATGCTCAAGGCATCCATTCGTTTCAAGAAGTCAACTACGCGCAAATTGAACCTGATGGGCAAATTACGGTAGTGTGTGATGGCGCTAAAATGCCGTCCTTGATTGTGATGAAAGACGGCGTTATTCGTACTTCAGAATTAGTACAAATAGAAAAAGATGAAGCATGGTTACAAGAAGAGATGAAAAAACAGCATATTGATAAGCCTGAAGATGTTTTTTTAGCTGAGTTTTGGGATGGGAAAGTGAACTTTATTTTGCAAGATGGCAAGATAAAACGTACCGCATCATTGCAGAATGATTAACTAAAATACAAATCGATGATTAGGTGAATTGTGTAGAGTAACAATGGCGACATAATGCCGCTATTGTTACTTTGTAGTAGTAGAACTACAACTTAAACACGGTAAAATCAGACGCAATTTCAGTATGGCTAAAAACGTGTTGGCATTCATTGAGTAACTCAACACAGTCTTCTGGTAAATAACGGCTACTAATATGGGTAATAATCAACTTTTTGACATTAGCGTCCTTTGCTAACGTTGCTGCTTGTGTTGTTGTTGAATGCCCACGACTATTTGCTTGCTCTGCCATTTGATGCTTAAACGTTGCTTCATGCACAATAACATCTGCGTTATTGGCAAGTTTTAATGCATCCGGCGTGGGTTGTGTATCACCAAAAATAGCAATACAGCGTCCTTTTATTTCAGGGCCGATATACTTTTTGCCATTAATGACTCTTCCATCGGGCAATGTAATCGTTTTGCCTTGTTTTAAGTCTTGTAACCAAGGACCAGTCGGAATATTTTCAGCTTTTAGCTTCTGTACATTGAGCTTACCGGGGCTATTTTCTTCTTCTAAGCGATAGCCAAAACAAGGCACTGGATGAGAAAGCGCTTCACAACTGACTTTCATACCTTCTTCTTCAAACAGAAAACCAGCTTCGTCAATTTCAACAATATTAATCGGGTAAGTTAAATAGGAGTGACTTAATGTCAGTGATGTTTCTATAAAAGCTTTAATACCAATAGGGCCATATACTGTTAAACCTGTTTCAGTCCCCCCCATTGAGCGACTACAAAGTAATCCCGGTAAACCAAAAATATGATCACCGTGTAAATGGGTAATAAAAATTTTATTTAAACGTGGTAATTTCACGCGAGTATGCAGTATCTGATGCTGTGTGGCTTCACCACAATCAAACATCCACATACTTTTTTGTTTATTTTGTAAGTCAAGCACCATACTAGTGACGTTCCGATCCTTAGACGGAACACCGGCATTAGTGCCTAAAAAAATGAGCTCCATAATGAAATATTATTCTCCATGTTGAATTTGTTCCCAGCTTAAGCCAAATTTCGCAAGGTATTTGCGTAGGCGATCGGCGTCGTTGGGCTGCTTTTTATTTTCTCTTGATACTGCGAAAAGTTTTCTACCGGCTTCTGAGAGTGTTGATGATTGCTGGCAAGTTTTGATAACTGTATTCAGTTGGCTGAGATCGAAAAGATCAATATCAGTACTATTAAATAAAGAAGAAGAGGTTATTCCCCAATTTTGTTTTAAACGATTAATTTCTTCATCAACAAGAGGAAGGGTAATACGACCATTTTCGGCAAGTGTTGCCATTCGCGTTATACTAGCACTAAGTTCACGGAAATTACCACGCCATAATGCCTGCTCAGATGTGGCAAACCGAATATAGCGAGATTTTGCATCTGAATTAAAGCGGATCGCTTTTTGATAGAGAGTTGTAAAGTGATGCAGCTCATAATCAATATTGGGTTCAATATCCTCTTTGCGATCGACTAGTCCAGGTAATGAAAAAGACCACATATTAATCCTTGCATAGAGATCTTCGCGAAAAAGCCCTTTTACAATTTGTTTATCCATATCTCGATGTGTACCTGCTATCAACTGGAAATCACTTTGTACTTCAGTATCTGAGCCATATGGATAAAAAGATTTTTCTTCTATTGCTTTAAGTAACATAGCTTGCTCATCAAGCCCTAATTCTGCAATTTCATCAAGAAATAAAATCCCTTTATCGGCTTCTCTTAATAACCCTTGTCTAGCTTGCAATGCACCCGTAAATGCGCCTTTTACATGTCCAAATAAAGTGGACATGGCGTTATCACCGCGCAAGGTAGCGCAGTTAACTGCGATAAAATGCCCTTTTACAAAATGGCGAGATTGTCGTAATTCATAAATACGTTGGGCAAGAAATGATTTTCCTGCACCGGTTGGGCCTGTTAATAAAATAGGGGCAAAAGAACGCAACGCGACTCGTTCAATCTGAGCAATTAAGGTATTGAAACGTTCATTACGTGTGGCGATCCCCGATTTTAAAAAAGAGAGTGACTCATTATGGTAGTGCTCGAACCGGCTTGTTAATTTTGTATAACGACTTAAATCGAGATCAATAACAGCATAACTGCCAGTGGCTGACTGTATGGTTTTGACACTATCTTTATTTTCTTTTTTAGAAGATGGAGAGGTTTGTAATAGTTTTGCCGGTAAATAATGTGCTTCTGTCAGTAGAAACCAACAAATTTGAGCAATATGGGTTCCTGTTGTGATATGCACATAATATTCTTCATTTTCAGTATCAAACGGATAATTTATTGCAAAATCAAGAAAGTGGCTATAAACCTCTTCAAGATCCCAAGGATCACAAATATCAATTTCATAAGGCAACACTTCAGTATCCGGTGAGACAGTATGGATATCTTCTGTAATTTTAGATGCGAGCATTGAGTCATTAGGCTGGTGGATCATCACTAATCGGCTAACAGGAAAATCCTTTTGATGACAAATGGAAATTGTTGGGCGCCATGAGTTCCACCTTTTATGGTTTTTGCCTCTTTTATCTAATGTTGTGCCTAAAACACCAATCACGACTTTGCGTTTCATTAAGCTATCTCTACTTATTTTTTTATCTATTTTTATAAATATATAGATAAAAAGATAGGATTATATTGTTTTTAATTTAATGGATAAATATCTAAAAATCACAATTAAAATATTTTTATTAACAAAAACAATTAATTAAAAATATTTAAACTGTTTTCTTAAAACTTGGCATGATATTGGCATTGTTATTACTGTCTTGAGCAGATTTTAAATCTGGTAGGCACATAAAGAACACTCTGTGGTGTTATCTAAATGTGTTCCTCCACATCGGGACTCTGTAGGTGAAGAGGGTTATTTTCAGGTTCGATTCCTGACACCAAAACCATTACAAATCCAAATGTAAAATTAAATATAAAAAATCGTTGTGACAGCAGTACCGTCACCTTACTTATCCACCAGCAATTGCGCTGGATTGACAGCAGAAAAAGAGACAAACAAAGTATCGTTCCTCTCTTGTTTTCCTTTCAATTTCGCAAAACTTGCCCGTGGAAAAGTAAGTCACGATAAATTGCATTATATAAAGAAGAATAAAAGAAGAAGGAACGAAAAATGATAAAAACAACAATAGTGGTAAAACAGGGGCAGTTAGCACTTTTAAAGAAAAAAGATGAGTACATTGATGTGCTAACAGCAGGTGAACATAAGTTTTTTGATTTGGGGCATCAGCTTAGTGCAGATATTTTCCCTTTAAATGGTGGTGCATTAGAAAGCGAGAAGGCCGAATTTTTACGTCAATACTATCCTCAATGGGTGACTGAATATGGTTTTGATATCGTGTTATCTGATGAAGAGATTGGTCTTTTATATGAAAATGGCTCGTTAAAAGAGATCTTAGCACCAGGAACACGACGTTTATATTGGCGTTATGCCGATCGTTCTTTAGAAATTGTATCTATCGATGAACTTGAAGTATCTGCAATACTGATGAAGAAACTCCAACATCCTAAATTAAGAAATCAAGTCATAAAGGGAAGTGAAGGGGTACTCAATGTGGAGATCCCAGCTTGGCATGCTGGTGTTATTCGGATCAATGGGGAAACACAAGCCTTATTACCACCAGGATTAAAAGGGTATTGGCGTTATCAGCATAAAGTAGATGTCGAAGTGGTCGATATGCGTTTACAAACGCTGGATGTTAGTGGGCAGGAGATCCTAACGAAAGACAAAGTGACACTTCGTATTAATTTATCGGCTAACTGGCGTTATAGCGATGTACTTTTAGCATATCAACAACTGACTTCACCATTGGAATTCTTATATAAAGAGTTGCAATTTGCTTTACGTGAAGCAGTAGGAACAAGAACGCTTGATGAATTATTAGAAAATAAAAGCCTGATAGATAATTTAGTCAGTGAAAAAATCAGTGAAGTAACCCAAGGATATGGTATTGAAGTGGCTTCATTAGGGGTAAAAGATATCGTTTTACCGGGTGAAATGAAAACGATTTTAGCGCAAGTCGTTGAAGCTGAAAAATCAGCACAAGCTAATGTTATTCGTCGAAGAGAAGAGACATCAGCAACTCGTTCCTTATTAAATACCGCAAAAGTAATGGAAAACAATCCTGTCGCTTTACGATTAAAAGAGCTAGAAACGGTGGAACGTATTGCAGAACGTATTGATAAGATTTCCGTTTATGGCGGTTTAGACCAAGTATTAAATGGATTAGTCCAAATTAAAGGAGCACAAGCATGATATTGGATCACCAAATAGTAAAAGAAGCAGGGACGGCCGAAATTAAAATGTGGACAAATGGTGTACCTGTTGAAGCCGATGCTCTAAAGCAACTTATCAATACCGCCAAGATGCCTTTTATCTTTAAACATATGGCGGTAATGCCTGATGTTCACTTAGGTAAAGGTTCAACAATAGGTAGTGTTATCCCAACCAAAGGCGCGATTATTCCGGCTGCTGTTGGTGTGGATATCGGTTGTGGAATGATTGCAGTGAAAACATCATTACATGCAAATGATCTGCCCGATAATTTATTTGCGATAAGAACAGCAATAGAACAAGCTGTTCCTCATGGAAGAACGAGTTATCAATCAGGGAATGATCGTGGTTCATGGAAGAACCCACCTAAACTTGTTGATCAGCATTGGCAACAACTAGAAGGGCGTTTTAAGGTTTTAACTGATAAGTATCCACGTTTACGAAATACTAATAATTATCGTCATCTTGGAACATTAGGAACAGGGAACCACTTTATTGAATTGTGTCTTGATGAATCAGATAACGTTTGGGTAATGTTGCATAGTGGATCCCGAGGTGTTGGTAACGCTATCGGTACGTTATTTATACAAATGGCACAAGAGGATATGAGAGAACATATTGCTAACTTGCCAGATAAAAACTTAGCGTACTTAAAAGAAGGAACGCTTTTCTATGATGACTATATAGAAGCGGTCGAATGGGCTCAGGATTTTGCACGACATAATCGAGAAGTCATGATGGAACATGTGTTGGCTGCATTATCAACACAAATCACTAAACCTTTTATGACACAGAAACAAGCTGTGAATTGTCACCATAACTATGTGCAAAAGGAAATGCATTTTGGTGAAGAGGTCTTGGTAACTCGAAAAGGGGCTGTTTCAGCACAACGTGGTGAAATGGGGATCATCCCGGGTTCAATGGGTGCTAAGAGCTTTATTGTAAGAGGAAAAGGAAATGCTGAAAGTTTCTGTTCATGTAGCCATGGTGCGGGGCGTGTAATGAGCCGAACGGCAGCTAAAAAAGCCTTTAGTGTTGAAGACCAAATTCGAGCTACAGCACATGTAGAATGTCGAAAAGATAAAGATGTTATTGATGAAATTCCAATGGCTTATAAGAATATTGATGCGGTTATGAAGGCGCAATCATCTTTAGTTGAAGTTGTTCATACTCTAAGACAGGTGGTGTGTGTAAAAGGTTGATCGTACTTTTGTAAGGTAATTCATAACTATCCCCAAACGGTAACGTAGGGGATAGTGAGATATGACAGCGTGTGTATGGAATGCAAATGAATAAAAATATTAAGAATGCAATTTTCTTTAAATGAGATCCTTATTTTCTGATTAAAAAGCAAACAAAGAATGTTTAATATTTTTTATAAATAAAGATTGATATTAAACTTACAGTCCTCTAATAAAGATAATCAAAAAAAAGCATATTGATATTAAATTATTCTTTAACTAGAAAACGATTATTAATAAATTATTAATATCGGTAATTGTGATTATTTATTTAATATAAAACAATTCCTAATTTTCTTAATTAGATTGAAATTAACTTTATTCTTATTGAAAAAGTATAGCCTACTCTATTTAGTGTATTAATTTTCAGTAAGTATATTAATTATACATTAAATGTTAATTTCTTATATCCCAAATGTGAACAAAGCGTTTTGAATTGCTTGCGGTATAGATAACGGTATGTGAAATGTTTCGATGTCCCAAATAATCCTGAATTAAACGCGTATCTCTACCTAAATCAGCAAGCGCATAGCCACATGCATGGCGTAACATATGAGGATGAGGGCTTATGGATACATTAGCTTCTTTACCTAAACGGCGGAGTAATCCATACACTTGTTGACGAGAGATTGGACCTGTTTTTTGGGATAAAAAGACCCATTCTGAGTCAGATTCTCTCCATGTTTCCCTTTTTTTCAACCAGTTAACTAGCGCTTCATATTCCTCTTCTATAATTGGTTGTGTTGTTGATAATCCCCCTTTCAAGCGCCTGACATAGAGTATCCTACTTTCCAAATCTATATCGCTTAAGGTTAGTCTGCATAGCTCACTAACACGAAATCCATGTAAAAAACACATTAAAAACATACAGTAATCTCTTTCAGGGTACCGTCCTTCTTTTGCTTGCTTCAAAATAGAGTTGATCTCAAAACGTGTAAGAAACTTACGCTGCTTCATTTTCATAACCTTTTCAATGAGATAACAAGGAACAAAAGTCAATTGATACATAACTATAACAAGTAATATGCATCAATAAAGAGTTGTGTTTTTTTTATGCTTGCACTTTTACTTGTTAATTTTAAACAAGTTTATTGAAAGTTTATTTGTTTTTAGAAAATGAAAGTGATTGATTGACAAAGCGAAAAATGAGTATGGATAGGAATTCGGCCATCTTTAGAGAAATAAACAGAATACACCAAATTGTTTACTATTATTCTCTGGCTTCTCACTTAAGTCAAATTTAATATTAATCACATATCATCATTTATTTAACATATTGATATTTATCATTATTTCAAAAAACAAATATGATTAGTTACTTTGTTTAAAATCCAGAAATAATTTTTTTTACTTTTTTCACAAATTATAGTAATAACACTTAGAATTATAAACTCTTTTTCTGATATTTAAAGTTAGATTATCTAAATGTGTTTGATTTCGAGATGAAAATTTTTAACAAAACAATTTGGTGTATTTTGTTTTGTTTCTAACGAAATTTAATTTCGTTTTGGACGGGCACAAGTATACCAAAATTCAAAAACTCAATAATGAGTCATTCAATTAGGAATAATTCAATCCTAATGAATTTATTATTTTTAATGTCTTCGTCCTTTATATTTTAGGAAACAAAAAGATGAAATTAAATAAATTAGCATTAGTTCTTGGCTTAGGTTTATCTGTTGCTGCAGGTTCTGCATTTGCTGCTGATCAAGGTCACGGTACTGTTAAATTTGTTGGTTCAATTATTGATGCACCTTGTTCTATTCATCCTGATTCAGAAAATCAAACTGTTCCATTAGGTCAAATTTCTACTGCTGCATTAAAAGATGGTGGTCGTAGTAATTCTCGTGATTTCAAAATTTCTTTAGAAAATTGCACAACTGAAACTTATAAAACAGTTCAAACAACCTTCACTGGTTCAGAAGATGCAGACATTTTAGCAGGCTCTTTAGGTATTGAAGGTATCGCTAAAAATGCTGCTGTTGTTATTACCGATGCGGGTGGTAAACAAATCAAATTAGGTACACCAAGTGCAGCTCAAAACTTACGTGATGGTAATAATGATCTGAACTTCGCAGCTTACTTACAAGGTTCTGCTGCAGAAGCTGCTGTTCCAGGTGACTTCACTGCAATTGCAACTTTCGCACTGACTTATCAGTAAGAAAAAATAAGCTCTGTACATGGATGTGCAGAGCTTTGTTTCCTGTGTCTATTTTTAACGATTTTTTTCTTATGGAGAAAAATATGAATCGCAAGATGACACCACTATGGCTATGCCTTATTGCCAGCTTACTGACAACATCGGTAATAGCAAGTGATGTAAAACAAGATAAAAACATGCATCAGCGATTTGGGGTACTTAATCTTTCAGGCTCGATTTTAGAACCATCTTGCACGATTGCAGCAGGAAGTGGTGAACAAGTTATCCCACTGACTACGGTTTCTATTCCAATGCTAGTGACTGAAGGTCGAGGACCTATTGAATATTTTTCTATCCGATTAACGGAATGTACGCTAATTGAACAAAAAGGTCAGGAAGCGGACAACCCTCGTTTTATTGCAACGTTTGAAGGACCTTCTAACGAAAATGGTAATTTTGCACTTTCTGGTGAAGCTAGAGGTGCGTCATTAGCGATAGCTGATCGTTATGGTAGACAAGCTATTCCAGGGCAACCATTGCCCCCTGTTGGTATTGATTCGAAATCAATGGCGTTACTTTATCAAGCGCGGATAGTCAAAAATAACGAAATACCCAAAGCAGGGAATTACCGTACAACGCTGCGATTTAAGCTGGAATACTATTAAATGGATCGGGTTGGATAATTTATGGCGAGATCATTCAAAACCGTTGGTTTAGGGACGGAAAAAAAGAAAAAACAACATACTATTCGGCCTGTTGCTGTACTGATCTATTTAATCCTTACTGGGGCTTCCAGTATTTCAAGTTCAGCTTTAGCAAATAGTGATATTGAGTTTAATGCCGATATTCTGGATCTAAAAGATAAGCAAAATATCGACTTATCAGATTTCTCTCGTGCGGGCTATATTATGCCTGGCCGATATGAGTTTGTTGTTCGTGTTAACAATAATGAACTCCCTGAACTTTATAACATTAATTATGTAGTGCCTGCCAATGATCCTAAAGGTAGTGAACCTTGTTTACCGCCAGAATTGATCCATCAAATAGGTCTTAAACCTGAATGGGCTGAAAAAGTTAAATATCAAGATAATGGAAGTTGTCTTGATATCTCTTCTATTCCCGGAATGACGGTAAGTGCAAGTCTGGGAAGTGGTAATCTTATTCTGACTATCCCTCAAGCGTATCTTGAATATTCAGCACCAAACTGGGATCCACCTTCTCGTTGGGATCACGGTATCTCAGGCGTACTTTTTGACTATAACGTCAATGCTAACGTGACAGATCCCGCTAAAGGGAAGCAACGTCAACAAGTTACAGGTTTAGGAACCGTGGGAGCAAACTTAGGTGTTTGGCGTTTCCGTGCTGATTGGCAAGCAAGTTATCAGCATACGACGGGTCTTCCTGATAGCACTGAAAATAGTTGGAAATGGAACCAGCTTTATCTTTATAGAGCAATTACCCAATTAGGGGCTCGCCTTGTGATGGGGGAGACTTATTCACGCTCTGACATTTTCGATAACTTCCGTTTTACTGGGATTAACTTGTCTACGGATGACAATATGTTACCACCTAACTTAAGGGGATATGCCCCTGAAGTAACGGGTGTGGCAAAAACGAATGCGAAAGTGACAATTAGCCAGCAAGGTCGTGTGATCTATGAAACTCAGGTTGCTCCAGGACCATTTCGTATTCAAGACATTAATGATGCGGTAAGTGGTAAGTTAGATGTACGTGTTGAAGAGCAAGATGGATCTGTCCAAGAATTCCAAATGGATACTGCAAGTATTCCTTATTTAACACGTCCTGGCCGAGTGCAATATAAATTATCTGCGGGTAAACCGTCAGATATGAACCGTAATACAGAAGGCCCTATTTTTGGTATGGGTGAATTCTCATGGGGGATCAGTAATGGTTGGTCACTTTATGGTGGCTCATTAGTATCTGGTGATTATAACTCTGTTTCTGCAGGTATTGGTCGTGATTTGATGGCGTTAGGCGCTATCTCTTTTGATGCGACACATTCTTGGGCCAAAATTCCAAGTGATAACAAGCGTTATCACGGTGGCTCTTATCGCTTAAGTTACTCAAAACGTTTTGAACAAATAAATAGCCAAGTGACATTCGCAGGCTATCGATTCTCCGAACGTGATTTTATGAGTATGAATCAATATTTAGATCGCCGTTATCGTGGTGGTGAAGAAGATAACAATAAAGAGCTTTATACCATTATGTTTAGTAAGCAGTTCCCTGAATGGGGGTTGAGTGCTTACTTAAACTATAGTCATCAGACTTATTGGAATAAGCCTAATAATGATAACTATAACTTGTCATTAGCCAAAACGATGGATATTGGTCGCTTCAAAAATATCAATCTCAGTCTGTCGGCGTTTCGCAATAAATTTAATGGCACCAATGATAATGGTGTTTATATGAATGTCAGTATGCCTTGGAGCGATCGCGCGACCATTAGCTACAACACTGTGATTAATAAACACGGTAATTCACATAATGTCAGTTATTACGATCGTATTGATGACAATAGTAGCTATCGTGTTGGTGCAGGTTTAAGCAGTAATGGTAAACCATCCGCAGATGCCTATCTCATGCATTATGCTGATACCGCCTTAGTGACCGCCAGTGCGAGCCATATTAATGGCGAGTACACATCAGCCACATTATCACTACAAGGTGGGGCAACACTAACACCAAAAGGTGGTGCATTACACCGCACAAGTCGTACTGGTAGTACTCGTTTACTTATTGATACAGATGGTATTTCTGATGTACCAGTGAAAAGTATCGGTGCGATTACTCGTACCAATGCTTTTGGTAAAGCGGTACTGCCTGATATCAATGATTATTACCGCAGTAGTGCCAGCATCGACCTTGATCAGATGCCAGATAACGCTGAAGCATTACGCTCAATTCAACAACTAACCCTAACAGAAGGCGCAATAGGCTACCGCCACTTTGATGTGGTGTCAGGACAAAAAGCCATGGCTGTCATTCGCTTACAAGACGGAACTTATCCACCATTTGGTGCCAGTGTTACAACTGATAAAGGCCGAGAGCTCGGTATTGTCAATGATGGTGGGAATGTGTATCTGACAGGTATTAATAGTGGTGATGTATTGAGTGTGCGTTGGAATGGACAAGAACAGTGCAAAGTTCAGATCCCGACATTAGTTGAAGGAATGTTTATATCTTCATTATTACTAACTTGTGGTGATGGTAATACCGCATCATCACCAATCAATCAAAGAACCGAACCCTTACCTAAACCTCAACTGATTACACAATAAGGTTAGGAAAGAAGGGAAAGATAAAAATAATTTCAGACAAAAAGAGTAATTCAAAATGATGTTATCAAAGCGCTTATTCATTGTAACAACCACTTTATTGACTGGAATGGTCTTTACTAGTCAAGCCCTTGCTGCGATTGCTTTAGATAGAACGCGCGTCATTTTTAATGGCGCGGATAAATCGATTAGTTTAAATGTCAGTAATCAAAATAAAGAGTTGCCTTACTTAGCGCAAGGTTGGATGGAAAATGAGAATGGTGAGCGTATTGATTCTCCATTGTTGGTTTTGCCACCGATCCAACGTATTGAACCTGGCGATAAAAGCCAAGTAAAAGTGCAGTCATTGCCAGATATTGCCAAGTTACCACAAGATAGAGAAAGTGTTTTCTATTTTAACTTGCGTGAAATTCCACCCCGCAGTGACAAACCCAATGTGTTGCAAATTGCATTGCAAACTCGAATTAAGTTGTTTTATCGCCCAGCGGCTATTTATGCCACTCAAACAGATTTGACACATCCTTGGCAAGAAAAAATCATCTTAACGAAAAAAGGTGATCGTTACGAAGTAAATAATCCAACACCTTATTACGTAACATTAGTTGATGGATTGACGGGATTACAAGGAAAAAGCCTTGATGGTTTTCAGCCATTAATGATTGCGCCTAAAAGCACGGGCACGATAAACCTAAATGCTTCTGCATTTGGCGCATCACCCGTATTAAGTTACATCAATGATTATGGTGGACGTCCACAGATGAAATTCACCTGTAATGGCAATGAATGCAAAGTGACAGAAACATCAGCAGGATACTAAATAGGTCTATTTTATGAAAATGGAACAGCGGTTTAGCCCAAGCAAAGCAGTGTTGATTTTTATTCTGGCAACATTTACTGGAGGCCTAAGTTTTACTGCTGTTGCGAATTTACCCGCTAGAGCGGTGAACAATGCTATTCCAGGAATTGTTTATATCAATATCACCGGAAATGTTATTGCCCCACCGCCTTGTTTGATCAATGACGGCAAAATGATTGAAGTGAATTTTGGCGAGGTGATGAGCACGCGTATTGACGGCACCAATTATAAACAGCCAGTTCACTATACTGCAACGTGCCAAAAGATGCCGACAAATGCGATGAAGGTTTATATCACTGGTAGCGCAACTGGATTCGACTCAAATGCTCTACAAACAGATATTACGGGATTAGGGGTGCGTATTTTATATCAAGGCCAATTATTAGATTTAGGTAAAGCCATTAATTTTACCTATCCTAATTTGCCTGATTTAGAAGCTATTCCTGTTCGTGATCAGAGTGCCACATTAATTGGCGGTGATTTTGTCGCCAGTGGCACGTTGCATGTGGATTATCAGTAAGAGGTCAGAAAATGAATAAATTAAAATACATATGCCTGATTGCATTACTGAACTCTTATGCTGTCATGAGTGCAGATACTCCGAATATGAAATTATTTGGCACTTTATTAGTTCCACCACCTTGTGTTATCAGCAATAACGAACTGATTGATGTTTATTTCGGACATAACGTAGGTATTCATAAAGTGGACGGCATTAATTACACCGAATCAGTGAATTATCAACTGGTCTGCGATCCAAATTTAAAAGGATGGGACTTAGGCCTTTCTATTATTGGTCCTAAAACACAGTTTGATGAAGCAGCGCTACAAACCAACATTCCTGATTTAGGTATTCATCTCACACAAGATGGTCAGCCTTTTAAACTAAACGAACGCTTGGCGATATCACCGGATAATCCACCTGTGATCCAAGCAGTGCCGGTTAAAAGACCGGGTAGCACGCTACCTGAAGGTGCATTTGAAGTTTCAGCAACACTTCTTGCTGAATACCAATAGGAGCGCATTGATGAAAATGAAAAGATTATCGATCCCGTTCGTTTTGGGCTTAATCACATTTATGGGATTAACATCAACGGCGTTTTCTGCACCAGATAATATGTATTTTCACGGCATATTAGTTGATGAGCCTTGCACAATAAAACCTGGTGATGAAACCGTTGAATTAGATTTTGGCAATATTCCTGATAAGAATCTTTATGCATATCAAAGAACACCAAGCAAATTATTTCAAATTCGCTTATCTGAGTGTGATCTCACGATTGGTAAAAGCGTCAAAATTACATTTAAAGGTGATGAAAACCAAGCCATGGCAGGGCAAGGCTTTTTAGCGATCAGCTCAAGTAGCCAAGCGGCAGGAATTGCGGTTGGATTGGAATCTGAAAATGGAAATGCCTTACCTGTTAATAAAGAGACAGACAAACTTTCATTAAATGCGGATGACACTATTTTAAATTTTTATGCCTTTATTCAAGGTGAGCCGGATGCGATTGCTAACCAATCCATTAAACGCGGCCCATTTAGTGCAATAGCCACATTCCATTTGAATTATGACTAATTATTAGGGTTGAGGTTTTCTATGTCCATATTAAAGCGACTTCCAGCTTTATGTATTGCAATAGGTTTGCTGTTTTCAGCGCCTGCGATGGCATCTATTTTTTCTTATATTACACATTCTGAAGGTGAGCCTGCTCACGCCACTTATACCTATGTTATTCAACGCTGGGATCCTGAAGATCCCTATACGCCTAACCCTTGTTATGGCTGGAGTAAATGCTGGATAACAATTAACCATAAGCATGATGCTAATGGTTCTCCTGGTTCGGCGGTAAGAAGTATTGTTCGCGTTGAAAAAGAACCTTATTTAGCGGGTGTTCGTGATGCCGTTATGAGGGTTGAGAGTTTCCCAATACAAGGAACAGCAAGACATGATGGTGATCCTCTGACCTCAAACCAAGAGTGTGTCGGGTTGTTTTATGAATCTAAGGAAGGCGGCTGGTCTCCAAATGGACGTTTATTACCGGGATCATTATGTGGTATTGCACCGCCACCCGTTGGTGCCTGCAAAATAACAGAAGGAGCTGTAAACCTTAATTATGGTGATATTGACGAGTTCAGTTTAGAAAATGCAGCACGTGCTCAAAATATTAATGTGACTTGCAACTTAGCAATGAAAGTTCTGGTTATTGCATCAGGCTCAGACAGTGGCCGAGTTCCATTACGACCTGATAATAGCCTTTATGCTGATTTATTTCTTGATGGTTATGCTGGTGAAAAAGGCTCTGTAATTGATGTTCCTAAAAATGGAACCATACCTGTAGAGGTTAAATCAATTTTACATACCAATGGTCGCGTTGCACCAGGTTATTTCTCTGGTTCAGGTTCAATTATTTTAACGATGCCTTAATCATGATAATGGGTGAATATTATGATGAATTACGATTTTACAGATATTGATGTTAATGCGTTAGTTGGAAAGCGAATTCAGAAAAAGCGTAAAGAGTTAGGTTATACCGGTATGCAAATTGCTGAAAAAATTGGTGTAAGCCAACAGCAATTTTCTCGATATGAGCGCGGGATGAATAAGATAGATTTAAGTTATCTTGTTTTATTAGCTAGCTATCTAAATACACCTATTTATTGGTTTTTTGAAGATTGTTTTATACCAAAGTCCTCATCAGAAAATCTGCGTGTTGATAAACGTAGCAGTATCATTGCTGAAGCGACACCCGATGTTTTTTTATATTAATACATACGACTAAATAAGAGCCAAATTTTGGTTTTTTTAGTGTGTATGTTTTTCTTTGATTGATTACCAAATTGGTAAGGCAAGGGAGACCTTGCCCTTTTTTTATACTAAAAAGCATTAAATTGTGAGATGAACCTGAGCAGTTGTTAAAGATGGCAAGTATTACTTGCTTTCTATCTTTAAAAGATCAGCAATATTGTTTTTAAATATTAACTTCACAATTTTAATTGTTCCTTTCTTAGATTATCAATTTTTCATTCTATGTATAGTCATACATACAATATCTACTGCAAAACTACCTATTTATGTTACAAATAAACTAAGCTTTTAACCTATATTGACCATTTATTCGACATTATTTCCTCTTTTATAGTAATTACAACCGTTACTATCAGGTTTATCAGAGTATTTAATCGATTCTAGCTATTAATTAAAGATATTTTTAGTTATAAAAGGTTAATAAATAATCACAATAATGTTAAAAAATGTTACCTTATGCACATTTTTTAATTTTAGATATTATAAATTAATTTTAATGTAAGTGATTTGTAATTGTATAGTTTGTTTTTATCTGGTTGTTTGTTAAGGTAAAAAATATATTATTTAATAATTTTTTTGTGATATTTATCTTAAATAAGATGGTTGTAAGTAGGATTAACAGATAGTCATAATAAAAATGGTTGTGTACTGTGCCTTTTCTGTTTTTTTATAAAAAGGATAAATGATGCAAACAAAAAAACAGGGAGGCAGTCGCTTTCTACGCACAGTGGAATGGTTAGGAAATGCGCTACCCCATCCCGTTATCTTATTTATTATTTTAATTGCTATTTTACTTGTCTCTTCGGCGGTTGGTGAATATTTTGGTGTTACAGTACAAGATCCCCGACCAGAAGGCGCTAAAGGACGCGCTGAAGATGGCTATATTCATATTATTAGTTTGTTAGATGCAGATGGTATTCGCCGTATATTGGCCAATATTGTTACTAATTTTACGGGATTTGCCCCTCTAGGTACGGTGCTGGTGGCATTATTAGGTGTCGGTATTGCTGAACGTGCTGGTTTATTATCTGCAGTTATGCGTTTAGTGGTAATGAAAGCACCTCGCAAAATGACCACATTGGCAATTGTATTTGCCGGTATTATGTCTAATACAGCGGCTGAATTAGGGTATGTGGTATTAATACCGTTATCAGCAATTATCTTCCATTCGTTAGGGCGACACCCTCTAGCGGGTCTTGCGGCTGCATTTGCAGGAGTTTCAGGTGGTTACTCTGCTAACTTGCTCTTAGGTACGATAGATCCATTGCTATCGGGCATTACACAGCAAGCAGCACGTATCATTGATCCAACTTATATCGTGGGTGCTGAAGCGAACTGGTACTTTATGTTTGTCAGTACATTCCTGATTACTTTCTTAGGTTACTTCATCACAGAAAAAATCGTGGAACCTCAATTGGGGCCTTATAACGGCAATGAGCTTGATGAAGAAGAAAATGATTTAAGAAATGCGGCTGAAGTTACGCCGCTAGAAAAGAAAGCATTATGGGCTGCAACGGGTACATTTATTGTTATGGGCGTGATTTTGGCGCTAACGGTTGTTCCTGAAAATGGTATATTGAGAAACCAAGAAACAGGGCTAATTGGTAATTCTCCTTTCTTAAAATCTATTGTTGTCTTTATTTTCTTATTCTTTGCAATTCCAGGTATGGTTTACGGTTGGGTTGCTAAGACAATGCGAACAGATAAAGACATTGTCGATGCCATGGCTAATTCCATGAGTACGCTTGGGCTTTATTTAGTCATTATTTTCTTTGCAGCTCAGTTTGTGGCTTTCTTTGGTTGGACAAATATTGGTCAGGTTATTGCTGTTAAAGGCGCGGCATTACTTAACAGTATTGATATGCCAAGTGGTTTGTTATTTTTAGGGTTTATTTTAATCTGCGCCTTCATTAATTTAATGATAGGTTCTGCGTCGGCACAATGGGCGGTAACTGCACCTATCTTTGTACCAATGCTAATGCTTGCAGGTTATGCACCAGAAACAATTCAAGCAGCATATCGAATCGGAGATTCTGTCACTAATATCATTACCCCTATGATGAGTTATTTTGGTTTGATATTAGCGGTTGCTACAAAATATAAAAAAGACACGGGTATTGGCACTATGATTTCTATGATGTTGCCATATTCTGTTATTTTCTTAATTGGTTGGTCACTCTTATTCTACCTATGGGTATTTGTATTCCACTTACCAGTAGGGCCTGGTTCACCAATTTATTACACACCAACAGCAGGTTAATTCTCTGATATGACAGAAGCCTATACAGGGATGTATAGGCTTTTTTTATTCTTATTATTTTTTATCTATTTCTTTTTTATGATTTGCCAATTTCTCAGTTAATTGGGTGGCATAGTCTGCATGTAAAAAGTGAGTATCTAAACCTGCTTGTTGTAATTTTAATTCAAGCAATACTAAACGTTTTTGTAGTGATTCATGCTCTTCTTCTGTTGTACTTAGTGTGCTTAGGATCTCGGCTAGTGATAATGCTTCTTTTCTATCTTGCATTTCAGGAGGTAAGAAACCTGCATTTTTTAATAAATGATAGCTTGCTCTAAGCGACTCAGGTACATGACTATTATCATCAAGGATCAGCGGCTTACCTTCACCTTTAAGTGATGATAGTTCACCTTTTTGTAGTGCTTGTTCAATATGGCGTTCAGCCCATTCATCGATAATTGACATTGTAAACCTCATTATTTTGAGATTATTTTAAGCATAAAAGATCACGCATACTCAATTTACCTTGATCAAATTATATTATTTGATATTATATTTTTATATTATATAAAAATATATATTAATTAAGGGATACCTAATGAGTAAGTACAAAGAAATAGTAACAGACATTGCAAATAATATGGGAGCATTGTCTCAAAATATTCCGGAAGTGATGAAAGCTTTTATGAGCACCACGAAAGCAGGAAGTAAAGAAGGGGCATTAGATGCAAAAACAAAAGAATTGATCGCTATTGCAATTGCTGTTGCCAATCGTTGTGATGGTTGTATTGGATTCCATACTAAAACTTTAGCCGAACTTGGTACAACAGAACAAGAACTTGCAGAAGCCTTAGGTGTTGCTATTTATATGGGCGGTGGCCCTTCTGTTATGTATGCCGCCAACACTATGGGTGCTTTCAAAGAATTTAGTAAATAAGAATTCTATTATTATATAACTAAAATAAAATAGTCATAAGGCCAGAGTAAGTTCATTCTGGCTTTTTTATTTCTTATAGTTTGTTTATTTTCTGTTTAATTTTAAAAGCAGTAAAGTAAAAAACATCTATTATTAAAAGTAGATTAATAATAAATATAAAATATTTTTACTTAAAGAAATGAATTCTACCGATCCGTATATGTATGATTTAATAAGAAATAAATATTTCATGGATTTAATGGTCTTTAATCTGGTGTATGCTGGTTAATTATAAATTAATAAATAATAATTGAATTTCTTATAAGATAATCATTCTAACTAATTAGTTTTTATAAGGTGATTTTTTATTCTAATGAGGAATGTATGAGCGTCAACTTTGTAGAAAAATATAAATGGTTTCTACTTTTTATTTTTATATTATTAACTTATTTTATTCCTTTAGAAACACGGCTATTGTGGCAACCAGATGAAATTCGTTATGCCGAAATTAGCCGAGAAATGCTGACATCAGGTAACTGGTCTGTGCCTTATTTACTCGATATTCGCTATTTTGAAAAACCTGTTTTGGGATATTGGCTAAACAGTATTGCACAATGGTTATTTGGAAGTGGTCATTTCTCCGTTCGCATTGTTGTTGTCACTTCAACGTTATTAACGGGCCTATTTGTTTATCGAGCCGCCTTGTTAGTTTGGCGCAATCAAGCTCTGGCTTTTAATGCATTAGTGGTGTTTTTATCCTCTTTTCTGGTGTTGTCTATTGGCACTTATAATATCCTTGATCCTATTGTGACCATGTTTGTTACTGTGGCAATGTATTATTTTTTAAGTGGATTATTGGCAACAGATAAAAAATCAAAAATTTATGCTTCTTTTTTAGTCGGTATTTTTTGTGGTTTAGGATTTTTAACTAAAGGATTTATTGCTGTTGTACTGCCCGCATTAGTTTTTATGGTTACCGCAATTAGCTTATCTCGTTTTAAAGAAGTTCTTTGTTATGCACCAGTAACGCTTATCTCTATGCTTATTATTGCAGGTCCATGGGTAATTTCAGTTGCACTTCAAGCGCCAGATTATTGGTATTACTTTTTTTGGATTGAACATGTGCAGCGTTTTATCTCAAAAGGATCAGCAAGATCACAACCAATGTGGTTTTACATACCTATCATTATTCTAGGTATTTTACCTTGGTTAGGTTTTTTATTCGGTGCACTAAAATCTGCGCTTTTTTTAAAAAAAGGTACTCTCTATTTTTCATTTTGGCTATTTCTCTTCTTTGCGTTCTTTTCGGCTTCTAGTGGCAAGCTATTAACTTATATGTTGCCTTGTTTTGTTCCGTTATCAATTTTGATTGCGAGCTACATGGAAGAGTTGAAAAATAAACCAAATGAAAAAATTCATACTATTAACGCAATAATAAACACAGCCTTTGGAGTAACAGGGGGTTCTTTTATTGTTTATTTGCTTTATTCCTCTCGATTTACACTATATGAAGTAGATGAGCAATATAAAGTGATGCTAGCGATAGGGGGATTTTTTATATGGAGTATGATGGGAATTGCTTCATTCTTTAAATCAACACGCTTGTTAACTTTATTTTGTTCTGTTGGATTAAGCCTTGCTATTGGATATGCGATCCCACATAAAATTGAAAGTAAAAACACTCCTGAAAAAGCAATTAATTATTATTATAGTGAGTTAGCAAATAAGCCTTATATTTTAACTGATGAAGTCGGTATTGGAACGTCACTAGCATGGGGATTGAAGCGTACAGATATTCGTTTAACTGAGACGAAAGGAGAGCTTGCTTATGGTTTAGCATATCCTGATGTGCAAAATAAATATTATGACCTTAAGCAGCTAGTTAACTTAATTGAAGAAAATAACTATCAAGGAGTTGCTATTGTTTTGGTCAGACCTGAGCGTAAAGACATATTGTCCGTTATAAGCCGGTTAAAGATAAAACCTATTGTAGAAAAACAGGGTGATCTAACATTTGTTTTCTTTAATTAACTGATTTTAAAGTCTATTTGTATATTATGAAAGGGGGCGAAAAAAGTCATTTAAGCTTGGTCATGACTTAGATTTGATTTTTTGTGTTGTTTTTATGTGATCTAAGTAAAAAAATAGATTTTGTTGAGAAATTTATTTTGCTCTTTTCCTTTTTAATGGTAGGTTTAGAAAGTGTCCATTAAATCGGAGTTAGCTAAGCAATATATGACAAGTCACTTTACTTTATCAGAACCCCCGCCCAAACAAAATGTACTTATGAATGGGGGTAATTTATGCTGATTTTCCTAGCTGAATGTTTTATCGGTCTAGCATCAATTGCTCTTACTCACCGTGTATTAACGTTGTACGGTACTAAAAAGAAGTGATGGATCCCCGCTAGCTAAAATAAGTAATCAATGATTGCTTATAATATAGAGTCCTATATCTAACATGATGTAGGACTTTTTCTTAATATTAATATATTATTGAAAATAACCTTCAATGAGTTTTATTTTTTCAATATCCAGAGTATTGGTATATTGATGTAATAATGCCCAAGCTTGAATATAATCATATTTAGCTTTAATTAAATCTTGTTGAGCACGATATAATAACTCTTCAGCATTAAGAACATCAACCATAGTTCGCTGCCCCCCAATATAACTTTTTTGAGTTGCATCTAACTGTAACTTAGCAGAGGATACTGATTGTTCATATGCATTTAGTTTTATATTACTGGTCGTACAAATTTGATATTGATGACGTAACTCTTGTGTAATTTGCTGAATAATGGCATCCCTTTCAAAAGCACTCATTTGATACATCGCAGTAGATTGACGCATTGATGCTGTTGTTTTTCCACCATTAAATAAAGGTAAGCTGACATAAAAACCGATATTGGCGGATTGATATTTCTGATTTACCGTATTATTACTATCAGAATCACTATTAGAGTAAGAAGCATAGAGTTGTACTGTTGGAAAAAATTCACCTCTATTTTTTTCTACTTCTTGCTTTGCTATTGCCATTTCATAGCGTGCAGTTTGAATATTGAGGTTGTTTTTCATCACTTCTATTTCCCAATCCTCATAATTACTGGGGATAATTGGTTGTAATATAAATTTTTGGCTATTTAATTTTGCAATATGCTCATCATAAGGAAGTGGAGTACCAATCATTGAGCTTAATTTATTTTTGGCATTTTCTAGCTCAAGTTGAATATCTGTATATTGAGATAGAGTTAAATATAATCGTGTTTGGATTTCTGAAATATCTGTTTTTGTTCCTTCGCCTAACTCAAATAAACGTTGGCTAGAAGTAAGTTGTTTTTTATAAATCTCTTGCTGAGAAAGATTTAATAATAACTTATCTTGGGCATAGGCTAATTCAATATAATGATCTACCAATCTAATCATTAGTTCAGAGAATTTCACCTGATAGCGACTATCTGATAGTAACGTTTGTATAACTGATGATTTGTAGTCACTAAAAGCAGTGTAATCAAATAGAGGTTGGCTAATAATCGCACTAATAGAGTGACTTTGGTAATTTTGATATTCTGTTCTTTGAATTTCTCCTTGATTAGTATTAATTGGATAAACTTTACGTTGCCAATTTCGAGGATTATTTTGGTAATTAACATGTACACTAGGAAGTAACTGAGATAACCCAATATTTTCATACTCCTTGCCTGCAACTTGTTCTTTTATTGCTGCATTAAAGGTAGGGTCATTTTTTACAGCCAAAAAATAGAGATCAGATAATGTGATAGCAAAAGTGTGAAAACTGAACATCCATATCAATATAATAGTAGAAAATTTTTTTATGAACATAATTATTCTTCCGTTAAAGAAGTATGAACTCTATCTAATACAGGTTTAAAGAGATAATTGAGTAATGAACGATCGCCTGTATTAATAAATACATCAACAGGCATACCAGCCTTTAATTTATTTTTATTATCAACAAGAAGTGTATTATCTTTTACATTAATAAATACTTGATAATAGGGTTCTGTTGTTCTGTCATCAATAAGTCTGTCGGCTGAAATTAAAGTGACTTCACCTGGAATTTTAGGCGTCGTATTTTGATTAAAAGCACTGAACATTAAATCAACAGGAAGGCCGGGAGTCACTTTATCAATTAAATGAGGAGCTAAACGAGCCTCAATAATTAATTGATGATCTTGGGGAACAATATCCATTAATGTTTGTCCTGTTCTAACAACACCACCTTGTGTAAAAACAGATAAATCCATTACTGTTCCTGAAATAGGGGCAATAATTTGCATCTTAGCCAGTTTATCCATTTCAATAATAAGTTGTTTTTCCGTTTCACTTATTTGTAATTGAATTTGATTGAGTTCAGTACGTGCTGATTGATAAAAATTAGCATTACGTTGTAATATTTTTTGTTCATACTCTAGTTTTTGTTTTTCTAAGGTGCTTACTTGCCCTAATGTGTCATTAAGATGATTATTGTTTTCAGCGAGTTCACGCTCAACCTCCTGATAACGATGACGAGGAATATAGCCTTCAGTAGCAAGAGTGCGTAAATCTTTAATTTGATTCTGTAAGCTAATAATTTGATTTTGTTTGTTTTGTATCGATCTTTTTAGATGAATTAAACGATTAGAAATACCATCAATAATGGCGTTGTAGCCATTTATTTCACTATGTAATTCAATATATTTTTCATTAAGTAATCTATTTTGTAGTTGTAAGAGTTTATTTAGACTCTCTGAAGATGAATAGTATTTTTCCGTAGAGTCTAAAATAAATTCTGTTTTTTCATTGAGTTGGGCATAAAGACGTTGTTGAGTAATAAGTAAGTTATCATATTGTTCTGATAAGGATTTTACTAAGGCTTTTGATTGAATGGGACTTAATTGAACAAGTGTTTGGCCTTCAATCACACTATCTCCATTCTTCACTAAAATATCAGTAATAATACCTTCTACGGATGCTTGAACACTTTTTTTATTACCTGAAATTGAAACATTACCTGTGGTGGAGACACCTTTATCTAAAGGTGCAAATGCAGCCCAAAAAATAAAGAAAGCCAAGCCTAAAAGAATAACGGACCATCCTATTATTAAGAATTTTTTAGGATCATCGGAAATATTTTTAACTATATCGATTTCATTTTTCTCTGTGATCATCATTATTTTCTCAATATTAAGAATTACTTTGAGTAATAGGTGTACTTGATGGTGTTGGGGTGTTTTTTATTATTGATGAGTTATTTAACTCAGCAATAACAGCGGTTGTAGAACCAAATAATTTAGTGTGTCCATCAAAAAGAACTAAGAGTTTATTAGTCACTGAGAGCAATTGCTTTTGATGAGTAATTAAAATAACTGTTTTTTTATTTTTTTTGAGTATTTGAATTGCTTGTATTAATGCTTTAATACCCAAATCATCTAAATTAGAATTAGGTTCATCTAAAACGACTAATGTAGGATTGCCATATAATGCGCGAGCTAATGCAATACGTTGTCGTTGTCCTCCAGACAATCCTTCACCATGAGCGCCAATAAGAGTTTCATACCCATCAGGAAAACGTAAAATCATTTCATGAACATTGGCCATTGTTGCAGCCTGAATAACTTTTTGTGAGTCTATTTCTGAAAATCGGGCAATATTCTCAGCGATAGTACCTGGAAAAAGAGCAATTTCTTGAGGTAGGTACCCAATATATTGACCTACTTCAGTTTTATTCCATTGGTATATATCTGCATTATCAAGGCGAATTGAACCTGTTTTAACTTCCCATATACCAACAATAAATTTAGCTAAGGAGGATTTACCTGAAGCACTAGGACCGATAATACCTAACACATCACCTGGAATTAGTGAAAAATGAATATTATTTAATAGTGCCTGTTCAGTTTGAGGATATTGTGCCTGATTAATATTAACAGTTAATTCACCTTTAGGAGCAGGTAACGCCATTTTTTTATTTTCTTTAGGGTAGGTTTTTAGTAATGTCGTCAATCTTTTATAGGCTTCTTTACTACTATCCCAGTTTTTCCATACACCAATAACTTGTTCAATCGGTGCTAAAGCACGACCTAATAATATTGATCCTGCAATCATCATTCCTGGGCTAATTGTATTATCTATCGCAAGCCATCCCCCCAGTCCTAACATTAGGGATTGTAATGCCATGCGAGTGACTTTTGTTATTGCATTAACGCCAGCCGCATTATCACTTGCTTGAGTTTGTGCTTGTAGATATTTAAAGTGGGTAATTTGCCATTGTGTCCGTAAATAATTTAACATACCCATCGCTTCGATAGGTTGTGGATGTTCGAAATGATGGCCTTGTATCACTTGTGCTTGATTAGCGAACTCATTGGCTTTTTTTAATGATGTTCTAGACAAATATTCATTAAGAATAGCTAATGAAAATAAAATGAGTGCACCACATAGTGCAAATAATCCTAACCAAGGATTAAATAATGCGATAACGAGAAGATAAATAGGAAACCAAGGTAAATCAAAAAAAGCAAAAATAGCATGGCTTGTGATAAATTGGCGAATTGTCACTAAATCATTAAAAGCTAAAGAGGAATTAATACCGGGTGTTTTATTTAATCTAGCTTGATATGCGGCAGTATAAATACGTGAATTAAGTGATAAATCAAGTTTATTACTCATCCTAATTACAATGATACTTCTTAAATATTCTAGTCCACCCATAAAAATAAAGAGAGCTAACATAATAAGTGTTAGCATCAATAATGTCATTTCATTACCAGAAGGTAATACACGATCATAAACTTGCAACATATAGATTGAAGGAACTAGCATTAAAATATTTATTAGTGCTGTAAATATTCCAATAGAAAGAAATACTTTCTTTCTTTCTTTTATGATGTTTGTTATTTCATTGTTATTTGTGCTTACTGGCATAATGTTATTCCTGATTTTATTCTTATCTACTTTGTTTCTATTTATGATTTTTTATCTATATGCATGGTAATTTATATTTATTTTATTTAAAAAATATAAAAATAACTCCATATAAATAAAAAGAGGGTAGGGGAATGATATTTCTCCTACCCAATAAATCATGACTTAAACAATAAAATCAGTTTCGTAATTAACAAATCCTACAATGTCAATTTTGAAATCAGCACTATAGTCATAACCATAAGCATTGATTGCAAGTTCGCTTGAATTTGTTGAATGATCATATTTAATGGTTGCTTCACCTGAGCGGCCTGTAAAATTATCAACAAAATTAAGGAATTTATGACTGAAGGTATTTTCGATTAACTCTGAAAGATCAATTTTATCAATACCTGATTTGAAATCCATTATCTTGTCAGCAGCTGAGACTAGTGAGTCGGAGATTTCTTTATAAACAAAGGTGTTGCTACCTGTACCACCCCATAACGTATCTTGGCCACCGCCACCATACAGTATGTCGTTACCGCCACCACCGATGAGAATATTATCAGCATCATTTCCATAGATAATATCATTACCAGAGCCACCGATTGCGTTTTCTATTGTAACGCCTTGGGCAATAGAAACGTTTTTCTGTAGTCCGCCAATATCAGAGAAATGACCCTCACGTAAATCAATCACTTGATCTTGATAATATCCTGAGAAGTCAAATGTATCGTTACCACCACTGTCCCAAACGGAGAATATTAATTTATCGTTACTGCTTGTTGCTGTGTAATAATCAATACCTGTGTTTGAGTTGAAGCCGTAAACATCATCACCTGTTCTGGTTGTTGTATTTGCACCATAGAGGTATTGCATTGCTGAAATATCATGTAGTAGAGGAGCTCCAGCATAAGCACCTTGGAAGTGCGCACCGGTTTCATATTCATCCCAATAACTCATAACAGTATATTGGCGACTATCTTCAGCATAATCAGATTTTAAATATCCAGGTACATTTTGACCTGCGTTATAATCACCAGGATGCATTAAACCAAGTGCATGGCCAATTTCATGGATGATTGTTAAGCGACCATAATTACCTAATTCAGGTGTCGTATTACCCGCATAATAATAATCACTAAACCAGGCTTGCCCTGATACATCACGTCCATAATAATCAATAGTATTAGGCAAAGTGGCATAAGCTTGGAATTTACCGTAAGGATCAGTAATATTTCCAAAAGTAATATCTGATTTTACATTTGGTGCTACTTCTGTAAATTTAATATTTGCAATATCAGACCATGCATCCAAAGATTGTTTTGCATGATCTTTTTGCGCAGAATTAAATCCATAGGGATTTTTATCACCAAAGTCATTAAATTTTTTGCCCGCCCAAGTTGGGAATGAATACGTTACTTCTGCCGCTTGTCCAATAACATATTTTCCATTCCATGTGGAATTTTCGCGTGCGATATGTTTTCCTGCGGTATCATAATCAAAAGAAGGTAGAGTCTTAGCTGAGAAATTATAAAAAATTCCACTCTTATCTAATAAATCAGAAACATTAGATAATCCTACTGCTTTTTTTAATAAAGAAGAACCCATAATATCCTCCGGATATCAAGTTTAGGTTAAGTTTATTTTCATGTTGAAAATAGTTTAATTATCTGGCGAGCGCCAGCAATAATAAAGATAGCTACTTATTGATATTAATCTAGAGGGGTAAAATATGTTTTTAAATAATTGTGAAGTGAGGTGTGTTTTAAGTCAGAATAATTTAATTAAGTAAATAGATCTTAGGTTATTTTATCTGCAGGTATTTTTCATAATGTTATTATATGGTTCCGTCATGATTTTAGCATATTATATATTCCATTCTGTTATTATAAGGCTTAAGGAAATTTAAACCCTATAATATATTTATATTATCTTTTAATGCATTAAACATTATTTAGAAAAAGATCTTCATAACTAAAATTACCCATAATATCTATTGTTAATTGCTTATTTATTAGTTTATCATTATTGGTTATCTTTAATGTGGTTTTCTTATTGTCATAAGAAATCTTTACTTCATTATTTTTATCAGAAAGTTCCTTGGTTAATAATGGATTTATCAATATCTTATCTTCCGATGATTTAAATAAGATAGCATCCTCATCTTTATTAAAATCATAAATAATGTTATGACTATTATAAGTATTGCTCTCTAAATAAAATATAAAATTATCCATTCCTTGGCTACCAAACAATTTATTATTTCCTCCTTTGATAATAAAGGTATCATCATGGTATCCACCATCAAGAATATTGTCTCCTTCTATAGCGATTAATACATCATTACCTGAGCCACCATAAAGAATATCCTGACCTCTTCCACTGAAAAGAATATCATCCCCTTTTTCACCAAAAATAAGATCATCTCCGTCGTCACCGTAGAGAGTGTCATTACCAATATTACCATAAAGAGTATCATCACCATCACCGCCATAAAGGATATCATCACCTTGCTCACCATAAAGACTATCATCACCTTTTTCACCACTTAAGGTGTCATTTCCCTGATTTCCTTTAAGATAATTATCAACATGATTACCTAAAATATAGTTATCTTTTAATCCACCTAATGCATTTTCAATAACAGTACCAAAAGCAATTGAAATATTATTTTTTAATCCACCTATACTAGAAAAAGTCCCCTCATTAAGATCTATTTTTTGTTCGACATTATATTGAGAAAAATCAAGTGTATCATTACCGCCTGCATCCCAAATACAACTGATTATTACATCGTTATCTGTATTTAGAGTATAGGCTTTTCTTTCAGAGTTAGAATTAAACCCATATACAGTATCGCCTATTCGAGTTGAGTTATTTTTACCATAAAGCTGTTGAATTAAATAAATATCAATAAGCATTGGGCTCATGGGAAAATTATTATGAAAGTCAGCATATTCTGTTTTTGGCATATTGTATGCCATGACTGAATACTGGAAACTATTTTCTTTAATATCGAGATTATTATTATCATTAAATGTATGTGGTAATCCTAAAGCATGACCTATTTCATGTATATAAGTATAAAATTTATATGTTCCTTTTTTAGATGGCTCTAAATTATTTTCTAAATGAGAATTGGCATTTAAGTTTTTAAATAAATCAATTTCATCCTCACTTTCAATATAATAATATTTAATACCATCAGATTTTTTCATGAAAGCATCTATTTTAGGTTTTCTTTCTGGTGTGATATGTGATTTTTTAACTGTTTTCATATATTTTGTTTCAGAAATATTTAACCAAACTTGTCCTGATTCGCTATAGTCAGAAATACTGAAAATTTCTTTAGTTGAATATTTTTCTTTCGCAGGATATGTTGAGAAGCCTCCTATTTTAAAAGAATATTTATCATAATGTTCAAATACATTATTATAAAGACCAATTTTTATATCAGTATCATAATTTGCTTCTTTTTCTATGAATTTAACATTAGTGACATCAGCCCATAACTGTAATATCTCTTTTGCTAAATCTTGTTGGGATTTGTTTAATGTAGTTATTGTATTATATTTATCTGTTCTTAATTCAGTATATCCTGGAAAACTAAATGATATCTCTGTAAATTTATGGTTAGGATGTGACTTTTCCCATATAGCAATATCTATTCTATTTTCTTTCATTATATCAATGATTGAGTAAAATGCTTGTGTCTTTTTTATGGTGGATGTGCTCATGGATATAAATTCCTTTTACATGAAAATGTAAACTGAATTTTATATTGCTATAATTTTTAATCTTTAAAAATAAGACCAAATAAAAACACTAATAAGTCTGTCATTATCTTATTATTGTTTTATTAAATAAGAAATAGAATTAATTAAGTATGAACTACATTTCTTTTATTGATAAAAAGTTATATGCGAGTGATCACTTCACTAATAAGTTTTAAGAAGGTTGATTTTACGCGCTCTGCGGTTTTAACTACTTCATCATGGCTAAGAGGCTGCTCTAAAATTCCACAAGCCATATTGGTTAAGTATGAAATACCTATGGTATCTGTGCCTGAATGGTGAGCAATAAGTGCTTCTGGTACCGTTGACAGTCCCAAGGGTCTTATCATGCGAATTGTAGTCAGTATTTCATATGTTCGGACTGTTCACCATGCATAGACACTTTGGCGTAAAGTGATGTTTTGTTCTTTTGCAACATCAATAACAATTTGGCGTATTGCTTTGTTATAAACATCACTCACATCTAGAAAATGGACACTTAATTCAGGACTATTAGGTCCAATCAGTGGGTTATTGGCTGTTAGGTTAATATGATCCGTAATTAACTTTCTACACCTAGCACTTTCATGACACGCACCGGAAAATTCACTTCATCAAAAGATACACCTTCGTAATAATGAAAAAGGCGCTGTAATATCTATTACAACGCCTTTTAGTTTTTTATTTTTGTTTGGTTTTACTGCTTAACCCTGGTGAGGTTACCTGCTAGGAGACAGGTTTATTGATATAGACAAATTTTTTACTGCAAACTTCTTTTATTTACCTCATTGTGAGGAAGGTGATTCTTTTTATTTTTGGTTTAATTTAAACTATCTCAACTAACATCCTATTGTTGTGACGTTACTTTACCCTGGTACTTTGTGCATTTGGGAGCCAATTATAAATATGCCTTACATACCTAGAGAAAAAATAGATTATCAATCCATTGGCTATCGACTACGAGCTTATCGTATAGCCTCTTCATTAAAGGCTGAAGATGTTGCAGAAAGCTTAGGTATTTCTCGCGCAGCCGTATATCGATTAGAAAAAGGCGAAATTGTTAAGATTGAAACTCTCGATAATCTTGCTAAATTATTAAATACTTCATTAATGAGTTTATTAGGTATTAATACCGAGTATTACTCAAGTGCAAATGGTTTTTTCGAACGAATGCGCCAACTTGAGACTCAATCTTCACATATATATACTCACTTCGAACCCTTTTCTTATTTATTAACTTCAGATTGTTATGACAAAACATTGGTTGAAATGCTAACAGAAGCATCACCTTTAAATCTTTTGTCTGAAAAGCAACAAGAAGTTTTATCTATTTTAAAAGAGCGTAAGAAACATCAATCCTTACATTCACCTCATATTTACAACCTTATTAGCCAACAACAAATCGAAAAATTTCTTTATGTTGGTATGCTAGGTTCAGTTAATTTAACAAAAACATTACAACAAGAAAGAAAACAGCGAGCAAAAAGCGAAATTCTTCATTTAATTGAAAAGCTAGAGCAAAAAAATAATTATCTTAATATTGCAATTATTTCAGATACTATGCCGTCTCTCACTTTCCAATTATTTTATCAAGACAAAGTGCCTCTTTCTTTAGCTGTTAGCCCGTTCCGTTTAGGTGAGTTCCCTAATGTCAGTACGGGCATTGCCACCGTAACCTCTTCAACTGAGGCGATATTTCAATATCAATCTCTCTTTGATAAATTATGGTTAAAAGCGATCAAGGGAGATGATGCAATTAACCTTTTAAAACAAATAGTCAGTCATTATTGATTTGCTAATGTGCCTAATGTTTCTGCTAATAAATCTGCAGCGACAGCAATATCACTAAATTCGGTAAATTCATCAGGATGATGACTAATACCAGCAACTGAAGGTGTAAAGATCATCGCCGTTGGATAAAGTGACGCCATATTCATTGAGTCATGGCCAGCACCACTTAACATGGTCATATAGTCGATATCGTGTTTTTGGCATAAATTTTCAATAACTTGGCAAATTGAATCATCTAATTTGACTGGCGATTCAGCAGAAATAGGTTGAACATCAATAACAACACCAAAATCTTTTTCTGCTTTTTCAACACTGTTATTTAGACGTTGTACAACACGCTGAATACTGTCAGTATCAATACCACGAATATCAACAGAGAATTTTACTTGCCCTGGAATGACGTTCATGGAGTTCGGAACAACATTGAGTTTACCCACTGTACCTACAGTGCCATAAACAGCTTCAGTACATGCTGCGCGGTTAATATCGGTAATAATCCCTGCACTTGCCACTAACGCATCTTGGCGTTGATACATCGGAGTTGCACCAGAGTGATCCGCATGGCCATTAACAGTGACTGAAAAACGTGTCGGTGCTGCAATACCATTGACAATACCAATGGTTTTCTTGTCATTTTCAAGGCGTTTACCTTGTTCAATATGAAGCTCAACAAAGGCACTATAACGATCTTCTTTGACTAAACAGCTATCCAAATTATCGTGCTGATAACCTAATGATTTTAGAACTTCAAAGAAGTTATTGCCGTCATCATCTCTATTTTGCTCCCAACGAGTTCTATCTATTTTTCCTGTTAATACTTTACTGCCAATACATGAAAATCCGAAACGGCTAGATTCTTCTGCACGGAAAACAACAAGCTCAAGGTCGCGTTTAAGTTGTTGTGGTTTGTATTGCATTAAGGCATAAAACCCTGCAATAACACCTAAAGCTCCGTCATAAGCGCCACCTTGAGGCACAGTATCAAGGTGAGAGCCAGTTCCTACTGCTGGTAGTGAGCGATCTTTGCCGGGTAAGCGGGCATAGAGTGTTCCAATGCCATCACGATAAACTTCAAGGCCAGCTTCTTTCATTAAACCCGCAAGATACAAGTGTGCGGCTTCATCTTCTTCACCATAGGCAATGCGAGTGATCCCTTTGCCACTGTTGTCTTTTTTATAAATCTGCATTGTTTCAATTAATGTTTTCATATCATCAATTGAATAGTGGGTCGCTGTATCTTGTTGAGTCATAAGAGAATTCTCCCGTGGTTTCTGTAATATCCCTTTGTCTAAAAAATGAGACAATTTAAGGATTAAAAAAGCCATCTTTAAAGATGGTCACTGTTTTTATGATCATTGCTTATTATATTTACTGCTGAAGTTATATTTCGTCAACGATAATTGAAGCGAATTTCATATTCTGTGAGATAGGTATTAATTAAAATGAGATATATATATGGAGTATTTCTTAAATGAACTTAAAATGTGTAATAAATGTTATAAAACAGATCGCTTTTATTTTAAATATATAAAAAGTATAGTTAAATCTTAAATGAAAATAAGAATTAGTTCAGATGGTTTTTTTTTAAATTTAGTAATAAATATTCTTTACAATAAAATCCATTTGAAAATATTAATACGAAGTTTAAGTTTAAGTTTAAGTTTAAGTTTAAGTTTAAGTTTAATATATATAAGATAACAAGTTCTTTATTCTATATATTTGGAATTGAAATTCGTTTCTTCGGTTATTTTAGCAATGTAGGCTTTTGTTTCAGATAAAATAGAAAAATAATCATTAACTCTTGATATATTAAATATTACACTAAAATAGACGATAGTTTGGATAAGATATAACCTAAATTTATTAGTAGGATTAGATAATATATCTTATATGACATCTTCATTCCTTTGATTTTATTATGAACCCAACTAATTATTATTTATGCCGGTTTGGTGGGCATTAGCCAGTTGGTTAGACGATAAATTGATTGAATTACTGTATGCGAGTTACAAAGGGTATCGCGGTAATTTTAATATATTTGGTTAGCAAGTACCGGTTCTGATGGTTAGATCCTGAATTTAGTGCTCGGCGCTATGTATATCGTATTACCGCTTTTTGGTTTGGTGCTGTAAGTTGGAGTGGGATAAATATTGGATTTGCGGTGTCTTCAGTTATTTCAAGTGGTTCAAAAGGTACACAACAAGCTGGTGCTCAAGGTGGTTTGGTAATAGCTAATTTAGTTAACAATATTGGGACAAAAAGTATCTTTAAAAAATGAGAACTATTCTTTTAATATAAATGTAATTAAGTAATATACTATATTGATATATATTTTAGTGAAAATATTGCAAAATCGTGCTCCACCATTTTTTATTTTTTGTTGAAATCAGATAATCATCACTAAAAGAACCACCACTTAGATAAAAATTATCATAATCCCCAAATTTCTTATCATATTCATATGTTTTTGGTAATACATTTTCTCCGCCAATAAGGTGAATGTGACTGGCTATAGCGAATGGAGAACTTTGTCCAATATATTTACCTTCTTTATCATAGAGGACGACAAAAACAGGTTGTTCATTAACCAACCAAAAATAAATACCAAAGAAATTGATGGGGGCTGGGTGATAATAGGTAGCTTGATAATATTCATTTCTTAATGAAGAAGAATAAAACCAGTTTGTTGTAAAAGTGACATGAGATAAAAAAACCACCATAATAAAAAAAGAGTCAGCAATGGATATTTAATTATTTTCATAAATCACCTGATAATTTTTAGGGGCATCTATCCAGTAAACAAACCATATCGAACTTTATATCAAAAGCCGGCAGGAAGAAGGCATTTCAAAAAGAACACTTCAAAACGGAATGGCAGGTATTAGAAATATTTTAGCGGTTGCTGATAGATTTGCGAGATATACTTGAAGCGGAATTGATGTGATGAAAATGACAGGAGGAGTATCAAGATTTGACAGTGATTAGGAAAGAAAGTAAAAGTGACAAATAAAAAAACAGCCTTGGTATGAACAAGACTGTTTAGTTTAAGAGTTCCAACATAAAGTGACAGTGTCAAATTATATTTTCAGCTCTTGATTGCCCTCTCAGTTAGTTAACTAACTGACGAACAAATGAAAGATGGTGCCCGAACTCGGAATCGAACCAAGGACACGGGGATTTTCAATCCCCTGCTCTACCGACTGAGCTATTCGGGCAACGGGGCGTATTAAACCCGATATCGCTTTGCTCGTCAACGTTATTTATCACAAAACTGTTTGATTGCTGTTTTTTTAGACTCATTGGTTAATAAAACACTATTTATCGCGAAAAAAGAGTAAAAATGAAGTTAAACATAGTTTGTAGTCGCCAGAATTTTGGTGACAAAAATACAATAAAACGGTTTATTGCGTTGTAATAACAAAAAGCTTACCCAAATTGATTGAGTAAGCTTTGTTTCTTTAGACCAAATAATAATTAACGATAGTTGCGTTGAGCTGTACTGACCTTCTCAAGATATCGACGAGATTGGTCGGCAGGGTGCTTATTACGTAACGTGGTATACACTTGCGTAGGCTCTAAGTTATTAATCATCGCAGCAGCTTGTTTCTTATCACTATGGAATATGCGTAAGACGCTACCAGCACCACCATTGTAAGCCTGTATAACGGCATAACGGCGTGAAATAGGATCTTTGATGTCGCCAAGGTAGCTGTTTTGCAGTATTGAAATATAAGCAGCACCCGCATCGATATTATTAGCAGGATCAAACAAGTAACTGCGACTTGGTTGTCCTGATTTACCTTGCATGCGGAAGACGTCACGTCCGGCTGTTGCTGGCATAATCTGCATGAGACCTAAAGCGTCTGAACTACTGACAGCGTAAGGGTTAAAACTTGATTCAATTTGCATAATAGCTAGGATCAGCGAAGGCTCAACGCCATATTTAGCTGCCGCTTGTTGGACTAATGGTAAATATTTATGCGCACGTTTATCAAGGTGATTGGGGACTAAATTAATGGTGACATACCAAATTGTATTTATACCGGATTGACGTTTTTGTAATTTATTGGCAATCAGATAATCAGCAAACTTATTGGCTCGCCATTCCCAGCGTATAGGCTGCCCTGTATTATCAAGAACCTGTCCTGATAAAAAAGGCTCTGTACTGTGAGGGATGTTATTGACGTCAGAATAGAGGTCGATAGAGCCTGGATCTTCACCCATTAATAATGTCGTGACAATCGCCTTATGTAGTTGGAATTGAGGAGCATTATCACCTAATGTTTCTATCGTGATGGTACCAGCTTCAAAGTTAATATGGCTACGGGTTTTATAAGCGTCAGTATATTTAACGTAATCTTTAGGACCGGCTATTAAAACTTCCTTCATCCCCCAAATCGTTTCAATATTATTGGCAAATTGTCCCATTAGAATATCGAACGCATTGGTGTCTTTTGCGTAATTGGGTTCAAGTGTCTTAGAGGGTTGGCTACTACATGAAATGAGTAGTGGGGCGATAATTAGCAAGAGAAGGATTTTTTTCATGGTCAATTGCATCGCTATGGTGAATAAAATACCAGAGCCATAAAGGCTCTGGAAAAGTGAATATTATTTTTCAGGTGGGGTGTAGCCGTCAATATGAACATCATGACCTTCAAATAAAAATCGTACCATTTCTTGTTCTAATAGTTTGCGATCTTCTGGGTTCATAGTGTTGAGTTTTTTCTCATTGATCAACATAGTCTGCTTTGTCATCCACTGAGTCCATGCTTCTTTTGAGATCTCATTGAAAATGCGCTTTCCAATTTCTCCTGGGTACAACTGAAAATCAAGTCCATCAGCTTCTTTGTTTAGGAAAGTACAAAAAATAGTTCTGCTCATAATACATCCTCAATATCGCAGGGGTTAGCTTAGGCTAATTGTCTAAGTAAATTCTCTACAGGCGCCGCTAACCCAACGGTTGCAGGTGTCTGTAAATTATACCAAAGTCCTTTTTGCTCCTCCATCATAGAGGTAAATGCCGAGAGCTTTATGCAAATTGGCACAATATCTAAATGAAAGTGGCTAAAAGTATGTCGAAATGAAATCAGTTGTTCTGATTCATTATTATCGAGTCCATGCTCAGCTAGCCACAGTTCTAAAAGCGCTTTTGTTTCAAATTGAGGAAAGGCAAATAACCCACCCCATATTCCTGCTGGTGGTCTTTTATCCAACCAAACAAGATTATCATATTGTAAAATAAGAAAATAAGTTGTTTTTTCTGGAATGATTTTTTTCGGTTTCTTCCCAGGATAATCCGCCCAATTGTTTTGAGCATATGCAATACAATCTGTATTTAATGGACATAGTTCACATTTAGGTTTGCTTCTAGTACAAACCATTGCACCTAAATCCATCATTGCCTGATTAAAATACTCTACACCTTCGGCTGGGGTGACGTTTTCGCTGATCTCCCACAACTTATTTTCAATTTCCTTTTTACCCGGCCAGCCTTCAACGGCATAGCAACGTGCTAAAACACGTTTCACATTACCATCAAGGATTGGGTAAGGTTTTTGCAGAGATAACGATAAGATAGCACCTGCGGTTGAACGCCCAACACCCGGTAAAGCACAAACGTCTTCAAAGGTATCAGGAAAGTGCCCTTGATGTTTATCTACAATGTGTTGTGCCGCTTTATGTAAGTTTCTGGCTCTTGCGTAATAACCAAGGCCTGTCCATAAATGAAGCACTTCATCCAATGGTGCTTTAGCTAACGTAGTGACATCAGGAAAACGTGCAATGAAACGCTCGAAATAGGGAATAACTGTTGCAACTTGGGTTTGTTGCAACATAACCTCAGATAACCAAACGTGATAAGGCGTTTTTTCTTGCTGCCAAGGGAGCGTTTTACGCCCATATTTATGATACCAATTGAGTACGACTTGCGAAAATTGCAGTGCTTCCATCATGTTTTATTTTATTAACTCATGTTCTGATTAAGGTAAGATTGCACCACAGTGAGAATAAACTGTAAACACTCTTAATATTTATCTTATAGAGTGATGCTTCTACAAGTGACTCTTGCTAAACTTAGGGATCTTTGGATAATGTCGGTTAAGTTTATACCATAGCGACATTATAACGATTTTAAGTAAATAATTGGCCTAACGACTGACAGTATTAGACATGATCAAGAATGTAATTTCTCCGGAATTCAATGAAGAAGGGCGTGCTTTACGGCGCGTTCGTAGTTTTGTTCGTAGACAAGGCCGTTTAACTCCTCGTCAAGAGCAAGCATTAGAAATACAATGGCCTGTTTTTGGCATTGAATATCAACCGGAACCCATCGACTTCAGTCAGGTTTTTGGACGCGAAGCACCTGTTATTTTAGAAATTGGCTTCGGCATGGGCGCCTCGCTCGTGACTATGGCAAAAAATACGCCAGAAAATAATTATTTCGGTATTGAAGTACATGCACCAGGTGTGGGTGCTTGTCTTGCTAATGCTGAAGAAGAACAATTAACTAATCTGAGAGTCATGTGTCATGATGCGATTGAAGTGCTCAATCACATGATCCCTGATAATAGTTTAAAAATGGTTCAGTTATTTTTTCCTGATCCATGGCACAAAGCGCGCCATAATAAGCGCCGTATTGTTCAAGTGCCTTTTGCGGAATTAATTTTAAAAAAATTAACGTTAGACGGTGTTTTTCATATGGCGACAGATTGGGAACCATATGCAAAACATATGCTTGAAGTGATGGCAAGTGTTGATGGTTATCAGAATTTGTCAGAAACTCAGGATTATGTACCACGACCAGAAACACGCCCAGTGACTAAGTTTGAAAAACGAGGTCATCGTTTAGGGCATGGTGTATGGGATCTTATGTTTAAGAGGGTAAAATAATGGCTAAACAACGTAGTCGCCGTTTACGCAAAAAAATGCGTATCGATGAATTTCAGGAATTAGGTTTTTCAGTTAAATGGACTTTCCCAGAAAATACCCCAATTGAGGAAGTGGATCGCTTTGTTGATGAATTGATCCTCAAAGTCATTGAGCCAAACGGGCTGGCATTTGATGCAAGTGGTTACCTGAGCTGGGAAGGTTTAATCTGCTTACAACAAATTGGTAAATGTACAGAAGAACATCGCCAATTAGTCGAAAACTTCCTAAAAGAGAATAAAATGCAAGATGTACAGACCTCTGAACTATTTGATGTTTGGTGGGACTGATAAAAAGTTATACATTTAGCAAATAATTGCAAGGGCATCCAAAAGGATGCCCTTGTCTGTCTGGGGAAGAGACTGTGACTACAACGTTATCTAACGCATTACTGTCAGATATTTTGCAACAAATTCGTCCATTAATAGGACAGGGAAAAGTCGCGGATTATATTCCCGCGTTAGCCCAAGTGTCGCCAGAACAATTGGCTATGGCTGTTTATACGGTGGATGGTGAACTCTATCAATCGGGTATGGCAGACAAGCGTTTTTCAATTCAATCCATTTCTAAAGTGCTTAGTTTGACGCTCGCTTTAACTCGTTATGAAGAAGATGAAATTTGGCAACGTGTAGGAAAAGAGCCTTCAGGTCTGCCTTTTAATTCCTTAATACAGTTAGAGATGGAAAAAGGGATACCACGAAATCCTTTTATTAATGCGGGTGCTATTGTTATCACTGATATGTTGCAGTCTCGATTAAGTGCACCAAAGCAAAGAATGTTAGAAGTTATTCGCTTTTTAACTGGTGCTCCTGATATTTGTTATAACTCGATTGTGGCTAAATCAGAGATGGAGCATCTTAGTCGAAATGCATCAATTGCTTATCTGATGAAATCTTTTGATAATTTCGAAAATGATGTTATCACGGTGCTAGAAACCTATTTTCACTACTGTTCAATAGAAATGAGTTGTACTGAATTAGTTCGATGTTTTAGTTATTTAGCTAATCAGGGCGTAAGTGTTGGGAATAAAAATCAGATTATTACGCCAAGACAGACCCGACAAATAAATGCGTTAATGTTAACTTGTGGTATGTATGATGGTGCCGGTGAATTTGCATTTCGTATTGGGATCCCAGGAAAATCAGGTGTTGGAGGTGGCATTATTGCTGTCGTTCCTGATGCTTTTACCGTTGCAGTTTGGTCACCAGAGCTGAATAAATCAGGTAACTCATTAGCAGGTTGTGCAGCACTTGAATTATTAGCAAACAAAGTAGGGCGCTCGATTTTTTAGCCATGTTTTCAGGAGAGTTGTTATGAATTTAAGAAATATTGCTGTAGCACTGTTTTTTGTTGCTGGTTCTGCCAATGCATCCCCCAGTTTTGACTGTGCTGTAATGCCAAAAGATGATTTACGCATAACCTCTGAATTTGTTGAAGTTGCGGGTTCACATGGTTTAATGGTGATTTATCCCGATGGCACATTACTTCAAAATGAAAAAAGCGCCACATTGACGCCACAACAACAAGAGTTAGCCAAAAAATATCAAGCCACAGTTAGACGAGACGTACCTTGGTTAAGAACTGAAACAGGGATAAAACTGCAAGATTCTCGCAAAGTGCTCGATAAAGTGGTGATTGAAGCTTTTGGTAAAGAAAGCAACATCCTCAATAGATTAAGTAGATTAGAAAAAGATCTTAATCAACAAATGGATAGAGTGGTTAGTATAGAACCAAATAACATCACCTTTCATGCTCAAGCTATTAAAGAAGTTGAAGCTAAAGGCCGTGAAATCGTAGAGAGTAGCCTTGGTGGTATGTTGCAAGACAGCATTAATGAATTGGGGAAAAAACAGTTATTAGCGGCTGCTGGTGGCGACAGTAAAAAAGCCCTAGGTGGATTATTAGGAAGTTTAGATGGTTTCCAAAAAATCATAGATCAGGAATGGAAACAGCAAGAAGCGGCATTTACTCAATTTGGTCAGCAAGCTTGTAGCAAAATAACTCAGATGGAAAACCAACATATTGAACTTATTAATTCGTTAAAAAAATAATTCATCAAATATTAATAAATAATGGCGTTATATCCCTTGTAGTTAATAAGCTTTATAAATTGTTAACTCACAATAATTGAAAATAATAATGAAAATCATTCTTATTCAATTGACTTGCGAGGTGAGCTGTTTACAATGCCCTGTTTGAGTATTCCTCTTAAACAGGGCAAAATTAATGAAGAAGATCCTTCCTTTAGTTATCGCATCTATCTTTTCTGTAACGAGTTTCTCAGCGTTAAGCAAAACGCCAATTGAATATCAACCTAACCAAATTATTAATCAGCAGAATGACAAGATAGTGATCAAACACTTGTTGGGTGAAACAACGGTCACTAAGAACCCTTCAAAAGTGGTTCTATTTGATTTTGGTCTCTATGATTCTTTAGTTCAGTTGGGCTTAGCCGATAAAGTGGTTGGGTTACCGTTAGGTAATGCTCCGGCTTATATTAAAGGTAGTATTGCAAGTAACGTTGCTAATGTCGGAGGCATGAAAGCGCCGGACTTAGAAAAATTAGCTGAAATTAAACCTGATTTAATCATTATTACTGGTCGCCAAGGTGCATCTTATGAAGCTTTAGCGAAAATTGCACCTACTGTTAATTTAGGTACTAATAGCGCTAATTATCTCAACTCAGTTGAGTCGAATATCAAATTATTAGGTGAGTTATTTGATAAACAGCAAGCGACTCAAGAACAAATTGCGAAATTAAATACCGTTATTGAGCAAGCTCAGAAAAAAGCCACTGGATCGGATAAAAAAGTATTAGTGTTGATGCATAACGCTGGTAATTTAATGCCTAATAATCAAAGTGTTGTTTATGATGTTGTTAAAGCAAAAAGGGCTGAATTACCGCCTGTTGCTGAGGAAGATAAAGGTAAACGTCGTATAGTCACATCAGAAATGATCGCAAAAGCTAATCCAGATGTTATTCTAATTGTGGATCGTAGCGAAGCCATTGGCGCGGGTAAATTAGAAAAAACCGCATTTGAAGATGATGCTATAAAAACAACTTCAGCCTATAAAAATGGCGGTATTGTTTATTTGCAAGCTGATCTTTGGTATCTCTCTGGTGGTGGTTTAGATAGCTTAACTAAACAAATTGAAGCAGTAGAAAGTGCGCTTTAATTGATTAATCTTTAAAGTTTGTTATTAAAGAGAAATGCCCAACTGAGAATAAACAGTATGGGCATTTTTTTAAGTTATCTATTTGAAATCAGCAATATTAAAGAAATAGTTCAAGCAGTGAATTGAGGAACAGCTTGCCATGAGGTGTAATTTGCCAGTGAGTGTCTGTTTCACTGATATAACCTAAAGCCAAAGCTTCATCTATTTGATGGCGAATAACTTCTTCAGAAAGCCCCGTATAATCGCTGAAATCTTTTCTTGGAAATGCTTCTAATAGACGAAAACGGTTCATAAAAAATTCAAATGGACGGTCATCATTATCAACAAAATGTTGCTGGTCGAGATAACGGCCTTCCATAAAACCTTTAGGATGCTTGGTTTTTACTGTTCGCATTATGCGACCATCTTCAAAGCTTATTTTCCCATGAGCACCACAACCGATACCTAAATAATCCCCAAAGCGCCAATAGTTTAAGTTGTGCTCACATTGAAAGCCTGGTTTGCAATATGCTGATGTTTCATATTGTTGATAACCTGCGGCAGTCAGTAATTTATCTCCTTCTGAAAAAATATCCCACAACATATCGTCATCAGGTAATTTAGGTGGACGGGAACCAAATTGCGTGTTGGGTTCAATGGTTAATTGATACCAAGACAAATGTGGTGGGGATAATTCTATTGCTTGCTGTAAATCCGAAAGTGCCTGAGATAAGGACTGGTCTGGTAATCCATGCATTAAATCTAAATTAAAGCTACGTAAGCCTAATTCTTTGGCTAAACGAGCAGCATTTTTAGCTTCATCTGCATCATGAATACGCCCTAAGCGAATAAGTTTATCATTGCCAAAACTTTGCACACCAATAGAAATACGATTTACGCCAGCACGTTGAAATCCGGCAAAGCGTTCAGCTTCTACGGTTCCCGGATTCGCTTCCATGGTAATTTCTGCATTAGGGCTAACAGCTAGGCGTTCTTTAACACCATAAAGCAAGTCAGCCATTGATTCAGCACTTAATAAACTAGGTGTTCCACCACCAATAAATATCGTTTGAACTTCACGAGAACCAACGTGAATAAGATCAGCATCTAAATCATTGAGTAAATGTTGCACATATTCCTGATGCGGTACTTCGCCTTTTAGTGTGTGTGAATTGAAATCACAATAAGGGCATTTTTGTACGCACCAAGGAATATGAATATATAAACTTAATGGGGGCAACTTAAGCATTCTTAAGGGCGTCCAACATTAATTTAAGTGCTTTACCACGATGTGAATACTGATTTTTTTGTTCTTTAGTTAATTGTGCTGCAGTACAATGCAACTCGGGAACAAAGAAAATTGGATCGTAGCCAAATCCACCTTCACCGTGCATTTTTGTGCTTAATACACCATGCCAAATACCGTGGAAAATCAGTGGAGTTGGATCGTTTTCATGGCGCATATAAACCAACACACAATTAAATTGCGCTTGGCGCTTTTCAGCAGGTACATCTTTCATTGCATCAAGCAATTTATCCAGATTTTGCTGATCGCTTGCGTCAACACCCGCATAGCGTGCTGAGTAAATCCCCGGAGCACCACCTAAAGCATCAACCGAAATACCAGAGTCATCTGCAATTGCAGGTAAACCAGTTACTTTTGCAGCATGACGTGCTTTAATCAACGCATTTTCAACAAAAGTTAAGCCGGTTTCTTCAACAGAATCAACACCAAGCTCTGTTTGAGCAACAATATCTAAACCAAAATCAGAAAGTAAAGAGGCTAGCTCTTTGACCTTTCCTGGATTTCCTGTTGCGAGTACCACTTTTTGCATGAGAGTTATCCTTAGTAAAGAGTTGCGCTAAGTAACCATTGTAAAACGTCTACACGCAGATAATTCAGGGCGTAAAGCACAAGAATAACAATCATCGCAGAGAAATCTAAACCACCCATCGCCGGAATTACGCGACGAATAGGAGCCATTAAAGGTTCTGTTAATTGATATAAAAGATGGTCAATTGGATTACGGCCTTGGCTTACCCAGCTAAGGATCGCGCGGATAATGATCAGCCAAAAAATTATCTTACCAGCAGCTGTGAGCAGTTCAATAAAGGCAAATGGGAACATTAAGGAGAAAGGGATAGATGTTCCTGATAAGTAAGATGGGATGATAATACCTAGCAGAATTAATATGTAGGCTAATAAAACTGAAGCTGTATCAATAGGACCAATAGAAGGAATAACACTTCTTAATGGGCGAACAATTGGCTGTGTGATCTTGACGATAAATTGTGAAAAAGGATTATAAAAATCAGCTCTGACACATTGCATCCAAACACGTAATAGCAGTACGGATGTGTAGAGTTGAAGAAGAGTCAGAATGACGAAATTTAAAAAATTCATTAGTTGGCCCTGATGAAATTAAAATTGTTTTTCCATTTCTTGCGCACGTTTAATCGCAGCTTGCATGGCAGAAGCGACGTTTTCAGGTAATTTACCTTCATAAAACTGCATCAGTGCAGCAGCTGTCGTTCCACCTTTTGATGTTACCTGCTCGCGTAAAGAAGAAAAAGCTAGCATATGTTGTTTTTCAGCTAAGGCAGTAGAGCCACTTGCTGCTTGTTGCACGATGGCTCTTGCTACATCAGGTGAAAAACCTAAACGTTCAGCTTCTTGTTGCATTGATTCCATAAACAAGAAAAAATAAGCGGGTGCACTACCAGCAACGGCGATAATATCATTGATGGCAGATTCTTGCTCTACCCAAACAGTTGTTCCGACACTTTTCATTAATTCATCGGCGAACTGTTTATCTTGAGATGAAAGTGAATTGTGTGCAAACATACCACTTAAGCCTTTACCTACGAGTGCAGGCGTATTTGGCATAATACGAACGAGTTGTAATTGAGTTGCAAAATAGTCGTTATAACGTGTAGCAGGAATACCTGCAGCGATAGTGAGGACTAACTTTTTACTCATATCGATATTTTGTAAAGGCTTACAAACTTCTTCCATCATTTGAGGTTTTACAGCCAGTATAATGACATCCGCTTTTTTCACTGCGTTAATATTGTCATTAGTACTATGAATACCAAACTCTTTCTCTAAAGGTTCACGGCGAATAGCAGAAGGTGAGCTAACGGTTATTTTATGTGCTGGATATCCACCTTGAACCAATCCTGCAATAATGGCTTGAGCCATATTACCAGCGCCAATAAAAGCGATGTTACGATGTTCCATATAAACCTCTATTTTACTTAGTCGCGTAATCTCTTGCGCCAAAAATTGCTGTACCAATACGAACAAGTGTTGAACCACAAGCAATCGCGGCTTCCATATCACTCGTCATTCCCATAGATAATGTATCTATGTTGGGATATTGGGATTGTAATTGCTTAAATGCGAGATGCATTTTTTCTAACACTTCAACTTGTTTGTCATAATTGCTTTCAGGCGCTGGAATAGCCATTAACCCACGTAATTTAATGCCTGAAAGAATAGAAATTTGTGCCGCTAATCCATCAAGTTCAGTGAGGTTAATACCTGATTTACTGTTTTCATCACTAATATTAATTTGAATAAGTACATTTAATGGTGGCAATGAAGCAGGGCGTTGATCACTTAATCTTTGAGCGATTTTTAATCTATCAATGGTATGGCACCAATCAAAATTTTCGGCAACAAGGCGTGTTTTATTTGACTGTAAAGGGCCGATAAAGTGCCAAACTAAAGCGTGGTTATCAGCAAAATAATGGATTTTATCAACGCCTTCTTGGACATAGTTTTCACCAAATTCAGTTTGCCCACACGCGATTGCTTTTTCGATGTCGCTCGCAGGTTTTGTTTTACTCACTGCAAGTAGTGTTATTTCTTCTGAAGAACGGCCGCATTTCTGCGCTGCTGTGTCAATGTGAGACCTGACATTGACGAGATTCTGTTTAATAGTATTCATGGCAACTCAGGAGATAATAAGATGAAAATGGAAAATTTAATTGCGTATAGTGTAAAGCATAACGCCTCTGATCTGCATCTTTGTTGTGGCGATGTACCAAGATTGCGGATCCATGGAATACTTTATCAACAAAATCAATGTAAACCTATCACTTCCGATAGTCTACTTGCGTGGTTCAGGCCTTTTTTGAGTGATACCCAAAAGCAAATTTTTGAGAATGAAGGGCAGATTGATACGGCACTTACGTTGCCTTGTGGGCAACGGCTTCGTATTAATTTATTTCGCCAACAAAAAGGTGTTTCAGCAGTATTAAGAATAATTGAAACACAAATACCCTCTTTAGATAAACTTCGAGTACCCAAGTCAATTTCAACATTATTAGATAACTATTCTCATGGACTTATTTTAGTCACTGGGGCTACAGGCAGTGGTAAATCATCGACATTAGCTGCGATGATCAATCATTTAAACCAATATCAACGTCAGCATATTTTGACATTAGAAGATCCTATCGAATTTATACATAGCAATAAACAAAGTGTTGTTCAGCAGCGAGAGGTTGGACGCGATGTACAAAATACCGCAAGTGCAATAAAGAGTGCTTTACGTCAAGATCCAGACGTTATTGTGTTAGGTGAATTAAGAGATGCACAAAGCATTAAATTAGCATTAACCGCAGCCGAAACAGGGCATTTAGTCCTCGCTACTTTGCATACTCAAGGCGCAACACAAACACTTGAACGTGTTACTAACGTATTTGTAGGTAATGAGCGTCAATGGATTTCATCACAATTAGCATGCAGTTTAAGAGCGATAATTTCACAAGAGCTGGTGCCTTCAACTGAAGGTGGGCGAGTAGCATTATTTGAAATAATGCAGGTTACACAGGGCATTTCGCACCTTATTAGAGAAGGGAAATATCACCAAGTAACAACATTAATGCAAACGGGTAGTGAATATGGAATGCAAACCTTCATGTTAAGTCGTCAACAACGTCAACATGAAGGACTAATTCAACGAGATTGATTGCTTAAGAGCGAGATTAATAAGACCAGTCGTTTTGTATTACTGGTATTTGTTAGCATTGTTGTTCAAACCAACTCTCAAGAATAATAACGGCAGATGTTGCATCCACACTGCCCTTATCTAATGAGCGGTAGCCACCACGCTCAAAAAGGTGAGAACGAGCTTCAACGGTACTAAGACGTTCATCATGCAAAGCAATTTGTACACCAAATCGACCATGTAGGCGATTAGCAAATTTTTTTGCTTGTATTGTGACTAATTGTTCTGTGCCATCCATATTAAGAGGTAAGCCAACAATCACTAAATCAGGTTGCCACTCTTTTATAACTTTTTCGATCTGAGACCAATCAGGAATGCCATCTTTGGCTTTAAATGAAGTTAAAGGTCTAGCGGTTCCTGTGATTTCTTGACCAATAGCAACACCAATACTTTTAGTGCCAAAATCAAAACCCATTACTGTTCTGTTTGACATTATGCGTGACCCGCTATAGGTGAAATGGTGTGGATATTAATCCCAATTAATTCAGCGGCTTTATGCCAACGTTCAGCAATAGGTGTATCAAAAATAATTTGAGACGATGCTTCAACTGTGAGCCAACTATTTTCTAAAATTTCTTTTTCTAATTGGCCTTGTTCCCAACTGGAATAACCTAAAGAAACCAATGTTTTTTCTGGTTGTCTTGCTGTGCCTAAAGTTTCTAATACATCTTTGGATGTTGTGATCATAGTGCTATCACTGATTTTGATGCTAGAGCTAAAACCTGAAACCGGAGTATGTAAGATGAAACCATGCTCTTCTGCAACTGGACCTCCTGACATCACGGGTTTTTGTAAGTTAATCGCTTCGTCTCTATCTGTTGAAAAAATTTCTAGTTGATCTAATACGCCTTCCACTGAGATATCTTCGATAGGTTTATTAATAATTAAGCCCATCGCACCGTTTTCATTATGTTCGCAAACATAGACGACCGAACGCTCAAATAACGGATCGCTTAATGAAGGCATAGCAATAAGAAAATGGTTAAGTAAATTCATAATAGTAATACTGTTCCCTGATCATTTTTAGTAAAAAACCTAGCCCTTTTATACATCGTATTTCTTAATGTACACCACTTATTTATATGTAGGGGCTAGGTTCAGACTTTTAAACCCTTTAGCGAGAGTGATTAAAAGTTAGTTTTTCTTATTTAAGCGTATTTCAATTGCATCCATCAACATGCCTGTTACAGACACATCAGGATAAGCCGCTTCAATTTCACGGGCACAAGTTGGGCTTGTGACGTTAATTTCAGTCAAGCGATCGCCAATAACATCTAAGCCAACAAAAATAAGGCCTTTTTGTTTAAGAATAGGGGCGACTTGACGTGCAATTGCCCAATCACTCTCTGTTAATGGGCGAGCTTCACCGCGACCACCAGCCGCTAAATTGCCACGAGTTTCTCCTTTCGCAGGAATACGAGCTAAGCAATAAGGAACAGGTTCGCCGTCTACAACAAGAATACGCTTATCACCATCGACAATTTCAGGTAAAAAGTTTTGCGCCATACAGAAACGATGACCATGGTCTGTAAGTGTTTCGATAATGACACCCACGTTAGGATCGTCTTTTTTCAAGCGGAAAATAGATGCGCCACCCATACCGTCTAATGGTTTGAAAATCACATCACCGTGTTTTTCATGAAAAGCACGTAAATGTTTAGCTTCACGAGTAACTAAGGTGTCTGGTGTTAATGTTGGGAACCACGCTGTAAAGAGTTTTTCATTACAGTCACGTAAGCTTTGTGGTTTATTAACGATGAGTGTTCCCATATCTTCTGCGCGTTCTAAAATATAGGTTGCGTAGATAAACTCGGTATCAAAAGGCGGATCTTTACGCATTAAAATAGTATCAAGTTCACCTAAAGCAATATCCTGCTCTTGGCCAAATTCAAACCATTTTTCTGGGTTTTCTTCTACGCTGAGTAAACGAGTATGAGCGCGAGCTTCACCTTGGTGTAGGTAAAGATCGTTCATTTCCATATAATGAATTTCCCAACCACGGCGCTGTGCTTCTAATAGCATGGCAAAGCTGGTGTCTTTTTTGATTTTGATGGATGAAATTGGATCCATCACAATACCTAATTTAATCATTACTTCTCCTTTATCCCAGATCGCCAAACCGAACCTGCAAAGCGGTGATTGCGGTGAGCGCTGTTGTTTCAGTTCTTAATACACGAGGACCTAATAAAATATCAGTAAAATGGTGCTCTGCTGTCATGGCGATTTCTTCAGGGGAAAGTCCACCTTCAGGGCCAATCAATAAGCGCACTTTTTTAACAGGTAAGGGTAAGGTATTAATACTTTGGTTTGCTCTAGGGTGTAAATTGAGTTTTAAACTATCATCATTTTGAGCGCACCATTCTTCTAATGACATCACTGGCATCAATTGTGGAAGCGTATTTCTACCACACTGTTCACATGCCGAGATAATAATTTTTTGCCATTGTTGATGTTTTTTCTCTAAACGGCTTGGATCTAGTTTAACACCACAGCGTTCTGAGATCAGTGGCGTAATCGTATTTACACCTAACTCCACTGATTTTTGAATAGTAAACTCCATTTTCTCGCCTCGTGACAATACTTGCCCTAAATGGAGATCGAGAGGGGATTCTTTATCATCAACAATACCTTCATTTACTTGCACTGTGACTGACTTTTTTGTGCTTTCAATGATTTCAGCATCAAACACCTGATTTGAACCATCAAACAGTGCCAATTTTTGTCCTGTAGACATTCTTAATACACGTCCAACATGATTAGATGCTTCGTCATCTAATGCTGTTTGAGTGCCTGCTGTGAGTGGTTCTGGATGATAAATGCGAGGAATACGCATAACGTGAAACCCTTACGTAAAAGATGGTTAACCGTAATAAATAAAATATGTGATATGCATCATACGCATGACATTATGGCATGCAAGTTATCACTTTGCTTTTGTCGTTATTATAGCGTGAATTTTCTTGCGAGTTTTGTCGCAAAATTTCATGTTTTCAGAGGAATAATAAAAGAAATTCTCGGTATTCCATTTATTCTCTTATACAGTTAATTAACAGAGGTGGTGATAAGTAATGGGTTGATATTTATGAATTTTATTTATTTTTTATTGAAGGGTAGTTTCTTGTTTTCCTTTCTTAGCTATTTTTTTATGCCAATTAAATATTGTACATTTTATTCATTATTATCTTTATTACCTAAATCTCGGCGTTATCAGCTCATTTTTAGTTATTTTGTTATTTTTTTTTATTGGGTGAGTTCTATTAACTCATTGTCTTTATTGATAATATTTTCAATATTAACTTTTTATTTATTAACGCTTTCTATTTTTGATGCAGACTATTTTTTGTTGCCTAATGTCTTAACGTTTTGGTTATTGTTTTTAGGATTATCAATAAATTACACTGAATATGGCCTAGTCTCTTTTCATCATGCTTTTTATGGTTTTTTAATCGGGACAGGGATTTTTTATAGTGTTTACCTATGGGGATATTTTATTTATCAAAAATGTGTATTGGGTTTTGGTGATGTGAAATTGTTTGGTGCAATTGGCGCATGGTGTGGATTTGAAAAATTACCTTATATTCTTTTAGGTGCTTCTTTGTTGGGGTTTTGTGTGTATTGCATGGTATTAATAACCACAAAAGAATATTCAAACAAGGTCGCATTTGGCTCTTGTTTATCTTTTTCGACACTAATGGTGCTTAGTTTCTATTTTTAGTTTATTGATAATTTTACATTTACAATATTTAGAATGGGTAATGTCTTGAATAAAGAAGATAGTGTGCAGAAATAAAGAAATAAATCAGCACACTGTAAAGACGATTATAGATTTTCTGTTATAAATTGTTGCCAACGTTTTGTATCACCTAAATATTTTTCAACGGGTATCAGGTGATAACCTTGAGCATCTTCAATAAATAATGTCGGAAAACCACGGCCATTAACTTGGCCCATTAATTGCTGTGTTTGACTTAAATGTTGTTGAATTTGTACTTCACTAATTTCAGACAGTAAAGATGCAAACTGTTCAACATCAAAGCCTAGCTTTTTTACAATAAATAACAGTGTGTTTTTATCACTGATATTTAAACCATCAAGGTAATAGGCTTCTTGTAATGCTTTTAATAAATAAATGTCACGTTTTCCCATTATTTGAGCCACAAGAACGGCTGAAATAGGTAACAGAGAGTTTAGTACCATTTCTGTGTTACCAAGAGCGTCACGGTATGCATGACTAAAAATTTGACCTGATAACTGGCTAATACGCTCATCAATAGGTGTGACGTGTTCTTTCCATGATTGACCACCGGTTACGGCTCTTGCTGGTGTAAACAAACCACCACCATGTAACTTGATAGCATCTGGAAATATATTACTCACTACTTCAATAAGAGGGGCAATACCGTAACACCACCCACAAAGAGGATCATAAACATAGTGCAATATTTTAGTACTTTGAGTATTACCTGTACTGCTTGTTACTGAGGCCATTGCATCTCTCCTTTAAGTACCTTTGCACTAAGCTCTAGGCTTGATTTATCTGCTAAATTCTGATGAGTTTTTTCCATTACTGCAATAAATTCATCTGAATTTTTTGTCTTTTCAAGATTTTTCTCAGCCTCAATTAGGTAATTCATCGTAAAGTCAACTGCTTGTAGGCTATATGTTGCTTTAGGTAAATAATGACCAGGAATAACGGTTTTTGGTGAGAGTGATTTTATTTGTTGCAATGCGTTAACCCAGTGTTGGCGCTCTGCGACAGTTTGACTATCAGCTAACCAAACATGAATATTTTCAGAAACTAAAACACCCCCCATTACTGCATTCAGTTTTGGTACATAAAGATATGTTCTATCTGGAGATTGGCTATCTAATCCTTTGATAGAAATAGTCTCTCCTTCAATAGAAAAACTATCGCCCGTTACCACTTCAGGAATGATGATTTTTTTAGGGGCATTTTCTTTAAGTACGGGTCCCCAGTAAGTAAGTTTTCCCGCTTGGGTTTCGTTGATGGCATTAATTGTGGGTGCAGTTGCAATCACTTTAGCATTTGGAAACGCATCAGTAATAACATCTAACCCAAAATAAAAATCAGGATCTGAATGGCTGATATAGATATAAGTCAGGTTTTTTCCAGAAGCCTTGATCTTATTAACTAAGGCTTGTGCATCATTTTTTTGAAATTGTGCATCAATTAAAACAGCGTCTTTATCACCATAGATAATTTCAGAAGAAACAGGGAAAACACTCGCCTCTCCTGGATTATAAATATCTAATGTTAATTCAGTAGCTAGTGCTGAAGTTGCGAAGAAGGCGGTTGTTGCAAGTGTTAAAGGAAGTAATTTTTTCATCTTTTGTTTTCTCCATAATGTTGTTGCTGACTATAATAGGTTGCATAAAACAAGAGAAAAACCCCATTTCAGGCAATTAATTGTTGCATAAATCGAGCAAATAAAATGGATAAAATAAAATCATCAGAAGTTTTTGTGACCATTGTGAAGCAAGGTAGCATGATAAAAGCTGCTGATTATCTAGGTATGTCTAGAGCCATGGTAACTCGCTATTTAAATGAAATGGAGGAATGGGCGGGTGTTCGTTTATTGCATAGAACGACACGCAAACAGAGCTTAACATCTGTTGGTGAGATGGTTTATGAACAAAGCTTACAATTATTAGAAATGGCAGAACGTATCCCCGCTAATATTCCTAAAGAGCGCCATCAAATTAGTGGGCTTGTTCGTATTACCAGTTCACAATCATTAGCAAATAGCATTTTATCTGTGGCTATCTGTGAATTTATGCAATGTTACCCTTTAATTGCCGTCGATTTACAAATTACTAATCAAACGGTTAATTTGGTAGAAGAACGCATTGATATTGCTTTGCGTATTACTAATCATCTTGAGCCTAATTTAATTGCGCGACCACTGGCAACATGCCTTTCTGTGGTGTGTGCTCATAAAGATTATTTAGTAAAAAAAGGGATACCGAAAACACCGGATGATCTCGCTCAACATCAGTGTTTAACCTATCGTTTTTTTGGTCGTAGTTTGTGGGAATTTAATTTAGATAATGAACGTTATTCTGTACCTGTTGGCGGTAATTTGAGTGCCAATGAATCTGTTGTGTTATTGCAAGCAACGTTAAAAGGTGCAGGGATATCATTACAGCCTTATTATTCAGCAAAACCTTATCTTGAAAGTGGAGAGCTAGAACACGTTTTAGCTGATTATCAAGCTCAACCTATGGGGATTTATGCCGTTTTAGCAAGTCGGCAAAATATGCCAGTAGCAGTACGTGTATTGCTCGATTTTCTTGTTGAGTGGTTTACATCCTCTCCGCATTGGCTTGGCTTATCGGGTAAAAGCGAGCTTTAAGCGTGTAGGGTAATCCGCTAATGTGTTTTTCATTACATCAATAAAATAGGAAACTAGTTGTGATGATGGACGATGTGAAGGACAAATTAAGCTTATAGTAAAAGGGATCGTAAAGCTTAAAGGGCGAATGCAAAGTGTTTTATTGAGGTAATCAAGAGCAGTTATAGGGTTAACAATTGAAATACCAATATTTTCACTGACCATGGCGCAAATAGATGCAGCACTTTGTGTTTCCATGACTAATTGTCGCGCTATTCCTTCTTGAATAAAAACGGCATCAATGAGCTGTCGATAAGTATCATTAACAGATAAGCTGATAAAGCGCTCGTTCTGAAAATCAGACGGGTGTAACAATGGTTTTTGACACAATGGATGTGATTTAGGTAATACGGCGACTTCATTGAGTGTTAACAGTGTTTCTTGTCGAGTTCCTGCGGGTGTCTGAGTGTGTTCTGTTAATCCTAAATCATAATGTTGAGCAGATAGCCACTCTTCTAACAATGGCGATTCTTGAGGGACGATGGTTAAATTGACATCGGGATGTTGATCAATAAATTGACGACAAATAGAAGGTAGCAATGATTGAGCGAATGCAGGTAAACAAGTGATATTTAGTTCGGCTTGTCGAAAATGACGAATACTTTCAGCAACATTTATGATCCTATCTAAACCATAGTAAGAGCGTTGTACTTCTTCAAAAAAGCGTAATCCTTCCGCCGTGGGCTGGAGTCGGCCTTTTATCCTGTCAAATAACTTAAATGATAATAGATGCTCAAGACGTGATAACTCTCGACTTACAGTAGGTTGTGAGGTTTTCAGTAATTCAGCAGCTTCAGTGAGATTTTGTGTCGTCATTACAGCATGAAATATTTCAATATGTCGCCAGTTAAAAGGAGCTTTCATTTATTATTCCTATATCAAAAATGAATAGAGTGTAGCTTATTTGATATTTTTATTCCTTTCTAAGTTAATTAATAATTATTTATTCACCAGTGACTTTTATGAGTAAATATTATGACAACATCAATCACTATGGCTCAATATCAACTCGCGCAAACGTATGGGACGCCATTATGGATCTATCAAGGCGATACAATATCTGAACGTATTGCTCAACTAAAATCGTTTGATGTGGTTCGATTTGCTCAAAAGGCTTGCTCAAATATTCATATCTTACGTTTAATGAAAGCACAGGGTGTAAAAGTAGACTCAGTTTCATTAGGTGAAATCGAACGTGCTTTAGTGGCGGGTTATCAAGGTGGTAGAGAAAAAAGTGAGATTGTCTTTACAGCTGATTTACTTGATGAAAAAACCCTTGAGCGTGTTGTTGAGTTAGATATTCCTGTTAATGCCGGTTCTATTGATATGCTTCGTCAATTAGGTGAGCGCAATCAAGGGCATGCCGTTTGGATAAGAGTTAACCCCGGATTTGGTCACGGACATAGCCAAAAAACCAATACAGGTGGTGAAAATAGTAAACATGGCATTTGGTTCGATGATGTTCCCGAAGCGTTAGCGGTCATCCGCCAATATAAATTAAGTTTGGTTGGTTTTCATATGCATATTGGTTCTGGTGTTGATTATCAACATCTCGCTAGTGTATGTGATGCAATGGTAGAGCAAGTGCTTACCTCTAAAGTTGATATTAATGCTATTTCAGCAGGTGGGGGATTATCAACGCCATATCAAGAAGGTGATGCTACGGTCGATTTAACCCACTATTTTTCGTTGTGGGATAAAGCACGCCAACGTATTGCACAACATCTTGGTCATGATATTGAGCTTGAAATCGAGCCTGGGCGTTTCTTAGTGGCTGAGTCTGGTGTATTAGTTTCTCAAGTGAGGGCGGTTAAATCGATGGGGAGTCGTCACTATGTGCTGGTGGATGCTGGATTTAGTGATTTAATGCGTCCTGCGATGTATGGTAGTTATCATCAAATTTCAGTTTTAGATAATCATGGGCAAATAAAGCCAATAACAGAATTACAAGAAACTATTGTTGCAGGCCCGCTTTGTGAATCAGGAGATGTTTTTACTCAGCAGGAAGGTGGCACTGTTATCCCTCGTTTATTACCTCAAGCTCAAGTGGGTGATTACATAATTATTCATGATACAGGAGCTTATGGTGCTTCAATGTCATCTAATTATAATAGTCGTCCTCTTATTCCTGAAGTATTAATAACAAAAGGGACTTCTCAATTAATTCGACGCCGTCAAACCATAGAAGAATTATTAGCGTTGGAGTTAAATCTCTAGCTAATCCTTTTTATTAATCTTACTTTTATTGAAATTAAAACACCTCATGACTTGTTATGAACTGACCCCAGTTCATTTAGTGATGAGGTGTTTTGTTTTATTGGGCGGGTGATTTGCCCTTATATAAATTAACTAGGCTGCTTTATCTGTTTTGGTATCACTCGCTTTAGACTTTTTTGCGGGCACCGCCAGCGCATCAAAGTCAAACTCATCAACATTGATACTACGTAAACGACTTTGTTCAGCTTTACGTAAAATATCAGCTTCTTCTGGAGTCACTCGTTTATCCGCTAACGCTTTATCTGCTAACTTATCTAATTGAGTAAAACTGAATTTTTTCTCGTAGAGGCGGCAAATTCGGTCGAAAATGGGTTCTGCTGCCAGAATATCAAGCAACGCTTCTTCCATTAAGCCATGTGGATTGTGTTTACAAGGTGTTAGGAATTGACCTCTACCAATACGATCGCGAGTCTCAGATGGTTGCTGAATAATTTGAGCTACTTTACTGTCTAGTTTATCGGATGGTAGTTTTTGCGCTTTGCCAAGAGGGAAAATAATAGCGCGCATAGTACCTGCAATCATCCGACTTGGGAAATTACGTAACAGTTCATCAATTGCATTTTCAGCTTGGTATAGACACTCTTTCACACTCCAATGCACTAATGGCAAATCGGCAGTATGACGGCCTTCATCCTCATAGCGTTTTAAGGCAGCAGAAGCGAGGAAGATATGACTTAAAATATCACCCAAACGAGCAGAGATACGCTCACGGCGTTTTAAACTTCCACCTAAAACACCCATTGAAACATCAGATAATAAAGCCATATTGGCACTAAGACGGTTAATTTGCTGATAGTAACGACGAGTTTCATCATTGGTTGGTGATGCACTTAAACGACCATTAGTGATACCTAACCAAATGCTTCGTAAGGTGTTACTTGCAACATGCCCGATATGGCCAAACAAAGCTCGGTCAAAATCATGTAGATTGCTGTCACGTGCTGCGGCAATTTCATCTAACACATAAGGGTGGCAACGAATAGCACCTTGACCATAAATGATCATGCTACGCGTTAAAATATTGGCACCTTCAACGGTGATCGCAATAGGTGAACCTTGATAAGAACGGGCAACAAAATTTGAAGTTCCAAGGCAGATCCCTTTACCACCAACAATATCCATTGCATCAATAACGCCACGCTGTGCTCTATGTGTACAATGATATTTGACGATAGCAGATAAAACGGCAGGTTTTTCCCCTAACATAATACCTGTGGTAATTAAGGTTGCTGCCGCATCTAAAAGATAAGCATTACCAGCCAGACGCGCTAATGGCTCTTCAATACCTTCCATTTTACCAATAGGAATTTTGAACTGACGGCGGACTCGAGAATAAGCGCCGGTTGCCATCGCTACACTTTTTAATCCACCCGTAGAGTTTGAAGGTAGAGTAATTCCACGACCAACAGAAAGGCACTCCACCAGCATTCTCCAACCTTGCCCTGCCATTTTTGGCCCACCAATAATATAATCAATAGGAACAAAAACATCTTTACCGCGAGTAGGCCCATTCATAAACGGAACGTTTAATGGGAAATGGCGATGGCCAATTTCAACCCCTTTTACATCGGTTGGAATTAATGCACAGGTAATACCAGGGTTTTCATCGTTACTTAAAAGATGTTCAGGATCACGCAATTTAAACGCTAGCCCTAATACGGTTGCGATAGGTGCAAGGGTGATATAGCGCTTATTCCAAGTTAAGCGAATACCTAATATTTGCTCTCCTTGCCATTCTCCCATGCAAACGACACCACTGTCTGGGATCGCACCTGCATCAGAACCAGCTTCAGGACTGGTTAAAGCAAAGCAAGGAATTTCATCTCCCTTGGCTAAACCGGGTAAATAGCGTTTTTTCTGCTCATCAGTACCATAGTGTTGAAGAAGTTCACCGGGGCCTAAAGAGTTAGGTACACCAACTGTGATGGCTAAAATACCTGATACTCCAGCCAATTTTTGCAATACACGAGATTGAGCATAGGCAGAAAACTCTAATCCACCATATTCCTTTTTAATGATCATCGCAAAGAAGCGATTATCTTTCAGGTACTGCCAGATTTCAGGTGGTAAATCAGCTAATTCATGAGTGATTTCAAAGTCATTTGTCATACGACAAACTTCTTCTACTGGACCATCAAGGAACGCTTGCTCTTCAGTAGTGAGTTGTGGTTTGGGATAATTATGCAGTTGCTTCCAATCAGGAGCACCACGGAAAAGCTCACCTTCCCACCATGTTGTACCTGCATCAATGGCTTCTTGTTCTGTTTTAGACATAGAAGGCATGACTTTTTGAAATGCTTTAAGTGCAGGAGCAGAAATATAGGCTTTACGAATAGACGGAAGTGTAAAGGGTAATAAAACCAATGCAACGGGAAGGAGTAGCCAGTAACTCCAAATATTAACAAGACCCATTACAAAAGTATAAGCAATGAGAACAAGGCTACTTACCACAATACCAAATTTGCGATAACTAAGTATGCCAATAAGAATAATGAAAAGTGCAATACTGAGTAGTGTCATAATAAACTCCTGTAGTTAGCAAGAGATCGGAGGTCAGACCTGTTGTTTGTTATTTAGATCTAATCTAGTCACTAACTTTTATCAATATATTTACATTCTAATTACAATATAGCTCACAAATTATTCGTAAATGAGAGAAGTTAGCATTTGTCGGTAATGGGTATCTTCTTTCATGACATCGGATCCGTTACACTGAGAAACAGAAAATTTCGATTACCCTTTCTGGAGTAAAAATCCTATGTACCAAGATCTTATCCGTGGTGAGTTAACAGAAGCAGCAGATACCCTTTCTCGCTTTCTTCAAGATGATGCAAACATTGAAGCTATTCAAAAAGCAGCTGTATTATTGGCAGATTCTTTTAAAGCTGGTGGCAAAGTATTATCTTGTGGTAATGGTGGTTCTCACTGTGACGCAATGCATTTTGCTGAAGAGCTGACAGGGCGTTATCGTGAAAATCGCCCAGGTTATCCTGCCATTGCAATTTCTGATGTAAGTCATATTTCATGTGTGAGCAATGATTTTGGCTATGAATATGTATTTTCGCGTTATGTTGAAGCTGTAGGTAGAGAAGGTGATGTTCTACTAGGTATTTCGACTTCAGGTAACTCAGGCAATATCATCAAAGCGATTAGTGCTGCGCGTGAAAAAGGCATGAAAGTCATTACGCTAACGGGGAAAGACGGTGGCAAGATGGACGGTACTGCGGATATTGAAATTCGCGTTCCTCATTTTGGTTATGCTGATCGTATTCAAGAAATTCATATCAAAGTTATCCATATTCTTATCCAATTAATTGAAAAAGAAATGGAAAAGTAAGTCGATATGACTATAAATAAGCAATAAACATCGACAAGAAGGAGTGAGCGATGTGTGAATTATTAGGCATGAGTGCAAATGTACCGACAGATATTAATTTTAGTCTAAGTGGGTTAATTCCAAGAGGGGGCAAAACAGGGCCTCATAAAGATGGTTGGGGAATTACCTTTTACGAAGGACTAGGATGTCGCACATTTAAAGATCCTCAAGCCAGTGCCATTTCACCTGTCGCTCGCTTTGTTCAAGAGTATCCGATTAAATCTGAGGCTGTCATTGCTCATATTCGTCAGGCGAATCGAGGAAATGTCTCTTTAGAAAATACCCACCCTTTTACCCGTGAATTATGGGGTAAAAACTGGACTTATGCGCATAACGGCCAATTAAAAGGCTATCAATCTCTTGATACTGGGCGTTTTAGAGCTATAGGTCAAACAGACAGTGAAAAAGCATTTTGCTGGATCTTAAATCAACTTGAAGATCGTTATAAACGAACACCTGCTAATTGGCAGGCGGTATTTCGTTTTATTGCTACTTTAGCCTCTCAATTAAGGCAAAAAGGGGTTTTTAATATGCTGTTATCCGATGGGCGATTTGTTATGGCATATTGTTCAACAAATTTGCATTGGATCACGCGAAAAGCACCTTTTGGAAAAGCAAAACTACTTGATCAAGACGTAGAAATTGATTTTCAGCAACATACACAATCAGATGATGTTGTTTCTGTTATTTCAACATTACCACTTACTGGAAATGAGTCGTGGCAACGTATCCCTGTGGGGGAGTTTGTGCTATTTGATCGTGGTGTACGTATTCTGTAGCCATCTACTTTCACTATTTTGTGATAAATTAAGGGTGGTTTGATTAGGTGTAATTGAGGCGCTATTGACAAGATAGCGTCCATCCTTAACGGTAACCGAAGGGATCTGTTTGCGTTCCTCGACATATTGATAGGCGGGCCTAAGTTGTTGCCAGAAACCTATGTCTGTTGAATAGTGATGTTTCTTCATATTTTCGTTAGTCATTTTGAATGGGAAAATATGAATGTTGATCACTGATTGCCCATTTTTCAGGGCTAATTCAGCATACTGATAAATTTCATCCATAACTGAATCTGTCATTGCATAACAACCAACCGATTTACATGCTCCATGGATCATTAAAAAATCCCCGGTGTATCCTTTTGATTTATCGTATTGATTAGGAAATCCTAGATTGATAGCTCGGTAAAATCGACTATTCGGATTTAATTGTGCAAAATTAACCTGATAAAAACCTTCTGGGCTTTTTAAATCACCTTGAAATTTTTTAGGGCCTAATCCACCAGAATAGCTACAAATGGGGTAAGTACGTACTTTTTCTAATTGCCCATCTAATTTTTCTGTATAAAGTTCAAGTAAGCTTTCTTCTTTGAAAATCTGAATATAGATAGGTCGTCCTGTATTTTTTTTAACAGGTTCCATTAGAAATCTTGAACTGTTTTCAGCGTTAACTAATAAAGAAGTTAACATTAATGTTAAAAAACTGATTAGTTGTTTTGCGTGACTGGTCATGGTTTTATCAGAAAAATAGCTTAAAATTTGTTGATAAAGTAGATCGTAGATTGCTATGAAGCAATAAATTTGTAAATTAAAATCCAAGATGGTTTCTTTTCTATTACAAAATATTCTGTGTGAAATTTAAGCGATCGTCGAGAAAGGTGATATTTTAATTCGGTTTATACGAGTTGTTAACGTTTCAGTCAAAATAATATTCCCATTTGCTTGAGCTAAATCACTCGAATAGTCAGACAGGTTTAGGCTGAGATGATAAAATTCAGGTCGGCAGAATAAGAGAAAATAGTAACAATTATCGGAGATAAATAACTTAAGGTTCAAAAACACCTTAAGATGTTTTTATTACAGAGTCGCTACATTTTCGGGGTGAATTTGTAGCTTAGGGTTTAACTGATAAACTTGTGCAAATCTTATGATTAAAATTAAAAAAGGACTCGACCTCCCAATTGCAGGAGCGCCTGCCCAAGTGATAGAAGACGGACCCGCGATTCGACGCGTAGCATTGCTAGGCGAAGAATATGTCGGTATGCGTCCTTCTATGATGGTTTCGGAAGGTGAGCATGTAAAAAAAGGGCAAATTCTTTTTGAAGATAAAAAGAATGCCGGTGTTGTTTTCACCAGCCCAGCTTGTGGTAAAGTCGTTGAAATTAACCGCGGTGAACGCCGTGTGTTCCAATCTATCGTTATTGAAATTGATGGCAACGAAGAAATCACCTTCAACCGCTATGATAGTGCTGCGTTGTCAGATTTGACCCGTGAACAGGTTGAAAACAATCTTGTTAATTCTGGCATGTGGACTGCGTTAAGGACTCGTCCTTACAGTCGTACTCCGCATTTAGGTACAACACCTGTTGCCATTTTTGTCTCTGCAATGGATACCAATCCACTTGCGGCCGATCCCATGGTTATAATTAAGCAAAATGAGAAGGCATTTAATGATGGCCTTGTCGTTTTAACAAGATTAACCGAAGGAAAGGTCTATGTTTGTCATGGCGAAAAATCACCAGCAAAATTAAATGACGGACAAATTAGCTACAACCAATTTGTTGGTCCTCATCCAGCAGGGTTGGTAGGCACTCATATCCATTTCTTAGAACCTGTCAGTGCTAAGAAAATGGTCTGGCATTTAAATTACCAAGATGTGATTGCTATTGGTTACTTGTTTACAACAGGTTCTTTATATACTGAACGTGTTGTTGCATTAGCTGGCCCTCAAGTAAAAGCACCTCGTTTAGTGCGTACTCGTTTAGGGGCTGATCTCTATGAGTTAACTAAAGATCAATTAGTTGATGATGAAAACCGCATTATTTCTGGCTCTGTATTATGGGGATGGAAATCTGATGAGGCTCATCACTATTTAGGTCGTTTCCATAATCAAGTTTCTGTATTACGAGAAGGTCGTGATAAAGAATTATTTGGTTGGGGTATGCCGGGTAGCGATAAATTTTCTATCACTCGTACAACTATCGGTCACTTCTTAAAAAATAAACGCTTTGCTTTCACAACCACAATGAATGGTGGCGAACGTTCAATGGTACCAATTGGTAACTATGAGCGCGTTATGCCGTTAGACATTATGGCAACGCATTTATTACGTGATTTAGTTGTCGGTGATACAGACAGTTCGCAAGCATTAGGTTGTTTAGAATTGGATGAGGAAGATTTGGGATTATGTACTTATGTTTGCCCAAGCAAATATGAGTATGGCCCAGCACTGCGCCAAGTATTGACCAAAATTGAGCAGGAAGGGTAACTCATGGGTTTGAAAAATTTATTTGAAAAAGTAGAGCACCATTTTGAGCCCGGTGGCAAATTAGCAAAATGGTATGTACTTTATGAAGCTGTGACCACGGTGTTTTATACACCGGGCACAGTAACGAGTAATGGTGGACATGTTCGTGACACTATCGATCTAAAACGCATGATGATTTTGGTTTGGTTAGCCGTTTTCCCAGCAATGTTTTGGGGAATGTATAATGTCGGCCACCAAGCGATCCCTGCACTAAATCAGTTATATAGTGGTGTAGAATTACAGCAAATCATTGCTTCAGACTGGCATTATCGCCTTGCGCAATACCTTGGTGCATCATTAACAACAGATGCAGGTTGGGGAAGTAAGATGCTACTTGGTGCAACTTACTTTTTACCTATTTATCTTGTTGTTTTTGCAGTTGGTGGATTTTGGGAAGTACTTTTTGCTTTCATTCGTGGACATGAAATTAACGAAGGTTTCTTTGTTACATCCATTCTGTTTGCCTTGATTGTACCTCCAACACTACCACTTTGGCAGGCCGCACTAGGTATTACGTTTGGTGTTGTTATCGCGAAAGAAATTTTTGGTGGTACCGGCCGTAACTTCTTGAACCCTGCATTAGCAGGCCGTGCATTCCTGTTCTTTGCTTATCCTGCCCAAATCTCAGGTGATCTGGTTTGGACTGCTGCTGATGGTTTCTCGGGTGCAACACCATTGTCACAATGGTCTATATCAGGCGAAAGTGCATTATTAAATACAGTTACCCAACAACCTATCTCTTGGATGGATGCTTTCCTGGGATATATTCCAGGTTCGATTGGTGAAGTTTCAACACTGATGATCTTAATTGGTGGTGCTGTCATTGTCTTTGCTCGTATCGCTTCATGGCGTATTGTTGCAGGGGTAATGGTAGGCATGATCGTGATGTCATATCTGTTTAACTTTATCGGTTCAGATACCAATCCTCTCTTCTCAATGCCTTGGCACTGGCACCTTGTTTTAGGTGGTTTTGCGTTTGGTATGATGTTTATGGCAACAGATCCAGTATCTGCTTCATTTACTGATAAAGGTAAATGGGCTTACGGTATTTTGATTGGCGTAATGGCTGTGCTTATTCGTGTCGTCAATCCGGCTTACCCAGAAGGAATGATGCTGGCAATCTTATTCGCAAACTTATTTGCACCACTGTTCGATTATGTGGTTGTTCAGGCGAATATTAAGCGGAGAAAAGCTCGTGGCTAAAGAGAAAAACAAAGATAGCGTCGCAAGAACGTTTCTCGTTGTATTTATTCTGTGTCTTGTGTGTTCCGTCGTAGTAGCAGGAGCCGCGGTTGGACTGAAGTCTAAACAAGAAGAACAAAAACTTCTTGATAAACAACGTAATATTCTTGATGTTGCAGGGTTACTTGTACCTAAAATGAGCGCAACAGATGTACTGAAAGTGTATGACACTCGTATTAAAGCAAAAATTGTTAATTTTCAGACAGGTGAACTGACTGACAGTAAAGGCAATTTTGATTTAAATGCTGCATTACGCAGTGACGATACTTCAATTGTATTATCACCGGCAGATGATTTGGCCAAAATTCGTCGACGTTCAAATACAGCAGAAGTGTATTTTGTCCTCGATGAGCAAGGTAAAACAACAGAAGTCGTGCTACCTGTCTATGGTTCAGGCTTATGGTCTGTGATGTATGCCTTTATAGCGGTTGATATTGATGGTGTAACCTCTAAAGGTATTACTTATTATGCTCATGGTGAAACCCCTGGCTTAGGGGGTGAGGTTGACAATCCGCAATGGAAAGCACAATGGAAAGGTAAGCGTCTAATCAATGAAGAAGGCGTACCTGCTATCAAGATTGTGCGTAGTGGGGCTGCTTCTGGCAATCCTTATGGTATTGATGGACTTTCTGGTGCGACACTAACCTCAAATGGTATCCAGCATATGTTCGATTTCTGGTTAGGTGAAAAAGGTTTCGGCCCATTCCTGAAAAAAGTTCGTGAAGGAGAAATCAATGGCTGATACAAAAGAAATTAAACGCGTTTTACTTGGGCCATTGTTAGATAACAACCCTATTGCCTTACAGGTATTGGGTGTGTGTTCTGCATTGGCTGTAACAACAAAACTTGAAACCGCATTAGTGATGACAATTGCTGTAACACTAGTTACTGCATTCTCAAGCTTCTTTATTTCACTAATTCGTAATTACATACCAAGTAGCGTTCGTATTATTGTTCAAATGGCGATTATTGCTTCATTAGTTATCGTTGTTGACCAAATTCTACAAGCTTATGCGTATGAAATATCTAAGCAACTTTCTGTTTTCGTTGGCCTTATCATTACTAACTGTATTGTTATGGGGCGAGCAGAAGCTTATGCAATGAAATCACCACCGATTGAAAGCTTTATGGATGGTATTGGTAATGGTTTAGGGTATGGCGCTATCTTGATCCTTGTCGGATTTTTACGTGAGCTTTTTGGTTCTGGTAAATTATTTGGCATTACCGTAATGGAATCTATCCAAAATGGTGGCTGGTATCAGCCTAACGGTTTATTCCTGTTAGCACCAAGTGCATTCTTTATCATTGGCTTGCTAATTTGGGGATTACGTACATTAAAACCTGCACAGGTTGAAGAGGACTAATCGCCATGGAACATTATATAAGCCTGTTTGTTCGTGCTGTTTTTATTGAGAATATGGCGCTAGCGTTCTTCTTAGGGATGTGTACATTCCTCGCTGTATCTAAAAACGTAAAAACAGCATTTGGATTAGGTATCGCTGTTACCGTTGTTCTAGGTCTTTCTGTGCCACTGAATAACTTGGTTTACAACTATGTGTTACGTGATAATGCATTAATGGAAGGTGTTGATTTAAGTTTCTTAAACTTTATCACTTTCATTGGTGTGATAGCGGCACTGGTACAAATCCTAGAGATGATTTTAGACCGTTATTTCCCTGCGCTGTATAACGCATTAGGGATCTTCTTGCCTCTTATTACCGTTAACTGCGCCATTTTCGGGGGGGTGTCATTTATGGCACAACGTGACTATAACTTTAGTGAATCTATTGTTTATGGTTTCGGCTCTGGAATTGGTTGGATGTTAGCCATCGTATTGTTGGCTTCTATCCGTGAGAAAATGAAGTACGCGGATGTACCGGCAGGTATGAAAGGATTAGGCGTTACTTTTGTCACCACAGGGTTGATGGCATTAGGTTTCATGTCCTTCTCTGGTGTTCAGCTATAAAGGGTGAGAAGAACTCATGGATATAATTATTCTAGGTGTCGTGATGTTTACCCTGATTGTATTGGTATTAACAGCATTGATTTTGTTCGCAAAATCAAAACTGGTCAATACAGGGGATATTTCAGTCGAGGTCAATGGAGACCCAGATAAAAGCTTTAATGCACCAGCAGGTGATAAATTACTAAACGTATTATCAAACGAAGGTATTTTTATTTCATCGGCTTGTGGTGGCGGTGGCTCTTGCGGTCAGTGTCGCGTTAAAGTACTAGAGGGTGGTGGTGATATTCTGCCGACAGAACTTTCGCATATTAACAAGCGTGAAGCTAAAGAGGGTTGTCGTTTAGCCTGTCAGGTCAACGTAAAAAACAACCTGAAGTTAGAATTACCAGAAGAAATCTTCGGTGTTAAAAAATGGGAATGTGAAGTTATCTCAAACGATAACAAAGCAACTTTCATTAAAGAATTAGTATTAAAAATTCCTGAAGGTGAAGTTGTACCTTTCCGCGCTGGTGGATTTATTCAGATTGAATGTCCACCTCATACAGTTCGTTATGAAGATTTTGATGTACCAGAAGAGTATCGTGAAGACTGGGATAAATTTAATTTGTTCCGTTACGTTTCTGATGTAAAAGAAACCACAGTACGTGCTTACTCAATGGCAAACTACCCTGAAGAGCATGGCATCATCATGTTAAACGTGCGTATTGCAACACCACCGCCACGTAATCCTGATGTGCCACCAGGCATAATGTCATCGTACATTTGGTCATTAAAGCCAGGCGATAAAGTGACAATTTCAGGGCCATTTGGTGAATTCTTCGCTAAAGAAACTGATGCAGAGATGATCTTCATTGGTGGTGGTGCAGGTATGGCACCAATGCGCTCACACATTTTTGATCAGTTAAAGCGCTTACATTCTAAACGTAAAATTAGCTTCTGGTATGGTGCTCGTTCTGTGCGTGAAATGTTCTACACTGAAGACTTCGATATGCTTGCAAAAGAAAACGAAAACTTCACATGGAATGTCGCACTTTCAGATGCCTTACCTGAAGATAACTGGACGGGATATACAGGATTTATTCACAATGTGTTGTTTGAGAATTACCTCAAAAATCATCCAGCACCAGAAGATTGTGAATTCTATATGTGTGGACCGCCAGTAATGAACGCAGCTGTTATTAAAATGCTCAAAGATTTAGGCGTTGAAGATGAAAACATTATGCTGGATGACTTTGGCGGTTGATCATAACCTCCCATAAAGCATAAATGAATGAAATGACAAGCGCCCACTTATGTGGGCGCTCATGATCAGAAGAGAGAGTTATGTTAAAAAGAAAGATGATAAATTGGATAGTGATGCTGTCTGCTTTAGTTCTACTGTCTGCATGTGGTGAAAAACAGCAGGTATTAGAAGGCGAAACAATGGGAACTTATTACTCGATTAAATATGTCCCTGATAGTAATTCACCTCCACAAAACGTCTTACAAACAGAGATCGATCGTATTCTTGAAGAAGTTAACGATCAAATGTCAACATATCGTCCTCATTCTGAATTGAGTCGTTTCAATCAAAGCCGTGAAATTAATACACCATTTCCAGTTTCACCTGCTACTGCTAAAGTAGTGAGTGAAGCCATTCGTATTAATAAAATCACAGACGGCGCTTTAGATGTGACAGTTGGGCCGTTAGTAAATTTGTGGGGGTTTGGCCCAGAAGGTCGATTTACTCACCAACCTTCTGAAGATGAATTAGCAAAGCGTAAACAGTGGATTGGTATTGATTATCTAGCTGTTGAAGGAAATACACTGATCAAGAAGATCCCTGAACTTTATGTCGATCTCTCTTCTATTGCTAAAGGCTATGGTGTTGATGCTGTTGCTGAGTATTTAATATCACAGAATATCACTAACTATATGGTTGATATTGGTGGTGAAGTAAGAACACAAGGCGTAAATGGTAATGACAAGCTTTGGCGTATCGCGATTGAGAAACCAGCTAATGATGGTACAAAACAGAGTGTTCAGTTAATTATTGAACCGGGTGATAATTCAATTGCAACTTCAGGTGATTACCGTAATTACTTTGAAGAAAACGGTGTCCGTTTTTCTCATACAATTGACCCAACTACAGGCCATCCTATTAAACATAATCTTGTTTCTATTACTGTGATTGTACCCACCTGCATGAGTGCTGATGGACTTTCTACAGGATTGAATGTTTTAGGGCCTGAAAAAGGGTTAGAAGTAGCAAATGAACTCAATATTCCTGTTTTTATGATAGTGAAAACTGAAAATGGGTTTGAAGAGCGTTATAGTAAAGCGTTCGCCCCGTTCTTGAAAAAATAGAATTTAAGGAGAGAAGGTTATGTTAAAAATATTTCTTTTTGCCTTCATCTTATTCTTGATTGCCTTCTTTGGAATGGCGTTAGGATATATTGTAAAGCGTAAAAGCCTTCAAGGTAGTTGCGGTGGTTTAGGGGCTATGGGTATAGAAAAAGAGTGTGATTGCCCTGAACCTTGTGATGCACGTAAAAAACGTATGGCAAAAGAGTCCGCACGAGAAGAACTACTGAAAAAGAATCGAATTCTTTAATAATAAAAAATATATTTAGATAAAAAAAGAGTGATGGGTTTTAATTACCATCACTCTTTTTTATTTCATTCATTCTAAAAAATTTTTAATAGAATAGAAGTTAGATAATAAAAAGTGAACTCTTGTGATAAAGGTTCACTTCCATGGATAAGGGTTTTGTCCTTCCCATTCTAAAACTTCTTTTTTGGCTTCTTCGTAGGAATAATCATAATGTTCTTGAAGCTTACCAATTAATTGCTCTCGTGTACCTTCGATAATATCAAGTTCATCATGGGTGATCTTTCCCCATTTTTCTTTTACTTTTCCTTTGAATAAATTCCAATCACCAGAAATTTTATTGTTTAACATTTTATTCCTCCTTACTTATTTCTATCGGATGACATAATTAAGTGTAGAAGAGAATAAAGTGAATATAAAAGTGAAAGCCTAAATAGACTTATTTACTCTTTCCTAAATATTTTCATTTTAGCCGGAGAGTCAACCATAACGGCATCAGCGCCTAATTCGGTAGCCTGAATATAATCTTTTTCGGTATTGATACCAAAAAGAACAATATTGGCATTGCCACCAGCACGAAAACATGACATTGCATCTTTATCCCAACTAAGAACGGAAAATGATCGAGCTTCACCTAAAGTATATTTTTCAACAACTTCTACTTTTCGATGTAATTCAAGTCCATACCAGCGGGTAATATCTAAGTTTTCAGGCAATAAGCAAACGTGACTCATAGTAATATTGGCGAGGATATCACGAGTAATATCACGACTTTCAAAACGCTCTACATTAGTCGGTAGTGCTTCAAGAAAGGCGGTGTTAGTGGAATAAATGCGGGTTCTATCAAGTGCATTATGTTTACTGAGAACTGTAGCTAATGCTTCACCTTGAATTACGGGATCAGCATCTGGAGATTTTAAATCAAGATAAAATTGAGTAGTAGGAAATTGAATTAAAATTTCATCTAAGGTAGGAATAGTGATCCCTTTATTTCGATAAGGGTATTGCTGTGCTTCTTCAAATTTATAGCCGGCATCCCATTGTTTAAGTTCCTGTGCAGTAAATTCAGAAATCATACCTTGCCCATTAGTTAGGCTTTTTAAGTCACTAGGGCGGTAAAGTACAGGGATGTTATCTTTCGATAATTGAATAGTGATCCAAATTGCATCAGCTTGATTAGAGAGTGCTGTTTTTATAGCAATTTCAGTATTTTCTGGGGCATCAGCCGTGCCACCACGATGCGCGATAATTTTAGGGGATGCCATAAGAATTACAGAATAAAAAAAGAGAGAAATAGCAATAAATAATTTAATCATGAAAAATTATTTCCTTTTTTTATATGTAGTTACAAAACAATTGTTAAAGTAAATGTAATTAATCAACAAGCAAAAATAATCTAACATCACTTTGTGACAATTCTATAAATAAACAGACTAATTCAGATTTTTATGAGAAATACACCTCGTTAGAGGGAGTCAAGAATGAATAAAAATTGTAGTTAATATTTATTTACTGTATATTTGAACAGTAAAGTAGATGAGGTAATTGTATGCGTAAAATTATTCATGTTGATATGGATTGTTTTTATGCTGCGATTGAAATGCGTGATAATCCAGCACTAAAAGAGATCCCAATTGCGGTTGGTGGAAATGCCTCTAGCCGAGGTGTTGTTTGTACCGCGAATTATCCTGCACGTCGCTTTGGTGTCCGTAGTGCTATGTCAACCGCAACAGCATTGAAGCTGTGTCCTCATTTAAAAGTATTACCTGGCAGAATGGCTCTCTATAAAGAAACGTCAGCGAAGATCCGCCAAATATTTTCTCGCTATACTCATCTTATTGAACCTCTTTCACTAGATGAAGCTTATCTTGATGTTTCTGAAAGTAAGCATTGCCATGGCTCTGCAACGCTGATGGCTCAAGAAATTCGTCAACAAATTTTTGATGAATTAAATCTCACCGCATCCGCAGGTATTGCACCGATTAAATTTCTTGCAAAAATTGCTTCTGATATTAATAAGCCTAATGGGCAATTTGTTATTACACCTGAGCAAGTTGATGATTTTATTTTGAAATTACCGCTTAATAAAATACCGGGAGTAGGTAAGGTGACATTTGCTCGCTTGCAAGAGATGGGGCTAGAAACTTGTGCTGATATTCGTCGTACGGATGTTATTTCCTTGGTAAAAGCGTTAGGAAAGTTTGGACAAAACCTTTGGGAGCGCAGCCATGGCATCGATGAGCGTGAAATTAACCCGGATAGACTTAGAAAATCTGTAGGTGTTGAACGAACATTTGCCCGCGATATTAATTCATGGGATGACTGCTTAGTATTACTTGATGGGTTGTATAACGAATTAGAAAAGCGACTCACAAAGGTTAAGCCAGATCTAAGGATCGCAAGGCAAGGTGTTAAGTTAAAATTTGATGATTTTCAATTAACGACACAAGAGCATACTCATCCTATTTTAGAAAAAGCCGATTTAATTAATATCGCTTATCAAGCATGGCATGAGCGCCGAAATGGCCGAGGTGTTCGATTAATCGGATTTCATGTCACCTTACAAGATCCACAAATAGAACGACAACTTCTTTTAGCGCTATAAGAATTAAAAAACCATAGCCGATCAATAGATTGGCTATGGTTAACGTAGTTAATTTATGTAGTTAATTTATGTAGTTAATCTATATTGTATTACCAGCGATAATTCATTGTTGCTGTCATTGTTCTACCTATTCCATAAAAACAAGCAGTATCCCCAGCACAGGATGCAACATAATGTTTATTAGCAATATTATTCATATTTAATTGAATTTCAGCCCCTTTTAAAGAAGGCGATAATTCACCTAAAGAATAACCGATCATCGCATCATACAATGTTACCGCAGGGACACTGATTGTATTTTTGGTATCACCTTGAGATACACCTACATATCTCACGCCAAAGCCTGCTTTAGCTCCATTAAATAACCCTGATGTTTCATCATATTGGCCCCAAAATGATGCCATATGCTTAGGAACTCTAGGTAACTCTTTTCCTTGTGTTCCAGCAATAATGGTTTTTCTGACCTCAGTATCGGTATAAGCATAGCTACTAATGAATGAAATATTTTCAGTTAATTGGCTATTAATTTGTGCTTCAACACCACGACTTCTAATTTCACCTACAGGCTCAAAATAGGCTTTTTCGGCATTATAGTTAGTAACATTACGTTGTTGTAACTGATAAATAGAGAGCGTTGCTAATGTTTGTTGATTTGGTGTGAGGTATTTAATTCCCGCGTCTAATTGGCGTCCTTCACTTGGTTCAAATGGCGCACTACCTGGTGCTCTACGGGTTTGTAGATTGGGCTCAAAAGAGGTGCTGTAACTTATATAAGGCGAAATACCATTATCAAAAGCATATAAAAGACCAGCGCGGCCCGTTAGTTTATTATCATCTTGCTGATCATATGTGGTTGCTAAGAAATCATGAGTTCGTACTTGCGCCCAGTCTTGGCGTAAACCGGCCAGCAATATCCAATTTTGCCATTGGATCTGATCTTGTAGATACAACCCAATCTGATCTCGTTTCTGTAACTGATCTGTTGCTGGCTTTTGTAAGCTCATATTAATCGGATAATTATAATTAGGATCACGCCAGTCCAGATCGTACTCTGAGCCCATAGCTCGAAGTAAATTATCTTGATCTTTACTCCACTGATAATCAATACCTACAATCACAGTATGATTAAGTTTTGCAGTAGTAAAATCAGCTTGTAAACGTGTATCTATTCCTAAAGTATCTGTTTCACGTTGTTCTTGTTGAGCTCTACGTTCAAGTACATAAGGATTGTCTTTTCTTAATGAACCGAAAACAAGGTATTTATATTTTTGATTAATATGACTATAACGAGCATTTTGTACTATTTTGAGTGAGTCACTAAATTCATGTTCGAACTCATAACCTATGCCATATTGTTGGCGCCACGATTGGTGATAATCCGGGTTGTTTACGTCGAAATCAAAAGGAATAGTGCCTTCAGGTGTTTTTTTCACCGTACCATAAGCGGGTAAAAAATTACGATAACCGGCTTCAGGCTCTTGCTGAATAAAGCTTAATAATGTTAAACGAGTTTGTTCATTAGGTAAAAAAGTAATAGCGGGAGAAAGGGCAAAACGCTCTTCTTTATAGTTTTCTATTTGAGTGTGCTGTGTCTTGGCAATACCATTTAGGCGATAAAGAATACGATTGTCATCACTTAATACACCTGAAAAGTCGAATGCAGTTTCTGCTAATTTATCATTACCGGTTCGTACTTGAATGTGGCGAATAGGTGTTGCAGTGGGTCTTTTACTTGTCATTGCAACAAGGCCACCTGGATTTACTTGGCCATAAAGCACAGATGCTGGTCCTCTAACAACTTCAACGCGCTCTAATAACCATGGGTCAAGTGCCCCTGTTGATGATGAAGCTCCCATACCATAGCTTAAACCATCTAAAAAACGAGGTGCATAACTGTATCCACGAATAAAAACCTCGTCATTACGATTAGAACTTCCTCGATATTCAGTGAAAACACCCGGTGTATAGCGCAATGCTTGTGAAACGGAACTGACATCTTGAGCATCCATTTGATCACGAGTAATAACCGTAATGGATTGCGGTGTTTTTTCAATTTCAGTTGGTGTTTTGTTTGTTGATAGTGTTTTTGTGGCAATAAAGCCTGAAACAGGAGATTGTGGATCCTGTGATGGAGCCGCGGTGACAATTATCTTTTCAGGTGTCTTTTGATTAACTGCCGCATGAATTTGAACAGAGAGTAAACTTAAAGGTAAGGCGAGAAATACGCTAGCAACGCAATTTTTGTTAGACACGATAGGACCCTTTGAATTTTTATTTTTTAACTTTAAATGCGGAAGGCATGAAAATATCACTCAATAAATATTAATGCTAATGATAATGATTAGCGTTCTATAAATTATATTTATTAAGATTTTTTATTTATTCCAAAATGGAATAAGCCGGGTTAATATTTGTTCTATAAGGAATAAATTATGATACTTAAGATAGATTGAGTGTGTATGGAGAGATAAATTATTTCTTTATGATAGTATTTGTTAGTAACAAAAAAACCCGCCAATTAAGCGGGTTTCATTATGAAATTTAAAGCGAAATTATTTAGCAGGGATCGCTTTTAAAATTGCTGTTAATAACTGCCAGTATTGACCAACACTTTTAACGTGAACACGTTCATCTGGTGAGTGTGCACCACGGATTGTTGGTCCAATAGAAACCATATCCATATCTGGGTAAGGTTTTTTGAACAGGCCACACTCAAGACCTGCGTGGATAACCATGATGTTTGGTACTTTATCAAACAGTTGTTGATAGGTATCACGAACTAAATGCATAACTGGGGAGTCTGCATCGGGTTTCCAACCAGGGTAACCGCCTTTTGTTTCGATATCAGCTTTAGCTAGTTTTGCTAATGCAGTCAGCATGCTGACAACATAAGTTTTTCCGCTATCAATCAGAGAACGGATTAAGCAAAGGATTTCTACTTTATCGTCAACAATGCTAATAACACCGACATTTAATGATGTTTCAACAACACCTTCAACATCATCACTCATACGGATCACGCCATTTGGCATTGCATTAAGCAGGTTGATTAAGCGTTCTTGGCAATCTGCCTCAAATGCTTTTTTATCTGTTGTTGTATCAAGTAACTCAATTTTCAGATTTTTTTCAGCAATAGCTAATTCGCTTTTTAATAATGCTTCAAATTTTGCTTTTACAACTTCTAGTTGACTTACTTTATCTGCTGGAATTGCAAATACGATATTTGCTTCACGAGGAATAGCATTACGCAGTGTACCACCGTGGAAATCAATTAATTTCAGTGATAATTCTTCTGCATGACCAGCTAAGAAACGTGCTAATAATTTATTTGCATTACCTAAACCTAAATGGATATCACCACCAGAATGACCACCATTTAATCCTTTCAGTACCAGTTGCTTAACAACATGACCTGCAGGAATTGCTTCATAAGAAAGGCTTACAGTGGTTTTAACATCGATACCACCCGCACAACCCATGTAGATTTCACCTTCTTCTTCAGAGTCTGTGTTGATAAGAATATCAGCTTGTAACCAACTCGGTTGTAAACCAAAAGCACCGTCCATGCCGGTCTCTTCAGTCATGGTTAATAGAACTTCTAATGGGCCATGTTTTACGGTGTCATCAGCTAAAACCGCTAATGCAGATGCCATACCAACACCATTATCAGCACCTAATGTTGTGCCTTTTGCTTTGATCCATTCACCGTCAACATAAGGTTGAATAGGATCTTTAGTGAAGTCGTGAACCGTGTCGTTATTTTTTTGTGGCACCATATCTAAGTGTGCTTGTAAAACAACTGTTTTACGATCTTCCATGCCTTTAGTCGCTGGCTTACGAATTAAAATGTTGCCGACAGCATCGCGCTGTACAAAAAAATCTTTTTCACTTGCCCATGAAAGAATGTGGGAAGCTAAGGCTTCTTCATGATGTGATGGATGTGGAATCGAACAAATTTTTGCGAAAATATCCCATAGTGGTTGTGGGGATAGAGTAGATAGTTCAGACACGATGGATCTCCTCTAACAGCATCTGTGTTATTAATAGCCTACCGCTTTTTTAAGGGTTAGCTTTATTATTCTGAGCGTTATACGCCAATGTAATTGAGAATATCACTTTCTTCTGATGAATGCGTCATTCTATTCACATCTCTATCTAAGAAATTAGATCTCTATTTGTATTCATTTTTTTATATGGCTCATTTTTTAATCATAAAAAGAAAATACAGAAAAAAATGAGGATAATCTCACCTCTTTTCACGTTTTCTCTGGTTTTTAGGTGCTCAAATCACTATAATCTCGCGCAACCTTTTTTTCCGCAAAAAAAAGCTTCTCTCGCATTCAAGTAGCTAGGATCACAATATTATGAGCGAAAAATATGTTGTAACGTGGGATATGTTGCAAATACATGCCCGTCAATTGGCGCAACGTTTACTACCAGTCGAACAATGGACCGGCATTATTGCTGTCAGCCGTGGGGGATTAGTTCCCGCTGCATTACTTGCTCGTGAATTAGGTATCCGTCATGTGGATACAGTCTGCATTTCTAGCTATGACCATGATCATCAGCGTGACCTCAAAATCTTAAAAAAAGCAGAAGGTGATGGTGAAGGCTTTATCGTTGTTGACGATTTAGTTGATACAGGTGGTACGGCTAAAGTTATCCGTGATATGTATCCAAAAGCCCATTTTGTGACTATCTTTGCAAAACCAGAAGGGCGTCCATTAGTGGATGATTTCGTGGTTGATATCCCACAAAATACTTGGATTGAACAGCCTTGGGATATGGGTGTTGTCTTTATTCCTCCAGTTTGCGATCAAAAATAATTTGATAGCATTTATTTGGCTGTTTTAATTGAGATCCTCGCCTTGGCGGGGATTTTTGTTTTTATACTTTTATTCTTCCTTTGAGTTATATCTTCGTACGATCACCTGTCGCGATACACACTGTTCATATTGATTTCATGCTATGATAAAGCCAGACTTCTTAGCCCCTTTTATTCGATATCGACTGATTTGAAGAGTGATATGGCAAATAATACAAACCTTTCTGAAACTCTATTTAAACCTAGAGCAAAACACGCTGAAACTTCAACACTAATTCAGTACACTCATCCTAAATCGAATATCAATACGTATACTGTGCTTAATGGTACAAGTCAGCAAAATTGGTATCGTACTATTCAGCGTTTACTTTGGATTTGGCGTGGTATTTCACCTATCGAAATAGAAGAAGTTTTAAGCCGAATTGCTGTACATGATGCACCTCGTAGTGATGATAAATTTATTGATACCGTTGTGGGTTATCGCAAAGGTGGTTGGTCATATGAATGGTCACATCAAGCTATGATTTGGCAACAAAAAGCATTACGAAATGAATCAGGAGATGCAGCCGCTGATTGTTGGCTACGGGCTGCTCATCTGTATAGTATTGCCGCGTATCCTTTTATTAATGGTGATTTTTTAGCAGATCAAGCCGTTACTTTGTCGATGAAAGCATTTGAGAATGCGACAAAATTTTCATCTTTTGAAGTAAAAAAACTCACATTTAAATTAGAAGGGAAGGGAACAACAACCGGTTTTCTGCATTTACCTAAAGATTGTAGAGGTCCTTATCCCACAGTATTATTTTGCGGTGGGTTAGATGGTCTTCAAAGCGATTATGTCAGTTTCTTTAGGGATTATTTATCTCCTAAAGGCATCGCAATGTTAACGCTAGATATGCCTTCAATCGGTTATTCGGTAAAACAGAAATTGACCGAAGATACCTGCCAGTTACAAGGCGAAGTTCTCAAGCAACTTTCTGAAGTACCTTGGGTTGATCATACTCGTGTGGGGGTTATGGGCTTTCGTTTTGGGGGAAATATTGCTGTACGTTTAGCTTATATTTACCCTAAATTAATTAAAGGTGTTGTTGCCTTAGGGCCTTTAATTCATACATTTTTCACACAATCTGAGCTACAGAAAAAAATTCCTGTTATGTATCTTGATGTATTAGCGAGTCGCTTAGGTTTATGGAATATTGATGAAAATAATCTTCGATTATCATTAAGCAGTTATTCACTGAAAAACCAAGGGCTGATTGGACGACGAATTCCAGTTCCTATGATGGGCGTTTACTGGAAAGGTGATGAAATGAGTCCTAAAGAGGATTCTCAGCTAATTGCTCGTTCTTCTATGGATGGCGATATCCTAGCAATCAATGAAAAACCGCTTTATGAAGGCTTAGAGCTAGCGTTACAAAAAAGTGCTGATTGGATCTATGACAAATTAATATAATTAATCATGAACAATAACTTGCTAATTACATTAGATTATATAACAGTAGAGTTTCTAAGGAGACTGAATTTATGACTTCATCTTTGAATCCTACCCGAGGTAAGTTATTAAAGCGTTTTGCTCAAATCGGCCCTTATATCCGAGAGCAACAATGCCAAGAGAACCAGTTCTTTTTTGACTGTTTAGCTGTTTGTGTAAATAAGAAAGTCGTACCAGAAAAACGTGAGTTTTGGGGCTGGTGGATGAACTTAGAACGCAACAATGAACAGCTCATTTATCATTATCAAATTGGGTTATTTGATAAAAATGGTGATTGGATACATCAGAATATAAGTAAAAATGATGTTACTGAATCAATCAATGAAACACTGATCCGTTTTCATCAATTTCTTAAAACGGCAGCGAGTGAATTAGATATGACACTTATGCCAGATGAAAAAATGAACAAATTTCCGCTTCCCATCCAGCCCTAATTTTGTGTTAGGGCAACTTTTCATAGATTTTGCGTTATGTCGGTTGGCATAACGCTTCTCTCCTGATAAAACTGTGTATTATCTTTTTAAATAATCAACAAGAATGGTAAATGTTATGAGTAGCAGCCAAACACTGGTTGTTAAATTAGGGACAAGTGTACTTACTGGTGGTTCACGACGTCTGGATCAGTCTCATATTGTTGAGCTGGTTCGCCAATGCGCTAAACAACACGAAAAAGGTCACCGGATTATTATTGTTACTTCTGGTGCAATTGCAGCAGGGCGTGAATATTTGAATTATCCTGATTTACCCGCAACCATTGCTTCTAAGCAGTTGCTTGCCGCGGTAGGCCAAAGCGCATTAATTCAAGTATGGAAACAACTATTTGCTATCTATGGTATTCATATTGGTCAGATGTTGTTAACACGAGCAGATATTGAAGATAGAGAACGCTTCTTGAATGCGCGTGATACATTACATGCATTATTAGATAATCGTATTATTCCAGTTATTAATGAAAATGATGCTGTTGCGACCGCAGAAATTAAAGTGGGTGATAACGATAATCTGTCTGCATTAGCCGCTATTTTAGGAAGTGCAGACAAGCTGTTATTACTGACAGATATTGAAGGGCTGTATACTGCTGATCCTCGTAGTAATCCTGAAGCGAAACTTATCCCAGAAGTATTTGATATCAATGATGAGTTACGCGAAATGGCGGGTGATAGTGTGTCTGGTTTAGGTACAGGTGGCATGGCAACAAAATTACAAGCTGCCACTGTTGCTGGTCGCGCAGGTATCGATGTTGTTATTGCGGCCGGCGTACAACCTGAAGTAATTGCTAAAGTTATCAATAATGAACCTGTCGGAACCTTATTTCACGGCTTAGAAAGCCCACTTGAAGCTCGTAAAAGATGGATTTTTGGTGCGCCAATTGCAGGTGTCATTATTGTTGATGAAGGCGCTGAAAAAGCAATTAAAGAAAAAGGTAGCTCCCTTCTGCCCAAAGGTATTAAAGAGATAAAAGGCGATTTTTCTCGTGGATGTGTTATTCGCATTCAGAGTTTACTGGGTAAAGATCTCGCTCATGGTGTTGCCCATTATAATAGTGATGCATTGCGTTTAATTGCTGGACATCATTCACAAGAAATTAGTCAAATTTTAGGTTACGAATATGGCAGTGTTGCTGTGCATCGTGACGATATGATTGTTAGCTAAGGAGCCATCGATGTTAGAACAAATGGGTAAATCAGCAAGAGAAGCATCTTGGCATTTAGCTCAATTATCGACAGAGCAAAAAAATCAGGCATTACTGGTTATGGCTGATTTATTAGAGCAACAAGAAGCTTCAATTCTTGCAGCCAATGAAAAAGATATGCAAGCAGCTCGTGAGGCTAATATTAATACAGCTATGCTTGATCGTTTATTACTGACTTCTGAACGTTTAAAAGCTATTGCTGATGATGTACGACAAGTCTGTCGCTTAGAAGATCCTGTGGGGCAAGTTATTGATGGTCGTATGTTAGACAGCGGTTTACGTTTAGAACGTCGCCGTGTGCCGTTAGGTGTTGTTGGCGTTATTTATGAAGCTCGCCCTAATGTCACTATTGATGTTGCTTCATTATGTTTGAAAACCGGTAATGCCGCCATTCTTCGTGGTGGAAAAGAGACACACCATACTAATCAAGCCGTGGTTGCCGTAATTCAACAAGCTTTAGAAAAATGTGGTATTCCTGCGGGGGCAATTCAGGCGATTGATAAACCTGATCGTGAGTTGGTCGCTAAAATGCTAAAAATGGATGAGTATATTGATATGCTTATTCCTCGAGGTGGGGCTGGATTACATAAATTATGTCGTGAACAATCAACTATTCCTGTTATCACCGGAGGGATTGGTGTTTGCCATACATTTGTTGACGAAAGTGCTGATTTAGAAAAAGCATTAACCGTTATTGTTAATGCCAAAGTACAACGGCCAAGCGCATGTAATTCGTTAGAAACACTCTTAGTACATGAAAATATTGCAGATGTATTTTTACCACAGCTAAGTAATGCCATGGCCACTCAAAAGGTCACTTTGCATTCAAGTGAAAAAGCATTAGCTGGGCTGAAAAAAGGTGGAGCAACTGTTGTTGATGTAAAAGATGCAGATTATTGTGATGAGTGGTTATCACTTGATCTAAATGTAGAAGTCGTGGGTGGTTTAACTGAGGCTATTAGTCATATTCGTCGTTATGGTACGGCGCATTCGGATGCTATTTTAACGCAATCTATTTCTAATGCTGATCGCTTTGTTCGTCAAGTTGACTCTGCTGCAGTGTATGTCAATGCAAGTACACGCTTTACGGATGGCGGGCAATTCGGTTTAGGTGCGGAAGTCGCTGTCAGTACACAAAAATTACACGCCAGAGGCCCAATGGGATTAGATGCCCTAACGACCTACAAATGGATTGGTTACGGTGATAATACAATTCGCCACTAATTATTGAGAATATTAAATAAGCCATACTTTTCTAAAGTGTGGCTTTATTTTTTTGTTACATCAGGTATGATGTTTATACTTTACAGTATGTAAATTTTTAATTACACCCTTATGGGAACACACTATGGGGATAGTGCATTTTATGGAAAGTACAATTTACCTTATCGGACCTCGAGGTGCAGGGAAAACAACAGTAGGTAAAGCGCTTTCTCTCTCTTTAAATTATAAATTTATTGATACAGATTATTGGATAACCCAAAAATATCAACAAACTATATCCTCTATGGTAGAAGAGAAGGGGTGGGATTTCTTTCGTCAAATTGAATCAGACGCTCTTATTCAAGTTAGCCAACCTAACCAAGTTATTTCAACGGGTGGTGGTATGGTTTTGGCAGATAAAAATCGTGCTTTTATGAAAACCTCGGGTGTTACAATTTATTTACAGGCCTCGCTTGAAACGTTAGTTGAACGTTTATCTCAAGATCCTAATGAAGCACAAAGACCTAGCTTGACAGGTAAAACATTAGTTTCAGAAATACATGATGTTTTAATTAAGCGTGAACCTTTATATATGCAATGCGCAGATATTATTGTTGATGCTGGATTATCTATTAATGAAATTATTGCGGTAATTCTCGCAGAACTCGCCAAATAATTAGGAAGTCGTCTGATATAAAGGACAAAACAGGGGTCATCTATTTTATTTTCATCACATCCTATTTATAGTAAGGCTAATTATAGCAAAATGAGATATGGATATGATGTTAATAGCGTTTTTTAAAACACTATTTAAATTCTTATTTAGAATAAGAATTGAAGGACTTGTTAATCAGTTTTCTCAATATGAAAAATGTATAATTACACCAAATCATACTTCTTTTATTGATGGTATATTATTGCGTTTGTTCCTACCTATTAATCCTGTGTTTGCTGTTTATACCTCTGTGGCTTCTGCAAAAACGACAAGATGGTTAGGTCGTTATGCTGATATTGTGCCTTTAGATCCCGCAAACCCAATGGCGGTGCGTCAATTAGTAAAAGAAGTCGATAAAGGTCGCCCAGTGGTGATTTTTCCCGAAGGAAGGATCACAGTAACGAATGGATTAATGAAGATTTATGAAGGGGCTGCTTTTATTGCTGCTAAATCAGGCGCTAAAGTTGTTCCTATTAGGATTGAAGGTGCTGAATTTAGCTACTTTTCACGAGTACGTAAAAGTTTGCGTGTGAAATCCCATTTCTTTCCTAAAATCACAATTAAGGTACTTCCAGCCGTTGATTTACCCATGCCAAAAGCAGAAAAATCAGCCGAGCGCCGTCGATTAGCAGGGGAAGCCATGCGTGATATCATGATGAATGCCATCATGGATACACGCCCTAAAATTACACTGTATGAGGCATTTTTACAGGCAATGTCTCAATATGGTCGATTTAGCCCGTTAATTTCAGATATCAATCTAAAAGAAGATTCTTACCAAGGATTGCTGAAAAAAACATTAGGGATCAGCCGACTAATTGAACGCTACACAGAGCCTAATGAACGTATTGGCTTGTTACTTCCCAATACAACGGTAACAGCGGCTGCATTATTAGGTGCAACAATGCGTCAACGTGTTGTTGCTATGCTTAACTACACTGCGGGTAGCTTAGGCGTACAAAATGCGATGAAAGCGGCATCAATAAAAACCATTTTTACATCACGCCAATTTTTAGAAAAAGGAAATTTATTACATATTCCTGAACAAACCCCAGATGCGAATTGGATTTACCTTGAAGATCTCAAAGATAGTGTGACGAGTGAAGATAAACGCTGGATCCTCAAACACCTTATTACGCCACATAAAGCGATGTTACCGCAAAAATCAACGGATGCTGCGGTTATTCTATTTACGTCAGGATCTGAAGGTACACCTAAAGGTGTTGTTCATAGTCATTCAAGTTTACTGGCTAACGTAGATCAAATTCGTGCTATTGCTGACTTTTCACCTAAAGATAAATTTATGTCAGCATTACCGTTATTCCATGCATTTGGCTTAACGGCTTGTCTATTAACGCCAATTTGCTTGGGGGCTCGAGTTTTTCTTTATCCAAGTCCATTACACTATCGTGTTGTGCCTGAATTAGTGTATGACCAAAATTGTACGGTGTTATTTGGTACATCAACCTTTTTAGGAAATTACGGAAAGTTTGCTCATCCATACGATTTTGCCAGAGTTAGGTATGTGGTTGCTGGTGCTGAAAAACTATCAGAATCAACCCGTGTTTTATGGCAAGAAAAGTTCGGGATCCGTATTTTAGAAGGTTATGGTGTTACCGAATGTGCACCTGTTGTGTCAATCAATGTACCGATGAGCGCTAAAGCACATACCGTAGGCCGTTTATTGCCTGGTATGGAAGGCCGACTTATCCCAATGAATGGGATCGCGGAAGGGGGACGATTACAATTACGTGGCCCGAATGTAATGACGGGGTATTTACGTGTTGAATCGCCAGAAAAACTAGAAGTCCCTGTAGCTACAAACGCGGAAGGTATTGACGAAGAAGGTTGGTATGACACTGGTGATATTGTTGCTATCGATAGCGAAGGCTTTTGTACTATTAAAGGACGTGTAAAACGCTTTGCTAAAATTGCCGGTGAGATGGTCTCTCTTGAAGGTGTTGAGCAACTCGCACGTAAAGCGTCCGCTGGCGAACACGCTGTTGTGACAATCAGTGATAAACGCAGAGGTGAATCACTGGTACTGTTTACAACAGATAAGCAATTGGATCGTAGCGCATTATCAACACTGGCTAAAGCAGAAGGTGTTGCTGAAATCGCCGTACCGAAGGATATTCGTTTTATCAAAGAAATTCCTGTTCTTGGGAGTGGGAAAACGGATTTTGTCTCATTGAAAAAACTAGCTGAACAGGAAAATAACTAATGTCAGAGAATATTAGCCAGCCTCCGTTGATGAGTCGGGGAATGAAAGCAGTATTGTTATCGCAATTTCTTTCTGCTTTTGCTGATAATGCACTACTTTTTGCCATTTTAGCCCAGTTTAAATCGGCTCTTTACCCCGAATGGAGTCAGCCTGTTTTACAAATGGTCTTTGTGCTGGCTTTTATTCTCTTAGCGCCTTTTGTTGGGCAAGTTGCTGATCGTAACCCTAAAGGAAGGGTTATGCTCAGTGGTAATATCTTAAAATTTGTGGGTGCATTTCTTATTTGTGTTGGCTCTGATCCATTCTTAGGTTACGCCTTAGTTGGGATTGGTGCGGCAGTTTATTCCCCAGCTAAATATGGTATTTTAGGAGAATTAACCGACGGTGAACGCTTAGTAAAAGCGAATGGTTTAATGGAAGCATCAACCATAGCCGCTATTTTATTAGGTTCAGTGATTGGTGGTTTACTCTCTGATTGGAGTATTGTTTTTGCATTAGGTGTCTGTGCAGCAATGTACGCTTTTGCGGTTTTTGTTAACTTTGGCATACCTAAATTATCTGCTGCTCAAATAGGTCGGGGTTGGAACATAAAAAGAATGTTTGCTCAATTCCTTGAGGCAACACGTACTTTATGGGCAGATAAAGAAAGCCGTTTTTCTTTAGTGGGAACAAGTATGTTTTGGGGCGCAGGCGTAACTTTGCGTTTTCTGCTTGTTCAATGGGTACCTATTGCATTAGGCATGACTGATAACACTACTCCAACGATATTAAATGCAATGGTGGCTATTGGTATAGTTGTAGGAGCTGGATTAGCTGCTAAATTTGTGACACTGAAAACAGTACGTCGCTGTATGCCAGCGGGTATTTTAATTGGTCTTGGCGTAGTTTATTTTTCGTTGCAAACCTCAATTATTCCATCCTATTTAATTCTTATCGTTATTGGTGTTTTTGGTGGCTTCTTTGTGGTGCCATTGAATGCGTTATTACAAGATAAAGGAAAACACAGTGTGGGAGCTGGTAATGCTATCGCGGTACAAAACTTAGGTGAAAATACAGCGATGCTATTAATGTTAGGCTTGTTCTCACTAGTCACGAGTATTGGTATTTCTGTTGTTGCCATCGGAATTGGTTTTGGTGCCATCTTTGCACTCGCAATTGGTGGTTTATGGTTATGGGATTGCACCAGAAAGAGATCTTAAACGGTAGAATTTAGAATAGAGGTTAGATGAACCTTAATGATAAATTACGATGAAATGACTCACCTAAGTATTGAGGTGGGTAAAGCGTTAATTGAAAAGAAGAGCACGATAACAACGGCAGAGTCCTGTACTGGTGGATGGATTGCAAAAATCATCACGGATATTGCAGGAAGCTCTGATTATTATCACCGTGGCTTTGTGACCTACAGTAATGAAGCAAAGCATGAAATGATAGGCGTTGATGAACAAACCTTGATTAAATACGGCGCTGTTAGCGAAGAAGTCGTTCTTCAGATGGCGAAAGGCGCACTTAGCGCTGCAAATGCAGATTTTGCTGTTTCTGTTAGTGGTATTGCAGGCCCTGGTGGTGGTAGTAAAGAAAAACCAGTGGGTTTAGTTTGGTTTGGCTTTGCTGTTAAAACAACAACAGGTATTCAGGTAACAGCAAAACACTGTATCTTCAGTGGTTCGCGAGAGCAAGTAAGAGCAGGATCTGTTGTTTTTTCTTTAAAATCAATACTTAAAGAAATTATAAATAATTAACTTGATACTGTATGATTATACAGTATAATGAATTTCAACAAGCAAAATCATATACGTTTTAATGGTAGTGACCCATCCTTATGTTTCACTGCCCAGAGGGAGATAACATGGCTATTGATGAAAACAAACAAAAAGCATTGGCCGCAGCACTTGGTCAAATTGAAAAACAATTTGGTAAAGGGTCTATCATGCGTCTGGGCGAAGATCGTTCCATGAACGTTGAAACCATCTCTACAGGTTCTTTATCATTAGACGTTGCTTTAGGTGCTGGTGGTTTACCACGTGGTCGTATTGTTGAAATCTATGGCCCAGAATCGTCAGGTAAAACAACTTTAACATTACAAGTTATCGCTTCAGCTCAACGTGAAGGTAAAATCTGTGCGTTTATCGATGCTGAACATGCATTAGATCCAATTTATGCGAAAAAATTAGGCGTAGATATTGATAATCTGCTGTGTTCTCAGCCTGATACTGGTGAGCAAGCCTTAGAAATTTGTGATGCATTATCTCGCTCTGGTGCTGTTGATGTTATCGTTGTTGACTCAGTGGCTGCATTAACGCCAAAAGCTGAAATTGAAGGTGAAATCGGTGATTCTCACGTAGGTCTTGCTGCTCGTATGATGAGTCAAGCTATGCGTAAATTAGCGGGTAACTTGAAAAACTCCAACACATTACTTATTTTCATCAACCAAATTCGTATGAAAATTGGTGTTATGTTTGGTAATCCAGAAACCACAACGGGTGGTAACGCGCTTAAGTTTTACGCATCTGTTCGTTTAGATATTCGTCGTATCGGTTCTGTTAAAAATGGTGATGAAGTTGTGGGTAGTGAAACCCGCGTTAAGGTTGTAAAAAATAAGATTGCAGCACCATTTAAACAAGCTGAATTCCAAATTATGTATGGCGAAGGTATTAATACTTTTGGGGAGCTTATCGATTTAGGTGTTAAACATAAATTGGTAGAAAAAGCTGGCGCATGGTACAGCTACAATGGTGAGAAAATTGGTCAAGGTAAAGCCAATGCAACAACTTACCTAAAAGAGCATCCAGAAATGTACAATGATTTAAATACAAAATTACGTGAAATGTTATTAAACCACGCAGGTGAGTTTACAAGCGCAGCTGATTTTACGAATGAAGGTGATGCAGCTGATCTCGGAGAGACAGAAGAATAATCTCTTAGCTTGTGATAAAACAACTAATTGATTCCATGTTTAGACAAATTACTATCATTGTAATGATAAATGGCTAGTCAATTAATGTGATTTAACTCACTTAAAAAAGGAAGCTCTAAAAAAGCTTCCTTTTTGTTATATGTAGTATTATTTATCCAATTTAGGGTTCATATCGGGTTTATTCTATTTTTCATCTAGTAAAATCAGCCTTTAACACTGTTTAATTTGATATAACGATATTTTTTACTAACTATTTTTTATAGTTGTATGAAAGTTTATATAGTGAAGTTTTGATGATATATTTTCAGATATTATAAATCTAAATGAGAATTATTACTGATATCTGGTTAAATCAGATAGTAAATAATTGACATATAGAGATAAATATCTTCAAGATATTTGAATCTAATTAAGATGGTATTTAAAAGACTATTTAGTGATGAGATAGGTTTTATACTGAGAAATACTTTTATTTTAGCAAGTTATCATGAGTTTATTGTTTGTTTTAAGTGATAATGCTTATGTGTTTATTATTGATTGCTATAAGAAAAAGAAATTATTTAAGAAAAAAACGCATATAGCATGTGATGAGATAAAAAAGTAATAATAACAAATAGTTTTTAATAATTACAAAATGAAAATACTTTAAACCACTTACATTTCTTAGAATATTCTCTCTTAAATAGAGAAAAGTCCCATTCTCAGATAACAATCGCACTTTCAGAAAAAAACTAGACGATTTACAATGTCAACACGAATAAGTTTATCGGGGGTTTTACTTCTGACAGAAGAAATTCTATCTTATCCCTACTTATGTATTCGTTGGCTAAGTAGAGGTAACAATAAACCTCCTCTAACTAGATTTCTAATTTCTGTTTTTCCAGCTTGATTTCGGGATAATTATGAGCAAAAGCACCGCTGAGATCCGTCAGGCGTTTCTCGACTTTTTTCATACTAAAGGACATCAAATAGTACCTAGCAGTTCTTTGGTTCCAAATAACGATCCAACATTGCTGTTTACAAACGCAGGGATGAACCAATTCAAAGATGTATTTCTTGGATTGGACAATAGACCTTATTCCCGAGCGACAACTGCACAACGCTGTGTGCGTGCAGGTGGTAAACATAACGATTTAGAAAATGTGGGTTATACTGCTCGTCACCATACTTTTTTTGAAATGCTAGGTAATTTCAGTTTTGGTGACTATTTCAAACATGATGCAATCAATTTTGCTTGGGAATTATTAACCAGCAAAGAGTGGTTTAATTTACCTAAAGAAAGACTTTGGGTAACGGTATATGCCACAGATGATGAAGCTTATGATATTTGGAATAAAGAAATTGGTATTCCGGCCGAAAGAATAATCCGTATTGGTGATAACAAAGGCGCACCTTTTGCATCAGATAACTTCTGGCAAATGGGTGATACCGGCCCTTGTGGACCTTGTACCGAAATATTTTATGATCATGGTGACCACATTTGGGGCGGACCTCCAGGATCTCCAGAAGAAGATGGCGATCGCTATATTGAGATCTGGAATATCGTTTTCATGCAATTTAATCGTCAATCAGATGGCACTATGGATCCACTGCCGAAACCATCTGTTGATACGGGAATGGGATTAGAGCGTATTACTGCTGTTTTACAGCATGTAAACTCTAACTATGAGATTGATTTATTCCGTTCTTTAATTAAATCTGTTGCACAAGTGACTAATGCAACGGATTTAGAAAATAAATCATTACGCGTTATTGCCGACCATATTCGTTCTTGTTCATTCCTTATTTGTGATGGCGTTATTCCTTCTAATGAAGGTCGTGGCTATGTGCTGCGTCGTATTATTCGTCGTGCAGTACGTCATGGTTATATGCTTGGCGCCAAAGATACCTTCTTCTATAAGTTAGTCGCTCCATTAATTGAAGTGATGGCTGAAGCGGGTGAAGAATTAAAACGCCAACAAGCTATCGTTGAAAAAGTATTAAAAACGGAAGAAGAGCAGTTTGCTCGTACATTAGAACGTGGTCTTCAACTATTAGATGAAGAGCTTGCTCAATTAACAGATGACGTTCTTCCGGGTGAAACCGCTTTCCGCCTTTATGATACATATGGTTTCCCTCTCGATTTAACTGCCGATGTTTGTCGTGAAAGAAATATCAAAGTTGATGAAAAAGGCTTTGAAGTCGCGATGGAAGAGCAACGTAAACGTGCTCGCGAATCCAGCGGTTTTGGTACTGATTATAATAGTCTTATTAAAGTTGATAGTCGCAGTGATTTCTCTGGTTATGATCATAATGAACAGCAGGGTACAATTACTGCCATTTTCCATAACGGACAATCAGTCACTGAATTAAAAGCGGGCGAAGAAGGGATTATCTTCTTAAATAAAACGGCATTTTATGCCGAGTCCGGTGGACAGGTTGGCGATAAAGGTATTCTGACTGGCAAAGATAGTCAGTTTGAAGTCACAGATACGCAAAAATACGGTAAAGCAATTGGCCATATTGGTAAAGTTAACGTAGGGTCATTTATTGTTAACCATAAAATCAATGCTAACATTGATATTGCTCGCCGTGATGCCATTCGCTTAAATCACTCTGCGACTCACTTATTACATGCTGCATTACGCCAAGTGCTGGGTACGCATGTTACGCAAAAAGGTTCTTTGGTTAACGATAAATACCTGCGTTTTGACTTCTCTCATTTTGAAGCAGTTAAACCAGAACAATTGCGAGAAATCGAAGATATTGTAAATGCACAAATCCGTCTTAACTCACCAGTTGTCACTGAGTTAATGGATCTTGAAGATGCTAAAGAGAAAGGTGCTATGGCACTGTTTGGTGAGAAATACGATGAACGTGTTCGTGTTTTAACCATGGGTGATTTCTCTACTGAGCTTTGCGGTGGTACTCACGCTTCTAGAACAGGTGATATTGGTTTGTTCCGTATTATCAATGAGTCAGGCACTGCTGCTGGTATTCGTCGTATTGAGGCAATTACAGGTATTACAGCAATTGAGAGTGTTCATGAGCAATCAGACCTTATCTCTCTTGTTGCACAAGTTCTAAAAAGTGACGGTACAAACTTGGTTGAAAGAATTAAGACAGTCCAAGAAAAATACCGCTTATTAGAAAAAGAACTCCAACAACTAAAAGATCAGCAAGCTGCCCAAGAAAGTTCTTCTTTAGGTGGACAAGCTAAAAACGTGAAAGGTATCAAACTTTTAGTTCGTGAGCTTAATGGTGTTGAGCCAAAAATGTTAAGAACGATGGTTGATGATTTAAAAAATCAATTGGGTTCAGCAATTATTGTGCTTTCTACTATTTCTGATGGTAAAGTGAGCTTAATTGTTGGGGTCACTAAAGATTTGACTGCTAAAGTTAAAGCAGGAGAGTTAATTAGTTATGTAGCACAGCAAATCGGCGGTAAAGGTGGCGGTCGCCCTGATATGGCTCAAGCTGGTGGTACTGATATTGATGCTTTACCTGTGGCTTTAGCAAGTGTTGACGAGTGGGTTGAATCGCATCTGTAAGCGATAATAACCTGAAAAAAGGCGCTATTCCTGATTTATAGGGATAACGCCTTATAGAGATATTGATGATCCGTTAAATAATCAGTCACTAAATTTATATTTTGTTATGAAGTATGAGTTACTTGTGATAAATAATGATTATACGAATTGACAATGTATGATGGATAATGGCCGGGAAATTCTAGAGACCCGACTCTTGTAAATTTTCAAGGAGCAAAGAATGCTTATTCTAACTCGTCGAGTTGGTGAAACGCTTATGATAGGCGATGATGTAACCGTAACCGTTTTAGGGGTTAAAGGTAATCAGGTACGGATTGGCGTAAATGCACCCAAAGAAGTATCTGTCCATCGTGAAGAGATCTATCAACGAATTCAGGCCGAGAAAACTCAGCCTACCGATAACTACTAAACAAATTCCTATTTTTAGTTAGTTACAATTCATTCGTAAGCGTCCACACTTTTGCCGGGTCTGGGCGCTTTTCTCTTCCTAAGACTTTTTATTCCCTTTTTGGTTCCTATCTTCACTCTTCTTGAGTTGCATTTATTATTACACTATCCGTTTATTCTGATTGACAGAATTGAAACTCTTTTTACCTCTAATCATTCGCTTCACAATTATTTGTTTTGAGAATAAATATATTTGCTATGAGAATAAAATACTTGAATGATTTTTCATCAGAGATATCATTGTGTTTAGGACTTTTTTAGCTAATCTTGCTGATAAACGCATCAGTTTGTTTGTGAAGTGTTCAAACAAACGTATATTCGTAAAAAGTTGAGAAAAATTGTTTGACTTCTTAGGCTGAGAAAGTAATATGTGCGCCACACAGAGACGAGATGTTCAGTAAGAACTTCTTCGAGTGGTTCTAAATATGGTGAGATGGCCGAGAGGCTGAAGGCGCTCCCCTGCTAAGGGAGTATGCGGTCAAAAGCTGCATCGAGGGTTCGAATCCCTCTCTCACCGCCATTTAGATTGCATCCTTAGCTCAGCTGGATAGAGTACTCGGCTACGAACCGAGCGGTCGGAGGTTCGAATCCTCCAGGATGCACCAATTCTAACCCCATGATTAATGTATGGGGTTTTTATTTTGGTGCAAATGGTGAATAATTTGCATTAAAAGAGTAAAGTATTAAATCGGCGCATCCTTAGCTCAGCTGGATAGAGTACTCGGCTACGAACCGAGCGGTCGGAGGTTCGAATCC